>CAYSFB010000004.1:33343-238065 GCA_964430735.1 uncultured Planctomycetia bacterium | reverse complement strand
GCTTTTGTTCTGAGGAGGCGTCCCCGCCGACGAAGAGCAAGGAGCGAGCGCGCCTAGTCGAAGACAGCGCGCGAGCGGCTCCGCCCGGAGCCGACCACTCTTGCTCCGTGCCGCTAGACCCGGGAACCGAAGATCGCCGAACCGACCCGGACCATGGTCGAGCCGGTGGCGATGGCGTGCTCGAGGTCGGAGCTCATGCCCATCGAAAGCGTGTCCCAGGCCAGGCCTTGGGCGCGGCCCTGCTCGTAAAAATTCCTGAGCAGGTCGAACGAACTGCGGATGCGATCGGTTTTTTCCGTGTGAGGGCCGATGCCCATGAGACCCCGGATTTTGAGGTGCTTGAGCTTCTGAATCGCACCCGATTGGAGCAGATCCATGAACTCTCTCGGCGTGAAGCCCGACTTCGACTCCTCGCCCGAAATATTCACTTCGATCAGACCGTCACGCGTTTCATTCCCTTCCCCGAGAACCCGCTCCGCTTTTTCGATGATCTCGAGCCGGTCAAGCGATTGCAGCATCGAGAACGCGCGGATGATCCGATGGAGTTTGTTGCTTTGGATCTGTCCGAGGAAGTGCCAATCCAACGGGAGGTCCGTGAGCTCCCGCATCTTGAGGTCCGCTTCCTGGAAGCGGTTTTCGCCGAAGGCGGTCTGCCCGAGACCGAAGGCCTCGCGGACGGCCGACGCCGGGAACGTCTTGCAGACGGCCACGAGCTTCACCTCGGACGGCTGGCGGCCCGCGGCCGAGCACGCGGCCGCGATCCGGTCCTGCACACGCTTCAAGTTGGCGGCGACCGGGCTGCTCATGATGGGATTTTTTCTAGAAGTATTCTTCGACGAAGGACTTGGCGCGGGATTTGACGCTGTCGAACATGGACAGCCATTGGACGGGACGGACGGGCAGACGCTTGGACGTGGTGGTCAAAAGGCTCAGGCCCGTCAGGATCGAATGGCGCGGATGATCGAACTTGGTGCCGGCGGCCAGCGACGAACGCAGCGTCCAGCGGTTGCCCCAGGCGGCGCGGAGACTCTCGCCCCAGGCATCGTGTTCGGCGGCCTCGCCGGTGACGAACACCGCCGTATCGGGCGTCGGTGCGTTTTGCTTCAAAAAGTCGGCAATCTTGTCCGCTTCGGCAGCGGCGTATCCGTGCGGCGTCAGAAACGACTTCACTTCCTGCACCGCGTAACGTTCGAACAGGACCTGATGGCAGGTCCGCTCGCCCGCCGCGATCACGACGGTCCGGCGGATCATTTCTTCAGGTCTCAGGATCCCGAACACCGCCGCCAGTCCCGCCGGAAAAATCCGCTTCACGTCAAAGCCGGCCCGCTCCCCCACGAGACGCAGGCTCTGCGCGTGCGCGGAATCCGAAAACAGCAGATGCATCACCACCGTGAGCTCCTTGCCGCAGATCCCGATCGGATTGTGCAGGGAGTCGGTCCGGTCGATCAAAAAACCCGCTTCCTTCTGATACACCAGATGCTGGTCGATGGGCTCCAGCGCCTGCAGCGCGCGCGTCTTGGCTTCGCGGATGTGGCGCTGCGCGAACTCCTCGTCGGAACCGTCCTGAAACGAAGTCCCCTTCACGCGAACACTGGTCAGATTGGGATCGTCGAGGGATGCGGCAAATTTGCGCAGCCGGAGGCCGCTGTGTTTGCGGGCGTCGCGCGCGGCGAACCAGACGCTGTCGGTGAGGTCGGCCAGATGGAGGAAGCGGCCGCCTTCCATCCCCCGGGTCGCGCGCTCGGCCAGCCCCAGCACCTGCACGTACGGCTCGCGCATGCGCACGCGCACGTGCGCGACACGGGTCCGGGATTCGTTGAGTTCGAGGAGGGCGATCGGCTGCGACCAGGACCAGGAATTCATGCGCGGGTCAGCGGGGTCCGATCACGATGTCGTCAAAACGCAGGTCGATGTAGCGGATCTTTTCGGGATCGATTTCTTCGGGCTTCGTTTCGATGTAGGCGGCGAGGCGCTCGAGCTTTTCGCGGAGCTTGTGGACCATGCGCTTTTCGGCGGAGCCGAGCCGCACTTCGATGTCGTTGTCGATGCGCAGAATCATGTTCTTCACGTCCGACACGTCGATCTGCGTGAGGAGATGGCTCTTGAGCAGGTTGCGCGAATCGACCGTGAGCGCGATCCGCACCGCGAGCGTGAGAAGCTCGGACTTCATCTGGGAGCCGACCGCGACCGCGGTCTTGGGCTTGGCCAGACCCGTGATGATCGGCGAGCGGGCGTCGGTCTCGTTGCTGACGGCGAGAATGACGCCGGTCGTATCGATCCAATAAAGCTTGTCCAGCTGCACGCGCACGGCGGCGGCGCGGCGGCGCAAAAAGATCTCGATGCGGTTGGGCAGGTTGCGGCGGACGCGGACTTCCTGATAGTCGGGATGGAAGCGGCGGATGTGGCGCTCCACGTCCTGCAGATTGACGGCAGTCTGGTCGAGGCCGGGCCTCAAACCCGCGAATTGGAACGGGTCCTGCAGCTGGACCGGCCGGCGGGCGGCCAGGTCATACACGCCGACTTCGCGGATGACGAAGAGCTGGGACTGGTTGGCGAAGGCAAGCGACCCGCCGACCAGAAGGCCCAGCGCTCCGAACGAAAAAAGGAAGGGAAAAAGTCCGAAGGCGGTGTGCAGCGCTTTGGAGCGGCCGGAACGGAGGGACTGGCGTTTTTCTTTGGGCTGATTTTTGCTCATGGATCCAGGCCGGGTTTAACGCTTAAAAAATCCGCGCGCGGCGGCGGATTCGCGAATCATCATAACACAAAGGTCCGGGAACTCGATCCCCTCCCGGCGCGCCTGCTTGGGGAGCAGGCTCGTCGCAGTAAGGCCCGGGATCGCGTTGGCTTCGAGCACGTAATCAGCCTCGTCCGTGACGATGAGGTCGATGCGCGAGAAGCCCGCGCAGCCGAGCGCCCGGTGCGCCGCCAGCGCCGTCTGTTGGATCCGCTTGAGCCGGTCCGGGGACAAATCGTCCGGAAACACGTACTGCGTCCCGGCGTTCGAATATTTGGCCGTGTAATCATAAAACTCGCGCGCAGGCTTGATCTCGATGGCCGCGAGCGCGTGGTCACCCAGAATCCCGACCGCCATTTCGCGTCCGGAGATCTTGGATTCGACGATGACTTTGGCGTCTTCCGCGCGCGCGGCCGCAACCGCCGCCGGCCACTCCGCCGCCGACCGGATCTGGGTCACGCCGATGGACGACCCGCCCCGGCAGGGTTTCACAAACAGCGGAAAACCCATATCCGCCGGCATCTGCGCGTCGGGATTTGAAAAAACCTTCCACCTGGGCTCCGGCAACCCCGCCTTGCGAAAAAGTTCGCGCGAAACTTCCTTGTCCATCGCCCGGCGGCAGGCCTCGGGACCGGAACCGGTATACGGAATCCCCGCGTCCTCGAGCGCCTGCTGGATTTTGCCGTCTTCGCCGAACGCGCCGTGCAGCGCGATGAAGGCCAGATCCGCCTCCGCGTCCCGCAGCTGCCGGACGGCGTTCTCTCCCGCGTCGATCAGCACCGCGTCAAGCCCCTTGCTCAGCAGCGCCTCGTGCACCGCCGCGCCGGACCGCAGCGAAACCTCCCGCTCCGACGAAATCCCGCCGGCCAGCACCGCGATTTTGATTTCAGAAAGGTCGGTCAACGGAACACCTTGATCTCGCGCCGGAGCTGGACGCCGAATTTTTCGCGGACGGTCTGTTCCGCCAGTTCGATGACCGCCTGGATGTCCGCCGCCGTCGCGCCGCCGTAATTCATCACGAAGTTCCCGTGGACGGTGGACACGCCCGCGCCGCCGATGCGCCGGCCCTTCAGGCCGGCCTCGTCGATGAGCCGTCCGGCGGGCTTGCCGCCTTCCGGGTTGGCGAACATGCAGCCGCAATTGGGGTTCTTCAAATCCTGGGTCTTGGAGCGGTATTCCTGATACGTCGCGATATTGGCTTTGGTGACCGCCGGATCGATGCGCGGGAAGCGCAAAACCACTTCGGTCACGACGCTGCCGCCCAGGGCGCTCGACCGGTAACCAAATTGCGCGTCGGCCGGGCCGAACAGCTCGACGCTTCCTTCCGCCGTGACGCGCGTCCCCTCGACGAAGTACGCGTCGATCCACCGCGACGAGCTGCCCGCGTTCATCGCCACCGCGCCGCCCACCTGCGCCGGAATCCCGTACAGGAATTCACATTCTCCGTAACCGCGTTCGATCAGAAATTTGAGCAAAAGGCCCAGCGGCAGCGCCGCTCCGGCGCGTACCGTTCCGTCCGGCCGCTCTTCAACGCCGCCGAATTGCGCCGGATCCAGATGGATCACCAGCCCCCGCACGCCTTCGTCCGCCGCCAACGCGTTGGACCCGCCGCCGAGGACACGCCACGACACGCCCGCTTCGCGAGCCATCCGAATCACCTTCCCGAGCGCCGCGGCGTCGGCCGGCTCGAACCAAGCCTCCGCGGGACCTCCGACACGGATCGTCGTGTGCTTGGACAGCGGCTCTTCCCGAAGCCAGACGCCTTTACAGGACGCGCTCAAGCGTTCAAACCAACTCATGGTGTGTAGTATTTCTTAAGTTCTTCGCAGGCCCGGCCGATGTCGCCGGCGCCCATGCAGATCAGCATGCCGGTGCGGTATTCGGCCGCCTTCAATTCTTCCACGAGCCGCGACCGCTCGACGTACCGGACACGGCCGCCCCGCTCCTGCCGGATCTGGCGCGCGAGGAGCTCCCCGTTCACGCCCGGAATCGGACTCTCCGACGCCGCGTACACGTCCGTGATCACGACCTCGTCCGCATCCCCGAACGCGCCCGCGAACTCCTCCGCCAGGGCCTGGGTCCGCGAGTACCGGTGGGGCTGAAACACCGCCGTCAGCCGGCTCGGTGCGTAACTGCGCGCGGCGCCCAACGTCGTCCGGATCTCGGCCGGATGATGCGCATAATCGTCCACGAGCGTAAAGTCCTTCGTCCGAACCTTGATGTCGAACCTCCGGGACGCGCCCCGGAAGCCTTCCAGCGCCCGCGCCACCGCGCCCCACGAGCATCCGGCCTCGACCGCGACGGCCGCCGCCGCCAGCGAATTCAAAACGTTGTGAGTTCCCGGCACGTACAGCCGCACCTCTCCCAACTCGCCGCGCGGACCCCACGCGACGTACCGGCTGCCGCCGGCCACAAGCTCCGCCTGCGCGGCGACGTACTTCGCCTCATCCCGGAAGCCGTAACCGATCCCGCCCGCTTCCCTGAGGAGCTTCATCGTCTGCGGACATTCGGTGCAGCCGAACCATTTTCCGCCGGGTTTGAGCCGCCGCGTGAACTTGAGAAAGGTCTGGTAGATTTCGTCCAGATCCAAAAAGTGATCCAGGTGATCCCGGTCGATGTTCGTCACGATGATCGAGTCCGGCTCATACGCCAGAAACGACGAGTCGCTCTCGTCCGCTTCGAGGATCATCACATTCCCCGCCCCCATCACCGCGTTGCCGCCGAGCTCCGGCACCTTGGCTCCGACGACCACGGCCGGCGACCGGCCCTCCTCCTGAAAAATCCTCCCCAGCATCGCCGTCGTCGTGGTCTTGCCGTGCGTGCCCGACACGGCCGCCGTCCACTGGCCGTGCGACAAAAACGCCAGCGCTTCGGAGCGGTGATACACCGGAAGACCGCGGCGCTTGGCTTCCTGGATCTCGGGATTGTCTTCGCGGATGGAAGAGGAATAAACGACGCACTCGGTCTGACCGATGTTCTTGGCGTGATGGCCGATGTGGACGGCGACCTTTTCATCTCGCAGCGTGCGCGTCATGTAATTCTCTTCAACGTCGGAGCCCGAGACGACATACCCTTTGCGGGCCAGCATCTGAGCGATGGCGCTCATGCCGATGCCCCCCACGCCGATGAAGTGGAAGGAGCGATGCGCCTTCACGCGCGTGTCCCCCGAGCGGCCAGCTGTTCCGCCAGATCCACCAGAGCGGCCGCGCCGTCGGTCTTGAGGAGGCGGCCCGCGTTCTCGCCCATTTGACGCAACGCAGCCGGATCGGCCGCCGCCTGATCCAGATAGCCCTTAAATTGGTCCAACGTGCATTCCTTTTCTTCAAGGATCCAGGCGCCTCCGCCGTCGGCGACCACGCGCGCGTTGAGCAGCTGATGGCCGTGTGCGTACGGGTACGGAATAAAAAGGGCGGGCCGCGCGTAATACGCCAGCTCGTGCAGCGTCGCCGAACCGGCGCGGCACACAGCCAGGTCAGCCGCGGTGTAGAGCGCGTCCATTTCGCGGCTGTAAGTCCATCGGCGGTAACTGCCGGTCAGAATATCGGGTCTCGGGGGGCCGCCGCCGGGCATCACGCGGCCGGTCAGGTGAAGAATCTGCCACGTGCGCTCGAGTTCGCGGCCGTGCACTTTGATGAGGTCATCCATCAGCTGATTCAAAAAGCGTGATCCCTGGCTTCCGCCGAACACCAGGAGCACGCGTTTGGCCGGATCCAGATCGAACCGCCTCAGCACCGACTCCCGGTCCATCCGCCGCAGTGATGTCCTCAAAGGGAATCCCGTGTGTGCGAGCCGCTCCGGACGGCTCTTGAACGGAGGCGTCGCCAATTCCAAAGAAACGGCCAGCCGCGTCACGCGGCCCGCAAGGACGCGGTTGGCCATGCCCAGAACCGCGTTCTGCTCATGCACGATGGTCGGAATGCCCATCGACGCGGCTTCCCAAACGACCGGAAAACTCCCGTACCCGCCGAACCCCGCGACCAGGTCCGCCCCCGTCTCGCGCAGGAGCTGCTTCGCCTCGCCCGAGCCCTTCGCCAGCGCCGACCAGAACTTGAGCGACACCAAGGATTTGGTGCCCGCATATTTGGCCGACGCGATCTCGCGCACGGAACCGGCCGCGGCCGCCTCGAGTTCGAGGCCCAGCGTCTTGGAACCGCGGTCCACCGCCAGTGTCAACTTCCAGTCCGGATGGCGGTTCTTGCACGCCTGCAAAAAGGCGATCGCCGGATAGCAGTGTCCGCCGGAACCGCCGGCCGCTGCGATCAAATGCATGGGGACGCTCCGCTTCCGGCCTTCATCCTTGCGCCGACTTTTTCCAGCCTTCCGGCATCTCGGTCCTGTCCCGCGACAAGTTCAGCAGAAGCCCGACGAGGATGAGGTTCACGACCAGGGACGATCCTCCGTAGCTGATGAACGGCAGCGCCAAACCCTTGGTCGGAAACGCGCCGGTGCTCACGCCGATATTGATCACGGCTTCGATGAGCACGAGCGTCACCAGCCCGAGCGCAAAGAGCTGGGTAAAGGAGTTTTTGGCCCTGAAGATGATCATCATGCCGAGCACTCCAAAAAGGACGAAGAGGCAGATGACAAATCCCGCCCCGAGGAACCCTGTCTCCTCGCCGATGATCGCAAAGATAAAGTCCGTGTGCGCGGCCGGAAGATAAAAGAGCTTTTGCTGCGACTGGCCGAGACCCTTACCGAACACGCCGCCCGATCCGATGGCCAAGAGCGACTGATACAGCTGGAAGCTTTTTCCCTGAATGTCGTCGAAGGGGTTCAAGAAGCCCGTGAGGCGCTTGATCCGGTACGGCTCGATGAGAATCGCGCCGACGATCAGCGGCACGCAGCCGGCGACAAGCCACGCGAAGTATTTGACCGGGATCCCGCCGACAAAGAGCATCATCATGAACACGCCCATCAGAACGACGGTGGTGCCCAAGTCCTTTCCGAGCAGAATGAGAAGACAGGTCATGCCCATCACGGTGATCAGGGGCAGAAGGTCCCGCTTGAAGTTCCCCAAGCCGTCGGTCTTGAGCGAAATGCGGTCCGCCAGATAAAGAATCACCGCCAGCTTGGCAAACTCGGAGGGCTGAACGTTGAAGGCGCCGATCGAGATCCATCTCCGCGCGCCGCCGATTTTGGGACCGAGCAGACCGACGAAGAGGAGCGCCAGACCGATGCCGATCAGGAGCTGCGGCGCGTGTTTGCGCAGCTTTTGGATGTCGACGAGCATCGCGCAGATAAAACCCGTGACCCCCACCGCCAAAAAGGCCATGTGGCGTTTGAGGAAGTACAGCGAATCCTGATACCGGTCCCACGCGTAGATCGCGCTCGCGCTAAAAATCATGACCACGCCGACCGCGACGAGCGTGGCGGTGAGCGAGCAAAGCCAGATCCGGATCTGGCGGCTGGGTTCGGGGCCGTTCGAGAGCGCCGTCATCGGGTTTCCGCGGCGATCGACCGGAACACGGACCGGAACGCGTCGCCGCGCGCCCGGTAGGAGGCAAATTGGTCGAAGCTGGAACACATCGGCGAGAGCAAAAGCACCTGCCCGGGCGAGGCCGCGCGAAAGGCGGCCCGCACCGCGGCCTCAAAATTCCTGACCACCCGGCGCTTCTTGAAAAAGCGGAACTCCCGGTCCATCGACTCGGCCGCTTCTCCGTAAAAAACGACCGACGCGACGCGCTTGCGCACTTCGGGAAAAACTTCCTTGAACGACTTCTGCTTGCGCCGGCCCCCGGCAACGAGGACGACACCGGAATCAAAACCCCGAATGGCGGCGGCCGTACTCATGGCCGTCGTGGATTTGGAATCGTTCACGAACCGCACGCCTCCGGCCTGGCCCAACTCCTCCACGCGGTGCGGCAGGGGCTTCGCGGCGTCGATCGCCGCCTGGATCGCCGGCGCCGGCACGCCGAGCGCCCGCGCGACGGCCGCCGCGGCCAGCGCGTTCTGGATGTTGTGTGCGCCCTTGAGTCTGAAGCGCTTCAAATCCGCGACCCGGCGTGCCCGGCCCCGGCGCTTTTCCACGATCCAGCCGTTTTCAATCGTAAATCCGTCTTCGAGCGGCTTCAGACTGAACCACGACCGCCGCGAACGGAGCCCGGTCGATTCGCGCCGGAGCGTCGCGTCGTCCGCGTTCAGGACCGCCGTCTGGCGAGGCGTCTGATTGACAGCCACACGGAGCTTCGAGCGGTAGTAGTCCTTGAGGTCGGGATGCCAGTCGAGGTGGTTGGGACTCAGGTTCAGGACGGCAGCCGCGTCCGGGCGGAAGGAGTCGATGTACTTCATCTGGAAGGAACTGACCTCGACGACGCGCCAGACCTTCGGCCCTTTCTCGAGGACGGATGCGGCGAGCGAGTTGCCGATGTTGCCGCACAAATGCGCCGGACGGTGGCGGCGGACCATGTCCCACAGCAGCGTCGAGGTCGTTGTCTTGCCGTTGGTGCCGGTCACGGCCGCGATCTTGCCTTTGCAGAGGCGCGCGGCGAGCTCGATTTCGCTCCAGACGGGAATGCGACGCCGGACCGCATGGCGGATGACGAAACTCGAAGGTTTGACGCCGGGGCTGACGACGATAAGGGCGCTGGGATCCAGAAACGCCGCCGTATGCTCGCCCGCCTCAACCTCGATCCCGCGGCGTTCGCACCAGCGCGCGAAGCCTTGGGGCAATTCTCCGGTCGACGACACGCGAACCCGGGCCCCGAGACGATCGAGGAGCTTGGCAGATGCGATTCCGCTCTCCCCCGCCCCAATCACCGTCACGATGCGGCCTTTGAGCTTCACGTCGGCTAGCGCAGCTTGAGGCTCGAAAGCCCGGCCAAACACAGGATCACCGCGATGATCCAAAAACGGATCACCACCTTGGATTCCGGCCAGCCCAATTTTTGGAAATGGTGGTGGATGGGCGCCATGAGGAAGATGCGGCGGCCCGTCGTCTTGAAGCTCGCGACCTGCAGGATGACCGACAACGCCTCGATCACGAACACACCGCCGACAACGAGCAGGATCATTTCCTGTTTGATGAGGAGCGCCACGATGCCGATCGCTCCTCCGAGCGCGAGCGAACCGGTATCGCCCATGAAGACGCTCGCCGGCTGCGAATTGAACCACAGGAAGCCCAGGCACGCGCCGACCATCGCCGCGCAAAAAACCGTGAGCTCCCCCGCCCCGTCGATGAAGGGCAAAAAGAGGTATTCGGCGAACAGCGCATGTCCCGTCACGTAACTGAACACCGCATATGTTAGGCCCGCAAACAGCGCGCACCCGACCGCCAATCCGTCCAGCCCGTCCGTCAGGTTCACGGCGTTGGAACTTCCGACCAGCACGACAAACGCGAACAGGATGTAGGCCAGGCCGAGGTTCATCACGACGTCCTTGAGGAAAGGCACGTGCACCGTCGTCCAGTAGGACGCATCCCAGTACAGATACGCACCGATGCCGACGGCCAGCACCGCCTGCCCCGCGAACTTGAGACCCGCGCTCAAGCCCTTGGCGTTCTGATATTTGATCTTGAGATAGTCGTCGGCGAAACCGATGGCTCCAAGCCAGACCGTCGTGATCATGGCCAGCCAAAGAAAACGGTTGGTCAGGTCACCGCAGAGAAGCGAGGCCGCCGTCATCGATCCGACCATGAGCAGGCCGCCCATGGTCGGCACGTGCTTCTTATGGGCTTGTTGGCTGGCGATCGATTCGAATCCGACGCGTTCCGGACTGTGATTCAGCTTGAGCCGCTTGAGCGCTTCGATGACGCGGCCGCCGAAGATCACGCTGAGCCCAAAGGCGATCACGGCCGCGAGCGCCGCGCGGAACGTGATGTATTTGAAGATGTTGAACCCGGTGTAGAGCTCGCGGAGCGGGTAGAGGAGGGCGTGCAGCATCGGGATTTAAGCGGCCTTCCGGGCGCCGCAAATCTCCATGACTTTTTCCATTTTCATTCCGCGGGATCCTTTGAGCAGGACGGTATCGTCCTTCTTCAGCCGATCCTTCAAAAAATCACCGGCTTCGGTGCTTTCGGCAAAAACCTTGATCCGGTCCTTCGGAAAACCCGAGACGACCGCCTCCTCGGCGAAGCGGCCGGCAAGCTGACCCACGGTGAGCACGAGGTCGAAGGCGTAACCCGCGATCTCCTGCCCCGCCTCGCGGTGAAACGCGCTGGCCTGAGGACCGAGCTCGAGCATGTCGCCCAGCACGAGGATCTTGCGGCCTTTGGGCGGATACTCGCGGAACAGCGCGATCGCGGCCTTGAGCGACGAAGGATTCGCGTTGTACGAATCGTCGATCCAATGGATGCCGCCCACCTCTTGGTACCGGAGACGGCCCTTGGGGGGCTCAAAAGTCGCCATGCGCTCTTTGACGTCCTCGGGCTTGATGCCGAAGCACGAAGCGGCTCCGGTGGCCAGGAGCGCGTTGAGAACGTTGTGCTGGCCGAGCACGGGGACGGCGATCCGCGTTTTTCCGTTCAACCGGAAGCCGATGCTGTTGTCGAGCAAATGGATCTGATCCGCATAGAAGGTCATTCCCTTCTTGTAGCCGACCCGCACCGTCTTCAGTTTTTTCAGCCGTTCGTGCACGATGTTACGGTCTTCGGCGTTATAGATCACGGTCGCCGAATCCTCCATGGCCTCAACCATCGACATTTTTTCCCGACGAACGCCCTGGATGCTGCGGAGTCCCGCCAGGTGCGAATGTCCGATCAGCGTGAGCACGCCGTGCGTCGGCTGGACGAGCCGGGTCAGATAATGGATTTCGCCGATCTGGTTGGTGCCGATTTCGATCACGGCCAGGTCCTCGTCGTCCCAGTTGAGCAGCGTCTTGGGAACTCCAAAAGCATTGTTCTCTGTGCCGATGTTTTTCAGGACCTTGTATTTGCCGCCGAGGATGTGGGCCAGCATCTCCTTGGTCGTCGTCTTTCCGCAGGATCCGGTGATCGCGATGAGCGGCTTGTTCTTCTGCCGGCGATGAAACCCCGCCAGCCGGCACAGCGCCTGGTTCGTGTCGTCGACAAAAATGATGTCCGGGTCGCGGCGTCGGACGGACCGCGTTGACGACATCTCGGCGATGCACATCCGCGCGCCCTTCTCGAACGCGAGGTCGATGAATTGGTGGCCGTCGAAGTTCTTGCCCTTGAGCGGGATGTACAAGTCGCCCGGCTGCAGCGTGCGCGTGTCGGTAGAAACCTTGCCTTTAAAAAAACTGCGGCGAGTGGGGATCATCAGTTTTCCGCGGACGGCCTGCTCCAGCTGCTTGTACGTGTAATCGAGCATTATCTTCCCCTTAGCGCTTTGAGCGCCTCTTCCCGGTCGCTGAACTTGAATTTTTCCTTGCCGATGATCTGCACTTCCTCGTGACCCTTGCCGAGCAGCAGCACCACGTCCCCCGGCCGCGCTTCCAGCAGGATCTGGCGGATCGCGCGGGCGCGGTCGGCCTGCACCTGCACCTTTTTGCAGCCGGCGGAAAAGCCCGCCGTGATTTCGCGGATGATCTCGCGCGGGTTCTCCGTACGCGGGTTGTCCGACGTCACGAGAATGCTGTCGGCGTACCGTTCGGCGGACGCGGCCATCCGGGGGCGCTTGGTGCGATCCCGGTCGCCGCCGCAGCCGAAGAGCACCAGCAGCTTGCGCTGCGCGTACGGCCGCACGGCCGATAGCACGTTGTCCATCCCATCGGGCGTATGCGCGTAATCAATGAACAATTCAAACCCCTGGTCGGACGGCACCCGCTCGAGGCGGCCCGGAACGCCCTTGAAGTTCGCAATCGCCGGTACCGACTCTTCCAGCGGCATGCCCGCCGCCATCGCCAGTCCCAGCGCGCCCAGAATATTGTAGATGTTGTGCAGGCCGAGGAGCTGCGTGCGGACGACGTACCCGCGCCCTTCGAAGCGGACGGCGAATTCGGACCCCTTGAGGTCCGAGCGGATGGCTTCCGCGCGCAGGTCCGCCTGCTCCCGGATTCCGAAGGTCAGCCGGCGGAACTTCGAGGCCGCGGCCAGGACCGCGGGCGCAGCCGCATCGTCGGCGTTGACGATCGCCAAGCCGTTCGGACGCAGCATGCCGAAGAGCTTCTTCTTCGCAGCCAGATAATTCTCGAACGTGGCGTGATAATCCAGATGGTCCTGGGTCAGGTTCGTAAACAGCGCGCCGTCGAAGTCCATCCCCTGCAGGCGGTCCTGCTCCAGCGCGTGCGACGAGGCCTCGAGAACCACGCTGTCCGCGCCGCGCGCGGCCATGCGCGCCATCCAGGGCTGCAGCACGTCCGGATCGGGCGTCGTATGGGTCGACTCGAGCACTTCGTCTTCGAAGGCGTAGCGGATCGTGCCGAGAAGGATGGGCCGCAGCTTGCGCTGCAGAATGTGCGCGACGAGGAATGCGGTCGTCGTCTTACCGTTCGTTCCGGTGACCGCGAGGGTCTTGAGTTTTTTGGATGGCTCGCCCCACAGCAGGTGGTTCAACCCCGCAAAGGCCGCACGGGCGCTGGCGACGCGCGCCACCGGGCCCCCGGGCATGAAGTCCGCCCGCTCCGTCACGATCGCGGCCGCCCCTGCCGAGAGCGCTCCGGCAGCAAACGCATGCCCGTCGGATCCGGAACCCCGCACCGCGACAAATACGCAACCGGGAACGACTTTGCGGGAATCGCAGACGACCGCGGAGACCTCCTTATCGGGAACGGAAGACGGGTCAAAGGCCGCGCCGAAACGACGGAGCAGCGTGTGAAGCGATGTTTTGGTCTGGCAGATATCCATGTTGACCGGCATCAGCGCCAGTATTCGAGCACTTTTTCGGCCATTTTTTTGAACAGCGGCGCCGCGACGGATCCGCCGTAATACACCGGGTGCGGGTCGTCCACCGACACCAGTATTGTAACCATTTTATCGCCGCGTTCAACGTATCCCACGAAGGAGGCGACGAAGTGTCCGTGAGAGTACGCCCCATCAACGATCTTCTGCGCGGTTCCGGTCTTTCCGCCGATCGTCACGCCCGGCCGATCGATGATCGCGAGCGAACCCGTGCCGGTTTTTGAGACGACTTTTTTCATCATTTCCTTAACCTCGCGCGACGTCGACTCCGAAATCACCCGGCGCTTCACGACCGGCGGATAAGCCTTGATGACTTCCCCGTCGCTGCTGCGGATTTCGGACACGATGCGCGGCTTCACGAGCATCCCGCCATTGGCGATGGCGCTGGTGGCTGCAATCAACTGGATTCCGGTCAGACCAACTTCCTGCCCCATTGCAACAGACGAAAGCGACGGGGCGGACCAGAACTTGGTCGGCGTGATGAGGCCCGAGATTTCGCCCGGCAGGTCGATCCCTGTCTTTTGGCCGAACCCGAACTTGCGGACGTACGCATGCAGGCGTTCTTTGCCGAGCTTTTCGGCAATTTTGGAAGTTCCAATATTCGAGGATTTGGCCAGAACCTCCGCAACGGTGAGCGCGCCGTAGGGGTGCACGTCGTGCAGCGTGCGCCCGCCGGTCCGGTACTTGCCGTACTCGCAAAAAATCTTGTCGTTCACGTGAACGAGTCCTTCCTCCACCGCTCCGGCGAATGTGAAGATTTTAAATACGGAGCCGGGCTCATAAATGTCCGTGATGCTGCGGTTGCGCCGGTGGTCGGTGTCCGTCTGCGACGCGCGGTTGGGGTCAAAGGACGGATAATTGGCCAGCGCGAGCACGTCACCGTTGCGTGGATCCATGACGGCGAGGACGCCGCCGACGGCGTTGTATTTTTTGCAGGTCTCCGCCAGATATTTGTCGGCCGCATGTTGTAGCACCACGTCCAGCGTCAGAACCAGATCGTAGCCGTCAACCGGAAGCACCAGTTCCGCCTGCTTCGAAACGACCTCATGCTGTTTGGCATCCTTGACTGTCGACTTCCACCCCGAGATGCCTTTGAGGTAACTGTCGTACATGAATTCAACGCCTTCCAGGCCCGCGTGATCCAGGCCTGCAAACCCGATCAGGTGTCCGGCGGCCTCCTTGTTCGGATAGAATCGCTTCCACTCCGGACGCAGCTCGAGCTCCTTGATCTTGAGCGCGGCAATCGCGTCCGACTGAGACTTGTCCAGCTGACGCACGATCCAGACGAAGTCCTTGTTGCGGGATATTTTTGCCAGCACCGTACCGCGGCTCATTTTGAGGATCGGCGCGAGCTTATCCGCGACAGCGCCCTTGTTCTTGATTTTTTTGGCCTGCGCTCCCAAGGAATACAGGCGCAGATCGATCGCCATCTCCTCGCCTTTGCGGTCAACGATTTTGCCGCGGAAAGGCTCCAGCTCCTGAATCAGCTTGGACTGGCGTTCGGCGGTCTGAGACAGATTGATGGGATGAAAAAACTGGAGATAGGCCAGACGCAGGAGAAGAACGGCGAAGAGGCCGAGCAGGATAAAAAAAAGGGTATAAAACCGCCGCTTCGGAAGTCGCTCGGATGCTTCCATCGACCGGGTCGGACTCAAGGGTCCGCTAGCGGGGGGTGTCGGCCTGAGCGGTCGGGACCAGGAAGCCCGTCAGCGCCGAGGCGTTGCGTGCCGATGAGGCCGATCCGGATGCGGGCGAACCGATCCGGGCGATCCGGAGAGTCTTGGGACTCGCGAGCTTCACACGGTAGGATTCCATGCGTTCTTCGAGCTTGTCAGGCGACGTAACCGAGGCGATCTGGAACTCGCTCTCTTTGAGACGATGGGTCAGGTCGCGCTTCTGAATGCTGAGCTGACGGATTTCGTAGCCGGTTTTCATGGCTTCGACTTCACCGTACACGATCGCCAGGCCCAGGAACGTCACCGTGGTCAGAATCATTAGATAGCGTGACATCATGCCACCTGCCATTCTAAGACCCGGAGCTTGGCGCTCCGCGCTCTTGAGTTGCGCTCAACTTCCGCGCTGGTTGGTTCGATCGGCTTTTTCGTCAACACGTTGGCTCCGGTTTCGGATGCGATTTTTCTGAATGTGTGCTTGATCACGCGGTCTTCAAGAGAGTGGAAGCTGATCGCCGCCAGCCTTCCCCCGGGTTTCAACAAACCCGCCGCTTCGTTCAAAAATTTTTCCAATCTCACGATCTCGTCGTTCACCCAGATCCGCAGCGCCTGAAAGGTCCGGGTCGCCGGATGAATTCTGCCGTGCTCGTATCCGCCGGGCAGCGCGCGCTTGATCGTCTCAGCCAGTTGGCCCGTATCCCGTATCTCTCCGCGTCTCCAGGCTTCTTTGACCGCGCGCGCGATCCGCCGCGACTTGCGTTCTTCGCCGTACTGGTAGATCACATCGGCCAGTTCCGATTCGCTCAAATCTCTCAAGGCCGTTTCTGCCGTCCGCGAAGTCCGCGCGTCCATCCGCATGTCCAAAGGTCCTGCGAATCGGAACGAAAAACCTCTTGCCGGATCGTCGATCTGCACCGAGGACACGCCGCAATCCACGAGAATCCCGTCGGCCGCCGTAATTCCTTCGGTTTGCAACACTTCGCCTATTTTTACGAAGTTAATATTGTAACACCGAACAATATTTTTGTACGCCTCAAAACGCTTTATACAGTACTCGTAAGCCACGGGATCACAATCTATTGTGATGATCTTCCCGTCTCCGCTCATCCGTTCCCGAATCGCGTTCGTGTGTCCGCCATAACCGCCTGTGCAATCCACATAGACCCCGCCGGCCCGGGGCTGAAGCCACTCCACGACTTCGCCGGCCATGACCGGCTCGTGAGGCGCGCGAACGTCTGTCAAACAGCGAAGCGCTTTTTGCGCAGATACGACTGAACGAAAAACTCGTCCTGCAGATTCCGCATGTGCGGAGGAAGCGTCTGCATGCGCTTGAATCTCTCGAGGATCACGCCTTCGGGCACCGAATGATGGTCGCGCTGAGCCGCGTCGTTCTCCTGCGTCCCGGGTTGCGGCACGTCGGAGGAGGCGGTCACGCCGTCTTCCCTTCGTCCATCAGTTTCTCGGCCGCTTCTTCATACAGATCCTTCGAGGCGTCATAAAACGCCGTCCACAATTCCTTGGCCCAGACTTCGATGCGGTTCGATACACCGATGAGCACCACGTCGCGCTTGATCTGAGCGTAATCTTTGAGATACGAAGGAACGAGCACCCTCCCCTGAGCATCGCAGTTCACGTCGCACGCGCCCGAAAAAAACAGGCGGTTGAACTTGCGGTATTCGCTTTTCGCGAACGACAGGTTCTTCAACTTGTTTTCCTGAGTTCTCCACTCGTCTTCCGTGAATAAAAATAGGCAGCGATCCAACCCGCGGGTAACAAAAAAACGTTCAGCATAGTGCTCCTTGGCGACCTCTCTGAGCTTGGATGGAATGATGAGCCGACCTTTGCGGTCGATGCAGTGCTGATACTCACCGTAGAACATTTAAGGATTCCACCACTTTCCTCCACTTTTCACTACTCTGTGGCACATTATAGGACTAGGCACGCACAGTGTCAACACAGAAAATTGTTAAAAGAAGTTAACTAAAAATGAAAAGGGCCGGCTAAAAAAGCCGGCCCTTCGAATGCGGACAAAACAGGTTCTTAGAGGTCGTAGGAAGTCTTGGGAGGAGGGGGCGGCTCTTGAAGCGCGCCGTGCGACTTGAGATCGGAGGACATTTCGTTGATGACTTGAGCCAGCTCGATCAGATGATCGCCGTCGCGCAGGACGAGCTTGCCCGGATACACGCCCTGACCGACCGAAACAAGGTAGCGGTAGATTTTGGGCAGCGGACCGACCACTTTATGCGAAAAGCGGATCGCAAAATAACAAATGATCGGAACGGAAACAGCGAACACCACGACGAATGACAGGTATGCCGAACGAACGATCGGCTCCAGGCGCCCCTGCGGGTAAACGGCGGCCAATTTGTCTCCAAGCACGGTCAACACCGTGAAAAAGACCGCCAGGCTCGTGACCAGCGCGGTGCCGGCGGCCAGCAGGATTACGAATCCGGCAAAGCGGAACTGGATTTTTTTGACAACGAGGATTTGTTTGCGCTGGTACTTTTTTCGGGGACTCATGTTATTGCCTTGCCATTTGAAGGGTCCGGGACGTCTCAGTTTCGAACGCCCTTCCCTGATTCGCTTTGAACGCTGCGCTGATTTTGTTGAGAGGAAGGTAGCGAGTGCTGCTTTCTCCGACACGAATGAGCCGGTCCCCCGACTTCATGCCATAGCGGTCGGAGGGGCTGCCGTTTTTCACGCGGCCGATCAGCACGCCATTGTAGTCCTGCTTGAGATCGATTCCCAGATTCTTGAGATCCGTCTTGCCGACCTTTGCGGGAAAAAGAATTTTGCGCCGTACCTCCATCGTCATGCTCGCGTAGCGCGGATTAAGCGCGTCCTGAATCACGGTCCTCTTTTGGATATAGCGCATGGAGCGTCCGTCGATCGCATAGATGATATCCCCGTTCCGGATTCCGGCCTGATGCGCGTAACCGCCGATGCGGATGTCCGCGACCCGCACGAAGTCCCCGTCTTGCGCCAGCTCGATCCCCATCCGTTTCCACAGCAGCGACTCATCTTCCTCCTCGTTGCGCCGGGACTCGTCGGCGATCGTGGTGTCGGCGCGCCAGGCGTCCTGGATCTCCTGCTGCTTCTGGATCTCGCTGGTCGGTCCCTCCGTGAATCCGGCCCACATCTTGCTCCGGACGCCGACAGCGGCGGTCTTCGCTTCCTTCAATTCGGGATTCAGCTGCGCCGCTTTTTCGTAATAGGACAGCGCTTCTCCCAATTTTTTGTTCCGCTCCAGCTCGCGTCCCATGCTGAGCAGCGTGTAGGCCGGGTCATCGTAATCGACTTTGTCGATCAGCTTCCGCATGACCGGCATCTCACCGTCCGCGGTCGACAAAATCACCCGGTCCTCGTGCTCTTCCACGACCAGGCCCTTGAGTTGCCCGCCGTCTTTGAGCTGGACCGTATCAGCAAGCGCCGGGAAGGCGAACAGAACAACGAGCATGAGGGGTAAAAAGGCTTTAAATTGCATCGAGCGCTATCAGGCGGACGCGGCCCTGCGGGTCGGTCGCGCCATCGATCGGAGAGGCGAGCGGTTCGGGGGCGAAGCCGGGCTGGCGTTGAAGCTCCAGACGTACTTCGTACGATGAATTTTTAAGATGCTCCGGCACGACGAACGAGAAGTCGTCCTTCACGGCCTCCCCCGTCTTCCAATCTTCGAATCGGTAAAGTCCGTAGCACAGCAGGCGGTTTACTGAATAGACGACCTGACCTTCCGCGTCCACGACCGATAGCTGGACCGCGTACATGTCCCGGGCTGACTTCCATTTGCGCCAATAAAACGAAAATCGGATGACGTCGGCGTTGTTCTCGTCCTGAGTCATCGTAAAACCGACAAGCTCGATGGCGGCTGCCTTGGCGCTGAAGACAAGGTAGGGCCTGTCTTCCCCGAGGTCCACGGTCGAATAGAGGGTTTTGGCCGCGGCTCCGGGACGTTCGCTGAAGAGCACGACGCCGCCCATGGATTCGATCGGCGCCCACCCCTGCTTGAGGAGCGGCTGAATCGCGGCGGCGGCCGCGGCGGCATGTTCCAGTTTGGCCCCGGCTCCGCCGAGATCGGCCAGCGCATACCGTGGCGCCGTCGACGGCGCATCCTGTAAGCCGGAAGATCCGGCGCCCAGAAGCGCCACGTCCGTACGATTTGAAAAACGGGGAAGAAACACGGGCGTCGTCAACACTTCCGCATCCGCCGGAATTCGGTCGATCAACGCCTGTACCGCGCTCTTGCGAACCGGCATCTGCGAGACACCGGGATGAGAATCCATCATCGCCGGCGACATGATGGCGCTGGCGAAGACCGCTCCGGCAAAAAAGACAGGGCTCAAAAAAGCGAGCAGCAGCGAGCGCTTGCTCAGCACCCGGTCTGCCCAATTTTCCAGCGCACACAACGCCCAAAAAAGATACGGCGCCGTGAGTGCTCCGTAAAAAATCACAGGCCCCATTCCCTCCTGACGGATCCGGAGAGGCGTCCAGCCCAAAATACCGGCGGCAACGACCAGACCCGATGCGATCCACCAACGAACGGCGTGGCCGCGATCCGAGCGCGCGAGCCAGACCAGAATCGGGAGCGCCAAAAAACCCGCACGCAAATCACAGGCCAAAGCCAGCGCCGCACAGACCAGAATTCCGGCGGGTTTGTGATGAACCGCCGCGACGATCGCCAGAATCAGAAAAGGCACCGCCAGAATCGCCGGATGAAAACTCGCCGAGCTCATCGCATACACGGGGGGATAAAAACAGAACAATAGCGTCAAAATGAGGGCGCGGACACGGGACAGGTAATGGGAGCCAAGCGCGAACACGGCTCCTGCCGCCACCGCAAGCGCCGCCGCCTGCACCATCGGTAAAAAAAACGGGTCCGGCCAAAGCCGGTAAAGTGGTGCCAACACATACAAGATAGCGGGAATCCGGAACCATTCGAGCAGGCTCTCCGCGGCGCCCTCCGGCGGAAGTCCCTGTGCCAGACTCCAAAGAAGGTGGGAAAAATTACCGAGCGAAACGCCGTCCCATTTGAATTCCAGGAAGCGGGCGTTCATCGTCCACAAATGGAGCAATAAGAAGACCAACGCTGACAGACCTGCGATGGTCCAAAGCCCTGCGCGGCTGAGCGAAGCCGGCTTCGCTGGCGATTCGGATGCGCTTTTGGATAGTTGCATACATGTATATGATATGGTTTTCTATATAAAAAGACAATAATTTTATCAATCCTATCATTTGCTAATCAGATGCTGACAAAAAAATAACCGGACCCCCTTTCGGAGGTCCGGTTAGCGTGAATCCTGCTGCGAGGCCTGTAAGCCGGGTTCTGTGTCCGCCCTCGCGGGCGGCTGGCGATCATCCATCTAGGAGCGGAATTGCTTCCGCCCTCAAGCGACCCACCCGGGAATTACCGGCGACGACCGCCGCATCCGTCCTTGCGGACAGAACTCTTCCCCTACTTGGTCTTGCTTCACGCAGAGATTGCCGCGTTTCACCCTTCCGTGCCCTTGCGGGTCCGGAAGACTCGTCTCTGTGGCTCTAATCCTCTGCCCTCTCGGGCATGGCGGGCGTTACCCGCTGCGCGTCATCGGAAGCCCGGACTTTCCTCGCGCCTGAAACAGACGTGGTTGAGACGCCCGAACAGGCCCGCGATCGCCCGGCCCCGCAGACCGGTATTCAACGCACCCAAGTCTACCACCCGGCAGGCGGAAGCTCAATCCGGGGTGTAAAAGTCCTTGCCGAGCTCGACCTGGGGGCGGCCGGTCGCCTGACGGTGCCGGTTGGTGTCCCGAAGGGAATAAACGCAGCCGCAATACTGCTGCTGATAAAAGTTCTCTTCCTTGGCCAGGTCGATCATCCGGTTCGAGCCCCCGCCCTTGCGCCAGTTCAAATCCCAATACGTCATGCCGGGATGAAGCGCCGCGGCGCGCTGGCCGGCGCGGGTGATCTGGTCAAAGTCCTTCCAGCGGGAGATGCCCAGGCTCGACGTGAACACGCCGAACCCTTTTTCTTTAGCGTATGCGGCGGTTTTGACGAACCGCATGTCGAAGCACAGGGTGCAGCGCTCCCCGCGCTCAGGGTCGTTCTCATGCCCCTTGGTCTTGTCGAACCAGTTTTTCGTATCGTAATCCGCGTCGACGAAAGGGATCCCCAGCTTCTGGGCATAGCGGATGTTCTCGTCCTTGCGCAGCAGGTATTCCTTTTGAGGATGGATGTTCGGGTTGTAGAAATAAATTTCGAGCTTGATGCCGGAATCCACGATGCGCTCCATGAGCGGCGCGGCGCACGGGGCGCAGCAGGAATGCAGCAGGACGCTGGACGCGCCTTCGGGCGCCTCGACCTTGAAGTCCTTGGGCAGCGCGTCGGTCATTGCCCGGAACTCCGGCCGGCGGCCAGCGCTTTTTTGACGGCGCTGCGGGCGCGGGGCTTGGCGGCGTGGGCGAATCGGAGCTGACGCGCGGCGGCGACCATATTCTCAAGCGCGGGCCGGGTTTCGTCCCAGCTCCGGGTCTTAAGTCCGCAATCCGGATTGACCCAGATCCGGTCGACCGGAATCACGCGGGCCGCCTGCCCGATGAGTTCCTTGATCTCCTCCGGGCCCGGAGTGCGCGGCGAGTGGATGTCATATACGCCCGGGCCGATATCGCCCGGGCATTTGAACCGGGCGAAGGTGTCCAGCAGGTCCATTTGGGACCGGGACGTTTCGATCGAGATCACGTCGGCGTTCATGTCCGCGATGGATTCGATGATGTCGCCGAACTCGCTGTAGCACATGTGCGTGTGGATTTGGGTTTGATCCGACACCGGGCTCGAACACAGGCGGAACGCCTGCACCGCCCACCGCAGATACTCCGGCCAGTCGGTTTTTTTGAGCGGCAGACCTTCGCGGAACGCGGCCTCGTCGATCTGGATGATTTTGGCTCCCGCCTTTTCGAGGTCGGCGACCTCATCCCGGATCGCGAGGGCGATCTGCTTCGCCGTCTCCCGCCGCGGCTGGTCGTTGCGAACAAAAGACCACTGGAGCAGCGTGACGGGCCCGGTGAGCATCCCCTTCATCGGAAGATGCGTTTGCGCCTGCGCGAACCGGAACCATTCGACCGTCATGGATCTCGGCCGCTGCACGTCGCCAAAAATGACCGGCGGCTTGACGCATCGCGATCCGTAGGACTGGACCCAGCCGTGCTGCGTAAACGCGAACCCTTCCAGTCGCTCGCCAAAATATTCGACCATGTCGTTCCGCTCAAACTCGCCGTGAACCAGGACATCCAGGCCGAGCGCTTCCTGGAGCCGGACGGCTTCCTGAATGTTGTTTTCCATGAATGCCCGGTAACGCTCCTCCGGCCATTCGCCGCTCTTAAAGGATCGGCGCGCATGACGGATTTCGCGGGTCTGGGGAAAGGATCCGATCGTGGTGGTCGGAAAAAGCGGAAGCTCCAGCCGCTTTTTCTGCAATGCGCGGCGCGATTCCATCGGCCCGCGCGCAAAATCGCGCGGCCGGATCGAGGCGACACGGTCGCGGACCGATGTGACGCGCGTGCGGGAGGACTTGCGGCGGGACTCCATCGCGGCCCGGTTCGCGTCCAAAAATGTCTGGATCCCCTTATCCCCTTTGGCCAAACCCTGGCGAATCACGTTGACCTCGTCGAGCTTCTGCCGGGCATACGACATCCAGGAAGCGATCGCGGGGTCCAACGCCGTCTCCGCGGACAAATCCAAAGGCACGTGGATGAGCGAACAGGAAGGGGCGATCTGGAGCGCGCGCGGCTCATGCTCAGACAACACTTCGCGCAAGTTGCGCAGCGTTTGAGAAATGTCGTTTTTCCAGATGTTGCGGCCGTCGACGACGCCGAGCGACAGCGCCAGTCCCGCGGGTGCGCTCAACAGGAGCTTTTTGAGCTGCTGCGGGCCGCGGACCAGGTCGACATGCAGGGCCGCGACCGGCAGCCGGACCGCCGCCGGAAGGTTTTTGTCGAGGGCTTCAAAGTAGGTCGCAAGGCAGATCCGGAGACCGGGAACTTCCCGGGCGATCGTTTCGTAGGTTTTTTGCAGCGCCTGGCCGACGGCGTCGCCGGTTTCGAGAACCATCACCGGCTCGTCCATCTGAATCCACTCGGCGCCCAGCCGGGCCAGCTCTTTCAAGGCCTCGACGTAGACCGGCAGCAGGGCATCCAGGAGAGTGAGCGGGTCAAACTTACTCCCCTTGACCTTGCCAAAGCTCAAAAAAGTCACCGGACCCACCAGCACAGGGCGGGTTTGAATGCCCATCGCCCGGGCTTCGCGGTATTCGTCGAAGACTTTCCGGGAAGCGAGGCGGAACTTCATGTCCTCGATGAGCTCGGGGACGATGTAGTGATAATTCGTGTCGAGCCACTTGGTCATCTCCATCGCCACGGAGGATTTGGCGGACGAACCCGGCTTTTCCTGAGCTCCGCGCGCCATTGCGAAGTACAGGTCCAGCCCGACTTCCTTGCCTTTGAAGCCGAAGCGCTCCGGCACTGCGCCGACCAGACAGATCATGTCGAGCATGTGATCGTAAAGGCTGAAGTCGTTCGACGGGATGTGGTCGATTCCGGCTTTTTTTTGAAGTTTCCAGGAGGTCTTCCGGAGGGAGGCCGCGGTCTCCAGAAGCGATTTTTCGTCCGATGCGGCCTTCCAGTAGCTTTCGAGCGCGCGCTTCAATTCGCGGTTGGGACCGATTCTCGGAAAGCCGAGGTTGGCGGTTTGGATTGCGGGAGCGGGTGTCTTACGGGCTGGAGAATTTTCGGTCATGAAGAATTATAGACCGAAGCGGGCGGGAGAAGCAAAAAGATTGGCCGGAACGAAGCGGTTGAAGCCGCGCCGGGTGCGCCGGCGCGGCTTCCGTCTTCAATCTACCATTCGAGCGAGCCACCGGTCTGGTACTCGGTGACGCGCGTTTCGAAGAAGTTCTTTTCCTTCTTGAGGTCGATCATCTCGCTCATCCACGGGAACGGGTTCTCGGCGCCGTAGACGCGCGGGAGACGAAGCTTCTCGAGGCGGCGGTCGGCGATGTACTGGACGTATTCCTTGAACATGTCGGAGTTGAGACCGAGCACGCCGTTGGGCAGGCAGTCCTTGGCGTAGGCGTACTCGAGCTCGACGGCCTTCTTGATCTTCTCGACGACGGAGGCCTGGAACTTGGGGGTCCAGATATCCGGGTTTTCGTCGATGATGCCGTTGATCATGTCGAGACCGAAGTTCATGTGCATCGACTCGTCGCGCAGGATGTACTGGATCTGCTCGCACGCGCCCGGGAGCCGGTTCTGACGTCCGAACGACAGCAGCATCACGAATCCGCTGTAGAAGAAGATGCCTTCCATGATCGCGTAATAACCGATCAGGTTGTCCAGCAGCCGCTCACGGCCGCGGGCCGACTTGCACTCGAAGCCGTCCGAGAGAATGTCCTCGGTGAGCTTCATCTGGAACTCGTCCTTGTCGTAGATCGTCGCCACTTCGCGGTACATGTTGAAGATTTCGCCGTCGTCCATGGACAGCGACTCGATGATGTACTGGTAGGAGTGGATGTGGATCGCCTCTTCAAACGCCTGGCGCAGCAGGTACTGGCGGCACTCGGGGTTGTCGACATAACGGTAGATTGCGAGCACGACGTTGTTCGCGACGATCGTATCCGCGGTCGAGAAGAACCCGAGGTTGCGCTTGATGATGCGGCGCTCGTCGTCCGTGAAGCCCTTGGGGTTGTTCCACTGCTCGATGTCGCGCTGCATCATGATTTCCTGCGGCATCCAGTGGTTCGCGCAGGCGTCGAGGTAGTACTGCCACGCCCACTTGTACTTGATCGGGATCAGCTGATTGACGTCCACGACCTTGTCGTTGTTGATGATCTTCTTGGCCGCCGAGTTGACGCGGTCGGTCGTTTTTCTGAGGCTGGTGAACCCTGCGATGTTGCTCATGTCAATTTCTCCCTTTAACGAATCTGTAAATCCGATGCTTCAAATTACTGGCAGGCTTCGCAGTCCGGGCCCTTTTCGATGCTGCACTGCTGCTTCTCCGCGGCCGTGTACTCCTTTTTGACGTCCTCTTTCTTCTGACCCAGGACGTTCCCGTACTTGTTGACGTCCAGCGTGCTCTTCTCGATGCGGGTGGCACCGAGCGAACGCAGGTAGTACGTGGTCTTGAGACCCGCTTCCCAGCAGCGCATGTACATGTCGCCGAGTTTCTTGCCGCTGGTGGACGCCTGGTACAGGTTGAGGGACTGTCCCATGTCGATCCACTTCTGACGGCGCGCGGCCGCTTCGACGACCCATTCGTAGTCGACTTCGAACGCGGTCGGATACTTCTGCTTGATGTGCTGCGGAATGCGGCCGATTTCCTGGACGCTTCCGTCGAAGTACTTCAGATCGTTGATCATGTCCTCGTCCCAGAGGTTGAGGCGCTTCAGGTCTTCGACGAGGTACTCGTTGGGGACCGTGAACTCTCCGGAAAGATTGCTCTTCACGAAGATGTTCTTGTAGGTCGGCTCGATTGACGACGTCACCCCGACGATGTTGGCGATGGTCGCGGTCGGCGCGATGGCCATCACGTTGGAGTTGCGCATCCCGTGACGCTTCACGGACTCGCGAACCGGGGCCCAGTCCATCCGGGCGGAACGGTCGACGCGGACTTGGACGCCGCGCTCTTCTTCGAGGGTCTGCAGGGTGTCGATGGGCAGCAAGCCGCGCGACCACTTGGAACCCTGATAGCTTCCGTACGCGCCGCGCTCAGCCGCGAGCTGCGAGGACGCCAGGATCGCGTAATACGAGATGGCTTCCATGCTTTCGTCGGCGAACTCGACGGCCTGCTGGGACGCGTAGCTCGTGTTCTGGATGTACAGCGCATCCTGGAAGCCCATGATCCCGAGACCCACCGGACGGTGCTGGAGGTTCGAGAACTCGGATTCCTGCGTCGGGTAGTAGTTGATGTCGATCACGTTGTCGAGCATGCGGACCGCCACCAGAATCGTTTCCTTGAGCAGCTCGTGATTCAGTCCGCGCGCGTTCGTGTGCTCGGCAAGGTTGACCGAACCGAGGTTGCAGACGGCGGTTTCTTTTTCCGAGGTGTTCAGCAGGATCTCCGTGCAAAGATTCGAGCTGTGGACGACGCCGACGTGATCCTGCGGCGAACGCAGGTTCGAGGGGTCTTTCCAGGTGATCCAGGGATGGCCGGTCTCGAACAGCATCGTGAGCATCTTGCGCCAGAGCTGGACCGCTTCGACGGTCTTGTGTCGGATCTTCCCCTGCTTCGCGAGCGCTTCATACTCCTCGTAGCGCTGCTCGAAGGCCTGACCGTACAAGTCGTGCAAATCCTTCGCGTCACTCGGGCTGAACAGCGTCCACGGCCCGTTGTGCTTCACACGCTTCATAAACAGGTCCGGAATCCAGTTGGCCGTGTGCATGTCGTGGGTGCGGCGACGGTCGTCACCGGTGTTCTTGCGCAATTCCAGGAATTCTTCAATGTCCAGATGCCACGTCTCGAGGTACGCGCACATCGCGCCCTGGCGCTTGCCGCCCTGGTTCACCGCGACGGCGACGTCGTTGGCAACCTTGAGGAACGGGATGATGCCCTGGCTCTTGCCGTTCGTGCCCTTGATGCGGGAACCCATCGCGCGGACATAGGTCCAGTCATTGCCAAGGCCGCCCGACCACTTCGAGAGCATGGCGTCGTCCTGCATGCACTTGAAGATGTGGTTCAGGTCGTCTTTGATCGTGGTCAGGTAGCACGACGACAGCTGCGAGTGGATGGTTCCGGCGTTGAACAGCGTCGGGGTCGAGGAGACGAAACGATAGGTGGACAGTGTGTCGTAGAACTTGACCGCCCATTCGTTCTTGTTCGCTTCGCGCTTGGCCAAGCCCATCGCGACGCGCATCCAGAATACCTGAGGAATCTCGAGGCGGCGGTCCTGCCAGTGGATGAAATAACGGTCGTACAGGGTCTGAAGTCCCATGTAGCGGAAGGTCAGGTCACGCTCCGGCTTGATTTGTTTGCCCAAAAAGTCGAGGTCGAAGCTCAGCAGGTCCGGACTCAGAAGCTCGTGCTCAACGCCCGTCCGGATGTACTGACCGAGGTAGCGGGGGTATTCCGTGCGGATGCTTTCGAAGCTGACCGGCGTGCCGAGCGCTTCCTGGTAACCCGTGAGCAGAAGCAGGCGCGCGGCGACGATGCTGTAATTGGGCTCTTTTTCGATGAGCGAACGGGACGCCAGGATGTTCGAGAAGTCGACCTGGGCCTCGGTGATGCCGTTGAAGTAGTTCTTCAGCGATTCGCGGACGATCTTTTCGGCGGAAACGCCTTCGAGACCCTTGCACGCGGTGCCGACCTTGAAGACAAGCTCTTCGATATCGAGCTCCTTGAGCTGTCCGTCGTTGCCGCGGATCTGATAGCTCTTGGCCCAATCGAACTTCGGCTCGCCCTTCGCCTTGAGCGTGCGCTCGCGGCGGCGCTCTTCGCGGTACACGATGTAACGCTTGGCGACTTCGTAGTAGCTGCTGGTCATGAGCGTGCGCTCAACCAAATCCTGGATGTCTTCGATCGAAACGGCGCCGCCCTGGGGCCACTTGGCGCGGACTTCCGACACCACACGATCCGAGAGCTTGCGCGCGGCCGCCAAGTGTTCGTCCGTCAGCCGGCCGTCATAGGCCGCACGGAAGGCCTTGGCGATGGCGATCGTGATCTTTTCGGGCTTGAAAGAAACTTCCTTGCCGTCGCGCTTGACCGTGCGATAAAGCTCGAAGATGGCGCGGCGGGCGGCGTGCTCGCGGCGGTAGTTGGCATAGCTCTCCGCGACCTGGCGCGAGCCGTTCTCGTACAGCTGGCGGATCACCTCGTCCTGGATTTCTTCGACGTTGAGACGGCCGGACTTGGACGCGCGGTCCAAAAGAACGTCGGCCACGCAATGCGTGATCTTGTCTACATCCGCCTGGACCTCAACCGGCAGGTCGGTTTCGCGGGGAATGCCGCGGAGCTCCTTGAAGGAGTTGGCGACCGCAGATTCGATGCGGGCCATATTAAAGGGAACCAGCTGTCCGTTGCGCTTCTGGACCTGGATGGCTTGGCTGGCGGCGTTAGTTGACATGTTGCGATTTCTCCTCGATTGACTGATTTTGGGGATAGCGAGTCCTTAAGAATGATACACTTGTCATAAATTGTTAACTATTTGTACTCGAAGCCTTGAGAGGGTTAGAACCACTATATGTTGGGTGTGACGCGTTTCGCATGACTAGATTTAGTATAAATCTGCACGCATTGAAGTCAAGATTTTTTTTGAGGACGGCTAAATCGAAAGAACTTAATTTAGTTTTTTACGAGCTTCGTCGAGGGGATTTCGCCGTAATTGTAAACTGTCTGTGTCGGATACGCGAACTCAATCCCCTCTTTTTCAAATGCTTCGAGAACCGCCAGGTTCACGGCCTGCTGCGCGTCCATGTACTTCGTGTAGTCCGGCTCATTCACAAAATAAACCGCTTCGACGATGAGGGCCGAATCGCCGAACGACTTGAAGTGCGCCCGGTCGAAGGTCGTATTCGGAGTCGATTCGATGATCGAACGGATCATTCCCGGAATCCGGCGCATCGTCGACAGTGAAGTCTGATACACCACGCCGAGAGTGAACATGGCCCGCCGCTTCTGCATCCGCTTGAAGTTCCGGACACGGCTGGAAGTCAGATTGGTGTTAGAAATGATGAGCTGCTCGCCGTCGACCGAGCGCAGCCGCGTGCTCTTCACTCCGATGCGTTCGATTTCGCCCTTGAAGTCGTCGACGACGATAAAATCCCCTTCCACAAAGGGTTTGTCAAAAACGATCACAAAATAATTGAACAGATCGCCCAGAATGGCCTGCGATGCAAGGGCCACCGCGACACCACCGATTCCAAGGCCGGCGACGATGGAGTTCACGTCAAAGCCGAGGTTGTCGATGAGGAAAATCGAGGCGATGACCCAGACGACGATGCGGATGAGTCCAATCGCGCTCTTGCTGGCGAGGCTGCCGGCCGCCGCCGACTTCATCCAGGAGTGCTGAATGAGGTGCGTGAGCACCGACATGAGCAGCCGCACGAGCTGGACGATCAGAACGATCTTGAACAGCATCACGATCGTCTGATTGGCGACTTTGGGAAGATCCAGATACCGCACCGCAAAATTGATCGACCCGACGTACAGAACCGGGAGAATCGATTTGTCGAGGACCTCGATCAGGATGTCGTCGAGTTGATTGGTGGTGCGGGCCGCGATCTTGCGCAGCCGTCTCAGCGCCCACACCCGCACGATCCAGAGGACGAGCATGGAAGCCGCAAAAACGATGACGGCTTCGCATAGATCCCGGACGGTGTTGGAGCGGAACAGCGTGGTTTGAAGCAGGGTGTGAATATCGGCTTGAGTCATAAAACCATTTCCTCTCAGAAAAATAATCTGGAGGTCATTATATTCAATCCCCCGACTTTTGCACGCAGAATCGGAAGCAAAATCAGGACCATTCCGGTCCTCGATCGACGCGGACAGTCTGCCCCAATCCACGGCTGAAATACCCACCCGTCAGCGCGTCGATTCCGGCCGTGTACTCGTCGATTTGAAGCCTCCGATCGATCTCTTTCTGCAGACTGGAGCTGCTCTGGATCAGCCCCTCAATCTGCAAGCGCCGGCGGGAATAATACAAATGATTCAATTGGGTCAGGAGGTCATCCCTGAGCTGAACCATGAGCTTGGACCGGTTGTCGATCGTGGTTTGATCGGTGCTCCAGATCAGGTCGGCCAAATCCCAACTGACGTCCACCGACCACTGCTCGTCCCGCTCATCAGGCCCCTGGATAAAGCGGTCGAGATCGGCTGTTCCGCCGCGATCGATGTCCACCGTCTGATCGGTGCCCGCGTCATGTCCGACGCCGAGCGACGGCAACCACGCGCGCTTCGCGGCGGCTTGACGCCAGGCAATGATCTTTTCGGGGTGCACTTCTGCGTAGCGCATCGCCGCCTGTTGAAGCTCCAGGATCCCCGGCTCATGCTCAAACTGGTCGAGAAGCACCTGTGATTTTAATCCGCTCGATTGGAGTCGGGTTTCGAGATAACCGTTCAACTCCGGGTGCTCGTACCGGTAAACTCCGCTCGAAGTAACCGCGATCAGCCGGTCTTCCGACGGATCGTAGGTCAAAAATCGGACGTCTCCCGAAGGCCAGCCGGCGGCGAGTTCGCTTCGGTCCTGACGCGAGGACTCCCACAACTCGACGCTTCTACGGGTTCCGAGTGCGGCGCGGACGCCTCCCTCGCCCCACCCCCTGGGAGCCGTCATGAGCGGCTCCGGCAGCATGCCGGCGGATCGGATCTCTCCGGACCCCGTCTCGCGGCGGAAAAGCCGGACGCCGTCGGCAATCTGCAGCGTCTGCTCCGGGCCGAACCAAAAATAAAGTGCTGACGCCGGTCCAGCGGATGCGTCCGGGTCTTCCGTATCCGCCGGCGCCGGAACATCATCCGCATCCGACTCAAATCGATTCAGCGTGACGCGCCGGTACATCGCCTCCCAGGACGACGGGGATGCGGAGCGGTAAATGCCCCGCTCCGAAGCGATCCAGATACGTCCGTCATCGGAGCGCTCGATCTGGAACACGGGCCGGCCGGCAAATTCCCGAACCTCCGTCCACGAAGCGCCGTCGTCTTCACTAACCGACAACCCTGCCGAATGCCCGACATAAAGCGAGGGGCCTTCGGCCAAAAAAGCGGTGATGCGCTCGTCTCCATCCAGGAAGTAGGCGCCCGGTTCCCATTTTTTTCCGGCGTCCAAACTGAAGTAGAGCGAACGTGGAGTCGCTGCCCATCTCCGGGCCGTTCCCGCTTCCTGATAAAGCACGTGAACCGGCTGGTGAGACGGTACCGTCAACGATCGTTTCCAAGTGACCCCCCGGTCACGCGTCTCAAGCACACCGCCTTCAATCCCGACCAGCATTCGCTCGGCATGCATCGCATCCGGCAAAACCGAATGCATCTTGCTATCCGCAGGCGACCGAAAGGCCTGCTGCCATTCTGCCCGAACTTCCGATCCGCACAACGCTTCCGCACACAAAACGAGCCCCAGCGCGATCCCCCATCGCATACGATGCCCCCCTATATTTGATTATTTATCAAACGTTTTTGGTGTTTATATATCAATACCATCCCTTTCTGTCAAGCGACCTATATTGGACCGCCTCCTGAATATGGGGCAAGGCGATCAGTCCCGATGCGTCCAAGTCTGCCAGCGTACGGGCTACTTTGAGGACTTTATGAAAAGCCCGGCCGCTGAATCCCAAGTCCTCCATCGCCCGGCGCAAAAACGATGCCGCCTCCTCCGTGGACTCACAGAAAGTCTCCGCGTCCTTCCCTTCAAGCTGGGCGTTGAGGGCATACGGCGTCCCCACATAGCGCGCCGCCTGAATCTCCCGCGCCCGCTCCACCCGCGTCCGGACGGCGGCGGACGACTCGCCTTTGACCGCGCCTTCAAAATCCCCCAGCCCCAGCCGCCGGACTTCCAGATGCATGTCGATCCGGTCCAAGAGCGGGCCTGAGACACGACCCAGGTAATTCTTGATCTGAATCGGCGTGCAATAACACGCGTGCTGTTCGTCCGTAAAATAGCCGCACGGACACGGGTTCATCGCCGCGACCAGCATGAACTTGGCCGGAAACGTCAGACTCGTCGCGGTGCGCGACACGACGATCTTCCCCTCCTCGAGCGGTTGGCGCAGAACCTCCAGGACGCTGCGCTTGAATTCCGGCAGCTCGTCCAAAAACAGCACGCCGTGATGCGCTAGGCTGATTTCGCCCGGCTTCGGATAACTTCCTCCACCGACTAAAGCCGTATCGGATATAGTGTGATGCGGTGAGCGAAACGGCGGGACGGCGATCAGCCCTTCGCGCTTTTTCAAAAAGCCGGCCACGCTGTGGATCTTGGTCGTTTCCACCGCTTCCGCAAAACTCAGATCCGGCAGAATCCCCGGGATCCGCTTGGCCAGCATCGTCTTGCCGGAACCGGGCGGTCCGATCATGACCAGGTTGTGGCCGCCGGCACAGGCGACTTCCAATGCGCGCTTCGCCAGCCGCTGGCCCCGGACATCCGCAAAATCCGCCTTGGGTTTACGCCGGACGCTCGCCGCTACCGGAACGGACAGGAGCATCGTCGAGCCGCCGGGGAGGCGCAAAGCCTCCACCGCATCCGACAGCGTCCGGACCGGCTGCAATCTTGCGGTCGCCACGCACATCACCTCCCTCTCGTTTTCGAAGGGAAAAATAAATCGCTTGCCGCCCGAGGCGTATCCCGACGCCCGGGACAACGCGCCCGGAACCCCGCGCACCCGGCCGTCGAGCGCCAGCTCGCCGCAGAAGACACAATCCGACAGCCCATCGGACCCGATCTGTTCGGACGCCGCCAAAATGCCGATCGCGATCGCCAGATCGAAGCCGGAGCCCTCCTTCTTAATGTCAGCCGGAGCGAGGTTGATCGTGATCTTTTTGGCCGGGAACTGAAAGCCCGAATTTCGAATCGCCGACAACACACGAACCTGGCTTTCGCGGCAGGCCGCGTCCGGAAGACCGACGATTTGGAAGGCCGGCAAACCCTGCGACACATCCACTTCCGCTTCGACCGCCAGCGCGTCGATTCCCAACACTCCGGCCGCCTCGACCCGCGCAATCATCGGAACTGCCCCTGATAAAACGCGTGCGGCACAATCTCAACCTGCGCCTCTTCACCTTCCCTGAGAACGACACCAACCACGTCGAATCGTACGTCCTGGTACAGCGGCCGGCGCTCCCGCAGATACACCCGGGCCACCTCCCGTAGTTTTCGCTGTTTGAAAAAATCCACACTCTCCAGCGGGCTGCCGAACGCGTCGCTGCTGCGGGTGCGTACCTCCACGAACACCAGCACGTCTTCTTCCCTCGCGATCAAGTCGATCTCGCCGGCGGGACAACGGTAATTCCGCTCCAGAATCACATACCCTTCTTTCCGCAACCGTTCGACCGCCAGAATTTCTCCGAGATGGCCCAGCAGGATCCGGGCATTCCCTTTAGGGGGTGAATACGCCTTCATATGAGCTCCGATGAGGACCGGACCGCATCCCGGCCACGGGACGCGGTCCGGTAGGGTTGTTTAGTTGGCGAGCGCCGCGGCTTCTTCTTCGTACGCCCGAAGAATTTCGGCCTGATAATGCGCGCGCAGATCGTCGTCCGCGGCGATCACAACATCCCGCCACCGACCGTCGCGCGCCAGCTGGCGCGGCAACGACGCGAACAGACCGCGCTTGCCGTCCATCACCGCGCACTGGGTGATCACCAGCGCTCCGCCGACACGGATGTCGACAAACGCTTTGAGATTGCCGGCACCCTCGAGTCTGCGGACAGAAACGATCTCGCACTCTTTGACATTGCCCATGATGATTCCTCCTTTATGGGTGAGTTCAGGTCTCTACCCCTATAGACGGACAAGGAGGGCGGATTTATTCAAACTATTTCAAGATTTTTTCTATCGCTTTACACGACGGGCAAAAAAAAGGAGAGGAGCTGGGACGAACTATTTAGCTTTAAGAAGCTCCGTGAAGGCAGTAGCAGGAATCGCGCGGCTGAAGAGGAAGCCCTGCATGCGGTCGCAGGCATGATTTTTTAAGAATTCAAATTGCTGCTCGTTCTCGACGCCTTCGGCGACGACTTCAAGACTCAAGCTATGGCCCATCGAGATGATGGCTTCGGCGATCGCGTTGTTCTCGGTGTCGCGCGGAATCTCCGTGACGAAGGAGCGGTCGATTTTGAGCGTGCTTAAAGGGAAGCGTTTGAGCGTGCTGAGCGACGAGTAGCCGGTGCCGAAGTCGTCGATTGCGATGCGCAGACCCTGATCGCGAAGCTTGGCCAGGGCCGAAGTCGTTTCTTCGATGTCGTCCATCAGCGTGCCTTCGGTGAGTTCGAGTTCAACCAGCGCCGGATCGACACCCACATTTCGCACGATCGATGAGATTGTCGCCGCGAGGTCGGGGCGGCGCAGCTGACGTGAGGAAAGATTAACTGCCATCCGCAGCGCGGTAAAGCCCATCATCTGCCATTCCTTGATCTGTTTGCACGCGGTCTCGAGCACCCACGCACCGATCGGAACGATGAGGCCGGATTCTTCGGCCAGCGGAACGAATTCCGCCGGGGAGACGAGGCCGAATTCAGGGTGATGCCAGCGGAGCAGCGCTTCCATGCCGGTAATCTTGCCGGTCTGGAAGTCGATCTGGGGCTGATAGTGCAGACGGAATTCGTCGCGTTCGACGGCACGCCGCAAGCGGCTTTCGAGCTTGAGGCGCAGGAGCGCCTTGTCGTTCATCTGCGGCGAGTACAGCTGATAATTCCCCCGGCCCTGTTCCTTGGCGCGGTTCATCGCGGTGTCGGCGTTCTTCATGAGTGAATCGGCGTCATAGCCGTCGTTGGGGTACACGCTGATGCCGAGACTGACGGACATGAACAGTTCATGTCCGTCGATGAAGAACGGTGTCTTGAACGCGTTAAAAATCTTGTCCGCGATCTTGAGCGTCTGCGCCGGTTTGGAAAGATTGGGCACGAGAATCGCGAACTCGTCGCCGCCGAGGCGGGTCACGGTGTCCGTTTCGTAGAGGATATGCTTGAGGCGTCCCGCGGACATTTGAATGAGCTTGTCGCCGACGGCGTGTCCGAGCGTGTCGTTGATGCGCTTGAAGTGGTCCAGATCCAGGAAAAATACGCCGAGCATGTCGCGGTCGTGGTTGGCGGCGATGATCGCCTGCCCAAGACGGTCGAGGAAGAGCGTGCGGTTGGGAAGGCCGGTCAGCAGGTCGTGGTGCGAGAGGAAGTTGAGGCGCTCCTCCGCCTTCGCCTGATCCGAAATATCGAAGATGAGCCCGTCTAGCCAGAGCGTTCCCGTCGCCTCGTCGGCAATGACCCGCCCCTGTTCCTGGATCCAGCGCAGCTGACCGTCGTTGTGGCGGATCCGGTACGTGACAAAGAAGGGTCCGCGCGACTGGGTGGCGTCGGCCAGCGCTTTTTCGCGCACGCCCCGGTCGTCGTGCAGCACCATGCGGGTAAAGGCCTCCAGGTCTCCGTTTAAGAAATAAGAGCGCGGAAAACCGCAGATCTTGTGAATCTGCTTCGAAATATAGTCGACCGTCCAGCCCTGGTCCTGCCGGTACTGGTACCGGTAAACGGCGCCGGGAATGTTGGCGACGAGCGTCCGGTAGCGGCGTTCGCGCGCCCTCAGTTCCTGCATCGTCTGTTTCTTGGTGGATATGTCACTCACGAATCCGACAATGCCCGAGACGCGGCCTTCCGGCGAATGAATCACCTGCGCTTCATGTTCAACCGTGATCCATTCGCCGTCGCGGCGCTGGATGCGGTATTCCATCCGAACCGGCTGTTCGGTCGTACGGACGCGGCGCATCATTTGATAAAAGGAATCCTGATCTTCGGCGTGGATGCGGTCCAGCCATCGGGACATCTGCGAACCCAGGTCCGCCGGCGAGAATCCCAGAATCTGGTCGAGGTTGCCGCCGTACTTCACTTCCTGGGTTTCGGGGTTCCAGTCGAGGAGGAGTTGCCGGCTGGCTTCCACGGCGGCCTGGTACCGCCGGCGCCACTCGTCGCTCTCAGCCTCCGTCTTCCGCCGCTCGGTGATATCGATCGCGGACCCCACGAATCCCTGGAATTTCGCGTGCGCGTCATTCATGGGCGAGCCGGTGTCGAGAATCCACCGGTAACTGCCGTCCCGGCATTTGATCCGGTACTCGATCCGGAACGGCTGACGCGTCTGCATCGCCGAATCCGTGATCGACTGATACCGCTCGACGTCATCCGGATGGATTTCGTCGCAGCGCCGGATATGCCGTTCCGCATCGAAGTCACGTCCGCGGAAATCGAGCCAAGTCTTGTTGAAAAAAACGCTTTCGCCGAAGCCGTTGGTCTCCCAGATCATCACCGGGGCGGAATCCGCGAGGTCCCGGAACCGGCGGTCGCTCTGCTGGACGGAAAAAACGTCCTGGTGCCGACGGATGATCTGCTGGATGCGGTCGCCGATCGGACCAACCAGATCCGATTCCATTAAAAAGTCCTCGGCCGCTGATTTAAAAAGCTGTTCCGCCCGGCCGCGGTCGGCTTCGTCGGTCAGAACGATGAGCGGGATGGAAGCTTCTTTTTGGCAGATATTGAGGAATGTCTCGATGGCTCCGTGGCCGCTGAGCCGACTGTCGGCCAGTATGATGTCCGGCGTGTGGCGGATCAAAAACTCCAACGCCGCTTCGTAGCTGTGTACATGCGAAACCTGATAGTGCGGATGCTTGAGGGAAGATAACTTTTTCTTAAGGGTGGGGAGATAGGAGGAGCGCTCTTCGATGACAAGCAAATGGAGCAAATCCGGACCCAACTGAATCATCGTCCCTCCGTACTTCCGGCGACGCTGGCTCGTTCAAACAGAATAGTCATTAGTTAACGATTCTGTAATCTTCTAATAATAGTCTACTACTCCTTACCAGGGTTTACAAGTCACTTGTTGAAAAAACTTAAAACAGAGCATCCTAACCAATTGTAATGATAGAAAGATCTGTTTCAATGGCCGGACGAAATAAAGTCAGGGTTAAACAAAAAAGCCGCCCCGAAGGGCGGCTTTCAAGCCGAGTCCCCTCCGCGCTTGCGCGCGAAGGGGTTCGATTTTTTGGGGTCAGACTACCAGGAACGTCCGCCGCCGCCGAAGGAACCGCCGCCACGGGGGCTGTCGGTCTTGGGGCGCGCTTCGTTGACGTTGAGCTTGCGGCCCATGACGTCAGCGCCGTTAAGTTTGGCGATCGCGGCCTGAGCTTCCTGGGCGTTCGGCATTTCGACGAACCCGAAACCCTTGGAGCGGCCGGTCTGCATGTCTTTGACGACCTGCGCGGTGTCGACCTTGCCACAAGCGGCAAAGGTCTGGCGGAGAGAGTCGTCGTTCATATCATAGGAGAGATTACCTGCGTACAGCTTCATGTTCACTTTTTCCTTGTCGTTGATCCCGAACCGATCCGTTGTCCCGCTCCGGAGGTCACATCGACGCGCCGGAACGGTTTGTAAAAATTGAGTGAGAGAGGCAACGCCGCTAACCAACTCAACTTTACAGGTGGTATTATAGCCCAGAACCGCTCTTCGGACGCAATTTATTAAAAAATAAAGGTTTTGCCATGTTTGAGGCCGTTTTAAGCTCTTTTTTACTCGTCGCCGTCAGCGAGATGGGTGACAAGACCCAGCTGCTCGCCTTTGCCCTGGCCGCGAAGTTCAAAAAGCCCTGGCCCGTCATGGGCGGCATCCTTGCGGCCACCCTCTTGAACCACGCGCTGGCGTCCTGGGCCGGCGAATGGGTGTCCGGGGTTGTCCGGCCGGATATCCTGGCCTATGTGCTGGCGGCGTCCTTCGTCGGCTTCGGGATCTGGACCCTCTTCCCCGATTCGCTGGACGATGCGGATAAAAAACACCGCTTCGGCCCCTTCCTGACCACCACCGTTCTCTTTTTCCTCGCCGAAATGGGCGACAAAACCCAGCTGGCCACCGTCGCCCTGGGCGCGCGTTTCCAGTCGGCGGTCATGGTCACGGTCGGAACGACGCTCGGCATGCTCGCCACCGACGGCCTCGCCGTCTTCCTGGGCGAAAAACTCGCCGGCCACCCCGCCATGAAATGGATCCGCTACGCCGCCGCCGCGCTTTTCTTCCTCTTCGCCGCCGCAGCCCTCTACGCCGTCTTTACCGTTGCTCCAGGCCGATAAGATCATTCAAAATTAATAATTCGGCGATCCGGCCAGCGGTCAGCGCCGCTCCGGACTCATTAAAGTGCATGTCGTCATAAAACACGGCGGTTGTTTTGGGCAGAACCGCGCTTAGGTCCATACAATCCAGAGAATAGGTGTCGCAGACTTCCATAAGCGCTTCATTAAACATACGGATCCCCCGCTCCAAGGCGGCTTCCGAGTAGAAGACCCGATTGTCATTCGATGCCATATTCATCCACAACAACCGCTCATGCTTATGATTCTCCCCGCCTTGCCATAACACGGGCTGAGTGAGAAAAACGGGCCGGATACCCTTTCTGCGACACAAGTCTGCCGTGAGCAGAATATTCTCCTGATAAACAGCCAAAGCAGAGGAGAGATCCGGCAGGTCCGTACGAAACGGTTTGTGCCGCGCTCTCAGCAAGCGGAGGTCATTGTAGCGACCCGCAAAGCGGGCCGGCACAACCACCACCCCCTGGTCCAAATCATTGACAAACCCGGCTTTGATCTTTTGAATCAGACGCGTCCATCCGAGCGTTTGGCGGGGCGGCTTCGCCGGGACCAATGCTCTTAAAAAATCATTGCCGCCGCTTAAAAAAATGCAGATCTTCGGCTTCGGAACGCGCCTGAACAGCGCCGGCAGCTCCGCCAAGCAGGATGTTAGAGTTCGCCCGCTTTGAGCTGCGCTTCCAACCCAAACAGGGTATCCGGATGCCCGCAGATTCTGTTCTAGCAACTGCGGCCATGCTTCAGACTGGTCCAAAAACAAACACTCGGTAGTGCTTCCTCCCACAGTCAAAATTTTGATCCTGTCATCCGCTGCGGGTTCACGGCCCCGAACCCCGAAGGAATTGGCCTCAAATCGGCTGGAGCCGCTCACTCCCTCAATCGTTCCTTCTCTTATTTGAAAAACGGTTCGGGAGAGAGGTGGTCGCAGCAAGGATGATTGATCGGGCAATAAAGATCGCAGCAAAACCTCGCCGATGACGGCAAGGAAGACGGCGAGACAGGCGAGTAAAAAGAGGTTCTGAGGTGTAGGTCCTTTATTAGACATCGATCTTTGCTTAGAGTGGTGCGCCCGACTGGGTTCGAACCGGTAACCTTCAGCTTCGGAGGCTGACGCTCTATCCAATTGAGCTACGGGCGCGTAAAAAGGCGTGACGAGAGTGACGGGCTGCTATTATAGCCCAATCTGCTCGAGTTTTTTGATTTTTTGCCGGAGGATGTTCGGGAGTTGGGATTTTTCGCGCTGTTCGGCCAGGAGCAGCGTCTCGCGGTAGACGGCGACGGCGCGGACCGAATCCCCCGTCGCTGCGAGCGCGTCGCCGAGGGCAACCCGCACGCGGATCCAATCAAACGGCAGCGCGTTGTGGGGCGTCAGGTGCGCGACCGCGCGCTCGAAGTGCGGGATGGCGGCGGCAGGATCTTTTTTCTTATCGGCAAGGAGTTGGCCGACGGCGAAGGCGATCTTCCATTCGCCGGGATGAGCTTCGGCGGTGCGCGTCAGCACCTCGAGAGACTGTTCGACGCTGCCGGTGGACTTTTCGAGCCAGTAGGCCGCGGTCAGCACCGCATCCAGGTTCTCCGGGTTCAGTACCGTCGACGCGTACAGGAGCGGCAGGATCTCTTTGGCGTCTTTCTGACCCAGATGCTGATGGTCGACGACCTTGATCCGGCGGTTGACGCGCATCGCCCAGTCGTCCGTCTGAATTTTGACGTGAAAATTCGGGTCGGACGGGTTCTCGCCTGCCAGCTGATGCGTCTCCAGCAAATTGCGCTCCATCCCCTTATGAAAATACTCGTCCGCCCGCAGGTAGACCATGTCGCCGACCGCGCCCTTGGCGGTTCCGAGCGCTTCGAAGAGCGGGTTGTTGAGCGTGGCTTTTTCGGGAACTTCGCGCAGGACGAGCGACGCTCCGGCCGGCGAGGCGGCGAAGCCGAGGGCGGCCAGCGCCGCGAGGGGCAGCGCGTAGCGCATCACGAGATCGGCCGCTCCCGCAGGCGCAGCCAGCCGATCCAGAGGTAGAGCGCGCTGTAGAGCGCGGCATACGCGGTCAGGAAGAGGACGACGCCCGCGCCGATCGGCTCGGACGAATGGATGAAGCGCTGGCGCATGTCGAAGAATTCGAAGTGCGGCGCAAGGTTGTACAGCGCTTCGACGGCCCAACGCGCCGGACCGGTGAGATGCTTGGCCGCTTCGCGGGCATAAAAGCCGTACAAGCTGATGACGCCCCAGAAAAAGAGCGTGAGCGACACTGCGATCGGCGTCGAAACGAAGTGCGACATCATCCCGGCCAGCGCCGTGAGCATCATGAGGCAGAGCGAGAACAGATAATACGTCTGCAGCGCGGCAGCGGCGGAGAGCGCCGTCGTTTTGGTGAGCGTGAGCGCGATGAGCGCGCCGTAAAACAGCGTGAAGCAGACCAGCCCCGCCGCGAACGCGCCGAGAAATTTGCCGAGGACGAATTGGCCGCGCGACACGGGCTTGGCCCACAGCACATGCACCGTGCGCGCCTGCAGCTCGCCCGGAAACTGCCGCGCCGCGAGCGCGACCGTGAGCAGGACCGCGAACAGGAAGCTCAGGCCCAGACCGATGTCCATGAGGTACCGGTACGCGTCGGCCACGTTGTAGAAGCGCAGCTGCGCGGCGTAGAACAGGATCACCGCGGTGAGGACGAACGCGACGTAGAAGTCCTTTTTGCGCAGGATTTCTTTGACGACGAGTTTGGCGATCTCGAGAACGGCGTTCATCGGGCCTCCCCCTGCACCAGCTGGATGAAGAGGCGTTCGAGGTTGCGCTCGCCGTCGCCGACCACTTCTTTGCGCGGGCCGCTGACAAGCACTTTGCCGCCGACCAGGATCGCGACCGAGTCGGACAGGAGCGCGACCTCGGAGAGCTCATGCGACGAGAAAAACAGCGTCTTCCCCTGCCCGCGCAGCCGGACGAGGATCTCGCGGAGGTTGAGCTTGGCGAGCGGGTCCAGACCCGACGTCGGCTCGTCCAGGATCAGCGTGTCCGGGTCGTTGATGAGCGCCTGCGCGAGACTGATCTTCTGCATCATGCCTTTGGAAAAAGTGGACGCGCGCTTCTTCCGCACCGCGTCGAGGCCGACGAGCTTGAGGAGCTCCGTGACGCGCGTGTCGAGGGTCGAACGGTTGAGACCGAAGATGCGGCCATAAAACCGGAGGATCTCTTCGGGCGTCAGGTAACGGTAATAATTGGCTTCTTCCGGGACAAAGCCGAGCTTGGCGCGGGACGCGGGGTCCTTGGGCGGCAGACCGTTCAACAGGACTTTGCCGGAGGTCGGCGGGATGAGGCCGAGCACCGTCTTGATGAAGGTGCTCTTGCCGGCGCCGTTGGGGCCGATGAAGCCGAAGGTCGCACCAGCCGGAACCGACAGCGAAACGGACTTGAGCGCCTGGTGTTTTCCGTAGTGGACGACGAGGTCGACGACTTCGATCGCGTTGCGGCTCATGGCGGCTTTAGTGCGTCCCTTCCGGGTAACCGAAGCTCGTGTCGTCGATCTCGACGCCGGCGATGAAGATGGAGCGCAGCGTGATCTTGAATTCGGAAACACCCTTCAGGCGGTCGGACTGCGCGGCGAAGACCGACGTGTCGCCGGCCGTCTCGCCGGTCGCGGGATTTTCCTGAGCCTTGAACTCGATGGTTGCGGGCTGCGGATCGTTCGGCAGATAAACTTCCGCCTCGATGATCTCCTGAGGGATGCGGACGGCTGCCTCGGCTTCGGCATCCAAAAGATAAACGGTCAGCGCGCCGGTCGCCGGATCCGCGGCGAGTTCCAAATGCGCCGCTTCGAGGCCGTCGTATTCCAGTCCGGCCAGCGCGCCGCCATGCGAAGCCGTGTGCGCGCCTTCCGCCGACGCGGAAACCGGCCATGCGAACGATCCCAGCAGGAGCAGCAGCCAGATGCGGCGTTTCATCGGCAATGAGGCCCTTTCCCCGAGTGGTGGACATGTTCGTGCGAGTAGGGTTCTTTCATCCGGACAAAGAGCAGTGGAACCAGCACGTCGCCGATCAGACACGGGAGCAGCAGGGCAAAAAAAAGCGTCGCCGTGATGATGGCGGCGACCTGCAGGTCCGCATGCTGCATCGTGTCGAGCAGGTACAGCGCCGACGCCGCCGTCGAAATCAGCAGATGGATGAGATGGAATCCTTTGTTGCAATGCTCGAAGAACCGGAGCCCCGCCAGCCCGGCCGCGACGCCCAGAAGCGCCGACGCCGCGACGCGGACCGGGTGCTCGGCGGCGCACAGGTGGAGATGCGCGTCGAAGCCGGCGGCCTTGAGGCCGATATAGGGAACCAGGATGTCGCTCAGCGTGCAAAGGAGCACCGCGCTCACCGCGGCGACGGGAATGGCCTTGAGCACCGAATCGCGGTAGGACCGGAAGATCGCCGCGCCGGCGGCCGCGCTGAAAAAAATATGCAGGATATGCGCCCAATGGAACTGCTCTTCGCCAAAATGAGCGTCGCCCCCCTGCCAATGCATGGCCGCGAACACGAATGCGACGCCCAGCCCCACGCCGATCAACGTGAATGGCAGATGAGACACCAGCTCTTCGTAAACGTACGTTTGGAACTCGTGTTTGCGTTCGATCATGTTCCTATTATCGCAATTGATTCGCATTTATGAAAGAAAAAAACTAGCGGCACGTCCGGCAGAGACCGACAAACTTAAGGTCGTGATGAATGATTTTATATCCGGTCTGCTTCGCGATCAGAGACTCCAATCGGCCCAAGCCGCAATGCTCGATATCGCGAATGTCGCCGCATACCTGACAAATCACATGGTGATGGTGACGACGGTACAGATCCGAAAGTTCGTAACGCCGGCCCTCTGCAACACTGTCCACGGCCACGATCACGCCGCTTTTGAGAAAAAGATTAACGGATCGGTAAACAGAGGCGAGGTCGGTACCCCCGGTCCCCAGCATGCCGAATACTTCCTGGATCGTGAGCGGCTTTGAGTTTCGACTGAACACGTCAATCACCTCTTGGCGCGGCCGGGTCCACCTGAAGCCGAGTTGCTTCATGGTCTGCGGGATGCTGGACGAAGCGCCGTGTTGTTTCATGGGACCATTCTATATCAGACGTTACGCGCTTTGAACTAGCGAAAGAGGTCGGAGATGACCTTGCGACGGTGCTCAAAAATGGATTCCACGTCCTTTTTGACGAAGATCCCGTACGGAACAAGGCCCAGGAGGCCGAGCGGCAGCTCGTACAGCACCTCGTCCGTTATCAGCGTCCGGTTCGCGTCGAGCGCCTTGAATGTGTGTGTATGATGCCAGGTTTTGTACGGCCCCTTCATCTGCCGGTCGACGAAGCGGTGCGGCGGCTCGCAGACGGTGATCTCGGTGATCCAGTGAAGCTTCACGCCAAAGACGCGGATGTGATACTCGATGATCGCCCCGGGCTTCATCACGATGGGCGGCGGCGTCAGGATGACAAAGCCGAGGCGCTGGGGTGTGATCTTGGCCAGATTCTCGGGGCGGGAGAAAAACTCAAAGACCTCCGCAAGCGGGCGCGGAACGATCTGCTCGCGATACAGACGATGGGGCTTCATTATTTTATTTCCTTGAGGTTAAAAAGCTCGAGTGCGACGGCGCGCGCGGCGGCATGGTCGACAACGGGCGAAGGGTAATCCGCGCCGATCCGGCAACCGGCCGCCTCCTGCTCAGCCGCGGAAGCGGTCCAGGGAGCATGAATTTTTTTGTCCGAAAAGCCGGCGACTTCCGGAACATAACGCCGGATGAATTCCCCCTGGTGATCGAAACGCTCCGACTGAGTGACGGGGTTGAAGATCCGGAAATACGGCTGAGCGTCACAACCGGTGGAAGCCGACCATTGCCAGCCGCCGTTGTTCGCCGAGAGGTCGAAGTCCAGCAGGCGCTCGGCAAAAACCTTCTCCCCCTTCCGCCAGTCCACATGCAGATCCTTCACCAAAAACGACGCCGCGATCATCCGCAGCCGGTTGTGCATCCAGCCCGTGCGGTTGAGCTGGCGCATCGCCGCGTCGACGATCGGATAGCCGGTCCGGCCTTCGCACCAGGCCTTGAACTTTTTGGCGTCGTTCGGAAACGGGATCGCATCGAATTTTTCCAAATACGCGTGCTTCTCCACCCGCGGATGCGTCCAGAGGATCATGAAATAAAAGTCCCTCCAGATCAGCTCCCCCAGCCAGGTGTCCGCCCCCTTGGACTTGGCCGCGCGGCGCTCGGCCTCCCGCGCCAACTCGCGGATCGAAACGGTGCCGAACCTCAGATGCGTCGACAGATAGGATGGGCCCTTGCGCGCCGGAAAATCCCGCAGCTCCTTGTAAGCGTCGATGCGCTTCGCAAAATCCGCGAACAACGCCCGTCCGCCGCTCATCCCGGCGCGAATGCCGTGCGCGTCCAGGTCGGTCGGCTCGAATCCCAGCTCCTTCAGCGTCCAGGCGCGCGTCTTTTCGGGATAATCCCCGGGTGCCGCCAGAGCGGAGACGTATTTTTCCACAGGGTAGGACTTGAGATAAAAAGCGGACGCTTTTTCCAGCCACGCGTTTTTGTACGCGGTAAAAACCTTGAAGGGTGTTCCTTGTCCGGTGAGGATTTCTTCTTTTTCGAAAACGGCCTGATCCTTGAACGTCCGGAAGCCGATGCCGGCCGAGGCCAGCGATTTTTCGACGGCGGCGTCGCGGGCGCGGGCGGAGGGTTCGTAGTCGTGGTTCGTCCAAACAGCCTGCACACCGAGGCGGCGCGCGGCGGCCGGGACCGCTTCGCGGGCGGATCCGTGCAGGATCCAGAGATCGCCGCCTTTGGACCGCAGCGACGCGCGCAGTTCGTCGATCGACCGGACAATGAAGTCCACGCGCCGGTCCGAGCGGGACGGCAGACGGTCCAGGATGTCGGTGTCGAACACGAAGAGGCAGAACACCCGTTCGGAATCTTTGAGGGCGTGATAGAGCGCGGCGTGGTCAAAATCGCGCAGGTCGCGGCGGAACCAGACGAGGGCGTTGCGGGTCTTCATCTGGAGCTATTCTACACCTGTGATAAAATCATGCATGGTTAAAAAATTACTGATCACGGCCGTTTTGGCCGCTCTCGTGGGGGCCCTGGCCGTCGCGCTGGCCGCCCGCAACCTCCCGGACCTGGTCGTTCGCAACCTGCGACAGACGCTCGGCCGCGAGGTGTCCATCGAGTCGCTCCGCGTCCGATTCCCCCTCCGGGTCGAGATGAACCGGCTCCTCATCGCCGAAAACGAGCCGTTCAAGGGCGAGGCTGCGTTTTATGTCGAACGGGCGGTCGCGTCCGTCGACGCCTGGACCTTCGTCACGTCCAAAAAAATCCTGTTCACACAGTTGGAACTCACCCGTCCGCGCGTCATCTTCCGCAAATCGCTCGGCAAGCTCTATCACGCTTTCCGGATCCGTCCGGCCGGCTCGGCCGCCGCGGATGCCGCCTCCGGCACCGCCGGCCCGGCGCGGCGAGGCGTCGTGCCACCGCTCAAATTCGACCGTGTCCTCATCCGCGACGGCGAAGTCCAGTTCATGGACTACGACGCGGACCGCAAAGGCTTCGTGGTCACGCTGCTGCGCCTGTCCGCCGACTTGCACGACCTGGCCCTCCCCTCCGACGGAAGCCGGCTCGCCTACACGGTCGAAGCCCTGCTCGACCAGGGGCGGGATACGCCGGCGGCGCGCCTCAAGCTCGAAGGCGACTGGATCCGCGAAAAACTCGAAGGCCGGACGTCGCTTCAACTCACCGGCGTCAGCCTTCCGTATTTCGAACCTTACTACCGGACCGTCACGCCGTCCCGGATCTCCGACGGCGAATTGGACATCGTCGCTTCCGCCCAAAGTCCGGCCGGCATTCTGACCGCCAATTCCAAATGGACGATCCGCCGGCTGACGTTCGACAAGTCCGAGGACGGCAACCAGCTCATGGGCTTCGACGCCAACCTGATCCGCAACATCCTCGCGAACGATGCCGGAAATCTGACTCTGGACCTGGTGATGGAGATGGATCTGCGCGACCCGAGCGTTCCGTTCCGTGAAGTCCTCCGCCGGAGCCTTCACCGTTCGATCCGTGCGACATTCGCCGCGTACTTTGAGTCCACCGTCCGGAACACCGTCAACCAGATCGCTTCCGGGGAGTCGGACCTGCTCAACAAGCAGAACTGGAAGGACCTCTTGAAAAAAAACAAGATCGAGGACGTCGTCAGCCAGATCATGAACCCGCAATAGCCTCCCCCGGCCGCGCGAATCTGCGCCGCCTCGCCTTGAGTTATCCCCGGACTTGTAGTATCGTTATTCCCTTCCTCATTCATGGTGGGCGTAGCTCAGCTGGTTAGAGCGCAAGATTGTGGCTCTTGAGGTCGCGGGTTCGAATCCCGTCGCTCACCCCATTTTTCATGTTAAAAAAACTCCTCTCCTTCGCAAATCACGGCCGCAGCCTGAACGCTTCCTGGAAAGAAGGGATTCCGGCGGCCGTGATGATCAGCGTCACGGACTATTACCTGATCCCGCTGGGACTCCTGCTCGGAGCCCGGATCCACGAGATTGGCCTTCTCGTCGCCGTCCCGCACCTGATGAGCTCGGCCGCGCAGCTCTTCGCGGTCAAAGCCGTCGACTTCATGGGCAGCCGGCTCAAGTTTTTGGTCGGAGGCTGCGTCCTGCAGGCGCTCGTTCTGCTCCCGGTGGCCTTCCTGCCGTTTCTGGACACCCCGCACCGCGTCTGGATCTTCATTTCGCTCGTGATGCTGTTCCGCGTCCTGAGCAACCTCATTGCCACGGTCTGGGGCAGCCTCATGAGCGACTATCTGCTCCCCGAAGAGCGGGGCAAATATCTCGGCTGGCGGAACCGGATCGCCGGACTCTCCGGCGTGACCGGTCTCGTGCTCGGGGGTGTGCTTCTGGAAGTCTTCAAAGCCCGGTCGCCGGAAACCGGCTTTTGCCTTCTTTTCCTGGCGACGGCCGTGTCGCGCCTCGTTTCCGCGTGGCTCATGACCCGGATGGAGGATCTGCCGCTCGAACGCAAACCGGCGGACGACTTCACGTTCTGGCAATTCATGTCCCGGTTCCGGGAATCCAATTTTGTCCGTTTTGCGCTGTACGTTTCCGGCATCACCTTCGCGGCGCATCTGACGGCGCCTTACGTCGGCGTCCACCTGCTCGACAACCTCCGCCTCAATTATGTCGAATACATGAGCGTTTTTCTGACATCGCAGGTCGCTCAGTTCGTATCGTTTCCGATCTGGGGCCGCCACGCGGACATCGTCGGCAACGCGCGCGTCCTCAAAACGACAAGCCTGCTCCTGCCGATCATCCCGATTTACTGGATGTTCGTCACGGACCTCAGAATCCTGCTCGTCTGCGAATTGTTCGGCGGGTTCGTGTGGGGCGGCTTCAACCTCTGCTCGGCCAATTACATTTTTGACGCGGTGACGCCCGAGAAGCGCGTGCGCTGCCTCGCCTACTTCAGTCTGCTGAACGGCTCGGCGCTCTTCCTGGGCGCCACACTCGGCGGCTACCTGGCCGATCACGTTCCGGTGTGGTTCGAATTCCGGATTGCGACGCTGTTCCTGTTTGGCTCGGCGATGCGGTTCGGCATGCACTTCATTCTGTCGCGCCGGTTCCGCGAAGTCCGCGCCGGCACGCGCGACGTATCGAGCAAGGATCTGTTTTTCAGCGTCGCCGGCATCCGGCCGATCACCGAAAAGACCGGCAATTGACGGCTGTGTTATAAAGGAAGCTATGCTGCACAAACTCCCGCGCTGGATCTGGGTCGGCGGCGCCATCCTCGCCTGCGTGGCCGGCATGGTCAACGCCATCGCTTTTTTAAGCTTCACCCATCAGGCGGCGACGCACATGACGGGCATCTTCACCCACCTCTCCATCGGCCTGTTCGACCGGGACTCCGCCCATGCCCGCAACGCGGCCCTGATGCTGGGTTCGTTTTTCGCGGGCGCGATGGCCTGCGGAATGATCATCCACGACGGCCATCTCAAGATGGGCCGGCGTTACGGCCTGGCACTGGCACTGGAAGCGGCTCTGCTTGCCGGAGCAACCGCCGGGTTTATGTGGCACTCCTTGTGGGGCGAGCGGCTGGCGGCCATGGCTGCGGGACTTCAGAACGCGATGGTGAGCACGTACAGCGGATCGATCGTCCGCACGACACACATGACGGGAATTTTGACGGATCTCGGGGCGATCGCGGGTCAGGCGGCGCGGGGCCTCAAGGTCGACCTGCTGCGATTCCGGCTGCTGGCGACATTGGCACTATCGTTCGTCGGAGGTGGGATCCTGGGGGTGCTGACGTTCGGACGGTGGGGCTATCTGGCGATGCTGGTGCCGGCGGCGGCGGTCGGATGCACCTCGGCCGGCTATCTCGTCATCCGGAGGATGAGCTTCTGGAATCAGCCCGTAAACCCGCCTACCACTTCTTGAAGATAAAAAACGCGGCCGCGACGATGAGCGCGAATCCCACCGCGTAATTCCATTTAAAGTCTTCCTTCAGATAAAGCACCGAAAAAAAACTGAACACGACCAGCGTCACGATCTCCTGGATCGTCTTGAGCTGGGCCGCGCTCAAGACGGCATGCCCCATCCGGTTGGCAGGCACTTGGAAGCAGTATTCTGCGAACGCGATGAGCCAGCTGACGAGAATCACCTGCCACAGCGGAAAATGCTTGAACTTGAGATGTCCGTACCAGGCGAAGGTCATGAAGATATTGGAGATCACGAGCAGGAGGATGGGCGTCCACAAGGAAGCGCTCATAGCAGTCCAGGTCAGGCGGTCTTGGCGGCGTGGCGGGAAAGGTACGCCTTGAGGCGGTCGCGGTCAGCCGGGTTCATCGCGGTGAAGGCGGCGGGTACATAGTAGATTTTGTCGTACATCACGGCGTGGTAACGAACAACGTTGGCCTGTACTTTGATGGGAGGGTTGGTGCGATCGAGCTCGAACAGAATTTCGATCCCCTCGCCCAGCTTGAGACGCTCGGGCGAGCGGAGCAGGACACCGCCTTCGCTCACATCGATCGTCGAAGCCATCCAGTGAGCTTCGATGGGGGTCAGCGCCGGCGGCAAACTCAAACGGGCACAGCGGACAATGAGCGTATCCGTCAGGCGGATGTATTTGCGACGATCCATGAACGGAGTTTTTTCGGGTTCCATATTACAAGCCCATCGGTTGGTTCTGTTAAAATATATCAAATGAGCGACACGATCCACAACCCGCCCGTCGTCCTGTTCGACGGAGTCTGCAACCTTTGTAACCGGTCCGTCCGCTGGATCCTGAAGCGCGACGCTGCCGGAGTATTCCGCTTCGCCTCCCTGCAATCCGAGTCAGCCAGACGCCTTCTGCCTCCGCGCCTGCAGAACCGGGGAGAAACCCCGGCCAGCGTTTATCTCGTCGACGGAAACGAGATCTGGGAAAAATCGGACGCCTGGTTCCAAATCGTCCGCCGCCTCGGCGGACCCTGGTCCGCTCTCGGATGCCTCCGAGTTCTGCCGCGAGGGCTTCGCGACGCTGTTTATGACTTCATCGCCAAGCGGCGTTACCGCTGGTTCGGCAAACTCGACCGCTGCCCCCTGCCTGATCCCAGATACAAGGACCGGTTCTTAAGCTGATTTTTCGGAGTGCCCGAGGCTCTTGCCCGGCGCGATCCGATCCCGGACGATCTGCTTGAGCTCCTTGATGTCCGGAAAGCCGTTGCGCTCGGCGCGCGACCAGACCACAGCCCCCTCGATCCGCACATCGAACACTCCGCCGATCCCCGGAACCAGCATCACGCCGCCGGCCTCCTGCTCAAACGTCGTCAGAAGCTCCTGGGCAAAATAAGCCGCCCGAAGCAGCCATCGGCATTGCACGCAATACTCAATCGCGATGATGGGCTTGGCGTTCATCGTTTTAATCCTCGATGATGCGGGTTTTGAGCATGCGGATACGGACGACGGTAAAAATGCCGAAGAGGATCCATGGCATGCGGCTGACCAGATGAACCGGCTTGAGGTCCGACCCTGTTTCGAGCCACACGCCCGCGGCAAAAATGAGGGCAGCCGCGCCGATGAGCACGCTGCAGATCCAGACGATGCGCCGGGCGGTGTCCGTCATGGAGGACGCCAGGAAAAGGCTCGAGAGCAAAAAGGGTGCCGTCAGGATAACGGTGATGCCAGCCATGATGATCTGCATGTCCCAGCCGAAGTTCCGCCCCATCACCATCCGACCGCTGTCGTACAGCACGACGATCCACAACGACTCGTAGAACAGCATCAGGATGCCGACCAGCACGTTCGTAAAAGCGGGATCGTTCGCGAGAATCTTGCGGAGCCGCGCGCTGCGCTTCATTTCCGCCATTAGGACACCACCGAGAATTCGGCGCGGACGACAGCCGTCACGCGCTTTTCGAGCGAGCTGGTGTCGTTGACGCCCCAATCCGAAACTTCCGTGGAGTTGACCGGCGTGATCTGAAACACGCCCATCTGGGCGGAGCGCATCGCTCCCACACGGGCGCCGGTCGCCTGCGCCATGCGCTCGGCGCGTGACTTCGCGTTGGCGGCCGCCTCCGACAGCATCTCGAGCTTGAGCTCCGGCAACTTCGTATAAAAATATTCCGGCGACTGCGAGATGAATTCGATCCCCTGCTGGATGAGCTCGGTGGATTCGCGCGACAGCGCTTCGGCGGCATCCACCTGATTCGAGCGGACTTCGACGGCCATCGAAAGGCGGTAGGCTTCGATTTCGTTCGTATCGTTGCCTTTCGAGGATTTTTTATAGAGGATCTCCGTCGAAACGGCCGACTCATAGACATCGCCGTCGGCGATCCCCTTTTCCTCCAGATACGCACGGACCGCCGCAAGATCCTCCTTGAGCTTCGCGTACGCGACGGTCATGTCCGCATCGCGACGGCTGAACGATCCGCGCCAGACAATGGCGTCGGATGTGATCTTTTTTTCCGCCGATCCGGTCACGGTGATGACCTGACGGCTGAATTGTGTGACGCGTAAAAACCCTTTGGATAGGATCAGCGAGGCGGCGACGGTAGCGACCACGATACAAATACCGAGTACGACGATCTGGGAATCACGGAGGGGTTTGTAATTTTCCATGAGCGATTATATCAATTCGACCGTTCGGTCACCATTTTTTATCAACGTTATCATTTTCCCTGCAATGCCTTCATTAGATACTGAGGTCCCTTGACCGAAAGAATCCGCTGGATCAGGTACTGTGTGTCGGGTTGGATCTTCACGTTCCGGACAGTTCCGGTGAGGCGAACCGGAAGCGAAAGACGTCCGTAGGCGTCCGCGATCGCGGCCGCATCGGGAGCGCAGGAAATCACGTATGCCGACACCTGCGCATCGAGGATCAGCGTCGTGCGGAAATCGATGTCCCCGGCAAATCCCTGCTGTCCGGATCCTGCGATCTCGAAGCCGTCGCCGGCGATCCGGAAATTGGGAAAAACAACTCCTCCGTTTCCGATGAAGAATGGAATTTGAGCCGGCGCAAAGGCCGTGTCGGAGGCGGCGAGACGCGCGTTCAAATCCGGAGGCATCGTCCGCGCAAATGCATCTTGCGCGCCGGGAAGCGACGCGGCGAGCTTGTCGAAGATCTGCCTCAGGATGTTCGCGTTGACGAGAATGCCGTCCGCGATCGCGACGCTCCCCTCGCCTTTCAGGCTCGCGAGCCATTCGGCGGACGTGCGCCCCTGGACATGGCCGGCCACCTCAAACGACGCGCGGCCCGTCAACTGAGGCCGGCCGTCCGTGGGCCGCGGGAACAAGGCAGAAAGATTCAAGCGCTCGGCCCGGAACTCGAAGCCGGCATCGGGATCGGGCTTGTCGAGATTCTTCACTTCTCCGCGGCCGACGAATTCTCCGCCCGCGATCCGTCCGTCCAGGAGCGAGAGCACGATCGTGTCCCGGTCGAAGTGCACGGCCGCGTTCAGGTCCTGAATCGGACTCTTGAACGCGCGGACCATGAGCTTGGCTCCTTCGATCTGCAGGTTGCCCGTCAGCTCCCTGAGCTGTCTGCCGGTGTGACGGACGCGTTCGATGGAGCCCGAAAGCGCGCCGGCGGGCTGGCCGCGCAATCCGAGACCGGCCGCTTCGGGAAAGGCCCGCTCGATCGCGCGGACTGGAATTTTTTCGAACCCGAGCCGGATTCGCGTGAGCGCGGCGGTCCACCCCTTGCCGTCAGCGTCCTGGCGGAAACTTCCTTCAAAAGAAGCGTTGGGCATGGGTGTCAGGAATCCGGCGCGGCCTTCAAAAGCGAGCGGCGCATCCGGCTTCGGGGGGCGGGTCCGGAATTCGATGCTCTTGAGGTCGATCCGGCGGACATTTTTGGCCGTTCTGTCCTCGTACCCCAGGCTTCCGCCCGCAATGACGATTTGGTCGACACTCCATTTGAATTGGCTCAAGTCGGATGAAGCATTCCAGCGGACCGCATTCCAATCGACGCCGCCGGCCGTCAGACCCTCCGGTGTGCGCAGCAGTTCGAGTTGCGGCTGATCGATCCGGATCGACTGAACCTTGAGGGCTTTGCGCAATAGGGCGGGCGCATCCAGAATCAAACGGATCTTCGAAGCGGTGAAGGCGGCAAAATCTTCGGCGGAAGCCGACGGGCGCAACGCGAGCGAGCGGAGCTCGATGCCGGGAGAACCCTTGGACCACACCCACACCATCCGGCCGATTCGGGCTTCGGCCTTAAAAGCCCCGGACAACGCGCGTTCGAATCCGGCCCGGTGAGTTTCGGGCCGCAGCAGCCAGAAGCCGGCGGCCCCAGCCGCGATGACGGCCGAAAAAATCAGAATCGCGAAAAAGACGGGGAGGATTTTTTTCATGAATGGCGGATCGAAGAGCGAGGAACGGGATGGACCGATGCCGGTCAGCCGGCTTTGGTCACTTCAGGCGCGCTCTCGTGTTCCGCGGGATTATCATACGGCTCTTGCGGGGTGCCGTAAAGGGCTTGAGAGATCTCGGCCGAAGTCGCGTAGTGGGCGCTGGCTCCGTGATTCCAAAAACCGTTGGAATTTCCGCGCGGTGCGCGGCTCTCGTCCTCGCCGTAACCGTAACCGGCGCAGGCCGGAAGCGCGGCGAACAGCGACGCTGCGGCCACAATCGACAGAGAGATGAGTTTGAGCGGTGTGATCTTCATCTACCCGAGAGTATACGGGGAGATGATTAATTATCAAGTATTCCTGTCAAATTTTAATTTTTCCTAATAAAACGTCCCAAGATTTGCTTTTTCTATAAAACTCTAATCCTCCCCACCGGGCCGTCAGCGTCATGCCCACGGACCAGCTCGGCCGGCCGAACCGGACGACGTTTTCAAAATGCGTCGCTCCGCCCGAAAAAAACCTCAGGCGCGACAACGTCCAGGCCGCCCTGGCCTGAAGCCGGATCGACCGGGGCTGGGCAAGGTAAAAAGCGTCCAGGTCTTTGGTCATCACCGAAAATCCTTTAAAGCCGCGCCGCGCCCGGATCACCTCCCCGACAGCCGTCATCGCCCCAAAGCCCTCGTCCGCGGCTTCCGCCGCGATCACCCGCGCCGCGCGGTCCGCGGGCATGGTCCGGGAGTCCGCCCACAGCAAGAGCACGTTGAGAATCACGGCGGCGGCCAGTAAAAAAATAAGGGGCCGATGAAGCGTGTTGAAATTTGGCAAGGTGTGACCGGTATGGGTGTGAAGGCGTGAAATGGTGTCCCCGGGCAGATTCGAACTGCCGACCCCCTGCTTAGAAGGCAGGTGCTCTATCCAACTGAGCTACGGGAACAACTGGGCACTATTTTACTCGATAACGCCTGGAAAAATAAAAAAACCCGGGATCACTCCCGGGTTTTTAAATTCGGACCGCGTGGAACTACGACTTGAGCGATCCGCGCAGTTCCTTGTTTTCTGACCGCTGCGCCTGAACGTGGCTCTTGGCCGCTTCAATCTGGGCTTTGCGGTAGGACTCGATCGCCGCGCGGCGCTGGGCATCCGTCATATTCGGGTCGGAGGCGATTTGGGCGACGTAGGCCTGCGTTTTGTCGAACTGCGCCTGACGGAACGCCATGTTCTCCTGGTGCTGCTTTTCGATTTGCGCCTTGATCGTCGACTTCTGCTCCGCCGTCAGCTTGGGGTTGGCGGCCAACTTGGCGTCGAGTTCCTTCATCCTGAGATCATGCTGCTGCTGAATCATGGTCTTGCCTTGGGCAAACTGCTCGCGGCGCTGAGCCTGCAGTGCGGCCAGACGCTCTTCCTTCGGAAGATCCTTGAGGTCTTTGCGAAGCGCCTGATTCTCCTGCTTCTTTTCCTGCTTGAATTCCTTGCGCTCCTGACGGGCCTGTCCGAACCATCCCCGCTTTTTTTCGTTTTTCTCGTTGGCGGCGAATGCCGGGACCGACGCGACGAGCACCATCAGGGCGAGCAGCATGCTAACTTTTTTCATCATTAACTCCTTCGTTGAGTGGTCAAAACCGACGGTCAAAATGGATTGAGGCATTCTACTCTTTGGACGCGAAAAATCAAATCCGGTTTAGCTCCGCAAAAGAGTTTTTCTGTACACAGAACTAACACGCAGGAAACATGCGCGTAATCTCCGGCAGGTATGCTCTTCCTGAGTTTAAAAACAAAGGAGGCCAGCGAATGATCCACGCCCACGCCGTCACGTCCGAAGAACGCTTCACGGATATGTGCGTTTCGCTTCTGTCCTGCATGCCGAAGCGCAGTCTCGCGCTGATGTACCGGAATTCCAGCGGAAACGCTTTTTATCTCTGCGGGGACGGCCGGCTGCTGAACCGCGTCGGAAGCAAGTTTTATTACACGGAAGCCGGCAGCGAAGACATCGCGGATGCCGTGAGGTTTTTTCGCATGGAACCCCGGCTGCAGCTGTCGGAAGCCCTCGAGTGGGCCGCCCTGCGCATCCGTCAGATCCTGGAATGGCCGGAACATCATCTGATTCGTTCCGCTCAGATCCGGATGCGGCAGGCTTAAGCGGTCTCCGCGGCGAGCCCGTCTCGCAGGATCGCACCCAGGTTCGGCACTCGCAAAAAGTGAGAACAATACCCGCCGGGGTTTTTCTGCAGATATTTCTGATGGTACTCTTCCGCCGGGTAAAACGGGGCTGACGGGACGATCTCGGTCACGATCGGTGCAGAATAGATGCCGGCACGGTCCAACACTTTTACGGCCGCGCGCGCCAGCCGGTCCTGTTCGGCCGAATAAGTAAAAATAATCGAACGGTACTGGCTGCCCACGTCGGGGCCCTGACGGTTCACCGTCGTCGGGTCGTGATACTTCCAAAAAACCTCAAGCAGCTGCACGTAACTCACCTTCGCGGGATCGAAGCGCAGATGGACGACTTCTGCGTGCCCCGTGCGGCCGGTGCAGACCGCCTCGTAATCCGGATTGGGCACCCTTCCCCCGGCGTAACCCACGCGCGTCTCGAGGACACCTGGAATTTTTTCGAGAATTTTTTCGACGCCCCAGAAGCATCCCGCCCCGAACATCGCTTCCTGCGTGCCCGTCTGCTCTTTCCCCATCGCCTGAACTCCCCCGGCCATCGCCGTCATCAACAGTCCAAAAAGCAAAAGCCGCCGACCTGACGGCCGACGGCTTTTGAACAACATCGGAACGCGCCCGTTTAGAGGCTGTTCACTTCCTTCTTCATCTGGCTGGCGGCCTTGTTCATATCGTCCTTGAGCTGCTCAGTGGCGGTCTTCTTGGCGCAGCCGGAAGCGGACAGGGTGGCGATGAAGACGGCGAGAACGAGAAGGGCTGACTTTTTCATTGAGTTTCCTTATAAATGAGGTTCATGGGTTGGCACGCCCCGAAGGCGTACATGGGGAGATATTCTATTCTTTTCGGGCCAAAATTCAAATCCGATGTCCAAAAGTCGGGGTGACAGGATTTGAACCTGTGACTTCTTGCTCCCAAAGCAAGCGCTCTAGCCAAGCTGAGCTACACCCCGTAATTTTTGAACAACCGCTACCGCATCCGGAAGCGCAAAAAATTCTCGAGCGAATCCACCAAAAGATAGGGGTTGGTCTGGCGCTCCCGATCGAGCGTCGACGTGGGACGGTCGGCGTAGTTGTGTCCAGGCAGAAGCAGGGTCTGGCCGGGCAGCTTGCCCAGACGGTGATGAAGACTCTTGTACATTTCTTCGGGACTGCCGCCCTCAAAATCGCACCGGCCGCAAGCGCCGATGAACAACGTGTCTCCCGAAACCAGGTGGTCGTGGACATGGAAGCACTGGGATCCGGGCGTGTGGCCCGGCGTGTGCACCAGTGTCACTTCGATGCCGCCAACCTTGATCCGCTCCCCGCCCTCGGTCGCCTTGAGCCCTCCGCGCGGAATGTCCGGCTCCAGATATGGAATGTCTTTTTTGTGGATGTAGACCGGGATGTCCCTCGATTGCAGGAGATCCGGAATGCCGTTGGTGTGGTCGTAATGATGGTGCGTGATGAGAGCGCCGGTAATTTTAAGGTCTTCGGCGGCCGCATGCTTGAGAATGGTGTCGACCTCCCAGGCCGGGTCCACGACCAGGACTTCACGCGTCGCGGCATCGCCGATGAAATAGACAAAATTCTCCATCATGCCGATTTCGTACTGGCGTACCAGGAGACCGGAATCAGCCACGGCGGACCGCCTTCTTTCCGGGCGCGGACGGTTTTTTGACAAGTGCGTCGTCGAGCGGAACCAGCTCAATCTTGAGGCGTTTGGCGATCGGAAACACGCGCTCATCGCGGTAAAACTCGCCGTAACAGATCCGGTGAATGCCGGCATTGGCGATCAGCTTGAAACAGTTCCAGCAGGGAGACGCGGTCGTGTAAATCGTCGCGCCGTCGATCCGGACACCGTTCTTGGCGGATTGGATGATCGCGTTGGCCTCGGCGTGGATGGTCGCGACACAGTGGCCGTGGTCCATCAGATGCCCGACTTCCGAGCAATGCGGCATCTTGCGGATGGAGCCGTTGTAACCGGTCGACAGGATCGTTTTGTCCCGGACGATCACGGCGCCGACGAATTTGCGGTCACAGGTCGATCGGGTCGACACCTCGCGGGCGATGTTCATAAAATACTCATCCCAGTCAACACGGTGGCGGGCGGAAGTGGTGGAGCTCATGCGAGGGTCCTCATCAGGGGTTCATTGTATCATTGGGGCAGGAGCACATACATCTGCGTCCCCCTGCCCAGGCCTTCGCTCTCAGCCCAGATCACGCCGTTGTGAAAGGCGACGATCTTCTGGGCGATCGTAAGGCCGATGCCGCTGCCCTCGATGGCGGCGGACTTCTGGAAAAAGCGGCTGAAGATCTTCGTGAGGTCCGTCGCGTCCAGGCCGATGCCGGTGTCCGTCACGCCGACCTTGATAAATTCGCCGTCCGAATGCAGGGACACCGTAACCGCGCCCGTATCAGTGAATTTGATGGCGTTCTGGATCAGATTTACGAAAAGGCGTCGCAGCATTTCGCGGTCGCCTCGGACGGTCAGCGGACCGGATGCGGCGGCGACCTGAAGTCCGATTTTTTTACGATCGGCCAGATCCTTGAGTTCCGCGACCACTCCTTCCACCACCTCCCGCAAAGCAACCTCCCCCATCACCACGTGGACCGCGTGAGACTCCAGACGCGACAAACTCAGGATACCCTCCACCGTGTGGTGCAGCCGACCCACGGCGCGGCGGCAGACGTCGAGCTGGGGCGCCGTGAGCACGCGCGTGTCGGACGGAAGCTTCTGCTCGAGAATCTCGAGGGAAGCCGACAGTTTGGCCATCGGTGTCTTGAGCTCGTGCGCGACGTCCTGAAGAATGGTGTCCTTCATGGCCTCGAGCTTCTTGCGGTGCGTGATGTCGCGGGCAATCGCGACGACCATTTGCTTGCCGCGGTACGGAAGCACGCGCGCGTGAATAAAAAAGTCGATGGGTTCGCGCGAGCGGTTCACGAGCCGGACCTCAAAGAGAACGTTTTCGCCGGAGCTGTACGCCCGTCGAATGTGCTCGGCGAAGCTCCGGTCCGCCGATGCGTCGAGATCGGACAATTTGACGAGCTTCAGATCGTCCTGGGCATAGCCGAGCAATTCGAGAAAAGTGCGGTTCGCTTCGGCCGCCTTGAGCGTCTCGGGGTCGATGACGACGATGCCGTCCGACGCATGATCGAAGATGTTCTGAAAATGCTCGTGTTCGAGTTCCATTTCGCGGGTCCGGTCTTCGACGGCTTCCGTGAGGCGGTGGTTCCACAAAACGCTCCCGAGCAGAACCAGGGTCATGAGCGCGATCACGATCAGGAAGACCGTCATCGCGGTCCGGTTACCCCCCATCCAGCCGACGCGGTTGGCAAGCCACTGATCCTGGATTTCCTGGAGACGGTAATCGCGCTGGAGGTTTTCCAGCGCCTGCGAGATCTGGTCGGCCAGACCCCGGTGGTCGGAACGAACGGCGAAGACACGCCGGCGCAACAAAACCGGGTCTCCGACCGACGTCACTTCCTTGAGCTGCTGCTTCTGAATGACGGCGCTGCACTCGTATTCGTCGCCGATAAAGACATCCGTGGTGCCGTTCATGAGGTTCTTGAGCCCGATCTCGGCGGACGGCTCGTCAATCCGGTTCGCAGGGTGGATCAGGCGCAGGTACTCGCCCACGTCGACACCTTCCCGAATACCCACCCGGAGATGGTTCAAATCCGCCAACTCCCGCACGACGCTCGTTTTTTCATGAATGAAGAGACGGGCGCGCTGGTTCAGGTAAGGCCGCGACAACGCGTAAGTCTTGTGGAGCGAAGGGCGTTCGATCACGCCGACAGCCACGTCGGCGGAGCCGTTCGCGATGGCCTCCGCGACTTCCGAAGCGGTGAGAATCTTGAAAACGGCGGCGCGTTTGAGCTGGGCGCCTACGGCGCGCGCTACGTCGATATCCAGTCCCTTGAGTTCGCCGCGAGCGTTGACCGAGTGGTACGGCGGCGTGTCGCCGGACATGACGACGACGAGCGGCTCCGAGTCTGCGGAAGCGGGTGGCGCGGCCATCACGGCAAAACCCGTGATTCCGGACAACGCCAGGATCAGGGCTGCCGGACCGAAGCCGTGTTTCATTCGAAGAGATCCTTGCCGGATGAGTCCGGTTTGGACCGGCTGGGTGTCGGCGCGGAGGACCGGGGACGCTCACTCGGAGGGAGCGTAAAAACGACTTTTTTGACCGAACCCGGCTCGGTCATTTCTTCGAACTGGGCGAGCATGAAGCGGATGAGATTCATCTGGACGTCGGGCTCAAGGTATTCCTCCTGGCGGAAAAAGGACCCCTTCCCCATGAAGCAGGCCCGCGGAGGCCGGAAGGACTCCAGCGCCTGTTGCGTGTACGCCAGAGAAACGGTTGGAACCCCCTCGTCCTCGATCGCGCGCTGAACCAGGAACGCGATTTCCTGACTCAGGATGGACGATGTGAGAATAAGAACCTTGTCGACGCCTTCATAGCGGATGCGGCGGGCCGCGTCTTTGGCGGAGCCGTCGACGAGCCGGTTCGGCCTCGCCGTGAAGCTGTAAAAGCTGTAGTGATTGTTCGCGATCGATCCGATCGCGCCCTGTGCCTTGAGGTCGGCCAGGCGGTCGAGCGGCAGCAGCACGTTGGGATCCAGCAACGCCGGCCGGCGGTCGACGGTATGATGCGACAGAATGAGCTTCGAAAGCGCCATGTCCTTATGAATGACGCGAAAGGTCCAGTCGCCCGCCGGGCTTCCCTCAAGAAACGGCGGCTGCCCCTTGGCATAAAAACCGGCGGTCGTCACCAGGGCGATCTTGGAATCGGCCAGCGCGACGGTGTTCCGCGCCCAGGGAATGCTGCCCGGGAGTTTGGGGTATCGCAGCAGACGCGCCAGCGTGTCGGAAGGTCCGCGGCGCAAGTGGGTCGTACGGGACGACAGATAAAGCGCGGACTCTTTGACGAACGGCAGATTAAATACTGAGGGCAATAAGCTCATCGATGACCGCCTGGTTGGCTGGAGGAAATTGGTAACGGTTCAATTCGCGCGGGTCGACCCAACGGGCCTCCGCGCATTCGATCGCCTGGGGCTCTCCGGCCACATGCCGGCACAGAAAAAACGTCAGCTTCAACTCTTTACCCGGATACGGGTTTGTGATCACGCGCATCAGACGCTCGGCCGCCACGGTGACACCGAGCTCTTCGAGGACTTCCCGGACCGCGCAGGCCTCGAGCGTCTCCCCCTCTTCGAGCCCGCCGCCCGGAAACTCCCAGTATCCGCCGAAGCTGTCGTCGTCCCTGCGGCGCGAGATCAGGACCCGACCCGCTCCGTCGCGGATCACCGCGACGCCGCATTCCTTCAAGGCGTCACCCGGAGCACGGCCGACTTGGGGATCCAGCCGGTCTGGCCGCCGGCCAACCGCACCAGGTACCAGTCACCCGACTGCTTCTCGATCCGGAGCGACGCGCCGGCCCGGAGCTGATGGGAGCGGCTGTTCGACTCCGCGGGTCCGTAACGGACGAATACTTCTTTTTCCTGGACCACGGCCGCGGGATAACGGACTTCGGACCACCGCAGCCAAGCCGCGCCCCAAACCAGCGTCGATGCGAGTACGGTGATCCAGAACAGCGTTCCGAACAGCGCGCGCAGCGACCTCAGATAAGTGAAGGCCAGCATCCACAACACGAGCAGAATCGTAGAAATCTGCAGCGCCAGCTCGATCTCGGAGGTCCGCACATAGTCCAGAAGCCGCAGCACCGGCTCCAACACGCCGGCATCCGGCGCGGTCGGCTCGCCGAGAGCGGCTTTGAGCAGGTTCCGGTTGAAGCGGATGTCTTCGTCGCGCGGGTCCAGCATATAGGCCCGTTCGTATGCCCAGGCCGCTTTGCCTGCGTCACCCGACTTGAGCCAGCTGTTGGCCATGTTGTAATAAACGGCCGGGGATTCAAATCCCGCGGCGGCCTGCCGGGCGAATTCGCCGGCCGCTTCCTTGAAGCTCCCCTTCTGGTAGAGCGCCACGGCGTTCTGAAAACCCGCGGTCCGGGATTCGTCTGCGGCCGCCGGCGCCGCAAACACCGCCGTCATCAACAGCCCGATGAGCGTCAAACGGATCATAAGCGCTTTTTCTCCACCAGGTTCACGATGCGTTCCGCGTCGTCCTGCAGCTGCTTCATTTCGTCGCGGGTCAGCTTGGCCGAGGCGAAACGGCCGTAATCGATGCGCTGGAACAGTTCTCGGATGCGGTCCATGTCCTCGTCCGCAATCTTGCCGCGCAACGCTTCCTCGACCCGGGCGACGCCGACGCCGCCGAGATCGACGCGGAGCTTGTCCGCAAAATATCCGTACACGCCGCGGGACAGCGCTTCAAAAAACTCGGACTCGACCCCGTTTTTGGCCGCCTGCTTGGCGCGGCGGAAACTCTTGGCCGCTTCGCCCTTGAAACGCCGCGGCTTGGCGCCCAGCAGGTTGATGCCCATCCGCTCAAAAATGAGCCGCAGGATCAAAAAGATCAGCGCCGTGAGCAGCACCGACGCCTGCAACAGCCAGAAGCTGCGCTGGACGAGCGCGGGCCGGACCACGCGCGAAGCAGGGCCGGAATCCGTCTTGACGAAGCGGATGCCGTCGAGACCCGAAGGAGCCGCAGGGGCTGCGGGCACAACGGCCGGAGCCGCAGGCAACGGCAGGTCCGGAGCGGGTGGAGGCGTTTCGCCGGCGGGGGCGGGCGTGACCTTGAGCGGGATCGCCTTTGTCTCGAGCGTCACATACTGCTCTTTGACCGGGTCGAAATAACTGAACGGGATCGGAGGGATGGTGAAGCTGCCGGCTTGGCGCGGCACGAGCACCGTTTCGAGCGTCTTGCGGCCCTCGACGATCATCTTGTCTTTCTTCAGATCCAGATTGGACGATGAATCGTAGGACTTGAATCCGTCGATCTTGGGGGCCTTGGGCATCTGGAGCGTCATCAGATTGCCTTCGCCGGTCAGCTCCAGACGCAGCGTCACCGGATGCCCCTCCTCGACCGTCGTCTGATCCAGCGAAGCGTTGATCTTGAAGCGGCCGACCGCGCCGCCGAAGTCCGCGGGCTTGCCGGCGTCGGGCAACGCCTTGATTTTAAAATTGATCGGCTCCGTTTCGAGGATGCGCGGCTGGATTTCCGTGATCAGCTGCTGCGGCATGTAACGGCGGCGGAAAAAGGGGTTCTGCTGGAACGGGTTGTTGCCGTAAGGATCCCGGATCAACTCAGCGTCCACCTTGAGAGATCCCGGCTCGAACCGCTTGACCCCGGCTTCCGTCGGGAACAGCGCCACCTGCCGTACGTCGGCGATGACATACCGGTAACCGCCGAGCACGCGCTCCTCGCGGTTGACCTGGGGGTTGGGCGGAAAATCCTCCACCCAAAACCCGGCCGTCTCCGGCTCATCTTCAAATCCTTTGAACGTGGCCGACGTGCGCGTGTAGAGCGTGTAGGTCAAGTAAATCGGCTGGTTCACGTACGCTTCTTCGCGGTCAGTCGTGGCCCGCACAAAAATCTCCTGACTGGCCATGTACTCGGGCGGAAGCGAGCGCGAAGACGGCGGCACGACGCGGGCCAGCGGTTTGCCGGCGGAAGTTTTGGGCGGGCCGGCCGTGTTCGCGGGGCCGACTTCAACCTTGAGGTTTCCGGTCTTGAAGGTTTTGCCTCCGATCGGAATTTCGATCGCATCGATGATAAAAACCCCTTCTTCGGCCGGGACCAGAACAAAAGTGAAGACGCTCCGCGAAGACGATTTGCCGTTCACAAACGAAAATTCTTCGGAGTGGCCCTGCGAGTAGGAGCGGAAGCCCTTGAGTTCGGGCAGTTTGGGAGACTGGATGTTGCCGGAGGCGCCGGTCACGGCGATCATGAGCTCGACGGGTTCACCAACCGCCACCTTGGCCGGATTGAGACTGGCTTCGATATTGATTTCCGCCCAGGCGGAAACCGCCGGCGGCGCCGTCAAAAGGAGCAAAATTGCCGAGAGGGTTCGGAGGATGCGAACAGGGCTTTTCATGGAGAACTAATTTACCATATTCAAAAGTTTTAGACCCTTAAACGCCCTTACCAATCGTACCGGGTTCGGGGACGCCGGGCGCCGGGCGGAACATTTTTTTTGAGCGCATACACCAACTGACCTTCCTCGTCTTCCAGGGCATTGAGCATGTTCTCGTATTGGCTGCCGAGAGCCACCGGCGTGCCGCTTTGCGCCTGCCGCTCGCCGCCCTCTCCTTCGCCCTGCTCGGGCCCTCCGGCCATCCCCTGCTCTTCCATTCCCTGGGCCTGCTCCTCGCCGGCGTCGCCGCCCGCGCCCTGCGATTCCTCGCCCTGCTCGCTCCCGCCGCCCAGACTCGATTGCCCCGAATCCGACTTGGCTTCTTCCGGAGATTTCTGACCCTCGGAGCCGGATTTGTCCTGCTGGTCCTGACCAGACGATTGAGAATCCTGCTTTTCCTGGCCCTCGGAGCCGGAATCCTGTTTTTCTTCCTGACCCTGGGAACCGGGCTTCTGCTGATCCTGACCCTCGGAGCCGGACTCCTGCTTTTCCTGTCCCTCGGAGCCGGAGTCTTGCTTTTCTTCCTGACCGCCGGAACCCTTGTCCTGACCCTGCTGACCGGCGGACTGCTCCTGCTCCTGACCCTCGCCCTCGCCGGACTCCGACTTTGATTCGGATCCCGAAGACCCCTCTTGATCACCTTTTTCCTGACTCTTCTCCTGGTCTCCTTGATCCTGACCCTGCTGCTGATCTTCCTGCTGGCCGCCTCCGCCCTGCTGCTTCTGATCCTGACCGCCGCCCTGTTGATTCTTCTGCTGGTCTTGCTGCTGGTCCTGATTCTGGTTTTGTTGCTGCTGGTCCTGATTCTGCTGCTGGTTTTTCTGATCCTGATTCTTCTGATCCTGATTTTGCTGCTGGTTCTGATTTTGGCTCTGCTGCTGATCCTGATTCTGGTCCTGATTCTGCTGCTGATTTTGTTGCTGGTTCTGCTGTTGCTGATCTTTTTTCTGTTCGTCCTGCTTTTGCTCGTCTTCTTTTTTCTGCTCGTCTTTTTTCTTGCGCAAGAATTCGATATTGTACTTGGCGTCCTGATCGTCGGGATCGACCAGGAGCGCGTCCTGGTATTTGGCGATGGCGGCATCCACCGCTTCCATCCCGCCCTGCTTATAAACCATGTTCGCCCAGTTGTAATACGCCGCCGCCCGGACCTTCGCTTCCGCCTCGGCTCCAGCCGCGATCGACCGGTACTCCACTTCGGCGCTCTTGTAGTCCTTGAGCTGCTGATGGGCGTTGCCGGTGTTAAAAATGAGTTTCTGCGACTCGGGCGCCAGTTCGCGCGCCTCCAGATACAGCTGACGGGCCTCTTGGAATTTGCCCTTCTTGTACCGCTCGTTGGCCTTTTCGTTGATCTTCACGGCTTCCTTGTCGAAGCCGGTGAGCGATGCGGCGCAGACGAACGCGGTGAGAAGCGTCAAAACCCGTCTCATGACCGCTCCCACTTGCGCTCAGAGAGCAGCGACTCGACCAGCAGCAACAGGATCGCCAGCAGGATGTACGACTGATATTTGGGGTCGGTCTCGACGACCCAACCGGAGCCGGTCTCCTTGCGCTCAAGCGTCGCGCGGACCGCGCGGTAGATCTTTTCGACCTCGAGCGTTCCGCGCTGGGACGGATAGTACTGACCACCGGTGATGCGGGCGATTTCTTTGAGCTTTTCTTCGCCGAGACGCGAGACGACAATTTTGCCGTCGATGTCCTTTTTGAACTGGACGCCGCCCCTCTCCCCTTTGATCGGAATCATTTCGCCCTTGGAGGTGCCGATGCCGATGGTGAAGATGCGCACTCCCGCCTCGGCGGCCTGCTGGGCGATTCCGGCGGGATCTTCTTCGTGGTCCTCGCCGTCCGTCAGGAGGATGATCGCGCGGCCCGTTTCCGTCTCAAAGTCGAAGAGCGACAGACTCGCGCGAATCGCCTTGGAAATGGCCGTGCCCGGTTCCGGCACCATCCCCGGAGAAAGCGATCTGAGAAAAAGCTTCACCGACGACCGGTCGAGCGTCAGCGGCACCTGGCCGTACGCTTCGCCGGCGAATGCGACGACGCCGATCCGGTCGCCGCGCGTGATCTCGACCAAATCCTGGAGTTCGAGCTTGGCCTTGTCGATGCGGCTGGGCGGGATGTCCTGCGCGAGCATGCTGTCCGACACGTCGACGGCGATCACGATGTCCGCGCCGAGCGCCTTGGCCATGACGGTCTTGCCGGGCGCCTGCGGACGCGCGAGACCGACGATGACGAGCAGCAGGGCCGCCAGAAAAAGGAGCGTCTTCAGGAATCGCATCGGACGCGAGAGACTCGACACCAGCTGCATCGCGCTCGACGACCCCGCGTACTTGCGCAGCCGGAACGCCTTCCACAGTTCCGAAAGGGTAAAAAACAGCAGGAAGCCCAGAACGAGCCAGATCCAGTCGAATTGGCGGGGGTCGGCCCAGGTCATGGCATCTTCCTCCACAGCAGGTTCCTCAGGAGGAATTCGGCGATGAGGATCCAGAACACCCAGCCCAGGTATTTGGCGTAGTGCTCGTCGTAGGTCGTGAAGTTATTGACCTTCACTTCGGTTTTTTCGAGTTTGTTGATCTCGTTGAAGATGCTGCGCAGCGCCGTCTCGTCCTTGGCGCGGAAGTACAGGCCGCCGGTCTTCTGGGCGATCTGGGTCAGGAGCTTCTCGTCGATTTCGGTGTACGTCTGGATGAGGCGGCGCGTGCCGGTGCGCGGGTCGTCGATGGGGACCATCGCCTGACCGTCGGTGCCGACGCCGATGGCATAGACCTTGATGCCGAGCTTGTGCGCGATTTCGCCGGCGGTCTTGGGATCGATTTCGCCGGAGTTGTTCACGCCGTCGGTGAGCAGGACGATCACCTTGCTCTTGGCTTCCGATTCCTTGAGGCGGTTCGCGGCATTGGCCAACCCGACGCCGATGGCCGTGCCGTCTTCCATCATGCCCATTTCGACGCGGGCCAAAAGCCGGCTCAAGGCCTTGTGGTCGGTCGTGAGCGGGCTGATCGTGATCGAATGTTTGGCGAACACGACGAGGCCGATGCGGTCGTCGGGACGGTTCTGGATGAAGCGCTCGGCTTCCTGCTTGGCGGCCGTGAGGCGGTTCTCGGGGTGGAAGTCGAGCGTCGCCATGGAGCTCGACGTGTCGAGCGAAATGATCACGTCGATCACCTCGCGGGTCGATTCGGTCTTGCCTTCCCCCGTCTGCGGCCGCGCGAGCGCAAAAATGAGCACCGCGAGCGCCGCGAGGCGCAGCAGGGTCAGCGCCAGACGGCGGAACGAGATGGAGCGCGCGCCCGCTTCACGGACGATCTGGACGCTGGAGAACTTGAGGCTCGCCTCACGGTTGATGCGGTTCAGGATCGCCAGGACCGCCAGGATCACCGCCGGAATCAACAGGGCCAGAAAGACCGGATCCGCGAGCCTCATGATGCGGCTCCCGCCGTGCGGCCAATGAGCGCGCGGAGGTCGGCGACTACCGCGGAAGCCTCTTCGGTCGTCGGGATCGACCGGGCGAATTTGACGAGGTCGGCGGCTCCGAGCACGGGCCGCGCGGCGTCATAGGCGTCGGCCGATGCCGGATTGGATTCCAGCGCGGTCAAAAATTCGCGGGTCGTCTGGTCGAGCGATCCGGTGCCGTAGCGGCGGATCAGATAAACCTTGAGAATCTCGGTGAGTTCGCCGTAAAAAAGCTTCGGCTGACCGGCCGCGATGAGCTGCTTCTTTTCGAGCCGGTCGAGCGCTTCGAGGGCCCGGACATGCGCGGGTTTGCGCGCTTCGAGCCAGGCCTGGTACCGGCGCCAGCCGAGCCAGCCCAGCAACGCGAGGACGGCGAGCGCAAGAACGCCGACGGCCCAACGGATCCAGCGCATCCGCCGCTGGGCTTCCGTCTCGAGCGACGCAGGATCCTTGAGCGGCCGGATGTCGCCCGTGTCCTTCTGATTGCCGAGGACGCTGAAGACCTCGACGGGCCACTGTTCGGTGTAGACCACGCCGGACTTGCCCTTGGGGTCCTTGAAACGGATCGCGATGGGCGGCACGGTGAACTGGCCTGTTTCAAAAACGGTGAGCGTGATCCGGAAGCCGTCGGCCGTCACGCCCTTGGCTTTGCGCGGCACGACGCGCTCGACCTTCTTCACGATGAACGGCGGGATCCGCAAATCTTTGGGGAGATCCTCAACCTTGAACGCGTCGTCATGGACGATGTCCGCCGATACGACGATATCGTCACCGATCGTCGCCTTCTGGCGGTTCACCGTGAACGTGGCCTCGAATCCCCCGTCCGCGGCCCGGGCGGCGGCCGGTGCGGCGGCGAGCGCCGAAAAAAGCATCGCGACCAGGATGCGCTTAAACAAATCGGCCCTTCCTCTGCCGCTCTTTGAAGAAGCGGATGAGCGGCTGGATGTACGGCTGGTCGGTGCGGATGTTGATGTGGTCCATTTTGATGGAGTCAAAAAGCTTTTTGCGCTCCGCGCGGCGCTTCTCGGCGGACTCGGAGAACTTTTTCCTGAATCGCCGGCCGGAACTGTTGATCGTCATCCGCTGGCCGGTTTCCACGTCTTCGATCTCGAGCAGCCCCAGCCCGGGGAATGCGACTTCGCGCGCATCCTCGACCAGAACGCCCACCAGATCGTGCTTGCGATGCGAGATCTTGAGCAGCCGGGAATAATCGTCCGCGAGGAAATCCGAAAAAACGAACACGACCGCTCGCTTGGAGACAATGTCATTCAGCGCCCGGAACGCGGCATTCAGGTCGGTGCGGCGGCCCTTGGGCTTGAAGCCCAGGATCTCGCGCACGACACGCAGCACGTGGATCTTGCCCTTTTTGGGCGGGATGAACTTTTCGACGCGGTCGGTGAAGAAGAGGACGCCCACGCGGTCCTGATTGCGGATCGCGGCCATCGCCAGAAGCGCGCAGAGCTCGGCGATGATCTCGGCCTTGGACTTGGACTGGGAGCCGAAGTATTCGGACGCGCTCACGTCGATGAGGAACACGACGGTGAGCTCGCGCGCTTCGACGAAGCGCTTGGTGTGCGGGACGCCGGTCTTGGCCGTCACGTTCCAGTCGATGTCGCGGATGTCGTCGCCGGGGACGTACTCGCGCACCTCGTCGAACTCGATGCCCTTCCCCTTGAAGACGGAATGGTACTCACCGGCGAACACGCTCTCGACGAGACGCGACGTCGTGATGTCGATGTACTTGATCTTGGCGAACAGATCTTTAGGGATCACGGTGGGAGCCCTTCAGGAATCCGGTGGTTGGCGCCGGATTAAGGAACTTCGACTTTGTCGAAAATCTTCTTGATGATGTCGACCGAGCGCAGTTCTTCGGCTTCCGCTTCGTACGTCACGATGACGCGGTGGCGCAACACGTCCGGTGCGATGGCCTTCACGTCCTCCGGCACCACGAAGCCACGGCCCTGCATGAAGGCGTTGGCGCGCGCGGCGAGGTTGAGGAAAATCGTCGCGCGGGGGCTGGCGCCGTACATGATGTGGCGTTTGATATCAAGCTTGAAGTCCTGCGGATTGCGCGTCGCCTGAACGATGTTCAGGATGTAATTCTTGATCCGGTCGTCGACGTAAATCTCCTTGAGGAGTTTGCGCGCGCGGAAGATGTCGTCCGGGTGCATCACGGCCTTGATCGGCGCTTCTTCGGGCGCGGTCATCCGCTCCATCACCTTGAGCTCGTCCGCCTTGGACGGGTACGAGATCTCGACCTTGAACGTGAAACGGTCGACCTGGGCTTCCGGCAGTGGGTACGTGCCCTCCTGCTCGATCGGGTTCTGCGTCGCCATGACGAGGAACGGCGACGGAAGCGGGTACGTTTCGCCGGCAATGGTCACGCGGCGTTCCTGCATCGCTTCGAGGAGGGCGCTCTGGACCTTGGCCGGGGCGCGGTTGATTTCGTCGGCGAGGATGATGTTCGAAAAGATCGGGCCTTTTTTGACCGAAAAGTCACCGGTCTTGGGGTTGTAGATCTGGGTTCCGACGATGTCGGCCGGAAGAAGGTCGGGCGTGAACTGGATGCGCTGGAAGCCGGTGTCGATGGCCTTGGCGAGCGTCGCGATCGACTTCGTTTTGGCCAGACCCGGGAGACCTTCGAGGAGAACGTGGCCGTCCACGATGAGCGCCATGATCAGACGGTCGACCAGCTGCTCCTGGCCGACGATGGCTTTGTGAATCTCTTCCCTGAGGCGCTTGAGGCCGGCGGCCTCCGCCTGCACCCGTTCCCCGACCGCTTTGATATTCGCGTCCATGGCTCGATTCCTTATGGGTTAGTTGAAGCTGGTAAAAGTAGCCAAAGGAAAAAGCTTTTTGTCTCGGAAAATCGTGTTTATCGTATCAAAACCACCCCTGCAAATCCACGCTATTTGGACGTGCGAAAGAGGGCTTCGGTTTAGTCGATGCGGATCCAGTGGATCATCCGGCCGGTGTTGGCCGGGTCGCGGCGGAACGAGAAAAAAGTGCGGGTGTCGCAGGCGGTGCAACGCTTGATGTCGCTTAGACTTACGCTCGGAATTCCAGCGGCCTCAAGCTGGAGCCGGTTGGCCAGGACCAGATCAAATTGGAAGCGGCCTTTTTGGCCCGGCTTCAGGGTCTGGGCGGGAAATCTGCCAGCAAATTCGGGGCCGACTTCATAACAGCAGGATCGGATGGCCGGTCCGAAGACGGCGCGGAGATTCTTGGGTTCGGCGCCCAGGCGCTTTAAACGCGCGACGGTCTTGGCGGCGATCTTTTGATGCGTCCCCTTCCAGCCGGCGTGGACGACGGCGGCGGCTTTTCCGCTTTTTTCCCAAATAAAGATCGGGAGGCAGTCGGCGGTGCGGACAGTCAGGGTCTGACCGGGCCGGTCGGTCACGAGCGCGTCGCAATCGGGCACGGTGACGCGGGATTTGGACGGCTTGGGCCGGTGAATATTGGCGGAATGGGTCTGGTCCGGAACGGCGAGAGGCGACTTTTTTTCGAGAACGGCGTAGAAGTCCGGGTATCCGGCGGCGCGGGTCGAGTAGCCGTAGCGGATGACGGCCTTGCCCGCCTTGGCCTTAAAAGAAACGGACTGCTTCAAGGCAGCTCTTGGATCGGGATGTCGAAGACCGGATACGACTTGGCGTCCGGAAGATCAAAATGCCACCACTCCATCGAGATCGACTTGAATCCTTGGGCCAACATCGTTTTTTGCAGGAGCTCGCGGTTGGCAATCTGGTCCGCCGGCGCGTTCGCATAAACCAGATGCGCCCGCTCGGTGAATTCGTCGTACTCGGACGGCATCTTCAGCTCATTTCCCTGCGCGTCGACAATCGTGCAGTCGATCGCCGCCCCGCGGTTATGATTGGAGCCCTTGGCCGGGTCGGCGACATACCCCGGCTGCGGAAACCGCTTGAACATCTTCTTCTGAACCGCCAGCGGCCTGTAGCAGTCATACACCTTGATCCCGAGCCCCTGCTTCTGCAACTCCCTGTGCGCCCTCACCAGCATTTCCGCCGCTTCCGGCAGCAAGAAACACCGGTCATCCTCGTACAAAACTTCCTTCATAAAATTATCCGCCGTCGCATATCTAATTTCTTTTTGGATGGTCGGATCAAGCTTCTGAACCTCAACCAAATTGTCTTTTGCGTAAGCTGCGTTCGTGATCACAGTTAGCATAAAAATAAGTCCTGTGAGTTTGAGGAACTTGATCATGATTGGCAGGAGAGGTCGTCTTCGTAGGACTTTTGCTCCGAGGAGGCGTCCCCGCCGACGAGGAGCAAGGAGCGAACGCGCCTAGTCGAAGACAGCGCGCGAGCGGCTCTGTCCGCAGAAGACGTCCTCTCCTGCCAAGCACGCTCAAACACCAAAAAAGTCTCTCGCGGATTGTTTGCCGGTCAGTGCAACGTAGTCATCATGGTCGATGAAGGTCAGGTCGGGGCGCTTGTCTTTGATGCGCTTGACGACGCTGCCGGCGGTTTTGGCGGAGCCGACGGCTGAGCGCGCCGCGACAAAGTGGAAGTCGGTGCCGCACTGGGGGCAATTTTTGCTCGTCGCGTACGGAATGCCGAGTTCGCGGCAGGAGGCGCAGTCGCCCGTGAGCTCGCCGACGATGAGGAGATGCTTTTTGACCGCTTCGATGTCGACGGTCTGCCAAATCCTCATGTACTGGCCGCTCATTTAGAACAAACTCGTCGGAAAAACCTGCTCGGACTCTTTGGGCGCTTCGAGCCAGCCGCTCCAGTCGAGCTCGACCTGGTGGTTCATGAAGTCGCGATTGGAGTAGAAGAGGATGTGCTTGTGCTTCAGGCCGTAATCGAAGACCTGTTTGGTGATGCGCACGTCGTCGAGGCAGTATTTCTTGAGGTCGTCCATCCGGCCGTCCTTGAACAGCTGGATCGCGTCGAAGCCGGAGCCGCTCTTGGAGTCGTGCAGCGTCGCCTGCGCGACGGACTGCAGGCTCACGCGGTGGCCGCGGACTTTGGCGATTTCCTGCATCAGATCGAGGACTTTGAAGGGCCGGACATCGCACAGGAGGTAGGGCCCGAGCACGCGCATGTCGAAGTCGATGATGTTGAAGCCGACGATGAGGTCCGCCTGCTTGAGGCGCTGCTCGACCTTGTGGAGCTCGTTCTCCTCGTAGGCGTGGTATTGCTCGTCGAACGAGTCGTAAATGCCGCAGGTCGAGACCTTGAGCAGGTGGAGCTTGGACCGATCGATTTCGGCGAAGCTTTTTTGCGTTTCCAAGTCGAGGACGATGACGCGCTTACCGTTGTACACTGACGGAATCCTCCGAAACAACCTTGAGTTCGACCCGGGACGATTCGGCTTGCCGCCAACGCACGAACACGACGGCCAACAGCGCCGCGAGCACCAGCACGATCACCCGTTTTTCAATTTTGTTCAATTCTACCATAGCCCCAAAAACGCGCTAGACGACGATGTTGACCAGCCGCTTGGGGACGACGACGACGCGGGTCGGGGTTTTGCCCTCGAGCGCCTGGACCACGGCCGGGTCGGCCAGGGCCTGAACCTTCAGGTCCGCTTCGGCGATGCCGGCCGGGACGTTGAGCCGGCACTTGAGCCGGCCGTTCACCTGCACCGGGATTTCGACCGTGCTCTCGACGAGCTGGGCCGGGTCGAAGTCGGGCCAGGTTTCTTTGCACACGAGCGTCTTGTGGCCGAGCTTTTCCCACAGCTCTTCGGCCATGTGCGGCGCGAACGGCGAGAAAAGCTTGAGAAAAATCTCCATCGCTTCGCGCGACTTGGTCTCTTCCTTGGCGATTTCGTTTGAAAAAACCATGAACGCGCTGATCGCGGTGTTGAATTGCATGCGGTCCAGGTCCTGCGTCACCTTCTGGATGAGCTGGTGGACGAGCTTCTTCTGCTTGTCGTTCATCGGAACGGCCTTGAGGTCCGGCCGGACCGCGCCGTCTTCCCCGATATAAAGGCGCCAGACCCGTCCCAAAAAGCGGTACACACCCTGAACGCCGGTCGTCGACCAGGCCTTGGACTGCTCGAGCGGACCCATGAACATCTCGAAGAGGCGCATGCTGTCGGCGCCGTTCACCTGGATCACGTCGTCGGGGTTGACCACGTTGCCGCGCGACTTGGACATCTTCTGGCCGTCTTCGCCGAGAATCATCCCCTGGTTCACCAGCCGCTGGAACGGTTCCTTGGTCGAAACATGCCCCAAGTCATACAGTACCTTGTGCCAGAAACGCGAATACAAAAGATGCAGCACCGCGTGTTCCGCGCCGCCGACATAGAGGTCAACGTTCATCCAGAACTTTTCGAGTTCCGGCGCGACGAATTGCTCGGAATTCTTGGGATCGATGTAACGCAGGTAGTACCAGCAGGAGCCGGCCCATTGCGGCATCGTGTTCGTTTCGCGCTTGGCGGGACCGGAACACGCCGGACATTTCGTGTTCACCCAGTCGGCCGCCTTGGCCAGCGGCGGCTCGGCCGTCCCGGCGGGCTTGAAGTCCTTCATGTCGGGCAGAAGCAGCGGGAGCTGGTTTTCGGGCAGCGGGACGATACCGCAGGCGGCGCAATGCACCAGCGGAATCGGCTCGCCCCAGTAGCGCTGGCGCGAAAAGAGCCAGTCGCGGAGCTTGTAGTTCACGGCGCGCGTGCCGAGCTTCTTTTCCTCGAGCCAGCCGATGATTTTGTCCTTCGCCTGCTTCGTCGCCAGGCCGTCCAAAAAGCCGCTGTTCACCGCCGTTCCCTCGCCCGAAAAGACCGCGCCGTCCGCCGTCTTTCCGGAAGGATCGGCGACCACTCGGATCACGGGGATGGAGAACTTTTGCGCAAACTCGAAGTCACGTTCGTCATGCGCCGGGACCGCCATGATGGCGCCCGTCCCGTAGCTGGCCATCACGTAATCGGCGATCCAGATCGGGATCTTCGCGCCGTTCACCGGGTTCGTCGCATATCCGCCGGTGAAGACGCCGGATTTGTCCTTGGCCAGATCGGTGCGCTCGAGTTCGCTTTTTTTCGACGCCTGGTCACAATAGGCGTCCACCGCCGCCTTCTGCTCGGCGGTCGTCACGCCGTCCACCAGCGCGTGCTCGGGCGCCAGCACCATGTACGTCGCGCCGAACAGCGTGTCGGGCCGCGTCGTGAACACGCGCAGCTTCTGCCCTGCCGCTCCGCCGCCGAACACCGCGAAGTCGACTTCCGCGCCTACGGACTTGCCGATCCAATTGCGCTGCATGTCCTTGATCGCGGGCGACCAGTCGACCGACTCGAGATCTTCGAGCAGCCGGTCGGCGTAGGCCGTGATCTTGAGCATCCATTGGCGCAGGGGCCGCCGCTCGACGGGATGATTCCCCCGCTCACTCTTGCCGTCGACCACCTCTTCGTTCGCCAGCACCGCGCCGAGCGCTTCGCACCACCAGACGGGAGCGGAACTCTCGTACGCCAGGCCCTTTTTGAACAGCTGGAGGAAGATCCACTGCGTCCAGCGCACGTAGGCCGGATCCGTCGTATCCACTTCGCGGTCCCAATCGTAGCTGAATCCCAGTTGCTGGATCTGCTCGCGGAAACGGTTGATGTTGTTCTGGGTCGTGATCTTGGGATGTGTGCCGGTCTGGATGGCGTACTGCTCAGCCGGCAGACCGAACGCGTCCCAGCCCATCGGGTGCAGGACGCTGTAGCCGCGCATCCGCTTGTACCGCGCGAGGATATCGGTCGCCGTATACCCTTCCGGGTGTCCCACGTGCAGGCCGGCGCCGGACGGGTACGGAAACATGTCGAGGATGTAGTACTTTTTGGCTTTGTCGGCCGCCCCGGACTTGGCGCCGGCGGCCGGATTCGCGGTCTTGAAGGGCTTTTCGTCGAGCCAGCGTTTCTGCCACTTGGGCTCGAACGCGGCGAACGGAAACAGCGCGTCGGTTGCGGATGAAGAGGCGTTCGGGTTCTGGGCTGAATTCATGTCGTTTCCTGTCGGGATGATGCGGAGGCCGGTTTAGTGGGGAGCGGTGTGCATCAAGAGCGCGATCGCCAGCAAAAAATACGCCGTGATGCTGAAAAGGTCGGTCGTGGTCGTGACCATGGGGCCCATCGCGGTGGCGGGGTCGGCGCCGAACTTTTCGAACACGAGCGGGCCCGCCGCTCCCACGATCGACGCCCACAGCATCGCCACGAACACCGCGAACCCCACGACGAATACAAAATTTATACCGTACATCTCGCCGTACATCACGAACGCGATGGCGCCGACCAGCACGCCGTAACCAAGGCCCAATACACAGCCCGTCGCCGCCTCATGAAACACGGATAGGAGCTTGCCCTTGCCGCGGAAACGGCCGGTCGCCAGCCCGCGCACGCTGATCATCGCCGATTGGGAGCCGACGTTGCCGCCCATGGCCGCGACGAGCGGTAAAAAGGTCGCCAGCGCGATCACCTCCTGGAGCACGAATTGGAAGTGGCGCATCACGAGCGACACCACCAGCTGCGTGGCCAGCGTCGCCAGAAGCCACGGAGCGCGGATCCATGCGATGCGGAAAATCGACCGTTCGCGGAATTCGTCCGCGCGCGTACCGGCCATCTTGGCCATGTCCTCGGCGGCCTCGGCCTGAACGACCTTGATGATATCGTCGATCATCACGACGCCGAGGATCTGGTCCTGCTCGTCCACGACGGGCGCGGCCAGGACGTTGTAGCGGGTAAAAAGCTCCGAAACGTGCTCCTGGTCCATGTCGGGCGTGAGCTTGTAGGGAATGATCGAGGACATGAGGTCCTGGACGAGAATGTCCGGCGCCGCCGAGATGAGGTCTTCGAGCGTGATGCCGCCGATGAGCTTGCCCTTGGAATTGATCACGTAGAGCGAACGCAGCAGGTGCTTCTCACGGACATGCGTGATCGACTGGACCAGCCACAGCGCGTTGCGGGCGCTCATTTTGGGATTGATCGCCACGTATTCGGGGTGCATCAGCGCGCCGGCGGTGTTCGGTTTGTATTCGAGCGCCTTTTCGATGCGGCGGACGGCGTCGGTGTGGCGCGTCAGCGTCATCATCCGGCTTTTGATCTTTTTGGGAAGCGTATGGAAGATGTTGGCGATGTCTGAAACGGGGACGCCTTCGAGGATGCGCGTGATGCTGTCGTCCTCGAGCGATTTGAGCAAAAAGGCCTGATCGGGGTTGTCGAGACTTTCGAAGAGAACGAGCGCGGACTTGGGATCGAGCAGCTGGAACATCTCGACTTTTTCGTGCTCGGACAGGCGCGACCAGCTCTCGGCCAGGTCCTCGGGACGCAGGTCGACCAGGAGCTCCTTCACCGTCGCAAAATCATGCGCGGCGAGGAGTTCCTTAATCTCGGGAATCAGATGGGCGAGCGGTTCGAGGTGCTGCACCCCGACATTATAGTCACTCGGAGGCGGAAGCGGAATACTTTGCGCGTTCGAGCCCCGACAGGATCTGGTAGACACAGGGCACGACGAAGAGCGTCAGGACCGTCGAAACGAGCACGCCGCCGATCACGCCGACCGCCATCGGTACGCGCGTCTCGGCGCCGGGGCCCATCGCGAGCGCCGGAGGCACCGCCGCCGCGATCGTGGCGATCGACGTCATGAGGATCGGGCGCAGACGCGCGGGACACGCGGTGAGCAGCGCGTCGCGGGTGCTCTTCCCCTCGCGGCGGTTCTGGTTCGTGAAGTCCACGAGCAGAATCGAGTTCTTTTTGACGATACCGGTGAGCAGGATGATGCCGATCATGCTGTACAGGTTGAGCGACTGGTTCATGATGAACAGCGCCACGAGCGCCCCGGTGATCGAGAACGGCAGCGCCATGAGCACCGTGAACGGATGCACATAGCTGTTGAACTGAGACGCCAGGATCATGTACGCGACGATGATGCCGAGGCCCAGCGCGAAGAAAAGACTCTGGAACGATTCCTTGAACACGGTCGCGCTTCCGGAAAACACAATGCGCGTCCCCTCGGGCATCTCCTTGCCGAGCTTCTCGACCGCGGCCAGCGCGTCGGCCTGGGATTTGCCGGGCGCCACGTTGCCGAAGATGCCGATCGCGCGCTCGCGGCCTTTGCGCGTGATCGAGAGCAGCGAGGGCTTGAGTTCGATCGACGCGACGTCGGTGAGCTTGACCAGCTCGCCGCGGTTGTTCCAAACATAGACCTTCTTGATGTCGTCCGGGGACACGCGGTCTTCCGGGCGCAGGCGGACGCGCACGTCATAACGGCGGCCGTCGCGCGAATACTTGCCGACGCGGGCGCCGCCGAACAGCGCGTTGATCGCCTCGCCGATCGTGCTCATCTCCACCCCGCGCTCGAGCGCCTTCTGCCGGTCCGGCATGACGCGCACTTCGGTCACGCCGAGCTGATAATCCGTGTCGACGTCGACCATGAGGCCGGTGGCTTCCATTTTCTTGATCAAGTCCGTAGCGGCCTGCCCGAGCTGCTCCCAGTTGCGGCCGTGGACGCTGAATTCGATCGGGAATCCGCGCTGTGCGGTGAATCCGCGCGTCGAAAGGTCCTGGATGAAGGCCTTGGCGTCCGGAATCTTGTTGAGCTCGACGCGGAACACGTCGATCAGCTCCTGCTGCGAAAGCGGCCGGCTCTTCCCTTCGCGGACCGGGCGCTCGTTCTTGGGCTTGAGCGTCACAAACAGCATGCCGGCGTTCGTTTCGCCGCCGGAAAAACCGCCGACCGCCGCGTAATAACGGTTCACTTCGGGGGTCTTCATCACGATCTCTTCGGCGATCTTGAATTTGCTGTCGGTGTACTCCAGCGACGAGCCGACCGGCGTCGTGATGCGTGCGAGGAACATGCTCTGATCCTGAGCCGGCACCATCTCCTTGCGGAGCTTGCCGAACAGCATCAGCGAAACGACGAAGATCAGAACCGAGACGCCGACCACGATCCACTTGCGGTCGAGCGCCGCGACCAGCCAGCGCTGATATCCCTCGGAGAGTTTGTGAAAAGCTTTTTCCACGCCACGGCCGAAGGCGGTCGCACGTTCGCCGACTTTGAGGAATTGCGACGCGCGCATGGGCGTGAGTGTGAGCGCTTCGAGCAGCGACAGGCCCACCGCGGCCGAAATCGCGACGGCGAACTGGAAAAAGAATTTGCCGATGATCCCCTTCATGAATGCGACCGGCAGGAAGATGGCCATGAGGGCGAGCGTCGTGGCCATGGCCGCGAACGTAATCTGGCGCGCACCGATCTGCGCGGCCGCGACCTGCTTATGGCCCATTTCGCGGTGGCGCACGATGTTTTCGAGCACCATGATGGCGTCGTCGACGACGATACCGATGGCCAGCGACAGACCGAGCACGGTGAAGGTATTCAGCGTGAAGTTGAAGAATTTGAAGACGAGGAAGGTGCCGAGGATCGACGTCGGGATCGCAAGCAGGACGTTGAGGGTGGAGCTCCAGGAGCCGAGGAAAATCCAGCAGACAACCGCCGTGAGCAGCGCGGACAGGATGAGCGTGAAGATCAGTTCGTCGATCGCTTCCTGCGCGAAATGAGTGGAATCGAAGTTGATGCCGAGCGACATGCCTTCGGGGAGTTCTTTTTGGACTTCGGCAAGGCGCTTCTTGACCTCTTCGGCGACGGCGACGGCGTTCTTGCCGCGCTGTTTGCGGATACCGATACCGACGGCCGTTTCGCCCTGAACGCGCGAGAAGGTGCGCTGGTCCGCGAGGCCGTCCTCGATCGTCGCCACTTCCTTGAGGTAGATGGGCTTGTAAACCGGGAGTCCTCCGCGGCGGCTCACCACGATGTTGCCGAAGTCTTCGACCGTCATCGCCTCGCCCATCGCGCGGATGTTCATTTCTTTTTCCGGCGTCTCGATGCGGCCGGCGGGCATTTCGGAATGGCCGGAGCGCACCGCATCCATCACGTCGTTGACGGTGAGCTGGTACTCAGCCAGTTTGCCCATCGACACCCAGACGCGGAGGTTCCGCTCGACGTACCCGCCGAGCATGATGTCGCCAACGCCGTCGATGGTCTGGAACCGATCCTTGAGCACGTCCTGCACGTAGCCCATCAGGTCGCGCTTCGGCCGCGAACCGGCGAGGCCCAGCCAGATGATGGGCTGGTCCGTCGGATTGAACTTGGCGATGATGGCCGGGTCCATGTCGACCGGAAGGCGCAGCTGCGCCTGGGCGATCTTGGACTGGACTTCCTGGAGCGCGACGTCGATGTCGCGCGTAAGTTCGAATTCGATGGAGACGTCCGCCGTGCCCTGGCGGGTCGTGGACGAGATCTCGCGGACGCCCTGCACGCTCATGATCGCATCTTCGACGACGTCGACGACGTCCGATTCCATGACTTCCGGCGCGGCGCCCTCCCACTTGAGACTGACCGCGATGACCGGAAAGTCCACGTCCGGCATTTCAGAAACGCCCAGCTCCTTGTACGAGATCCATCCGAAGAGGATGAGCGCCGCCATGAGCATCCAGGCGAACACGGGATTTTTGATCGAAATGTCAGAAAGTGTCATGAATGCCGTCCGTGGTTGGTGAAAAAGTTTTTTACTGAAGGATGGATTCGCCTTGGGCCGCGCGGAATTCCCAATATTTCCGCTTCACTTCGTGGTACGCCCGGCTCCAGCGCAGCGCGACTTCCTGATACTGGCGGAAGGCGTCGAGCACCTGCAGGTTGTTCACGAGACTCAGGCCGTACTCTTCGTTCTGAATGCGGTAATTCTCTTTGGAAGCGTCGCGGGCTTCGCGCAGCGCTTTTTCCTGCGTGATCCAGGCGGTCAGCTCCTCGTACGCGTTGCGGATCTCGGTCCGGGCGTAACGCTCGGTGCGCTGGTACTCGAGCTCCGCCTGGCGGCGGCGGGCCTCGGCGGCCTTGAGCTCGCCGATCGGGCCGGTTCCCTCGAATACGGGAACGTCCAGCTGCCAGGTCATGTCCCAGTCCGTGCCGGACTGGAAGCCCACACGGCGCGTGTAATAGTTTCCGCCCACGCTCGCCGAGGGCAGGAACTCCGACCGGGCGGCCGTCACGTCCTCGCGCGAGAGTTTAAAAAACTCCTCCGCGGCCACGACGTCGGCGCGCGTCTGCGACTTCTGGACGTATTCCGCCGGGTCGGACGCGATGTTGAGGTCCGGAAATTCCGTATCCAGCTGGTCGATACGCTCGAGGCCCGTGTAAAACTCCAGAAGCTGGCGCGACACGTTCTCGAGGCGCTTTTCTTCCGCGGCGTCGGCTTCGATGAGCCGCAGGTCGGCCTTGGAAGTCTCCGCTTCGCTCTGGCGCGAGCGGCCGAGCTTCACACGCTCGTCCAGGTCCTTCACGCGGCGGTTGAGGGTGCTGCGCATTTCTTCAAGGATCAGGAGATTCTGGCGCGCTTCCTGCAGGTTGTAGAACGCGTCGGACACTTCGACGAACAGCAGGAGCTTGGCCTTGCGCAGCAGCGCGGCCTGACGTTTCTTGTCCGCGCCCGAAGCGTTGATCGCGGCGATTTCTTTAAAGCCCTTGAAGAGCGATTGATTGAACGTGAACTTGCCCTCGGGTTTGGTGCGGCGGGACAGGTTGCTGCTGGCGCCGTCGGAGGAAGAACTGCTGCTCTCCTCGCCCTTTTTCGGGGCATCCTGCCAGAATTCAGAAAGCAGGAAGCTGACGTCCGGCGTCACTTCGTCCAGCGCCGTATAAAAACGCGCTTCCACCTCTTTGAGTTTCTCCTGCTCGATCGCGATCACTTCGGCGTTGGCGAGCGCGAGCTCGAACGCGCGGCGGAGACTCAGGGCGGACGTCTCAGGCTGGGACGCGGCGGCAGGCTCCTGTTTTTTGGCGTTGAACGGCCAGATAAAAGCCGAGGCGGACGGCGCGCAGAACGACGTCGCAAAAACGGTCAATAAAGCCGCAGCAGACACGCGCTTCGCGGTGAAAAAGTTTATATGCATTGCTTGGGCTCCTCGCCGATCAGGTGGCAGCGGACTTTTTTAAGAACACAAAGGTATTGGCAGCGCTCCTCTTCCGTGAGGGAGCCAAAAATCGCTCGGATACTAGCTTCTTTTTCGCGGATGATGTTGGCGACGACTTTGCGGCCCTTTTCGGTGGCCGTGACCCAGACCAGCCGCCGGTCCTTCTCGTCGCGGGAGCGGGCGGCCATTCCCTCGCGGACCAGCCGGTCGACGAGCGGCGTCGCGGTCGACAGCTGGACCGAAAGCGCGTGGGCGATCTCGGACATCTTCACCTTGGACCGCTGGGCCAAAAGATCTAGCGCGACCATCTGCGGGAAGCTGATGCGGCCGGTGGCCAGCTCGTTTTTCTCGCGTTTGACGAATTCGCGCAGCAGGAACGGCATGATCTCCGTGACCTGGCGGCTGAAGTCGATGAGGGATTTGGAGGAATTTGGCATTTGTCTAATAGTTTGATAAGCGAATTATTTGATATGTTACTGTTCTGGGCAGGACCGGTCAAGCGGATTTACGCGGATTCGGAAACGGACACGCGGGAGAGACTCTGGAGATAAACGACGAGGTCGAGGTATCCGCGCAGTGTGAGCGGTTGGATGGCGGGATAGACGCTCAACTTGGCGGGCTCATAGACCGTGAAGCCGGGCTCCGCCTCGTCGGTCAACGACAGCATGGATCCGGTGAGACTCCTAAAAATCGGAGTCAGCGAAGCGAGACGCTCCCGGCGTTCGGCCGCGTCCCGGATCTGAAGCGCATGACTCAGAAGACCGGAGAACAGGATCGCGCTCATATAAGGAAGGGACTCGTCCCCCTCCCGCTCGAACGCAAGATGGACGTTATGGGCCCTGGAAGCCCGGATACGCTCATCCATCCAACCAGGGTGTTTCCGGTTCCACAACGCAGTCGTGGGCGCTCCCGCGATCGGATCCGGCTCCGAGAATCCGGCGATCCGCAACACGCCCCAGCCCTTGCTCCGAACGGTTTTCTGAAGCGCGATCAGGCTCTTCTTCAGAGCCGGCAACGCCGCTGCGTCCGCGCCCGAAGCCACGTCTTCCCATCGAAACTCAAAATTCGTCGGATCCACACCCCAGCGGTCGGCGATCTCCGCCAAAAGACCGAAGACCTCCGCATCCCGCTCGACCGCCTGCTCACCCGACAACCGCGGCACATACTCCGCTTCAACCGGTTCGGACGGCGCAATCCTGTCGGTCGTGACGGCCTGAGCGCCGAGCACGATCGTCTTGAGCCGTCCCTCATCGTCCGCGAGCACGAACTTTTTTGCACCCTGCGACAACACGGCACGTTTCGCCCTCGCCACCGCCGCCAAAAATGGCCTCAACCGCTCGTCCGATATGCCGAAGTCCTCCGCTTGCGCCAGCCGCGCGCCCAAAACGGTGCGGAGACGCGCCGACTTGTAGAGGCGCACGTTTTTAAACACGGCGGTGATGTCGGACATGCGGCCGGCGAATTGGTCCAGACGCATCTGTTCGTACATCCCCAAGCTACGGTAAGCTTTTTCAAAGTCAGCTTCCGCCGCCTGATTCTGCAAAGTCATCTGCGCGGCCGCGCGGACCATCCGGATGTAAGGAACGAAGTCGTACGGAGCATCCGGTTTTATTTTTGCCTCGATCCGGTCCGATTCCAGGACCAGAGCGCGCAGGGCTTCCGAATCCTGCGAGCGGCCAACCATGAGATCGCGCGAGGATGAACGCAGCAGGTGGGCAAAAAAGCGTGTGAACGAGGCGGTGAAGACCTCCAGATCGTCGTCGCCAAAATCGCGGATGCTTTGCGGGCTTCCAAAAAACATCCATTGGCCGCTGTCAAAAAACTTGATGTCGGCGCTCCCCGCGGAAGCCTTGCTCATGAATTGAAAATCTTTGGGCAGGATCCCGCGGTCCATCAACTCAGAAAGTCCTTCGATGAGCCGGAGCAGCACCTGCAAGCGCTCGTCCGGACTGTAATAAAGCCGGTCGAGGTCGCTCAAAAAGCTGCGGTGGCTCATCTCGGCTCCGTCCAAAAGTTCCTGGACAATGTAATCAAATCTGCCGGCGCTCCCATACTCGACGATCTCGGCGACGCCGGAATATCCCGACAGCGCCCGGGCGAACGTCTCCGCCTGTCCCGCGCCCCCGCCGGCAAGCACCTTGAGCGCAAGAGTCCGGCCCGACCGCGTGTCCGCGACCTCAAACACCACCCCTTCCGCTCCCGCGCCGATCACTCGGACATACCGGTAAACCCCTTTAAAAACGTCAGGAGCCGCCGGTTCGATCCCGAGGTAGTACCGGAACAGGGGCCTTCCGGCGTCAAACGCCAGAGGATTTTTCCCCCTCGGCCGGAATTGCATCAGATAGCCCGCGAACAAGTTGCGACTCTGAACGGAAAGTCCCGGATCGTTCAGCAGATCTTCGGAAAATGACTGAATGGAAGCGCCGGCGTTCAAATTCTCCGATATTTTTTGAACGTCCGCAGCGGGGATCCCGTGAGCGGGACCGGCATAAGATCCGGAATGGATCACCTGACGCAGCAACTCTCGGAAAATCGCCTCCGCTTTGGCCCGGGGGTACGACTCCAGCTGCCGTTCGTCGGACTCGAGGGCCTCAATCGCCGCGACCGTGCGTTCTTGCTGCACCTGCCGGTCCAGCCGCATCGGAATTTGGGATTCCTCGGGCGTCAACGCCAGCCATGCGTCCAAACCGTCGATTTCGTCGTCCATTCCCGAAGCGTTCGGCGACAACTGACGCCCCGCCAGCACGGTCAACCGGCGGACCAGGAATTCGTTGATCCAGGGATATCGGTGCAGACGCGAACGCTTGGTCACCCAGCCTCCCCAAACGGCATCCTCGCGATTCCGCACCAACCGCTTGTCGGCGTCAAAATAAAGATTTGCCCAACCCTGATAAGAACCCCGTATCCCGTCCATGCTCTTCCAGCGCGCAATCTCCCGCACGGGAATGACAAAAATATCGTAAACGGCGGAGCGGGCGGGCGGACCGGAAGGTTCATTGGCCCATAAAAATACCAAATGGTCTTCCATGATCCCCTGCGCCCGGTCCGCCTTCTGTATCCACTTGAACGAACCCTTGATCTCGCCCGTATCCCTGGAATTCAACTCAAAAACACTGGAGCGATCCGCCAGCCGCGCGCCGGCGGCCGGCTTCATGAACAGATGGCCGCCGATGCGGTCGAGCTGGTTGTCAAAATCCCACAAATCATCGTCCGTAACCAGCTTGTATAAATACCCGCCCTTTTTCAGAACCCGCGTCTCTTCCCGATGGATGGCCGGTAACACCCGGTCGGCCACCGACTGCTCCCGGAAGGCGCTGCGGTCGACCGACCACTCGTAAATGAAATCGTAGGTTTCGTCCGGGAAATACGCGGGGTCGAGCTGCGTGGCGTCTGCCCGAAACATCTCGATCCGGTTGAGCGCGTCGGGCTGATGCTCGACAAAATGCCTTTCGATTTCTTCGAGCATGCGGCCGTCGATGTTCACCGCTGTGATCCGGGTGGTGTCCGGCGTGGCATTGATCCAATCGATCACCTCGCGACGGGACGCGCCGATGATGAGGACACGCTTCATATCGCGGATGTCTTTGCTTACGAGCTCTTTCCGCATCATGCTGCGGAAATACGAAAACACCAGGTCGGCACCTTCCATCTCCCGCGAAATACTGCGGCTGACAGGTCGCCCTCCCAAAAGATCGACGATCCGATCCGGACCGGACGGCGGAAGCCCGACGGCTGCTCTGGCTTTGGGAATCCATTCGGCCTTAAGAGCGTGGTGCGTCTCGAATGCGGTATGCAAGCGCCGGGCGATCCTATCGCGGACAATAAGCTGATCGGAAACGAATGGAATTCCTCCCCAAACGGCCTCCTCGATCATTTCCCGCTGCCACCGACCCTTGGATTCGAAGTCGTTAAAAAGCCTACGGCGGGACAACGCCTCCGGAGTCACAGCAACCGCATCGAGCCGCTTCAACTCCTCCTGGTAACCTGCGACGAAGGATTCGAGACTGGCGGCGGCCTGATACCCGTTCAAAAGGCGGGCGTAGAGTGGGTTCCGGTGTTTTTCGAGCTGCTCGGCAGCCGACCGGAACATCTCGGCAGCACGATCCAGTCGATCCGCCTTGTCCGAGCCGCCGGAAGACAAATCCGCCGCTTCCCATATCAGTTGCGCCTGCAAGGCGAGAAATTTGGCTTTTAAGAACATCCACCTCTGCTGGTCGTCCGTGAGCGAGATGCCGTCCAGTCCGCGTGTCCACCGCGCCGCCTTATCCATCGCGTCTGTCAGCTGCTCCGCCGTGGCGTCCTGGGGCAATGCCCGAAGCTTTTGATAAAAGGATTCAAAATTATCCAAAGCACTGAGCCGCGCGCCGTCCAGGATCTTGACCACCTCCGGAAGCAGGTCTTGTCCGCCCGTGGGATGCGACACCAGATAACGCGCATGAAAAACAGGATCTTCGATGATACGGTTCAAGCTCGCTCGATAGATCCCGTAAACTACGGCCCAGATCGACGCTCCGACCACCCGGTAATCCTGCATCGTGGTCACCGAAACGCCGCCAACGAACCAGAGCACCGCGGGGTTCAAAGAAAGCACTGCCCGGATCCAGGCCGCCCGGATCGCGGACTCGCGGTTCAACCGCGCCATGAAAATCCGCTCCACTCTCTCCTTAAGATCGTCCGCCAGCCGCGCGCCGGAAGAGCCAGGATCCGCGGTCGAAGCATAAAGAATATCGGAAACGGGGTCGTCCTCCCGCTGCGGATACGCACGCTCGACCGCAAGCTTGACCCAATAAAAATTGTCGCGCTGTCCGGCCGGCAAAGACCCTTCGACCTTTTGCGCCCTCAGCATCACCAGCCGCATCACTTCCAACGGGGGCAGTACGGGCCGAGCGCCCAGCACCAGGTCCGCGTCGTGTTTGTCGACCAGCGCGCGCAGCCGCGCCTCATGTCCCGGCCCCCAGGACTCGGCTTCGCGCCGGAGCTGCAGATCCAGAACCCGGCGGACACGCTCCTGGTACGGCTTCAAGTCCCGGCCCATCGTGGCGGCCACGGCTTCGGCGTCCGGCTGCAGGATTCTGGCCAGCACCCACAGCATGACGTAACGGCTGTTGCGGCGGGCGCGGATCGGATCGAAGTCCTGACGGCCCGGAATCCGCGGCGTCCGGAGTTCCTTGAGAGGCTTGAGCGGATCGCGCAGATGAGCGAGCAGTTTGGTCGGATCGGCTTCGACCCACCCCTGACGCGCGCGGCCGGCCAGCAGATTGCCCGCAAATGCCCTTACAAAGTAGTCGTCGTCCAGGAGGGAAAAGAATACCGCGCTTTGGCGGATCGATTTGAATTCCGCGTCGCGGACGATATGCGTCAGCTCCAGTACGCGGCCCTTGATGTAATTCTGACGCAGCGCGTTCTCGAGCGAGGGTTTGGCGTCCCTGCGCGGGGCGGCCACGGGATGAATCGGAGTCAGGGTGATAAATCGGTACGGCTTGATTTCATCTTCGGGCTTGAACCGGACTTCGACGACAGCCGGGGAACCCGGATGTCCCGGTTCCCACCTAGAAATTCGGCATTCGGCGCCTGAGAGCTCCACGGGACGGTAATTCAGAACGTCGAAGCCGGTTTGATCATCGCTCTTGGGAAGCTGAACGGTCACCCCCGGATCACGTCCATACTGCGGCTTGAAGTCCAGCACCGCGATCGCCCAACGGTCGTTCTGAGCCCGCCAGCCGATCGTGAAGTACCGCTCGCGGTTTGAGTTGTTGAGGATGGTGACGTACTTTTCCCCGTCGCCGGGAACCGCGTTCAAAAAGTCCCGAAGAATCGTGCGCCAAGGGCTCTTCCGGATCTCGGCCTTGATCCCCTCGAAGTCCTTCCGGCGCAAGAGCTGCTCGTGAGTGGGAAACGGATGGGTGTGGGGATCTTTGGCGTCGGGGGTGCCGCCGACGATTTTGGCGACATGGCCCCGGTGGAACATGAAGTCTCTCAAGTCGACAATCGCGGGTGAACCGACGTGGGCCAGAATCGCCAGGAGCATCCCCGCGGCGCGGCCGGAACCGCCCATCGCCTCTTCCGAGATCTGGTCGAAGTTCGTCATGTAGATCAGCGACCGCGGCCGGGTGTAGAGCGCGGCGTTCACCGCGTCGTCAAAAGCCCGCGGCGATCCTCCGCCGGCGACGCGGTAGTTCGCTTCGAACATCTTTCCGAGGTAAGCGCCGTCGACACCCAGGTTGAACAACTCGTGCTGCTCGACCGGGTTGTACGTCTCCAGATAAAAGTGAATGCTCCGGTTTTTTTCGAGCGCGTAATAACTGGCTTCGTCGACGATCTGCCTCCACGGCTCCGGCTGGCGGCTCCACCAGGCCTCGTAATTTTCGCCGGGACGGATGTCCATGCCGCTGTTCCGGAGCCACTCCTCCATGGTCGATCCGGACGCCTCCGCGTTGTGCCGGATCTCGTCGAAGTAACCCCGGATGTTGCGCTTGAGCAGAAGGTGGCCCAGGTCGACCCGCAGACCGCTCATGCCGCGGTCAATCTGCTTTTTGACGGAGTCGAGGTAGTACTGCAGCGTGGCGGGATGCAGCGGATTCGGAATCGCCTGGTCGGCGCTGTGGGACCCGTGAAACGCGAGATGCTTCACGAGCACAATGCGCTCGACGCCGCCTTCCGTCACGCGGACCGCAAACGACCCCCTCAAATCCTTGCTCAGAATGTTCCGCTCGATCCACGCGTTCTTTTCGGCATCGGACACCTGCCGGAAGCGCTCGTTGTCGGCGGCCGGGATCTCCCGGTAAAACATCTGCCGGTAATTCGAGCTGTTGATCGCACCGGGCGAAAGCCAGCTGATCATGTCGGCGACGACGGTGATCCCGGCGGCCTGCGCCGCAGCCGTCACGTCGAGCAAGTCCTGCTCCGCATCCCCTTCCGAAAGGATGGGGTTGATCCGGCGCATATCATTGATCGAAAAAATATTCCCCCACGAATCCCGCAGCGTCACCTCGCCCAGCTTCTCGCTCCGCGTCGGGTAATGGGCCACCGTCACCGAGGCGCTGCCTTCGTGGAAAAAGTATTGCGCGGTGGTCGGCACCTGGTGGATGTGTTTGGACAACACGCTCGTTTCGGCCAGACCGTACACATAAATCTCGCGGATGCCCATGTCCGCCAGGGTCGGAATGAGCTCCTTGAGTTTTTTCAGACCATTCCGGTTCACAAGCGGCTGGTTCGAGCGGTATTCGATGCCGAGGTCGAGAATGTTCACGGCGAGCATCAGACCGTTGAGCCCTTCCCGGACCGTCCCGATCGGCGGCGTGCGGTCGGCGGATGATTGGGCGAGACGCGCCGCATCGACACCCGCCGGGTCCAGCCCGAGCGACCGGATCAGAGGGAGCCGGGCGGCGGCCGGAAGGCTGTCGTGATAACGCGGGATGAGGGTGGAGCGGTCGGAGCCCAGCAGCAGGCGTTCGTACCCCCGCTTGTCCGTTTCATGGATCACCTGGGGAGTGATCACTGCGTACGAAATGTTCTGATGCCGGAGAAGGGCCTTGAGATGGTCCGTGTGATAGCCGCCGGTGATGAGAACGGATGTCCGGAGCCCGTCTCTCTGCATGCGGCGGAGCGTGCGGCGGACAAAGACGCGGTCGCGCGCATCCGCGGTGAGATAAAAACCGGCCGCCTGCCGCAAGATCCGGGTCGAAGCCTCGTCCATAAAAAGCGCCCGCTCATGCCCCGTTCCCAACTGCATCAACCGCCGGTTCAACCAGGCGGCGATGCGGACCGGGTCGTGGGCCTCGGCGTCGGAACGGTAACGGCGGATCTGGTCCGGAGTCGCCTCCATGGCCGCGATCGCACCGAGCGTCTCAATCGCCAGCGCGATGCGGACCGATTGAAGCTCGTCGGCACTTCCGGCGAGAGCGCCGTACACAGCCTGTTCCAGCGCTTCTTGATCGGCCGTCAGGCGCCGGAACCGGGTGTTCGACAGAATTTTTTTATAAGCCGCGTACCGACGCAAGTGCGGAAATTCTTCGGACCCCTTTTCCGGATCGACGCCGCGGGCGAGCGCGGAATCCCATTCGCGGCCGGCCGCCTCGGCGTCCAACTCCTGCTCCCGCGCCCTCAACGCGCGGAGCGCCTCGAGGTCCGGCAGATTCGAGAGCGTCAGCCCGAGCTTCAGACTGAGCGCGACCATCCGGTCCAGATATTCCGACCACCCGATCCGCTTTTCCCGCAGCGCCCGGCGCAGCCGGAGCGCGGCGATCAAATCGGCCGGAAGCGTTTTATCCTCAACGAATTCGGCCGTCACGCGCAATTCGGCCAAGAACCGCCCGACGTCCGAGCGCGCGGCGCTCACTCCGCGGTACACATCCAACGCCTTTCCGTACAATCGCTCCTCTTCCACGCCGCGGATCGTAAAACGCCGGGACCCGGTCAACTCCAGATATTCGCTGCCCTTGATCCCGCCCCGATGCACATACTCCCTCGCCACACGGGCAAGCGCCGACGGGTCGGCCAGATCGCGCAGGTACAGAAGCGAGACGTCGCGGTCGGCGCCTTCGGTGTAAACGACAGAAATATTTTCGCGCTCGAGCACCGCGTCGAGCGTGCGCGCCAGATTGAATTGTCCGGAGGGGTTGGCGTGGGCGTCACGGACCAGGAGGATTTTGGGCGCATCCGGATCCGTCGACCGAAACGCGTCGTCGACCGTTGCGACGGACGCCGGAAGACCGTAATCGGGAAGCGGGGCCGGACGGAGCGCAGCGGCCGCAAGCACCGCCGGAGCCGCTTGTGCGCATTCCTCAAACCCGAGCGCGAGGACGAGGACCAGCGCAAGGGCGCGCAGCGGCACGCGGCGGCGGCGCGCACGACTTATCCGAAGTTTTAAAGTACGGAGCAGACTTGTGGACTGCAAGAGAGCCCAAAAGAGCATCTTGGCGTGATTCCCCTATGAATACTTTATAGAGAGGACAAAAAATATACTGGCACGAAGTATGCCCCGGGACTGCGCAGGGTTCAATAAGCGCCGGGCGGAATAATATAGCAAATCCTATTCATTGGCAATTAACGATTAACAATTATTTCAACGTTCTTTTCGCCGCAGGACGCAGAGCGGTCGTTGACAGGAATTTGAAGCGGGTGTTATAGTTAGGTCCGTTTTTTCAGGGGCTATAGCTCAGTTGGTAGAGCGCTTGCATGGCATGCAAGAGGTCATCGGTTCGACCCCGATTAGCTCCACCATTTTTCTTTTGCTAGAGTGGCGGAATTGGCATACGCGGTGGTCTCAAAATCCACTCCCCGCAAGGGGTTGAGGGTTCGACTCCCTCCTCTAGTACGTTTTAAGCGCCTCGAACCGCTCCCTCAATTCCAGCTTAAAATCTTCAGATTCCAGCGCCTTCAAATCCACCGGCACCATCGATCCGTCTCGTGAGTAATACAATGCCGCCCGGTGAGGTCTCCCCCGAAGCAGTTGCTTGAGACAAAAAGCGTAGATGCGCGCCTGATCATGGTGTTCCCACTTTTCGGCGACCGTCGTCTTGTAATCCACCAGCGTCCATTTGCCGTCGGGCGCCTCGAACAAAAGATCCACCTGCCCCTTGATCGACCCCGGATCCCGCTCGCCGCTTTCCCCTCGAACCCGATAAAAAAACGGCAATTCCCGGTAAATCGGACGCCCCGCGCGCTCCGACGCGCGCAAATCCTCCGCGAGACGGGACGATAAAAAGCGCTGAATTCCCTGCTCGAAGTCCGGCCGCGCCGCAGCGTCCATCCGGTGGCCGAAGTCGCTCATGAGGCGGGCCTGCTCTTCCTTTGGGTCCCGCGAAAAAACCGCATGCTGGATCATTTCGTGAAAAAGCCTTCCTGCGTTCGAAGCCCCGAGCAGCGTCGCTTCGGATTCCGTCCCGTCCGCCATCACCGTCCTCCGTTCGGCGTCGGGAATATCGTCCGCTTCCTGCGCCGCTCCCGACAAATCCGAAACTGTCACATCGACGCTCTGCCGGTACGGCCGGGACCGGTCCTGCAGCTGTTCCCAGAGCCCGTCGGCAGTCGACACCGGAAGCGTTGATTCCGAGGCCGGGGCAGAACCCGGCGCGACGGCAAATCCCGCCGGAACGGCGGCGACCGATTCCGGAAACGCTTCGAGTACGATGTCCGTCCAGCTGACGGCGGATTTTTTCTTACGCGAGCCGGCGGCTGTATCCGGCAGGGAGCCGCAGAGAACGAGCCGTTCCCGCGCGCGCGTGGCCGCCACATAGAACAGCCGCAGCGATTCCGCGCCTTCCTTCTCCGCCCGCGTCTCCTGATACGCGAGAAACGCCGCCGACGGAATCCGTTCCCCGTCTTCGTCCGGTGCGGGCGGGTTCGAAAGGATCCGGGCGTCGTCATCCACGACGAACGCGCCGGCGGACCTCGACTTGGGCGCGGTCCCGGACAAATCCGCCGCGATCACCACCGGAAATTCCAATCCCTTCGACGCGTGCACCGTAAGGATGCGCACCGCGTCGCCGCGCTCCGAAGCGACGGCTGCTTCGGTCTCCCGCTCCTCCGCCTCGCCGTCCATGCGTTCCTCGAGCCTTGCGACAAACGCGTCCAGGTTCGATCCGTATAATCCTTCGAATTCGCGCAGCACGTCTTTGAACTTGCGGATGTTCGCGAACCGGCGCAAACCGTCGGGCTGCGCGAGGGTGACGGCTTCAAACGCGCTTCCGGCGAGCGCGCGCTCCAGAATCTGACTCAGCGTCAGTTCACGCCGGAGCGCGGCAAGCGGCGCGAACCAGCGGACGAAGTCTTCGTAGGCCGCCGGACGCGCGTCCGCGCGGTCGTTTTTAAAAATCTTCCAGATATCCTCGTCGCGCAATCCCGCGAAGGGCGAACGCAAGAGCGCCGCCAGATACAGCGGCTCCTCCGGATCCCTCACCGCGCGGAACAGGTTCACCAGATCCACGATCTCGTTCTTTTCGTAAAACCCCCGGCCGCGCATCACGTGGTACCGGATCCCGGCCCGGCGAAACGCGTCTTCGTAGGCCGGTAGCGCCGTCATCCGGCTCAACAGCACCGCGATATCCCCGAACCGGACGGAGCCGCCGGCCGTGAAGCGCAGGATCGCGGCCGCGGCTTGAGCGGCATCCAGCTGCCGCAATGCGTCGGCCTTGAGCTTTTCGCCTTCGGGAGGAGCGGTCCACAGGCACTCCACTGCTGGGCCGGAACCGGCGGAAGCCCGGCGCGCCTGCAAATCCCCGTACAGGCCGCCCGCGTGGCTGCGGCGCGCGAACACCTGGTTGATCCACCCGACCACTTCCGGCCGCGACCTGAAGTTTTCCGGAATCTCAACGGCCGCGCCGGACCGGGCGGCGCGCGCGAACCGCTCGATGAAAAATGCGCTCTCCGAATGCCTGAAGCCATAAATGGCCTGCCGCGCGTCGCCCACGACGAACGTTTCAAGTCCCCGCCCGAGCCGGTCCAGCAACTTCGCCTGGAGCGCGTTCACGTCCTGGTACTCGTCGACCAACAGGGCCGCGTATTCCGTCCGGATCCGGGCCTGAAACGCCGGCCGGTCCAACAATTCGATCACCCGGTCCATGAGGTCGTGCAGATCGACCCATGAGCCGATCCGCTTGCGAATCGCGACCGCAGCCGCAAGCCGTTCCAGGAGTTCGGCGAACCGGGCATTGTACGGCGCGGCGGCCGCGTCCGCGGTCTCCGCCGTCAGCGTCTCGAGCGTTTCGAGAAATGCGGTCGCGGTCTCTTCGAGCGCCTTGGTCCTCCGGATCAGCCGCAGCGGTTCTCCGATTTCCAGCAGCGCGGTCAAAAGCGCCTCCGGGTCCGCGCCCTCCGCCAGCAGCGCGTCCGCCGCGCCGCCGATCCGGTCCGACTGCTTTTCCGGCAATTCCTTTTTCCACGCGTTCACGTCCGCGGCCCAGTGGCGGATACGCGCGCTCAACCCGGCCGGGTCCGGCGCCGGATGCGGTTCCGGGCGCCGACCGAGCGTCCGCGCGCGTTCATACCCCTGAAGCAACGCCGACTTGAGCGCGGACGGGTCCGAATATTCGAGCATCGGGGCGAACCGCGCCGGGTCGCCCCGCATCGCTTCGTCCAGAGTCTCTTCGATCGCCTCTTCGACAACCGCTTCGTACAAGTCCCCTTGCAGGACGCGGAATGCCGGGTCAAGCCCTGCGTCGACGGCGTTCTCCTGCAAAAGCCGGAGACAAAAACCGTGGATGGTGCCGATCGCCGGCTCGCGATGTTCGTTCAGATCGCGGCCGGCAGCGATCAGCCGCCGTTCGATGCGTTCGCGCAGCTCATCGGCGGCTTTTTGGGTGTAGGTGATCGCGATGATGCGGCCGGGCGCGATACCGTGCTCGAGCACGAGCCGCGCGAAACGCTCGACCAGTACGCGGGTCTTCCCCGAACCGGCAGCCGCCGACACACACACGTCGGCTGCGGCGCAATGAACCGCCTGCGCCTGCGCCGCGGACAGCTCGGGAGAGGCGGAAGGATTATTTTTTGTCGCGTCGTTTTTCATAACGGCACATCGGATAAAAGTCGCAGTTTTGACAACTCTTGGAGTCGGCCGCGATATCGCCGGACTTGTACGCGCCCCAGTCCCCGGCCAGCGCGGCTAATTCGCCGGCAATGAACGCGTCAAAGGTCGCGGCATCCATGAGGTTTTTCAAACGGCTCTTCGGCCGCTCTTCCAAAAAATAATCCTCGCGCAACAGGCCGCCGCGCTTGAAGCTCTTGAGCGACACATACTCCGTTCCCACCGGCTGATACCCCCACACTTTTTCCAGCGCGAGGGCGTAAAGGACGGCCTGGAAGCGCATCCCTTTTTTGAGCTCGGCGGGCGCAAAGCCCTTGCCGCTTTTGTAATCGACGGCCAGCGCGCGCCCCGACGCCGGGTCCGCGTCGATCCGGTCGATTTTGCCCTGGAATTCCAGCCGCTCGCTCCCGGCCGTCACCGCAAACGCGGGCCGGTCCGACGGCACGCCATTTTCGACGAGACCAAATCCCGCTTCAAAATGAGCCGGGGCGAGAGACCGCGTGGCCGCGAGATTGTCCCATTCGGCTTCGACGACCCGGGGCCACCGGCGGCGGATCCGCTCCAGGCGGGCCGTCCGTGAATAGAACCGCTCCGGAACCGGCGGATGTTCTCGCAGCGCCTGCTCAAGGGCCGCCGGAGCCGCCCGGAACACGGCTTCCCGCACCGGCCGCGGCCCGCCTTTGCCGCCGCCGAAGACCTGGCGCATCAGAATCTCGAGCGCTTTGTGCCAGATTTCGCCTTCGCGCATCACCGGCGTCGTTTCGACCGGCGGCTTGATGCCGATGCCGTACTGCGCAAAATATTTGAACCGGCATTGACGGATCGACTGCGCCTCGGTCGCGCTCCAGGGCTTGCGGCGTTGAAAAGCCGCCGGACCCAGCAGCTCCGGATTCACCGCCGCCGGCCTCCGGAATTGCGCGCATCGGCCGCCGAAGTCTTCGGCCGTTCCGCCGAAGCCGGCCAAACGCCGGTCGACGGCGTCGAGCCGGTCCCAGGCCGCGCCGAGCGCGGGCGCCCACGCGGCGTCCGGCGATCCCGGCGCAAGCGCCTGACCGGATTTTTTGATGAGGTCTTTGGGGAGCCGCAGCTGCGGCGCGGGAGGAAGGAGCGCGTCGGATTCCAGGCGCTCGGTCGACAGCGTCCCGCCAAAAACGTCGGCCGCCGCGCGCCACCAGGCCGACTCCGCCGTCGAGCGGCCCTCGTCATCCGCCGCGAACCGCGACAGCACCAGCTCTTCCGATGCGCGCGTCGCGGCCATATAGAAAAAAAACGCCTCGCCCTTCCGGCGGTCCTCGGCCGTGTCCAGCTCGTACCCTTCGGCCGCGAGAATCCGCCTCTCCGCGTCGGCCAGAATCGGATCCTCCCGATGCGCGGCCGGAAATTCCCCGTGGTTCAGCCCGCCGACGTACACGATCCGGTATTCCTTGGGAAGCGCCAGCGCCGTGTCATAAATCTGAACGCAGTTCTTGCGCCGGTCCGAAAACGAGTACAACCCCGACTTCAAATCCCCTCGGAACCGCTCGACGGCCGCGCGCACGCCCTCGCGGCCGGCGATCGGCCGCACCGCCTGCCGCTCGATGAGCTCGCGCGTCAAATCCGCCGCGCGCCGGGTCTCGGGCAGAGCCTGTTCCCCCGCACAATCCCGGAACAGCTCCTCCAGAAAAGTCTTGAGTCCGCGCGCATCGTCCAGCTCCAAAAAGCGCTTCATCCGTCCGCGCTCCCGCTCCCAGTCCGTCGAGGACCCGGAAACCGCCTCAGGAATCTGCTCCCACACCAGCCGCGACGGCAGCGCGTCCAGCTCGCGCTGAACCTCCGGCGCGTCCATCCACATCGCCCAGCGATGTACCCGGATCACCGCCGGAGCGCCCTCCGCCGCCTCCGCGGGCTCCGTGAGCTCCAGCCACTCGATCATCCGCCGGACCGAAGGATGCTCCGACAGCCGGCGGCGCTCGTGCAGTTCGTACGGAATTTCCAGCGCGCCAAAAACTTCTTCGAGGTACGGCCGATACGCGAGCACGCCGCGAAAAACGGCCATCTGATCGCTCCAATGGCAGCGGCCGCTGCGCACCTGCGCCGCCATCGCGCGGCCGATCGCTTCGACCTCCTGCCGCCGGCCCGCCGCCTCGATGCGCCGCACCCCCGACGCGTCCGTCTCCGCAGCCGGCGCCGGCAAACTCCGCTCCAACGCCGCCAACCCGGCGCTCTTGAACCGGCGCGGCGCATCCGCGATCCGCTCCTCGACGAAGCCCATTCCGAGCAGCTTCCGCCGTAACCGCAGCGGGTACAAAAAGGCCTCCGCCCGGACGCCCTCCTCCGCCGCTTCCGGCAGCGTGAGCGTGACCACCGTCTCGGCCGACCGCCGCGCCGCCGCTTCCAGAAAAACGAGCTGTTGATGCGTCAAACTGAAGAACCCGTCCAGGACGACGAGGTCCATCTCGGCGGGCGCCGCCTCGGGACGTTCCGCCGTCGCGCGCGCGTAAGCGGCGACCGCGTCCTCCGGGTCCTGCCATCCTTCGGCGCGGACCAGATTCTCGTAATCGCGGTAAAACGCCGTCAGGTCGCGGAGCTTGTCCGGATCTCCGGCCGCCGCCAACGGCCCGCGCGCGGCCCGCTCGAACCCCGCCGCGTCCGCGCCGGCGGTTTTCATCGCGCGAATCCAATTGGCCATGCAGTCGGCCATACCGGCTGTTCCGGCGCTCTGCGCCATCCAGGTCCAGGCACCGGCGTCGAGCACACGCCGGGCAAACCAGCGGCGTTCAAACTGGGTCACGACGCGGTCGCGGCCCGTCCAGCATTTGAAGCGGACGAAGTCGCCGATGGGCAGCAGATGATGCTGAACGAGTCCGCCGACGCGGGGGTCGCGGGTCAGCACGTCGTGGATGCGGTCGGTATGCTCTTTATTGGGAAGGATGAAGTAGGACGCGGAATCGAGGCCGGAGCCGCCGGAAGCGAGGATGCGGTCCCGGAACAGTTCGATGCAGCGGGAGGTTTTTCCCGTACCGGCAGCGCCGGTGATCAAACGCAAAATGGGCCGCATTTTCATGCGGCCCATTATAGTTCAAGCGAAAGGGATTTGCTTAAGCGGAAACGGGAGTCGAGGTCTTCGGCGCCGGGTGTTTCGACACGATCTCAAGCGCGGCCCGGAGTTCGCGGGTCACGTCGCGGTCGATCTTGTCGGTCACGACATCGCGCTGGACGAACTTCTTGCCCTTCTCGGTCGTGACGTACATCGGCCACAGGCGGTTGAGCGCCAAAGCACGGATGTCGACTTCTTCGCGGCCGGACGGACGGGTCTTGTCGGGAAGCTGCGAGATGAGACCCTTGAGCGTGATGTTCACGAGCTCTTCCATGTAATTGAACACATGGTACTCTTTTTGATCGGCTTTGGAGGCGGATTTGCTCGCGGCGGTCTTGCGCTTCATAAAATTGTCCTTAAAAATTCCGAATGATAATGAATAAAATCGAACCCGAAAAACTGGAGACGTTGAACTCTATAAATAACTGGGGACTGGGCCAGTATACCCGAGCCACAAGGGCTTTTCAAGGTAACAGGATTGAGCAGTTTTTGACAGTTCTATCAAAAAACTACTGGACGGCCTCGACGGCCTTGCCGGCCAGCCGATCCGCCTCCCGGTTCTCTTCCCGGGGGATATGCGTCACCGTGCAGCGCTCAAAATACGTCGCCAGCCGCTTCACGATCTTGTAGAGCAGCTTCACATGCGGCTCGCGGGTCTCGTACTCCCCGCTGAACTGGCGCGCCATGAGCTGACTGTCGGTCTTGACCGCGACTTTCTTCGCTCCGAGGGCGATCGCTTCCTGCAGGGCGTAGATCAGGGCGAAGTATTCGGCGATGTTGTTGGTCGCGGTGCCGATGTATTCGGAAATCGTTTTGACGGTCTCGCCGGAAGGATCGAGGATGAGGACGCCGACGGATGCGGGTCCGGGGTTGCCGCGGGATGCCCCGTCGACAAAGATATGAAGTTCCTTATGCGTCATAGACGATACGGCTGCAGGACTCGCAAAAGATCATCGACTCTTTCATCTTGATCTCGTTGACCGTCTGGGGAGGAAACGCCAACCCGCAACCGCTGCAGGACTCGCCGTTCAGGGCGGCCAACGCCTTGCCGTCGCGCTTGGCGAGAATCCGGTCGTACTGAGCCAGCGTGTCCGGCGCCACCTGGGGCGTGTGCTGCTTGCGTTCCGCGTTCAAGGCATCGACCTGCTGCGTGATCGCGGCGGTTTCGCGGGCGATCGTTTCGAGCTCCTGCTTCACGGCGGCTTCGGAATCGGCGAGAACTTTTTTCTCGTCCTGGATGAATTTTTTTTGCCCTTCAATCTCGTCCATGAGCTTGAGGATCTGATCTTCGATGAGCGACTTGTCGGCGGCGGCGTTCTGGATCTCTTTGGTGAGGGCCGCGTATTCCTGATTGGTCTTCACGGACGCCTGCTGCTGCTGGTACTTCTTGCCCTGGTTCTCTTTGGCGAGCGCGTCGTTCTCGAGTTCTTTTTGCTTCACCTGGAGCTTTTTGACGTTTTCTTCGGCGGCCGCGAAGCGGGTTTTGGCGGCGGCGAGCTTGGTTTCGATCGTCTTTTTCCTGGCGGGAAAAGCTTCCAACGAGCGCCGCAGCTCGAAGATCCGGCCGTCGATCTTCTGGAGCTCGATGAGAACCTTGATTTGATCGGTCAGCGTGTGTGCCATATGGATCCTAATGGTGGGCAATAGAGGACTCGAACCTCTGACCCCATCGATGTGAACGATGTGCTCTAACCAACTGAGCTAATTGCCCAAACTGTCATTTTTTTTGATCACAGTCGTTCGCTCAAAAAGGTGCAGATGCAAGGCGCCGGTGCGCGATGCGTAGCGGTAGCTACGTGAGCGCGCCGGCAACGCCGCAGATGCGCCTTTTTCAGCGAACGACTTTGGGCCCACCTGGACTTGAACCAGGGACCAAGTGATTATGAGTCACCTGCTCTAACCAACTGAGCTATGGGCCCGTAAAACTTTGGTTCAAGATTCTAGCACAGTTCCCCGGATCCGGGGAGGACCCCAAACAAAAAGGGGTCCGCCGTCTCCGGCGAACCCCTTTTCCCCGATTGATCCTCTAAGAACTATGAGTAATCAATCTCTTCCCCAACCCCCAGGTCGAGGAAAGTTTTGAGCTTGCGGGAGCGCGTCGGGTGGCGCAGCTTGCGGAGGGCCTTGGCCTCGATCTGACGCACGCGCTCGCGCGTGACGTTGAAAATCGAACCGACCTCTTCCAGCGTGCGCGGATACCCGTCGCCGATGCCGAAGCGGAACCGGAGGACTTTGCGCTCGCGCTCGGTCAGCGTCGCCAGGACTTCTTCCATATGCTCCTTGAGCATCGAGTAGGTCGTCGCGTTCGCCGGCGAAACGGCGCTCTTATCCTCGATGAAGTCTCCGAAGCTCGTATCCCCGTCGTCGCCGATCGGGGTCTGGAGCGAAATAGGCTCCTGCGCGATCTTGAGGATGCCGCGGACCTTGCCCACGCCCATGCGCATCACGCGGCCGATTTCTTCCGGAGTCGGCTCTTCGCCGTTCTTCTGGACGAGCGTGCGCGAAATGCGGACGAGCTTGTTGATCGTCTCGGTCATGTGGACCGGAATGCGGATCGTGCGGGCCTGGTCGGCGATCGACCGGGTCACCGCCTGGCGGATCCACCAGGTCGCGTAGGTCGAGAACTTGTAGCCGCGCTTGTATTCGAACTTGTCTACGGCCTTCATGAGACCGATATTCCCTTCCTGGATCAGATCCAGGAAGGACAGGCCGCGGTTGGTGTACTTCTTGGCGATGGAGACGACGAGGCGGAGGTTGGCTGCCACGAGCTCTTTCTTGGCCTTGTTGTACACGAAGTCCTTCTTGGAAGCGACCTTGAGCTTGTCCTTGACGATTTTGAGCGGCTCGTCGAGCTCCTTGGGCGTGTTCTTCTGGCGTTCCAGGATCTCCTTGACCTTGGCCGCGTCCTTGCGGGACCGGGCGCGCGCGAGGTCGCGGGGCACGCGGTCGAGGTCATAGACCTTCTTCTGAATGTCCTTCAGGAAGTCTTCCACGGTGGAAGTTGTGAGCTTGCAGTCCAGCATGAGCTCGATCATGTTCTCGTTGCGCTTCGCCGTGCGCAGCTTGCGCAGGTGGCTATTCAGGCGCTTGAGCGTGCGCGCGACATCGTCGCGGACACGGAAGTCTTCCTTGATGTACTCGTCGTGCGGAACTTCGTTGTTGCAGATGTCGTTCAGGATCCCGATCACGTACTTGCGGGCGCAATGGAGGCCCAGCACGGCCGACTTGAACTCGATTTCGGCCGCTTCGATGCGCTTGGCAAGCTCGAGCTCTTCGTCGCGCTTCAGGAGCGGGATCTGACCCATCTGCTTGAGGTAGAGGCGCACCGGATCGTCCACCTGCTCGCTGCGGGGGGCGTCGGATTTTTTCTCGGCGCGTTCGGCACGCTTGGTTTCTTTGGCCTCAGCCGCTTCGCTGAGCTCGCCGCGCTCGTCCTTGTCCTGCTCGACCAGTTCGCGACCCTCTTCATCCGAGTCCACGACCTCGATGTTGTGGTCGACCAGGCCCGCGAGCACATCGTCGATGGCCTCAGGGCTCGAAACGTTCTCAGGCAGGATCTCGTTCAAGTCGTCGAACGTGAGGTAGCCCTTCTGCTTGCCGAGGGCGAGCAGCTTCTCGTTCATGGGACCCGGGGTCGCTTCGGCGGTCGTCGACGTTTCCTTTTCGGTCTCTTCAACCGGCATTTCGGCAGCGGTCTTCATGGCCGCTTCGATCTCTTCGGGTGTTTCTTCCTCGTCGTCCTTGATCTTGCCTTTAATATCGTCATTCCGCTTGCGCGCGGCGCGGCCCTGGGCCTTCGCCTTGATGCGTTCGGCGACCGATTTGAGCTTGGGTTCGGAAGACGGACGGGTCTTCTTCACGCTCACGGGAGTTTTGGTTTTATGCTTGGACTTCGGTGCCATTGGGCTTTGCCTTTCTGCTGGTTAATTCAAATTCTCTCAACAAAACGTTCAAACGTTCGCGGTCGTTCGACTTTTCGCACGCCGCAATTTCTTCGCGCATCCGCTTGAGCCGATCCTTGTCGCGGTCCGAGCCGAGCCGCCTCAGGCAATCCTCGAACGCCCGGTCGGCGTCTTCGACGATCTCGGCTTCGTGCACCGCCTGACGGACGAGCAGCGACGCCGTTTCCCGGTCCTGAACCGCGTTCATGATCCGCGAGGGCTGGATCTCTTCCCACCCGCCGGCGCCGAACACCATCCGGGCCAGCGCTTTGGCCTCTTCGTGCGCAAAATCTTCGATCGTGAACCGCTCGCGTCCCTTCGTCCAGATCTTCGGCGTCGTGATCAGGAGGCCGAGCAGCAATTTTTCGATGGCCGGGACCGGGCCGCGCGGACGCTCGGGAACTCCCAGTTCCTCCCTCGGGGTCGCGAGCTCGACCGCCCGGGGCGCCGACGCGGCCTTCGCGAGCTCCACCTTGAGGGCGTCTTCGGAGACGCCGAGCCGGCGCGACAACTCCGCCACATAGCCGGCCTTCGTGATCTCGTTCGGGATCCGGCGGATCGTCGTGAGCATCTCCGCCGCGATCCTCACCTTGCCCTCGACGCGGCGCGCGTCGTTGCGCCGGGCGAGCAGCTGATACTTGTAATCGAAGAGCGGCAGCGCCGCGTCGACCGCCGCGCGGAACTTCTCGGCGCCAAATTCCCTGACGTACGAATCGGGGTCATGCCCCTGTTCGAGCGACGCGACGAGCACCGAACAATTTTCTTCGACCAAAAGGTCCAGGCCGCGCAGAGTCGCGTTTTCGCCGGCCTTGTCCGCGTCGAACAGCACCGTCACGTTGGACGTGAAGCGTTTGATCGCCCGGATCTGATCCGTCGTCAGCGACGTTCCGGACGCCGCGGCCGCGATCTCGACGCCGGCCTCGTGACAGCCGACCACGTCCATGTACCCTTCGACGAGGAGGACCCGGTTCTCGTTCCGGATCGCGTCCAGACCCTCATAAAAACCGTACAGCACCCGGCCCTTGTGATAAATCTCCGTCTCCGGCGAATTCACGTACTTGGGCTGCGAATCGTCCAGCACCCGGCCGCCGAACCCGATCACCCGGCCCTTGGTGTCCGTGATCGGAAACATCATCCGGTTCCGGAACCGGTCGTAGTGACCGCTCTTGTTTTCGCGCTCGAGAAGCAGCCCGCAGCGCGTAAGCGTCTCGACCCCGTGGTCCTTCGCGAGCGACTTGAGCAGCCCGTCCCACGCCTCGGGAGAAAAACCAATCTTGAACTTCGAAAGGGCTGCGTCCGTGAGCCGTCGCTTGGCGATATACTTTTGGACCGGCGCCTCCGCGCCCTGGGCCTGCAGGGTTTTTCTAAAAAAGTCCGTCGCCGCCTGCATCGCCGCGTACAGCGGCTGCCGCGTGTCTTCGCGCTTCCGGAACTCCTCGTCCTCGGCGAGCAGAATGCCCGCGCTCTGCGCCAGCTGCCGCACCGCTTCCGGAAAGGTCAGCTTCTCGTACTTCATCACAAACGTGAACACGTTGCCGCCGGCGCCGCACCCGAAGCAGTGAAAAATCTGTTTGTCCGGGCTGACCGTGAACGAGGGCGACTTTTCCGAATGGAACGGACACGTCGCCGAAAAACCCTTGCCCGCGCGCTTGAGCGGAACGACCCGCTGGATCACCTCGACGATGTCGCACCGGTCCTGGATCTGGTCCAGCACGTTCTGAGGGATCATCGTCAAAAAATCCTGTCTGGCTTTGAGTCTACTTAAGGTCGAACGAAGCCTTGGGAACCGTGCCGTTCGCGAAGTCGATCACGCCGGGCGCGATCGGCTCGATCGCCCCGCCCCAGCGAGACTGCTGGAGCACGTCCTTGCCGATCACGAGCAATTCGAGCGAATTCAAGGCGAACAAAGCAAAGCTCAAAATCAGGGCCCAGCGCAGGCCGCCGAGCGTGATGCCGATGATTTTCATCACCCAGTTGTTATCCATCGACGCGAACTTGAGGATCATTCCCATGATCCAGCCCAGCACCATGAACGTGATCACGCCGAGCAGGACGATCACCGTCTTCTGGGAAAGATCCGCGCTCAGCAGCGTGTGGTTCTGGACGTAGGCCGCGAGCGTTCCGTTGAACGCCACGATCACCGCGAGCGTCAGAAGCAGAACCACCCAGCGCGTCAGCTCGACGAAGCCGCCCGCCTTGTAACCGACAAAAATTCCGCGGCCGATGCCGGCGGCGATCACGTAATCAACCCAACTGAGCGTTTGCAAAAATTCACTGACCTGCTGAATCGCCTGATCCATGCTTGCGCCTCGTGTCTTGAACTAAAATCGGATGTTTTGTGAGAGCTCTCCGGAAATCGAGATACCGAAGTATACACGAGGGTCGTGGTGACTTCAAGGGGTTAATATACAAAAAAGTATATGGCCCAAACGCTTGACAAGCCCCTTCCCCGGAGGCCTGTTTCTCGAGGGAAGGAGGGGGGCTTGACAGACCGCTTGACAAAACGGTTCTTCACGCGCGGTTCGGGGGCGGAACGGGCTTACTTGTGGGACAGGAATTGGAGGACGGCGAGCGCGGCGGCGGCAGCCGTATCGCTGCGCAGAATCAACGGTCCGAGCGTGACGGATGCGGCTCCGCGCTCCTTAAAAAGCTTCATTTCCGCAGGCGAGAAGTCCCCCTCGGGTCCGATCGCGACCAGGATGCGCCGGGGACGCACGGCGGCGGCAGCCCAGCTGTCGAGACGCCCCTCCGGAGCGACGGGACAGGCGGCCAGCACGGCGTCGTATTCCAAAAAATGTTCCGCCAGCTCCTTGGCGGTCACCACCGGCATCACCTCGGGAAGCGTGTTGCGGTCGCATTGCTTGCAGGCGGCCAGCGCCGTTTTTTTCCAATGCTCCAGCTTGGAAATGCGCTTTTCCGCATCGAGCCGGACGATGCTGCGTTCGCACAGCACCGGCCAGATCCGGGCGGCTCCCAGTTCGGACGCCTGGCGGACGATTTCGTCCATCGTCTCGTGCGGGACGAGCGCCTGAGCCAGATCGATGCGCACCGGAGGCGCGGGGTCGGACGGAAGCTTTTTTTCGATCTGAAGACCGAGCGCCGATTTTGAAGCGCTCCGGATCCGCGCCTCGGCCGCGGAACCGAGCCCGTCGAAGATACGGATCGGGTCGCCCGGCGCCAGACGGAACACGTCGCGCGCATGCCGCGCTTCGTCGCCTTCCAGATGCAGCTCGGCGTCCTCGGACTTCCAGCGGTCAGGGGGAAGATAAAATTGGACCATGGGTCAAAATGAAAAACCCGCCAGACGCCCGGATCGACCGGAGGTCTGGCGGGAATTCCGGGCTCCCGAAGGAACCCTCAAGCATTAGCTCTTCTTGTTGCCGGGAACGAAGTTGTTCACGACCGAGCTGACCGCGTCGACGACCTGACCCGGGGCTTTGTAGGTGGCGTCCACGACCTGGCCGGGGGCCTTGTAGGTCGCGTCGACGACCTGACCGGGGGCCTTGTAAACGGCGTCGGCGGTGCCGGTCACGACGTTGGCCGTGGTGGTCACGGTGGTGCTGACGGCCTGAGTGACGGCGTTGTCATCGGCATAAGCGGAAGCGCAGGCAACGACGGCTCCCAACACGAAAGTGCAAACGGCCAGGCGGTTCTTCATGGTCTGTGTATTTCTCCTTGTCATCCGGTTAAGTACGCGATTCGCACTCATTTTTGTCGGCGAATGTTCAAAATAGTATAACCTCTGAACCCCGCGGTATCAATCTTCTCAGCGGATCTTGAGCCGGTCCAGAATCATCCGGACCGCCCGGGCAACGGGCACTTCCTGAGTATTGATCACAAGATCCGGACGCGTCGGAACTTCATAAGGATCGCTGATCCCGGTAAAGTTCTGGATCTCCCCTTTGCGGGCTTTTTTGTAGAGGCCTTTAACATCGCGCCGCTCACATTCCGCCAAATCGGTCGATACGTACACTTCCACGTAATTTTTGCAGATGGACCGGACGAAGTCGCGGGAAGCCTCATAGGGCGAGACGAAAGTCGCCAGAACGAATACGCCGTGCCGCTCCAAAACGCTCGCCAGGTGCCCGACCCGGGCGATATGCTTGATGCGCTCTTCCTTGGAAAACCCGGTCCCCGGAAAGATGTCCCGGATCGAATCGCCGTCCAGCCACTCAAAATCGATCCCCCGCGCTTTGAGTTCCTTCGCCATCTGCTCGCCGATCGTGGACTTGCCGGCTCCGGAAAGCCCGGTGAACCAAATCACGGCCGGCGTCCGCTTCTTTTTCCACAACAACATATTCCTACCTTCTCTCTTGATTTCGCGGCTGTATACGGAGCGCCGATAAAACGCCGTCCGCAAAATGCCCGGGTGAATACTCCGCCACTTTGCCCCTTCCCCGGCGCCCCAGGGCCGCGCGCTCAACGCCGGACATCGCATGTATTTTACAAAAATGTGCGGCGATCTGGCCGATATTGAATGGGTCGAATGTAAATCCGTTCACCCCCTCTTCGATCAGTTCGTCGGCCGCGCCGGCCGCCCGGCTCACCAGCACCGGTACTCCGCTGGCCATGGCCTCGTTGACCACCAACCCCCACTGCTCCGTGGTGCTCGCCAGCACGAAACATTCGGACAACCCGTAATAAACGGCGAGCTCTTCCGACGTCCTGGAACCGGCAAACACGACGCCCGGAATACCCTCTTCTCGCACCCGATCCTTGAGACGGGTTTCGAGAGGCCCTGCTCCGCACAGCACGAGTGCCCACGGATCGCCTCCGGAACAGCTCTGCCGATAATGCTGGTAGGCCGAGATCAAACGTTCCAGGTTCTTCTTTTCCACAAAACGGCAGACGGATAAAAAATAACGGGCCGGCAGCGCGTGCGCAAGTCTCATCTCGGCCGCGCGGCCTCTCGCCTCGTCGCTGCGGACCGCAAAAAAAGCGTTGTCGACGACGTCGTATCCGGTGAAGATGCGTTCTGCCGGCATCCCCAGGTCCTCCAGATACTCCCGATGAAGCCTGCCGCCGCAAATGGCCCCGTCCACCCCGCGCAGAATCCACCTCTTGAACCATTCCTTCCAGAAAAACCGCCTGAAGTCGTTTTTCTTGGTTTCCGAAAAAATATAACACGCCACGCCGCTTCTTCCGGCCCATCGGATGACGCGCCGCATCTCCGGCGTTCCGTATCCGTTCACGAATACCGCCTGAATTCCGTTCTCGGTCATCTTGCGGATCAGCGATTCCGCAATCCGGCCCGGCGGCAGCGTCCTCAAATCCGTTTCTGGAAAAAGTGTCTCAATTCGAAGCCCCTGCCTCTCCCGGCTCTGCCAGAGGGCCAGACCCGCGCTGTCCCCCGCACCGGTCAATTCGATCCCCAGAACGTCGTCCGCACTCTTCTCCTGAAGCGCGCGAAGTCTCGCCACGTGGTAGGACATGAAATTGGACCAGATCAACGCGACTTTCATGGGTGCGCTACCTTGCCAGCACCATAAGCGAATATCCGCCCAGCCATCGGACCGCCGTGTCCGGGTGGAGGCGGTAGATCATTTGCCTCGGCAGCCGGGCCAGTGAAGCCGCCAGGGACTTCGAGGGAAGATCTATCGATCCTGCGGTATAAAAATGGTCGAGGATCTCGTAGCCGGTGTCCTTCAGCGTCTCGATCGCGGTCTCTTTCGTAAAATAATGGATGTGTCCGACGCGCTTCCGGGCGTTTGCCAAAGGCGAGCCCCGCAAAACGCTCGAGACCGACAAGTCCAACGGAATGTGGAAAATTTTGTGCGCTGCCTTCAGGCGCAATTGACGGAGAAACCCCCGATAATCCTCCACATGTTCAAAGACGTCGATCGCCAGGGCGATGTCGGAATAAGGGGTCTCGGACTCGAGCATGTTCCCGCGATAATACTTCAGTCGTTCTTTTTCTTTCTGCCGGCATATGTCGAACGCTTGCGGCGAGATCTCATAACCCGAAAATACAACGTGCTTCGGCATCCGGTTGTGCAGACCGTTTAATATCTCGCCGGCGCCGCAGCCGACCTCGCACATCGAATTCGGGAGCAGCCGATTCCGGTCCATCATTTTGAGAATCTGACCGGCCTTCCATTCGGAATCTTCGGAATGCCAAGAAGGGTTTTTATCCACATACTCGCCGCTTCCGTACATGCCTCCGTTCATGAGCGCAATCTCCCCGGCGCTTCCATTTTTTCGATCACCGCCGCCGCGTTTGTTTCCCATGAATTTTCGGCCAGGTACCTGTCCCAGTCCGGAACCGTCCCGGAATCCAGACAACGCCGGATGCCGGAAACCAGCGTATCCAGATTATCGGGTTCCACCCAAACCCCCAGCCGGTATTTTTCGACGACGGATCGGAGGTTTCCGGCGCCGGACGAGGCGATACAGGGTTTCCGGTAAACGGCGGCGACATTCAGCACCGCGCTGGCCGAGCGGAACATTCCCTTGTAGACCAGCGCCACGAGGTCCGCCGCGACAAAATAATCCCCCGCACATTCGTTCGGGATATAGTCGATATGCCAACGGCAGCGGTCAGCCACGCCAAGATCGGCCGCCAGTTTTTTATACGCCTCGACCACCTTTTGCCCCGTCGACTCGTCGCTCCCGGCGACCACGAGATAAACGGACGGATGATGCTTCAGAGAGTGAATGATCAGATCGAGATTCTTCCGGTTGGGATGGATATGTCCGAAGGCCAGCAGCACCGGCGCATCGCCGGGAAGATCCAGACTCCGCCTCATCTCTTCGCGGGTGCGCCGGGAGGCGGTCTGGCGAAAGGGTCCCATGGGAATCACCGTCGTCCGCAAGCCGGGGACGGGCCGGACCGTATCGAGCTGAATCGGCTCGTGCACAAAGGCCTCTCTCAGAAAAGAATACCCTTCCGCGACCGACCACCGATGCCACCCGCGAGGGCCGACGACGTAATCCCGGACCGGATCGTGCAGGATAGCCCCGAATACGACTCCCCGCGCCGCCAATTTCTTGAACTCCGGCGCCCAGAGAGGCGCCAGATATTCCTGATAGGATCCGAGCAGAACGTAGTTCGAGCCGGAAGCCTTGATCTGCCGGGCGAGCGTCTTAAAGTTACGAAGGGTCGCCCGGACATAATCCACGCGCTTCAGCCAGCGGGGCGCACCGGCCAAAAATGAGCCCGCGTCCTTCAAATCAGCCGCGATCGCGTACTTCTCACCGCGGCCCCGGACATAACGCGGCGTGCACAACAGCGTCACTTCCGTCCCCAGATCCGCCAAGGCGTTCGCCTGTTCGTGCGCATAGTCGGCGATGCCGCCGTGAGCGGCGGGAGAATAATAAAGAATCTTCACGCCCCGCCCCATAATGCGGCCATCAAACGCTCGGGCGAATGATGTTCGACTGCGGCGGCAGAACGCCGGGCAGCGGCGGCCCTGAACTCATCCGCGCGGGAGACCATCTCGGTAATTTTGTCCGCGAGGTCTTCGGCGCTTTCGTCTTCAACCGCCAGACCCGCCCCGTGAGCCAGAACGGCGTCCTCCATCCAGGTATCCCGGGTGTAGATCAGCGGAATCCCGGCGGCCATCGCCTCGAGAGCCACGCCCGAAATTCGGGCGCAGTAGGATTCCCGGCGATAGGGCAGCACCATGCAGTCCGCTCTGAGAAGCTGCCGGTCATACTCGTCGCTGGAGAGTTCGCGGGTCAAATAATCCACCCGGCCGCTCTTCACGAGCCCCGAATCAGGCTCGATTCGGCCGCCGTCCAATGTCCGCAATTCCTGATTCCACTGGATGACGTACCGGACATTCAATTCCGGCTTCCGATCCAGCAATAACCGGACGGCCTTCTCCAGCAGGTCAATACCCTTTTCGAGACGCGCCGGACCCAGACACGCCAAAACGACCGGATCCCCGGACTTCCGCAAGTGGACTGTCGCCGTGTGCGTCCGGATCAGCGCATGTGGAAAAGTTTGAAAAGGCAGTCCGCAGAGCGCGGTATACTCGGCCGAGAGTCTGGAGCTGTCCGTGGCCAGACAAACCGCGCCGTCCCGAACCCAGGGTCCGAAGCTGCGGAGCAACTGTCGCAGGATGTAGGACGACCGCTTGAACACCGGCCGGGATTGTCCCGCAACATAACGTCCGGCATTGTTTCGAAAAAGAAGTGTCAGCCGTTTAAATTTTTTATTTTTGTGCCGCATGCACAGAAAAAACCAGGCGGCGAGGTGAAAAACGGCGACGGTCGGCACAAAAATATGGTCGAAGGGCTCCGAGTCTTTCAGAAACCGGTCCATCGCGCGCCAAACCCGCCAGTTGTGCACGAGAACGCCCCAGTACCGTTTGAACGGGCGGGCGCTGTAATAGATCTGATCCCAATTCGTATACCGGAAAACTGGCGCCGCATTGAGCTCGGTCATAATTTCCGGAGCGACCGACTGATGCGCCGCAACTACGACGCTCACTCCGCGCGCAGCGTTGATCGACCGGACCGCTTTATCGTATTCGTACCAATGCCCCCGGCGATCCTTCAGAGCCTCCTCGACGATCAGAAGGCGCTTCTCGGCAGTCATCTGGCGTCCGGCACGCATGAACCGTTCACTCCGCAACGGTTCGAGAATCGGGACAGAGCGTCGGAACATTCGGACACATGTCTTTTCAAGTACTGCAAAGCGCGGTTCCGGGCCCGCGCAAACGGAAGCGACACGATCCAAAGGCAAAGAGACAAAACAGCACCGAGGGCGGAACGGATCAAAACGTCGGCAAAGCCTCGAACCGACTGCTCGACGGCCCTCTTGAGATCTTCCGCATCCGCAGCGTCCGCAAGACCCGCAGACCGGGCCGCGTCCGTTATTTCGACGGCATAATCATGCGCCCCGTAACAAAGCAGCAACGTCACGAATTTGACCAAAAGAATCCTCCTACCGTCCGGCGAACTTTCCTGGAGCCGGCGGAGCATGGATTCTCGATTTAAAAAATAAACGGCATCCGCCCAAACGATTTGGGGATTGGAATTGGCTCCATAGGTCCGATTCGTCCGCAGCCAGCGCTCGCGCAGCAGCGCAAAAAGCTCATACCCCCTGCTCCGCAGGAACTGGTCCGTCTCCCCGAAAAACGGAGCCCCGAGATGCCGCTCCAAAAACGTCACCTCCGCCTGAACGCCCAGAATGCCGGCCGCCAACAGTCCCGACGCCCCATTCAGGACGTCCAAATCCGCGCCTTCGACGTCCACCTTTAAAAAGTCCGGCGCCAGATCGGGACGGTCCGCCAGACAGGCGTCCATCGTATCGAGCGGAATCAGACTGGATCCGGTCACCTGATGCCACTCCCGGTTTGCAAAGTCCTTGAGGCGTTCCTGATTCAAAGGATAAAGCGACGAGGCCGGCGGAAATTGGGTCAAATGAAGCGGACGCGTTTCCTTACGCCGGCCCAGCCCGACCGCAAAATATGTGCAATTGGCGTCCGGGGAAGTTTGGGAGGAACGGGCATCCGGCTCAAAGGCCAGGAAATGCACCAGGCCCTTCAGCGGAAGCCACCGGACATCCGGCCCGCCGCACGAACCTGCGTCCGCCACGATGAGCCGCGACTGACGAAGGACTGCGCTCATTGCCGGAGTGAGCCGATAATAATACTCCGGCCATAAGACGCCGCCGGCGGCCTTGAGCGCAGACTTGAATTTAACCGAGATGGCGCTCATACCACTGCACCGTCTTTTGAATCCCCGTCTCTATGGAAGTTTGCGCGGTCCAGCCGAGCTCGCGGGCGGCGCGGCTCGAATCCAGCGAGCGCTTCAAAACACCGGTAAAGCGGGCCGGGTTGTACTGAATCTTCCCTTTGAACCCGGAGGCTTTTGCAATCAAGTCCGCAATCTCCCGGATCGAATGCGTCCGGCCGGCACCCAGATTCAGGACATCCGCCTGCGATTTGGCTGCGGCCGTGATTAATCCGTCAACCGCGTCGTCGACATAGAGGAACTCCCGTTCCTGCAGACCGTCTCCCCACACTTCCACCGTATCCGCTCCCGACCGGGCGGCCCGGACAAACTTTCCGATCATGGCGCCCATCACATGGGAATCTTCGGCGAAGCTGTCGTTCGGCCCGTACACGGTCGGCAGGATGACGGCGGTGCAGCTCATCCCATACTCCTGTCGGTACGCGCGCTGGCCGATCAAAAGGGATTTTTTGGTCATGGCGTAGCTGTACAAATATTCTTCCGGCTCCGTCCCCTGAAGTTCGGTTTCCGGATGCGGCCGGTCGTGCGGCGGGTACATGCAGTAGGATAAAACGCTGGCGAGCCGGGCCTTGGGACAGTGCCGCGCCCACGCTTCCAGTAAATTCACATTGATCGACATGTTCGCATAAAATTGAGTCGCCGGATGCGCGGCCGGCCATCCTCCCGCCTTGTAAACGGCGGCCAGATGAAAAATATGGCTGACCTTGTGCTTGAGCGACTGCTGTTTGAACCAGGCAAAGGACGCCCCGCCGTCGGTCAGGTCGACGTCTTTCGAGCCGAGTCCCGTAACAGAGGAATCCCCGCCACCTTCGCGCTTCAGTCTCTCAAGCAGAACGCTGCCGATAAACCCCGTTGCGCCCGTCACCACCGCGTGTTTCACCGCTCCCTCCGCCATCACCGGCCCACCGTATCGAACGAGAGAACGCGGATGGTCGGAATCGGCACGATGAACTTGCCGCCCCTCATCAGATAGGATTTGTATTTGACGATCAGGTAGTCCAGGAAGTTCCAAGACAAAATCAGGTAATACTCCGGATCGTCCTGCACGTTTTTTTCATCAACCACTGGAATGTGGGTTCCAGGCGTCAGGCGGCCGATCTTGAACGGGTTCACTTCCGTCGCGCATTGGACGAGGTCGGGGCCTATCTGACAATAGTTCAGAAGCGTGCTGCCCTTTGCCGGCGCGCCCAAAGCATAAACCCGCTTGCCGTCCTTCTTGAGCTGGCGCAAAAGCCCGACCAGCTGATCCGCATTTTGCCGCGTGCGCCGGGCGAATTCCCGGTAAGTCTCCAGCTTGTCCAGCCCCGCCCGTTTTTCGAGATCGATCGCATTCTGAACCGCCGGGCTGGTCGGGGTCGGGTTGGAATCGAGGCCGACGTACAAGACGAAAGAACCTCCGTGAATATCGATGAATTCGACGTCCAGCAGCCGCAAACCGTGCTCCCCGAACAAACGTTTGAGCGGAGCGATCGCATGGATGCAGCTGTGTTCGTGATAAAAATGGTCGAATTGATTTTTTTCGATCAAGTCCTTCAGGTTGACGCACTGAACGGCGAATACCGTTTTTTCGTGCATCACCTCCCTCAAGCCCAGAACGAAGTCATGAAGGTCCGGCACGTGATAAAAAACGGCGGTCGCAGTGATGAGATCCGGGAGCAGATTGAGCTGCTTCAAGCTCTTCCCCGCCTGCAGATTCCAGAAGGTGTGAAACACGTTGATTCCGTTCAACCGTGCCAACTCGCCAACCCGGCCGCTGGGATCGACGCCGACGACGCGCATGCCCCGCACTTCGAACGCCTTGAGAAGGGTTCCGTCGTTGCAGCCGATGTCCATCACCAGCGATTGCGGCTTCAACCCGAGTTTTTGGACCAGATGGCCCGAAAGCCGCTCGAAGTGCTGGACGATCGGCACGTTGACCCCGGTAATATACGGGTGGTCCGTAAAAAGAAATTCCTGTTCCGGAAACTGGGAAATCTGCACCTGCCAGCAATCCTGGCAGACCTTCATGGCCATGGAAAGGAGCGGTTCCGCCTCCCGGGATCCGGGCAACGGAAAATTGTTCCCGTTCGGCTGATTGCCCAAATCGATGAATTCGACCAGATTGCCGCCGCGGCAATTCATGCATGATTTTTCCATAAGTCTTATTTGGTTCCTTCTATATAAAAGCTTCTTGGAGCTTCTCTCGGCACAATCCCTGCTACCGCCCGAACGCAGCCATGGCCCGGCTATAAATTGCGGGTCCGAAAAGTGCGCGCAGCCGCATGGATTTTTTGGGTTTGCGCGCATGCTCCAGATATTCCCTCAGCCACTTTCCGGATTCGCAACGCGCCAGTCTCGCAACATCCTTGTTTCCCGCGCGATTCGCCTGCGCGTACAAACCGGAATACAAACGCACCAAATGCTCGCGGTGATCGTCGGACAAGGCGCGCGAATGCCTCGACAAGTAACTTAAATTCAAGCGGACCGTGCGATCGAGCGCCTCGAACCATTTGACGATATCCTGATCCGGGTTGCGGCTTTGCGGTACGTGATACCGGTAGCGCGCGCCTGCATAGCCGCCGAATACGACCTCCGATCGATCCAGAATCTTGAACCAGAAGTTCAGGTCTTCCGCGGCAAACGCGTCCAGCTCCTCAGAAAAATAAGCCTCCCGATCCGACAACAGCGACCGCTTAAAAATCGCTGCGTGCGGCGCCCACGGGCAAAAAGCGATTGAATAATCCTTGAGCGCCTGCGGCGACATGCGCAATCCCGCGGGCTCGACCATTTTAACCCGGGACGGATCTTCCGATTCAAATTGGCACCAGGCCGAGGCTGCCAGACTGGCATCCGGATGCCTTTCCGCTGTCTCCAGCTGCTTTTGAAGATACGAAGGCTCCAGCAAGTCGTCCGCGTCGAGCAGCAGTATCCACTCTCCGCACGCTTCGTCAAATCCCCGGTTGCGCGCCGCGCCGGGCCCCTGTTTCGCGCAATGCATCAGCCGGATCCTCGGATCGCCGAACCGGCGAACCCGTTCGACGCTCCCGTCCGTCGAATTATTGTCGACGATCAGCCATTCCCAATCCGTGCAGGTCTGCGCCAGGACCGATCCCACGGTCGCCTCGATGTAGGACGCCTTGTTATAAAGAGGTGTGATCACGGAAATTCGGCCTTGGCGTCCGATGGAATCGGTTACCACTGCCAAAAATCCGCCGGTTTTCCATATTGGCTCAAGAACCTCTCCGTGTCCCGGCAGAGGTATTCCCGGATCTCGGCCCGCAAACGGTCCGATATATCGGGCTCCGGAGGCTCGACTGATTTGATGCCGATCATTCTCCCGATCCGGTATCTCACGTTCACGGGCACCAGGCCCTTGAACCGGCCGATCCAAGGCGACCGGCGCAAAGACGCGAAATAGGCCCTCTCAACCATACGGTCATCCGCGCGGTTGTATCCCCGCAGGTCCGACTCGCTGAGGTTACCCGGAGACAGCGACAGATGGACACAAAGACGCTCGTATTCCTTCCTCGGATCGCTGACCCAATCCTCGAGAAAGACGACCATGATCGCGCTGTCCGGGAAGACCCTGCGGTAAGCTTCCAACTGATAATCATAAAGGCAATCGTCCAGAACACTGCCCCTCACTGAGTTCATCACCCAGCGCTCGAAGCCTTCGCCCGCGGATTTCCACATTGCGGATGGATCGAATCTCAACGGTTCGGTGTATAACGTCCGGATCATGTCGCGCTTTTGGTCTTCCGGCAGACTGTCCGTATGGTGATGCATCCGCCATCCCGATATGAGTTTTGCCATCGGGCGGCGGACGATATAGATGATCTTGGCCGCAGGGTTGAAGGCATGGATCCTTTCGGCACAATCCGGATAAAACGGCATCGTGGAATAAGTGGGCGTTGCATCCCCGATGGCAATCTCACGATTGTAATGAGCAAAGGCGGTCTGATACCAATCCCACCCTTGTTCATAGAGATGATCAAAACTGAAGAAGCAGGTCTCCTTCGGACGGCTCATGCAGCAGTCCGGATGCTGGTCCAAAATCCGAGCCAATGTCGAGGTCCCGCATTTGGCCGATCCCACGATAAAAAAATTCGGCTTCGGGATCATGCAACCCTCCTTCCGATGGCTTGTACGATCCGTTCCAATTCGACCCGGCTGACCCGGACCCGCTTCGCCTCCCCGCCCCTGGATCTCCACACCTGTCGCGCTTCCCGGAAGGAATCGATCCACGCCTGGTCCCGTCTGAGAAAAGCCCTGATCCAACACCACCGGTCATACAAAAATCGCGCGGCTTTGCCGTCCAAATGCGCCAGATACCGCCACTGGAATAAAAAGGCCGATCTTAGATTCAGATGCTCGCTGCTCCCGCCCGGATGCTCATCCCCTCCCCAAGAACCGCTTCCCCAGTGCCTCACCGTACTCCGCGGTTCATAGATCGAAGACCATCCTCGTAGCCAGGCCCTGAAACAAAGGTCCATCTCCTCTCCGTAAGCCGGGTAATACAGGCGGTCGAACCCTCCGAGCTCGAGGAATTTGGAGCGGTCCACCGCCATAAAACCGCCGCAGGCGAAAAGCGTGTAAACGGTATTCTGATTCCGGTAATCCGGCGTAAAGAAATAATGCGTTCGATGCTTACGGAGAAGAAAGGGGCCTGATGTAACAGCCGAGCGGTCCCAGCTGAAGGATCTGGCGCTGACCGAAAAAACTGAAGGATCGTCAAAATGCGCCGCCAACGGCATCACGAACCCCTCCTCAACCGCAATGTCATTGTTCAACAAGATAAAAATGTCGTAGCCGGAGCTCTTGAGAAGCTCATTGTAGGAGAACAGATAATCATTGGACGGGGCCGCCACAATTCTGACGGAACCATGGTGCTTTTTCACCCATTCACGATCCTCTTGGTCTGGCCCGTTATTATCCAAAAAAATAACGTCCGCCTTTCCCGGATACCGGGCGGCAGCCGCCACGACCGACGGCAGCAATTCACCCAGATATTTTTTTCCGCGCCAGTTCAGAATCGCGATACAAACGGATCGATTCATGTCCGCGGGCCCGCCAAACGGGTGATCTGATCGACGAACACCCCGTGGATCAGCCGCGGATTCAGCAGCGTCTCGGAGACAGCTGCCGCTTGCTCCCCCAACGTTCTCCGTAAACTGCCGTCCCTCGAAACATCCAGCAGAGCGGAAGCCAGCCGCACCGGGTCCGGATCGTCGATCACGAGACCGCAGCCGTTCTTGACCGCAAAACCGGCTGCCGTCGAATAAGACGGAGCCCAAACGACGATCGGTCTGGCGTAAGGAGCGTAATCCAGCCATTTGGTCGTAAAGCTCGTCTTGACGAAAGGCGCTTCCGACGGTTCAAAGCTCATCGCCGTCAAAAAAGCATCGGCTTTCTCCAACTCAGGCCTCAACTGTCCAAACGGCAGAAAATGCTGGTAAATCCCCGCCTGCCTCATCTCCCGAATGTCCCGTTCCGCCCATCCGGCGCCGACTGGATAAATCTTCAGATCGATATGAGCCGAATTCTTGAGCATACGCGCTAACCCCAGAAGCATGCGTCCATAGGCCCCGTAGCAATTCCCGGCATACACCACCCGGAACCGCGCACCCGGCGCTGCGGCCCGCCGTGCCGGATCCGGCACGGGCCGGTCCCAATCCCCCATCGGATAGAGGATGTGTCCATTCGGATGAGGCTCGAACCAGTCGCGCATCCCCTCGCTCGTATAAAAAACCAGGTCCGCCGAACGATGGGCGCGGCGGAACATGCGGGTTAAATAGCTTCGGACCGGTGGAAATGGCCGCATGAACCCGGGCAGATAATTCGAAATCGGGCTCAGGTCCTGAAAGTTCAGCGCGAGCGGCTTGCCGAGTCTTTTTGCGAGCCGTACGGCCACCCCCAGATGCCAATTATCCGGGACAGACAAGATGATATCCGGAGCCTCATCGGCGGCAAATCGTACCGCGCGTCCGTCCAGACGCGACCAGTTCATGACGTAATCCAGGTTATTGGCAAGAGCCGCGATCCTTGAATGCAGCAAACGGTGTTTGATGCCCGTGGCTGCCAGGCTCATCTTGCGGTCCGTCAGAGCATTCGCCGCATTCGTGCTGAGCACGGCCGTATCAAAATTCTTGCGATGCACCAGATGCCGGCACATGGCCAAATGCGCCCCGCACGATTCGTCGGGCGTGATCGCGGACACATAGAGGATGCGAATCGGCGCATTCGCGCGTCCGTGCATAATTAGAATCCCGACTCGATTTGGGACCTATGTTCCCGCGCCCATTCGACGATCGATCGGAGCGTTTCATCCAATCGGATTTCGGGATGCCAACCCCAATGCTCCGAGACGGCGCGGTTGTCCGTTACAAAATAGGGGATATCAAAAGCATGCGTATCGGGCTCGGAGACGACCTCGCGCGAAACTTTTAGGGCGGTCCCGCAAAATGCCGAAAGTTCTTTGAGGCTGATGGATCGCTCCGCCCCCCCTCCGACATTGACGATTTGCGGAGCCTTCGGAGCCGGCCGGGTCACCTGCTGAACAACGAGCCGCGCAAGGTCTGCGACATCAAGGAGATCCCGGACTTGTTTGCCCTCTCCCCCGAACCCGGTGTATCGCAAGGGGCGCCCCAACAGCCACTGATAAACCCAGAATGAGTAGATGCCCTGATCAGGTTTTCCGAACTGGCCCGGGCCGGCGATGTTGCTGCACCGGTCGATCCAGACCGGGAATCCAAAGGCGGCGGCGTACTCCAATGCCATGATCTCCGAAGCGCGCTTGGTCGCGCCGTAGAGAGACAGGGGCGAATCTGTAGAGAATTTTTCGGATATTCCGGACAAGGTGAGGCCGGCCGGGTATTTTCCGGCTGGATCGAGGTCGAACCGCGCGGGCGAGCCGGACAAAGGGATTGCCCGCAGATCATGGATCGAATAGACCCGGCTCGTGCTGAGCATGACAAACCCGCAATGATCGCGCCGGCATTTTTCAAGCAGATTCAATGTGCCGATCAGATTGTCGGATACGAGGCGCTCGGAACTGGAATTGATGCCTCCCTGCACGCTCGGATCGGCCGCACAATCCACGATCCAATCCGCGGCAGGCAGGTTTCGAACATCATCCGCGCGCCCGATGTCCCCCCGGATAAAGGCGCATTCTGCGCGCGCAAGACGCGCCAAGTTGATCTCGCTGCCCTTACGGCTCAGATTATCGATACCGAACAGTTTCAACCCGGCGCATGCGGCACGGAGCGCCTCTGCCAACTGACTTCCGACAAAGCCCGCGGCGCCCGTGATCAGGACCCTCATCGGTGCCGGCTCTGCAGATCGGGCTTCACAGTACGCGCCTCCGGGACCATGCCTCCGCGATCTCGGAAAAAATATCGTCCAAGGATCGCGTCACAGACCACCCCGGATAATGCGCCTTCATTTTACGCAAGTCGCTGTAATAACAGATGTGGTCGCCTTCGCGGTGCTTATCCGTATACTCGGACCGCATCGCTTTGCCCGTGTGCGCTTGAACCCGCTCAAATGCCTCAAGAATCGAACAGGCATTCTCTTTTCCGCCCCCCAGATTATAAACTTCGGCGATGCGGGGTTTTTCGATAAAAGCCTCCATGAAGCGCGCGACATCATACGAATGGATATTATCCCGGACCTGCTTGCCCTTATATCCGTAGATATTGTAGATACGTCCTTCCAGGTTGCATTTGATCAGATAGCTCAAGTAGCCGTGAAGCTCGACGCCGGAATGGTCCGGACCCGTGAGACACCCTCCTCTGAGACAGCAGGTGAACATTCCGAAGTAGCGGCCGTATTCCTGAACCAGGATATCGGAAGCCAGCTTGGAAGCCCCGAACAGAGAGTGCTTGGACCGGTCGATTCGGAAAGTTTCCGGAATACCGTTCGCATACGACGGATCGGCATAATCCCAGCGGGACGGAAGTTCCGTCAAAGGGATTTCATTGGGGGCGTCCCCATAAACCTTGTTGGTGGACATGTGAACGAACGGGGCCCGGGGGGCATGGCGCCGGACCGCTTCGAGCAGATTCAGCGTGCCGACCGCATTGGTGTCGAAGTCGTCGAAAGGGATCGAGGCGGCGCGGTCGTGGCTGGGTTGAGCGGCCGCATGAACGATTGCATCGGGGCGGATGCGCTCAACCAGCTTCAACACCGCTTCGCGGTCCCGGATATCCGTCTCGTGAAGCACAAAGCCTTTGATGGATGCCTGAAGTTGCCGACCCATCCAGCGCGTGTCCCCTTCCGGACCGAAAAAGACCATCCGCTGGTTATTATCGACTCCGTGGAGGGTCCATCCGGATCGGGCAAAATAACGGCACACCTCAGACCCGATGAGACCGGACGAGCCTGTTACCAACAATGTCCCCATTTAAACTCCTATAGATCTAAATATACAATAATATATAATACATGACATTAGTAAGTATTACTAGGCGGCCGGCGCCTAATCTCATTGTTGAACAAAGGGGTTCCGAATAAACTGCGGTTATGAACCAGCGTCCGTCACCGACACACAATCATCGAACCCGATTCGAGCGGCATCCGCTCGCGTCCATGGTGCTGCTGTGTGCGACCATCCTCGCCGTCACCGTCGGCATGGATATGACTGCAGCGGAGGTCTACCGGTCGGTCAAGGGCTACAAATGGCACGATCGGATGAACCCGCCGGGCCGCATGCACCCCCTCGGAAGGGTCCGATCGGATATTTATCATCACGATCTGGCCAAGAACCTCTCCGGCGCCACGCAAATATGGGGACAGGCCAAATATCGGATCCACACAAACTCGCTGGGATTCAAAGACCGCACGGTACGCAATATTCCTCTGGTCACGGACAAACACCGGATCCTTTTCATAGGCGACTCGTTCACGGAAGGCGTGGGGGTCGAATACCCCGATACGTTCGTCGGCCGGATCGATTCGGAACTGTCCGGATCCGGCGTCGAAGTTCTCAATGCGGGTGTGTCCAGCTACTCCCCCGTCATCTATTGGAAAAAAATCGAATTCCTGATTGAAAAAGCGGGGCTGAAGTTCGATGAAGCCGTCGTCTACGTCGATATCAGCGACATCCAGGACGAAGCTCAAATTTATAAGCTGAGCAATCATCGCGTGATCGGAAAATTCGACCCGCTCGAGTTAAAAAAATCCCAATCTGAACGGCGGACGGCTGTGCACGAGTTATTGTCTTTCATAGCGGGCCGGACTATCGTCGCGGATACCGTGTACATGGCGCTGCACAAACTCCTTTACCGCCCGGATCCGGAGCGGATTCTCGAGAACAAGCGGCGCTTCTTCGCGGAACAGCACTCTTCGCGCGTGCGGGATCGCTGGACCTACTGCGGAAACGTCTACCGGGAATACGGTCGGGAGGGTCTGCGGCGTGCGGCCGGCCACATGGACCGGTTGAACGCATTGCTTCAAAAAAACGGCATCCGCCTCACGGTCGCCGTATACCCGTGGCCCCGCCAGATCCAACGCGGCGATCTGGATTCGATTCAGGTCAGATTCTGGAAGGAATGGTGCCGTGAACGCGGCGTGGATTTTTTAAACTACTTTCCGATTTTCGTCAAAGGCGGCACGCGCGAAGAAAGGCGGGCGCTGATCCGGAAGTATTTCATAAAAGGCGATTTTCACTGGAATGAGGCGGGACATTCTCTCGTAGCGGATGTTTTTTTGGATTTTTACGGCCGCAGAGGGGCTGCGGCGGGCCGCTCAGACGCTCGGCCTGACGGCTTGAAAAAATAACTCGCCCTCAAACAGGTAAAGTGGTGGAGCTGAGCGGGATCGAACCGCTGACCTCTTCGTTGCGAACGAAGCGCTCTACCAATTGAGCTACAGCCCCTGAAAGACGGGTATTTATGAGGTGCTCTCGCGGACCCAGGACAGATAGGGTTCAAACCCCTGGTCCACAGGCATCGAGAGGATTTCCGGACACTCGTACGTATGGTCCTCCCGGATCGAGGCTTCCAGACGTTTGACGAGGTGGGCCTGGGTTTTGGCTACGAGCAGCGTTTCTTTCGCCTCCTCGAGCTTCCCCTGCCAGACATACAAAGAACGAATCTGCGGAACGAGACTGACGCACGCGGCCATTTTTCCTTCGACCAGCTTCCGCGCGATCCGGCCGGCCTGATCATCGTCCTTGCAGGTCACGAGGACCACCCGGACGTCGGTCATGCGCTTAGAACCGGAGCAGGATCCGGTAATCCTTGCCCTCTTTGGAGAGGATGACGTGCCCTTCGCGGGCCAGCCAACCCAGACTCATGAGGGTGATGTCCTGATCCCGGCCGATGCCTGCGACCAGTGCCGAAAGCGTGCTTTCCTTCTTCTCGTCCAAAAAGTGCCAAATTTCGCCGGCGACGATACCGATTTCCGTGATCATGGGGTTCTCCGTTCAACGGACGCCTGAGCGTTCGACCTCGATCCAAAGAGCGGATATTTTAGCACAACGGCCGTTCGAATCCCAAGCGACCATCGCCGCTCCGTTAGTTGTCGTCATCTTCGTTCCGGCGGTTCCAGCTCTGGCACTGGGGGCATTTAGAAAGTTCCCGGTGCAGAGAATCGACATAGGTATAGGCGCAGACCGAGCAATTCCACACCTCTTTGGGATGGACGTTGTATTTTTTGAACGCGTCGCCGCGCTCAAATCGCACCCAGACGGCGATCACGCCGATCAGCGTGACCAGCAGATAGATCAGAACTGCGGTCGAAAAATCGACGGGGATCATGCGGGCTTCTTTCCGCCGTCCAAAGGAATCCGGACACTCCCCTTCTGAGCGGCGTCGCGGCGCGACTCCTCCAGCGGGATGAACTGCCACTGCTTCAGATAACGGGTGAGAATCAGATCCGTTTCCGGATCGCCGCTGGAAATCAACTGACGCACCTCGCCGACAAGCCCCGTGCCCGTCACGGTCAGCTCGTATTCGGGATCCGTTCCCCGAGCGTCACCCCGTTCCGGCAGCGACGGAAACACCGGCGCCGTCAAGAGACCCCGGGACGCCAGCTCGTCTCCGCTGACCGGGAACGGTGTGCGGACGGAGTCGACGGGGAGCTTTTTGCGGAACAGCACGTCGGGGTAGGGTTTTTCTTCCTTCAGCCGGCCGCGGAGCGACTCCCAGGTGGAGCGGCCGAGCGGGACGCTGACCAGATCGCCCGGATCCGCGCGCTCCATCTCCTGCGGCTGGGGCTCAAGTTCCGGCGCCGTCTGGCCGTCCGAGCGGTACACCGTCGTGCTGAACTCGGGCTTGGTCTCGAGGATCAGGTTGAACGCGTCGTCGGAGAGGATGGGTCCGACGAAATAGATCTTCGGCTCGAGCTTCGGCTTGACCGACGGGTCCTTGACGTCGATGACGAAGACAAACAGCCACACCAGGTGCCACAGCAGCGACGCGAAGATCGCCGTGCGGAGCGGCCGGCTCTCCTGAATTTCGCGGAAGAACCCGATCAACTCTGGCTTCCCGTCGGGTTGGTCGCGATATTCACCTTGCTGATCCCGGAACGGCGGCACAGGTCCCAGATCTCGACGATCTTGCCGACGGACGCGCCAACATCCGACTTGATGAGAACGCTCGACTGATTACGCGCCGCTTCCTCCAGCAGATCCTGGAGAGCCGCGGACTGGATGGGCTTGTAATTGAGGTAGACCAGATCCTGCGCGGTCACCGATACGATCAGGTTCTCGGAATCGATGATTTCGCTGGTGACGGCCTTCGGCAGCCGGACCTTGATTCCGGGCTGAAGGACGAAGTTGGACGTCAGCATGAAAAAGATGAGCAGCAGGAACACCACGTCGATGAGCGGCGCAATGTCCAGCTGGCCCTTGTGGATCGAAGTCCTTCGCTTGAGGCGTTCAAAACGCATGACGGTCTCCTTCCGCGGCCTAGGCTTCGCTGACGTCGCGTTTTTCGGACAGCGTGTTCATGAGGTCCGACGCGCTCTTTTCCATGTCGAGCACGAGGCCGTCCACGCGGCTGGTCAGGTAGTTGTACGCGACGAAGGTCGGGATCGCGACGCAGAGGCCGAACACGGTCGTGAGCAGCGCTTCCCAGATGCCTCCGGCGAGGTCGCCCGGGTTCACCGGCGCGACGGCGGACGACTTTTCCTGGATCACGCGGAAGGCTTCGACCATGCCGGTCACCGTGCCGAGCAGGCCGAGCAGCGGGGCGATGTGCGCGATCGTCGCCAGCACCGGCAGGCGCTTTTCGAGGATCGGCACTTCGTGGAGCGCGGCGTCTTCGACGGCTTCGCGGATTTCGGCGCGGGTCCGATCATGCTTGAGGATACCCTCCTTGATGATGTGCGCGACGGGTCCGGGAGTTTTTTCGCACAGGTCGACCGCGTCCATGATGCGGTTGCGCTTGATCGACCGCGAAATCTGCTCCGAGAACTTACGCGTGTCGATAGTCACGCGGCGCAGGTAGAGCGCGCGCTCCACGACGATGATGAACGCGACGACCGAACAGACCAGGATCGGCCACATGATCGGTCCGCCCTTTTGCAATGCATCCCACATATCGTTATTCCCCTCCGTTGACGGTTTGTGATTTTTCCAGAATCTGTTCCGCTTCCGCCGTGCGGCCCTGCGATTCGAGGATCGCGGCGGCGCGCCGGTTCGCTTCCAGAGCGGACTTTTGTTCGGCCGGGTACAGGTACCCGACCTTGAGATATTCGCTGACCGCCCCCTCAAAGTCCGACTTCTCTTCGAGCGTCTCGCCGATTAGGAACTGGATCCGCGCCGCGTCCGGCTCGGCCGAGCCGGTCAGCGCTTCCCTCAAATAAAAAAGAGCTTCGTCCCGGCTGCCTTCGATCTTCAGAATTTCGCCCAGCTTGCCGGCCAGCATCGCCTTGAACGCCGGATCTTTGGCCGCGCCGTGCCACTTGAGCAGCTCGCGCTTGGCCATCCGCACGCGGCCGGAACCGATGCAGAGTTCGGTGTAGCGGCGGGCCGCCGCCGGAGCCGCGTCCCCGGCCGGGTACCGCTGGACCAACTCATGATACCGCGACACGGCGTCGGTGAGACCGGCGCGCTCGGCTTCCTCGGCCAGCCGCAGCAGCGCGTTGTCCGCCAGCTCGTGGCGCGGGTACTCACCTGTAAAACGGTCGAACGCGTCGGCCGCTTCCTTGAATCTGCCGTCCTCGAGCAGCGTTTCGCCGATCAGATGCAACGCTTCGGGCGCCAGCCGCGAGCCGGGCGCGTCCTGCATGAGCCGCTCCAGCACCCGCAGCGCGTCGGCACGGCGGCCGAGCTTGATGAGCGCCTGGGCCTCCTGAAACGCCGACAGGAGCGCAAGCTCCCCGTCCTGCGATCCGGATTTGAGTTCCGAAAAAATCTTGAGCGCCTCGTCATGAGCGCCGATGTTCAGCTGGCAGACGCCGGTCTGGTAATAGGCCCGGCGGCGGAGCGGACTCTCAGGATACTGGCGCACGAGTCCCTGAAACGAAGCGAGCGCCGAACGATGTTCGTTCTGGGACATCTGAGCGAAGCCCAACGCGTACAGCGCGTCGTCCCGGTAGGCGCTTTGGGGATAATTCTGGATCAGCGCCTGATAGCCCAGGATGGCGCCGGCCGTGTTGCGCGACTTCAAAAAAGCGCCGGCCAGCTGGTATTGGGCGTAATCGGAGAGCACCGAATCCGGATATTCGCCCAGCACTTCGTCGTACACGGCGATCGCCTCAGCGTATTTGCCTCGCTCGAGGAGCGTGTCGCCGATTTGACAGGCGGCGGACACCCGGAGATAGGGGTCCCGGCCATGGTGACGGACCAGCGACAGATATTTGACGGCCTCCTCGTCGTTGTCGAGCTTAAAACAGGCCCAAGCCAGATTGTACTGGGTTTTTTCCTTCAGATCGCTGGCATCAAAACGTTCGAGCAGCCGCCGCCACTTGGACGCCGCTTTTCCGTAATCGCCTCGGTCGTAATAAGCTTCGCCTTCCCAAAACAGCGTGTCGTCCGCCAGCGCGGAATCCGGAAAGCGCTTTTCCACATCCTCGAACGCCGCGAGCGCTTCATCGAACCGCTTGAGCTTCTGCAGCACCCGCGCGCGGCCGAACAAAAACGAATCCTCGATCGGGCTCCCTTTAACCTCGTCGACGAACGGCGAAAATGCCTCCAGACTCTCCGGGTACCGCTCCAGCTGAAAATAGGTCCAGGCGAGGCCATGCAGCAGAAACACGTGGAAATCCGACGTGTCCGCGGATGCCGGAACGGACTTGAAGTACCGGAGCGCTTCCGGAAAATCCTTGAGGTTGAAATACGTCTCGCCGAGCAGGTAATACGCTTCCGCTGCCTTGGCGTGCAGCGGGTGATCCTGGACGAAACGCCGGAGCGTGTCGGCCGCCTGATCGTAGTCCGCGCGCTCGAAGGCGAGGCGGCCGATGTTGAACCGGCTGTCCGCGGCGTAGGGGCTGTCCGGGTGCGCGACGAGCAGCTCTTCGTACGCGGCGGTGGCTTCGGCGGCGTTGCCCAGCCGCTCCAGCGACCACGCGATCGAATAGCGTGCGATCGGCGCGAGGTCCGAGGACGGGAACTCCTGAGGAATGACCTGATACCGCTGAATCGCGGTCGTGTAATCCTTGAGGCGGAAATAGCACTCCCCCGTCCAAAATAACGCCTGATCCTTGAGGCCCGTCAATCCGGGCGTCTTCGCGAGCGCCTCGAAGACGGTCAGCGCTTCGGCGGGCCGGTTCAGTTCGAAAAGCGAACGCCCCAGCAAAAACCGGGCGCGGGACGCTTCGGGAGAAGCCGGATACTTTTGCACGAAGGCTTCGGCGTGGGTGCGGGTCAGGTCGTACAAACGGTCGTCGAAGGTCTTGGTCACGAGGACAAAATCGTCGGATTCTCCGGCCGTGGCCGGACCGCCGAATACTGAAAGGGCGGCAGTCAGAAACATGGCGGCCGCGGCGGCCCGGAACCGGGAAGTCACTTCTTGATCCCCAGAGCGCGCTTGAGGTAGTGGCCCGTAAAAGACTTGGGATTTACGGCGACCGCTTCCGGCGTTCCCTGCGCGACGATCGTGCCTCCGCCGTCCCCGCCTTCGGGCCCCAGATCGATCAGGTGATCGGCGGTTTTGATGACGTCGAGGTTGTGCTCGATCACGATGATGGTGTTGCCGCGGTCGACCAGCGTCTGGAGCACCTGGAGCAGCTTGGCGATGTCGGCGAAGTGCAGGCCGGTGGTCGGTTCATCCAGGATATACAGGGTGCGACCCGTCGCGCGTTTGGAGAGCTCGGTCGCGAGCTTGATGCGCTGGGCCTCGCCGCCGGAAAGGGTCGTCGCCGACTGGCCGAGTTCGATGTAGTCGAGGCCGACGTCGTGCAGCGTCTGGAGCTTGCCCATCACCGCGGGCACGTCCTTGAACACCGTCATCGCATCCTCGACGGAGAGCTTGAGGATTTCGGCGATATTCTTGCCCTTGTACGTCACCTCGAGCGTCTGGTCGTTGAAGCGGCGGCCTTTGCAGACTTCGCATTCGACGTAAACATCGGGCAGGAAGTGCATTTCGATGACCTTCACGCCATCGCCTTCGCAGGCCTCACAACGGCCGCCCTTCACATTGAAGCTGAAGCGGCCCGGGTCGAACCCGCGCACGCGCGATTCGGGCAGGCGGCTGAAGAGGTCGCGGACCGGGCCCCACATGCCGGTGTACGTCGCGGGGTTGGAGCGCGGCGTGCGGCCGATCGGCGACTGGTCGATGACGATGCACTTGTCGATGTGTTCAATGCCCGTGATCTTGTCATGAACGCCCGGCTTGGGCTTGGAATCATAGAGCTTCTGCATCAGGCCGCGGCACAGGATGTCCTCGATCAGCGTGCTCTTGCCGGATCCCGAGACGCCCGTGACGCAGGTCAGGAGGCCCAGCGGAAATTCGGCCGTGACGTTCTTCAGGTTGTGTTCACGCGCGCCGTGAACGGTGATCTTTTTGGCCGCCTTGGCATCACGGCGCTTGGCCGGGACGGGAATACCGGCTTTGCCGGCAAGATAACGGCCGGTCAGGGATTTTTCGTTCGCAATGACTTCCTTCGGCGTGCCGGCGGCGATCAGGTATCCGCCGTGTTTCCCCGCGCCCGGACCCAGGTCGAGCAGATAGTCGGCCTCGAGCATCGTCTCTTCGTCGTGTTCGACGACGATGAGCGTATTGCCGAGATCACGCAGCCGCTTCATCGTCGTGAGCAGCTTGGAGTTGTCGCGCTGATGCAGACCGATGGAGGGCTCGTCGAGCACGTACAGCACACCCATGAGGCCTGCGCCGATCTGGGTCGCCAGGCGGATGCGTTGGGCTTCGCCGCCGGAAAGGGATCCCGACGTGCGGCTCAAGGTCAGGTAGTCGAGGCCGACGTTTTTCATGAAGGTCAGGCGCTCGCTGATCTCCTTGATGATCTGACGCGCGATCTGCTCTTCGGTCGCGGTCAGCTTGAGCGATTCGAAGAACTGGATCGCTCCCACAATGGAGAGGTCCGTCACGTCCATGATGCTTTGGTCGCGGAACTTCACGGCCAGACTCTCCGGCTTGAGGCGCCGCCGCTTGCAGTCGGGACAATCCTGCTCGCTCATGTACTTGTTGATCTCGTTCTTCATGTACTCGGATTCGGTCTCGTGGAAGCGCCGCTCGAGGTTCGGGATCACCCCTTCGAAGTCACCGTCCACGCCGCGGCCGTCGCCGTCGAGGACCAGTTTTTGCTGGGCCTTGGTGAGCTTGCCGAACGGCGTGTCGTAGCTGAAGCCGTTCTTTTCGGCGAGGTAACGGAGCTGGCGCCGGAGATAAATGACGTAGGACTTGCCGCCGCGCTTCCAGGGTTCGATCGCGCCTTCACGCAGCGATTTGGACGGGTCCGGTACGACAAGCTTGGGGTCGATCTCCATCTTGTTGCCCAGACCGTCGCAGGACTTGCACGCGCCGTACGGGCTGTTGAAGCTGAACATGCGCGGCTCGATCTTGTCGATGGAGATTCCGCAATCGGCGCAGGCGTGGAGCTCGGAATAGAGCCGTTCGTCGCGCTCTTTTTTGTCGGAAGGGTTCTCGGTCAGAACCCGGATCAGACCCTTGCCGGTCTTAAGACCCGTCTCGACCGAGTCGGTGATGCGTTTCTTATTCTCGGGCTTGAGCACCAGCCGGTCGACGACGATTTCGACCGTGTGCTTCTTGTTCTTGTCGAGCGTGTTGTTGGCCTTGTCGCCGACTTCGCGGATTTCGCCGTCGACGCGGACGCGGACGAAGCCCTGCTTGGCGATGTCCTTGAAGATCGTCTTGTATTCGCCCTTGCGGCCTTCGACGGCGGGCGCGAGCACCGAGAGGTGCCAGCCGGTCTTCCCCTGCTTCAGGACCGATTCGACGATTTCCTGGGCGCTCTGGCTGGCGATGCGTTTGCCGCAGCGGTGGCAGTGCGGGATGCCGACGGAGGCGAACAGGAGCCGGAGATAGTCGTAGATCTCGGTGACGGTTCCGACCGTCGATCTCGGATTGGATGCCGCGTTGCGCTGCTCGATCGAGATGGCCGGCGACAACCCTTCGATGAGCTCGACGTCCGGCTTGTGCATCTGGTCCAGGAACTGGCGGGCGTAGGCGGAGAGGGACTCAACGTAGCGGCGCTGACCCTCCGCGTAGATCGTGTCGAAGGCAAGAGAGGACTTCCCCGACCCGGAAAGACCCGTGATGACGGTCAGCGAGTTGCGCGGGATCCGGACGTCGATGCCCTTGAGGTTGTGCTCCCGGGCGTTTTTGACGTAGATGTCGTTGCGGAGGCTCACAGGATGGTCTCGCCGCGCAGAACGGCCGGGATCGGCTTGGCGTCGATGCGCAGGCCGCCGTCGTGCTCGATCCGGATGTCGTACAAAGTGCCGGGCACGAACACGGAGCCGGGCGCTTCGATCTGGGCGTTCCGGATGCCGACGCCTTTGCGGGCCTTCGGATTCAACACATAGGACCAGAAATTGGCCCAGATTTTTTTCTGCATCGCGGACGGCGCGCCCGGGACTTCGTAGCCGCGCGGCACGCCCTGGGTCGGCGTGATCACGAACTCCTGGGTGTTTTGGCCGTCGAGGACGAAGGCCTTGGTGAACAGGTAGACGCTCTTGCCCTTGAGCCGGTGGCCGCGTTCGACATAGCCGTCCTCAAAACGGACAACGAGCGCCTGGAATTGGATCTGGTTGCCCCGGAACGTGAAGTACCGCGGCGGCAGCGACCCGCCCTTGTAATCGTATTCGAGGAATTTGATCGTGGTCGTGAACGTGCCGGTCGCCTCGTCCAGACTGGACTCGGTCACGAGCACTTCGGCGGCGCGGGAGTCCGCCTCGAGCGCGGCGACGATGCGCTTGAAGTCGGAGTAGTCCTTGAATTTGAGAAAAACGACGAGACCGAGCAGAACGAGAGCGAAGAAAAGGAACGTCGCGATCTTTTTGCGGAATTCTTCAAACATGAAAAAATCACCATCCGGCCGCCCGTCGGACAGCCGCGCTTTTTTAAGGGGTTTGAGACCGGTCGAGGGGCTAATTTATCATATTTTGGACGGGGGCGGAGGGCAAAAAAAATCCCGGGAGACCGAAGTCTCCCGGGATTCGGAAACGGACCGTTACTCGGAGATCGTCGAAACGGCGGCGGGAGCTGCTGCCGAGGTCGTGTAGTACTGGCCGAGCTTGGCCCAGGTCTGCGCGCCGGCGACGCCGTCGGCCTTCAGACCGTTCTGAGCCTGGAATGCCTTGATGGCTTCCTTGGACTTGGGACCGAGCTTGCCGTCGATGTTGCCCGTGTAGAAGCCGGCGTTCTTGAGCGCCGTCTGGATCTTCTTGGCGTACTCAACCGTGCCGGGCTTCACGTCCGCGGCACTGACAACGGCGGCCGCGACCTGGCCGGTCTGCTGGATGCCCTGCTGCATCATGGCCTGAGTCGAATCCATGCCGCCCTGGAAGGCCGCCTGGGACTGAGGCACGGGAATGATTTCGACCGTATTCTGCGCGCTGCCTGCTCCTTCTCCGAGGCCGGCGAGAACTTCGAGGTCACTGGTGGTGTTAAGGGATGCCGTGGTTTCGGCCTTCTTCCCGCAACCCGAGGTGGCGAGCATGAGGGCCGTGATGATGGTCAGGGTGGTCAAGGTAAGAGGTGTGTGTTTCATGCGTAAGATGTTAGCTTTTTCTAAAAAAAATTCAAGAAGAAAGTACAAAATTATTTTGACTATACATCAAATCAGCCATGCGGAACGAAAATCCGCACGGCCGATTCGATAGAGAGGAACGGTTAGGCCGCCCAGACGATCGCAGCCCGCACGATCGCGTAGGCTTCGAAGAACTGCTCTGCTTGGGACAGGCTTTTGAAGGGACGACTCAATACCAGTTCTTTTTGGCGCTGCTCGGCAAGCTGGCGTATGGCCCTCAAAACGTCCGGAGTCGAGCCCGGAAGCACCCGTTCGAGACGGTCGGCCAGACTAACCTCGGTGCCCGGATCCGTTTGCAGCAAAACACCGTATGCGAGAAGGGCCAGAGGATCCGGAAGCCCGTCGCTGGCTGTGGCCCCGCCCAGACCGAGACGGAGAAGCTCGCCTTGTCCAGCTCCGGTCAGAATACCCTGCCGCGAGTTCTCGGGAGCAAGGTGTCCGGTGTCTTTTTCACCCATCCCATCGATGTCGACGAAGATATTGCCGCCAACGAGCGTTTCGAGCAGAGAAAAGAACTCCAGCCATTCCTTGGCCGACATCGCGCTGATCGTGGAGGCCGTTTTACCGTTGACCGTGATAAGCACGGGAACTTCCGCATCCCCCATACCGGATATGACGCGGGCCAGCGTCTTGTGCTGCCCGAGCTGATCACCGGCGCCGACGATGCCAAATGCGGCTTGACCGCCGGCTTGCGTCGTCCGGATCGTGCCGGCATCGCCTGAAGACAACGGCATTCCCAATGCATCCGTGATCCCGCTGACCGAAGGACTGAACGACTTCACGAGCTGCGACTTGGACGCGCCTCTCAGATTCGCGCCCCTGCGCGCCAACGCGGACGTAAGCGCCAGATCGCCGACGTCGCTGATCTCGACCACCGTCTCAGCTTCGAATTTGACCGACAGGAAATCCAAGAATCGGATGACACCTTCCATTCCCGCTATCCGGGCGCCTTGCACCGCTTCCACCTGATCAAAGTAGCTTTCGCTGTTTACGGTGAGCTTGATGCCTACGACCGCTTCCGTCGTGTACCGAACCACGACCGTTTGGCCTTTCTGCCAAAGGGTGTATTGTTCAACTTTAACGGCACCCCCTTTTTCTTTTAGACCGGATTCCTTCGAGATCTTATTCAAGTTCACGATGAATCCGTTGGGAAGGGTGTAAAAGGCCGAGCTCGATCTCTTCCAATTGCTTTCCGTCAGAAGGAAGGTCTCGGTGTACTCGGTGTTGGCTTTGGCGTTGATGGCATTGGGGCCGTAGGAGATTCTGACCACATCCCTTTCTTTCCAGCTGATGTATGGAACGTCGGTGAGTTGGCCGTCCTTCAGGACGCCGGACTTCTTCACATCGATCTTATTCAGATTGATGATGTCGCCGTTGGGCATCTTGAGCATGCTGCTGCTGCCCTGCCAGCTGCTGAGCTTGATGTCTTGGGTGGTGGCCATCCGGGCGGCATTATCGGTTTTGACCCATTTGATCAATCCGTTTATCACATCATCCATTGAGTCAAATTTATCATCGATGGCCTTTGCAATGACCTTATCGATTTCATCAGGAAGGTTCGCCTCGTAAATGACCAGATAACCATCTTCCCGATCAGCGAAATACATCAGCCTGCGACTTTTGCCCTGCCCAACAATCTCAAACCTTCCAGGGAGGGTCTGATTTTCGCCTAACGGTATCCCCATACTTTTTACGAATCGCGAATCCCCATTTTTTATAGCCATAACAAGCGCTTGCTTGAACGCTTTCGTATCAGGGTGCGCATTCACCTGGTTCATCAATACCCTGGGATCACCGGACACGGATTGCAGCATGGGAAGGCCGGCATAAAAAGGAATGGGGGCGGCCAGTCGGGAACCGTCCGAGGGCGCGATGGGGGCAATCAAGTCTCCTTCCAGCTCTCCCATAGCCGGTTCGGCTCTTTCTCTGAGAATTCGTTCGATGAAGACGTAATAAGCGTTGTTTTGTTGGAACTCTGGATCGTTCGAATGAGAGTAGTATTCGGTGTGCACGGCTTTCCGCTCCCTCAGATTCAAGCCCTCGAGTTTCTCCTGAACGATTTCCATGAGCGGTAATCTTTTTTGGCTCAGAGCCACTTCGACCAACTCGCTAACAATGCGGCTTATCTTTTCCGCTTCCGGTGCAGGATATTTCGCCTGCATAAGAACCTTAGCCGCCTCGGTGCGTCGACCTATCCATGTATCGTAAATCGCCCTGTCCGTGGCCAGGCGCAGATCATCCGCCGTGAATTGCTCGTGGGAACGATAGGCGCGCAGCAACCCGGCGATTTGGACATAAGAAAGTCCGCGGATCAAAGCGTAAATAGCATCGAGCCGTTGCTCCCACGGATTCTCGAGATCCAAGGTAATTCCCATAATTTTATCGGCAAGCTCATTGGATGCTTTTGCATCTGATTCAGTCGCCATCCGGGCGCCTTGCACCGCTTCCACCTGATCAAAGTAGCTTTCGCTGTTTACGGTGAGCTTGATGCCTACGACCGCTTCCGTCGTGTACCGAACCACGACCGTTTGGCCTTTCTGCCAAAGGGTGTATTGTTCAACTTTAACGGCACCCCCTTTTTCTTTTAGACCGGATTCCTTCGAGATCTTATTCAAGTTCACGATGAATCCGTTGGGAAGGGTGTAAAAGGCCGAGCTCGATCTCTTCCAATTGCTTTCCGTCAGAAGGAAGGTCTCGGTGTACTCGGTGTTGGCTTTGGCGTTGATGGCATTGGGGCCGTAGGAGATTCTGACCACATCCCTTTCTTTCCAGCTGATGTATGGAACGTCGGTGAGTTGGCCGTCCTTCAGGACGCCGGACTTCTTCACATCGATCTTATTCAGATTGATGATGTCGCCGTTGGGCATCTTGAGCATGCTGCTGCTGCCCTGCCAGCTGCTGAGCTTGATGTCTTGGGTGGTGGCCATCCGGGCGCCCCACACCTCGAAGTTGCTCGTATCAATTCCCACTTTTAAAATCTTGATCCTGCGGGGAAACAGTCCGAAATAGCCTCTTGGAATCCATCGGGTCGCGTAAACTTCGGTGGAGTGCTGTCCGGCACGAACGGCTTCGCCGTCAATCGTCCTCAAGACCCCCCACTTGTAGGCATGCTGTTCCGTAAGAAGATAGGAGGGCATCAGCAAGAGCCTGCGGTCCGCGCCATAAAACTCGGCGCCCAAAGCGAGCAACCGCGAAAGACTCACAAACCGACCGGACTCGGTGGCGGATTGCTCATTTTCAGCGTAGCTGATGGATGAATTCAAAAGATGGATGATTTTTTTGGGCGACGTGCCGTCGTGGGTGAGCGAAACGAAGAGGTTCAGCAGCTCTATCTGATGTTCATAAAGCAATTCGGCATAACTCTTTCGACTCACGCCGTCTTTTTCTCTATCTGCATCATCGTCTTCTTCGTCATTTTCCTCCTCTTCGTCTTGGAGGTAATCTGATCGAAATCTGTCTTCAAAATAGTCCAGCTCGAATTGAATGTCCCCTTTTTCCGCAGCGTATCCAAAACGCGTCAAAGTGTTCCGAAAGAGGCCAAACGAAGCTCCGCTTTGCCCCAGGTCGTCAAGTCGATCGTACAGCTTCAGGACTTTTTCCTGAAAAGCGGCACTCTCGCCGGTCTTTGCCAGATAATCGATTACCAGTTTTCTGTAGCGGGGAGCGCCGCTCGTCGAACTCCGTTGCCCCAAGCCTGCCGCGCGGCCGGCCCTTTCAAGCATTCTGACCACCCCATACTTGAAGTTCGGATATCTCCAAGGTCCCTCGGCAAAAACTATGTCGGGTTCGCTCTCCAAGAATTCGCTGATTTCGATCAGCTTCTGCCTTTTCATGAGCGCCAGTTCCTTCGGATAAGAAGCATATATCCGATTGTTTTCATTCGCGATCGCGGCTACAACCGCCTCCATGTCGATCGAATACACATTAGCCGTGTACTCATCAGCGATCAGCCGCATAAAACCGATAAGATCGGACAGCAGAGCCATGTCCATCCGGCCCGTTTCGTCCGTCAGTTTTTCATGCAGTTTCATGGCAAGCTCGACCGCCTCATCCGGGAGGCCCTGACGATCAAATCTCTCGCCGGCCATTATGGCTCGCAGGGCTTCGGCCTCCGCCAGCCGGGCGCCGTCCGGCCTCCGGACCTTTTTCAGATCTTCGGCAAATTTCGCAGGATCATATTCCAGCGGTTCAGCCATCTGAAGCGAATCGAACACCAAACTGCTGACCATATCTTTCGCAGTCTGTTCCAGCGATTTATCCAACACCTCCGCAACGGTCTCTTTTGTATTCTCGTGTTTAGGTTCGGCGGCGAGTCTTGCGGCGAGGAGGAGGACTTCGGACGGAAGACCGGACCTGTCCATCTCGCCGGCCGCTCTCTTAGCAGATAGAGGGCTCTGGAGCATCCGGGTTTGCCCGAGCGTCGATCGGGAGGCGTCCGGGTCTTCCGCTTTGGCCAGCTTGCGTTCCTCTTTTTCCTTTTCGCTCTGGGCGAGGATGAAGGGCATGAGGAGCATTTTTTCGTAGAGCTTCTGATCCGTTTCGAATTCGACGACGGGAGTCAGAACGATGACGGAGTAGCCCTCGTTCTTGAAGAGACGGGTCAGGTTCTCGGTGTGATAGCCGCCGGCGATGAGATAGCCGACCTGGACGTTCTCTTCTTCCAGAATCCGGCCCGTATTCTCCAGGAAGGCGTCGTCGCGCTGATCCACGAGCTTGTAGAAGTTGAACAGGGGCTCGGCCGCTTCTTCCAGAAGGGGCTTCAGCGGAACCAGATCATCAAAATAAGAGAGCTTCAGGAGCTGATCGTTCAGGAAGGCTTCCCAGGCCTCGGTCTTGAAGTCGTCTTTGTTGGCAGCCAAGGTCCTGAAGTCATGCGAGGACATCTTGATCCGGTAGGCCTTGTTCAGAAGCCCCACGAAGCGGTCGACGGCGCGGAGCTTGCGGCCGTCTTCGGCCGGAAGCAGGTTCTTGTAAACAGTGTCTTCCAGAAGCTCCACTTCCTTCATCACCTGCTCCAGGTCCAGGGCGCTGAAGAACTTGAGGTACTCGCTGTAGCGCGAGAGTTCGACAAAGGAGGCGGTGTCGATGCTCTGGGACTTGGCCAAGTCCATGAGATTCCCGAGAAGAACGCTCTGCGAGACTTGGAGATTACGGGTTTTTTTGGTCGCGGCGAGATATTCGTCGACTTGTGTTTTGAGGCCCTTGGAGGAGAGTTCTGCTAGGAGCTTTTCCTGTTCGAGGTTGGCCTTCTCGAAGGAAATATTTTTTTCCGTGTCCTTGAGGGTTTTGAGCTTGTTCACTTCCTGGAATCCGGCCAGATCGACCTGGGCCGGGCCGATGAGCTTCAGGAGTTCGTCGAACTGGACGGTGAGATCGGGCGTTTCGGATTGCGGGTTGCGGACTTTTTTCTCGTAGTCCAGAAGCGCTTCGGAGTAGTGCTTGGCCTTGAGGCGTTCGATCGAAACCTGGATGCGGTGAAGATAATTCAGGATGTCCTGACGCTTCCCGACGAGGTCGGCGTAAGTCGCAAGAGCCGCATCGTACAAGTCCCGATACTCCACGCCGCGGATTTTCATCGGATGCTTGGAAGTGAGGTTCAAATATTCTTCGCCGGCGATCACGCTGTCCTGCAAAAAGCGCCGGGCGGCGATTTTCCAGTCGGAGTCCTTCGCCAGGGGCTTGAGCTCCGTCAGCGTCACGTCCTTCGAAGCGCCTTCGGCGAGGACAAGGTATTGGCCGTAAGCGGACATCATCTTATCCAGGGCCTTGGCCATGGACATTTGTCCGGAGTAATTGGCATGGGCGTCCTGAATGTGAATGATGAGCTTGCCGTTGGAGCCGGGGAAAAACTCCTTGAGGGTGGTGTGCTCGAAGGGCACATTGAACTTGGAAGGATCTTGGATGACTTCGGAGACGGAAACCATCGGGAGGGGCTTGGCTTGCTGGGATTGAAGAAGTGTCGCCACCTCCGGCCCGGCAAAAGCGGCTTCCTGGAGCGAGAAGGCCATGATAACAAGAATGCTCCAAGACCTTATGGAAAGCCGCTCGTTACATTTAATGAACTGCATATGACGCCCCCGCGATCATGGTTGAACTGCCTAATCCCCAATCGGTCACCTTGAAGTATGCATTCCTTATAAATGCTTTTCAAGAGCATGTATAAATTTCATTCGACTAACAATGGTGATCGGGGAGCGGCGTCGGAGGCAGCGTCTTTGGAGCGGGCTAAACCTGAAGGTGGACGGAGCCTTCGCCGAGAAGTTTTTCGACGTTTTCGACGAATTCCTGGTTGGGGCTGACGTAGAGGGAGCGGTCGATGATCATGTCGTTGCGGTTGCCTTGCGGGTCGATGAAGCTGAGGTAGACCGGCGTCGGACCGGTGTTCTGCGAGAGCACGGATTGGACCTTGTGCAGATATTCTTCGCTCGTCGTTTCGGGCTTGAATTCGATGAGGACACTGCGCGTCATCCGGCCCGCGATGGACTGGACCGAATGCACCTCGGACGCGATCATCCGCGGCATGTCCTCCTCCCACTCGATCCTTCCCTTAATGAACACGATGGCGTCCTGTTTGAGCAGCGCGGCGTACTCCGCGTACACCTTCGGCCAGACCATGATTTCGAGTTTGCCGTGCAGATCCTCGAGCGTGACGATGGCCATGCGCTCGTTGTTCTTCTTGGTGACCGTGAGACGCAGACCGCTGATGAGGCCGCCGAGCAGCACTTCCTTTTTGCCGCGTTCGCGGGGGCTCATTTCTTCGTCGAGTTCGGAGGAATTCTTGAATTTGGCCAGGTCGTTCAGCGCGCCCGCGGAATACTTCTGGAGGTCGCGCTTGTGCCGGTCCAGCGGATGCCCCGTCACGTAGAACCCGAGCAATTCTTTTTCGTAGCTGAGCCGCTCCGTGTCGCCCCACTCCGCCGCCTGAGGCAGGTCCGTCGCTCCGGCCGCGAACGCCGAAGCCGACGCGCTGCCGCCCATGTCGAACAGCGAGAACTGACCCCGCTCGCGGTCGCGCTGCAATTCCCCCGCGTGTGCCATCGCGCCGTCGAGCGCCGCTATGAGCTGGGCGCGATGCGCCCCCATCGTGTCGAAGGCGCCGACCTTGATGAGCGATTCGATCGTCTTGCGGTTCACCGCGCGCGAATCAACGCGCTCACAGAAGTCGTGCAGACTCTTGAAGGGTCCGTGCTTCACGCGCCCCTGAATGACCGAGTCGATGGCTGCTTGGCCGACGTTCTTGACCGCCGCCAGCCCGAACCGGATCGCGCCGCCGTTTTCGATGTCCACCACCGTGAAGCTCGGAAAGCTCGTATTCACGTCCGGCGGCAGGACCCGGATCCCCATTTTCTTGGTCTCTTCGATGTATTGCACGATCTTGTCGGTGTTGTCTTTTTCCGACGTGAGCAGGGCCGTCATGAACTCGACCGGGTAATGCGCCTTGAGATAGGCCGTCTGCCAGGAGACGACCGCGTACGCGGCAGAATGCGACTTGTTAAAGCCGTAACCGGAGAAGTAATCGATGAGTTCGAAGATGCGCTCGGCGAGCTTTTCGGGCACGCCGTTTTTGACGGAACCTTCGACGAAGGGCTTCTTCTGCTGTTCGGTGAGTTCGGGCTTTTTCTTCGAGACCGCTCGGCGCAGCGTATCGGCTTGAGCCAGCGAAAAACCCGCGAGCGAGGATGCAACCTTCATGATCTGCTCCTGGTAGACCATGATGCCGTAGGTCTCGGACAGGATGGGCTCGAGGAGCGGGTGGTCGTATTTGAACTTCACCTTCCCGTTCTTCCGTTGGATGAAGTCGTCGACCATGCCGGAGCCGATGGGGCCCGGACGGTACAGCGCGAGCACGGCGATCAAGTCCTCGAAGCGGCTGGGCTTGAGCTTGCGCAAAATATCGCGCATGCCCGAAGATTCCACCTGGAACACGCCTGAGGTCTGCGCCTTGCCGAGCAGCTCCAGCGTGGCCGGGTCGTCGATCGGGATCGCGTTCAAGTCGATGTCGATCTTGCGGGTGCGCTTGATGATCTTGACCGCGTCGTCGATCACGGTGAGCGTGCGCAGGCCGAGGAAATCCATCTTGAGAATGTTGAGCTTCTCGAGCGAGTTCATCGGGTACTGCGTCGAAATCTGGTCGTCCGACGATTTGAACAGCGGCGTGTTTTCGCTCAAGGGTTCCTTCGAGATCACGACGCCCGCCGCGTGAAGCCCTGCGTGGCGCGGCAGACCCTCGAGCGCCTGGGCCAGCTCGAATAGCTGCTTGTTCTGGGAGGTCGAGGTCGCGAGCGCCTTGAGCTCCGGCTCCTTCTCGAGCGCGTCGGCCAGCGTGATGCCCAATTCCTGGGGAACCAGCTTGGCGATCTTGTCGACGTCGGCATAGGCGATGCCGAGCACGCGTCCGACGTCGCGCAGCACGCCCTTGGCGAGCATGGTTCCGAACGTGATGATCTGGGAGACGTTGTCCTTGGAATACTTGTCGGTGACGTACTGGATGACTTCTTCGCGGCGGTTGTAGCAGAAGTCGATATCGATATCCGGCATGGTCACGCGGTCGGGGTTCAGGAAGCGCTCGAAGAGGAGGTTGTACCGGAGCGGGTCGAGGTTCGTGATGCCGAGACAGTAACTGATGACCGAACCGGCCGCCGAACCGCGGCCCGGACCGACCGGGATCCCCTTTTCGCGCGCGAACCGCACGAAGTCCCAGACGATGAGGAAATAGGAGTCGTACCCGAGCTTGCCGATGACTCCGAGCTCGAAGTCGATCCGGTCCTTGACCTCGGGCTTGAGCGGCTTGCCGTAGCGCCGTTCCGCGCCCTCGAACGTCAGCTGCTTCAGATAATCGCCGGGCGGAATATTGCCGGGCGTCGCAAAGAACGGCAGGTGCAGCGTCTTGAAGTCGATCGTCACGTTGCAGCGGTCGGCGATCTTGATGGTGTTCTCGCACGCCTCCGGCAAATCCTCGAAGCTCGACCACATTTCCGCCGGCGACTTAAAGTAGTTCTCGGTCGTATGGATGCGGAAGCGGTCCTCGTCCTGCAGCGTCTTGCGGTCCTGGATGCAGATGACCGCTTCGAGCGCGTTGGCGTCCTTGCGGTTGGTGTAGAGGACGTTGTTCCCCGCAACGAGGCCGATCCCGAGCTCGGACGCGATGTTGCGCAGCTCGGCGTTGACCTTGTCCTGATCGCGCAGCTTCGAATCGATGAGTTCGATGAAAAAGTTGTCCTTGCCAAAAATTTCGACGTATTCCTTCGCCGCTTCGCGCGCCTTGGCCGCCTGACCGATATTGATCAGATGCGGGAGTTCGCTGTGCAGCGCGCCGGACAGCGCGATCAGGCCCTCGTGATGCGCGCGCAAAAGCTCCTTGTCGACCCGGGGCTTGTAGAAAAAGCCTTCCAGATACCCCGCCGAAACGAGCTTGAGCAGGTTCTTGTATCCGGTGTTGTTTTCGCACAAAACGACGAGCGGGTGCGAGGCGAACGGCAGACCGTACTTGGAGCGGTCGAACCGGCTCACCGGCGCGACGTAGAGGTCGCAGCCCAGGATCGGCTTGATCTTCTTCTGCTGGCACTGGTAGTAGAACTCGATCGCGGCAAACAGATTGCCCATGTCGGTGAGGGCGACCGCCTTCATGCCGTATTCGGAGGCCTTGGCGACCAGATCCTTGACCCGGCAGGTCGAGCTCAGCAGGCTGTATTCGGAATGGACGTGGAGGTGGACAAATTCGCGGTTGGACATGCTTCCCGGCTATGAGCGCTTGTCGCGCTTTTCGATGACGTCGATCTCTTCCTGCAGTTTGATCCGGCCGATATGCCACAAGCGTCCCAAGAAGGGTCCGAACAAGAAGCCCAGCGTGGTGACGACCATGCCGACCGAAACGAAGGCCATCAGCGAGGCAAAAAGCTTGCCTGCCGCGGTCACCGGTGTCCATGCAGATCCCTGGGCCGTGGCGATCATGCTCATGAAATAAAAAGCATCCACCCAGGCCATCCCTTCCAGCTCCCGCATCCCGATCGTGCCGATGCCCATCACCGCGGCCACGATGACGATCGAATACAGCGTCCGCCGGCTTCGAGAATGCAGGTGGTGTCGGCCCATGAATGCGGTCCCCCTTCCGTACGGTCTAGCCCGCGGTCGGCGCGTACTTGATCAGGATGTTCTTGAGCGCGTCGGACGCGACCTGCTTCGGATTTTCGCGGACGTATTTTTCCTTTTCCGCCATGACCTTGAACATCCCGTCGAGGGATTTGTCGACAACGTAGGGTTCGATCTGCGGCAGGGTCAGCTTGGACATGAGCGGGATCTGCTTGAAGCGGTTCTGGAGATTTTCGTAGGTCTGGCCGACAGCTGTTTCCTGCATCTTCTGCTTCACGATGGGTTCGTACAGCTTCTTGAGCTCCGGACGGCTGGTCTTGTTGAAAAAGTCCGTCGCCGCAGTCGGTCCGCCCTTGAACAGCGCCTCGGCGTCGGCCACCGACATGTTCGCGAGCGACTCGATGAACACGGCCTTGGCCTGAGGCGCGGCTTTTTCGGCGGCACGGTTCATGTTCAGCACGAACGCGTCCACCTGGGGGCCGGCGCCGACCTTGCGCAGCATCGACTCAAAAGGCTTGAGCTTTTCGGGCATCGGGATCTGGATTGCCTTGTTGTTCGCGTAACCGCCGGCCTTGCCGAGCTGCGTCGTCGCCTGGTCGATGCCGATCTTGAGCAGCTCTTTGACCGCGCCGGCCGCCGGCGTATCGTTGAGCGTTGTCGATTTGTTGGAGGATGCCGCCGTCTTGAGCCAATCCTGCCATCCGGCCTGAGCTGCCGCTGAACCGACCGTCACGGCCACACCTGCCACCAGCACCGCTTTGAGCATAAAATTAAGGTTTTTCATGCCGCTATTGTACCCTATCGCCCGGCGATAATTTATTCTATACTCCCGGTGATGAACACCCTTCCGTCCCCCGCCCAGCTCATGAAAGACGCGCTCGGCGTCCTCAAGACCCGCTTCGGGTACGAGGACTTCCGGCTCGAGCAGGCGCATATCCTCGAAGCCATTTTCCGGCGCGAAGACCTGCTCGCCATCATGCCCACCGGCGGCGGCAAGTCGCTCTGTTACCAGATCCCGGCGCTCCTTTCGGACGGCCTCACCGTCGTAATTTCGCCGCTCATTTCGCTGATGAAGGACCAGGTCGACGCGCTGCGTCTGGTCGGCGTCGAATCCGCTTTTCTCAACTCCTCGCAGAGCGCCGGGGAGCAGGCGGCCGTGATCAATGGCCTGAAGGAAGGCACGACCAAACTCCTCTACATCGCGCCCGAGCGGCTTTTTTCCCAGGAACGGCAATTCCTCTATTTCCTGCACACCCTCAAGGTGGACCTCTGCGCCATCGACGAAGCGCATTGCATCTCACAATGGGGCCACGACTTCCGCCCCGAATACCTCAAACTCTCGGTGCTCAAGGAATTCTTCCCCGACGTCCCGGTCGCCGCGTTCACCGCGACGGCCGACCCGGCGACGCAGAAGGATATCCTGAACAAACTCCGCCTTCGCAACCCCAAGACCTACATCGCCAGCTTCGACCGCGCCAACATCCACTACCGCGTCGAACCCAAGAATCAGTCCTACGGCCAGCTCGTTTCCTTTATTAAAAAGCGCCGCGAGGAATCCGGCATTGTCTACTGCCTCTCGCGCCAGTCCGTCGAAACGCTGTGCGAAAAGCTCCAGGCCGACGGTTTTTCGGCGCTCCCCTACCACGCGGGCCTCAACAAGGAGACCCGCGAGAAAAACCAGGAGCTATTTCTCAAGGATGAAGTGAAGATCATGGCCGCGACCATCGCGTTCGGCATGGGCATCAACAAGTCCAACGTCCGCTTCGTCGCGCACATGGACATGCCGAAGAATATCGAAGGGTATTATCAGGAAACGGGGCGCGCCGGCCGCGACGGCCTCAAGTCCGACGCGCTGCTCTTTTACAGCTCCGGCGACTACGCCAAGCTCGCCAAATTCGCCGAAATCGACGGCAACCCCCAGCAGACGCAGATCCTGCTCGCCAAGCTGAGCAAAATGAGCCGCTTCTGCGAGCTCACCACCTGCCGGCGCAAGCACCTGCTCGAATATTTCGGCGAGAGCTACACCGCGCCCTGCAACTCCTGCGACAACTGCACCCAGGAACGCAAGCGCGAGGACCAGACTGATCTGGCCAAGACCGTGATCCGCGCCGTGCAGACGCTCGGCCGCAGCTTCGGCGTCACGACGCTGGCGGATTTTTTAAAGGGCGCCGCCTCGGCCAAATACGCCGGTTACCATACGGATCTCCCCGGCTACGGCGCGCTCAAAGACATGACCAAGGACCTGATCCGCCGGCGGATCCGGGAACTCATCGAACGGGGCGTGCTGCGGCAGGAGGGGCTCGAGTATCCGGTCGTGAAGCTGGGCGCGAAAGCCGAGGAAGTGATGAGCGGCGAGGCGGCGGTCGAATTGTCGGTGGTCGAGAGCAAGGCGGAAAAAGCGGCTAAGGAAAAACCCGTCCGCAGAGAGCTCGTTGACGACGCCGATTACGACGAAGCGTTGTTTGAGGAGCTCCGCCGCGTCCGTAAGACACTGGCCAACGCGGAGAACGTCCCCGCCTACCTCATCCTGTCGGACCGTTCCCTGCTCGACCTTTCTATGAAAAAGCCTCGCTCCCTTGAAGACCTCGAGGGCGTGCACGGCTTCGGCGCGGTCAAAATCCAGCGCTACGGACAGACCTTCCTCGACGCGCTCAAGAGCGCCTGATCCCCACCCGCTTCTCAAAAGAAAAAGAGCGGGCTGAAGTGATCAGCCCGCTCTTTTGAATGCGTCCGAACCGATTGTTTAGTACTTGAAGTTCCCCATGATCGTGTACAAGTGCCCGTCGTATTGGGACTTGTCGTTGCGATTGTTGAAGTTCAGGTACGTGTAATCGAATTCGATTTCCCAGTTGCTGTTGATCTCGCGCACAAAGGCCGTCTTGAGCGTCCAGTCGTCGCCGCGCTTCTGACGCGTGCGGGGCGGGAAGCTCACGAAGTCCGGGTACTGAGAAACGGCATACGTCACCGTCGTTTCGTTCGTCAGCAGGGGCGCGACCGGAAGTCCAACGCCGGCGTCAACGGCCACCTTGTCCAGCACGTTGTTGCGGCCCAGCGCATAGGTGTGCTGGTAGGACGTTCCGGCGGTATAGAAGTAGTCCTTGTTCTTCGGATCCGGGATGAACTTGTGGTCCAGCGCGACCTGCTCGCTCCATCCTTCCGAATTCGTGAACTCGGGACGCGTCCCCGTATCGTCCTTGTCGTTGTAGCCGATGTTGTTGGTGATGGACGGCTTGTAATGCTCGTTCCAGTCCCACGCCAGCTTGACCGTGTTCTTGTAGCCCCAGCTGTTGTACTGGCCGTGCTTGAGGTTGTTGGAACCGCCGTTGCGCATCGCGATATCGACCGGCTTGCCGAAGAGGGTCGTCTTGCGGCCGATCGAAATACCCGTCATATGCGTGTGCTTGTTGCGCTCGTCACGGTCTTCGTTGAGGTAGGTGTGCTTCAGCGAGCCGTCGACCTTGATCAGCCACTTGTCCTTGTCGTACAGGTTGAGCGTCGCGCCCAGATTGTACTCCGAGGTGCCGCCGCTGATATCGGCCGCCTTGCGCTGTTCGGCGACGTTCGACCGCTTCTTGATGTTGGTGTCGTACGTGTAGCCGAAGCCGCCCTTGAGCTTCAGAGGGCTCTTTTTCTTCTTTTCCTTGGAGACCTTCTTCTCGGCTTTCTTCGCATAGGGTCCGGCCGGGTCGAAGTCCTTGGCGAACTTCAAGTGCTTGTTGGCGTCGGTCTTCATCTTGAGCTTCTTGAGCGCCGTTCCCCAATCTTCGTGCAGCGCGATCCCGAGCGGATCCAGGCGCGATGCGCGTTCGAACACCGGAACGGCGTCCGCCGCCCGGCCGGCCTTCGTCAGCGAAGCGCCCCAGTAGCGCAGCACCATCGCATCCCGGGGATGCTCGGCCGCCAGGGACGCGAACGCGGACGCGGCGCCGACATAGTCCTTCGCGGCAAACAGCTTCGATGCGGGCGCGGCGATGAACGCCTTGGGCTTGATCGTGGAGGCGGGAGGATCCAGGGATTCCACCGTGTTGCCGGAGGCGAGCTGCGCCAGCATGAGCGAAGCCACGTCGGCGGGCACACTGCTGGGGTTGGCGGCCACGACGTCGGTCAGCGTGGCCTGGGCGTCGGCCGTCCGGGACGTGCGAATCTGCGCTTCAGCCAGGTACAAGGCCGCTACCGCGTCACCAGGCTTCGCCTTCACGCGGGCCTGCAACGGGACGATGCTCTCTTCGAACTTGCCCGACTTGCGATAAACGCTGGCCAACAGGCGCTGGTACTCGGTCTTTTTGGGGGCCTTGGCGACCTCCGCCTGAAGAATAGCGACGGCCTCAGCGGGAGCGGCCTTGGCGACCGACTTTCCAACCGGGGACTTGAGCGCTTTGCGATAATCGGTCAGGTCAAATCCGTCGTCGGCCAGAGCCGCGGACGGAGCACCGATCAAAATACCCGCCACGAGCACCGAAAGAACGCGGCTGAACAAAGATACTTTAGCTTCTAAGCGCATTGTCGACCTCCGCATCTTCCGCCGCCTGTCCGCCTTCCGCCTGCGCCGCTTCGACGTCTTCGGCATCCATCGGCTCGTCCTCGTCCTCTTCGGCGTCGTCCGTATCATCGTCCGACTCCTCTTCGTCCTCACTCATGTCGTCAAAAATATCGTCGACCACATCCTCGATCTCCTCATCCTCGGCTTCCTCGAGCTCATCGGCGTCGATTTCGTCGGCGATTTCGTCGTCTTCCTGGGCATCAATTTCATCTTCGGTGTCGAAGGCCGGATCTTCCTCTTCATCATCCGCCCAGACCAGAGCCGGTTGCGCCTGGGGTAAAAGACCGCTCCACTGCACGCTCAGCGTGTGGATCGGCAGCGATACAAATGCAAAGATCAGGAACAGTCGCGCCAAGAAATGATTCAACATGCTTCCTCCGGTGTTGTTATAAAAAATCGCATTTATTGTTTCATGCCGATGCTCAAATGCGAAGTAAAAAATTCACAACGAGTGTGACATTTGTCACATTAGCTGTGTTTTTTGAGAATCGCGATCAGGTCGGCGGCTTCGGCCGTTTTGGGGGCCTTGCCGTTCAGGAGAATGTCGCGGGCAGTATAGTCTTTGCCGTAATATTTTTTGTTCGCGCCGGCGTCCTGCTTGATCACCGCGCCGTCGAAGCTCATGCCCGCAAATAGCCCCTTGGACCGGCCGTAGGCGAGCATATGCGTCTTGGTGTTGGCGGTCGCCTTGATCTGGCGGCCTTTGTCCCCTGCCGCGGCCGACGCGTCCGCCCCCATCGTGAACCGATGCTCGAGCAGCTGGTCGATGCCGCCCTTGTCCGTGATGACGAACACGACGTCGCTGACGTCTCCGCCAATCTGAAGTCCGATCCCGACGCCGCTCATTCGGAAAAAGGCCGGCGCGCTCCAATCCCCGCCCCGCTTGACCAGCGCAACGCCCTGCGCAAATTGACCCGTGACGAGCAGCCCCGCGCGCACAGAGTCGCTGAAGATCACGACGGCCTGAGCGTCCTTGAGCATGTTCTTCGGGATGTCCTTCCCGGTCCCTTTCATCAAATCCTCAATCACCTGACCGCAGTCCTGGACCTTCTTCGTCAATTTGGCGTCCTTACCCTTCGGCCGCCAAAAATCCAGGGGACCCGCCGATACGGCTCCGGCAGCGATCGTAACGAACGCAGCCACTGCGAGACCGATCCGTATGCGTTGATTCATCTTATTCCCACTCGATCGTTGCGGGCGGTTTGGAGGAAATATCGTACACGACACGGTTGATGCCCCGGACCTCGTTGATGATGCGGTTCGAGATGCGGGCGAGGACCGGCGCCGGAATCTCAGCCCAGTCGGCCGTCATGCCGTCCAGACTGGTCACCGCTCGGACCGCGAGTACGTTCTCGTACGTGCGCTGATCACCCATGACACCGACGGACTTCACGGGAAGCAGGACGCAGAACGCCTGCCAGATCTTGTCGTACAGCCCCGCCGTGTGCAGTTCTTCGATGAAGCGTGAGTCGGCCTCCTTGAGGATGGTCAGCCGCTGTTCGGTGATGTCGCCCAAAATACGGATCGCGAGACCCGGTCCCGGGAACGGATGCCGGCCGATCATTTCTTTCGAGAGACCCAGCTCGCGTCCCACCTTGCGCACTTCGTCCTTGAACAATTCCTTGAGAGGCTCAATCAGCTTGAACTGCATGTCGTCGGGCAGGCCGCCGACATTGTGATGCGTCTTGATCGTCGCTGACGGACCGCCGAACGCGGAGCGGCTTTCGATGACGTCCGGGTACAGCGTCCCTTGGGCGAGCCATTTGGCGTTCTTGATCTTGCGCGCTTCTTTTTCGAACACGCGGATGAAGGTGTGGCCGATGATTTTGCGCTTTTTCTCCGGCTCCGTGACGCCGGCGAGGTTTTTTAAAAAAAGTTTGCGCGCGTCGACAATGTGCAGGTCCGTCTTGAACTGATTTCCAAAAATCCGCTTCACCTGCTCGCGCTCGCCCTTTCGGAGCAAGCCGTTGTCGACGAAAATGCAGGTCAGCTGCTTGCCGACCGCCTTGGACAACAGCGCCGCGACGACCGAGGAGTCGACGCCGCCGGACAGACCGCAGATCACGTGGTCCTTGCCGACGATGGCGCGGGCGGTCTTGATGCCGTCCTGGACGAACGAACGGATGGTCCACGTCCCCTTCGCGCCGCAAACGCCGAAGACGAAGTTCTTGAGCATCTTCGCGCCCTGCTCGGTGTGCACGACTTCCGGATGGAATTGCACGCCGTAGATCCGGCGCTTGGCGTTTTCGCACGCGGCATTGGGCGTGTTGCCCGTCTTGGCTGTCGGGACGAACCCGGCCGGAAGCTTGACGACCGAGTCGCCATGGCTCATCCAGGTCTGGCTCGTTTTCGGAACGCCTTTGAAGAACGCGGACGCCGAGCGCGTCACCGTGAGCGGCGCGCGTCCGTATTCGCGATGCGCGGCGCGCTTGACCTTGCCGCCGAGCGAGTGGCAGAGCGCCTGCATGCCATAGCAGATGCCGAGCACCGGCACGCCCTGCTCCAGCACCAATGAGTTCAAGGCCGGCGCATGCTTCTCATAAATGGATGCCGGACCGCCGGAGAGCACGATGCCCTTGATGGGCTTGTCGGCAATGTCGGAGGCTTTGAAATTGGGCGGAAGAATTTCGCAATAAACGCCGAATTCGCGGATGCGACGGGCGATGAGCAGATTGTACTGGGAACCGTAATCGACGATCAGGATGGTCTCGGGCTTCATTTTATCCTCTCGTGGCAAAAGCGTATGCGGCTGCGGTCACGGGTGCAAAACTTCTTCGATGGATCGGACACGGCCCATGCAGCTTCAACGCTTCCATGTGCTGCGCCGTCCCGTATCCCTTGTGTTGATCAAAACCGTACTGCGGGTACTGCTCGTGGAACTGCATCATCATCCGGTCGCGCGTCACCTTGGCCATGATCGACGCGCACGCGATCGTGAGCGACTGGGCGTCTCCGCCGACGATGCCGCGGACCGGGAAGCGCACGCCCAGCTTGATGGGCCCGTCGATGAGGACGAGCGAAGGTTTTTCCGTCCCGGAGCCCTCAGCCTGAGCCAGAACCGCCAAATCCTCGACCGCCTCGCGCATCGCCTCGAGCGTCGCCTCGTAAATGTTGATCGTGTCGATCCGCGCGGCGTCCTTGACCGCGACAGAAACAAGACACCGCGTCTGAATTTCTTCAAACGCGGCGTCGCGGGCTTTGGAACTCAATTTTTTGGAATCGTCGATGCGGGCGGAGAACGGCGAACTCAGGTCGCGGACGATCGCCGCAGCAGCAACGACAGGGCCGGCGAGAGGCCCCCGCCCGGCTTCATCGACGCCGGCGAGGACGTTCCAGCCGCCCTTTCGGACGTCTAGATCAAACTGCTGCAGTTTCGGATTCTTTGGCGGCAATGGCGGCGACAGCGGAGTCGATACGGCCTTCTTTACCGCTCTTGTTGCGGAGGTAGAAAAGCTTGGACCGGCGGACCTTGCCCTGCCGGGTGACCGTGATGCTCTGGACTGTCGGGGAATTGACCGGGAAAGACTTCTCGACGCCTTCGCCGAAGGAAACGCGGCGGACGGTGAACTTGGTCGTAACGCCGGTTCCGGCCTTGGCGATCACGGTGCCTTCGAACGCCTGGGAACGGGTCTTGGCGCCTTCGACGACGCGCTGCATCACCTTGACGGTGTCGCCGACGTTGAAGGACGGAACTTCGCCGGCTTTTTTAAGGGAGGCGGCTTCGACTTTCTGGATCAATGCGTTTCTCATGTTACTGCTTTCCTTTCAATAAATCCGGACGCCGCGCGGCGGTACGCTCCAACGATTGGGCGTGCCGCCATTTCTCGATCGCTAGGTGGTTTCCTGTGAGAAGCACCGGAGGGACTGGCAGGTCCCGGAAGACCGAAGGGCGTGTATATTGGGGGTATTCTAGCAAATTACCCTCAAAAGATTCAAAGGATTTTGACGCCGCGTTTCCGAGCACCCCCGGGACGAGCCGAGCCACCGAATCAACCATCACCATGGCCGCCAGCTCCCCGCCGGTGAGCACATAGTCGCCGATCGAGTATTCCTCCATGCCCCAATGGTCGACCACACGCTGATCGACGCCTTCGTACCGGCCGCAGAGGATGGCAATGCGCTTTTTCTTCGCCAGTTTGGCGGCAACGGCCTGGGTAAAAGGCTTCCCCGCCGGCGAAGTGTAAATGAAGCAAAAATCTTTGACGGGCTTTTTAGGAAAAAGCTGCGTGCAGAGTTTATCGATCGGTTCCGGCTTCATCAGCATCCCCGCCCCGCCGCCGAACGGCCGGTCGTCGCAGGTCTTGTGTTTGTCCGTCGCGCAGGAACGGATGTCGTGCACGTCGATGCGGATCGTGCCGGCGGCTTGAGCGCGCTTTAAAATCGACTCCCCCGTCACCGCGTCGAACATCCGCGGGAACAGCGTCAACAGATCGAACCGGAGCTTGGGGGCTTTGGGCATAAAAGCAAAACGTCACCCCGACCTGGGCCGGAGTGACGTTTGAAAAAAGCTGACGGTTACTTTTTGATGCCGGCTTTTTTAAGAATCGACTTCATCGTCTCGCTGGGCTGGGCGCCTTTGGCAAGCCACGCCTTGGCCTTTTCGACGTCGAGAACGAGCGTCGCAGGCTGGGTGTGCGGATTCCAGGTGCCGAGGAGTTCGATGAAACGTCCGTCCCGGGGGGAACGGGAATCGCAAACAACGATGCGCTGTTTGATTTTCTTCTTCGTGCCGGTCTTCTTCATGCGGATGACAACTGACATGCTACCTCCAAAAAACGATCGAAAGCCCTCACAGGGCTCAAATGACGAGCCGGAATTATACCCTTAACACCGCAATCAAAACAACCCTTTTTATCTGCCTTTCCTCGGGCCCCGACCTCGCATTCTTTTCATGCTTACTATTGAATAGTATTGATTATGAATGTATAGTTTTATCCAGTTATTAACCGTGCGCCGAACCAAAGGTTTTTATGCCCTCCCGCCCCTCTTCCAAAAAAATCAAACGCATCGCCGTGCTCACCAGCGGCGGAGATTCTCCCGGCATGAACGCGGCGATCCGGGCGGTGGTGCGCGCGGCGCATTTCCGGGGACTGGAAGCATGGGGCGTTCTGCGCGGGTACCGCGGCCTGATGGAAGGCGCCTTCGAGAAGCTCGTCCCCCGCAGCGTGTCCAACATCATTCAGCGCGGCGGAACCATCCTCAAAACGTCGCGGCACGGCGACTTCCGGACTCAAAAAGGCCTGCGTCAGGCGGCGCGCGAACTCGACCGCCGCGGGATCGACGGACTCGTCGCCATCGGCGGCAACGGAACCTACGGCGGCGCGCTGGATCTGTCGAAGGTCTGGAAGGGCAACATCCTCACGCTTCCGGGAACGATCGACAACGATTTGTACGGAACCGATTCCACGATCGGCTACGACACGGCCGTCAACACGGCGCTCGAAGCGATCGACAAGATCCGCGACACGGCCGACGCGCATGAGCGCTTCTTTCTGATCGAGGTCATGGGACGCCACGCGGGGTTCATCGCCCTCGACGTCGCAATCTCCGGCGGAGCAGAGGAAGTCCTCATTCCCGAGAAGCACGAGCCGGTCGCGGCCCTCGGCAAGCGGCTCGTCGCGTCCGAAAAATGCGGCAAGCTCAGCAACATCCTCATCGTCGCGGAAGGCAGCACGCACGGCGGCGCGTTTGATGCCGCCAAAAAACTCCGGGCCGTCACGGGCCATGACTACCGTGTCGTCGTTCTCGGCCACATGCAGCGCGGCGGATCGCCCACCGCGGCGGACCGCATCCTCGCCAGCGAGCTCGGCTGCTTTGCAGTGGAACAGCTGTTGCTCGGAAAGACCGGCGTCGCCGCCGGCAAATGCGGCGGGAAACTCGTCTTGACTCCGCTCAAGGATGCCATCCGCCGGAGCAAAAAAATCAGCCCTCACCTGCTCCGGATCCTCCCCATCCTCTCGATCTGACTTTTTTCGGCGGCGGCGCGCCGGACCGGCTCTTTCGGGGCTAAAATAGCTCTTGATGAAGCCCAACTTCGTTTGGACTCCCCAGCCGGCCAGGCCCCAGGTCAATCCCTGGATGCGTGCCGCTTTGTCCGCCGCCCTCGTCCTGTTCACCGCGCTCATCGGCTACATCAATTACGCCGCCGGTTATTTCATCTCGATGTCCGCGTTTTACCTGATCCCGATTTTTCTCGGCGTGATCTGGGTCTCGGCCCGCTTCGGCCTCGTGATGTGCTTCGTGTCGTCGCTTCTATGGGCCTGGGCCGAGATCGCCTCCGGCCGCCCCTACGGCGCAGTGTGGGCACCGCTGTGGAACTGGGTCGTGCGCGGGCTCATCTTTTCGGCCTTCTGCATCACGGTCGATCTGTTTCTGCGGGAACGCCGGCAATCGCTGGAAGATCCCCTGACCGGAATCGCCAACCGCCGCTGGTTCCAGATCTTTGCCGAACAGGAAATCCGGCGATGCCGCCGCTACCATCAGCCCTTCACCGCGCTCTATCTTGACTGTGACGACTTCAAGGCCGTCAACGACCGGCTCGGCCACACCGGCGGCGACCGTCTCCTCAAAGACATCGCCCAGGCGCTCCAGGCACTCGTACGCGCGTCGGACTGCGTCGCGCGGCTGGGCGGCGACGAATTCGGCGTGCTGCTGCTTCAAACCGATCCGGACAAGGCTCAGCTTGCCGCCGAAAAGTTGCGCAAATCGTTAAGGTCGGAGCTGGAGAAAAAGGGTTGGAAGATCAATTTCAGCATCGGTGCCGTCACATTCCTCGCCGCGCCGTCGAGCGTCGACGACATCCTGCGCGCGTCCGACAGCTGCATGTACGGCGCCAAGAAACGCGGCAAAAACGCCGTGTTCCATGAGACGATCGGAAACTTTAGAGCTCGGGAGGAAGGTCCGGAATCGGCCGGGCCGGGGGGCCAGTAAGGACTAGCGCTTTTCGCGGCGGATCTTGGCGCCGAGGCCGCGGAGCTTTTCTTCGAGTTTTTCGTAGCCGCGATCGAGGTGATAGACGCGCGAGATCTCGGTCTTGCCCTTTGCGACAAGTCCGGCGATGGCCAACGCGGCGGAGGCGCGCAGGTCCGACGCCATCACAGGAGCGCCCGAGAGCTCTTTGACGCCGCTGATGATGGCGCTCGGTCCCTCGAGGCGGATCTGGGCGCCCATACGGTTGAGCTCTGAGACGTGCATGAAGCGGTCTGGGAAGATTTTTTCGGTGACGACACTGATGCCGGGCGTGCAGGCCAGGAGCGCCACCATCTGCGCCTGAAGATCGGTCGGAAATCCCGGATAGACGTGGGTCGTGAGCGAAACGGGCTGCAGCTTCCCCTTCGCCTTCACGCGGACGTGGCCGTCTTTTTCGATGAGCGTGATGCCGGCTTCCATCATCTTGTCGAACACCGCGCCCAGGTACTGGGACGAGCAGTTCTTGACCGTGACGTCGCCGCGGGTCGCCGCGCCGGCCATCAAAAAGGTGCCGGCCTCGATGCGGTCGGTGATGATTTCGTACTCGCAACCGGTCAGGCGCTTCACGCCCGTGATCGTCAGCACCGGAGAGCCGAGACCTTCGATCTTGGCGCCCATCTTGATGAGAAAATTACCGAGATCGATCACTTCGGGCTCGCACGCCGCGTTGACGATCGTCGTTTTGCCCGTCGCATACACGGCGGCCATCATGATGTTGCCGGTCGCGAGCACGGAGGAGCCGAACGCTCCGCCGAGGTACATCCGCGTGCCTTTGAGGCCCTTTTTGGAAGCGTCGGCGATCACATAGCCGTGTTCGAGCGTGATCTGGGCGCCGAGGGCCTTCATGCCCTTCAAGTGCAGGTCGATCGGACGCGGACCGATGACGCATCCGCCGGGAAGCGAAACGTGGGCCTTTTTGAAGCGGGCCAGAAGCGGACCAAGAAGACAGACCGACGCGCGCATCGTGCTCACGTGCTTGTAGTCGGCGACGTTCTTGTTGAGGTTGGCGGTATCAATCTGGAGGACGTGGTCGGACGAGTAGGTCACGCGCGCGCCGAGCGCCTTGAGGATCTTGCACATCGTGTGCATGTCGGACACGTCGGGAACGTTTTTAAGGATGCACATCCCCTTGGCGAGAATCGTCGCGGCCATAATCGGCAGGATTGAATTCTTCGCGCCCGAAACGGCCACCGTCCCCTCAAGCCTGCTCGGTCCTTCAATGACAATGACGTCCATGTGCTCCCCGGATGTTTAAAGTTTTTTGACGGCCAAAATACGGCCGATGTTCTGATGGTCGGGAATGATTTTATCACATCGCAGTTCGGGAAAAGTTTCTGCAAAGCGTGCAAGGCCTTCCGCCTGCCCGATCCCAACCTCCAAAATCATCTTCCCGCCCGGCAAAAGGTGCTTCCGTCCGTGTTCGATGATCCAGCGCAGCACTTCGTCGCCTTTCGGTCCCGCCACGAGCGCCCGATGCGGCTCCGCCTTTACTTCCTTCGGCAGCGCATCCCAATCCTCCTGCGAAACATACGGAGGATTCGCCAGAATCAGATGATAGGTCGGCTGCAGCTTCGTCCAGGACTCCTTCAAGTAGTCGAGCGGCACGATGCGAACCCGATCCGAAGCGGGACTCGCGGCAACGTTGAGACGGGCGAAACGAAGCGCTTCCGTAGAAAACTCCACCGCATCGACACGAACCCGGGGCTCGGCTTCGGCAAGGGCCAGCGCGATGCATCCCGTCCCCGTTCCCAAATCCACCGCCAGAATAGGATCCGCCTTGGCCCATTCCTTCCGGGCGGTATCCACCGCTTCCTGAACCAGAAGCTCGGTCTCAATTCGAGGAATGAGAACTCCGGGCCCAACCCGCAGTTCTTTCTCTTTAAAAGGAGCTGTCCCCAAAACATATGCCAAGGGATCGCCTTCGGCGCGCTGCGCCGCAAATTCGTTGATCACCCGCTCATCATCTTCCGAGAGCGCTCCATCCCCCGCATAAAGCTCCGCCCAGCTCTTCCCCGTCACATGCCGGAGAATCACCTTCGCCTCCCACTCCGCCGTCCGCGGCGAAACAGTCTCCAATTTTTCTTTAAGTGAGTTAAGAACAGAAATGAATTGCGCCATAAAGGTAGGTAGATGTCAGGTTGCGGTGGAATACACTCCGCGTAGGACTTTTGCTCCGCGAAGGCGTCCCCGCCGCCAAGGAGCAAGGAGCGAGCGCGCCTCGCCGACGGCCGCGCGCTAGCGGCTCCGTCCGCAGCGGGGTGTATTCCGCCGCAGCACGAACGCTCGCAACAACGCTTAACTGGCCGTGGCCAATTCCTTTTCTTTCGCAACGAGCGCGTCGATGACTTCATCCAAATCCCCGTCCATGATGGCCTCGAGGTTATGAATGGTCAGCCCGATCCGGTGATCGGTCACGCGACGCTCCGGAAAGTTGTACGTGCGGATCTTTTCGGAGCGGTCGCCCGACCCAATCTGCGCCTTGCGCTTCTGGTCCATGGCCGACTGCTGCTCGCTCTGAATTTTTTCGAACAGGCGCGCGCGGAGGATCTTGAGCGCCTTGGCCTTGTTCTTAAGCTGGGACTTTTCGTCCTGGCATTTGACCATGAGGCCGGAAGGGACGTGCAGGATACGGACGGCCGAGTCGGTGGTGTTGACGCTCTGACCGCCGGGACCGCCGGAGCGGAACACGTCGATCTTGAGGTCTTCCTGGCGGATGTTGACCTCGACTTCTTCGGCTTCGGGCATCACCGCCACGGTGATCGCGGAGGTGTGGATGCGGCCGGCGGCTTCGGTCTGGGGCACGCGCTGGACGCGGTGCACGCCGGACTCGTATTTGAACCGGCCGTACACGCCGTCGCCGGAAATGGACAGGATGACTTCGCGGGCGCCGCCGGCGTCGGTGTCGGCCTGGCTCAGGATTTCGACCTTGTAGCCGCGGTTGGCGGAATACCGGCTGTACATCCGGACGACTTCGGCCGCAAAGAGCGACGCTTCCACGCCTCCGGTACCGGCGCGGACTTCGATGACGACGTCCTTGTCGGCCATCGGGTCCTTCTTGATCAGCAGGTCCTCGAGCTCAGCGAGCTTGGCCGCGCGGCGCGGCGTCATCTCGGCGAGCTCGTGCTCGGCCATGCCCTTGAGCTCCTTGTCGGCGGACGGGTCGTCGATCAGCTGACGCGCCTCGGCGAAGGCCTTGTCAGCCTCGCTGAACGACGTGAACACCGCGCGGACCTTCTGCAGCTCCCGAAGCTCCTTGCCGAGGGTCCGCATCTTGTCCATGTCCGCGGTAACGGCGGAGTCCTCCATGAGCCGCTCGATTTCGTCGAGCCGCCTGAGCTTGTCCTTCGCCTGCTGAACGAGCCGGTCTTCCAAGCCTTACTTTTTCTTCTTCGCGGGGGCCGGAGTGGACGCGTACTTGGTGTTGAACTTGTCGACGCGGCCGGCGGTCGCGGTCATCTGGTTCTTGCCCGTGTAGAAGCCGTGGCACTTGGAGCAGGTTTCCACGTGGATGTTCCGCATCGTGGAACGGGTGTGGATCACGGTGCCGCAGTTGCAGGTCACGGTGGTGACGACGTATTCGGGATGGATGCCTTTTTTCATGTTCTCGAACTCCTATGTAATTGATCGGACCCAGTAGTGTACTAAATAAAAGCCCAAAATGGCGCGTTACGCCGCTTTGTTCAGATTCTTCAGGAATTCCTCGTTGGACTTGGTTTTTTTGATCTTTTCGATCAAAAGCTCCATCGCCTCGGCCGAAGACAGCTCGTTGAGCACCTTGCGCAGCACCCAGACCTTCTGCAGCATCTCCTGCTCCACGAGGAGTTCCTCGCGGCGCGTATTGGAACGCTTGATGTCGATGGCCGGGTAGATGCGGCGCTGGAAGAGGTTGCGGTCGAGCTGGATTTCCATGTTGCCCGTGCCCTTGAACTCTTCGAAGATGACTTCATCCATGCGGCTGCCGGTGTCGACGAGGGCCGTCGCCATGATGGTCAAGCTCCCGCCTTCCTCGACGCAGCGGGCCGCGCCGAAGAAACGCTTGGGCTTGTGCAAGGCGTTGGAGTCCACACCGCCGGACAGGATCTTGCCGGAATGCGGCTCGGTCTGATTGTAGGCGCGCGCCAGACGCGTGATCGAGTCGAGCAGGATGATGACGTCCTTGCCGCACTCGACCAGGCGCTTGGCCTTTTCGATGACGACTTCGGCGACCTGGACGTGGCGTTCCGCCGGTTCGTCAAACGTCGAGGCGATGACTTCGCCCTTCACCGACCGCTGCATGTCCGTGACTTCTTCCGGACGCTCGTCGATGAGGAGCACGATGAGGTAGGCCTCGGGGTAGTTCGTCGTGATGCTGTTGGCGATCTTCTGCATGAGCACCGTCTTACCGCTGTACGGCGGCGCGACGATGAGACCGCGCTGACCCTTTCCGATCGGGCTCAGGAGGTCCATGATGCGCATCGACACTTCCAGCGGCGACGTCTCGAGCTTGAGGCGCTCCTTGGGATACAGCGGCGTCAGGTTGTCGAAGGCGATCTTGTTCTTGGCGTCGTTGGGCGCCTCGTAGTTGACGGCGTCCACCTTCAGCATCGCGAAGTAGCGCTCCCCTTCCTTCGGCGAACGGATCTGGCCGCTGACCGTGTCGCCGGTCCGCAGGTTGAATTTGCGGATCTGCGAGGGCGAGACGTAGATGTCGTCGGGCGACGGCAAGTAGTTGTAGTTGGCCGCGCGCAGGAAGCCGAATCCGTCCTGCAGGATTTCGAGCACGCCTTCGCCGTACATGTTGCCGGTCTGGATGCTCTGCGCCTGCAGGATCTTGAAGATCAGGTCCTGCTTCTTGACGCCGCTCACGCCCTCGACGTTGTATTCCTTCGCGACGTCCGCGAGCTCTTTGATTTTCATGTGCTTGAGTTGTGCGAGATCCAGATCGGACATGTGTATCCTCCTTATTCGAAACGTTTACCAGAAACCAATTTTTTGTACGCGTCGTGAGCGCCTCGCTCGAGGTCTTTGAGCGTACCGTTGTTGTTGATGACGAGGTCGGCGGAAGCGGCTTTTTTGGCCGCGGACCACTGACGCTTTGAGAAAAAATAGAACAGTTCAGGGCTCATGTTGCGCCGCGCGGCGCGGCGCTCGGCCAATTCGCTCAAAGCCTTCACCGCGACCGTGCGGTCGAACAATTTTGCAAATCCGTTTTCGAACAGCAGCGGAACTTCGACGACCAGGACGCCGGACTTCTTTCGGTTCTCCGCAATCGCGGCGCGGATCGACCGGCGGACACCCGGGTGCAGCACCCGCTCGAGCCAATCCAATTCCTTCGGGTCGGCCATCACCCGTTCCCGCAAATACTCGCGACAGACCTTCCCGCTCTTTTCGACCGCCGCCGGACCGAAGTGCGTTCGGATCTTGCGTACGGCCGGAGAGCCGGGCTTCATCAGATCCCTCACGATCGCGTCACTCGAGAGCGTCGCCGCCCCGAACTTCTTGAAGAGCGCGAGCGTCTCGGACTTCCCGGACGCGACCCCTCCGGTCAATCCGACGTTCAGCACGCCAGCGCCTTCTTGTAGAGGGCTTCGTACTTCTTCGCGGACAGCTTCCACGAAAAGTCCGCATTCATGCCGTTCAGGCGCACCCGCTCGGTCTGCGACTTGTCCGCATGGAGCCGGATCGCCCGGTTGACCGCGGCCAGGAACGAAAATGCGTCGTATTTGTCGAAGACCAGGCCGTTGCCGCGCTTCGGATCGGCCGTGACGTCGATCACCGTGTCGCCCAGCCCGCCGGTGCGGTGCACGACCGGGATCGCGCCGTACCGGAAGCTGATGAGCTGTCCCAGACCGCAGGGCTCGAACCGCGACGGCATCAGGAAAAAGTCGCAGCCGGCGTAGATCGCGCTCGCCTCGGCCCCCGAGAACTGGAGGATGCACGCGACCTGGCGCGAATAACGCTTCTGCGCCTTGCGGAAAAAATCCTCGTATTTCTTCTCGCCCGTGCCGAGCAGCACGAACTTCACGTCGTGCTTCATGAATTCCTCGAACGCGTCCATCAGGATGTCGAAGCCCTTCTGCTCCGCCAGCCGCGAAACGATACCAAAAACCGGGGCGGTATTCCGGCGCGCGGGCGGTACATGGGCCGAGTCCTCCAGACCGGTCATACGCAACAATGCACGCCGGTTCAACTCCCGGTCCGCGAGCGTCTTCGGGCTGTAAAAAGCCTTGAGCGACCGGTCTTTGGACGGGTCCCAGGCGTCGGTATCGATGCCGTTCAGGATGCCGCTCACGGCCGAGCGGCGGCGCTTGAGCACGCCGTCGAGGCCGCAGCCCAGCTCTTTGGTCAGGATCTCGCGCGCGTAACCCGGACTGACCGCATTGATCTGGTCGGCGAATTCGAGACCGGCCTTCATATAGCTCACCTTGCCCCAAAATTCGGATTTTTTGAACGCGGCGGGCGCGGGCCCCAAACCCAGCTCGAAGAACTGGGATGCCGGGAACAAGCCCTGGTAAGCCAGGTTGTGAATCGTGAAAACGGAACGAGTGCGCTTGAAAAAGGGGTCGTTCGCATACAGCGTCTTCAGAATCATCGGGAGCGGCCCCGTATGCCAATCGTGCGCGTGGACGATGTCGGGCTGGAAGTCGAGCCGGCGCGCCTCTTTGAGCGCCTCATGGCACAGGAACGCGAACCGCGCGGCGTTGTCCGGATGGTCGCCTTGAGCGTTTCCGTAAATCCCCTCGCGGTGATAGTAGCCCGGGTGCTCGATAAAAATCACGCGCACGCCCGGGGCGATCCGGACCAGCCGCTGGCCGGCCTGTCCGGCGTATTGCGGCGTCGCGATCAGGACCTGATGTCCGAGCTTGCCCAGCGCGATCGGCAGCGCTCCGGCGACGTCTCCGAGACCGCCCGTTTTGGCAAAAGGCACGACTTCCGCGGCGCAAAAAAGAATATTCATCAGACTTTGAGCTTCTCCATGTCTTTCCAGTTGGGACCGGCCTTCACGCTCACGCGCACGGGAACGTCGAGAGCGATCGCGCCCTCCATCTCCTCGCGGACGAGCTTCGCGGCGGCATGCAATTCTTTTTCGGGAACTTCGAACACCAGGTCGTCGTGCACCTGCAGGAGCATCCGCGTTCCGGCCGGCGCGCCTTTTTCGCCGAGGCGGCGGTGGATCGCAACCATCGCGATCTTGATCAGGTCGCTCGCCGTCCCCTGAACCGGCGCGTTGATCGCGGTGCGCTCGGCGAACTGGCGCATCCGCATGTCCTTGGACTCGATGTCCGGGATGTAACGCCGGCGCTTGAGCAGCGTTTCGACATAACCCTTCTTGCGGGCGAAGTCGAGCGTGTCGTCCATGAACGCCTTGATCCTGGGATAGCGTTCGAAATAGGCCTTGATGAAGTCGCGGGCGGCTTCCTGGGTGATTTTGAGCGACCGGGCGAGGCCGAAGGGTCCCATGCCGTAAAGCACGCCGAAGTTGACCGTCTTGGCCTGGTCGCGCATCTGCGGCGACACGTCCGCCAGATCCACGCCAAAGACGAGGCTGGCCGTATACGCGTGGACGTCCTGGTTCTCAGCAAAAGCCTTCGTCAGATTCGGATCGCCCGACAAATGGGCCAGAATGCGCAATTCGATCTGGGAGTAATCCGCGGACAGCAGCAAATGGCCCTTGGGTGCGACGAACGCGCGGCGCACTTCGCGGCCTTCCTCGGTGCGGATCGGGATGTTCTGAAGATTCGGATCGCTGGACGAGAGGCGGCCCGTGGCCGCAACCGTCTGGTTGTACGAGGTGTGGATGCGGTGATCCTTGGGACTGCGCATCTCGGGCAGCGGATCGACATAAGTGGACTTCAGCTTGGCCAATTCACGGTAATCCAGGATCTGGGCCGGAAGTTCGTGCAGCGCCGCCAGTTCTTCGAGCGCGCCGGCGTCGGTCGTGTAACCGGTCTTGGTCTTGCGGGTGTGGGGCAGCTTGAGCTTTTCGAAGAGGATCTCGCCGAGCTGTTTGGGCGAATTGATGTTGAATTCGCCGCCGGCCAGCTTGTGGATCTTTTTGGTGAGCGCGGCGATTTCCTTTTCCATCCGCGCGGAAAAATCTTCGAGGAACTTCACGTCGATCGCGATGCCGGCCGACTCCATGTCGCAAAGGACGCGCACGAGGGGCATCTCGATCTTTTCGAGCAAGTCCTTCATCTCCGACGCTTCGACCCGGGGCTCGAGGATGCCGGCCAGGCGCCAGACGACGTCCGAATCCTGGCAGCCGTACCGGTACAGCTGGTCCACGTCGGCCTCGGCCATCGTGATCTGCTTTTTACCCGTCCCGATGAGCGTTTCGATCTCGACCAGCCGCTCGTCCAGATGCTCCGAAGCCAGCTCGCTCAAGTTGTGGGTCGACTTCGACGGATTGAGAAGATACGACGCGATCATCGTGTCGAAGTCCGCGCCTGCGAGTTCGATCCCATGGGCTTTGAGCACCATCATTTCGTATTTGATGTTCTGGCCGATCTTCTTGACGCCTGGGTCCTCGAGGATGGGCTTCAGATCCGCCAGCACGTCGGCGGCAGACAATTCGCTTTTTCCTGACGCGTGGATATCGAACAGGACGAAGTAGGCTTCGTGGGACTTGAAGGAAAACGACAGGCCGACCGGCTTCACCGTAAGCGCGTCGATCCCGGTCGTTTCGAAGTCGAGGCTGAAGCGGCTTAATTTTTTGAGCTGGGCGAGCAGCGCCTTCCATTCCTTGGGCTTGGTGACCAGATGGTAGCTCTTGTCCGGGGAATCCTGGACAGTCGGATGCGGCAATTCCTTGAGAAAGGACTTGAACTCGAGCTCCTGATACAGAGCCTTGAGCAGCGCCGGATCCGGGTCGCGGCGCATCATCTCTTCTTCGGTCGCCGAAACGGGAATGTCGCAGTCGATCGTGGCCAATTCCTGCGCGAGACGGGCGGTCGGCTCGTTTTCCGCGAGCGCCTTTTTCTTGGACTCACCCTTGATCTTGTCGAGATTGCGGTAAATGCCGTCGAGGGATTTGTGTTCCTGAATGAGCTCCACGGCGGTCTTCGGGCCGATGCCGGGCACGCCGGGAATGTTGTCGGACGCGTCCCCCACCATGGCGAGATAATCGACGACCTGGTCGGGAGAAACGCCGAGCTTCTCTCGGACTTCCATCGGCCCGAGCAGCGCGTAGTCCTTGCCCGGGTCCATGACGCGGATGTGGTCGGTCACGAGCTGGCAGATATCCTTGTCGCTGGTCACGATCACGACTTCGTGGCCCTTTTTTCTCAACCGCTGCGCGAGCGTCCCCATGACGTCGTCGGCCTCGTACCCCTGCTTTTCGATCACCGGAATCCGGTGGGCTTCGACGAGGCGCTTCACGTATGGGATCTGGGCGACGAGGTCGTCCGGGGTCGGCTTTCGGTTGGCCTTGTAGGTATCGAGCTTCTCGTGGCGGAAGGTCGGACCCTTGACGTCAAAGGCGACCATGATGCCGTCGGGCTTGTTGTCCGCCAGCAGCTTGCGCAAAACGAGCAGGAAGCCGTACGGAACGTTCGTCGGCAGACCCTTGGAATTGTGGAGATTTTTGGTGGCGTACGCGTAATAAGCCCGGTAGCAGATCGCGGTGCCGTCGATGAGATAAAAGACCATTTTGTTTATCGGTTCGCCAGACTCGTCTTTTGGAGGAACTTTTTAGGGGTTATGGGTGGGTGCGGTTGGTTCGGACTTCGAGGTCACTGCGCCGACAGGATCAGATACAGAAGCACTCCGATCGCCGCAAAACAAATGATGTAAAAATCGTTGAAATAAATGAAGTCCAGCGCGCGTTCGATCGCGTTCGGCGGCGTCAGCGCCGGCGCATTGTGGTGCTTGCGCCGGTCGTCCGGAAACAGCTCGGCCGAAAGACGCGCCTTGGACTGATACTCCCACACCTGGTCGCGGCGCAGGCGGATCACCTGGTCGCCGAGCTGGTAGGCGGTCAGCTTGTGGTGGTTGATCAGGTTCTCGACCTCGGGCTCGGACAATTCCAGGATCTCTGCGGCGTCCTTGAGCGTGATAAAACTCTCGTCCGTCATCCGATCCTTCCGCTCGTCACCCACTCGTCCACCTTCCGCTTGTCAAAATGCCAGCCGTTTTCGTCCTTGATGCCGGGGAGACGCCCCGCGTCCGCCCATTCAAAAATCATCGATCGTTCCACCGACAGGTACGCCGCCAATTGGTCGACGCTCCACAAATCCTCGGACAGAACGAGTCTCGAATCCGCCGCAAAGCGGTCCGGCGAAACGATCATGCTCACGTCCCCGTGGAGAACTGCGCCGGGCTCCACGATCAGCTCCGGCGTCCGGACGTCGCCGACCAGGCGGCCGCCTGCGCAAATCTTCAGGGATTCGGCCGCGATCACGTCGCCGACCATTTCGCCATGGATCAGCACCCGGCCGCTTTTGATGCGCGCCTTGACCTGGGCTTTTTCTCCGACCGTCAAAGAACCGGCGGCGTCCAAGGTCCCCTCAAAACGTCCGCTGATCAGAATGTTGACGGGATCTTTGAAGGTGAGGGCGCCTTGCGTGGCCGCGTCGATTTCGAGGACTCTTTCCCGCGGCGTTTCGACGAAAGGATGGGCCGCTTGAGGGTTCTTTTTTCGCATGAACATCGCTGACTCCTCCCGGACCGCCGAAGCGGACCAACTCGGAACACGGGCGATTATCGCTGTCAGAAGCGGAACCTAAATTTGTGCGGGTGATCCATCCGCTGGAAGCGGTCGGTCGCCGGCCTGAGCCGGGACCCGGCCCTGGGCGGCCGGTTCAATTCAATTTGAGAATTATTCTAACCTACCCTTCCGGGAATGGGTATAAAAAAATTTGCGCCCGAAGAAATCGGCGTACGGCTCGAATTCCAGCGCCGCGCGGCCCTTCGCCGGCCGGCCCAGCCGGCTCGACCCGGCCCGGGCCATCTCCTGCCCCAGAGCCGCGATCATGACGGCGTTGTCGACCGAGAGCTTGACCCCCGGAAACACCACGTCGATCCCCGACTCCCGGCCCGCCGCATTCAAAAGCTCCTGAAGCCGGCTGTTGGCGCTCACACCGCCTCCGACGACGAGCCTTTTAACCTTCCGTTCCCGGCAGGCCCGAACGGCCTTGGCCGCCAGCACTTCGCAGGCCGCTTCCTGGAAGCCGGCCGCGACGTCGGCTTTGACCGCGTCGGTCAGCGCCCCTTCCTTTTCGAGCGCCGAGACTTTGTAAAAAACCGACGTCTTGAGGCCGCTGAAGCTGAAGTCGAGGTGCTCTTCGTTCATCTGAGATCGCGGGAACTGGAACGCCTTGACGTCGCCGGTCCGGGCGATGCGGTCGATCACCGGTCCGCCCGGATACCCCAGCCCGAGCATCTTGCCGACCTTGTCAAAGGCCTCTCCGGCCGCGTCGTCCATCGTCTTGCCGATGAGCTCGATGTCCCCGGCGGATTTCCAATGGATGAGGATCGTATGTCCGCCCGAAACCACCAGCGCGACAAAGGGATAGCGGCGGGCCGGCGGAAGCCGCCAGACGCCGGCGTAGGCGTGGGCCAGCACATGATCGACGAAGGCGACCGGCTTCTTGAGCGCGACGGCGGCGGATTTGGCGGCGGCGACGCCGACCAGCACGGAGCCCAAAAGCCCCGGACCGCCCGTCACGGCGATGAGTCCGATGTTGCGGAGCGGAGTTTTGGATTTTTGAAGCGCGGCGTCGATGAGCGGCAGGAGCGCCTCGGTGTGGGCGCGCGAAGCGATCTCCGGAACGACGCCGCCGTACGGCGCGTGCCGGTCCATGCTCGACGCGACGACTTCGGAGAGGATTTTGTTTCCGCTGACCACCGCCACGGCGGTTTCGTCGCAGGAAGTTTCGATGCCGAGCGTGATCATGGGGCTAGACCCCTTCGGAGTTGTGCCGGATCAGGTCGGAGAGCTTGTGGACTTCGATGCCCTCGGCGCGCCAGGCGGGCAGGACTTTTTGGATGGCGCGCAGCGTGACCGGCTCGTCGTGGCCGATGCCGATCGCGGAGCCGTTGCGGATCGCCGTGGCTTTGAGCTCCTCGAGCTGGCGGAGGATGGCCGCCTCAGTCCGTTCGTTGTCGAGAAAAATGTCGCGCTCCGCATAATCGAGCCCCACGTCGCCGGCCGTTTCACGGCCGACCGGACTGCCCGTCGTCATGCTGTTGAGAAAAAACAGGTTACGGGCCTTGAGCTCGGACATCACGATCCCGAGCGTTCTCGGGTCCTTCGTGACTTTGGAACCCATGTGGTTGTTCACGCCCCGGACGAACGGAATACCGCGGATGGCCGAGCCGAGAAGGTCTTTGACCTCTCCGGCGGCCATCGACGTCAGGATCGTCCCCTCTTCGAGCGGAACGTCGTTGATCGGTTCCATCGGCATATGCAGCATGATCTCGTGCCCGGCCGCATGCGCCTGCCGCGCGACCTCGGCGGAGTACGGGAGATGCGGAAGGACGGCGAGGGTCAAAGGTTCCTTGATCTGGACGGCGGTGCCGATCGCCTTGAGGTTGTAACCCCAATCGTCGAGCACGATCGCGACTTTGGGCGCGGACGAAAAATAACGGGCTGGAGCGGCGGACGGCGCGGGCGCGGACGAAGCCGGAGCCGGACGCGGCGCCGCGGCCGGCTTGGGAACAGCCGGCTTGGGGGCCGCAGGCTTGGCAACAGCTTTGCGGACAGGGGCGTCCAGCTTCGCAGGCGGCTTGGGCGCGGTCCACTCGCCGATTTGAATTCCGAGCAGCAGTCCACCGGTCAAAAACAGCAGCGCAAACAGCCATTTGCGCACGCCCGGGGACATCGGGGGGAGTTTAAACTTGCGGCTTCGCCGTGCCATAAATCTTCAAGGCCTTCAAAATGTCGATCGCGCGCCGGATCTGGCTGTCGCGTTCGCGGAGGGTCTGGAGCGTGACGGGTTCAGGCGCCTTTTTACGGGGCGCGTCGACGACCGTCTCCACCTGGTCGAACACTTCCTGGATCTTGGGGTCCTGTTCCGGCTGCGCTGGAACGGCCGGTTCCACCGGCGGCTCGTACGCCGCTTCGATGTCGGGCGTGATCCCCTCGCCGTGGATCATCCGGCCGCTCGGAGTGTAATAGCGGCTCGTGGTCATGCGCACGGCGGAGCCGTCCTTCATCGGGATCACCGTCTGCACGGACCCCTTACCGAAGGTGCGCGTGCCGACCAGGATCGCAAGCTGATGGTCCTGGAGGGCGCCGGCGACGATCTCCGACGCGCTGGCCGTGCCGCGGTTCACGAGCACCGCGATGGGGTAGGCCTTGCGCTCCGCGGGTCCGGAGGACAAAAAGTCCGCGTTCTGCTCCGCCGTGCGGCCCTTGGTCGATACGATGAGCTGGTCGGCCGGTACGAAGTTCTCGGCGACCTTCACGGATTCCGGAAAAAGTCCTCCGGGATTGTTGCGGAGGTCGAGGATGAGGGCGCGGAGGCTCTGCTTTTCGAGCGACGCGAGCGCGCGCTTGAAATCGGCCGGAGTGTTCTCCTGGAATTCCGAGATACGGATATACCCGATGCCGTCTTCGATGAATCCGGCGCGCTTGACGCTCTTAACCTTGATCACGGAGCGCTTGAGGTTGAATTCGAGGATGCGCGACTCGCCTTCGCGCATGACGGAGAGCCGGACTTCGGTCCCGGGTTCGCCGCGGAGCATTTTGACCGCCTCGTCCAGCATGAGGTCGCGCGTCGATTCGCCGTTGATCTGGACGATCTTGTCCTCCGGCAGGAGGCCTGCATGGTGGGCCGGAGTGTCGTCGATGGCGGTCACGACCGAGAGGACACCCTCGCGGACCGAGATTTCGACGCCGATGCCGCCGAACCGGCCTTCGGTTTCCTGACGGATCTCTTCGTGGTCAGCCGGCTCGAGGAATTGGCTGTACGGGTCGAGCGAGGCCAACATCCCCTTCATCGCTCCGTACACGAGCTTCTTGGGCGTGACCGGGTCGACGTAATGGTTCTCGATGATGGCGAGCGAGTCGGCAAACGTTTCCAAATCGCCGTAGATCTCCTCGAGCTTGGCGTCAGGCGCGGCTCCGGCGGCAGCCTTCGGAGCGTCGTCGGCGGACCAAACGGGAGTGATCGATGTGACGGGAAAAAGTAGATTCAGTGCGAGAAAAATTACGGTCAGCCGGAATGTCTGTTGTCTCCGGACATAGCCGCTCGCGCGCTGTCGGAGACGAGGCGCGCTCGCTCCATTTGTCGTCGGCGTCGGGGACGACGCCTCCGACAAAAAGTCCTGCGACAACAGACATTCCGGCTTCGCCGAATTTGCCATCGTCACTGAAGCTTCTTTTTCAGGAGCTCGTTGACAACGTTGGGATTCGCCTTGCCCTTGGATGCGCGCATGACTTGGCCCATCAAAAACATCAGGGCGTTTTCTTTGCCGGCTTTGTAGTCTTCGACGGATTTGGGGTTTTTGGCGATGGCTTCGTCGCAGGCGGCTTCGAGTGCGCCGGTGTCGGAAATTTGTCCCAAGCCCTTTTTCTCAACGATCTTTCCAGGGTCTTCACCGGTCTTCAGCCACTCGGGAAACACATCTTCACGACAAACCTTCAGACTGACCGTGCCTTTTTCGATCAGTTCGAGGATTTGGAGGAGGCCGGAGGCCTTGAGGTGCATGGGTTGGCCGGAGCCGGACGTGTCCACGCCGAGGACTTCGGCGGCGGGGCGCGTCGGGATGATGATGAGATCGCCGTCCATGGACATGTCCTCGATGATACCGGAGCGTTCGTTGGCGGCTGCGGACACGGGACCGATGAGCCAGTTGACGAGACTCTTGTGCTGGGAGGTTTTTTTGGCGAGCTCCTCGAAGACGACTGCCAGGCCCTGAGATGCGACGAGGGCGCGGGCGTCGTAGTCGGTCAGGCCGTATTGGGTCTTCAGGCGCTCGCGCTTCTGCGTGGGCAATTCGGGGAGGCGTTTGCGGGCCTCCTCGATCTCGGCTTCGGTGACAACGAACGGTACGAGGTCCGGCTCGGGGAAATAACGGTAATCGTGCGCCTGTTCTTTGGAGCGCATCGAATGCGTCGAGTTCTTGGCCGCGTCGTACAGGCGCGTCTCCTGGACAACCGGTTCCCCGGCGTCCAGCAGCTTCGCCTGGCGGTCGATCTCATACTCCAGCGCGGCGCGGACGTTCTTGAAGGAATTGACGTTTTTGATTTCCACGCGTGTGCCGTACGGGTCGGAAGCGCTGCGCCGCAGCGACACGTTCGCGTCGCAGCGGAGCTGGCCCTTTTCCATATCGGCGTCCGAAACGGCCGCGGCTTTGATGATCGCCTTCAGGTTCGTGAGGTATTGATAGGCTTCGTCGGGGCTCTTGATCTCGGGTTCCGAAACGATTTCGGCGAGCGGGACGCCCGCGCGGTTCAGGTCGACGAAGCTGGCGGACGTTTCGTGCGTGAGTTTGCCGGCGTCTTCTTCCAAATGCAGGCGGGTCAGACGGATCGTCCGGGGCTGGCCGTCGTCGCCGATGATGTCGATGCCGCCGCCTTCACCGAGCGGTTTGTCGAACTGCGAAATCTGATAACCCTTGGGAAGGTCGGGATAAAAGTAATTCTTCCGGTCGAACTTCACGCGGGGCGCGACCCTGCCCCCCAGCGCCAGTACCGCGGTCATACCGAGCTCGAACACGCGCTGGTTCAGGACGGGCAGCGTTCCCGGGTAACCTGCACAAATCTGACAGACCTGGGTGTTGGGCGCCGCACCGAACGTCGTCGGGCAGCCGCAGAAGATCTTCGTCTTCGAGCCCAGCTGCACGTGGACTTCGAGGCCGATCACGACGTCGTATCGGGTTGTGGAGGCGGGTGCGGCGCTCATCGGGCCGCCTTGGCTGTTGCCGCTGGTTCCGCATCGATGACGGGACGACGGCCGGCCGACGCGCCGGAGGCCTGCTCGAACGCGTACGCGGCCTTGAGCAGCGTGCTTTCTGCGAACGGCTTGGCCATGAACTGGAGTCCGACCGGGAGGCCCTGAGCATCGTATCCGCACGGCACGGAAACGGCCGGGACGCCGACCAGATTGGCGGACAGCGTGTAAATATCGGAGAGGTACATGCTCAAGGGGTCGCTGGATTTTTCGCCGATTTTAAAGGCGCCGGACGGAGCGGTCGGGCAGACCAGGACGTCCGCCTGTTCGAACGCGCGCTCGTAATCGTCGATCATCTTGCGGCGAACCTTCATCGCCTTCAGGTAGTACGCGTCATAGTAGCCGCTCGAAAGTGCGAAGGTGCCGAGGATGATGCGCCGCTTGGCCTCGGCGCCGAACCCGTCGTGGCGCGTGCGCAGGTAAAGGTCCGCGAGCGTTTTGGCGGTCAGGTCCCGGTTGCCGTACCGCACGCCGTCAAAGCGCGACAGGTTGGAGCTCGCCTCGCATGGACCCACGATGTAATAAACGGAGACTGCGTGTTCCGTGTGCGGCAGCGACACGTCGACGATGTGCGCTCCCGCGGCGGTCAGCGTGCGGATCGCCTGATCGAACGCCGCTTGAACATCCTTGGGCAGCGGGAAGGACAGGAATTCTTTGGGCAATCCGATCCGAAGACCCTTGATCGACTCGCCAAGCTTCTTGGAATAAGCCTCGACGGGAGCCGGAGACGAGGTCGAGTCCATCGGATCGTGGCCTGCGATCACTTCGAGGATGCGCGCGCTGTCTTCGACGTTCGCGGTGATCGGGCCGATCTGGTCGAGGCTCGACGCAAACGCGACCAGTCCGTAACGCGACACGCGGCCGTAGGTGGGCTTGAGCCCCACGACGCCGCAGAACGACGCCGGCTGGCGCACGGAACCGCCGGTGTCCGAACCCAGCGCGACCGGCACGAGGCCGGCGGCGACCGCGGCGGCCGAACCGCCGCTGGATCCTCCCGGCACGCGCTCCGTATCCCAGGGGTTCCGGGTCGGGCCGTACGCCGAAGTTTCGCACGAGGAGCCGAACGCGAACTCGTCCATGTTCACCCGGCCGGTGAGCACCGCGCCTTCGGCGAGAAGGCGGTCGATCACGGTCGCGTGGTACGGGGCTTTGTAACCTTTGAGAATTTTGGAACCGCAGGTGATCTCCCATCCGCGGACGCAGATATTGTCCTTCACGCCGATCGGGACGCCCGCCAGCTTCAGCTTGGGATTCGAGTCGGCCGATACAAACGCCAGCGACGCGTCGCGTCCTTCCGTTGAGATGAATGCCTGAATTTTGGGGTTATGCGCGTCGATGCGCTTCAGGTGCTCCTGAAGCACGTCGGCGGCGGGACGACGGGATTCCAGCTGCTTGCGGATGAAACTCATGACGCGGTCAGTCCTTGCGCTCGATGATGGGCGGAACTTCGATCATCCCCCGCCCCGCGCGCGGAGCGATGGCGAGCAGGCGGTCGACGCCGAGCGGCGGATGCACGTCGTCTGGCCGGAAGGCGTTCTTGATTTCGAAGGGATGGTAGGCGGGCTCGGCGCCCGTCGTGTCGACCGATTCGAGCTTCTGGATGTAACCGAGAATGTCCTCGAACTGACGGCCCAGCTTCGCCGACTCGTCATCCGTCAGCTCAATCTTGGCCAAACTCGCAACTTTTTTGACGTCAATTTTCATGAGAGCCATCCATTCGTTTGGGAAACCGGCATTTTATCACGCAGGCGTCGATTTTGCCCGGTGGAGGGCGGAGGCCAGGTCGATCCAATTTTGCAGGGTGAGCGTTTCGGGGCGCTGCTCGGACGTGATCGCCGCCGCATGACAAACCGCCTCGGCCGCTTCCCGGGAACCGGCCGCCGCGCGGACCGCATGAATCAGCTGCTTGCGGCGCATCTGGAAGGCGGCGCGCATCACCCGCTCGAGCGTTTCTCCCGTGCCGGGCGCATACCGGGGTTCCTTTAAAAAATCGACGCGGATCACCGCGGAGTCCACTTTGGGCGGAGGGCTGAAGGCGCCGCGCCCGATAATCTTCACGATCCGGATATCCGCGTGCAGCTGCATCCAGACCGAAATCGGTCCGCACTCCCGCGTCCCGGCCGGCGCGACGAGGCGGTCGGCGAATTCGCGTTGAACCGTGAGGATGGCCGCGGCCCACAGCGTCTTGCGCTCCAGGAGCCATTCGAGAATAGGCGACGTGATGTTGTAGGGGATGTTGCCGGCGGCCAGCGTGCCTTCCGGGAGCGTTCCGGCCGGGTCCCAGCGCAGAATATCCGAATGCACGACGCGGACCCCGGGATGTCCGGCGAACCGGGCGCCCAAAGCTTCGGCGAAGAGACGGTCCGCGTCCACCGCGGTGAGTGGAAGCCCCAGTTTGAGCAGCTCTTCGGTCAAAAAGCCCGCACCCGGACCGATTTCGAGAACGGCTTGGGCAGGAACCTGGGCGGCCGCGGCGCCGATCAACTCAAGGATGGCGCGGTCGGTCATGAAGTTCTGGCCGAGTCGCTGGCGGGGACGGGTATGGAGCTGGCGAAGGAAGGTATCGAGACGGCGCTGGAGCGACTCCCCCGCGCCCGGAGCGGAGTCCAAGTCTAGGAGGCCGTCGCCGGAGCCGGAACGGCGGCGGCTACAGTCTCCGAATCGGCCATCAGTTCGGCGATCGCAGGGTCCTGATAGGAAATAAAAGCGGCGTCCTTGAGCTCCTTGATCCAAAGCTGAAGCTCATCGGCCACTTTTTTCTTGTAGAGATAATTTTCGATGCGCGGGATCGCCTCCTGGAAGGTCTGACCCGGAGCCGTGCGCTTTTCTTCGACGCGGAACAGGTGGAAGCCCAGCTGCGTCTTCACCGGCTCGCTGGTCTGACCCGGCTCAAGCTTAAAAAGCGCGTTGTCGATGCGGTCCATGAAACGTCCCTGCCGAACCCAGCCCATGTCGCCGCCCTCAGCTGCTTCCGACCCTTCCGAGTACTCCCTGGCCAGAGCCGCGAAGTCGGCGCCCTTGGCCAACTGATCGACGATCGATTGGACGGTGCTCTGCGCCAGCTCTTCCGACCGGTTGGTGCCGGCACGGACCAGGATCTGGCGGGCATGAATTTCGGGCACGCCCCGAAAATCGTCGGGATGCGCGTCGTAAAACGCCTTGATTTCGCCGGGTGACAGCGTCACGCGCGATTTGACCTTGAAGTCGACCATCTTGCGCTTCATGATGTCGTCCCGGAACCGGTCGCGCAGCTTTTTGTGGGACATCCCCTGCTCCAGCATCACCTTATCGAACACTTCTTCGGACGGGAATTTTTCGCGCATCTGCGTGACCATTTCGTCGATCTCGGCGGGTTCGGCGACGATCTTGAAACGGGGATCCAGCGCGCGGGCAGAGCTGATGATGAGACGGTCGGAGATCATGTCCCGCAGAACGTTCCGGCGGACTTCCTGGATCTTGAGATCGAGGTCGGGTCCGGAGGCGGTGGCGCGCAGCCGCGTGATCAGGGGGTACAGCGCCTGCGTCAGGTCGGACTCCGTGATGATCTCGTCGTTCACGACGACCAGAATGCGGTCCACCGTGTTCGACGCGTGGACCGGGACGCCGGCGCCAAGCAACACCCAGGCCGCGGCCGCGACGGCCGCCCATGCCTTAAGCGGCCGGCTGCTGGACGGAAAAGTCGAGCTTATTGAGTTCTTCATCGTTGATTTTGATTCCGGCCTTCTTTTTAAGGCGTTCCATCAGATCGTTGAAGGCCTGCGACCGCTTCTCGAGCATGAGCCGCTCGCGGATGTCCTTGCTCACCAGGTGTAATTCCTTGGTCTGGGGCTTGGCCTCGCCGGTCACTTTGAGAATATGAAAACCGAACTTCGACTGGACGACGTCGCTGATTTCGCCCTTTTTGAGGGCGAACAAGGCTTCTTCAACCTCGGGGATGAGCTGGCCCTTGGCCACGTAACCCAGATCCCCGCCCTTGGACGCGGTGGGATCCATCGAATACTTCTTGGCCTGCTCTTCAAAAAGCTCGCCGCCCTTGATCTTGGCGAGGAGCGCTTCGGCTTCAGCCCGGTCGCGCAGAAGGATGTGGGACGCCCGGAGACGGTAAGGAACCACGAATTCGTCGGTGTGCTTGTCGTAGTAAGCCTTAACCTCGGCGTCGGTCACGTCGACCTTGCCCGCAAGATCCTGCTCGATGAACTTGGTCACGAGGATGCGGTTACGGGCCTGCTGGACGAGTTCCTGAACGTCGGCCAGATGCTGAATCCCCTTGGCTTCCGCCTCCTGAAGGAGCAGGCGCTCAGTCACGAAGCTCTCGAGAAACTCGGTTTTCTTTTCCTGGGCCACGGTGCGGATATGCACCGGCATGCTCCGGACGGCCTTCATGAATTCGGCTTCGGTGACGGATCCGCCATCGTAGCTGGCGAGGACCTTGCCCTTGGCTTCTTTCGGGCCGCAGCCGGAAACGCCGAGGATTAAAAGGGTGGGAAGAAGTACAGCGGACGCCAACAACGCGGATTGGAATTTAAGGTTTTTCATGGCGGTGACTATAGCACAACGCCCCACCCCGCGCAATTAAAGGGCGGCGGAATCAGGGATTTGTTTGATAATTTTGTTAAATTCTGATGGTCCGATGTAACCGATTGCTCTCAACTCGGCCATTTCCTGGCCTTGAGCGTCAAAAAAGATCAGGGTCGGAATCCCCATCACCTGATAACGCTCGGCCAGCGCCATTTCGGCCTCATTCCCGGCATCCGTCAGGTCGACTTTGACGGCTTCGAACCGCTCCAACCCCCGGATCACCTCCGCATTCCGGTAGGTGACGGCCTCCATTTCCTGGCAGGGCAGGCACCAGTCAGCATAGAAGTCCAGCACCACAGGCTTCCCGGACGCGAGCGCCGCTTTTAGGACGTCGGGCGTGTATCGCTTCCAGGCGATTCCGGAATCCTGCTGCGCGGCGGGGGTGTCGGCAGGCATGCGCTTGGCCGGCAGGATGTCCGAAGCGCCGACAGCGAGCGAAAAATAAAATGCCGCGAACCCCAGCAGAATCACGCCGAACAGCTTTTCGACCCAGACGAGCCACGCCCCGGACTTCGGCAGCGCCTTGATCAGATGCGAAAAGGTTCCGAGCACCAGATACGGAAACCCGAGTCCGGCCGCCATCACAAAAAAGAGCCAGAACCCGTAGACGGGGTCACGGCGTTCGGCCACATGCGCCAGGAGCGCCACCACCGGCGGCCCGATGCACGGCGCCGCAAAAACACCGACGAGGAGCCCCGACACGAACAACCCCGCGAATCCCACCCGGCGTCCGCCGAGCCGCGAAACGAGCGACGCCGGCAATTCGAACCGGTACACGCCGAGCATCGCCAGCGCCAGAGCCAAAAGGAGCGCCGCGATCAGGAAGCGCACGGCCGCGCTCTGCAGCACCGCGCCGAAGAAGCCGCCGGTGACCGCCGCGACCGTCCCGAGCGCGCTGTACATCACGCAGATGCCGAGCACGTACACGAACGCCCGCGCAAACGAAAGCCCCAGCGACGTCTTTTCGCCGCGGGAAAAAATCGACGCCGTCACCGTCATCATGGGATAGACGCAGGGGGTCAGGTTGAGCGCCATCCCGCCCAAAAAAATCCCAGTCAACGCCAGCGCGTCCCCCGTCATTTGGCTTCCGCCTGCAGCATCTGCCGGAAGCTCCCGGTCGAAATGTGCAGTTCTCCCAGCAGCGCCAGCAGCGGTGCCTGGTATTCGCCCAGATTATCAGGCGCCAGGGTCGGATCGAGGTTCCAATGCTTGAGCAGCAGAAAAATTTCTTCCTGGGAACGTCCCAGATCCAGCGTGAGCCCCATCCGCTTGGCGAGTTTGAGGATGTTCAGACAGGCGGTGATTTGTTCCGGCTCCGGGGTCTGGACAAATTCCCGGGCTTTTTTTCCGAGCTCGCGCGAAAGCAGCCGGGCGGTTTCTTTTTTCTGGATCTCGACGTTCAGCGAATCGGCGGTCTCCATCAGCTTGAACACGGCGGCGGCTTTTTTCGGGCTGAAGTGGTGCGTCGCCAGCTCCCGGATGCCGTCCTCCACCCGCTTGTTCAGCGTGTACTCGACGACGTAACTGAATTCGATCGGGATGGGCAGATTGATGGATCGGTAGATCTGGCTCATCCAGAGGTTTTCGTCATAAAGCTTGAGGTACACGTCGCTCACCCGTTCGAGCGTCTCGCGGGTGAGAAGCCGGATGACCTTGAGACGGTCTTCGATGAGGAGGTTCTTGAGACCGAAGTAATCTTCGCCGAAGAATCCGTCGATCTTGCGCAGCAGCTCGAAGATCGGATGCAGGTGCAGCCCCTCGAACAGCTCCGCCTCGATCCGTGCGAATTCCTCATCGGAACGGAACGGAATCACCGAACAGCGGAAGTCGTAAAGACCTGACTGGACGACGACGTACATGAAGTCGCCGTCGCTGCCCGTGATGCGCGAAGCGATCCGGACGCGCCCGACGTTGAGCGTCGTCGTACCGAAGCGCTCGATGCGCCGGCTGACCACGTCCAGGTCGAAGCAATAAAAGCTCATGTGCGCCCGGCCCGATGGATTCTCCTCAAAGATGGATCCGATCGCGTAATAACTGACGATGTGCCGCAGCGTCGCGACGGCCGGCTTGGCAAAGCGTTCATAGATCCCGCGGCCGTTTCCAAACGCCGCCACGTTGGACGGGGCCCGCTCCAGGCGCTTGAGGAATTCCGGCTCCAAGTCCTGGCCTCCGGACTGCGCGAGCAGCTGAAGCACGCGCGCGGCGTACTGGAGAATTTGAGCGGTTTCGATCCCGGAGATTTCGGTGAAGAACCAGCCGCAGCTCGTGTACATGAACATCGCGTTGCGCTGCATTTCGAGCAGTCGGAGGACGGCCGTCAGGTCCTTGCCGGCGAGCGGCCGGACCGCATGGGCTTCCAAAAACGGTTTGAGGTTTTTTTTGCGGTCGTGGATGACGTGAATGTATGCATCTCGCGCCGCCCATACGTCCTTCAGATATTCCGCACCGCGCGACTCGAACAGACGGGACGATTCGTCGCGCAGCCAATCCAGCGCCTCGCGCAGCGGCCCGCGCCAATTCTGACTCCACTCTTCCGGTCCGCCGCCGCGGCACCCGCAATTTTCCTTCCAGCGGCCGACGCCGTGCGCGCAGCTCCAGGATGTCCCCTCGCCGTTGGGACCGGGCTTGAGCCGTACTTCCCACACGGGCGGGTTCTCGGCCAAAAATTCTCCGTAATTCACGACCCGCCACCCGCGCGCCTCGGCTTCCCGGTGAGTCAGATAGGCCAGCACACGGTCGCCAAAGGATTTGTGATGTCCGTAGGTCTCCCCGTCGGTCGCGACGTGCAGCAGCTGCGGTCCGGCAGGCGCGTGATTACGGGCGGCCGCAATCCGGTCGGCGAACACCTTGGCGTCGGAGAGCGCGTTCTCAAACGCGACCGACTGGGCGATGATGCCGTCGTAAAAGAAGATGTCGATGAAGCGGCCGCGGTCCTGCGGCAGGAAATAACGGTACGCTCGCCGCGGGTCGATCGATCCGCTGGAAACGTCCTGCCATTCGTGCGCGTCGAAGTGCCGCACGGTCTCCGCCTGATACGGCGACAGGATGATGTACTTCACTTTTTCCTCGATCAGGACTTCGAGGGTCTGGGCGTCGACCGCCGTTTCAGGCAGCCACATCCCCTCGGACTCGCGGTCGAAGGTGTGACGGAAGTCCTCGAGGCCCCAGCGGATCTGCGTGACTTTGTCGCGGCGGTTCGCAAGCGGAAGGATGATGTGGTTGTAGCCTTGCGCGATCGCGTTTCCATGACCGTGGTGACGCTCGACGCTTTTGCGGTCGGCTTCCAGGATGCGGCGGAACGTATCGCGGTGCTTTTCGCGGATCCACGACAGAAGCGTCGGGCCAAAATTGAAGCTCATCGTCTCGTAATTATTCACGATGTCGATGATGTGGTTGTGCTCGTCGATGACGCGCGCGCGGGAATTCGGCAGGTAGCATTCGTAGTGGATGCGTTCGTTCCAGTCGTGGAACGGCGCGGCGCTCTCCTGCCGTTCAATACCCTCGATCCAGGGATTTTCCCTCGGAGGCTGATAAAAATGGCCGTGGATGCAAAGACAGGTGTTCGACACGGTCCTATCCTTCGTGCTTCAGGAGCACGATGCTGAGCGGCGGCAGCTGAAGGACCATCGACGCCGGCCGGTGCTCGTGAGGGACGCTCTCGGTGGTTTTGCGGCCCATATTGCCGATGCCGCTGCCACCGTAGTCGGCCGCGTCGGTGTTGAGCAGCTCGCGATAGACGCCCGCGCGCGGGACGCCGACGCGGTAATCGTGGCGCGGCACAGGCGTCATGTTGCAAACGCCGACGATGAGCTCGCGGTAGCCGCGCGACCAGCGGATGAAGCTGATGACGCTTGCGTCGCCGTCGGCGAAGTCAATCCACTCGAACCCTTCGGCGTTGAAGTCGACCTCGTACAGCGCCGGGTTCTCCCGGTATACGCGGTTCAAGTCCTGGACGAGCTTCTGAATATGCTGATGCCGCTCGAAGTCGAGCAGGTGCCAGTCGACCGACTGCGTCGCGGACCATTCGTGCCACTGGCCGAAGTCGCAGCCCTGGAACAGAAGCTTCTTCCCCGGATGCGCGAACATGTAGCCCAGGAACAGCCGCAGATTCGCAAGCCGCTGCCAGTCGTCGCCCGGCATCTTGTCGAGGAGGTTTTTCTTCCCGTGCACGACTTCGTCGTGCGAGATGGGCAGGATGAAGTTCTCGGTGAACGCGTACAGCAGCGAAAAAGTGATCAGCCCCTGATGCCAGCGGCGATGGACCGGTTCCTTCGAAAAATACTCGAGCGTGTCGTGCATCCAACCCATGTTCCATTTGAGGCCGAAGCCCAGTCCGCCCTGGTACGTCGGGCGCGAGACGCCCGGCCACGCGGTCGATTCCTCGGCCGCCGTGACCACGCCCGGAAAGCGCGCGTAGACGATCTCGTTGAACTGCTTCAGGAAGTCCTTGGCTTCGAGGTTTTCGTTGCCGCCGAACATGTTGGGCGACCATTCCCCGTAGCTGCGCGAGTAATCGAGGTATATCATCGAGGCGACCGCATCCACGCGCAGGCCGTCGACGTGATACTTATCCAGCCAGAACAGGGCATTGGCGATGAGGAAGTTTTTGACCTCCGGGCGGCCGTAATCGAAGACGAAGGTTCCCCAGTCGCGGTGGTCGCGCTTTTTCCAATCCTCGTACGCGTAGATCTCGCGGCCGTCGAAGTTCGCCAGGCCGTGCGGGTCCTGCGGAAAATGTCCGGGCACCCAGTCGACGATGACGCCGATGCCGTTGCGGTGGCAGTGGTCAACAAAATGCATGAAGTCCTTCGGCGTGCCGAACCGGCTGGTCGGCGCGTAATAGCTGACCACCTGATACCCCCAGGACTCGTCGAGCGGATGCTCCATGACGGGCATGAGCTCGACATGCGTGTAACCCATTTTTTTGCAGTAGTCGACGATCTGGTGTGCGAGATCACGGTAGGAGAGGAATTCATTGCCGGATTCGCCGTTGCGTTTCCAGGAGCCCAGATGAACTTCGTAAACGGACATGGGTTTTTGCAACGGGTCGGTCTGACGCCGCTGGGCCATCCACGCGGAATCGCCCCAGGCGTAATCGTCGAGCCGCGCGACACGCGACGCGGTCTTCGGCCGCAGTTCGGCCCAGAACGCGACGGGGTCCGCCTTGAACCGGACCTGATCGTCGCAGCCGCGGACGGCGTATTTGTACAGATCGCCTTCCTTCAGCCCCGGAACGAACAACGCCCAAAAACTCGAGTTCCGGACCCGGCTCATCGGATGCGAGCCGTCCTGCCAGCCGTTAAAATCCCCGACGACACAGACCGCCTTGGCGTTCGGCGACCAGACGACGAAGTCCACGCCGCGTACGCCGCCGCGCACCCGCTCATGCGCGCCGAGAATATCATAACTGCGCTGGTGGGTTCCCTCGGCTAAGAGGTGCAGATCAAAATCGGAGATCTCCGGGCTTGAAGATCCGGAAGACGGTTGGGGGCTGGGGGTGGGTTCGGAACGTGGCATCAGTTTATTAATTTTAAGCTAATAGACACATATCTTAGCAAAAAATAACAAGTTACTGCTGAAAAAGCGCAATCGCATCCTATTCTCAAATAAGTGTGAAAGGGGCTTTAAGCAGAGATCGCAATCTGATCCGCCACGGCCATCGCGTTCATTTCGTCCGGAAGCGCGGTGCGGACCACGGGATCCCCGGCCTTTCCGCCGGCCATATCGACCGCCTGCCCGGCATTCACCGTGACGGATTTGGAGGAGGCTTTGTCATAAATCTGGACCGACCCTTCCCGGACCGCGAACGTCGTGACCGGACTTGCGCTTTCGCCACCTGTCACACGTCCCCAGAACTGCGTTCCGCGGACGGCCGCGACCGACGTCGGAGTGTCGACCGTAAACTCGGATCCGGCAGCGAGTTTTTTTACATTGAGAACCACGTTGCCCTCGGCCACCACGAGCTTGATGCGCTCCGGCGTCACGCTGCCGATCGCAGCCGTCGTGCCCGGCAGCATCCGGCAACCGGCCTGACCGCCGACCGAAAGATCCAGATGACATCCCTGGCGGGTCATCACCATGTCACCCGCTTCACAAGTCATGCCCTTTTTGGCCCGCTGAATCCCGTCCTGGTTCGCCACGAAGGCATCGCCGGTCACCGCCATGATTCTAGCGCCGTCCGCCCACGCGGATCCGCCCGTCAACACCGCCGCCGCAACCGCCGCTCCGATCCAAAATTGCCTGTTCATGTTTGATATTCTCCGGGGTTCAAAATGTTTAGTACTCGGCCTCAAGACCGATCCGTTCCATCAGGGCGTTGCGCCGGGAATAGTATTCCGCTTCGCCGATCTGCCCCTGCTGAAAACGGTGCTCCAGATCGTCCATCTCCATCTCTTCGGTGCGCGACAATCCGCGGACCGGCCGCTGCGGAAACCCGTTCGGTCCTCGCGGGACCTCGATCCGCATGTTGTCGTCCATGCGGACGGGCCGCTCGTCCTGCAGCAGCTGCCGTCGGTCCGAGGCCGAGCTCTCTCCGGATATATTGGGACCGGTCTCGAAGTCCTGCGCCAGAACGGCCGAACCCGCCCCGGCCACGGCCGCGGCCAGCGCCGCACCCGCCAGAAAATGTTTCATACCGAATCCTCCGTTGACGCGCTTCATTCGAACAAATCCTCCTGGATCGATCCGCGCTCCTGCAGCCCGGACACTCCGAGCCCCAAGAGCCGGACCGGCCGTTTTCCGGCTTCCGTTTTTTCCGCGAGCAGCCGGCACGCGACGCGGTACAAATCCTCGGGCCCCTTCACCGACGCGCTCAGCGTCTGCGAGCGCGTGATCTGCTGAAAATCATGGTACTTGATCTTGAGCACGATTGTGCGCCCCGTGAGCCCTTCTTCTTTGAGTCCTTCCAAAACTGCGCCCGAAAACTCCTTGAGCTTGAGCTTCAGGCGTTCGACGTCGACGACGTCCGTGCGGAACGTCTCTTCGCTGGAATGCTGGCGCGGCATGCCGGCCGGCTCCACCGGCCTGTCGTCGCGGCCGTTGGCCCGCTCCCAGATTTCGATTCCGCTTTTGCCGAATACGTCAAAAAGTCTTTCGCGGCCGGCCGCGGCCAAGTCGCCGCAGGTCTTGATTCCGAGGGCGGTCAGACGCTTTTCGCTGACCGGGCCGATACCCGGCATCTTCCGCACCGGCAAATCCGACAAGAAGCGCTGCACGTCGTCCGGGCCGATCACCGTGAGACCGTCCGGCTTGTTCTGATCCGACGCGATCTTCGCCACGAAGCAGTTCACGGAGACCCCCGCCGAGGCCGTGAGCCCGGTGACCGCGCGGATCGACTGGCGGATCATCTGGGCGGCGCGGACCGGATCCGCGCATTTGAGCTTGTGCCGGGTCACGTCCAGGTACGCCTCGTCGAGCGAAACGGGCTCGACCAAATCCGTGTGCTGATGCAGGATCGCCATGACCCGCGCCGACACTTCGGAATACCGGTCGAATCTCGGCCGGACAAACACACCCTGGGGGCAGAGCTTGACCGCTTGAAACGCCGGCATCGCCGAACGTACGCCGAAGGCCCGCGCCTCGTACGAAGCCGTGCTCACGACGCCGCGGCCGCCGGGCTCGCCGCCGACGATCACGGGCTTTCCGCGCAATTCCGGACGGTCCTGCTGTTCAACCGCGGCGAAAAAAGCATCCATATCCACATGGATGATCTTGCGCGGCCAATCCGCCGCCGTCGGCGCCGCCGAACGCGGCTTGCGTAAAGCGCTCATGACTGGAGGGCGAATTCCTTCCCGTTCCAGACGAAGACTTCGCGGACCAGATCGCCGTGCGTCTTGGGGTTGCGCTGCTCGAGCGTGATCACGGCGGCACCGTGATCGACTTCAAAATCAATGTTGGGGGTGTTCGCGCGCCGGGTGAAGATCTGCACCTGCCGGCCGCTCTCGACCCGGTACACGGACGCGTAGGAACCGCGGGAATCAAAGGCTCCGACGACGATGACTTCCGGCACGCCATCGGCGTCCAGATCGTGCAAATGGATGTCGCTGGCGCGCTCCCGCCCTTCCAGGAAGTTAAAAACAGGCTTGAGCGTGTCACCCTCGCGCTCGCACAGGAGCGCAAAGTAGTAATTGAGGATGTGGGGGCCGATCTGTCTCAGTTGGGCGGGGTGGGACTTGACGGAGTAGCTGCCCTGGACCAAAAAAAGCGTCTTTCCGGGTACGGGAATTTCGTCGTAATAGGCGCAGGCGTCTTCGAGCGCCCCGACGCAGGTCAGATCCCCCTGCGGGCCGATCTTAAAATATTCCGGCAGCTCCTCCTGAGCCGAGGCGGCGAGCGGCGCGGCGAAGATGCAGGCGGCGGCGAGCGCAATCCGAAGTCCGAGTCGGGGTCCTGAAGGATTCATCGGGGTTCCCTCCGGAGAACATCATAACAAACTAGGCCATCAGCTTCTTAAAATCGATCTTCCGGATCAACTCCAGAATTTCGGGGTCCTTCATTACGGAACCGAACTTGGGATGCTTCTGAAGCGCAGGCATATCCTGCTTCTTCATAAGCTCCATGAACTGCGGGTCCTTGATCAGTTCCTGCATCTTGGGATGCGAGATGAACGCCTTGAAGTTCTCGTCCTTCATCAGCTTCTGCATCATCTGAATCTGCTTCATCATATTACCCATCTTGCCGAACATATTTTTCTCCCAAAGCGGTTGTGCTTTACGATTCGCTGAGTGGTTGCCCCGCATGGATTCGAACCATGAACCTCGCCTCCAAAGGGCGGTGTGTTACCATTACACCACAGGGCAATGCGGACTAAAATTGTGCGGTCGAAGCGACGGCCACCCATTTGGATGGGTGGCGTTTGCGCATGGCGGACGCGAGCTTGTGCGCTTCGGCGCGCGATCCGACGAGGCCGAAGACGGTCGGTCCGCTGCCGGAAACGATCGCTCCCTGCGCGCCGTTTTTCAATAAATCCTGCCGAAGCCGGTCGATCGACGGGTGCAACGCCAGCACCGAATATTGCAGCGTATTGAAGAGTCCCGCCGCCACGGCCGCCGCGTCGCCTTTTTTCACGCGAGTGGCGAGCATTCTAGCACCGGCACCCCCCTGCTTCAACCAGCCCGGTTCCAGCCGTCCGTAGACGTCCTTCGCCAGCACGTGCAAACGCGGCGTGACCAGCACATGCCACAGCTTGAGTCCGGACACGACCGGCGTGAGCACTTCGCCCCGGCCCTTCCCGACCGCATAGGGCGACTCGAGCGTAAAAAAAGAAATGTCGCTTCCGAACCGCGCGGCCAGCTCGCCCAGTTTTTTCTTTCCCAGACCCAGCTTCCATAAACGGTCGAGCGCCAGAAGCGTCGCCGCGGCGTCGCTGGACCCGCCGCCGAGGCCGGAGGCTACGGGCAGATTTTTTTCCAGATGGATGCGGACGCCCGTGCGGATGCCGCATTCGGTCCGCAGCAGCTCCGCCGCGCGTACGACCAAATTCTTCGGGCCGGTCGGAAGGGTCGAATGACTGGTCGTGAGTCGGATGCCGGAGGGCTGCTCGCGGAAGGTCAACGTGTCGGAAGCGCTGATCGCCTCGAACAGCGTGTCGAGTTCGTGGAATCCGTCGGGACGCCGGCGCACGACGCGCAGCAGCAGATTGACCTTGGCGGGAGCCTGGACCTTGAGCGGACGGGACATCAGGAAACGTTGAAGCCGAAGACTTCCAGCGCGTTCTTGAAGGAATTGGGGCGGCCGGTGTCAGGAATCAGACGGGTTTTGATCAGCTCTTCTTCGGTGATTTTTTTGGCTTCAAAGATCTTCATCGTGCTCTTACCGAGCACGAGCCGGCGGTTATGGATCAGGTCCCGGATCACGATCTGGTCGAACGCGTCGTACTGATACGCCTGAAACACGTCACGCACCGTGCGGAGGACACTGAGGATGTTGTCTTTGGAATTTTCCTGTTTGAAGGTCAGGATCGAGAATTCGAAAACCCGCAGACCTTTCTCGTCCTGGCTGAACTTGCCGTCAAAGAGTTCTGTAGGGATCGGGTTTTCGGGGTCAGCCGGCTTGGCCATTCTCACCCGCTGCAGGATCTGCTTGGACAGGAAGTCTTCCAGGGTCCAGTTGCCCGTATCAAAAGGCTCGGTCGCGGCTTTGCCGGGCTCGTACGGCAGCTGCTGGAACAAGGTCCGGTTCATCGACTCCTGCACGGGCAGCGCCTCGGCCTGGGCCCGCCGGATGTCGTCGACCCGGCGCACCACGCGCAACTCCATCTGCTCCTTGGCGCCACGCACGGCGACGACCACAAAATCGACGGGCCGGTCGGTGCTCAGCGCGACGCGCGATACCGACGAAGAAAGATTCCCGATGATTTCGTTGATCTCTTTGGAAATGCCTTTGCCGGACTCGTCGAGGATGGATTCGCCGTTCCAAAGAACGCCGAGGGTCGTGCCCTTGACGTCGCCCTTCGTCTCGAGCTTGTAGACGTCCTGGGAGATTTTTTCGACGGACTCGGGCATCCGGTCACCCGAAAAGGTCGGCTTGTCCGAACAGCCGGCCAGTCCGGAGACCAGAATCGCCGTGAAGATCAGCGCGGACGCGAACGCCCGCGGCTGCCGTTTAGGCCGCTGCTTCACCGGGCTTCTTCCGAAGCTTGCGGGGAGCCGCGGTACCGTATTGAAGAAAGATCGCCTGGATCTGATCGTAGTCGAGCTCTTCCTTGATCATCAGTTCGGACGCGAACTTCTCAAAAACGGCCGACTCGCGCTTCAGAAGGTCCGTCACTTCCTTGATGCACTGATCGAGGATGTGCTTGGTGTCGTTGTTGAGCGTGTTCTTGATCTCGTCCGACAACTGCTCGATCGGAATGCCGGTGTAATCGCCGACGAGGCCCGATCCGCCCATGCCGAGTGACCAGACCATCGCGTGGGCCCGCTTCATCGCGTAATTAAAATCCGAGGACACGCCGCTGGTGGTCACGCCGAACTTCACCTGCTCGGCCACATAGCCGGCCAGCGCGGACTTGATGTCAGCGAGGATGACTTCGCGGTCCGCTGTGAATGTTTCGTCGGTCTTCAGGTGCTGCACGTGGCCGAGGGCACCGCCGCGGCTGATGATCGTCGCGTAGTTGGCTTCGTCTTCCGGGTGCAGGAAATAAATCGCGACCGCGTGGCCGGTTTCGTGATAGGCGGTCATCGTCTTTTCACGGTCGGTCATCTTGAGGCGGTGCTTGAACCCGAGATCGATGCGGTCCATCGCGTTCATGATGTCCTTGTAGTCGACGGCACCCTTGTTCTCGCGGGTCGAGATAAGCGCCGCTTCCTGAACGATGTTGTGGATGTCCGACGGGGTCTTGTAAACGGCCTTGCGGGCCAACCGCGCGACGTCCATAGCCTTGTCGAACTTGATTTTGTTCAGGTAGTACTTGAACAACTGTTCACGCTCGGATGCGTCGGGACGCGACACGATGATTTTGCGGTCGAAGCGGCCGGGACGCAGCAACGCTTCGTCAAGCGTTCCCGTCGAAGCGTTCGTCGCGCCGATCACAACCACATTCTTCGCGGATTCCAGACCGTCCATTTCCGCGAGGAGCTGGTTCTGGGTCGAATTAGTTTCTTCGCTTCCGCCGAAGGCGTTGAAGTGGCGCTTGCGGGCGATGGAGTCGATTTCGTCGATGAAAATGATGCAGCCGCCGTGCTCGTCCGCCTGCATGCGCGCCTGCTTGAACAGCTGACGGATGCGGGACGCTCCGACGCCGACGAACATTTCGACAAACTCGGACGCGGACATGGAAAGGAACGGCATTCCGGATTCGGTCGCGATCGCCTTGGCGAGGTACGTTTTACCGCACCCGGGAGGTCCCAGCATGAGGATTCCGCGCAGCATCTTGCCGCCGATGGCCTTCACGCGCGCATGGTCCTTGATCAGCTTCACGATTTCCACGGATTCCATCTTGGCCTGTTCCATGCCGATGACATCGTTCCACTTGATATTGACGACGTTGGTCTTGACCTTCTTGCTGCCGATCTTCTGGAAGCCGCCGCCGTAATGGAGCCAGTACAGCAGGACGACGAAGACAACCGCCGACACGATCGACTGGATCGGCATGAGCGACAGCCAGGCAATGAGGTAAATACGCTGATAAGAGTCGATCCGGCCGAGCACCGCCCAAGGAAGAGCGATGGAAAGGAGCAGGGTCACCAGGACGGCGAATTTGACCCAGTGACGGATGAAGAAGTACTTGATGTTTTTGCGGTTGAACATGGTGTTTCCTAACTCGGATTTTGATCCGATTCGAAACTCGTTGGTTGAAGAACACGGTCCAAAGCACAGGCTTCGGCAAATCTTTCGGCAGCCTGTTCGCGCTGCCCCCGCTCCTGATACAGGAGCCCGTACAAAAAGTTCAAGTAAGCCCGGGATTTGCGCTGATCCGCTTCCAGCATGACGAACCCGCTGCGGGGTTCGATCCCGTACCGGCTTTCGCGGCGCAACGCCGCAGAACCCGCGACCCACGCCGCCATGGCTCCCAGCGCGAACGCCGTGCAGATCCCCGTCCAATTCCTGATGGATCTCGCTGTCATACCATCACCTCAAAAAACGCGCTCGAAAAAGCGCCACCCGCGATGTTGAAGCCGCGGATGGCGCTTTTTCAGCGAAGCGCCTAGCGCTCTCTCTTCTTGTGTCTGTCGCGTCTACGGCGTTTACGGCGCTTGTGCACCGCCATTTTATGCCGTTTCCGCTTTCTGCCGCAGGGCATAGGCGACCTCCTGTTAATCGATGACTTTGTTCAGGGGATACTCAATGATCCCCTGCGCTCCGGCCTCCTTGAGGCGCGGAATCAAATGCTTCACGACGACTTCGTCCAAGATCGTGTCGACGTCGAACCAGCCCTTGTCGGACAGGTGCGAAATGGTCGGCTTTTTGAGGGCCGGAAGGATGTCGAGGACACCCTTCAAATTGTTTTCTGCGACGTTCATCTTGAGGCCGACCTTGCCCTCGGCTTCGATCGCGCCAAGGAAGAGCATCGCCATGCCTTCCATCTTGCGGCGCTTGACGGGATCGGCCCACGCTTTTTTGTTCGTGATGAACTGCGTCGTCGAGTAGCAGAGCGTCTCGACGATGCGGAGGTTGTTGGCCTTGAGGCTCGAACCGGTCTCGGTGATGTCGACGATCGCGTCGACCAGACCCGAACCGACCTTGACCTCGGTCGCGCCCCAGCTGAATTCCACGTCGACCGGGATATTCCGGTCCTTGAAGTACTTTTCGGTGAAGCCCTTGAGCTCCGTCGCGATCCGCTTGCCCTTCAGGTCCTCGGGCTTGTGGATGTTGGACTGGTTGGGCACCGCGAGCACCCAGCGGACGCGGTTGCGGCCGGTCTTGGCGTACATGAGTTCGGCGATACGGACGACGTCCGAATGGTTTTCGAGAATCCAGTCTTCGCCGGTGATGCCGCAGTCCAAAGCGCCCTGCTCAACGTAGCGGGACATTTCCTGGGCGCGGATCAACACCGGTTCCAGCTCCGTGTCGTCTATATAAGGAAAGTAGGAGCGGGAAGAAACGGAAACCTGGAACCCGGCTTTTTCGAGCATCTTGAACGTCGCGTCCTGCAGACTGCCCTTGGGCAATCCGAACTTGAGTTTGACGGCCGGGACCGGATCCGGAGACTTGGAGGACATACGGCGATTCACCTTGCGTTGCACAAACGTTCAGTATTTACCGGCGCCGCAAAGCGCCCAAAAAAAATGACAGAAGAAACGCTGTAACTTATTCAAAATAAATAAGTTAAGTCTTATCGGCAGGATACTATGCCGGCGATTCTTATCCGGGAGTATAACACGGCTCCGAAGTCTCGTCAAACATGCTAAATATTGTTGTGACATGTTAAGGGCAAAATCCGGCAGGCCCGTGCTATAATGCGCGACTATGCTTAACCTACTTCGCAACAAACCCGTCCAGCGCGGTCTTTTCCTGGCTCTCTGCGTCCTCATCATCCCCGGCTTTGTCTTCATCAGCGTCTCCGATCACAACAACGGCCTCAACGGCACCGCCGGCACCGTCAGCGGCAAAAAGATCAAGGTCCAGGAATTCATCCGCAACTTTGAAGCGATGCGCCGCGAACTCGAAGTCTTCGGCGGCGCGGATCTCTCCCGCCTCGGCAACTCGGTCGACTTCGAAGCCCTCGCCTGGCAGCGTATCCTCCTCGTCCGCGCCGCCAAAGCGGCCGGCATCCGCGTCACCGACGCCGAAGTAGTGGAATGGATCCAGAAGCAGCCCCCGTTCCAGGAGAACGGCGCTTTTTCCCAAACCCGCTATCAGATGATCCTCGATCAGTATCTCAAGATGGACGCCAAGACCTTTGAAGAAGAATCGCGGGAGTACCTCGCGCTCCAGCGTTACCGCGATCAGATCCGCGGCAGCTACGCGCCGTCCGACGCCGAACTCAAGGAGAGCTTCCGCCTGCTCTACGGCCCGCGCAACCTCGAGTACGTGATCTTCACAAAAGATGCGGTCTCCGCGCCCGAAGCGGCGACCGAGGAAGAGCGGCGGTCGATGTACAACCGTCTCGCCGGCCGACTCATGGCACAGGAAGCCGTTCAGGTCCGCTACCTGGCCGTCGAAGCCGGTGCCGCGCTCCCCGAAGGAACGGCCGAGATCACCCAATGGGATTCCAAGGCCGTCCGCACCCCGTGGATCGCGCGTGAAGAGGCGATCACCGGCATCGGCGCCGCCCCCGCCCTCTCCGAAGCCATTTTTGCGCTCAAGACCGCCGGCGACCGCACCGGCTGGCTCGAGCATGAAGGAAAAAAATACCGCTTTGAACTCGTTGCCCACAGGCCTCAGGCTCCGATGACTTATGATGACGCGCAGAAGGTCCTCGACGACCTCGTCGGACAGGAAAAAACGTTCCGCGCCGTGATTGAAAAAGCTTCCAAGTTCACCGAAACACTGGAAACGACCGACTGGGCCAAAGCCGTCGCGGCCGAAAAGCTCGAACTCAACAAAATGGGCGCTTACCTGCCCGGCGATGCGGTCGAAAAGATCGGCAAGATCGGCTCCGTCGCCCAGGTGCTGGCCGAGACCAAGGCCGGCGCCACGACCGGCCCTGTACCGACTTCGAACGGCCTGGCCGTGTTCAAGGTCGTCTCGCAGGCCGAGCCGGACGCGAAGCTCTTTGAAGAGAAAAAGGCGGATCTGGAAAAGGGTCTGCGGCTGAAGCGCGAAATGGACGTCTTCGGCAAAACCCTCCGCGCCCTTCAAGACGAACTCAAGCCCAACGTTCAAGTCCTGTCCAAACTCTTCCCCGCCAAATACGGCGAAGCTCCCGCAACCAAATAACCCGTCCTGCTCCGAGTGACCGTGCTCGGAGGGGGTGGGGTGGCTTTTCCGAGGCATAGCCGCAAGCGCGCCGTCTAAGACAAGGCGCGCTTGCTCCATTTGTCCTCCTCGGCGGGGACGCCTCGTCGGACAAAAAGCCTCTCCAAAGCCACCCCACCCCCTCCATCCCAAAGCACGGACGCAGAGGGTCTTTGCACTCAGAATGAAAAGGAATGCTCAAGAAATGAGGATTGGATTACGCGGAGGAGGGCTGTGGGTTCTCGCAGCGCTTTTTGTCTGAGGAGGCGTCCCCGCCGACGAGGACAAATGGAGAAGGCGCGCTTCGTCTTAGACAGCGCGCCTTCGGCTATGCGCGGAGAGAACCCACAGCCCTCCTCCGCGCAGAACGACTTATTTCTTGTTGAGCAGGTCTTTGAGCTCGCCCATGAATTGGTTGATGTCCTTGAACGACCGGTACACCGAAGCGAACCGGACATAGGCCACCTCGTCGAGCTTGTGGATTTTTTCCATCACCAGCTCGCCCACCGCCTGCACAGGGATCTCTTTTTCGTACTTTTTCTGCAGCTCGCGCTCGACGCGGTCGACCGTGTCTTCGACCTGTTGAAGACTGACCGGGCGTTTTTCGCACGCCTTGAGGATGCCGGAAATTACCTTGTTGCGGTCGAAGGACTCGCGGCGGCCGTCGCGCTTGACGACCATCATGGAGATTTCTTCGATCGACTCGTACGTGGTGAACCGGCGGCGGCACTTCAGACATTCGCGGCGGCGGCGGACCGAACGGTTTTCGTTCGCCGCGCGCGAGTCAATGACCCGGTCCTGAAGATGACCGCAGTAGGGGCAGCGCATTAAGCGGCCATCGCTTTCGGGCAAAGTTCCGGGTACAGCGGATATTTGGACACGAGCTGTTCGACTTCGCGCTTCACCTGATCGATCACGGCCGCATCCTGCGGCGCGGCGAGGACCCGGGCGATCCATCCGGCGATGAGCTTCATGTCGTCCTGCTTCATGCCGCGCGTCGTGACGGCCGGCGTGCCGAGACGGATGCCGGAGGTCACGAACGGCGAGTTCTTGTCGAACGGAATCGTGTTCTTGTTGACCGTGATGCGCGCGTGGTCGAGCGCGGCGGACGCGTCCTTGCCGGTCGTCCCCTTCACGGTGACGTCGACGAGCATGAGGTGATTGTCCGTTCCGCCGGAAACGATCCGGAAGCCGTGCGACTTCATCGCCTCGGCCAGCGTCCTGGCGTTGTCGACGACCTGCCGCTGGTATTTCTTGAAGTCGTCCGACATCGCCTCTTTGAGCGCGACGGCCTTGGCCGCAATGATGTGCTCCAGCGGGCCGCCCTGGCCGCCCGGGAACACCTCGGCGTCGACCGCCTTGGCGTATTCCTTTTTACACAGGATGAGACCGGCGCGGGGGCCGCGGAGCGTCTTGTGCGTGGTCGTGGTCACGATGTCGGCGTACGGCACGGGGCTCGGGTGCACGCCCGCGGCCACGAGGCCGGCGATATGCGCCATGTCGACCATCATCTTGGCTCCGACCTTGTCGGCGATCGCGCGGAAACGAGCGAAGTCGATCGTGCGCGGATACGCGGACGCGCCCACGAGGATCATCTTGGGCTTGTGCTGGACGGCCAGCGCTTCGACCTGATCATAGTCGATGCGCTCGTCCTTCTCGCTCACGCCGTACGGAACGATGTTGAAGAGCTTGCCCGAGAAATTCATCGGGTGCCCGTGCGTCAGATGTCCACCGTGGGACAGGTTCATGCCGAGGACGGTGTCGCCCGGCTTGATCAGCGCGAAATAAGAGGCCATGTTGGCCTGCGAGCCCGAATGCGGCTGGACGTTCGCGTGTTCCGCGCCGAACAGCTTCATCGCCCGGTCGATCGCCAACTGCTCGATCACGTCGACGTTCTCGCAGCCGCCGTACCAGCGCTTTCCGGGATACCCTTCCGCATACTTGTTCGTAAGGACGGTGCCGGCCGCTTCCATGACGGCGACGCTGGTGAAGTTCTCGCTCGCGATGAGCTCGATGTTCTCGTGCTGGCGGCGCTGCTCGCGGCAGATCGCGTCGTAAATGTCCGGGTCCTGTTTACTGAGGTGTTTCACGGGGACTCCTGTTATTCCTTCATCAGACCGTTTTCGATCAATGTGATTTTTTCGACGCGGCGTTCGTGGCGGCCGCCCTCAAACGGCGTGGCGAGCCACGCGCGGACGATGGTTTCCATGGGCTCCAGGGCCTCCATGGACGAAAGGACGAGAACGTTGGTGTCGTTGTGCTCGCGGCTGAGCTTCGCGGTCGCGCTCTTGTGGCAGAGGCCGGCGCGGACCTTCCTGACCTTGTTGGCCGCAATGGCCATTCCGATGCCGCTCATGCAGATAAGCACGCCGCGGTCGGCCTCACCCTTTGACACGCGGGTCGCGACGCGGAACGCCGGGTCCGGATAATCGCACGGCTCGGCCGAATTCGTCCCGCAATCAATCACCTCGTGCCCGTCGCGGCGCAGCGCGTCGGCGAGCTTCTGTTTGGCCTCGAACCCGCGGTGGTCGGTGCCGACGGCGATTCTCATTTGCGGGCCTCCAGCAGGTTCACGAGATTCTGGACACAGGAACGGATCACGAGATACGTGTTTTGGTAAAAAAGACTGCTCATCCCGATCGGGTCGGGAATCCCCTGGATAAAAAGCTGCTTATCCTGGCCGCCGTAAAACTCGGTCAGAAGATAGATCTTGGACTCGCTTTCCGGAAAGTGCTTCTTGAGATGCGACGCGTGCTGTTCGGTGAGCGCCAGGATCATGTCCGCGGTCTCGATCGAATCCTCGTGCACCATCCGACTCGAATGGCCGCGGGCGTCGATGCCGTCGCGTTTGAGCACTTCGAGCGTCTCAAAGCTCGCCCCCTGCCGGTAGGCCGCCGCGATGCCGGCGGAATACGCGTGAACGTCGAGCCCCTTGTCGGCCGCCATCTTCCGGAACAGGTATTCGGCCATCACGCTGCGGCAGCTGTTGCCCGTGCAGACGAACAGCACTTCCTTTACTTTTGCCGGGAGCGTGGGTTCGGCCATGGTTATTCCTCTTCCCTCTCTAGACGTCGATCTTGGTGGCCAGAATTTCCTGGCGCATCTTTTCACGAAAAGCGTCGAGCCGCGCCGCGAGCGCCTTGTCTTTGACGGCCATGATGCGCACGGCCAAAAGGCCCGCGTTCTTGCCGCCCAGGGGGCCGATGCCGACCGTCGCGACCGGGATGCCGGGAGGCATCTGCACGGTGGAGAGCAGCGAATCCAGCCCTTTAAGACTCTTCGATTCGATCGGGACCCCGATCACGGGCAGCAGCGTGTGGGCCGCGCAGACACCGGCCAGGTGGGCCGCGCCGCCGGCCGCCGCGATCACGACTTCGCAGCCGCGCTTCTCGGCGTCGGAGATAAATTGGACGGTTTCGTTGGGCGTGCGGTGGGCGGACAGCACGCGCGCTTCGTACGGAATTCCGAAGTCCTTGAAGACCTGGCCGGCGGGCTTGAGCTGTTCCGCGTCGTTCGCGGAACCCATGAGGATGACGGCGCGCACGGGAGATTGAGACATGTGGTGAGCTCCTTGTTTCTTAAAAATTAACGGCGCGTGAGTCGTTCCAAAGCCCGATGCGCGATATCCCGGCGGAACTGCATCCCCTCGAACCGGATGCGGCCGACGCCCCAATAAGCCCGGTCGACGGCCGCCGCGACGTCCGCGCCGAGCGCCGTTACCGCGAGCACACGGCCGCCGCTGGTGACGACTTTGCCGTCCTTCGCTTCGGTTCCCGCGTGAAATACCTGAATCTCTTTCGGCCAGCCCGTGCCGAGCACCTCGATCGCGTCGCCCTTGCGCGGCGTGCCGGGATATCCGCCCGCGGCCAGAACAACCGTGACCGAAACGTCCTTCGTCCATTCGAGCTTCAGGTCTTTGAGCGTGCCGCTCACGCAGGCCTCGGCCACATCGACAAGGTCGGTCTTGAGCCGCGGCAGCACCGCCTGCGCTTCGGGGTCGCCGAACCGCACATTAAACTCGAGCACGTACATGCCCTTGGCCGTGATCATGAGACCGGCGTACAAAAATCCGACGAACGGGTGGCCCTGGGCTTTGAGCTCCTTGAGCACCGGCTTGAAGATCCGATCGAGCGCTTCCTGGTCGACTTGGGGCGTCACGACTGGCGCCGGAGAATACGCGCCCATGCCGCCCGTATTGGGGCCCTGGTCTCCGTCGAAGATGCGCTTGTGATCCTGGCTCGACGCGAGGCAGACGGCCGTTTCGCCGTCGCAGACGGCGATGAGCGACGCTTCCTCGCCGACCAGACACTCCTCGATCAGAATTTTGGATCCGGCGTCGCCGAATACGCGGTCGGTCATCGCTTCGCGCACGGCCTGCTCGGCTTCGGCAAAGGTCGCGGCGATCGTCACGCCCTTGCCGGCGGCCAGGCCGTCGGCCTTGATCACGACCGGGTACGCGTGTTGGCGCAAATATTCGACCGCCTTCGCGGCGTCGGTGAATTCCTCGGAAGCGGCGGTGGGAATCCCGAGCTTGCGCATGAGGCGCTTGGAAAAAACTTTGCTGCCTTCCAGCTGGGCGCAGTATTGGTCGGGGCCAAAAACTTTGAGCCCCTTGGCCTTGAACGCATCGACGATGCCGGCCGTGAGCGGCGCTTCGGGGCCAACCAGCGTGAGGTCGATCGATTCTTTTTGGGCGAAAGCGGCCAGCGCGGCGACATCCGTCGCCGAAATCGCGACGTTCTGGGCGACGGCGGCCGTTCCGGCGTTGCCCGGGGCGCAAAAAACGCGGGCGACTCTCGGGCTCTGCGCGGCCTTCCAGGCGAGGACGTGTTCCCGTCCGCCCGAACCGACCACCAGAATTTTTAAACCCGCTTGTGCCATAGATGAATTGGATTTAGTGGATCTTAACGCCCGACCCGCGCACGATTTGACCGATCACCGAGGCTTCGACACCGCTCTTGTTCAAGGAAGCCAGAGTCTTGCGGGCGTCCTTGGGCGACACGACGATGATGTAGCCGATGCCCATATTGAACGTCCGGTACATTTCCTTGAACGGGGCTTTGGATTTTTCGGACAGCCACTTGAACACGGTCGGAACCTTCCAGCTGCCGGCATGGATCGAAGCGCCGGTCCCCTTGCTCAGGACCCGCGGAATGTTGTCATAGAAGCCTCCGCCGGTGATATGGGCCATGGCCTTCACCTTGACGCGCTTCAGGAGCTCCAGCACCGGCTTCACATAGAGACGGGTGGGCCGGATGATCTCGTCCGCATGTTCCTTCATGAAAGCGTCGTCGAACACGCGCCGGACCATCGAAAAACCGTTGGCGTGGATGCCGTTGGACGCGCAGCCGATGATGATGTCGCCCGGCTTCACGGACTTGCCGGTGATTTCCTTGCCCTGCTCGACCACGCCGACGACGAAGCCGGCCAGATCGAAGTCGCCCGGAGGATACACGCCCGGCATTTCGGCCGTTTCGCCGCCAATGAGGGCGCAACCGGATTCCTTGCAGGCCTCGGCGATGCCCTTCATCACGGGCTTCATGAGGCCGAGGTCGAGCTTGCCGACCGCGAAGTAATCGAGGAAAAACAGCGGCTCCGCGCCGCAGGTCACAATGTCGTTCACGTTCATCGCGACCAGGTCCACGCCGAGCACTTCGGGTTTGCCGACGAGCTTGGCGGCGACGAGCTTGGTTCCCACGCCGTCAGTCGAGCTCACGAGAATAGGCTTCTTGTACTTGGTGAGCGGGAGGCGGAAGAGTGCGCCGAATCCGCCGATGCCGCCGACGACTTCCGGACGGCGGGTCATTTTGACGAGCGGTTTGATCTCTTCGACGAAGCGGTTGGCCAGGTCGACGTCGACCCCGCTCTTTTTGTACGTGATGGCTTGGGCGGAGCGGCTCATGGACATCCTTTCTCAGCGAAGTATTTGTTGGGCTGACCGAACGGCACGGGATATTTGCCGGTCCAGCAGGCGGTGCAGTAATTTTGTTTGGGAAGACTCACGCTCTCGAGCATGCCTTCGAGCGAAAGATAGCCCAGCGTGTCGCAATTCATGTACTTGCGGATGTCTTCCATCGACTTGTTGTCGGCGATGAGCTCACCCTTCGTCGGAAAGTCGATCCCGTACGCGCACGGGTACAGGTGTGGCGGACAGCTGATCCGGAGATGGACTTCCTTGGCCCCGGCCTCGCGCAGGTTCTTGATGCGCAGGCGCGACGTCGTGCCGCGCACGATCGAATCGTCGACGACGACCACGCGCTTGCCGGCCAGCACGCCGCGGAGCAGGTTGAACTTGATCTTCACCTTGAAGTCGCGCTCCCCCTGCTGCGGTTGGATGAAGGTGCGGCCGACGTAATGGTTACGGATGATACCCACCTCGAACGGAATGCCGGACTCTTGGGAATAGCCGATGGCGGCCGAGTTGCCGGAATCCGGGACCGGGATGACCATGTCGGCGTCGACCGGGAACTCCCGGGCCAGGCGGCGGCCGAAGCGCTTGCGGGCTTCGTGCACGACGTCGCCGAAGATCATCGAGTCGGGCCGCGCGAAATAAACGTGTTCGAAGATGCAATGGGCGCGCAGGTCCTGCTTCTTGTAGATCTTGGAGCGCAGGCCGTTCTTGTCGACGATGACGAGCTCACCCGGTTCCACTTCGCGGAGCGGCTTGGCTTCGACGAGGTCGAGCGCGCAGGTTTCGGACGCGAACACGTAGGCGCCGGCGGCGGTCTGGCCGATCCACAGCGGACGGAAGCCCTGCGGGTCGCGCGCGGCTGCGATGTATTCGGGTGTGATGAAGACGAGGCTGAATGCGCCCTCGATCCGGGCCAGCGCGTGGAGGATACCCTCTTCCGCGTTGCGCAGGGACGGCTTGGCCATCAGGTGAATGATGATTTCGCTGTCCGTCGTCGTCTGAAAAATCGCGCCGTAAGCTTCGAGTTCCGAGCGCAGGATCTCGGCGTTCGTGATATTGCCGTTGTGCGCGACGGCGACCTGACCCTTGGAGTAATCGACGTGGATCGGCTGGGCGTTCTTGAGGCTCGAGGAGCCTGTGGTCGAATAGCGCACGTGTCCGATCGCCATATGCCCCTTGAAGCGGTTCAGCACGTCGGGTGTGATCACGTCCTGCACCTGGCCCATGCCGCGGTGAATGATCATATCCTTGCCGTCACAGGAAACGATGCCGGCCGACTCTTCGCCACGGTGCTGCAGCGCGTACAGGCCGAGGTAGGTTTTGTACGCCGCCAATGCGTCGCCATAAACCCCGAATACGCCGCAATGGTCTTTTAATTCATCTGACATAGCGTCCTACTTCTCCATCCTGCGGCGGATGGCTTGACCCCACGTTTCACGGAGCACGGCGGCTGGTACATTGATCTTGTCGTTGATCTTGAGGCGGTCGCCGCCGGTTTTTCCGATGACTTGATACGGAAGACCGTGCTTGCGGATCACCGCTTCGACGGCGGCTAAATGTCTGGGGTCGCAGGACAGGATCGCGCGGGACTGGCTCTCGCCGAAATACAGCGCCTCGGCCGAAACGCCGTCGACCTTCACCTGAACGTCAGCGCCGAACGACTTGGTCTCGTCCGCCATGACGCACTCGGCAAGCGCACCGGCCAGACCGCCTTCGGACAGGTCGTGCGCGGAACGGAGCAGCTTGGCTTCGGCGCATTCGAGCAGCGTCCGGTTGAACGCGGCCGCTTCCTTGAGGTCCAGGCGCGGCGGAATACCGTCCTTCTTGCCGTGCACGACTTTGAGGAATTCGGAACCACCGAGCTCTTCGCGCGTGGGTCCGAGGAAGAGGATCACATCCCCCGCCTGCTGGAACGCGCTCGGAATCGGGTCGCGGCCTTCGATGATACCGGCGATGCCGATGGTCGGCGTCGGATCGATCGCGCCCTTGGGGCTCTCGTTATAAAAAGAAACGTTTCCGCCCGACACCGGAGTCTCGAACTCGAGACAAGCGTCGCGGATGCCTTCGATGCACTTGCGGAACGTCCAGAATACTTCCGGCTTCATCGGATTGCCGAAGTTCAAGTTGTCGGTCACCGACAACGGCAGCGCGCCCGAGCAAACGAGGTTGCGCGCGGCTTCGGCGACGGCGATCTTGCCGCCCTCGTACGGATCGAGGTAGCAATAGGTCGCGTTGCAATCGGTCGACATCGCGATGCGCTTCTCGGTTCCCTTGATCCGGATCACGGCCGCGTCGGAGCCCGGGAGCATCACGGTCGCCGTGCCGACCATATGGTCGTACTGGCGGTAAATCCATTCCTTGGATGCGACGGTCGGCGAGTCGAGGATTTTGAGCAGCGCCGCGTTGAAGTCGCCGGTCGGCGGCAGATCCTGCACGCGGATGGCTTTGAGCGTTTCGAGGTACGCGGGCTTTTTTTCCTCTCGGATGTAGAGCGGCGCGTCTTCGGCAAGTTCCTTGGCAGGCGCATCGACGACGACGCGGCCGTTTTCCTTCACGACCATGCGGCCGGTGTCGGTCACGAAGCCGATCTCAGCGGCGTGCAGGTCCCACTTGGCGAAGATGTCCTTGGCGACGTGCTCCTTGCCCTTTTTGACGATGACGAGCATGCGCTCCTGGGATTCGGAGAGCAGAATCTCGTACGGGGTCATTCCCGTTTCGCGCTGCGGGACGAGCGTGACGTCGATCTCGATGCCGGAATTGCCGCGCGAAGCGGTTTCGCAGGTCGAGCAGGTCAGGCCGGCGGCGCCCATGTCCTGAATGCCGACGACGGCGTCGGTCTGAAGGAGTTCGAGCACGGCCTCGAGCAACAGTTTTTCCATGAAGGGATCGCCGACCTGCACGGCCGGGCGGTCCTTGTACGAATCTTCGCTGATCTCCTTGGACGCGAAGCTCGCGCCGCCGATGCCGTCGCGGCCGGTCGCCGCGCCGAGGTAGAACACGGGGTTCCCCGCGCCCGTCGCCTTGCCGCGCGCGATATGCTCCTTGCGCATGATGCCGAGCGCAAGCGCGTTGACGAGCGGGTTGCCCTCGTACGAATCGTCGAAATACACTTCGCCGCCGATGGTCGGCACGCCGATGCAATTGCCGTAATGGCTGATGCCGGCGACGACGCCCTTCATCAGGTGACGGTTCTGGGCTTTTTCGAGCGAGCCGAAGCGCAGCGAATTCATGAGCAGAACAGGCCGCGCGCCCATCGTGAAGATGTCGCGCAGGATGCCGCCGACGCCGGTCGCGGCGCCCTGAAACGGCTCGATCGCGCTCGGATGGTTGTGCGACTCGATCTTAAAGCTGATGCACCAGCCGTCGCCGATGTCGATGACGCCCGCGTTCTCTTCGCCCGCGCCGATGAGGACGCGCGAACCGGCCTTCGGAAAAAGCTTGAGCACGTTGCGCGAGTTCTTGTACGAGCAATGCTCCGAGTACATGACGCTGAACACGCCAAGCTCGTTGATGTTGGGCTCGCGCTTCAGCACGCCCTTGATGCGGTCGTATTCGCCGGGCGTGAGACCCAGCTTCGAAATGACGTCGGGGGTGATCTCTTGAACCTGGGTCATGACAGGGACTCCACGATGGAAACAAACATGTTTTTGCCGTCGGTGGAACCGAGGGCCGTTTCGGACGCGCGCTCGGGGTGCGGCATGAGGCCGAACACGTTGCGCTTCTCGTTGCAAATGCCGGCGATGTTCTCGAGCGAACCGTTGGGATTCGCCGCGTCGGTCGCCTCCCCCTTCTCGTTCACGTAGCGCACCAGGATCTGGCGGTTGTCCTTGAGCTTCTGGATCGTCGCGGGTTCCGCGAAATAATTCCCCTCGCCGTGCGCGATCGGGATCCGGAGCACGTCGCCCGTCTTGTACTTGCGGGTGAACGGGGTGTCGGTGTTCTCGACCTTGAGGTTCACGGTCTTGCAGGAAAAAAGGAGCGAACGGTTGCGCAGCATCGCGCCGGGCAGAAGGCCCGACTCGAGCAGAATCTGAAATCCGTTGCAGATGCCGATCACGGGCTTGCCCGTGCCGGCGAAACGGACGACGTCTTTCATAACGGGCGAAAAGCGCGCGATCGCGCCGGTACGCAGGTAATCGCCATAGCTGAATCCGCCCGGAAGGCAGATCGCGTCGACGTCTCCGACCGACGCGTCCTTGTGCCAGATCTTGCGCACGTCGGCGCCGATCACGTCGCGCAGGACGTAGACGCAGTCCTCGTCGCAGTTGGATCCGGGAAAAGCGACGACTCCGAATTTGATCTTCCTGGCCACTGGGTTATTTCTCGATTTCGTAACGGTAATCTTCGATCACAGTGTTGGCGAGGAGCTTTTCGCACATGTCCTTGATCTCCTTGTCGCCGGCCGGGCGCGCGCCTTCGAGCTCGAGCTCGATCATCTTGCCGATGCGGACGTTCTTCACGCCGGGCACGTTCATGTGCTCGAGCGCCTGCTGGACGGCAACGCCCTGGGGATCGAGAACGGACTTTTTCAACGTGACGAATACGCGGGCTTTCATGTTATTTGAGCGCCTTTTTAAAAATTGCGTCCACATGCTCGAGGTACGCATTGAGGTTGAAGATCTCCTTGAACTCTTTATCCGTAAAAAGCTTCTTGAGCCGCTCGTCTGCGCGCGCCAGCGACTCCATCGTCTCCGTGGAATCAGCCGGGTTGTTCCAGACCTTGAGCGCGATGCGCTGGACGATCTCGTACGCCTCGAAGCGCGCGAGGCCCTTCTTGATCGACGCCGTGAGCAGGCGCTGCGAAAAAGTAAGGCCGCGGTTCGACCGGATCGTCGCCATCATCCGCTCCGGATAAACCTTGAGGTTCCCGAGGATCCGGTCCATTTCGCTGAGCATAAAGTCGACGGCCAGGAAGGTGTCCGGAAAAATCACGCGTTCGACCGACGAGTGGCTGATGTCGCGCTCGTGCCAGAGGGCGACGTTCTCGAGGGCGGCCATGAGGTTCGCGCGGACCAGACGCGCGAGGCCGGTCACCCGCTCGCAGTTAACCGGGTTCTTCTTGTGCGGCATCGCCGAAGAGCCGGTCTGCCCTTCACTGAAGGCCTCTTCAACCTCGCGGACCTCGGTGCGCTGGAGATGACGGATCTCGACGGCGCACTTTTCGAGCGTCGCGGCGAGGATCGCGAGGGCCGACATGACTTCGGCATGGCGGTCGCGCTGAAGGACCTGCGTGGAAATGGGAGCCGCTTGAAGGCCGAGCTTGCCGAGGGCGGCCTTTTCGAGCGCGGGCGAAAGGCCGGCGTAGGTGCCGACTGCGCCGGAGATCTTGCCGACCGAGATCGTGCGGCGGGCGTGATCAAGGCGACCGAGTGCGCGGCCGAGCTCGGGGTAGTACAAAAGGACTTTGAGGCCGAACGTGGTCGGCTCGGCGTGAACGCCGTGCGTGCGGCCCATGGCCGGCGTGAGCTTGTGTTTGAGAGCGAGTTTTTTGACCGTCGCCTGGAGCGCGGCCGTTTTCTTGATGATGCCGTCGAGGCTTTGGACGATCTGGAGCGAAACGGCCGTGTCGAGGACGTCGCTCGACGTGATCCCCATGTGGACGAAGCGCGCATCGGGACCGATGGACTTGCCGACGGATTTGAGGAAGGCCGTCACGTCGTGCTTGGTGACTTTTTCGATCTCGTGGATCTCGGCGAGCTTGAACGAAGCTTTTTTCTTGATATTGGCGGCGGAGGCCTTGGGCACGATGCCTTTGTCGGCCATGGCTTCGACCACGGCGATCTCGACATCCAGCATCCGGCGGAAGCGGTTTTCTTCCGTCCAAATGCGGTTCATTTCGGGCAAGCTATAGCGGTCAATCATGCGGGAAATTCCTCTATCTAGGGGATCGGAGAGCCCGTACTTTACCACATATGGGGGTCCCCCTCAACCCTGCCCCAAACGAAGGTCGCGGTCGGGAATACGCTCTCCGGCGCAGAGCCGCAGGCGCGCTCCATGCGCATTCCCGACCGCCGACACCCATGCGGGTCAGGCTTGCGGGAGCACGAGTGCCTTCGAAGGGCTTTTGCTCCGAGGAGGCGTCCCCGCCGACGAGGAGCAAGGAGCGAGCGCGCCTCGTCTTTGACAGCGCGCGAGCGGCTCTGCCCGGAGAAGGCACTTGTGCTCCCGCAAGCCGAGACTAAGCGTTGGGGTGCGGAGGTTGGGAGCGTTCGACGATGTGGCGGGCGGCTTTGCGAACGACGGAGCGCGGGGCGATCTTGACGGAAAAGGCGAGGAGCTTGTTCTTGAAGCCCGTGACCTCGAGAACTTTTCCTTCTTTGAAGGCCGTAAGGGCCCGACGGGCCACGTCGATCGAGGTCATGCGCGTCAACTTGGCCGGGGCGCGGGTCTTCATGTGGGGGTTCGAGAAAAATGGGGTTTGGGTCGGGCCCGGACAAACGCAGGTGACCGTCACGCCCGATCCGGCGAGCTCCTCGGCCAGCGCTTCGGTGAAATGCGTGAGATAGGCCTTGGTCGAGCAGTACACGTTCTCGATCGCCACCGGCTGGAATCCTCCGGTCGACGAAATATTCAGCACTCCCCCGCGCTTACGGCTCACCATACCCGGTAAAAAAGCGTGGGCAAGCCGCGTCGGAGCCGACACGTGCAGTTCGATCATACCAGCCTGGGCTTCGATCGGCTCATCGAGGAATTTGCCGTACACGCCGTAACCGGCGTTGTTCACGAGCACGTCCACTTCGAGACCCGAACGGCCGACCGCGGCGATGAGCTGCTGAGAAGCGCCCGCTTGGGACAGGTCGGACGGGATCACGAGCGCGCGGATTCCGGATTTGCCCTCGAGTTCGGATTTGACCGCGTTTAATTTTTGGACGTCGCGCGACACGAGGATGAGATTCGCGCCCTCGGCGGCGAATAATTCCGCCAGGTCGCGGCCGATCCCCGTCGTCGGGCCGGTGATCAGGACGGTCTGTCCTTTAAACGAGGTCATTTGGAAAGCTCCAGGATGCGCGCGGCCTGCTTCGCGTCGATGGGAACGACCGAAAGGCGGGACTGGCGCACGAGCGCGGTCCCCTTGAGGAGCGCGTCGGTCTTAAATTGAGCGAGCGTGACGGGATTCGGGAATTTTTTCTGCGGCTGGATCTCGACGACGGACCACTCGCCCGTCTTGTCGGTGGGATCGGGATAAGCTTCGCGACTCACGACGGCCGTTCCGCACACGCGCTTTTCATCCACGCTGTGATAAATGAAGGCGGTGTCGCCTTTTTTCATCGCCCGGAGATTGTTGCGCGCCTGGTAGTTGCGTACGCCTTCCCAGAAGGTCGAACCGTCGCGGACCAGATCGTCGAAGGAATAAACGGACGGTTCGGATTTAAGAAGCCAGAAGGCCACTTATTCGGCGATCGGAGAACGTTCGTAGCTCTTCTTGAACGACAGGCCGCCGGGGGCATCGTCGCCTCCGCCGAGCACGACGCGCGAATTGGGGTCGACGTCCATGAGGCGGAACTCTTCGTCGGTCGGAAACAGGTCGTCGTTGAGATAGTCGTCGAAGCCGCCGCTCTCACCCTGGACGTTGACGCCCGGCGCGGACGCGGCGATCGCCTTTTCCTCGGTGGCGGAGCGTTTGACGTAACCCGGCGCGGTACCGGCAGGCTCGTCGTCGAACGCCGCGTGAGCGGGCACCGATACGGCCAGTCCGAGAACCATGGCGACACCGGCGAGACGGATCAGATTGAGCAGCTTCATGTTGGGATCTCCTATTCGACCAATTTTTGCAATTCGCCCTGTTCAAAAAGATCCGTGCAGATGTCGCATCCGCCGACGAACTGGCCATTGATGAACACCTGGGGAAACGTCGGCCAGTCGCTGTACGCGGGGACCAGGCGGCGCAGGTCCGGGTTGGCCAGAATGTCGCGCGTCTCGAAGGGCTTGCCGAGCTTGTTGAAGATCCCGATCGTCGCGGCGGAAAAGCCGCACTGCGGCATGGTCTTGGTGCCCTTCACGAACATGATGATCTTGTTGGACTTCACGTCCTGGTCGATCGCCTGAAGCACGTCCTGGTCGCTCATAAAAACTCCTTAGTTGGCGGTCTGCCGCGCGGCTTCGTCCGGCGTCAGCGTCCTGTATTTTACCGCATGGATCGGCCCGGACAAATACGGTTCGAAGATCCGGTGCAGGACCTTGTGCCGTTCCACCAGGGACTTGCCCTGGAAGGCATCCGACACGACGAGCACCGCGAAGTGGTCGCTCGTGCCCGTCATGTCTGAGACGCTCACCCGCGCGCCGGGCATGGCCGCGGTCACCAGACGCTCGAGATCCGCCGGATGCATCAAACCTTGTCAGCCCCTTCGGGATTCTTGGCCCGGTAGGCCTCTTCCTTTTCCTTCAGATAGTTGCCGGTGCCCGCAAACGGATTCCACTTGGCTTTGCCGAGCGTCTGGTCCAGACCTGAGCGCTTCCATTCCTTGTCCCAGAAGCCGGGGGCGCGGTTCGGGTCCTTGGGGTTATAAACCTTGCGCGGCTTCACGTAGCCGTCGTTGTTCTTGTTGCCGGAAACAAAGTTCGCCCCTTCGCCCGCGTGGGACGAAACGGCCGCGAACATCATGAGTGCCAATGCGGCCAAAATACGCTTAGTCATCACTTCTCCTCTTGTGTCAGGTCCGGTCGTTGAATTAGATAACGGTCCCGGCGGGGATCACCGCGCCTTTGTGGACCACCACGATCCCGTCGCGGATCGAATATTTGTCCCCGTCCTCGAAGTCGGCGCCGTTGCGGTTCACGATCTTCACGCCGTCGCCGATCGAAACGTTTTTGTCGATGATCGCCTTGCGGATCTCGCAGTCGCGGCCGATGCCCATCGACGGCACACCGCGGTCGTGCTTGGCGGCCCGGTCGGTCACGGACTCAAAATAATCGTTGCCGGTGACGATCGACTCGAAGATCCGCGTGTTGTTGCCGATCACGCTGCGCACTCCGATCAGCGAGCGGCGGATCACCGACTCCTCGATGATACACCCTTCCGAGATGATCGACTGATGAATCTGGCATTCGAGGATCTTGGCCGGCGGCAGGAAGCGCGGACGCGTGAAGATCTGCCAATCCTCGTTATAGAGGTTGAACGCGGGCGTGTAGTCGGTCAGCATCAGACTCGCGTCGTAATAGGAGCCGATCGTCCCGATGTCGGACCAGTAGTCGTTGAACGTGTAGGCATACACCTTCTTCGTGCTGATGGCGGCCGGGATGATCTCTTTGCCGAAGTCGGTCTGGCTCGGATTCTGGCGGAGCAGTTCCGTGAGCACGTCCTTCTTAAAAATATAGATGCCCATGCTGGCCAGGTAGCGCGGTTTGCCGTCGATCTGGACGACGGCGTCCTGAACCAGCGCCGGGTCCTTGGGCTTTTCGACGAAGCTGGTGATCCGGCTCTGTGTGTCGACGTTCATGACGCCGAAGCCGCTGATGTTCTCGACCGGTTCCGGATGGCAGGCGATCGTGATGTCCGCCCCGTTGCGGTGATGGATACTCTGCAGCTCGCGGAGGTCCATGTTGAAGAGCTGGTCGCCCGACAGCACGATGACCTCGTCGATGCGGGGGTCGTGAATATGCGGCATCGCGCGGCGCACGGAGTCGGCCGTCCCCTGGAACCATTCGGTCTTTTCGTAGGACTGCTCGGCCGCGAGAATCTCGACGAAGCCGCCGAAAAATGTGTCGAGTTTGTACGTACGGAAGATGTGCTTGTTGAGGGATTCGGAATTGTACTGCGTGAGCACCAGGATCTTGTTGAGTCCGGAGTTCAGACAGTTGGAAATCGGGATGTCGATGAGCCGGTAATTGCCGCCCAGCGGAACTGCCGGCTTGGAACGGTAACGGGTCAGGGGCTCCATGCGTTTGCCGCGTCCGCCGCCCATGATGATGCAGAGCGTGTTGCGGCTGGCGAGCGAAAAATTTTGGGACATAGTCGGGTTCTTCGGAGTGGGTTACAGGGTGATCTTGGTCAGCAGATTCTGAGCTTTTTCCATGACTTCCTTGGGGACCGAAATGCCGTAATGCTTGAGCTTGTCCCCGTAGACGTCTTTCTTGCCCTGCTGGTACACCAGACAGGGAATCTCAGAGTCCAAAAATTTGCGCTGGATCTTCCGGGCTTCTTCGGCCGAATCGGTGTCATACACCTGCATCCAGAATTCGTCGAGGGCAGAGCTCCGCTTGGGCTTGGCTTTGGGCTTCGGCGCGGCGGAAGCCGGTGCGGCCGGCTGGGCGGTTTTCCACGACTTCAAAAAGAGAAGCGCGATGATCGCCAGAACGACGAAAAAAGTGACTAATCGGACCATAGGGTCTTCCATAAGCTTAATTTTGTAAAGTATTAGTTAAAATTACTTACCAGTATAGGGTACATGATTTGACCGGCGAATTCAAGACCGGCCGGAACCGGGGGCTTTGGGCCTATTTAAAATACTCGACATTCTCGTCTTTGCGCTTAAGCCCCTTGATCGGATCGATCGAAAAACCGGTGTCGAACTTCTTCTCCTGGGGCGGGGCGGACGGGATGGGGCTTTGGGGCTGGACGATGGCGCGGGGCGGCCGGGAAGGTCCGCGCTTCCCCTCTTTGAGCGACGAGGCGATTCCGCCCACCAGCAGAATCACACCGAGAATGATCCACATCAACGACCGGGTGTCCACGCGTCCTCCTTGGTTTTTTGAAAAAGCTTGTCGTCCGAATCGCCTGCCGGGATTCCGTTACGGTACTCGACTTTTTTCCGGAGCTTGCCGACGGCGCCGGCGAGCTCGCGGGTCGTCGCCAGGCGTCCCCGGATCGGACGCGCCCGGAAAGGGGTCTTTTCGTCAAACTCGAGCACCGGGCCGTCCAGCTTTCCGGCGCGGTAATTCATAGCCCGAAACAAAGAGCCGTTGGAATGATATTGCAGCGCCGGTCCGTCGGCCAGACCGTCGCGCATCGTCCACTGCGTTTCGATCAGCCCCAAAAAGTCCGTCTCTTCCCAGAAGCCGTCCCGGACGGCGGGGTTCTTGGGCCCTTCGGGCCTGAGCTTGGGCTCATGCTGGGGCACGAGCGAAAAAATCGCGACCATGATCCCGGCCATGATCAGCGCCGTGATCGACGAGGCGAGAATCTGGCCGATCGGGTTGTTGCCCTGTCCGCCGGGATCGGAGCCGGGGTTCATCGGGTGAGCAGCGACTTTTGCTTGGCGATCGTATCCTTGAACCGGACGGGGTCTTTGGCGCCTTCGATCATCATTTCGTTGCCGGCCGTTCCGGCCGTGCCGCCGACGACGTCGCCGTAATTCAGGATGCGGCCGGCCAGACTCTGTTTGATCGACACGTTCTTCAGGTCGATGATACTGACTTCGCTCGTATCCTTGTTGAGAATCCCCTTCTTGACGGTCACCCGGTGATTCGTGATCCGGTACTTGCGGCCGCCGCGGTCGAGCGCGGCGTAGATCCAGACCAGAAGACCGATCCCCGCCAACGGCAGCAAAACGGCGCCGAGCAAAAAATGCTTGTAGTAGTACAGCCAGCCCGAATGTTCTTCAAGCAGCACCTTCTCCTGATCCGGGTCGTCCTCGTTGACCAGACGCTCCGCGCACCACTTGCACTTGATCGCCTCGTCCTGAACTTCTTCACGGCAATAGGGACAGAGTTTCATTTAGGCTTCCTGTTCCTCGTACATCGCGCGGAGGTTCTGGACCACGGCCGGGTCGGCCAGCGTGGTCGTGTCGCCGAGGGTCTTGCCTTCGGCGATGTCGCGCAGGAGGCGGCGCATGATTTTGCCGGAGCGGGTCTTCGGCAGATCGGCCGAGAACAGGATGTCCTCGGGCCGCGCGATCGCGCCGATTTTTTTGACGACATGCTCCTTGAGTTCGGCGGCCAGCTGCGGCGTGCCGGGGCGGCCTTCCTTGAGCGTCACGAACGCCGCGATGGCCGTGCCTTTGAGGTCGTGATTTTTTCCAACCACGGCCGCTTCGGCGACGGCCGGATGATCGACGAGCGCGCTCTCGACTTCCATCGTGCCGATCCGGTGGCCGGCGACGTTCATCACGTCGTCCACGCGGCCCAGGAACCAAAAGTATCCGTCCGCGTCGCGTTTGCCGCCGTCGCCTGCGAAGTAAATCCCGTTCTTCCACTTGGACCAGTACGTCTTCACGTAGCGCTCGTCGTCGTTCCAGATCGTGCGCAGCATCGACGGCCAGGGCTTGGTGATCGCGACGTAACCGCCGCCGGTGCGGACGGTCTCGCCCGCTTCGGTGAGCACTTCGGCGCTGATGCCGGGGAACGAAACCGTCGCGGAAGCGGGCTTCGTCGTCGTGAGGCCGGGCAACGGCGTGATCATGATCGCGCCCGTTTCGGTCTGCCACCAGGTGTCCACGATGGGGCATCGGCCGCGGCCGATGAACTTGTGATACCACATCCACGCTTCCGGATTGATCGGCTCGCCGACCGATCCCAGGAGACGCAGCGTCGAGAGGTCGGACTTCTCAACCCACTCCGGACCCCACTTCATGAACGCGCGGATGGCGGTCGGGGCGGTGTAAAAAATCGTCACGCCGTAGGTCTCGATCAATTTCCAGAAGCGGTCCTTGTCCGGCCAGTCGGGTGAACCCTCGTAGATCAGCACCGACGCGCCGTTGGCGAGCGGGCCGTAGACGACGTAGCTGTGACCGGTGACCCAGCCGATGTCGGCCGTGCACCAAAAGACGTCCTGCGGCTTGAG
>CAYSFB010000004.1:0-33333 GCA_964430735.1 uncultured Planctomycetia bacterium | reverse complement strand
GGTCGAACACCCAGCGCGTCGTCGCGTAGACGCCGGTCAGATAACCGCCCGTCGTATGGACGATACCCTTGGGCTTGCCGGTCGTGCCGGACGTGTACAGGATAAACAGCACATCCTCCGCGTCGGTCGCGGCGGGCGGGCAGGCGGTCTCGGCGTGGCGCATTTCTTCATGCCACCAGAAGTCGCGGGCCGGGCGCATTTCGCAATCCGTGTCGGACGACGCGACGCCGTGCGCGTGGTCGCGCGCGACGACGATCACCTGTTTGACGCTCGGAGCGTTCTTGAGCGCTTCGTCGGCGGCTTTTTTGAGCAGGATCTTTTTGCCGCGGCGCCAGCCGAAGTCGGCGGTCACGAGCACCTTGGCTTCGGCGTCGCGGATCCGGTCGCCGAGCGCCTCGGCGCTGAAGCCGCCGAACACGACGCTGTGCGCCGCGCCGATGCGCGCGCAGGCCAGCATCGCGACGATCGCCTCGGGGACCATCGGCAGGTAAATCGCGACGCGGTCGCCCTTGCGGACGCCGCGTTTCTTCAGGACGTTGGCGAACTTGCAGACGTCGCGGTAAAGGTCCCAATACGTGAGCGTGCGGCGGTCGCCGGGTTCGCCTTCCCATATGATCGCGGCCTTGTTGCGCAGCGAATCCTTGGCGTCTTTGGGAAACACGTGGCGATCGACACAGTTGACGGCCGCGTTGATCTTGCCGTCGACGAACCACTTGGCGTGCGGCGGCGTCCATTGGAGGATCTTTTTCCAGGGCTTGTCCCATTGCAGCTGCGAAGCCCAGTCGGCCCAGTAGGCCTGAGGATCGGCGGCGGCTTTTTTGTAAACGGCCGGGTCGGACGCGTTGGCCTGTTGTTTAAAGTCGGGCGACGGGGTGAAGTGGCGCGCTTCCTTCAGCAAGTCTTCGATGAACGTGGTGGGGACGGCTTTTTTCTTTTTCATGTCACTTTCCCGTAAGGGCCAGTTGAACCAGTCGCTGGGCAAAACGCGCGAACTCGCTTCCGGTCTGCGCGGCGACGCCCGGCGCGGCCTTGAGCGTCAAACGCTTCCCTCCCCAATCGACCAACCCGCCGGACCAATGCGGCGCGAGGTCGGAACAAAAAGCGACCGCGCGGCCTTTGCCGGCAGTACGGACGGCCAGAAGCGGATCAGAAGCCGTCACCCGCGCGTCCGACGATCTTTGGCCGAACCGAAGCGTCTCGACGCGCAGCAGTTCCGACGCGCCAGGCTTGAGAAGCGTTTTATTATACCCTGCAAGCGTCGGCGCGGACGCAAGGTCGAAGGCCGGCCGCCCCAAGAATTGGACGTCCGGACCTGCGGTGATCCGGTAAGCGGCCGCGCCTTGGCGGCGGTCGTCGCCCGGCAGGCAGCGGACCGGCAGCAACTCCGCCAACGCCGTGGTTCCGTAACCCCCGTCGACGCCCGTGAAGCTCCCCCATCCGCCGATCATAAGCAACCCTGCGCCCGCGCGCACGTCGCGCGCGATCCGTTCCGCGCCGGCCGCGCCCAGGAAACGCTTCGGATAATCGCTCAGGATATAAAGCCCGTACGGCCGCGCCGCCGCGCGCGTGAACCGCGCGTCGGACGGAAGATAGTCAAAGCGCCAACCGCCGGAATGCAACGCGCCGGCCAGATACCGCGCCGCGTCGTCGAGGGTGTGGTCACCGCAATACAGGATGGGAGGCGTCGAAGCTTTGGCCATGGGTTGGATCCAGGTTGGCGGACGTGAAGAGGCCGAGGCCCGACCAGCGGCCGAACCAGACGTCGAGTGGAAGATCCGCGTCTTCAGGAAGCGTCGAAGCGAGTTCATCGCAAACGGCCCCGAGCGTGCGGCCGGCCCAAAGACCCTCGAGGACGCGGAACTCCTCCGACTCGAGCGCCTCACAGGCGACTTTGAATCCGACTCGGTGCACGAGAACGTTTTGCGGGCGGTTGGCGAGCTCCAGATCGAATTCTTCGATCGGTGTGCGACGCGCGCGCCACAGGTCGACCACGGGCCATGCGGACCGGGCCAGCGTAACCGACGGCCGAAACGTGAACACCAGCCGTTCCCAGTCTTCCGGTGCGAAGCCGGCCAAAACCGAAGGATCCATCGCCGGCGTGTCGTAGGCATGAAACGCCTCGGAAACGCGCCACTCGAGCTGCGCCAGCTCGGGCAGGAACGGAAGTTTTTCGGTCACACGCGCACTTTTTAAAAAAGCCGGAAAAAGACGTCCCGCCATCCCCAGATCAAAACTCGTCGACGGCCGGGTGTCCGCGTAATCCGAGGCGACTCTCAGGAACATCCCCTCGCCCAGCACGTGCTTCACCGCTTCATACGTCTCTTTCAGCGCCTCGGCCACGCGCGCGGGATACCCGTCGGCATACACCTGAAGCCGGTCTTCGCCCGGGCCGCCGCCTTGGTCGTTGAGCTCGACCCGCCGTTCGTCCGCCGAACCGCTTTCGGTCAATTCGGGATAAATCCGCCGGCGCATCCAGCGCTGGACTTGGGTCAGGCTGACGCTGCTGCCGCCGCCCGCCGGCGGGAGATGGGGCCGGCCGGTCCCGCGCATCCCTTTTGGATCCGCAGGAACCACGTCCGGAATCGTGAGATAGATCTTTTTTGCGCGGACCACCTCTTCGTTCAGCCCGTTCCAGTCCGGGATATCCTCGTCCCATTCGATGAGCGTGGACTTTTTTCCGAAACGGGTGAGCGCTTCCTTGTACAAGGCCCAGACCGGATCGGCGACCGGACGGGAATGGGTGTCGAACAGCCACTTGCCCATGTCGGTGTGGCCGGCCAGATGGCAATACCCGACCGCGGCGGCCGGCACGCCGCCGATGAAGTCCATCGGGTCGAAGCCGTGGTTCACCGCATTGACGTAAATATTGTTGATGTCGAGCAGGATGCCGCAGCCGGACCGGCGCGACACTTCGGATAAGAACTCCCATTCGGTCATGACGGAGTGTTTGAATGTGATGTAGGACGAGACATTTTCGAGCAGGATGGGCCGGCCCAAGAAGTCCTGGACCTGTTCGACGCGCGCGGCGATGTGCGCGAGCGCTTCTTCGGTGAACGGCAGCGGCAGGAGGTCGTGGAGGTTCTTGTGCTCGACGGCGGCCCAGCAGAGGTGGTCGGAAACGATCGCGGGCTCGATCCGGTCGACCAGCGTTTTGAGCCGGCGGAGGTATTCGGGGTCGAGCGGGTCGATCGATCCGATCGAGAGCGACACACCGTGCAGGACAACCGGATAATTCCGCCGCACCTGCTCCAGCACCCAGAGGGGCCGGCCGCCGGAGGTCATGTAATTTTCGGATGTGGCTTCGAACCAGTCGATGGCGGGACGGTCGGAGAGAACTTTTTCGTAATGCTCGGCGCGAAGACCGGCCCCGCATCCCAATAACGGCCATGAAGATGCGGAGCCGGGTCGCATGAGTCGTCTTAGGCTTCGGGAGTGAGGCGGCCGCCTTCGATCTTGAGACAGACGTCGGACGGAAGCGTCAGGAAGCCCTGGCCCTTGCAGGCGTTGGTTCCGTGGCAGGACGCGCCCTTGCCGCCGCAATCGCCCGTGCCCTTGCACTTGTTGATGCCGTAGCAGGCAACATCTTCGGCGTGAGCAACCGAGGCTCCGGTGGTCATGGCGGCAGCCATGAGGCCGGCGACGGACGCAGCGATCAGCATTTTCTTCTTGGTCATACGATCTCCTTTTGCGGGTTATCGAACCGAACTTACTGCTTCAATCCTTCGATTTCCAGGACAATTTCGATCTCTTCGCCGACGAGGAGCTGGCCGGACTCGAGCGCCTGATTCCAGGTAAGACCGAAGTCTTTGCGGTTGATCGTGGTCGACGCGGTGAGGCCGAGCCGGGTGTTGCCCCAGGGGTCGGTGCCTTCGCCGTGGATCTCGACGTCGAGCGTCACCGGTTTTTCGACGCCGTGCAGCGTGAGGACACCGTCGAGTTTGGCGGTGTTGCCGGCGAGGTCGCGGGCGCCGGTGGACTTGAACGTCATCGTCGGGTACGTGTCGGTTTCGAAGAAGTCCTTCGAGCGCAGATGCTCGTCGCGCTTGGCGACGTTGGTGTCGACCGACGCGGTGTCGATGACGGCCTCGGCCTTCCACTGCGACAGGTCCGCGGCGTCATACGAAAAAGTTCCCTCAAACTTCTTGAACTGGCCCTGAACCTTCGAGAAAAGGTGCCGGACCTTGAACCCGACCGTGGTGTGGGTGTCGTCGATCTTGTAATCGGCCGCGAAGACCGGGGCCGACACGGCCAGAACGGCCGCGAGCGCGAATGCGAGCTTGTTTTGCATGGAAGTATCTCCTGTGGTTTAAAAAAAATCCTGCCGGGATCACCCGGCCTCGGGGGTCCTGTATTTTATCGCATCCCGCCGGCAAAGGTAAAAAAGCGCTCGTCTATTCCGTGTAAAGAAAAGTCCGCCGGAAAAGCGGCCGCAGCGGCCCTTCCGGCGGACACGATCCTACTTGGCCTCGCTCAAACGGCCGCCTTCCAGCTGCAGGCAGGCCTCTTCCGGCATCGACACAAAACCGGCGCCTTTGCAGGCGTTTTTGCCGGCACAGGCGTGGTTCTTGCCGCCGCAATCGCCGGCGCCCTTGCACTTGTTGACGCCGTAGCAGTGCACGTCCGCCGCGAGCGCGTCGGCCGAAATCGCCGAAACTCCCGCCGCCATCAAACCCGCCATGGACGCCGCCAACATCATCTTACGCTTGGTCATTTGAGATCTCCTTGTTCTGGTGGATGCGGCCGGGAAACCCCCAACCGATACCAGTTAGACGCGGCAGATCCCCAAACCTTACAACAAGCGATCTATATTTTTTATTCGTTTAACTTAGCGAGAGAGGGCCAGCTTGATCCGGGCGCGGGCGGCATCGCTCAGCTTTTCGCCGGTCTTCGCGTCCTGGGTCACCAGATAGCGGCGGCGGATCAAAAAACGCAGCACCCGCATTTGACGGCGGTATTCGCGGCAGACGGCGCAAACGGCGATATGCGCCCGGAGCGCGAGCGACTCGCGGAATCCGAGACGGCGGTCCATTTCCTGGGACGAAAGGCGGGACACATGCCGGCACGGCGGCATTTTAAAAAGCCCCAGTTTGATGAGAAGTTGATAGATCATTTGGCCCGTCCAAACCAGTTGGCGTCCAGGCATTTTCTGAGCTCATGCCGGACGCGATGCAGAATCACCCATAGGTTAGACGGGGACAGGCCGAATTCCTTACAGATCGCCTCGGTCGGACGCTCGTCGTATTCGCGCGCGGTGAACACGCCGGCGTATTTTTGCGGGACTTTGGAGAGACAGTCGTCGAGGACGCGCGTGAATTCGCCGTTCTCGGCGAGCTCCGACGGCGCCGCGGCCGACCAGTCCGCCGGGGGCTTCGCCCAGCCGCCTTCGGGGCCGTAATCCCCTTCCGCGTCGGGACTTTGGGCGTCCATGGAGACTTCGCGTCCGAATTTACGGAAGTGGTCGGCGATTTTGTTTTTGAGGATGCCGAAGAGCCAGGTCTTTTCGGAGGAGCGGGCGGCGAACCCGGCTCGGGCGGCGAGCGCCGAAACGAGGGTGTCCTGAACGGCTTCTTCGGCGAGTGTGCGGTTGCGCAGCCGCGCGAGCGCGTAGCCGAAGAGCTGATCGCCGTAGCTGTCGACCCATTGTTCGGGGTTGGTCATGGCGGATATTCTACTACGCGACCGGCAGCGGTTTGCGTGTCAGAACATAAAACAACGCGCACAGGATGATGCCGACCGCGGCGGTGCTGCCGAAGATCTGATCGAGTTTGAACCAGTCGAGACCGTGAACGACGCCGATCGCGGTCGATCCCAGGCCGACGCCGGTCATAAGGCCGGCCAGCATGAAGCTCGGTAGAACGAAGCGGCGGGATTCGTGGTAGCGGGTCGTGATGCTCACCGAAACCGGAAACGTGTACGAACACCCCAGCCCGATCACCATATAGGGAAGAAAAACCTCGGCTTCAGTGCGCACGCCGCGCAGCATCAAAAGCCCGACCACGACGACGAACGGCGCGAAGCGAAAAAGTTGCCGCGTTTCAACCCGGATCGCGATCACCGTCGCCAGAACGCGGCCGAGGGTCAAAAAACCCCAAAAAAGCGACAGACATACGGCCGCGGCCGTCGGCGAAAAACCGCGTTCGCGCGTCAGATAGATGGACGACCAGTTCGCAATGGCCGCCTCGAGCGTGCCGTAGAGGACCAGCGCGAACACGAAGCCCTTCGCCCGCAACGGCAGTCCCGCGAACACGCGGAAAGGATTGGCGGAACCGGTGGTGACGGCCGGATCGGCGTCATCCGGCGCCGGAGGCGCTGCGGCCGGAATGGAGCGGCCGGAGAACGCCGCGCAGCCGACGATCGCGAGCTCCGCAAGACCGACCCAGAGATGCCCCTGCCAATACCCCGTCCGATGCCAAAGATCCAGAACCAGCGGTGAGAGAAGCGCGCCCGCGCCGAACGCGGCATGCAGCGCCGTCAGGATCGACGTGCGGTGAAGCGGAAACAATTCGATGGAGAATCCGGTGACGGAGCACATGAGGAGGGCGAAGCCGAAGCCCAGCGAGGCCTGGGCGGCCATGAGCAGCGCGAACACGACAGATGGCCGGGGACCCGTGAAGCTCGCCGCCAGCAACAGCAGCAAATAGATTCCGGTCAAAACGAATCCCAGAAAAAAGGCCCGGTGCCGCCCAAAGTGCGCGGCGATCCAGCGGAACCCGAACCCCGTCGCGATGGTCGCGATGACCATCGGCAGGAACAGCATCCCGTATTGGCCGTCGCTGATCCCAAACCGCGTCGGATCCCGGAACAAAAATCCCGCGGCCGGCAGCGCGATCACCGCGTAACCGAGCGCCAGGCTGGTCAGTCCGTACAGGACCAACCGAAGCGCATCAGTCACCGGCGGACATGTTCTTCGCGTTCAGAACCCGGGCGAGCGTCTTCTCGTCGACAAGCTTCTTTTCGAGAACGATCTGGCGGATCGTGAGGTTGCGCTGATAGGCCTCTTTGGCGAGCTTGGCGGACTGGTCGTAGCCGAGGATCGGCACGAGCGCCGTGCAGAGCATGAGAGATTTTTCGATCTGACCTTCGCAGACTTGCGCGTCGGCTTCGATGCCGCGGACGCACTTTTCTTCGAACATGTTGACAGCGTTGGCGAGAAGGCGCGCCGACTCCAGGAGGTTCCAGGCGATCACGGGCATCATGACGTTGAGTTCAAAGCTGCCGGACGCGCCCGCCCAGGCAACCGTCGCGTCGTTGCCGACCACTTCGGCGCAGACCTGGAGAAGCGATTCGGCGATGACCGGATTGATCTTGCCGGGCATGATGGACGAGCCGGGTTGGACCGGCGGGACCTTGAGCTCGGCGAAGCCGTTGCGCGGGCCGCAGCCCATCCAGCGGACGTCGTTGGCGATCTTGGTGAGCGATACCGCGACCGTGCGCAGGTCGCCGCTCATCTCGACGCAGGCGTCCTTGCCGCTCTGGGCTTCGAAGTGGTTCTTCGCTTCGTAGAATTTCTCTTTGAGCTCGCGGTTGAGGTCCGCGCAGACGCCCGCGGCGAACTTGGGGTGCGTGTTGATGCCGGTGCCGACCGCCGTGCCGCCGATCGGCAGCTCGCGCAGCGCGTCCATCCCCTGCTCCAGACGCTTGATGCCGTGGCGGACCTGCGAGGCCCAGCCGGCGAACTCCTGGCCGAGGAAAATCGGCGTCGCGTCCTGCAGATGCGTGCGGCCGATCTTGTTGATCTTGGAAAACTGCTTCGCCTTCTTTTCGAGTGTCGAGGCGAGTTTTTCGAGTGCCGGGATGAGATTGCGCTTCGTTTCGAGGACAACCGAGACGTGGATCGCTGTCGGGATCACGTCGTTGGACGACTGACCCTTGTTCACATGGTCGTTCGGATGAACCTTGATCGTTCGGCTGGCGAGGTTCGAGATGACCTCGTTGGCGTTCGTGTTCGTCGAGGTGCCCGAACCGGTCTGAAAAATGTCGAGCGGGAAGTGTGCGTCGTATTTGCCGTCGCGCACCGCCGTGGCGGCCGCGATCACGGCCTTGGCCTCGGCGGGCTTCAGTCGGCCGAGCTTCTGGTTGGAGCGCGCGGCAGACGCCTTGATCTGCGCCAGCGCGTAAATGAAGATGCGCGGGAAGCGGCGGCCGCTCACCGGAAAGTTGAGAACCGCGCGCTGGGTCGAAGCCCCGTGCAGCATGTCGGCGGGGATCTTCATTTCGCCCATCGAGTCGGCGGCGATCCGGAACTGATTCTTCTGGCTCATGGCAACGGCCTCCTGATTGATTGAAAAAGCGCCCTTACAAAATACAAAAACTTGCGGACAATTCTACTGGATTTACCCGTCGTTGGAAATGCGTTTGGATTCGCCGGTCGAGTCGTCCGCCCGGCTCTCGACCACGACGGTGTCGATCACATCCCCCGGCTGCTGCCGTTGCGGTCCGCCTGCGGCGAACTGCGCCGTCAACCGCGCCGCATGGGAACGCATGAGATGCACGGCGATCATCGCCAGAAGCATCCCGGCGGCCCCGTTCCAGTCGTTCTCGACGCAATAACCGATCACGGCGGCATGTCCGGCGAATGGCGGCAGCAGCACCGCCGCCAGCGCGAAGGCGCCGACCCATTTCCACAGGGCAACGACCGCCGCGACCCAGATCGCCAGACCGCCGAGGGTGGCCCACAGCATCCAGCGGACTCCGGGACCGGCCGAATAAACAAACAGTCGGGATTGCATCCGGAGATTATACGCGGTAATTTAAGACTTATCATGTCCATTGCCGAACCCGTCATCCGCCAATCCCGACTCATCCTCGACTCGCATCTCCGCGCGACCGGCGAGGCGCTCCTGCCCGCTTCGGGCAGCGACGCCAAGGACGCGGACGCGCTGTACGCAGCTCCGTTTGTGATCGCGTCCACCAACGCGGACCCGGACCCGATCCTGACTTACGGCAACGCCGCGGCGCTCCGGTTGTGGAATATGCCATGGGAAACGTTCACGCGGACGCCGGGGCGCATGACCGCAGAGGCGCCGGAGCGGTCGGAGCGCGAACGCTTCTTGAACGAGGTCCGGCAAAAAGGCTTTATTCGGAATTATTCGGGCGTCCGCGTCACCGCCGACGGGCGGCGGTTCCGGATCAGCGAAGCGCTGGTGTGGAATCTGACGGACGCGGCAGGAAACTATCTCGGCCAGGCCGTCCGCTTCGACCGGTGGGAGTGGTTGTAGAGACTACTCGACCCAAAGTTTAATTTGGGGCGGCTTGGCGGGTTCGTAGTTTTCGGTGTTGAGGACTTGGTGGCGGGCCTGTTCGAGATCTGTGATCAGCGACTTCACATCCAGCCCCAGCGTGCGCGGCGCGTAGCGCTCGAGCAGCGGAACAGCCGTCGCGAGCAACCCTGCTGCGCCGGTGAGGTTGCGCCGGCGCAAATGCTCGAACACCGCCGCGGCCTGGATCAATCCTTTGTAAAAATCCCGCATCGCATGGTCCTTCGGCAGACTCATCCAAAGCTTTTCCCATTCCTCATGCGCCTTGAAGAACTCTTTTTTGTTAAAAAGTTCCGCGCCCTCGAAAAAAAGCTTTTCCCAGCGGCCAAACACCAGGCCGCTGTCCGATCCGGCCGAGACGCTCATTGCTGCTGATCCTTCATGGCGGCTCCGGCGATGCTCTGTATCTGGCTGAGCCAACCCCCGGCCGAAGAACCCGAAGAGGTTCCGGCCGCTGCGTCCCCTGCTCCCGAACCTTTGACGGCTGAGGCCGCGCCCATCACCTGCTGCAGGAGCTGACCGCCCGACTGCGGGATGATGCGCCGGCCGATCTCGTCCAGGTCCGGCAGCGCGGAGAACTTGCCGTTCCGGTAGCGGAGCTTGAGCGGCAACTCGACCTGGCTCACGGCGTTGGCCAGCACGTTCAGCGCCGGCACGCCCTCGAACATCGCCTGCGAAAAAGTCTTGTCCATCTGGATCGACCCGCGCCCTTCGTATGTCCCCTCAAGCGCCAAGTCGCCGCTCGTGCCGGCTGAGAAGAAGTCCGTCGCGACCACCAAGTTCCGGACATACACGACGCCGTTCTCGATCTCAAAGGTGTGGCGGAAGGGGTTCAGCACGGTACTCTGTTCGGTGAGCTTGGACTTGTAACCGGCCGGCAGGCGTTGTTCGACCGACGCGACCGCGCCAGGAAAAAGCGAGTCGAGCTTGCCGAGCACTTCGCGCACCAGATTCATGTTGAGCAGCACGCCCTTTGGGAGGTCGAGCACGGCTTTGCCGCTTAAGTTCTTCTGGATCTGTGCCCATTCGAAGCTCGTAAAGCCGCCGGTAAACGCCGCACCAAGCTCCCCTTCGAATTGCGTCTTACCGCTCTTGGAGAGGGGGAGCATTTCTTCGATCCGGAGTTTTTGCGCTTCGAGCTTCACCGAAGTCTGGGGGACCGCCTGCCAGCCGCGCACTTCCGCCGAACCGGCAATATTGCCGTCCGCGAGCGACGCGGCAAATGACTTCACCGAAGCGACGCGCGGGTCGACCTGAGCCGACAACTGGATTCCGGTGATGTCCGGACGGAAGTCTTTGAGTGTGAGTGAGCCGTCGGCCAGCTCCAACTGCACGGTGTACTCGGGCGCTCCGGGCTTCGCGCCGCCGGCCATTTTAAACGCCGGCACCTTGAGCGTGACGACGCCGGCCGGATACTTCTTAAAGGGAAGCTCGCGCGCCGCGGGGACGGACTTCGCGAGCTCCTTCCAGTTCAAGCGCGCCAGATCGGTGCGGAAGGTGATGTCCTTTGCTTCGACCGCGCCGTTCGCCTGCGCCGTCGCTTTGCCAGCGAGCTCCAGATTCTGAATATCGGAAAAAACGGACGCCTTCGCCCCGAACCGGACTTCCGATCCGAGCGCGAGGTTCTGCACGTCCGCGTCGAGGTCCCGGACCTGCACCGTCATCGGCTCGGGTCCGGACTGATCGACGTACGTCACGCGCGCGTCGCGCAGCTTCACCGACCGGATCGAGAGATCGACGGGCAAAGCGGCGCTCCCGGCTTTGGATTCGGCCTTCGCCGTCTTAGGCGCAGACGCGGCCTGCGGACGCACGCCGCCGATCTGCACGCCCGACGCGTCGCGGAGGATCACGATCTGCGGCTCAATCACTTCGACCGACGGCACGCTGATGCGCTTGGCCAACAGCGCCCAGACGTCGAGTCCGGCGGCGGCCCGCTTCACGGTGAGCGCGCTCCGGCCCTCTTCGCGGATCACGATGTCCTTCACTTCGAGGATCACGGTTCCGCCCCAACCCAGTCCGATCGAACCGATCGTGACCGGATTACCCACGGCTTCGGTGAGCTTTTTTTCGATCATCGGCTTGTATTGATTGACGTCGAAGGTGGCGATCAAAAAAGCGACGATGCCGGCCAGGAGCGCGAGCACGACCAAAATTCCGATGAGTACTTTTTTCATGATGCGTTTCCTATGTTCGGATCGGAGGAGGCGGACGGATGTTTGGAGTCTGCGGCGATCGCCGCCGGAGTCGTTTTGCGGCCGAGGCCGAACACCGCCTTCAGAAGTTTTTTAAAAAAATTCCACAAAAGCCGCAGGAGCAAAAACGAGAGAACGAGAATGACGAGGATCGCCGCCAGCGCCAGCCACGGGTGGTGAACGAAGAACCAGAACATCCCGACGACCGCCGAATCCTCGGCCAGACTCGCAGCGATGTTCGAAAACGGTTCGGGCGACGTGTTGATCGCCAGGCGTGAAGAGGCTTTGACCGCATGCATATTGAGCGCAAAGGTTCCGGCGCCCATCGAGAGCAGCGTCTGCGGAACCGCGCCGAGCTCCGACCCGGCCATATACCCCATCAGGGCAGCGGTGGTCGGACGGATGAAGGTATGGAACGAATCCCAGAACGAGTCGACGTACGGGACTTTGTCCGCGACGAACTCGACCGCATATAGAAGGATGGCGATGCCGATGATGAGCGGATGTTCGATGGCCTTGAGCTCGCCCGGAAGCGGCAAAAGCCCCATGCGGCCACAAATCCCGGCCAGCGCGACGGCTAGATAGAGGTTGAGGCCGGAGGCCCAGCCGATGAGCGCGACGGACGCGTATTGTTGGATTGCCTGCATGCCGCTAGTGTACTAGAATGTGCGCCATGAACAAATACCTCTCGCTCCCCCTCGTCATCACAATCGGCGCAATTGTCGCGCTGTACCTTTTCATCCCCAAGGAGAACGCCATGGCCAGCACCCCCGCTCCGGCAAATCTGCCGGACGTCGTCAAAGTCCGCATCACCACCACGCTCGGCGTCATCGAAGCGGACCTGTACGCCAAGGAAGTCCCCAAGACCGTCGGCAACTTCGTGACGCTGACCAAAAAGGGCTTTTACAACGGGATCGTGTTCCACCGCGTCATCCCCGATTTTATGATCCAGACGGGCGACCCGGACGGCAACGGCACCGGCGGCCCCGGCTACAAGTTCGAGGACGAATTCGCTCCCGGCCTCAAGCACGACGGCCCCGGTGTCTTCTCGATGGCCAACGCCGGCCCCAACACCAACGGCAGCCAGTTCTTCATCACCGAAAAAGCGACTCCCTGGCTCGACCGCAAGCACTCGGTGTTCGGCAAGGTGACCAAGGGCATGGACGTGGTCCACGCCATCGCCACGGCCCCGACCGGCCGCAACGACCGGCCCAAGTCCGAGATCAAGATGGAAAAAGTCGAGATCCTGAACGCGTAAAGTTCGGTTCTCACTAAAAAATAAAAAACCGCGTCGAAAACATCGACGCGGTTTTTTATTTTCTCCAAGATTTGGATCAGATTTTTTTCAAGTAGCGGTCGGCGTCGCGATCGTTGCCGACGAATACGAAGAAAAGACCGCCGGGAATAGGCCTAAGATAAATCCGGTAATCCAGATCGATCGATAAACTGATAAAAGGTCCGCACTTGTGGACCCTCATCCCTTTAGGAAATTCTTTGCCCGCGAATCGCTCCAAAAAAGCGGTGATGAGCTTGCGGGTTTCTTCCTGGAGGTGTTCCGGCAGACCGCCCAGCATCCGGTCGAAGCCTGCCGCGTACCGGACGATCATTTCTTCTGCTTTTTGGATTTGGCGATGATCTTATCCAGATGCCGCAACGCGCTTGGGATATCCCGATATTCGGTCACCGGCTCCTTCTCGGTCTTCGCCAAAAACCTCTCCCAATCCTCCGGCGTGAATTCATTCTCCCAATCGCTTGCCCTTAGCTCGATCCTGCCGTTCTTCTCGTCCTCCCAGAACACGACCCGATCCCCCGGCGACAACTGCAGTTTTTGCCGAACTTTTTTGGGAATACTGATCTGCCCCTGGCTTGTCACTTTGGATTCGTCTAAACGCACCATGGAAGACCTCCTGTTTAATAAATTAATAACACATTAATTTATTAAATTCAAGAGAGCGGACTAATTCACTTCGAGAATAAGGCCTTTGAGGTAATTGCCTTCGGGGTGATACAGACTGACCGGATGGTCGGCCGGCTGGGAGGTTTCGCCGATGACGCGGACTTGGCGGCCGGAGTCTTTGGCCGCGCCGAACACGACTTTGCGGAAGAGGTCGGTCGTCATGTGGGACGAGCAGGAATAGGTGTAGAGCAGCGCGCCGGGAATGCACTTTTTCATTGCCTGAAGGTTGATGTCCTTGTAGCCGCGGCAGGCGTCGGGAACGTCCTCGCGGCGCTTGCAGAACGCGGGAGGGTCGAGAACGATCAAGTCGTATCGGCCTTCCGCCTGGCGCAGATAATCGAACACGTCCGCCTTCACCCACTCCCCTTCGCGCACTTCCAAGCCGTTCGCCAGGTAATTGTCGCAGCCCTGCTCGAGCGCCTCGCGCGAAATATCCACGGACACGACCGCCTGCGCCCCGCCCTTCGCCGCATACACCGAAAAACCGCCCGTGTAACAAAACGCGTTCAATACGCGCCGGCCCTTCGCCGCCTGCCCGACCCGGGCGCGGTTGTCGCGCTGGTCCAAAAAGAACCCTGTCTTCTGCCCGCCGCGCACGTCGACGCCGAACTTGAAGCCGTTCTCGGTGATCCGGATCCGGTCCGCCGGCGCCTCACCCGCCAGCACCACCTCGGAAGGCGCCAGACCTTCGCGTTGACGCGTGTCGGCATCGCTGCGTTCATAAATCGTTTTGGGATTGAGGAGCTTCTGGATCGCGGAAACGATCCAGTCCTTACGCTTGTCCATGCCGGCCGAATGCACCTGCATCACCACGGTGTCCGCGTACCGGTCGATCGTCAGACCCGGCAGGAAGTCCCCTTCCGCGTTCACCAGTCGGTACGCATCGGTCCCCGGCGGCACGAGCTTGGTTCGCAACTCCAGCGCCTCGGCGATGCGCCGCTCAATGAAGAGCGCGTCGACCGCAACGTCTTCGAACGCGATCATGCGGACCAGGATCTGGGACGCGGGGCTCACGAAGCCCACGCCGTAGAAGCGCTTGTCCGCGCCATATACCTTCACGAGGTCGCCCGGCTGGCACGGATCGACTTTTTGCACCGCGCCCGAAAAGACCCACGGATGGAAGCCCTCGAGCGGCGCTTCACGGTTGGCTTTGAGAAAAACTCTGGGAATGCGGTCGGTGATATTCATAGGATTCAAGTGACGAGCAGACTAACCGCCCGGCGGACGGAAGTCAATCGGGCAAGCGGTCTAGGCGGCGACGGCTTCCTGCTGAGGAAGCAGCTGGAGGTAGCGGTTCAGACGCAGACGCATCGCAAACGAGAGTCCGGTGAACTTGAGCCCCAGCCCGTGCTTGTAAGGGTCCGTCACTTTGGTGACCCACACGACTTCGGCCAAAACGACGAACCGGTTGTTCGGAAATGGACTGTCGAGTCCGGGCTGGGTCTCGATGGCGATGCTGATCGTTTCGCCGAGCTTCGGAAATTCGTGCATGTTGCGGACCGCGATCAGCCGCTCCGCGCTCGTCACCGACGGGAAGCGTCCCGCGCCGTCGGAGCGCTTTTCGTCCTCCTCCGGCTTGCCTTCATGAAAAATCCGCTCGTCCAACTTGACGAAGGCTCCGCCCGCTGACATGTTCATCACGACCATCGGAAACTTGACCCCATGCGCCAAAGCCTGGGCTCCCGTGGGATGCACATGCCGCTCCGGCCGCTGCCACCAGCGCCGCGCCGGCTCCAGATACGCCAGCCGCGCTTGGGACGCCAACAGCACCGCCGGCGCCGCGAACCAGAACATCGTCGCGACGAGCTCTGAGGACGAATCCAGCGTGTTGTTCGAAAACTGGTACAGCTTGAATCCGAGGAAATAGGCGGTCAAAAAAATCAGATAGAACAGGCTGGGCTTGGTGACCCACAAAAGAGCAGTCGCCGCCGTCACAGCGCAGAAGAGTTCCTGCGCAAAAACCAGGGGCGACATCAATTCGCTCTGCAAACCCGCCGGCGCATGGCGCATCTGCCACCAGAACACGACGGGAAACGCCAGGTAACCCACAGCAAGAAGTTTGGCGAGAAAGGGCTTATGCCAGTATCCGGTCATCTGCGAAGGGTGTGTGAGGGTCTTTTTTTGCATCAAAAAATCTCTATACAAGCGCGCACGGTGGATGATAATCTACTATCATTCTTAAGTATGTTATTACATCATTAATCATCGTTATTCAAGAGACGGGCTGTATTTTTTAGTAAATCGATTTGATGATGAATCAAAACACCGTTTATGACGTATTGGTGATCGGCGGCGGCATCGCCGGAGCCGGCATCGCCCGGGACGCGGCCCTCCGGGGAGCCCGGGTGCTGCTCGTGGAGAAAAACACGTTCGGATCCGGCACCTCCAGCCGCAGCTCGCGGCTCATCCACGGAGGCATCCGATACCTCGAAACGGCCTGGAGCGCTCTCTGTTCGGGCGACGGCAAAGAAGCCTTCCGGAACTTCAAGTTCGTCTTCTCGGCTCTCAAAGAATGCCGGACGCTGGAACGCATCGCGCCGGATCTGGTCCGGCCCATCCCTCTCATGATCCCCCTTTACGCCTCCGACCCCCGGCACCCTTGGACCGTCTATACCGGCTCTTACCTTTACTACTTATTGGCCGTCTTGTCGGGCGGCGGACACAGGCCGAGGATTTTTCCGAACGCCGGGGCAGTCCGGCGTGTTCTGCCGCAGCTCGGGCCGGAAGGGCTTAAAGGGGCCATCCAGATCTGGGACCGCACCACGGACGATCAGGAACTCGTCCGCCGCACCATCCGGTCAGCCCGGCAAAACGGAGCCATCTGTCTCGAGCACGCGGAAGTCCTCGGCTGGGAGCGTGCGGCACAAACGGGAATATTCAAGGTAAAAGTGCTCGAAGCCGGGATGGAAAAAACTTACGAAGCGGGCGTTCTCGTGAACGCCGGCGGACCCTGGCTGGACCGGGTGCTCAAGCTTGGCTCCGGCGCTGCCGCGCCGAAACCGCTCATTTCGTCCGTCGCCGGCGCGCACATCACCGTCAAGCCGTTTCTGCCCGTATCCGCCCTGCTCCAGGCCCGCGACAAACGCATCTTCTTCTGCATCAATTCCCACGACGGCTGCCGCATCGGCACGACCGAACGGGTATACGAAAACCCCGATGATGTGGACGCAACTAGCGCCGAAATCGACTATCTCCTGGAATCCGTGCGCTTCTATTTCCCCGACCACAAACTCACCCGCGCCGATATCCTGAGCACGGACGCCGGCATCCGTCCTTTAGCTCTTCCCGCCCAAGGTCAAAGCACAGATGTCCACAAAGTCTCGCGAGAGCACGAGATCAGCCGTGACTCGAACGGCATCATCAATGTTGCCGGTGTCAAACTAACCGACTATCGTCGAGCCGCCGAAGATGTAATGGACTTCATCCTTCCCGACCTCCTCAAACGCAACCCGTCCATCTCCAAGCACTGCACAACAGCGACAACCCTTCTCTAAAGCGACAGCTGTAAGTCCTGGCTCCTTAAAATATAAAGTTGTATTGGTCCGGGAGGGCGGAAGCCTTCGGAGGGTCTTTTTGTCCGAGGAGGCGTCCCCGCCGACGAGGACAAATGGAGCAAGCGCGCCTCGTCTTAGACAGCGCGCTTGCGGCTATGACCCGAAGAAGGCTTCTGCCCTCCCGGACCAGGGCGAGCTGTTATTTATTTAGACCCAGGATTTAGAGCGAGAGACGGCGCGGAGCCAGTTGGAGTGCAGGGTTTTGCGGAGGGCGGGTTTCATCTTAGGGCGGAAAATCTGGTCGACTTTGCGGTGCTTCAGAAAGTCAGTCTGGTTTTTCCAAACGCCGGCGGCGATACCTGCGAGGGCCGCGGCGCCAAGAGCGGTGGTTTCGGTCACGACGGGACGTTCGACTGGAACGCCGAGAATATCGGATTGGAATTGCATGAGCCAATCGTTTTTGACGGCTCCCCCGTCTACACGGAGGTCTTTGATCGTGATGCCGGTCGCTTGATGGACCAGATCGGCGACGTCGCGGGTTTGATAGGCCATGGATTCGAGGCCGGCGCGCACCAGGTGCTCCCGGCGGGTTTGGCGGGTGAGGCCGATGATGATGCCGCGGGCGGCGGGGTCCCAGTGGGGACAGCCGAGGCCGGCCAAAGCCGGAACAAAATAGACGCCGTCGTTGGATGTGAGGTTCCGGGCCATCTTCGCGGAATCGGCAGCCGACTGGATAATGCCCAGGCCGTCGCGGAGCCATTGCATCGCGGCGCCGCCGATGAAGACCGAGCCTTCCATCGCATAGCGGAGACCGGGTCCCGCCGAAGCGGCGACGGTCGTGATTAATTTATCTGATAATTTGAGTTTTGTTCCGGTCTCAGCGACAAGAAAAAGACCGGTGCCGTACGTATTCTTGACGATGCCGTCCGGCGACACGCCCTGAGCAAACGCGGCGGCCTGCTGATCCCCCGCAGCACCCAGGATCGGCAGCTCCGCTCCGACGGCCGCGCGCGACGTCACGCCGCGCTCTGCCGCGCAGGGCCGGACGTCCGGCAGCGCGCCGAGCGGCGCGCGGAACAGCTTGAGGAATTCGTCGTCCCAACGGCCTCGGCGGATGTCGTACAGCAGCGTCCGCGACGCGTTGGTTGGGTCGGTCACGAAGCTCGTGCCGCCGGTCAGCTTAAAGACGATCCACGCGTCGATCGTACCGACGCAGGCGGTGCCGGCCTTCAGCGCCCGGGCGACGGCCGGCTGATGTTCGACCATCCATCGGATTTTGCTGCCGCTGAAATAGGGGTCCAGAAAAAGTCCGGTACGGTCATGAATCTTTTTTTCCCAGCCGGCTGTCTTGAGCGAGGCGCAGAGTTCGCTCGTCCGGCGGCACTGCCAGACGATGGCGGGTGCGAGCGGCTTGCCCGTCGCCCGGTCCCAGACGACGACCGTTTCGCGCTGGTTGGTGATGCCGATTCCCGCGATCCGGTCCGGCGAAACGCGCTTCAAGACGCCGCGGACCACCGTCTGCACCGACCGCCAGATCTCTTCGGCGTCGTGCTCGACCCAGCCCGCCTTCGGATAGCGCTGCGTGAATTCCCGGTATGCCGAGGCCAGGGTGTGTTGCCGGCGGTCGAAGACGATCGCCCGGTTCCCCGTCGTCCCGCAGTCGATCGCCAGAATCGCGTCGCGCGTCACGATTTTTTCTCCGGCAGCGGAAGCGTGACCTGGACGTCGGGTTTTTCCGACAGAACGGCCTTTAACTTTTCGGACGGGTGAAAGATTTTTCCAAGGATATGCCGGCGGCGGACCGGGCCGAAGGTGCGGCTGTCGCGGCTCACCGGCCGGTTGTCGCCCATCACGAAGTAGCGGTCCTCCGGCACCAGGATCACCTTCAGCCCCTGCTCGCCGGAATCGGTCCGTACAGCCGGATCCAGGTACGGTTCGGTCAGCGGCCGCTTGTTGATCCGGACATAACCGTCGCGGACTTGGACGATGTCTCCGGGAAGTCCGACCACACGTTTGATTTCTAGAACCGAATCCAACGGGTCGCGAATCACCACGATATCCCCTCGTTCGGGCCCGCCGCTCCAATACGGCCAGCGATGAAACAAAAAGCGATCCCCATGCTTCAGCGTCGGGTACATGCTCAACCCCTCGATCGCGACCGAGCCGATCACCCACTGCCGCATCACGATCGCGACCAGGAGCGACATGAAGAGCACCGCCAGCACCACGCGGTTGCCGCGGCGCTCGTGCGGAATGTATTTGGTGCTGAACATCTTGCGTTTGAACTTGGGCTGGTCGGAGCCAGGTTCCGGCTTGCGGGTCATGAAGCGGCTTTTTCTCCGCGCGGGGCGCGGGCATAGAGCGCGTCGGGCCGGTGCGGCTCGAGCTTGCGCAGCAGCTTGAGGTCATAACCGTGGCCGAGCCGCATCGCTTCGTCAAAATGATATATCGCTTCGAGCCACTGCTCCCGGTCCGAAAGGCCGGCCGCCAGGTTGAAGTGCGCATTGTCGTCGTACGGATCCAGTACGATCGCCGAACGCCAGGAATCGATCGCTTCCGCCTTCCGGCCCAGCGCCCACAGCACCACACCCCGGTTGGTCCGGATCTCGGGGTCGTTGGGACTGGCTTTGAGCGCCGCGTCCAGCAGCTCCAGCGCGCCCTCGGGCTTGCCCGCGCGCGTGTACAGCGCCGCCAGCTGGGACAGGTAAACGGCCAGCGAATCCTTGAAGGTCAGGTTCCGCATGTAAAACGGCTCGCCCTTCCGGACGAAGAATTTTTTGTAATAAAAACTGTCGGAGCGGGCCGTTCCGCCGCGGTCGAGCGTCTCGTAATTCAAACGGTCCTTGCCGGACTGGTAGCGGACGAAGAAATGGGTCGGAACCGAAACCCCGTACACCGGAAGGTCCGCCTCATCCGCCACGGCCAGGTACAAAAGCGACAGACTCAAGCACATCCCGTTCTTATTTTGGATCACCGAGCTGAGCACCGTCGTTGCCGGTTCGGCGCGGGCCGCGAAGTCGAGGTCCGCGGAGAACCCTTCCACGGTGAAAAATGCGTGCCGGAACGCTTCGGCTGTTTCGCGTGCTCCGCCGTCAACGATCTGGCTGCGGACTTTCCAGGCCACGTCCCGGATCCAGCGGCGCAAGGCTTCGCGGTCGACCGGTGTTCCGAAAAGATCCCGGGAGGCCTTGTCGGTGATCGCCGTGAGCGCGTCGACAAAGCCGATGTCGCTGCCTTCGCGGGACGCAAAATCGCTCCAGCCGCCCTCGATTCCGGACGGCGCCGGCAACGCGTCCGCCGAAGCAAAAGCCGAACCCGGAGCCGCCGCGCATCCGCACGCCAGCAACAACATCACAGCCAGCTTTTTCATCGGGCCTCCTCCAGACGGTTGACGAGCGCCAGTTTTGCCTCGAAGCCCTGCAACCGCTCCTCGTCCGACCGGAGCGCGTCCGCCCAGCGGTCGATCGCGTCCAGCCGCGGGGTGATCCCCTGGCGGTTGGCCAGCTGAATGCTCAAACCCGGGCGCGCGTTGAGCTCGAGGATGAGGGGCCCGAGCGTTTCGTCGACCACGAAGTCGATGCCCATGTAACCCAAACCAAAAATCGGAAGCGTCCGCACCGCGATGTCCAAAAGCGCCGGCCAGAACGGAACTTGAAGCCCTTCGATGGGCTGTCCGGTGTCCGGGTGCCGGTCAATGAGCCGGTTGCGGCAGACGCCGCCGCGCGTGCGCCCCGTCGCCATGTCGACGCCGGCGCCGACCGCGCCCTGATGGAGATTGGCCTTGCCGTCGGAATGGCGCGTCGGCAGCCGCAGCATCGACATCACCGGCACGCCGCGGTACAGGATGATGCGCACGTCCGGCACGCCGCGGTACACGAGCGGTGCGAAGGCCGAATGGCTTTTGACCCGGTATTCGAGGATCGCGCGGTCATCTTCGCCGCCCAGCGAAAAAAGCCCGGCCAGGATGTTCACGACGTGGTACTCGATGTCGTCGATGGAGAGTTTTTCGCCGCTGGCCTTTTCCCAGAAGCCGTGCCGCTTGCCGGTGATCACGATGATGCCCCGGCCTTCGGCGCCGCGGGCGGGCTTGAGCGCGAAGTCGAGCGGAAAGTCCGGGCGGGCCAACAGCGGCCTCAGGTCATGCGCGCGTTCGATCTTCGCGTAAACGGGGGGTGTCGGGATCCGGTGCTTGAGCAGGAGGTCTTTGGTCTTGAGCTTGTCGTCGACGAGAGGATACAGGTTGCGGGGATTGTTGCGGAGAATGTAGCCGGCGTTGCGCTGATTCATGCCGAGCACGCCGAGCTTGCGGAGCGTCCAGGGTCCGATCATGAACCGCCCGAGCCGGTTTTGCCTCCGCGCCGGCCGTCCCGGTCCCGCTCGCGTCCGATCACGCGGGCGAGGTCCTGGAACCGGATCAATTCCATGAGGCGGTACCCGGTATAACGGCCGAGGAGCAGCAGAAGCCCCATGATGATGAGCAGAATTTCGGGGTAGGCAAAAAGGTTGTGCCGGAGCGCCGGGATGCCGAAGATGCCGTACAGCACCGCGGACAAGAATGCCGTGCCGCCGGCCGTCTGCAGCGCAGTGAACGCCCCGTCTTCGATCTGCGCGACCGAAAAGCGCTCGATCATCCACGTCATGATGATCATCGGAAAGAACGAGAAATACAGAATCTTGTCCTGGCTGAACCGGACGCTAAAAACAAAAAGCGCCAGTACCATGATCACCACGAAGGTCAGGATGATCGACAAACGCGGAATGCCGAGGATATACATGCGGTCAAGAATAAGGCGGAGGATAAGGCCGGTCACGATGATGATGAACAGGCACGCGAGCCCTGTCGGGACCGAGATTTCCCGGAACGCGCCCGCCAGCAAAATCGGCGCAAACGTGCCGAAGGTCGGGATTCCGATGATCGTTCTGAAAAACGCGATCACGAGGGCACCGATCGGGATCAAAAGAAGAAAGTGGACGAAGCCGTGGGTCCGGACGGGCAGCACGTAGAGCGACCAGGGATGTTCTGACGGCCGCGCCCGCTCGGGCGTGATCGTAAAAGAGTAATTGAATTGGTCAACGCCGAAATGACGGAAAAGCGACACGTCCCCCCGGTACACTTCCAAATAATTGTCCGGAATCATTGCATAAAAATTATTGACGACGTCAAACGGGACCCACTGACCGTCGATGTAGTTTTCAGCCCATACATGCGAGATCTTTTTCGTCCCCGTATCCATGATGATGCCGCCGACGATGCGGGATGGTATCCCGGCCGCGCGCGACAGTGCGCAAAAAAGCCGCGCCTTGCCGCCGCAGTCAGCTTCCAGCGCCGCCAACGTCGAACGGGCGTCTTTGCTGCCTTTTTCCGACTTGTATTCGATCTCACCCCGCACAAACGCATAGATTTTGCCGACGACTTTGGAGACGTTCCGGGAATTCCCCGTCACCTTCCAAAGCGTGTGGCGGATGGTGCGGCTGTCGGATTGAATGTATTTGGACGGGTCGAGCCAGATCTGCATCTCGTGCGGATAATCCGCATAAGGATTGTCGGTGAGCTGGGTGTCGGGATTGATTTTGAAGCGGTTCTCTTGAAGCTGACAGGCAAAGTTGTACTGGATCGTGCGCGGGCCTTCGAGAAGTCCCGCGCGCCAGGCGGCCTGGCGGTTCTCGGAAACGTTGCGCTGCTTGATTTCGATCTGGAAGCCTTCGTGATCAAGGTGTTCGTTGTAGATGGTCTGCCGCTCATTGTCCTTGGGCAGGTACATCTTCACGCGCGCGGCCTGCTCCTTGCCTGTGACGTTGATGGCAAAGGAGCAGCGGTGGAAGGTGCCTTCCGCGGGCACGGCCGGCGAACGGTCGCCGATCAGCACCTTGGCGGAAATGGCGGCCACGGCCAGCAGGATCAGGAAGAGAGCTATGAGGGATACGCGTTTATTCATCGGAGTATAACGAGGGGACATTATACTCGATTTGGGGAGATTACGAGTCGATCGGCTCCTCGGCGATTTTGACCTTCACCCCGGCGTGCAGGTATTTCTGCCGCATCTCCTGGCGGTCGATGGCCCGGACCAGCCCTTCTTCGGGCGAAATGATCCCGGACAGCACGTGGCTCAGAAGCGCGTCGTTGAGCGACTGCATCCCCTGATTCTTGCCGGTCTGGATGGCGCTCATGATCTGATGGGTCTTGCCGTCGCGGATATTGGCGGATACGGCCGAATTGACGATGAGGATTTCCTGCGCGGCGACACGGCCCTTGCCGATGCGCTTGCACAGCGTCTGGGAAATGACCCCTTTGAGCGAATCGGCCAGCATGGTCCGGATCTGCCGCTGGCGGTCGGCCGGAAACTGGTCGACGATGCGGTTCACGGTGGAGCTGGCGGTCGTCGTGTGCAGCGTGCCGAACACCAAATGCCCCGTTTCGGCCGTTTCGATGGCAATTTCGACCGTTTCGAGATCGCGCAATTCGCCGACGAGCACGATGTCCGGGTCTTCACGCAGCGCCGCGCGCAGCGCTTTTTTAAAGCTCTCGGTGTGGCGGTGCACTTCGCGCTGGTTCACGAGGCATTGCTTGTTCGTGTACACGAATTCGACCGGGTCTTCGATCGTGATGATGTGCTCGTCGCGCGTCGAATTCACCTGGTCGATCATGGCCGCCAGCGTCGTCGACTTACCGCTTCCGGTGGGACCCGTCACCAGCACCAGGCCCTTCTGAAGCGTGCAAAGATCCAGGATCGCCTTGGGCAGGTTCAGCTCGGCCGGCGTCGGAATTTTGGACGGAATCAGGCGGAACACGCCGCCTGGTCCGCGCAGCTCCTCGAAGTAATTGGCGCGGAAACGGCCGATCCCCTCGATCGGATACGCGAAATCGGTATCGTGGATCTCGTTGAACTCCTTCCAATTGCTCTCCGGCGCGATTTCTTGGAGATGCTTGCGCGCTTCAGCCGGAGGCGTCACCGGAAAACCTTCGATGATCTTCATCGATCCGTCGACGCGGTACATCGGAGGGAGTCCGGATGAAAAGTGCAGATCCGACGCCCCCGCTTCCTTGACCTTGATGAGCAATTGATCCAGCCAAGCCATGACAGTACCCCCTTAAATTCCCATTTCCATGTGCGTGCGCGAGATCTTCTCGATCGCCGTGATGAAGGCGGCCGTCCGGAGATCCGACACCTGCGGGAACCGCTTCATCGTCTCACGGATCTCCTGATACGCTTCGCGCATCGTGTCGTCCAGCCCGGACCGCACCAGATCCAGCTCGTCTGCCCCGCGGAAGATCTCTTTTCTCAATTTGACCGGGACCGTCTTGTCGGTCAGGGTTTCGAGGGCCTCCACGAATGATAACCCCTTCGCCTCGTCATACCGGCGCTCCATCCGGCCGAAACGGATATGCGTGATGTTTTTGATCCATTCGAAGTACGATACGGTCACGCCGCCCGCGTTCAGATAAAAGTCCGGAATGATCGTGATCCCGCGCTGATTGAGGATCGCGTCCGCCTCGAACGTCACGGGTCCGTTCGCCGCCTCGGCGATGAGCTTCGCTTTGATCCGCGAAGCGTTCTGGCTCGTGATCTGGTTCTCCATCGCGGCCGGGATCAGGATGTCGCATTCCATCTCGAGCACCGACAACCCGTCCGCCACCGTCCTGGCTCCGGGGAAGTTCGACACGCCGCCGGTTTTCTTGATGTGCTCCTTCACCGCTTCGACATTCAGGCCGTTCGGATCCGTGATCGCGCCGTCGCGGTCGATGATCGCGATGATCTTGACGCCGTCTTCTTCTGACAAAAACTTCGCCGCATGGTATCCGACATTGCCGAGTCCCTGAACGACTGCCGTTTTGCCTTCCAGGTCCCCCTGCAATCCCGCTTTTTTGATGTCCTCCGCATGGCGGAAAAACTCGCGCAAGCCGTACTGCACGCCGCGGCCCGTCGCCTCGTTGCGGCCGGGTATACCCCCTTGCGTCACCGGCTTGCCGGTCACACAGGCGATCGCGTTGATGTCGTGCGGATACAGGTGCCGGTACGTATCGGCCATCCAGGCCATTTCACGCGGACCGGTGCCCATGTCCGGCGCCGGTACGTTCAGACTCGGGCTGATAAACCCTTTTTTCGCCAATTCCGCCGTAAAGCGCCGGGTGATGCGCTCGAGCTGGTCTTCCGTGTATTTCTTGGGGCTGATGCAAAGGCCGCCCTTGGCGCCGCCAAACGGGACGTTGACGAGAGCGCACTTGTACGTCATCAGCGCCGCCAGCGCCTCCACCTCTTCCTGTGATACGTCCGGCGAGTAGCGGATCCCTCCTTTGACGGGCATCCGGTGTTCGCTGTGAACCGCACGCCAGCCATGGAACACCTCATATCCGTCACCGATCCGGATCGGGAACGAGACCTGATACACCGACTGGCAGGTCTTCATGTAATCGCAGACACCTTTGGGGAGGTTCAAACATTTGACCGCCTGATCGAACATCCGGTTGACGCTCTCGCGGAAGGAAGAATCGGTGTGAGTGGCCATGGGTCTCCTAAATATAAGCTATTATCAGTCGACTCTATTTAACAATAATATACATTTTTAACAAAAAATCAAGGTTCCGGCCAAAAATAGTTCCTATACTCAGTTTTGATAATTTATGCTTACTTTTTATTAAAATAAAACCTTGAATTCACGATCGCTCTGATCTACACTCGGACCTGGTTCAAAAAATATGAAGCAACAGACTCTCAAACTCAACTCGACCGCTACGCAGGTAACGCTCCGCCGATATCAGGCGGCGGCAATGCCGTGTGTCATGTGCTTTAAAAGCATTTGGCATGCCCAGGTGGGTTGTGCAGGAGGGAGTCTAGTCAGCTAAGCGTCCGGTCCTAAAAAGATTCCAACACAACCCACCACCCTTCGGGGCGGTGGGTTTTTTGTTTTTCAGGCAGTTCGAACTTAACCAACAAGGAGGTCCATATGAAGTCTCTCACCAGAGCCCCCCGTGCCGTCCGCGCCGCCGCGCGCGCCAAGCACCCGGTCGTGCTCACTGCCCTGCTCTACCTTCGGGAAGCCCTGATCCGCGAGGAGTACGAGAAGTGCCGGGAGCTGATCGCGGTCGCCGAAGAGTTCGGCGCCGGAGAACAGGACATCAGCTATCTGCTGGAAGACCCCAGACGTGTGCCCGAATGAAGCGGAAGGAGGAATGGGTCACTCGAAGTCAAAAACATCCTGCGCGCGCTGTTTGGCCTTGCCGGCCTCGTGCGAGGCTTTGGCTCCGAGGCGGGAGAGCGTGCCGGAAACGCCGTTCTTGCCCGCTTCGTGATGATAGTCGTTCTTTTCGATGCGCTCGATCTCGTTCTTGTTAAACGTCGCGCTGCCGCCGTCCATACGAAGCTCGATCGTCGATTCGCCTTCGACAATCCTGCCGTTCAGACTGCCGCCGCGCTTGAGATAAATCGTATCCGCAACCGCGGACCCGGTGAGACATGCCGTCATCACCGCAGCCGCTGACAGGGAGGTTACAAACAGCCATGCGTTCCGCATTTTCTTATTTGTCATTTTTGCGCCGCCTCCCAGCGGCCGCTCGCGGCTTCGCGCGGGCACACGCCGGGATAAAGCGATCTCACGGGATCCGATTGCCAGGACTCCTTGGTGGCGGTGTCGAGGATCGTCAGCTTGCCGAGCATGCCGGCGTCCGTATCGACCATCCAGAGGCCGGCCAGACAGACCGGCAGCGTGCCGCCGCCGACATAACGGGTGGGCGTGTGTCCGACATACACTTCGTCGAACGGCAGGAATTTTTCTGTCGTCTCGGAGGCGCGGCGGACGAGCTCGCGGTCCCACACCAGCACGTCAAGGTCCTGATCCGCCATGGGCTTCTCGGGGTCTAAGCCGGCATGAACGAAGATTCTGCCGTCAATTTCGAGCCAAGGCTTGGCAGACTCGAGAAACGTGATATGCGCGTCCGGCATCCGGCCGTCCGGGTGCGAGGCGTACGACGCTATCGTGTTCTGTCCGCCCTGAAGCGTCCAGTCGGGCGGAGCATGCCCGCTTTTGGCCCAACGCAGCGCCCAGACGTCGTGATTGCCCAGGATCAAGTCCATGTTCGGCAGCGCCGCGAGGCGGTCGATGCACGCGCCGACCTCAGGCCACCCGTCGCAAACGTCCCCGAGCTGGATCAACCGGTCGGTCTGCGGGTCGAACGCGCAGCGCTCAAGACATTGCTCGAGCGCGCGGTACGCGCCGTGCAGATCTCCCATGACGAGCAGGCGTCCGGCCATTATTTTTTGGAATGATGAAAAGTAAAAAATGCCAGCGTTGCCCAGCCGGCGATGAAGCACAGACCGCCGATCGGCGTGACCGCTCCGAGCCAGCGCGCTCCGGTTACTGCGAGGATGTACAAGCTGCCCGAGAAGATAAGAATACCCGAGGCGAGCGCGATGCCGGCGAATCGAACGGACGGAGACGGCTTGTGGGACCAGGCCCAAGCCACGGCGAAGAGGCCCAGCGCATGGACCATGTGGTAAAGGACTGCTGTCTGGTAGACCTGAAACAGGCCGTCCGTGAGACGGCCTCGGAGACCATGGGCTCCGAAGGCGCCGAGCGCCACCGCGACCATCATGAAAAACGACGCCAGCCTAAACCAAGCATTCACGGGGATGTCCTCCGGTCTCAGTTTAGGAGGCCCTCCAACCCTTGTCAAATCGGCCCCGTTCATTCAGAATAGCCCCTCCAACGGAACCACCGGAGCTCTCATGAAAACTTACAATTTGCGCGTCACCGGCATCGACCCCCTTCCCTCGCCCGCCGAAATCAAGGCGGAGCTGCCCTTGTCGGAAGAGGGCTCACAGTTCGTCGCCAAGTCGCGCCAGGAAGTGGTCGACATCCTCACCGGACGCGACAAGCGCGCCCTGGTCGTCGTCGGCCCCTGCTCGATCCATGATCCCGCCGCCGCGCTGGATTACGCCAAGCGTCTGGCTCCCCTGCGCGAGAAGCTCAAAAAGGAACTGTTCATCATCATGCGCGTCTATTTCGAGAAGCCCCGCACGACCGTCGGCTGGAAGGGGCTCATCAACGACCCGCATCTGGACGGCTCCTGCGATGTCGCCCACGGCCTGCCGCTGGCGCGCAAGATCCTGCTCGACATCACCAAGCTCGGCATCCCCGCGGCCAACGAAGCGCTCGACCCGGTCACGCCGCAGTATATTTCGGATTTGATCAGCTGGGCCGCCATCGGCGCCCGCACCACCGAAAGTCAGACCCACCGCGAAATGGCCTCCGGCCTTTCGATGCCGGTCGGCTTCAAGAACGGAACGGACGGCGGCCTCACGGTCGCGATCAACGCGATGCAGTCGGCGAGCCATCCGCATGCTTTTATCGGGATTGATGAGCAGGGCCGCAACTCCGTCATCCGCACGATGGGCAACCCTCATTGCCACGTTGTTCTCCGCGGAGGCGAAAAAGGCCCCAACTACGACGCGGCGAGCGTCAATGCTGCCGGGGACCGCCTCACGGCCGCCAAGCTCAATTCGCGCCTCATGGTCGATTGCAGCCACGCCAATTCGAGCAAGGACCACAACAACCAGCCCAAGGTCCTCAAGAGCGTGGCCGAGCAGCTGCGGGCGGGTTCCCCGTATATCTTAGGCGTTATGATCGAAAGCCACCTCGTCGCCGGCCGCCAGGACTTCGTCCCCGGCAAGCCGCTGAACTACGGCCAAAGCATCACCGACGCGTGCATCGACTTCCCGGCGACCGAAGCCGCATTGACCGAATTCGCAGCGGCCGCCGCGACCCGGCTGTAATCTTTTTAAAGGGCCGGCCTTTGAATCTGCCGGATGACTTCGAACAACTTTTCTGAGTTGATCGGCTTGGATAAAAAGTCGTCCATTCCCGCCGCCAGACACTCTTCGCGGTCTTCTTTGAAGGCGTTGGCCGTCAGTGCGATGATGGGAATCCGGAGCTTCAACTCACCGCGGATCATACGCGCCGCTTCCAGTCCGCCCATCCGGGGCATCTGCATATCCATCAAACACAGATCGTAGCGCTGCTGCTTGAGGCGGTCGACAGCCTCCTGCCCATCGGGCACCACCTCGACATCGACACCCTTGTTGGCGAGCATCAGCCGGATCAATTTTTGATTCACGGGATTGTCTTCAGCCACCAGGACTTTCATCCCGGCAAGCGATGCGTCCTCTGCCGTGTGACGCGTAACGATCGAGATCGGCGCCTGGTTCGGACTCATCAACAGCCCCGCGATTTTGACCAACTCCTCGTCCTTGAACGGTTCCGAAAGGTATCCCTCGGCTCCCGCGTCCGAAGCCTCCTTGGCCTGCCCGGGAGCAGGCTCGGAACTCAGGACGATGACCTTCGCCCCCCGCGCTTCAGAGCTCTTGATGCTCCGGACGCCTTCAACGCCGGAGCCTCCCGCAAACGCTCGGATAAGAACCAGCTCCGGTTGGTCCAGCACCGAAAGGCCTCCGCTCCACCGTGCAAAGCCATCCACGTTCTCAAACTCACCCTGCACACGGCCCCCCGCGGCGCCCAATATGCCCTTGAGTCGATCAGAACACTCGGGTTGGCCGATGATCACAAACCGCTTACCCTGGAGTCCGGCGGCCGGAGGGAACTGCGCAATGCTCGGATGATGGGTCGCATCGGACACTTTTAAAAGCAAGGTGATCATGAATTCGGTCCCCTTGCCGGACTCGGACTCGGCCGTGATCCGTCCGCCCATGAGCTCCAGGAGTTTTTTGGTGATCGACAGCCCCAGACCGGTGCCTCCGAATTTGCGCGTGATGCTGCCGTCCACCTGCACAAAGGCCTTGAAGATTTCGCTCAGCTTGTCCTGCGGAATGCCGGGCCCCGTGTCTTTGACATGAATCATGACCGGCATCGGCTTCCCGGCGTCCGCCCGCATGGATGCGGACGTGCGGACGCTTAACCGGATCAACCCTTCGGAGGTGAATTTGGCCGAGTTTCCCAACAGATTCAGGATCGCCTGCCGAAGTCGCGTCGGATCGCCATAAAAGTACCTCGGCAGCGACTCGGGATATTCGAACTCAATTCTGACCAGTTTTTTATTCGTCCGGGACTCGATCATCTTCAGACAGGATTGGAGCAGGTTGTGCAGATCAAAAGAAATGTTCTCGAGAATGACGCGGCCGGCCTCAATTTTGGCCATATCCAGCACGTCATTGACGATCGACAAAAGGTGGTGTCCGCTCTGCTGAACGGTCTCGATGTAGTCGCCTTGCTCATGGGTCAGCGGCGTATGCTTGAGAAGATCCGAAAATCCGATCACGGCATTGAGCGGCGTGCGGATCTCGTGCGACATATTGGCCAGGAACTCGCTTTTGGCCCGGTTCGCCTCATCCGCCTTGATTTTGGCCTGATCCGCGTGCTCCTTGGCTTCGCGCAACTCCCGCGTCATCTGCTCGGCGATGGAGAGCGCTTCCTGGCGTTGCCGGCTGAGCGTCAGCACGAGCACCACACAGAGAGCGGTGATAAAAAGACCGATTGCAAGAGCGGTCCACGGCAGCATCAAGAGCCATCCGGGCGAAAACTGTCCATTCGAATTAAAAATGATATGCCAGGACCTGCCGCCGATTTGCAGATAAATGCTCTGCGTAAACGGCCGGATTCCCAATACGCTGAACTTGGACTGGGGCGGCTCCCGGTAGTCAAAAAGCGGCTCGGCCTTCCCCTGGAAGATGTCGGCGAGCTGGAACTCGATTCCGGGAGGAAGTTCATCAAGACTGGACTGGATGATGGGATCGACTTTAATGGGCGAATACACCCAGCCAAAGCATGCCGCTTCCCGGCTTTTTACCGTCGAAAGGTCGGCGTCTTTTTTATAAACCGGCATCAAATATAAAAACCCGGCCCGTTTTACCTGCCGGTCTTGGACCAGATGCACCCGATGCGTCAAACGCCCCTGACCCGTCCGCATCGCTTCCTCGGCGGCCTCGCGGCGAAACACTTCGGAAGCGATATTAAAACCTTCGGCCGGAAGATTTTGATCCAATGGCTCGATGAATGTGATCGGATAGATCTTTTCGTCGTCGCCCAGGCCTTTGATCTCAAATCCGGGGCGCTCGTCCGACCGGGTTTCTGCCAGATAGTCGGGCAACTGGGCTCTCGTCAAACGGCGGATCGCGCCGAATCCCAGCGCGCCCGGGTAATCCCTCAAACTGATCGACTGGACAAATGCCCGCCATTCGCCGCGTTCAACGGATTTGGATGCATAAAACAGCCCTCTGGACGTTTCCAGCGCTTTGGCCACGGCGACGAACGCGGAATCAACTTCCTCCGCAAACCGCTGGCACATGACCTCGAAACGGCTTCGTTCCGCCTCCCGAATCCCCTCCATGACGATATAAGCGACCGATGCCGAGATCAGGATTCCGCTGATCGCCACGACCCAGGGCGTGAACCGGCGTCCGCCGATCCGATCCCGGCCGTCGTTCCGGCTCCTGAACACGCACATGCAGGCATATAAAAATGCGAATAAGACACCGGCGAACGCCACAACGGCGTGAACAAACAGAATGCGGCTCATCATTCCGGAAGCGTCGAGATCAATTCCTGCCACCCCGTCCACCTTCCCCTGTTCGTCACGGATCGGAACATACGCAGAGACCCAATTTCCCCAACGGTCCCGGTAAGGGATGCGGTCAAACATCTCCGCTCCGGATAGCGCCGTCAGAATACTGGGGTTCGGCTCGTACTCTTCACCGATTTGGGTGCGCATTTCCCGGTCGCCTTCATAGACGTCGTTCCGGTCGTAGTCTGTTTCGGAATCGACGATCAGATGAACTTTGCCGTGACGGGCGTACCGCATCGTATAAACGTCGTTCACATCGGGATGGGCCCGGAGCCAGTTTTTTTCAGCCTCGATCATCGAGAGATAGAGACCGTCATCCGGTGGAGTGGAGGCTGATATTTGGGCGTGGCCCATCGCGGAAAACCGGTCCGCCCACTCCCTGGCATATCCGAGCATTTTGTAAGAGAGATCGCTCTGAATTTTGCGTGAACCCAGCTCCATCATTGAGACCGCAGACATGGTGATGACAGCCGTAACCATCGCGATGTATGAAAGGATGTGACGGCTGACACGCCATCGCCTGTGCCGGATGTCGTACAAAACCAGAAGGACCGTGGCGGGAATCAGTATCAGAGCGGCAAGAATATCGACGCGCCAGCCCAGAATCAGCTCATTCAATGGCATGCTTCCAGACGCTCGTCAGCTTAAGAAGAATCTCTTGAATCAGGTCGGCGGGCCGGCCCGATTTGGCGGCTGATTCAAGCTGCTTCGCCAGCTCGGCAATATCCGTGATGCGAAGATTTTGAGAGGAGCCTTTGAGTGCATGGGCTGTTTCGGCAACCGCAGACAGATCGTTCCGTCCGACTGCCTCCACAAGCAACGCGATGCGCTCGCTGCCGTCTTTGAAGTAGTCAGTCAAAAGTTCTTCGTATACCTCGACGGGTATTCCCAGCTCCTGACTGACAGCTCGTTTACGGTTTGGATCCATCTTTGCTCCGGATGGCTATTCGAACAGTGAGGCGGCGGTTGGAACAATAACGGGTTTGAGCGTCTTAAATTTCAGATCAATGGAAAAGTTTCCGATACCCTCGACGGAAAAACCGATACAGGTCCACTCATAGTCCGTCCGGTCGGCAGGAACCTCTTCAACCGCGGCGGCGGTGCACTCTCCCGCAAACCCGCGCGCCTCAAGATCCTGCCGAATGCGCTCGCAGACCTGCTGCGTCCAGTGAACCGCAAAATTCCAGGAATCCTGGGTCAATTCTTCCGTCGGGTATTGATAGACCAGGGCGGTGAGATAGACCAGCAGTCGGGTTTCGATGCGAAGCCCGGACTCGATCAGAATTCCCGGAAACTTCATCGTCCAGCGGGTATTCACGCATTGGGACGGATCCGCCGAAAAACTAGCCAGGTCCTGAGCGGTCAGTTGTGTGATCTCCGAAAAAAGCGGACCGCTTGCAGCCTGGGAGGCCGAAATCACGGCATATTTGATTTTTTTGAGTTCAACCGCAGTGAGCTGCGGAACCTCGTGCCCGTTTCCATGACCATTGCTGCTTCCATTGCTGTTTCCAAAGATGGATTGGGCTGCATTGACAGGGCGACCCTGAGTATCAAGCATCTTGATCTTCAACTTGGTTCCGGCAAGCGTTTCATTGGAAACGGACATCAAAATCTCTTTAACTTTGTCACTTTCTGATTTTTCTTCAGGAGCAGCCGCAGGCTCCGCGGGAGCAACGTCATTCGCGTCAGCGAGCGGTGCGCCCGGGTCGGCATAGACTGCGTTGGGGTCCGCATAGGCTGCGTTCGGGTCGGCATAGGCTGTGTTGGGATCCGCGTAGACTGCATTGGGATCCGCGTAGGCTGCGTTGGGATCCGCGTAGGCTGCGTTGGGATCAGCGTAGGCCGCATTCGGATCGGCATAGAC
>CAYSFB010000003.1:0-268976 GCA_964430735.1 uncultured Planctomycetia bacterium | reverse complement strand
CGCGAAGGCGGACGGACCGTCGGCGCGGGCGTTATCACGGAGATCTTGAAGTAATGTCTTCCCCAAAAACCAGCACCGGACAACGGATCCGTATCCGACTTCGCGCGTTTGACCATCGTTTGTTGGACCAGTCCGCGAAGGAAATCGTAGAAACGGCCAAGCGGACAGGCGCTCTGCTCATCGGCCCGATTCCGCTTCCCACGAAGCGGGAGATTTTTACCGTGAATCGCTCGTCGTTCATCGACAAGAAGTCCCGCGAGCAGTTTCAGCTTAAGACCCATCAGCGCTTGATGGACATCATGAACCCGACCGGCAAGACCATCGACGCTTTGAAGAAGCTCGATCTTCCCGCGGGCGTCGACGTGGAGATCAAGTAACATGATCGGTGTGATTGGCAAAAAAGTGGGCATGACCCAGACCCTGAATCCGGTCGGTGAATTCTGGCCCGTGACCGTCATTAAGACCGGTCCGGCCCGCGTCACGAAGATCTGCACGCCCGAGAAGGAAGGCTATTCCGCCATCCAGATCGGATACGGCGAGGCCAAAGAAAAGCATCTGAACAAGGCGCAGTCGGCTTCCTTCAAGAAGACCAATGTTGCGCCTTCGCGCATTCTCCGCGAGTTCCGCGTGACCGCCGAAGAAGCCAAGGCTTACACGGTCGGCCAGGAAATCAACGCCGAAATGTTCGCCGAAGGCGACTTTGTGGACGTGCACGGCCGCTCGCTCGGCAAGGGCTTCGCCGGTATGATCAAGCGCCATCACATGCATCAGGGGCCCAAGTCCCACGGTTCGATGCACCATCGCCGCATCGGTTCCATCGGCGCATCCTCGTTCCCGTCCCGCACCTGGCCCGGGCACCGCATGCCGGGTCACATGGGCGACCGCGTTTGCACCGTCCAGAACCTGCTCGTGGTCGGCGTGAACAAAGAAGATAATTTGATCCTGGTCCGCGGTTCCGTTCCCGGCTTCGAAACCGGCATCCTGACCGTGACCAAGGCGCTGAAGCGCCAGAAGATCGACATCGTCCAATACCTCAACCGCTCCAAGTCGGGAGGCTCCGCGAAGAAGGAAGCCGCCGCCAAGAAGCCGGTCAAGAAGAAATAAAACGAGAATTCCATGACGACTCCCAAAGCCAAGACCCCCAAAGCGGAACAGAAGCTCGAGATCCAGGTGCTCGGGACCAACGGTAAGGTCGCTTCGCGTGAAGCGCTCGACCCGCGTATCGCCGAAGCCGATTATCACGACCACATCCTGTATCAGGTCGAGCGTTATTATCAGGCCAATTTCCGCCAGGGAACCCGCGCGGTCAAAGACCGTTCGATGGTCTCCGGTACCGGCAAAAAGCCATGGAAACAGAAGGGCACCGGCCGTGCCCGTCATGGTTCGATGCGCTCGCCGATCTGGATCAAGGGCGGCGTCTCGTTCGGTCCCATGCCCAAAGATTTTAGCTACGCGCTGCCGAAGCAGATTCTCCGTCAGGCGCTGACGCTCGTTCTGAAGAAGAAGGCCAAGGACGGTCTTCTGTACCTGGTCGAGGACTTCAAGATCAAGTCCGGCAAGACCAAGGACTGCTCCAAGACCGTCGAACAGTACGGCTGGCACAAGCCGCTCGTGATCACTGAAGAGCGCGACGCGATGACGCTGCGCTCGGGCCGCAACATTTCCGACCTCACGCTGTCCCAGTCGCGCGGCGTCTCGGCGCATGACGTGATGTTCAGCCGCGAGTGCGTGATGACCCGCGGAGGTTATCAGAATCTGCTCAAGCGTCTCAAATCCGAAGGGACCTCGAAGTCATGAAATCCGTTTACGACATCATCAAGAAGCTTCTGAGAACCGAAAAAGGCCTCATTCTCACGGAGACCGAGAACAAGTATCTGTTCGAGGTGGATCGCCTGGCGAACAAGCAGGAGATCAAGCAGGCCGTCGAGAAGATCTATTCGGTCAAGGTCAGCAAGGTCAATACGCTCGTGCAGCCGCGCAAGCCCAAGGTGCTCCGCCGCGAAGCGGGTTATATTTCCGAGAAGAAAAAAGCGATCGTTCAGCTGGCCGAAGGCCACAAGATCGATTTAACGGTCTAATTTAAGGAAGCCAGTCATGCCGGTTAAAACATTCAATCCCACGACGCCGACCCTTCGCCACAAGGCGATCTCGGACTTTTCGGAGCTGACCAAGGGAGCACGCCCCCAGGGTTCGTTGATGGAAGCCAAGCGTCGTCTCGGCGGCCGCAACAACACCGGCCGCGTCACGGCCCGCCGCCGCGGTCCCGGCCACAAGCGCTATTACCGCATCATCGATTTCCGCCGCAACCGCACGGACGCGCCGGCTGTCGTGAAGTCCATCGAATACGATCCGAACCGCTCGGCCCGCATCGCGCTCGTCGAGTATCCGGACAAAGAGCTTCGCTACATCCTGGCCCCGCACGGTTTGAAGCAGGGTGACAAGGTTCAGGCCGGTTCCGGCATCGAGCCCCAGGTCGGCAACTGCCTTCCGATCCGCGAGATCCCGGCCGGTACTTTTATTCACAACATCGAATTGTACGAGGGTCGCGGCGGCCAGATGGCCCGTTCCGCAGGCGCCTACGCGATCGTCATGGCCAAGGACGGCGAAATGGCGCATCTCAAGCTTCCTTCCGGCGAAGTGCGCCTGGTCCGCTTGAACTGCGTCGCGACCGTTGGTCAAGTCGGCAACATCGAACACGAGAACGAATCGTGGGGCAAGGCCGGTCGCAGCCGCTGGCTCGGATGGCGTCCCGCCTCCCGCGCCGTCGCGAAGAACCCGGTCGACCATCCGATGGGCGGCGGTGAAGGTAAGTCTTCGGGCGGACGCCAGGCGTGTAACCGCTGGGGTCTTCTCGCCAAGGGTCTGCATACGCGTAAAAAGTCTAAACAAAGCAATCGCTACATCGTTCAGCGGAGACCTAAATAATGGGACGCTCTCTTAAAAAAGGCCCGTTTGTCGACGGCCATTTGGCAGAAAAAATTGAATCTGCGCGCGAGAAGCGCGATCACAAGCCCATCAAGACGTGGTCACGCCGTTCGACGGTGACCCCCGATTTCGTGGGTTTGAGCTTCATGGTTCATAACGGTAAGAGCTTCGTGACGATTTACGTGAACGAGCAGATGGTCGGGCACAAGCTCGGCGAATTCGCCCCGACGCGGTCTTTCCGCGCTCACGGCGGCATGACCAAGCAGACGACGTCGCTCACATAAGAGGTTGATGATGATTTCCAGAGCCCAAGCCAGTTTTGTCCGCATGGCGCCCCGCAAGATGCGCTACGTCCTCGACCTGGTCCGCGCCAAGTCGGTTCCGCAGGCCTATTCGATTCTCAACCGCACGCACAAGAAGGCCTCCGGCATCATCCGGAAGCTGATCATGACTGCGGCGGATGCAGCCTCGAAGCAGCACCAGGTTGCCGCCGAAGACCTCAAGATCACGAAGATTTACGCCGATCAGGCCGGCATCATGAAGCGTTTCCGCGCGATGAGCCTCGGCCGCGCCGGCGAAATCCGCAAGCGTTTGAGCCACGTGGTGGTGGAGCTGGACCGCATCAAAGCGCTTCCCGCCGCTCCCGCCGCGCCGAAGCAGGACGATAAGAAAAAAGCAGTCAAGGTCGAAGCACCCAAAAAGTCGGCGGCTTCCAAACCCCGCAAGTTAGCAGGAGCGTCGAAATAGCATGGGACAAAAAGTCAATCCGATCTCATTCCGCCTGGGTTACACGAAGGCTTGGGACTCACAGTGGTTCGCCGGCAAGAAGGAGTTTGCCAAGAACCTCTTGGAAGATCTCAAAGTCCGCGATTTTATTTTTAAGGAATTCAAATCCGCTTCCGTTTCGCGCGTGAAGATCGAGCGCTCGCCGGACAAGGTCCGCGTGAACATCTATACCGCGCGTCCCGGCGTCATCATCGGCCGCCGCGGCGCGGATATCGACCGCCTTCGCGATACCATCATGAAGATGATCGGCAAGGAAATCCAGGTCAACATCCGCGAAATCAAGAACCCGAACCTCGACGCGCAGCTTCTGGCCGAGAATATCGCGGTTCAGCTTGAGAAGCGTGTGTCGTTCCGCCGCGCGATGAAGAAGGCCATTCAGCAGGCCCGCGAGGCCGGCGCGAAGGGTATCAAGCTCTACACCAAAGGCCGTCTCGGCGGATCCGAAATCGCGCGCCAGGAAGGCTACCACGTCGGATCGATTCCGCTGCACACGCTGCGCGCGAACATCGATTACGGTTTTGCCGAAGCCAAGACCACCTACGGCGTCATCGGCGTCAAGGTCTGGCTCTTCAAGGGAAATTACGTTGAACGGCCGAATATCTACCAGCTCGAAGAGCAGGAAGCCGTGATGAACGATCAGCTGAAGCGCGCACCGCGCAACGACAGCCGTGACGGTCGCCGCCGCGATGAAGGCTTCGCGCCCGCCGCGATCGCCGCTCCCGAAGCGGTCGAAACAGGAGAAGAAGATGCTGCTGCCTAAACGCGTCAAATTCAGAAAAGTTCAAAAAGGACGCCGCAGCGGCCTCGCGGTCCGCGGCTCCTCGATCACGTTCGGAGATTCGGCGATCCAGTGCCTGGAGAACGGCTGGATTTCGAACCGCCAGATCGAAGCGGCCCGTGTCGCGATGCAGCGCCACATCAAGTCCGGTCGCGTGTTCATCCGTATTTTTCCGGACAAGCCCATCACCAAGAAGCCTGCGGAAACCCGCATGGGTCGCGGTAAGGGAAATCCTGAGTTCTGGGTCGCCGTCATCAAGCGCGGCCGTATCCTGTTCGAAATCCAGGGAGTTCCGTCGGCGCTGGCCCGTGAAGCGTTCCGTCTGGCCGCCTACCGGCTTCCTTTACGCACCCGCTTCGTGACCCGCACGGGCGCGAGCGCCTAGGAGAACGACCATGCCATTGGTTAAAGCCAAAGACTTACGACAGCACGACGCCGCCGAGTTGACCCAAAAGGTCGCGGCGCTCCGCAAAGAGTTGTTCGAGCTGACCCAGAAGCGCGAAGTGGGGCAGCTGGACCGTCCGCACCGGATGCGGCAGATCCGCAAAGAAATCGCACAAATCATGACCGTCAAGAACGAGAAAAAATCATGAACGCACAAGCCCAGTCTGCCGAACGCCTGAACCGAAAGCGCCTGATCGTCGGCGTGGTCACCAGCGACAAGATGGATAAGACCATCGTCGTCCAGACCCAGTTCAAATTCCGTCATCCGATCTTCCAGAAAGTCGTCGTGAAGCGCACGAAGTACAAGGCGCACGACGAGAAAAACGAGGCCAAGATCGGCGACACCGTCACGATCCGCGAGTGTCGTCCCTTGTCGCGCGAGAAGCGCTGGAGCCTCGTCAAGATCCATAGCGACGTCAAGCGCGTCATTGTGAAGCAGAAGTACGTCCAAACCCAGGCTCAGGCACAGGGAGGGGATGCGTCATGATTCAGATGAGAACTCTGTTCGAAGTGGCCGACAACACCGGCGCCAAAAAGGCCTCGATGATCGGCGTCATCGGACGCAACGGCACCCTGACCGGCCGCGTGGGCGACGTCGTCAGCGCGAACATCAAGGAAGCCACTCCGACCGCAACCGTGAAGCGCGGGACCGTGGTCAAGGGCGTGATCGTCCGTACGAAGAGCAAGATCCGCCGCAAGGATGGAACAACGCTTCGCTTCGACACGAACGCCATCGTCATCATTGACAACCAGAAGAATCCGATCGGTACGCGTATTTTCGGGCCCGTGCCCCGCGAACTGAGAGACAAGGATTTTATGAAAATCATCTCTCTTGCACCTGAGGTTATCTAACATGTCTTTATCTATCCGCAAAGGCGACTCGGTCGTCATTCTCTCCGGCAAAGAAAAGGGCAAGCGCGGCAAGGTCCTGCGTCTGTCGCCGGACGGTTCGCGCGCGTACATCGAAGGCGTGAATCTCGTGAAGCGCTTCGTCCGCAAGACCCGGCAGAATCCTCAGGGGGGTCAATTGACCTCGGAGGCCTCGATCCATCTTTCGAATCTCGCTTTGTACAACGATAAGCTGAGCCGCGGCGTGCGTTTCCGCACCCGGATTCTCGCGGACGGGTCCAAAACCCGCCTCTGCGCCAAGAGCGGTCAGGAACTGAGCCGCAACTAAGCATCCATAAGGGACCGACATGGCACACACACAATCCAAGATCACGAATATCGAAAAGCTGCACCACGATGTCATCGTTCCGAAGATGACCAAGAAGTTCGGATACAAGAATCCGATGCAGGTTCCGAAGCTCTCCAAAGTCGTCGTCAACATGGGCGTCGGCAAGGCAACGGAAGACATCAAGATCCTGGAAGAGGCCGCGCGCGACCTCGGCCTCATCACGGGTCAGAAGCCGGTTTATCGCCGTGCCAAGAAGTCGATCTCGAACTTCAAGGTTCGTCAGGGGCAGGCCGTCGGCTGCTGTGTGACGCTGCGCAAGAAGATCATGTACGAGTTCGTTGACCGCCTCCTCAACGTGGCGCTCCCGCGTATCCGCGACTTCCGCGGCGTGAGCCCCCGTGGATTCGACAACACGGGCAACTACTCCATGGGCCTCAAAGAGCAGAACATTTTTCCGGAAGTGCCGACCGACCGCATCACGCGGGCGCAGGGCATGGACATCACGTTCGTGACGACGGCCAAAACGAAGGACGAAGCACTGCACCTGCTTTATCTTCTGGGCGTTCCGTTCCGCGGCAAGGACGAAATCATGGTGCTGGAAGGTTTGAACTAACATGGCAAAGACTTGTCTCGTTCTCAAGCAGAAGAAAAAGCCCAAGTTTGCGTCCCGGGCCTACAACCGTTGCGCCCGCTGCGGCCGGCCCCGCGGTTTTATGCGCCGTTTTCAAATGTGCAGAATTTGTGTCCGCGAATCAATCTCCAAGGGATTGGTTCCGGGCGTCGTCAAGGCCAGCTGGTAAGGGAGCACGTAAAGACATGGCGATTCATGATTCAGTCGCGGATTTTTTGACCATCATCCGCAACGGCGTTAAAGCCGGTAAGAGCTCGGTCAACATCAAGGCCTCCAAGCTGGCCGTTTCGGTTCTCAAGGTTCTGAAAAAGGAACGCTACATCTACGACTTCAAACCTGTCGCCGGAGCCGGCGCGGGTGAGCTGCGCGTTTACCTCCAGGCGCCCGCTTCGGCCAAGGACGTCCGCATCCGCCGGATCATCCGCCTGAGCCGTATCTCGCGTCCGGGTCTGCGCATTTATTCATCCTCCGATGAGATTCCCAACGTTTTAAACGGTCTGGGAACCTGCATCGTATCCACTTCCAAGGGCGTTATGTCTGGTGCCGAAGCGCGTAAAGAGCGCGTCGGCGGCGAAGTGCTCGTAAAGGTCTGGTAACCATGTCACGCATCGGCAACAAACCCATTCAAGTCCCGTCCGGAGTCAAGGTCCAGTGCCAGCCGACCGCGGTGCTGGTCGAAGGTCCGAAGGGCAAGATCAGCCATGTCATCCTGGAACCGATCACGGTCGCTTCGGCGAACAATCAGATCGTCGTGAAGCGTCCGTCGAACTCGATCCAGGACAAGGTCAAGCACGGCACCATGCGCAGCGTGATTCAGAACATGATCAAGGGAACCCACGTCGGCTTCCAGAAGCGGCTCCTCATTGAAGGTGTCGGATTCAAGGCGGCTCTCGCCGGCAAATCCCTGACGCTGAACCTCGGCTTCACGCACCCGGTTGTCGTCGAAGTTCCCGAAGGCATCAAAGTCACGTGCAAGACCCCGACCGACATCGAAATTGAAGGCGTGAACCGTCAGCAGGTGGGCCACTTCGCCGCTGTCGTCCGCGCGTACTACGAACCCGAACCCTACAAGGGCAAGGGCGTCCGTTACTCGGACGAAACCGTCCGCCGCAAGGCTGGCAAATCGGTGACCAAATAATGAAAAAGAAAACCGTCGATATCTCCAACCGGGTCGCGCGCCACGCGCGCATCCGGAGCAAAATCTCGGGCACTCCCGAGCGCCTCCGTCTTTCCGTGTTCCGCAGCCTGAAGCATCTCGAGGCCCAGCTGGTGGACGATTCCAAGCAGCAGACCGTCCTTTCGCTGTCGACCCGCGACAAGGAGTTTGTGACCAAGGCCAAGGCCCGCGGCAACGTCAAATGCGCGCAGGAGCTGGGTCAGGCGTTCGCAGCCAAGGCGAAGAAGAGCGGAATTTCTGCGGTGGTGTTTGACCGCGGCGGCTATCAATTTCACGGCCGCGTGAAGGCGTTCGCCGATGCCGCGCGTGAAGCCGGCCTCAAGTTTTAGAACCGTATAACCAGGAGCCATTCGTGACTGAGCAAAAGAAGAACGCCAAGGAATCCAACATCGACGCGCCGGCCGGTCTGAGCGCGGCGCCTGCCGCCGACCAGCAGGACGCGCCCCGTTCCCAGGACGACCGCGGCCGCGGCAAGCGCGGCAAGAAACCCGTCCGTCGCCGTCAAAAGGCCCAGGAAGGCGAGTTCATCGAGAAAGTCGTCGCCGTGAACCGCGTTTCCAAGGTCGTTCAGGGTGGTAAGAACTTTTCCTTCGCAGCGCTCGTCATTGTTGGCAACGGCAAAGGCCGCATCGGCTATTCCGTGGGTAAGGCCCGCGAGGTCCAGGACGCGATTCAAAAGGGTCTTTCGCATGCGAAGGCCCGCATGGTCGACATCAAGCTGACCGGAACGACGATTTCGCACGAAATGACCGCCGATTTTGGAGCCGCCAAGGTGTTCATGAAACCGGCTGCTCCCGGTACGGGCGTGATCGCCGGCGCCGCCGTGCGCGCCGTCTGCGAATGCGTCGGCATCAAAGACATTCTCACCAAATCACTTGGTTCGCAGACTCCGCTCAACGTGGTTCACGCCACGATGGGCGGCTTGAAGTCGATGCTGAGCCATCAGAATTCCTAAAGCCGGATCTAAGGAGAGTTTATGAGCTATTTGCATCAGCTGAAGCCCCACCCGAAAGCGACCCACTCGGTCAAGCGCGTCGGACGCGGCCCCGGCTCCAACGACGGTAAAACGTCCGGCCGCGGTCACAAGGGTTCCTTGCAGCGCGGTCCGGGTCCTCGCGCCGGCTTCGAAGGCGGTCAGATGCCCATCATCCGCACCATGCCCAAGCGCGGCTTCAGCGCCCGCGGAGTCATCCGCTATCAGGTTCTCAACGTGAGCGAGCTCAACGGCCTGCCGAAGGGCACGCACGACGTAGCCGCGCTTCACAAGCTGAAACTCGTCCGCTCGCTGCGCGTTCCCGTCAAGCTTCTCGGAGAAGGCGAGTTGAAGTCGGCCGTGACTGTGAAGGTCAACGCCGCTTCGAAGTCCGCCATCGAGAAGATCTCCAAGGCCGGCGGTTCCTGCGAAATCGTAAAGTAAGCCGACGATGATCTCCGCCTTCGCCAACGCCTTCAAGCTGCCCGATCTTCGGAAGAAAATTCTGATCACCATCGGTCTGCTCGTGGTCTACCGTCTCGGCGCGCATCTGCCGACTCCCGGCATTGACGGCGCAAAGCTCGCGGTTTTCTTCGACCGTCTGGCGCAGGGTCAGGGAACGCTGTTCGGCATCATGAACATGTTCTCGGGCGGATCGATCCAGCGCCTCACGATTTTTGCGCTCGGAATCATGCCGTACATTTCCGCCTCCATCATCATGCAGCTTCTGACCGTGGTGATTCCGCACCTCGAAAAACTCGCCAAGGAAGGTGAGATGGGCCGCCGGAAGATCACGCAGTACACGCGCTACGGCACCGTCGGACTGGCGATCATGCAATCATTTTTCATCGCGCTTTGGCTCGAAAACCCGGCCCACTTCAACGGCCTGCAGATTGTGCCGTTCCCCGGAACGATGTTCCGGATCATGACGGTGCTGACGCTTACGACCGGCACCGCGTTCATTATGTGGCTGGGCGAGCAGATTCAGGAAAAAGGCATCGGCAACGGCATGTCGCTCATCATCGCGGCGGGAATCCTCTCGCACATGCCGACCGGCATCATGCAGCTCATCATCGCCGTATCTCCGATGGATCCCTCCAAGCGCACCATGGACCCGTTGGTCGCGATCCTCATGGTCGTGATCATGATCGCGGCGATCATCGCCGTCATCATGTTGACCCAGGGCGAGCGGAAAATTCCCGTCCAATACGCCAAGCGCATCGTCGGCCGCAAGGTCGTCGGCGGCCAGGCCACATTTATTCCCTTCAAGGTGAATCAAGGCGGCGTGGTTCCCATCATTTTCGCGCAGTCGATCATCCTGTTTCCGGCCACGGTTGCGGCCTTTTTACCCAACCCGATGATTCAGCAGGTCGCCCAGTCGCTGCGCCCGGGCGACTTGGTCTATACGGTTCCGTACGTCTTTTTGATCGTGTTTTTCTGCTATTTCTACGCGGCCATCTCTTTCAATCCCATCGACGTGGCCGACAACATGAAGAAGTACGGCGGGTTCATTCCCGGCGTCCGGCCCGGTCGTCCTACTGCAGAGTTTTTTGACTATATCATCAACCGGATCACGCTTCCGGGCGGTGTCTTTTTGGCGCTGATCGCCGTATTCCCGGACATGTTGACCAAGGTGCTCAAGGTTCCCAACATGGTTGCGGACTTTTTTGGCGGTACGGCGCTGTTGATCGTCGTCGGCGTCGCGCTCGACACGATGAAACAGATTGAATCCCAGCTGCTGATGCGGCATTACGAGGGATTCATGAAGCGCGGCCGGATCCGCGGCCGGTTCTCCTGATCCCCGGAAGCGGCCTCGGCTTGGGTCTGGAAGTCATTTTCCTGGGTCCTCCCGGCGCCGGCAAGGGAGTCCATTCGACCAAGTTGTCGCTGGACTTCGGCGTTCCCCATATTTCGACGGGGGACATGCTTCGGGAATGCATCAAGGCAGGAACCCCGCTGGGGTTGGAAGCCAAGAGCCGGATGGACCGTGGCGAATTCGTTCCGAACGAAGTTGTGATTGGAATGGTCCTGGAGCGGATCGCGAAGGCCGACGCGAAAAAAGGTTTTTTGCTGGACGGATTTCCTCGGACGCCGGAGCAGGCTGAAGCATTCGGCGCGGCGCTCGCAAAGAATGGGCGCTCGATCCGGCGGGTGATTTACCTGCGGACGTCGAACGAGATGGCGATCCAGCGCATCGAAGGCCGCCGGGTTTGCTCGGGATGCGGAAAGATTTATCACACGGTGAACCTGCCCACGAGGGTCCAGGGCGTGTGCGACGGCTGCGGCGGACCCGTGGTTCAGCGGCCGGACGATTTGCCGGCGACGGTCCGGCACCGGCTCGAAGTTTATGAGCGTCAGACGATGCCGCTGGTCGATTACTACCGGAAGGCCGGGCTGATCAGCGAAGTGGATTGCGACCGGTCGTTCCGGGAAACGCATCGGGATTTGGAAGAAATTTTTCGCGGCTTGCTGGCGGACGGACGATGATTACGATCAAGTCCAAGTCGGAGCTCGACCGGATGCGCCGCGCCGGAAGAATTGTGGCGAAGTTTTTGAAGGAAGTCGAAGCCCAGGTGAAGCCGGGCGTGACGACCGCGGAGTTGGACCGGTTCGCCGAGAACCTGATCCGTTCCGAAAAGGGAATGCCGGCCTTCAAGGGATACCACGGGTTTCCGGCAACGATCTGCGCCTCGGTGAACGACGAAGTGGTTCACGGGATGCCCGGCAAACGGGTCCTCAAGGAAGGCGACGTGATCGGGGTCGATGTCGGCGCGATCGTCGACGGTTTTTATGCGGATGCCGCGCGCACGTTCGCGGTGGGCAAGGTCGACGCGGCCGTGCTCAAGCTCATGCGGGTAACGCGCGAATCGCTTGAAGCCGGGATCCGCGCGGTGAAGCCCGGCAATCGGATTTCGGATATTTCGCACGCGGTCGAGCAGGCGATCAAGCCGCACGGGTACGGAATTGTCCGGCAGTACGTCGGACACGGGATCGGTTCGCAGCTCCACGAGGAGCCGCAGATTCCGAACTACGGTAAGCCGGGCCAGGGCGCCGAGATCAAGCCCGGTATGGCGTTTGCGATCGAGCCGATGGTCAATGCCGGCACGCACGAGACAAAGCTTTTGAAAGACGGGTGGACGGTCGTGACGGCCGATGGGAAGCCCTCAGCGCATTTTGAAAATACAGTGCTTGTGACCGAAACAGGCGCGGAACTGATCACGCAAGATGCCTAAAGAAGACGCAATTTTAGTGGAAGGAAAGGTGTTGGAAGCATTGCCCAACGCCATGTTCCGGATTGAACTCGAAAACGGCCATAAAGTTTTGGCCCACGTGTCAGGCAAGATGAGGATGCATTTTATCCGCATTTTGCCGGGAGACACGGTCAACGTGGAACTCTCGCCCTACGATCTGTCGCGGGGCCGGATTATCTACCGTACCAAATAGGTGAATCATGAAAGTACGTCCGAGCGTTAAAAAAATCTGCGAACACTGCATGGTTACGCGCCGCAAAGGCCGCGTCTATGTGATCTGTAAAAACCCGAAGCACAAACAGAGACAAGGATAGAGTATGCCGCGTATTGTTGGTATCGAACTTCCCAAGGAAAAGCGCATTGATGTCGCGTTGACCTACATCCACGGCATCGGACACCCGATGGCGCGCCTGATCCTCAAGCACGTCAACGTGAACGGCAGCGTCAAGGCCAAGAGCCTCACCGAGGACGAAGTGTCGCGCATCTCGACCTACATTCTCAAAGAAGTGAAGCACGAGGGTAACTTGCGCCGTGAGCTCGCGCTGAACATCAAGCGCCTCATGGACATCGGCTCGTACCGCGGTTCCCGCCACAAGAAAGGTCTCCCCGTGCGCGGTCAGCGGACCAACACCAACTCCCGCACTCGCAAGGGCCCGCGGAAAACCGTCGGCGCCAAGAAGAAAGAGGAATAAAGGAACATCATGGCCAAAAATAAGAAGTTCAAAGCCAGACGCAAAGTCGTCAAGCAGGTTACGGAAGCGGTCGTTCATATTTTCGCCAGCTTCAATAACACGCAGATCACCATCACCGACAAGAAGGGCAACACGATCTCGTGGTCCAGCTGCGGCGTGGTGGGATTCAAGGGATCCAAAAAGTCGACTCCGTTCGCCGCGCAGGTCGCGTCCGACGCGGCCGCCAAGAAGGCCATGGAGCACGGCGTGAAGACCGTCGAAGTATTGGTGAAGGGCCCCGGTTCGGGCCGTGAGTCCGCGATCCGCGCGCTGTCGGCGGCCGGGCTTCAAGTCACTTTGATCAAGGACGTGACGCCGATCCCGCACAACGGCTGCCGTCCGCCCAAGAGAAGGAGAGTGTAATGGGACGCTTACTCGGCCCCAAAGACCGTCTGACCCGCCGCGAGGGCATGGACCTGTTCCTGCACTCCGTGCTTTCGAAGCGTTCCGGCACCATCGCGCGCGACTTTCCTCCTGGCCAGCACGGGCAGAACTCCCGCGGCAAGACCTCGAACTACGGCCTTCAGCTTCGTGAGAAGCAGAAGGTGAAGCGGATTTACGGGGTGCTGGAGCGCCAGTTCCGCAATTACTTCGAACGCGCTTCCAAGACCAAGGGCGTCACCGGCGCCGAGCTGCTCAGCCTGCTCGAACGCCGTCTGGACAACATCGTCTACCGCTCCGGTTTCGCGGTCACCCGCGCCCAGGCCCGGCAGATGGTCGCCCACGGCGCCGTTTTTGTGAACGGCCGCCGCGTCAACGTGCCGAGCTACCTGGCTTATCAGGACGACGAGATCAAGCTGAAGGTGAAGCCCGAACGCGCGAAGAAGATTCAGGAAACCTGGAACGAGATCAAAGATACGACGGCCAAGGACTGGATTCAGATCAACGACAAGGATCTGACGGCCAAGGTGAAGCGGCTGCCGGTGCGGACGGACATCAATTTCCCCGTCGAAGAGCAGCTCATCGTCGAATTGTACTCGAAATAAGCGACCAATTAGAGGAGGTCATTCCCCATGGGTGTTGTTTTACGCTCTTTTGAAATGCCGAAAAGCGTGGTCCTGGACGACGCGTCGGCCACCGACATGTACGGGAAATTCATCGCCGAGCCGTTCGAACGCGGATTCGGCGTCACGGTCGGGAATTCGCTCCGCCGCGTGCTGCTCTCCTCGCTGGAAGGCGCCGCTGTTTCGAGCATCCGCATCGAAGGTGCGGACCACGAGTTCGCCACCATCCCGGGCGTCATGGAAGACCTCTCGGAAATCATCCTGAACGTGAAGCAGCTGGTCCTTCGCTCGCACACCCGCGCGAACAAGACCCTGACGATCCACGTCACGAAGAAGGGCGACGTCACCGCCCGGGATATCGTCACGGACGACACGATCGAAGTCGTGAACCCGGACCTTCACATCGCGACCCTGACCAAGAACGTCGAGTTCAAGGCGGAGTTCGAAGTCACCCGCGGCCGCGGATTCGTGATCGCGGAGCAGAACAAGCGCGCGGATCAGCCGATCGGAACGATTCCCATCGATTCGATCTTCTCGCCCGTGAAGCGCGTCGCGTACCACGTCGAAGACACCCGCGTCGGACAGATCACCGACTACGACCGCCTGATGCTCGAAGTCTGGACGAACGGCAGCATCGGCCCCAAAGACGCGATGCTGTACGCCGCGAACATCCTTCAGCAGCACATCAACGTGTTCGTCAACATGGGCCAGCTGCCCGAAGGGGAATCGGAATTCCTCGGCGGCGAGAGCGGCTCGGAAGACGCGTTCTACCACAAGCTCTCCCAGCCGGTCGCGGAGCTTGAGCTCAGCGTTCGCAGCGCGAACTGCCTCAGCGAAGCCCGCATCAAGACGATCGGCGAACTCGTTTCGCGCTCGGAAGCCGAAATGCTGAAGTACCGGAACTTCGGGAAGAAATCCCTGAACGAAATTTCGGACATTCTCAAAACCATGGGCCTTCATTTCGGGATGCAGCTCGACCCGAAGCGCCTTAAAACTCTTGCGGAGCAGGCTTAAGTGAGACATCGTAAACACCGCCGTAAATTACAACGCAATCACAACGAGCGTTCCGCGCTCATCAACGGGCTCGTCAAGAACCTGTTGATCCATCAGCGGATCCGCACGACGCACGTCAAGGCCAAGGCCGCCCAGGGCCTCGCCGACCAGATGATCACGCTCGGCAAAACCGACACCGTGCATTCCCGTCGGGAAGCCTTCAAGATCCTCGGCGACCGCACGCTGGTGGGCAAGCTCTTCAACGAGCTCGCACCGCTGTTCAAGAACCGCAAGGGCGGTTACACGCGCGTGCTGCACCTGGATTTCCGCAAGGGCGACGGCGCCCCGATGGCGATTCTGGAATTGGTCGACAAGAAGCTGGCGCCCGTGAAGCCGGCAAAGGCCAAGAAAGACGCTGCCGAGAAGTCTTCCGTCGCAACGCTCGAAGCTCCTTCCGATTCGAAGAAGGCGGTTCGCGAATCCTCTGAAGCCCCCGAGGGCGGCGAGGATGGCGAAAAGTCCGGCGAGAAAAAGAAGAACTTCGTCCAGGATCTGAAGAAATTCTTCAAGCGCAAGGGCCAGGAATAGCTTGTCGGCGGAGGGTCGCGTGAGCACCTTGAAGCCGGCTGAAGTCAAGACGAGCGCGCGGATGGATCTCATCCATCCGTCCGCGACGCTCGCCATCACCGCAAAAGCCAATGAGCTCAAGGCTCAAGGCAAGCCGGTGATCAGCCTAGCGGCCGGCGAGCCCGACTTCGCCACTCCCGAACCCATCCGCAAGGCGATGACGCAGGCCCTGGAACAGGGCTTCACGCGCTACACCGCCACCTCCGGCACTCCCGACATCAAGGCCGCCGTCGCGCAGAAGCTTCTGCGCGATCAGGGCCTCACCGTTGATCCCAACCAGGTCGTCATTTCCTGTGGGGCGAAGCACTCGCTCTTCAATCTGATCCAGGCGCTGGTGAATCCCGGTGACGACGTCCTCATCCCGAACCCGTTCTGGGTGAGTTACCCCGAAATGGTGTGGCTCGCCGGCGGCAATCCCGTTCTCGTCGAAACGTCGCAGAACGGATACCACCTGACGGCCGATCTTATCGAACGCGCCATCACGCCGCGCACCAAGCTCGTCATCCTCAACAGCCCTTCGAATCCGACCGGCGCCGTCCTGTCCCGCCAGGAACTGCAGGCGATCGCGGACCTGCTGGTGCGCAGGAATCTTTACGCCATATCGGACGAAATTTATGAATACTACGTGTACGACGGCCGTGAACACGTCTCGGTGGCCCAGCTCATCGGCAAGGGCTGGGAGAACCACGTCGCGATCGTGAACGGCGTTTCCAAGAGTTACGCGATGACGGGGCTCCGCATCGGTTACTCCGCGACGAGCCTCGCGCTGGCCAAGGCGATGGGCAAGCTGCAGGACCATTCCACCTCCAACCCCGTGACGCTGTCCCAAAAGGGCGCGATCGCGGCGCTGGCCTTCGGCAGCGACTACGTCACGAATCTGCGTTCCCAGTTTGAAGCCAAGCGCGACCGGATCGTGAATCTTGCGAAGCAGATTCCTCAACTTGAGCCTTTTGTTCCGGAGGGTGCTTTTTACCTTTTTCTGTCGGTCAAAAAAACCGGCATGAAGCCCGCTCAGTTCTGTCAGCGCCTGCTCGAAGAACAGTACGTCGCGACGATCCCGGGGGAGAGCTTCGGCGCGCCGGACAGCGTGCGTTTGAGTTTTGCGGCGTCCGTCGCGGACATCGACGAGGGGATGCGCAGGATCCGCGAGTGGGTCGCCAAGCTCTGATTTTTTCGAACATCTAATCTGGGGGAGAACACACGATGCGTAAGGTCACCTTGATACCTGGAGACGGAGTCGGACCGGAACTGGCGGAAGCGACACGGCGCTGCGTCGACGCGACGGGCGTCGGTATCGAATGGGAAGTGCTCGACGCCGGTGAAGGCGTGATGAAAAAAGAAGGCACCCCGCTGCCCGAAGCCGTCCTAAACTCGATTCGCAAGAACAAGATCGCGATCAAGGGACCGATCACGACCCCGATCGGCACCGGCTTCCGCTCGGTCAATGTCGCGCTGCGCAAGGAGCTCAATCTCTACGCGTGCCTCCGTCCCTGCAAAATCTATCCCGGCATTCGCGGACCCTTCAAGAACGTCGACATCACCATCGTCCGCGAGAACAGTGAAGATCTGTATGCGGGCATCGAGTTTTTCGAGGGCACGCCCGAGGCGAAGAGCGCGATCAAGACGATAGAAGAGCTCTCCAAAAAGAAGATTAATCCGGATTCCGCGATCAGCATCAAGCCGATCTCGGTCAGCGCCTCCAAGGCGATCTTCAAATATGCCTTTGAGCACGCGCTGTCGCACGGCCGCAAGAAGGTCACGGCGGTCCACAAGGCCAACATCATGAAGGCGACCGACGGCCTGTTCCTCAAAGCGGGGCAGGAAGTCGCCCAGCAGTATGCCGGCCGCGTCGAGTTCAACGACCGCATCGTCGACAACATGTGCATGCAGCTGGTCCAGCGTCCGGACGAATACGACGTGCTCGTGCTTCCGAATCTCTACGGCGACGTCGTTTCGGATCTTTGCGCCGGCCTCATCGGCGGTCTGGGCGTGGCTCCGGGCGCGAACATCGGCCATGACATCGCGGTGTTCGAAGCGACTCATGGATCGGCCCCGAAATACGCGGGTCAAAACCGCATGAACCCGACCGCGCTCATCCTTTCGGCGGTGCTCATGCTCCGGCATATGAACGAGCCCAAAAAAGCGGACCTGTTGGATCAAGCCGTTTCCGACATTCTCGCCGAAAACAAGTACGTCACCTACGATCTCAAGGCTTCCAAGAGCGACCCGACCGCGGTCGGCACGAAGGAAATGGCCGACGCGATCATCGCGCGCATGAAGGCGATTACGAACAAGTAATCGTATTTTGCCGATGAGCGCCGCCGCCGCATCTTCCTCCAAGTGGCCGGACCGGCCCGAGACGCGGCGGTTCGGGGCCGAGCCCGCGCGCCTGCCTGTTTGGCTCCGCAAAAGTCTTTCGGCCGGGCAGCAGGCGGCCAAGACCGACGAGCTCATCTCGGGTCTCGGTCTCAAGACCATCTGCGAAAGCGGACGCTGCCCGAACCGCAATGAATGCTGGTCCCAAAAAACCGCTTCGTTCATGATTCTGGGCGACCGCTGCACCCGGAACTGCCATTATTGTTCCGTCGCCCCCGGCAAGCCGCTTCACCCCGATCCGAATGAACCCGAGCACCTCGCCGAAGCCGTCGCCCGCCTGGGGTTGGATCATGCCGTCGTCACATCCGTCACCCGGGACGATCTCGAAGACGAGGGGTTGGAGCACTTCCAAAAAGTCACCGACGCGCTTCGGCGCCGGAACCCCGGGCTCATCCTCGAGATTCTGACACCCGACTTCAAGCGCGATCAGGAGCGGGCCGTCCGCGCGCTCGCCCGGATGCCCATCGACATTTTTAACCACAACATCGAGACGGTCCGTTCGGTGCATCGCCGCGTCCGCCCTCAGGGCGGTTACGATCTCTCCCTGAATCTCATCCGCCGCGTGGCCGAGAACCAGCCGGGCCGGATCACCAAAAGCGGCGCGATGCTCGGTCTCGGCGAGACGCGCGGGGAAGTGCTCGAAATGCTGGGGGACTTGCGGAAAGCCGGTTGCCGGATGTTGACTCTGGGTCAGTACCTTCAGCCCGACCGGACCGCGTGTCCCGTCGAGCGTTTCGTGGCACCCGAGGAATTCGACGCGTATCGCGCGGAAGCCGAAGCGATGGGGTTTGAGCTCGTCGAGAGCGGTCCGTTCGTCCGCAGCTCGTATCACGCCAAGGACTCCTTCGATAAGCTCCGCCGCATCATGGCGGGACAGGCCGCTCCCGCTCCGCAGCCGGTCTCGTGAACCTCTGGCGGACTGCCGCCTACTTTTCCGCTTACGCCGTTTCCCGTCTGGTACCCCGGTCCGTCGGAAACCGCATCGCCGACACCGCTTCTTTTCTTTCCCATGCGCTTAAAAAGAACGAGCGCGCGCTCGTTCGCCGGAATCAGTCGGCGCTCCGCCGCCTACCCGAAGACTCGCCCGAAATCCGCGAATCCGCCCGGCGCGTTTATCGGAACTTTGGACGGGCCTGCGTCGACCTGCTGTATGAGACGCGTTCGGAAGCGGTACCGCTCCTTCCGGACCTGAGGGTCGTCGGGAAGCAGCATCTTGACGACGCGCTGGCCCTCGGAAAAGGAGTCATCCTGGCGGGCGCCCACACGGGTCGTTGGGAACTGGGCGCGATGGCGCTCGCCAGCCGCGGATATCCGCTCACGGTGCTGGCGTACGCACCGGCGGCCGGCGTGGCGGGGCTGTATCGGCGGCAGCGCGAGCGGACGGGGTTGAAGGTGATCGAAGCCGGCTCTTCCGGCCTGATTAAATGCGTGCGCGTCCTTCGGCAGGGTGGTATCTTGGGAATCATGGCCGACCGCCGGTATCATTTTGGCGGGTTTGCGACGGAGTTGTTCGGCCAGCCGGCTTGCCTGCCTCAAGGGCCTGCGCGTCTGGCGGCCGTTTGCGGCTCTCCGATCGTCGGCGGGACGCTGCGCCGGGGTTCGGACGGCGTTCCGGTGATGCGGTTTTGGGAGCGGATCGACGCTCCGGTTTCGGATCTTCCGGATCCACAGCGGGAAACCGGCCGGCGTTTGACCGCGCTGGTGGAGGCGATGATTCTGGAAGCTCCGGAAGAATGGTTCTGTTTCGAAAACCCCTGGACGGTAGGAAGCGAATGAAAAAAAATGATCGGCCCGAATTCCGCGCGCTGACGGCGGCGGTGGTTGCTTCGGTCCTGCTGCACGGGGCGGTGATCGGCGGCTGGGTGTGCTGGGAAAAAGGGTGGGGGACGCATGGCGGATCCTATCGGTCGCCGGCCATGGAGATCCGGGTCAAAATCGTTCCGGAGAATCCTGAGACCCCCGAGTCCCCGGCTCCCGCCGGATCACAGGAGGATCGGGTCCGCGTCCGGACATCCGCGCCGGAAGCCGTTTCCGCGAACCGTCTGCTGAGCGACCCATCCTCCGGGCTCATTTTTTCCGTTTATTTCAAGGCAGTGAAGGCCCACTTGGCCCGCGAGGCCGCTTCCCGAGGTTTTGCCGCCTCCGAAGACGTCACCGTGCACTTCGTTGTTTCCAGGGCGGGTCAAATCGAGGCGGTTTCGACGCCGCCGGGAACGCCTTCCGGCGTTCAAAAAGCGGCGTTGGACTTGTTGACGGCTGCCGCGCCGTTTCCGCCGTTTCCCTCTTCGATCCGGCACGCTTCCATCGCGTTTGAGGTTCTTTTCAGATGCGACCGGAATGTGTTACGCTAATCCTCCATGGGTTCAACCTTCCTCCGAATTCTCGTCAGCGTCGCCTTCCTTTGCTTTTTCGTCTGGAGTTTCCGCGGAAATTTTGACGGGGTCGTCTCGGCCCTGAAGGGGATTGACGCGACCGCGCTGGCGGTCGGATTCGTCCTGATGTTGACGGCCGGATTCCTGTTGGGCTGGCGTCTGCGCCTCGTCTTCAGGGCTCAAGGCCTCACGCTGTCGTTCCGGGATGCGATCCACCTGACCTTTATCGGGCTGTTTTTTAATAACTTTTTGCCGTCGGCCGTGGGCGGCGACCTGGTCAAGGCGTATTGCGCGTCGGTGCAGACCGGCAAGCGCACCCAGACGTTCAGCGCTTGTCTCATGGACCGCATCCTCGGGCTTTTCATGTTCATCCTGGTTCCGAGTCTGGCCGTGCTTTTTCTGCTCAAGGAGCTGGATCCGCGGATCCCGTTCATCGTCGCCGGCATGCTCGCGGCCGCCTGCGCCGGGCTTTGGCTCATCTTCAACAAGCACCATGTCGCCCGGCTGACATTCCTCACGGAATTCCTGAAAAAAATCCCGGGCATGAAGCAGTTGGGGGCCCTGTACCACGCGATGCACGAACTCACGCGCGACAAGTGGCTTGTGCTCAGGATCTGCATCGTTGCGGCGGCGGGGCAGGTGCTCGGCATCCTGTCGACCTGGTGGATCATCACCGCCTTGGGGACTTCCGTCGCCCTGCACCAGCTCCTGATCCGCACGCCGCTCGTGCATCTGTTCGGCATGCTGCCGTCCTTCGGGGGGCTGGGGCTGCGCGAGAAGGGGTTTGAATATTTTTTTAAGCCGCTCATCGGGCATGAGTTCGCCGGAGCGCTTGCGATCCTGTATCTGTTTTATCTGGTGCTGATGAGCGCGATCGGTGGGATCGTCTACCTGATCCGCCACGACTACCACTTCAGCTTCAAGAACCTGAAAGCCGCAGCGTAGAGGAGATCTATGAAATCCATCCTGGTCATCCATGGGCCGAACCTGAACCTGCTCGGCGTCCGCGAACCCGGGATTTACGGGAAGTCGACGCTGGCCTCGATCAACGCGACCCTGTCCGCGCTGGCGAAGGGGACGGGGCTGACGCTCGACTTTTTTCAGTCCAATCACGAGGGCGAGATCGTGTCGAAGATCGGCACGGCGATCGACCGTCATGACGGTATTCTGATCAACCCGGCCGCTTACACGCACACAAGCGTCGCGATCCGCGACGCGGTGGCCGCTTCCAAGCTGCCCGTCGTCGAAGTCCATCTTTCCAACATCTATGCGCGGGAGGCGTTCCGTCATCAGTCGCTCGTTTCGCCGGTCGCGGTCGGTCAGATCTCCGGCTTCGGACCCCAGAGCTACGAGCTCGGTCTGCTGGCGCTGGCGCGGCTCATCGGCGGAAAATCCGCCTCCCAAAAATCCACCAAACCCGTCCGCAAGGCGAAGGGAAAAGCACGCCGATGAACACCGCCACCCGTTTAGCGCAATTCAGCCGGATTTTTGAAACCCGCAACCTCGACGCTTTTTTTCTGAGCTGCGAACCGAATGTCTCGTACCTGACTGGCTACACGGGGACGGAGTCGTATGCGGTGATCCTCCCGGACAAGCGCTACTTTTTGACCGATTTCCGTTATGTGGAGCAGGCTCGGCGCGAGCTCAAGGGCTTTACCATCGTTTTGCGCGACAAAAAGCCTTATTCCGTGATGGTGAACGAGATTTGCGTCCGTCATGGTGTCCGGCGGCTCGGTGTGGAAGCGGGGCGGATCTCGTTTTCGCTTTATCGCGCGCTGTCCCGCAATTGTCCCCAGGCCTCGATTGTCGCAGTCCACGACTCGGTCGAAGCTTTGCGCATCCGGAAGGACAAGGGTGAGATTGCCAAGATCAAGCAGTCGGTGGACATCATGCGGCTGGGGATGGAGAGTCTGGCGGCGGGTCTTGCGCCGGGCATGAAGGAGCGGGAGATTCAGGCCAAGCTGGAATACGACACCAAGATGTTCGGTTCTCAGAAGCCCGCTTTTGATATTATTATCGCCGCGGATCCGAATTCGTCGATGCCGCATGCGGTGACGGGGGAAACCAAGGTCCGGGAAAACGACCTCATCCTGGTCGACATGGGATGCGTCTACGAAGGGTATCACTCCGACTTGACCCGCTGTTTCTTCACCGGTAAAATACCGCCCTTGAAGCAGAAGATCTACAACACGGTGCTTCAAGCGCAGGAGCTCGGCATTCGCAAGGCCGGCCCGGGCGTCAAGGCGAAGGATGTCGACCTGGCCTGCCGTGATTACATCGACAAAAAAGGATACGGAAAGTTTTTTGGTCACGGGACCGGGCACGGTGTGGGCCTCGAAATCCACGAATCACCGTCCGTCTCCCACCGGTCTTCCGAAGTTTTGGAGCCCGGGATGGTCATCACGGTCGAGCCCGGCATCTATTTGCCGGGCCAGTTCGGCGTCCGGATCGAGGACATGCTCCTGATCACGGACAAGGGCGCCGAAGTTTTGACCGCCAGAATCCCCAAAAAACTCCAATCCATTACAAGATAAGGCAGGCGGCTTTTTATGATCAGTGCCAACGACTTTAAGAACGGCGTCGTCATCAAGTACAACAACCAGCTATTCCAGGTCATCTGGTTCCAGCACGTCAAGATGCAGCAGCGCGCGCCGATCATCCGCACCAAGCTGGTGAGCCTCAAGACCGGTCAAACGCTCGAGCAGCCGTTCCGCTCCGGCGACATGTTCGAGGACGTTTATCTCGAACGCCACGAGCTCCAGTACCTGTACGCGGACGGCGAGCTCATCCACTTCATGAACACCGAGGACTACCAGGACGTCGTCATCAACAAGTCCACGATCACTGAACAGCTCCAGTATATGAAGGAGAACATGAACGTCACCGGTCTGTACGGCGACAATGAGCTCCTCACGATTGAGTTGCCCGCGTCGGTGATTCTCGAAATAAAAGAAACGGAACCGGGCGTGCGCGGAGATACGGCGAAGTCGGGCAACAAGCCGGCGACGCTCGAGACCGGCGCCGTGGTCCGGGTCCCTCTGTTCATCAATCCGGGCGACGTCGTCAAAGTCGACACGCGCACGGGCAATTACATCGAACGCGCTTCGGCGTCCTAACCCCAACATTTTCCGGAGGAAACCGTGAACCTACGAGAGATCAAGGACTTGATCGCGCTGATGAACGAGAACGACCTCACCGAGGTCGAAGTGGAAACGGACGGCGCCAAGATCAAGCTGAAAAAGGGCCAGGAGAGCATCATGGTCGAAGCTCCGCGCATGATGTCCGCGCCCCAGGCCGCCGCCCCGGCCGCACCGTCGGCCCCGGCCGCGCCCGCCGCCCCGGCCGCCGCTCCGGGACTCACGATCAAGTCACCCATGGTCGGAACTTTTTATTCCGCTCCGTCTCCGGACGCCGAGCCGTATCTCAAGGTCGGTCAAAAAGTGGACGTCGGACAGGTCATCTGCATCGTCGAGGCGATGAAGCTGATGAACGAGATCAAATCCGAGATCCGGGGCACGGTCACCGAGGTTCATGTGAAGAACGGCTCTCCGATCGAATTCGGACAGGTTCTTTTTACGGTCGCCGCCTGACCACCCGGCGCCACCGCAGCGAACCCATCCCTTCATGTTTAAAAAAATCCTCATAGCCAACCGCGGGGAAGTGGCGCTCCGGATCAACCGGGCCGCCCACGACCTCGGCATCAAGACGGTCGCAGTTTATTCGCAGGCCGACAAGGACTCGCTGCACGTCAAGGCCGCCGACGAGGCCGTCTGCATCGGCGGTCCGCTTCCCAAAGACAGCTATCTGAATATTCCGGCCATCATCAGCGCCGCAGAGATCACCGACGTCGAGGCGATTCATCCGGGTTACGGCTTTTTGGCCGAAAACGCCCACTTCGCCGAAGTCTGCGAGTCGTGCGAGATCAAGTTCATCGGACCTTCGGCCGACTCCATCCGCCGCATGGGCGACAAGATGGCCGCCCGCGAAACGGTCAAAAAAGCGAGCGTGCCGCTCGTTCCCGGCAGCTTCGACCGCATCAAGGACAAGGAAGAGGCGCTCAAGCTGGCGAAGCAATTCAAGTACCCGGTCATCCTCAAGGCCTCGGCCGGCGGCGGCGGCAAGGGGATGCGCGTGTGTCACAACGACGTGCGGCTGGTCAGCGCGCTGATGACAGCGGAGCGGGAAGCGGAAGCCGCTTTCGGCAATGCCGCCGTTTATATCGAGAAGTACTTCGAAAAAACCCGCCACGTGGAAATCCAGGTGCTCGGCGACCGTCACGGCAATCTGATCCATTTGAACGAACGCGACTGCACGATTCAGCGCCGGCACCAGAAACTGCTTGAAGAAAGTCCTTCACCGGCGGTTGACCCGAAGCTTCGCCGCAAGATGGGCGAGGTGGCGGTCAAAGCGGCGCAGGCGGTGAATTACTTCAACGCCGGGACCGTCGAATTCCTTTTGAACGAGGACGGGAGCTTTTATTTCCTCGAAATGAACACGCGCATCCAGGTCGAGCACGGCATCACCGAGCTCGTCACGGGTCTGGACCTGGTCCGCGAGCAGATCATCATCGCGTCCGGCGCCCCGATGACGATCAAGAAGCAGGACAAGGTCCCCTTGAACGGCGCGGCGCTCGAATGCCGCGTGAACGCGGAGGACTATCAGAACAACTTCGCCGCGTCGCCCGGGCCCATCAATAAGTACTACGCGCCCGGAGGCCCCGGCGTCCGAATCGACACGCACGTGGCCGCGGGACAGGTTGTGAGCCCGTATTACGATTCGATGGTCGCGAAGATTATGACGCACGGCAAGGACCGCGAAGACGCGATCCGGATCATGACGCGCGCGATGGACGAATACGTGGTCGAGCCCATCAAGACCACGATTCCGCTGCACCGCGAAATTCTGCGCAATCCGATCTTCAAGCGCGGCGTGTATTACACGGATTTTATTCCCAGACTTTTCGGCAAGTACCTCAAAGAACAAAATTAAACATCCCATCGGACCCGAGGGAGAAAGGCGGACAGCATGAGAATCGGAGTATTGACCGGCGGCGGAGATTGTCCTGGATTGAACCCTGTGATCCGCGCGATCGTGCGCGCGGCCGTTCCGACCGGCGACGAAGTGGTCGGTCTTCGCAATGGCTGGGCAGGATTGGTGAACAATCTTCCTCCCATGGACCTGAACCTCACCACGGTCACCGGCATCCTGCACCGCGGCGGAACGATTCTCGGAACCAGCCGCACCAATCCCTATAAGGACAAGGAAGCCCTCGCCAACCTCAAGAAGAACTGGCGCGGCCTCAATCTGGACGCGCTGATCGCGATCGGCGGCGAGGACACGCTCGGAGTGGCGACGAAGCTTTCGGCCGAGGGATTCCCGGTCGTCGGCGTTCCCAAGACGATCGACAACGACCTGTCCGGAACCGATTACACCTTCGGATTCGACACAGCGATCAACGTCGTCATGGAGGCGATCGACCGCCTGCATACGACCGCCGAAAGCCATCACCGCATCATGGTCGTCGAAGTCATGGGCCGCCATGCGGGCTGGATCGCGCTTCACGCGGGCCTGGCCGGCGGTGCCGACCTGATCCTGCTTCCCGAATTCTCGATGACAATGGACGAGATCATCAGCACCATCCAGAAGCGTCATGCCCGCGGCAAGAGCTTCAGCATCGTGGTGGTCGCCGAAGGCGCCCAGATCAAGGGCTGGGACCTCGTGCTCAAGCAGCAGAAAAAAGACGCGTTCGGCCACGTGCTCCTGGGCGGCATCTCGCACACCCTGGGCAAGGAGATCGAAAAGCGCACCGGGTTCGAAACCCGCGTCACCGAGCTCGGCCACATTCAGCGCGGCGGTTCTCCGACCGCCTTCGACCGCGTGCTTGGCACCCGGTTCGGCGTAAAGGCTGTGGAGCTTGTGAAGCAGAAGAAATACGGCCACATGGTCGCGCTCAGCGGCACCGACATCATCGCCATCAAGATCGCCGACGCCACCAAGAAGCTCAAAGTCGTGGACAAGGAGCTCTACAAGATGGCGCAGAAGTTCTTCGGATAAACGACAGGACTTCCAGCGACATGCAGAACATCATCCGGGAGCATCTCGAAGCCAGTATCGCGGCCAAGCGCCGCGTGCTGGACGAGTTGCTGCCGGTGATCGAACGCGCCGCGAAGATCATCGTCGACGCGTCCAAGTCGGGGAAGAAGATCCTTTTTTTTGGCAACGGCGGATCGGCCAGCGACGCCCAGCACCTGGCGGCGGAATTCGTCGGCCGCTACGAAAAAGAGCGCCGCGCCCTCCCGTCCATCGCGCTCACGACCGACACCTCCATCCTCACGGCCGTCGCCAACGACTATTCGTTCGACGTGATTTTTTCGCGCCAGATCGAAGCGCTGGGCCAGGCGGGGGACGTCGCGTTCGGCATCTCCACCAGCGGCAATTCGAAGAACGTGAACCTCGCCATTCAGGCCGCCAAAGCGCGCGGCCTGAAGACCATCGGTATGACCGGCCGGTCGGGCGGCGAACTCGCCAAGCTGGCCGACGTCGCCGTCGTGATCCCCGTCGAGCGCACGGCGCATATCCAGGAATGCCACATCGCCATCGGCCACGTGCTGTGCCGTTTGGTGGATGAGGCCGTCACCGCCGGATAAATCCCGTGGCCGCGCGCAAGGGAACCCGAGCATCCGACCCCTTCCAGCGCATCGCGGCTGCCCGCCGTTCCGGCAAAAAAATCGTTTTTACAAACGGCTGTTATGACCTGGTTCACTCAGGACATGTCCTGTTTTTGAACCAGGCCAAGTCGTACGGGGATTTTTTGATCGTCGGCGTGAATTCGGATGCGTCCGTCAGGCGCTTGAAGGGCGCGGGCCGTCCGATCCTGCCGTTTGCCGAGCGCAAACTCCTCCTCGAGAATCTGCGGCCCGTCGACTGCGTGGTCGTTTTTTCCCAGGACACGCCCCAAAAGCTCATCGAACGCGTTCAGCCGGACGTGCTCATCAAGGGCGGCGATTGGTCGACCGGAACCATTGTCGGCGCCGACGTCGTCAAGGCCCGCGGCGGCCGCGTCATTTCGGGCCTTTTCGTCAAAGGCCGCTCCACCACCTCGATTATCGACAAAATCCGCGGAACGTCCAAATGACCGCCCGCGCACGGCTTCCGCGCGCGTGTTGGACGTTACTGGACGCCAACTTCAACCGGACCCGTGAAGCGCTCCGGGTGTGTGAGGACCTCGAGCGTTTCGGAACCCGCTCGACCACGGACGCGGCGCGTCTTCGGGCACTCCGTCATGCCGTGACGGCCGTCCTCAAGGAATTGCCGCGGCGTTCGCTGCTCGGCGGCCGGGACATCGCAGCCGATACGGGCAAGGCGCCGCATGCGCTCGAAAAGCGCCGCTCCGGCGTTTCGGACGTTTATTTTGCCAACCTCCAGCGGGCCAAGGAATCTCTGAGAGTCCTGGAAGAGGTGCTCAAGCTGGTCGACGGCCGGCTGAGCGACCGGATCAAAAAGATCCGCTTCAGCGTTTATGATTACGAGAAAAGAAAAGCTTAGCCGCGCGCGCCTCTACGTGGTGCTCGGGCCTCAAAGCGCGTCGGGCCGGCCGGCCGAAGAGGTGGCCCGGGAAGCGGTGCTCGGCGGCGCGGACATCATCCAGCTGCGGATGAAGGGCGCATCCACCCGGGAGATCGTCCGCCGCGCGCAAAGCGTCGGCCGCGCGGTTCAGGAACTGGGCGCGCTGTTTATCGTCAACGACGATCCAATTGCGGCCGCGGAGTCGGGAGCGGACGGAGTGCATGTCGGGCAGGACGACTGGAGCGTGGCGGACGCCCGCCGGTCGGCTGGATCGGGTCTCCTGGTCGGCAAGTCGACCCATTCGCCCGAGCAGGCCAAAGCCGCAGCCCGCGAGGCTGCCGACTATCTCGGCTTCGGTCCGATGTTCGCCACGCCGACCAAGCCCGACTACCGGGCGATCGGTCCGGATCAGATCCGCGCCATCCTCGGCGCCTTCGAACAGCCTTTTTTTGCGATCGGCGGCATCGATCTCGCCGCCGTTCCCGGACTTTTGGCCATGGGCGCCAGCCGGATCGCCGTCGTGCGCGCCGTTCAGGACGCGCCGGACATCCGCGCGGCGGCCCAGGCCTTTAAAACATTGCTCGCAAAACAGGAGAGTCACGCGTGAAGAAGCGTTCTGGCAGCAGGTCCAACGATCTTGTGGTGGTCGGTTCCATCGCCTTGGATTCGGTCAAAACGCCGTTCGGTGAAGTCGAGCGCTCGCTCGGAGGTTCGGCCGTTTATTTCTCGGCCGCGGCCCGTTTTTTCTGCCCGGTGCATCTGGTCGGGGTGGTCGGACACGATTTTCCCCAGGCGCATATCCAGCTCCTGAAAAAGCTCGGCATCCAGATCGACGGTCTGCTGATGGAACAGGGGAAGACGTTTCATTGGAAGGGGTATTACGAAAAGGACTTGAACCGCGCGATCACGGTGAAGACCGAACTCAACGTTTTTCAATCCTTCAAGCCGGTTCTCATGAAGCAGCACCTGCATGCGCCGCATCTCTTTTTGGCCAACATCCACCCGGAGCTCCAGTGGAGCGTGCTGCAGCAGTCTCGCAAGCCCAAATGGGTCGCCTGCGATACGATGAACCTCTGGATCGAGACCACTCCGAAGCCGCTTGAGCGTGTGCTTCGTCACGTCGACATCGTCCTGATGAACGACGGCGAGATTCGTCAGTGGTCGGGCGAGGCACATCTGCTCAAGGCCGTTCGCAAGCTGATGAAGCTGGGGCCGGAGCTGGTGGTCGTGAAACGCGGGGAGTTCGGCGCCTGCTGCTTCACGAAACAGGGGCATTTTGCGATCCCGGCCTTCCTGCTCGACAATGTGATGGATCCCACCGGTGCCGGAGATTCCTTTGCAGGCGGATTTTTGGGTTACTTATCCCGATTTGATCGCCCCAAGCCCCGCGACGTCCGGGACGCCGTGCTCCACGGCTCCGTGGTGGCGTCGTTCAACGTCCAGAGCTTCAGTGTGAACCGCCTCGCGGCCCTCAAGCCCACCGAGATCCAGAAGCGGTTGGCTGAATACCGGAAGATGATTCTGCTATAATTGCCCGGCTCGCCATTGCGACCTTCGTATAGTGGCAATACCCGAGCTTCCCAAGCTCGAGACGCGGGTTCGATTCCCGCAGGTCGCTCCACCGTCTGCTAATAAGCCGTCATCTGCTGCGTTGCTCGGGCGCTTGTGTAGCTACCGCTACACGGCGCGCCCTCGCGCCTTGCATCTGACGGCTTCTTAGCAGACGGTGGGTTGGGTTTGGGTGTACGTGCGCGGTGGTACTCTTTAGCTTGCCTGCGGCAAGCCAGATTGGGTTGGGTGGGAAGCCAGATTGGGTTGGGTGGCAAGCCAGATTGGGTTGGGCGACAGGCGGATTGGGCTTATCGGGATTGACGGGGGTGGGGTGCGGCAGTAGAATACCGCAAAGATTTTTTACCTGGAATTTAAGAAAAAAATACATGTTTTCGGACCCAGTCGTCGGGAGTCTGTTCTTCGGCCGCGAAGAGATTCTCGAGACCCTCAAAAAGCGCGTGGATGCCCACCGGGACGGTTATCGCCAGAACCTGGCGCTGATCGGTGAAGAACGTCTCGGTAAGACCTCCATCATTCAGCACTACCTGCACTCCGCCCATGACCGGCGGGTGCTCCCGGTTTACATCGACCTGACCCACCAGACCATCGAGACCTTTTTACACCACTTCTGCCACTCGCTGCTTTTTCAGGCGCTGGTCGGCGCGCATGAGGGCGAGGGCGCCGTTGCCGCGGCCAGCTGGGATGCGCTGGTGGATCGCGCGCAAACCGTCTGCCCGAGGACCGTTGCCGAAGTGCGTGCGGTGCTGACCCTGGTCCAAAACAGCGATTGGGACCGCGCGTATGCCGCGGCGCTGGAGCTTCCGTCCTGCGCGTACCGGGAAACGGGCCGCCGCTGCGTCGTGATTCTGGACGAATTCCACCGGCTGGGGGATTTTCCGGTCAAACACGCGTTTCAGATCTTCGGCAAGCGTCTCATGGTGCAAAAAGACACCCAGTACATCCTCCTGAGCTCGTCCGTTCGGTTGTCCCGCGAAATTTTGGCTCAAAAATTGGCGCTTCTCTTCGGGCATTTCGAGCGGATCGATCTGGGGCCCTTCGACTTTGCGACGGCCGACCGCTTCGTCCAGCGGCATTTGGAGCCGGCCGAGCTGGATGCCCCAACGCGCCGCTTCCTGGTCGCGCTGACCGACGGGCACCCCTTCTATCTGAACGTCATCACCCAGAGGCTCCGCGAAGAGACGGAGCGGCAGCTGACGGGCCGGATTTCGCGGTCGATGATCTTTTCGGCGTTCAAGCGGACGTTGTTTGACGCCGACGGCATTCTCAACCAGTGCTTCGTGAAGCGTCTTTCGCGCTGGACAGACGTGCGTTCGACAGGTTCTTACCGCCAGATGCTGTTCGAGCTGGCCCGCGGAACCCGCCGTCTCAAGGATCTGGCCGCCAAGATCGGCCGCAGTCAGGCCGAATGCTCGCGCCAGCTCGCGGCTTTGACCGAAGACGAAATCCTTGTGAAGAACGGAACCCTTTATTCGTTCACCGATCCTTTGTTTCGATTCTGGGTGACGGCGGTCGTCCGTCACCGCGACCTTTCGCTCATGGTCGACGCCCCGTCCCGCGCGTCCCTCTTCATCAAGGATCTTGAGGAGGAGCTGGAGGGCTTTCTGTCGGCGGACGCGCAGCCGGATGCCGACCGGATCGTCGCATTGCTGGGCTGCTTTGAGGGTGACCGGGTGGAGTGGGACGGCCGTTCTCGCCAGCTGCCCGTTCTGAAACAGATTGAGACCATCACCGCATCCGCCGATTCCGCGCGATTCATGGCTTCCGGTGTCTGTGCCCCGTGGGAAATCCGCTCCTTTTCGCGTCCGGTGACCGAGTCCGACGTCCGGTCTTTGGCCGAGGATGCCCGCGCTCGCCGGCCGCTGAAGCCCAAAACCCTCCTGATTCACGTGGACGGTATGGACGCCAACGCCAAGCTGATGGCCAAAAACCTGAACATCTGGGTGGTTGGTCTGCGTCAGCTCAACTTTTTGATGGATTTGCATCGTCAGTCCAAATGTGTGCGGCTGCCGGATACCCATCCGGCCGCTCCGGCCGAAATGCCGGCCCTCCCCGTCAGCGCATGACGCCGACCGGCTTCGGTTCCGCCCCCGCGGATTTGTGGCCATCGCTCCTCGCTCATCCCGAATTCAAACGTCAAAGGTCCTTGTTCGCTCCCATTCTCGGGAGCCCGCTGTGGTGGCTGTTTACCGTTTCGCGGGTCAATGGCCGGATGTGGGCCGAAATGGACGGCCGGACATGGGATGTCTGGCAGGATCCGCGCGTGATGGATCTCTCATGCCGCAAGGCGATCCTGGCGCAGATTTCCCGCCGACCGGATGTGACCCACCTGGGTTTTGATCTGAATTGCGGACAGCATGGGCAGTCCACGCACTGCATTCCGCTCGTATTCGAAAACGGTTGCTGGCATGGGCTCGCCCTCACGCATTTGGACAGGCTCACACTCTCCAAACCCGCATTCCAGCTCCTGGCCGCAAACCTCAAGATGGTCATCTCTCATACGCAGCAGGGCGCGGAACTCAAACGCGTATCCGAGAGTCTGCGTCCCCGGATGGTTGCGCTTTCGACGGTTCATACGATCCACCGGCTGATCAACACCATCAGCGGCTTGGACGATCTGTACGCGCGCCTGGCGGTGCTGACGGCCCAGGTGCTCCGCGCCAAAGAGTGCGTGATCTACAGCCTGGACCGGAAGTCGGGTGGAACACGGCTGACGGAGCGGGGCAATACCCGGGATTCGCTTCGGGGCCGGCCCGGCCGCAAGCTTCGGACGGGGGAGGGGCTCGAGGGCCGGGTGTTTGCCACCGCCAAGCTCGTTATCCGCAAAGATGTGTTGTCGGTACCGATGATCGACGAAGACGTGATCGGCGTTATCACGCTGCGGAACAAGAAGGATCCGAACGGCTTCAACAATTTTGACAAGGACATTTTGATGACGCTGGCGGAAGAGGCGGTGGTTGCCATCAAGAACGCCGAGCTTTACGAGGATCAGAAGCGCGTCACGTTTGAGACGATCCAGTCGCTGGCCAAGATCCTGGGCACGCGTTTCTCGCCCCAGCGGAAGATTCGCCCGACCACGCTCCTGGCGATGACGCTGGGCATCGCTTCGCTCCTCCGTATGGGCGACGATGAGAAAAAGGCCCTTCATTACGCGACGCTTCTCAAGGACGCGGGCAAGCTCTCGCTGCCCGACGAGATTCTCCGAAAGTCCGCCAAGCTCACGGGCGCGGAAGTTCAGCTGATCCGGCAGCATCCGGTCCACGGCGCCAAGCTGGTCCAATCCTTCAATAGCCTCAAGCCGGTCGCTCCCATCATTCTGGCGAGCCACGAAAATTTTGACGGTTCAGGCTATCCCAGCGGCCTCAAAGCCCAGCAGATTCCATTGGGGTCGCGCGTGCTCGCCGTGGTGAACGCGTTTGAGGCGCTGGTCGGGGGGAGGCCCTATCGAAAAGGAACGAGCGTCGAAGAAGCCCTGGTCGAATTGAAGCGGAACCGGGGCACGCAATTTGATCCGATCGTCGTCGATGCTTTTGACAAAGTGTTATCCAGCCGGCGCATCGTCCGGTTGGTCCGGTACGAGGGCGTACGTTGGGCGAAGGTCTAGCGCGGATGCGGGTGAGTCGCATCGGGATTGTTGTTCTGGCCGCTGCGGCCGCCGTCGGGGCGGCCCTTCTTGTTTTGATCTATCCTCCAGTTCCGCTGCTCCAGTGGTCGGCGGCGAAAGGTGCGCCCCGGGAAGTTCGCTGGGATGCCATCCATCGAACGGGAGTTGCGCCGGCGATGACGGGCCTTGCTCTACCGGCGAAACCGGCCGGAATTCAGGCAGGCCGCATTCGGATGACGCATTCGCTTTTGCGCGGCCTGTGGACGGGCAAGTGGAATTTTGAGGCCGAACAGATCCGGATCGTTCCGAACAATCCGAAATGGCCCTCCATTCATTTTGATTCAGGTCGGGGGCGCTGGCTTGCCGCGAGCCGCCGACTGGAGCTCCGGGATTGGAATTCGGCCCAGTTGCGGCTGGACGCGGATCTGGAATGGGACGCGGCCGGCCGCATCCGCGCGGCCCAGATTCGCGGAAACGCCGATCCCGCCGAACTGCGAAAGGCGCTGGCGGCGTGGAAAGCGCTGCCCGACAGCGGCACGCTTGCTTCGCGTCTTGATTTTGAGCTCCGGTACGAAAAGGGAAGTCTTCTCATCACCGTGAATCAAAAACCGTTCTTCCGGGCTTCTTGGCGTTCGGACGGTGCTTTTTGACGCTTTTTTCGTTAGAATAAACCCCCATGGACGACTTTCGCACCCACACGCCTCGGACCGAATCCAGCGACCTCTTCGAGACGCCGCCGCGCGAGACTCCCGGCGACCGGATCAAGTCGGCGCTATCGCTGCAGGCGGAGCCGACCTTTACTGTCACGCTCGAGATCCTCACGGTCACCGCGGCGGTGGTCATCGTGCTTCTCATCGTCGTTTTTTATATGGGTTTTTTGCGAGGCAAGGACGTCGAACGGCGGGACATCGCACGCAAGATTTCGGACCTGAAGTCGCGTCAGGTGGAGAATTTTCAGACGCAGAACGCGCGCTCCCGGTTTACGCCCGGAGCCGCTGTTCCGGCGAATCAGCGCCTGGCGACCTCGTCTCAGCTGACCCGGACCACGACCGCGCCGGCGTATTCCCAGCAAACGACGCCCGCCCGCCCTCAGTCGCAGCTGGCTCCAGCCGTTGCCCCAAAATCCGTTGCAAACACCCCCAGAAAGCCCTATACTGTTCAGGCCGTCGCCTACCGCAGTCAGCCCCGCGCCCAAAGCGAAGTCGCCCAATTAACCCAAAAAGGTTACGCGGCTCGTATGGTTGTTCAAGGGTCGCTTTTTGTGGTTTGCGTCGGGGAATATTCCAGCCGCTATGAAGCTCAGAAGGATTTGCGGGCTTTGAAGCGGATTTATCCAGACAGTTATTTACGCAAATTCTAACCCAGTCACCCCGAGGTACGTCATGTCGCAGCACAACAGTTTTGGCAGCGGTTCCGCAAGCGGAAGTCATCGTTCGGTTCTGAAGCGTTACGAAAAGATCGAAGCGCTCCAGAAGAAGGGGCTTTGGGACGAGACCAAAGGCTGCATGAACCTTCCGAAGGTCAAGGTTATGAAGATCAAGGCCAAGAAGGACGCCAAGACCGCCGCGCCCGAAGCCGCCGCCGGAGCTGCTGCTCCTGCTGCCGGTGCCAAGGCTGCCGCACCCGCCAAAGCCGCCGCGCCCGCCAAGGACGCCAAAGCCGCCGCGCCCGCCAAGGACGCCAAGGCCAAGAAGTAGTCGGATTTCCGGCGCGTCTGCGCCGGAAAACCCTCTCTCCCACATCCGCCGTGGCCACGCTGGACGACTTCAAAAAAATCGAGCTTCGGATCGCCAAGATCCTGGATGTGCGCGAAGTGCCCGGCGCCGACCGGATCTGGCATCTCACGATCGAGCTCGGGGCCGAAAGCCGCGAGATCGTCGCCGGCGTCAAGAAACACTATTCCCGCGAATCTCTGATCGGCAAATACATCGTCGTGATCCAGAATCTCGAGCCCGCCGTCATCCGCGGGGTCACATCACACGGAATGCTGCTGGCCGCCAAGTCCGGAGACGATCTCGTGCTGTTGACCCCCGACAAGCCCATCGCATCGGGCGCCACCGTCGGCTGATGATCAAGGCCGTCCCCGTCCGCCTGAAGGGCCGTCCTTATTCCATCCACATCGGTTCGGGCGCGCTTGCCTCGCTCGGAACCCTGCTCTCCAAAAACAAACTGACCGGAACCGCCTTCGTCGTCACCCAGGAGCCGGTCTGGAAGGCCCATGGCCCCGCACTCAAGTCCGCGCTGGCTGCGGCCGGTATCGCACATGAACTGTTTCTCGCGCCCGCGCGTCTGGAGTCCGAAAAACTCAAGAGCCTTCCGCACTTTTTGAAGATCCTGGACGCCGTGATCCGTGTGGACCGGAAGTCCAAAGGAGTGTTTTTGATCGCGCTGGGCGGCGGTGTCGTCGGTGACGTCACCGGATTTGTCGCATCGGTCTACAAACGGGGTATCCCGTTTGTCCAGATTCCGACAACGCTGACGGCGCAGGTGGATTCTGCCATCGGCGGAAAGACAGCGATCGACCTACCGCAGGGGAAGAATCTGCTTGGCGCATTCCATCAGCCCAAATTCGTACTTTCGGACACGCGGCTGCTGGCCTCACTGCCGGACGCCGTATTCCGCGACGGGCTGGCGGAGGTCGTCAAATACGGGGTGATCCGCGACGCCAAATTCCTGGTTTGGCTCGAAAAAAATGCGGGGGCCGTCCTGGCGCGCGAGGAAGCGGCCGTCGAGAAAATCGTGACCGTTTCAGCCAAGATCAAAGCGCAGGTGGTGGCGGGGGATGAGCTCGACGTCCGAGGAGTGAGGATCATTTTGAACTTCGGTCATACGACCGGGCACGCGCTGGAGGCCGCGGCCGGTTATTCCGCGCTGTCTCATGGCCGCGCAGTGGCGATCGGGATGTGCGCGGCGGCCGATCTTTCGCTCCGGACCGGCCTTTTGAAGGATCCGACCCTCCCGGGCCGGTTAAAAAAGCTTCTGACCGCCTTCGGTCTGCCGGTCACGATTCCGGCCAGGCTCGATAAGAAAAAAATCCTCGAAGCGTTGCACTACGATAAAAAGCGTCTGGTCGGAAAGAACCGGTTCGTGCTGGTGGAATCCGCTGGAAAAACCGTGATCCACCCGGATGTTCCGCTGGAAATGATCGACGCGGCCATCCGCGCGCTGCAGGAAAAGCCGGGCAAGCCCGAAAAGTTCAAAAAATCCGCCGCTGATGGTCCCGGTCTTTTGGGCGCGTGGTTCAAGCCGTCCGTCAAGTCTCCGCAGCCGCGCGGCACCGTCATCAATTATCTTGACCGGATCGGCGTCGCGATCATCCGCTGGGAGAAGGGGACGCTGAAGAAGGGGGAGATGCTGCGGATCGAGGGCCCTCAGACGCACTTGGAAGTTCAGGCCGGCTCGTTGCAGATCAATCGTGTGGAAGTGGCGTGCGTGAAGCGCGGAGATGAGTTCGGAATGAAGGTTCCCGGCGCGGTCCGTGCCGGAGACCGGGTCCGTTAGTTTTTTAAATCCCGCCCGAGACCGGGTCCCCGGTCAGAACGATTTCTCGATAAAAAAACTGCGATCGCCGTCGGACAGCAAGATCCCGAGCGGCGTGATGCGGGTGACGCGGTAATCCCCGACTTTGACTCCTTCGCGGATGACTTCATTGTCCAAAATCGCATAGTATCCCTTGTCTTCGCTCCAGACGATTCCCTGAAGTTTGCGGCCCGACAAAATGGACGGTGCCGCGGCGGCGGCTGCCGATGCGGGCATCGGCTGGGATTCGACCGCCATCTGCGCCAGGCCGGAAGAAGAAGCGGAGGCTTGCGGGGCGTCCGCCATGGGCAGCGCAGCCGTGTCCGCCGTCGAACGTCCGGTCAGCAGGCGGGGCAGCGCGAACGGAAGAACCAGAATTGCCAGAATGGCGAGGGAAGAAATCCAGCGGCGCGGCGCGGTATCCGGCCGCGCGGCGCCGGTCGGGGCGGAGGATTGACGCCCGCGCTCGGCGTTGGCCTTTTTGAGGGCTTCGGAAATGATGCTCATGAGGTGACTCCTTCCAATTCCTGGATGCAGTGGTGAAGACAGGATCCGTCGGCTTCGCGGCGGCCCGTGGCGTAAACGGACAAAAGGGCTTTGTCGCACAGAATATTGATCACGCGCGGCACTCCTTGGGCGTGGCGCCAGATTTCCTCGACCGCCTCGGAGGTGAAGAGGTCCCGGCGCGCGGCGCCCGCGACTTCAAGCCGGTGGCGGATGTAGTCGGCGGTTTCTGCCAGAGTCAAAGGTCCGAGGTGGCAGCGGATTGAGATCCGCTGGCGAAGTTGCCTTAGATCGTTGCGTTTGAGGAGATCGCGCAGTTCGGGCTGGCCGACCAAAATTATCTGAATAAGTTTATCCCGGTCCGTTTCCAGATTGGACAACATCCGGATCATTTCCAAAATACGGACTGGCAAATTTTGCGCTTCGTCGATAAAAAGTGCGACATTGTCGCCCTTGGCCAGCGCCTGGATCAAAAAACGGTTCAGCTCCTGAAATAGAGCGTGGCGGTTTTTTCCTTCGACCGGCAGGCCCAGATCCGTGAGAAGCGTTTGAAGAAACTGGATTTCGGTGACGCTGGTGTTGAAAATGTAGGCGGTTTTGACCGTGCGGGGGAGGTCCTGGAGCGCCTTTCGGCAGAGGGTTGTTTTGCCGCATCCGACTTCGCCCGTGACCTCAATGAATCCTGAGCGGTGTTCGATCCCGTACATCAGAGAGTCGTAGGCTTCGCGGTGCTTGGGGCTGAAGAAAAGAAACGAGGGATCGCTGGTGATGGAGAACGGCGGCGCGTGGAATCCGAAGTGGGACGCGTACATGTTTGCATTATATCAAATCAGCTCGATTCCCGCTCAACAAGGCCCTCGGAGTCGAGCGGTTTTATCTTTTAACAAAAATTGTCAAAAATAACCCTTCTTGACAACCCCTCGGGTGTTTTGCTGTAATGTTGGACCCTAATGGAAAAATTACTCGAAACCCCCGCGGAATCCGCCGAAACAGCCCTATCCACGGCCGAGACCTGCGAATTTTTGAACATCAGCCGCCAGACGCTTTACAAACTGGTGAAGACGAACCGTTTGCCGGGACACAAGATCGGCGACAAGTACCGTTTTTTTAAGACCGAAATCCTGAGGTTTTTCCAACATGGCTCGTGACGCCCGGACGGCCGCCGAAGAGAAGCGCAAATCCAAGCGGTTCGATCTGCCGATCGAAATCGAATACCGCACGCTGACCCAGAACCCGATTTTTGGAAACGTGCTGGCGCAGAACGTCTCGAAGACCGGCGTGGCCCTCTCGGAGGCGAAGGACGTGAAGCGCGGCGAAACCGTGCAGCTTAAGATGTCCGTTCCCGGCGACAACCTTCCGGTGTTCGCGACGGGCACCGTGGCATGGGCCGACGGCGTGAAGGCCGGAGTCAAGATCACCAAGATTTCGCGTAACGATCAGGAGCGGATCCTCGAACACATTTATCAGAACTGGCTGAAGAGTCAGCACCTCCACCGGACCGTCGGACGTTAGTCCCGGCCGGACGGAGTCCATCCAATCGTTCCCGCCCTTGCACGGCGGGGACTCAACAGGAGTAACGAACATGGCGGAAGCCAAAGACAGCGCCGAGAAAAAGCCCAAGAAAAAAGACACCCTTCCGACGAACTGCGCGCAGACCAATGCCCGCATCCGGCGCAAGAACTGGTACTACCGCAATGGCCAGTACTTCTCCTCAAAGGCGGCCGCCAAGGCATACGCCGTGAAGAAGGCCGAAGAGAAAAAGAAGGCGGAGGCCGCCGCGGCTCCCGCAGCCGAAAAAGCAGCTTCTTAAAATGTTCCGGGCAGCCCGTTTTCGACGGGCTGCCCGTTTTCACCACACCCCCGCATGAGTCCGGAGTGCCTATTTTGCAAAATCGCGCAGCGCAAGATTCCGGCCAGGATCCTGAGCGAATCCTCCGACTGGATCTCGTTCCACGACATTCAACCGCAGGCCCCGATTCATTTTTTGATCATCCCCAAACTTCATATCGAAAGTCTGTCCGGCACGCGTCCGGAGCACGCCCCGCTGCTCGGTTCCATGCTGACGGAGCTCGCGCGTTTGGCCTCCGAGCTCGGCGTTGCGGATTCGGGCTATCGCGTGGTCGGCAATTGCAACCGGGACGGCGGACAGACGGTGCCGCACCTGCATTTTCATCTGCTGGCGGGCCGTCCGCTGCATTGGCCGCCCGGATGAGGGGGCTGTGCTCATGAGCCGCCCGTCTGGTCAGCCTGCTCCCGAGCGCCGCGTATCGGCGCGCCTGGTTGACTCCTTTGAATTCAATATCGGCTACGACGGTTACGACATCACCGCATCGGTGATCAATATTTCTTCCTCCGGTCTATTGTGCCGCGCGAGCCGAGAAGTGCCGGTGATGTCCAAAATCGAGATGGCGCTGGTGCTGCCCGCCAAAACGGCTTCCGCCCGTTCCGAAACCATCAAGATCGCCGGCGTCGTCGTCCGCAATGAAAAGGACGAGCGGGGTTTCCGGACCGCCATTTTCTTTCTCGAAATCGCGCCGCCGCACCGGAAAAAACTGGACGCCTATCTCAGTCGCCTCGCGGAAGGCGTCTGAGGCCGACGATGGCCCTCTTCCGCCGCCGGCCCACCCGGCAAGATCCCGAGCCCGCCGCCGAAACCCATCAGAAGATTGACCGACTTCACTTTTTAAAGCGTTGCACGCTGTTCGCGGCGTTATCGGACTGGGAGCTCCAATCGATCGCCCGACTGACGCGTTTGGTTGAGGTGAAGCGGGATGAGGTTGTCTTTAAAACCGGCGACGCAGCCGCGTCCTTTTACATCGTCATTTCCGGAAAATTCGAAGTATTCGCAGGCGAGGGGATCCGCCGCCAGACGCTGGTCTATCTGAAGCAGGGGTCCTACTTTGGCGAGATGTCGCTCATCGCCGATCAGCCCCACTCGGCCACGGTCGCGGCCCGCTCCGACAGCCTCGTGCTCGAAATCTCCAAGGATAACTTCAAAAAAATCGTCGAGCACAACGCCACCGTCTCGCTCGAAATCAGCCGCGTGTTGTCGCGGCGTCTCAAGGAAGAAAACGAGCGCTCCATGGGCGGCGGCCGGAGGCTTTTGCGCACGGACATCATCGGGGTCCAGAGCACCAACCGCGATCCGGACCAGGCGTCCTTCTGCGTGAATCTCGCCGTTTCGCTGCAGACCGAAACGGCCCAAGACGTCTGCTTGGTCGACATGAGTCCGACCGGCCGCGCGATCTCCGACCGGCTGAGGATCACGCCCCAACTGCCCCGGCAGTACTTCACCGACCTCGGCGAAGACCTCGAGCGCACGCTCAAAGAGCACATGGTCGTCCATGAGACCGGTGTCAAAATTCTCAATTTGGCCGCGCGCGAGCCGGACACCTATCACCCGGATTTTGTGATGCATCTCATGAACCGGCTGGCGGTCGACTTCCGCTTCATCGTGGTGGACCTTCCCGAGACGATCGATGACGCTGTCCTCAAAATCGTTTCGCACGCGGAGCATTTGTTCATCGTCACCAGCAATCTGATGCATGCCGCCTCGGAAGTCCGCGAAATCATTACGGAGATCGAAAGCGCTTCCGGCATGGCGCCCGACAAGATCAAGATTGTGCTCGGCGACCAGCCGATGGGGTTCGCGTTGACGGCCGACATCCGCAAAGAGCTTTTTGCCGACAAGGAATGCCATCTGCTGGCCAAGTCCGGATTTTCGGACCAGGATCACGGCGACCGGATCGCGGTGCTGACGGCGCCCGACTCGGACTACGCGCGCAGGGTCCGGCATCTGGCCCGTAAGGTATCCGGCAACCTGGTCGGTCTGGCGCTGGGCAGCGGAGCCGCGCTGGGCTTTTCGCATATCGGCGTGCTCAAAGTCATCGAGCGCGAAAAAATCCCCATCGATTTTGTCGCCGGATCGAGCATGGGAGCCCTCGTCGCGTCGTTTTATGCCATCGGTAAATCGGCCATGGAGATGGAGGAGATTGCCGGCTCGATGACACCTGCGAGGCTGGCCGCGCTGGCCGACATCGACTTCCTTCCCGTCAAAGGCCTTATCAAGGGCCGTCGCCTGAGCCGCTACCTGAACCGCGAGCTCAAGGGGATGACCTTCGAAGAAGCCAAGGTCCCGCTCATCATCGTCGGGGCCAATATTCACGACCGCCGCGTGCGCATCATGCGCTCGGGCCTCATTTCGGAAGCCTTGCGGGCTTCCATCGCCATTCCCGGCATCATCCGTCCGGTCAAAATCGACGGCGAGACGCTGATCGACGGCGGTATTCTGGACCCGCTGCCGGTTCGGCCGCTTCAGGAGGCCGGCGTCAACAAAATCATCGCCGTGGACGTGTTGCCGACTCCGTCCGACATCCGGGAGCGCCGGCGCTTCCTGCAGCTTTTGGAACAGACGCGGGACTCGATGGTCGCCAAAAAGAACTTCCTGTCCAGGGGCGCCTATTGGGCGCGCAAGCGTTTGAAGCGTTCGTTCGACTCGTTTTTCATCGACATTGTGGTGAATTCCGTCCAGGCGATGGAGCACGAGATCGCCAACGCGACGGCGACCGACGCGGATGTCTTGATTCGTCCGAGCGTGCCGCAAATCCACTGGGCGGAATTCCACCGAGCCAAAGAACTCATCATCAAGGGCGAGGAGGCGGCTCAGACCATGGTCCCCGAGCTGCACGCGCTCGTCAAACAACAGAATCATTGATTCGTTTCAACCAGGAGGACCGTCATGGCAGCGCAGGTGACCGCATTTCATTACACGTTGAAGAATAAGCAGGGGCAGACCCTCGACACCTCCGCCGGCCAGGAACCGCTCGCGTTCATCCAGGGCTCCGGTCAGATCATTCCCGGTTTGGAGCGCCGCATGGAGGGGCTTAAAGCCGGTGACAAAAAAACATTTGTGATCCCTCCCGTCGAGGCCTACGGCGAACGCAATGAGGACTGGGTCGTGACCGCGAAGCGCTCCGAGTTGCCGGGTTCCGCCAAAGTCGGCGACCGTTTTCGCGGCGGCGAAGAGGACGACGCCCCTATTTTTGCCGTGATGGCGATCGAAGGCGACGAAGTCCGGTTGGATGCGAACCACCCGCTGGCCGGCATCGAGCTTCACTTCGACATCGAGGTGACGGAGACCCGGCCCGCGACCGCGGAAGAGGTCGAGCACGGCCATGTGCACGACAGCCGCTCCGGTCACGGACATCATCATCACGGATAAGTTCGTATGATGCGGCGGTTCGGCATGGCGGCGGCCGGCGCCGCGCTGATCGGATCCGTGCTCATCGGAAGCGTTGCAGCACGCGCCGCCTCCGAAGCGGCCGGCTGGTCCGAAGCCGCCGGCGAGTTCCGCGTGCAGTTGCACGCGCTGGCCGGCGAAGCGCTCATCCTGCAGCTCCAGACGCCGTCGCTCGAACCTCCGCGTTACGCCAAAACCGCGCGCAAGGTCCGCTGGGATGCCCAGGACCGCCTTTCCGAAGCCCTGCGTTCCGCCAACGCCCTTTTATCCATGCTCGAAATTGCAGAGACCTCTGACCGCGGGCCCCGGGTCCGCGAAATCCTGCATCTTTGGATCGGATCCAGCCGGACGTCACTTGCCGACCATCTGACGAACGCAGGGTCGGTTTCGCCGGACGCCCCCCTGGATCCATCGACGGCCGCGTTTCTGGAAGAATTCAAGATCCTGCTCAGGCGGCTCGACGCCGCATACGCGGAGCTGGAAGCGGCGCTGACCGTTCCGGCCGCCGTTTAGGGAAAGGGGTTCTATGAGGGCCGGTTCTTCCGCACCCAGTCGCATCGGGATCGACCTCGGAGGCACCAAGATCGAGGGCGTCGTGCTCGCGCCCGGCGGCCGCGAAGTCTTCCGAGAGCGAATCGATACGGAGCGCGAAGGCGGGTATGAACATATCCTGCAGCGCATCCGTGGGTTGTATCTTCGGCTGGCGGCACATGCTCCGGGGGCGTCGACGCTGGGGGTGGGTACGCCGGGGGCCGTTTCGCTTCGCACGGGACTTCTGAAAAATTCCAACACGACCTGCCTGAACGGCCGCCCGCTGGGGACGGACCTCGCAAGACTCATCGGCCGACCGCTCAAGATCGAAAACGACGCCAACTGCTTTGTTCTGGCTGAAGGCCGGCTGGGTGCCGGACAGGGGTGCGCGACCGTCTTTGGCGTGATCATGGGAACCGGCTGCGGCGGCGGAATCCTCCTGAACGGTGGGCTTTATTCCGGGCTTCAGCATATCGCCGGCGAGTGGGGGCACATGTCGATCGACCCAACCGGTCCTGTCTGTTATTGCGGTGCGCGCGGATGCGTCGAAACGTTCATCAGCGGTGGCGGGCTCGAAAATTTGTTCGCGGCCGAAACCGGAGTGCGCAGAACGACACAGCAAATCGTGGATGCGTTCCGAGCGGGGGAGCCCGCGGCGCGGGCGCGGATGAAGGATTTTTTTGACCGATTCGGACGGTCGTTGGCCAACGTTATTGCGGTGCTGGATCCGGACGCGGTGATCCTCGGCGGCGGACTTTCGGCGATCGATGAGCTCTATACAGACGGAATCGAGGCGGTCCGACGGCAAGTATTTAGCGATTCACTCGAAACACCGATTGTCCGCAACCGGCTGGGAGATTCCGCCGGTGTTCTGGGCGCGGCGCTGGTCGGGATTTAGTCAGCGCTCGCCGTAAAGGCGCGGCGGATTTGAGGTGGATTTGCCCCGACGGGCGGCTCGGGCGGGCTCTTCGGAGCTGATGTAGCTGAAGAAGGGGAAATGGGCTTGGATCGCGGCCGGGTCTGCAATGAGATGGTCCCATTTGGCGATTTCGAGAACCCGGCGGACCGAAAGCTGGGGGTCGTACACCCAGCATTCGGATCCGGCGCTCTTGAGCCGGATCGCGGTCTTGAGCACGGCTGAAAGGCCCATGCTGGAGAGGTAATCGACGAATCCGAGATCAAACAAAAGGTGCTCAGGGGCAGGGTCCACAAAAGGCTTGAGCCGCGTCTCGAGGTCGGCCGCCGTGGTTGCGTCGAGCGTGCCTTCGATTTTGAGTACGGGGCGGCCATCCTGCGTGATGTGCAGAACCTTGAGGTCAGTGACGCCGCCAATGGATCGGGATGAATGTCCGCTCATGCGTCGTAGTATATAACAGGGAAGAACAGCGATGGAATCCATTTTTACGAAGATGCTCTCCGGCCTCGAAAGCTGCGTGTGGTTGGCTCAGGACGCCGAACACGCGGCCATTCTCGAGCCCGCGCCGGCCGCCCCGGGCCATGCGGTGGTCTTTCCGAAGCAGCCGTCGGATGCTTTTTTTGAATTGGACGGCGAGGCGATGAGCGGGCTCATGGCTTTTTCAAAAAAAGTGGCTGCAGCGCTCAAGGCCGAGGTTCCGTGTCAAAAAATTGCCCTGGTGGTGTACGGTCTGAAGGTCCGGCACGTGCACGTCCACCTCATCCCGGCGCAGGGGAATCCCGGCGAAATCGCGCTCGACAAGCCCCGTCCGCCCGCCGACCCGTCCGAGCTCGAAAAGCTCGCCGCGAGAATTCGCGCCCATATCTAGACCGGTTGTGTTACAATCTCCGGCTTATGTCACAAGAAAAACGCCGCGAAGAAGTTCGCAATCTCGCCATCATCGCCCACGTTGACCACGGCAAGACCACGCTGGTCGACGCGCTGCTCAAGCAGACCGCCGCTTACGAGTTCAAGGAAGGCGAGTCCACGATCATGGACTCCAACGACCTCGAACGCGAACGCGGCATCACGATTTTTTCGAAGAACGCTTCTTTTGTTTACAAAGACAAACGTTTCAATATCGTCGATACTCCCGGCCACGCCGACTTCGGCAGCGAGGTCGAGCGCATTCTCAAGATGGTCGACGGCGTGCTTCTGCTCGTCGACGCCTTCGAGGGCCCGATGCCCCAGACCAAGTTCGTTCTGAAGAAGTCGCTCGAGCGCGGCCTGTGCCCCATCCTCGTCATCAACAAGATCGACCGTCCGAACGCCCGGCCGCAGGAAGTCGTCGACATGGCTTTCGATCTCTTCGTGGAACTCGGCGCCACCGACAAGCAGCTGGATTTTCCGATCATCTACGGTTCCGGCCGCGAAGGCTGGATGTCGCACGACTCCGACAAAAAGACCGACAATCTCGAGGCGCTCCTGGACACCGTGGTCCGCCACGTACCGCCTCCCGTCGCCGACGCCGACCAGCCGTTCCAGATGCAGGTCACGATGCTGGAGTACGATTCCTTCGTGGGACGCATCGCCACCGGCCGCGTGTTCCGGGGCCGCCTGCGCAAATCCGAGGGAATGGCTTACATTTCGCCTGACGGCACGATCACCAAAGGCCGGGCGACCAAGATTCTGAAGTATCAAGGCCTCAAAAAAATCGAAGGCGAAGAAACCCTCGCCGGCGACATCGTCTCGATCTCCGGGATCGACGAGGTCCGCGTCGGCGGAACGCTCGCGTCGGTCGACAAGCCCGAGGGCATGCCCGTCGTCATCATCGACGAGCCGACCATCTCGATGAATTTTTCGCACAACACGAGCCCCTTGTCCGGCAAGGACGGGAGCAAGTTCCTGACCTCCCGCCACATCCGCGAGCGTCTGGCGCACGAATCGATGATGAACCCGGGTATGAAGGTCGAAGAAGTCGACAACGGCGAACGCTTCAAGGTCTCGGGCCGCGGCGAACTCCACTTGGCCATTCTGATCGAAACGATGCGCCGCGAAGGGTACGAGCTCGAAGTGTCGCGCCCCCAGGTTATTTATAAGGAAGTCGACGGCAAGAAGTGCGAGCCGATCGAAGAGCTCGTCATCGAAATCGATCCCGAATTCCAGGGCGCGATCATGCAGAACCTCGGTCAGCGCCGCGCGGAACTCCGCTCGATGAAGTCGAGCGCCGTCGGCACGCTGCGCCTCGAGTTCCTCATCGCGTCGCGCGCGCTCATGGGCTTCCGCAGCGAATTCATGACGATGACCCGCGGAAGCGGCATCATGTACCAGACCTTTTACGAGTATCAGCCGTACCGCGGCGAGCTGCCCAGTCGCCAGTGGGGTGTGCAGATTTCCCAGTCCGCCGGAACCGCGCTTCCGTACTCGCTCAACGGCCTTCAGGACCGCGGCGAGCTGTTTGTGAAGCCCGATGACGACCTGTACGAAGGCATGATCGTCGGCGTCAACAACAAGGGGCAGGATCTCACCGTCAACGCCATCAAGGGCAAAAAGCTCACCAACATGCGCGCGTCGGGTTCCGACGACGCGATCGTCTTGACGCCGCCGCGAGAAATGACGCTCGAATTCGCGCTGGAGTTCATCGAGGACGATGAGCTGGTCGAAATCACGCCGAAGAACATCCGTCTTCGCAAGCGCTTCTTGACCGAGAACGAGCGCAAAGTCCTTTCCAGAAAATCCTCCTCATAATCAACCGAAACGCCCGATGAGCGACGGCGCCTTGCGCGATTGGCAGAAGCGACTTGAGCAGGCGTTCGGCCCGAGCGTCGAAGTGTCCGACGATTCTCACCAGCATGCGGGGCATCTGCCGGCCGGTTCGCCGAGCCGTGGAACTCACGCATCCGTGCGCGTCGTCTCGGCGCAATTCGAGGGGCTTTCGCTGCCGGAGCGTCACCGACGCGTGTACGCGGCGCTCGGGTTCGGACAATCTGGCAACGACCTCCATGCGCTTCAAATCCGGGCGCTCACGCCCGCCGAAGCCGGCCGGACCCCGACGTCCCGCTGAATCATCCGCGCCGTGGACAAGCGCGGCCGCATTCGCTATTCTAATTCCACCAAACGGGGGAGGCCCACTATGAAGAGGATCGCAATGTTGACGCTGCTCTTGATCGCGGGAACCATGCTGCCGGCGCAGGCGCGGACTCCCGATGCGGCGGATCCTGTTTGGGAAAAGTTCGTTTCCGCCCGGCGCGTCTTCCAGATCCGCCTGTGCGAGCTCGCCGGCCGCCGCTGGCCTGAATATGCCGCTTTTTTTGCCGCGCACCGCGACCTCCAGCTGACGTACATCGAACGCCGCAACATCGTTTTTTACCACCTTCGGGATACTCAGCCGGACCGCATTGTCCGGAATCAGGGCGGAGAGGCCTTTTTGAACTTCGGATGGACTCCCGAGGAGGAGCAGCTTTTTATCAAAACCATCCCGGGATACGGCGCGCTCCTGGGGGAGATCAAAACCCTCAAGGCCAAGACCGACAAGTTCAAGAAGCGCGATGTGCTGCGCGACCGGTTCGCGCGCCTCGAGATCGATCCGGAGTACCTCGCGTTGATGCGTGACATGACGCGTTCGATCACGGAGGCCGAGCGCGCGCTTCATCAGGCTGCTCCGCCGACGATCCCAACCCCCGCCAAAGTCCCCGCCAAGGCATGATCCCGCTGGGCGCGGCGACGGACCCTGGATGGGTCCGGGTGATCCTCGATAATTTTGACGAATTTCTCGTCGATCACGCCGATTGTGAGCGCAAGGCCTCCGCGACCGCCATGACGTTTGTCGCCAAATCTCCCGCCCGTGTCCGCATCGCCAAGCCCATGATCAACCTCGCGCTCGAGGAGTTGCGGCACTTCAAGCAGGTCTTTCTCCTGATGGAAAAGCGCGGCCTCCGGCTCAACGAGCGGATGCCGGAAGATCCTTATGTGAGCCGGCTCATGGCCCTGTGTCGAAATTCGCCGGAAGAGCGTTTTTTGGACCGGATGATTGTCATGTCGGTCGTCGAAACCCGCGGCGCGGAGCGCTTCGGCATCCTTTACAAGGCGCTTCAGGACCCGGAGCTCAAGGCGTTTTACCGGGGGCTTTACCTGGCGGAATCGAAGCACGGAAATGTTTTTATCAACCTGGTCAAAAAATATTATGACGCCGCCGCGATTGAGGAGCGTCTGGCTTACTTTCTCGAGAAGGAGGCTCAAATCGTGATCAGTCTGCCCTGGAGGCCTTCGCTGCACTGATGAAGCACACACCTCTTCCGCATCCGGTCCGCAACGTCCTCGTTGTTGCCAAGAAAAGCGTCTACGAGATTTACTTCGTCAAGCGCCTCGCGGACGCCGCTGTCCGTCGGTCGCGGCCCGACGCCAAGCTGCTGGACGCGTTCCGCGCGTCCCACGACGCGCATTACGCGGCGCTCCTGTCGGTTCAGCGCGCGCTGGACGCGATGCAGATCCGGTATTGTACGATCGACCGCAAGCGCGATATTCCGCGCGGTCTTTACGACCTCGTCGTAACCGTCGGCGGCGACGGCACTTTTTTGAGTGCGTCGGCGCAGACCGAGGACGAGATCATGATCGGCATCAATTCCAACCCGAAGGTGAGCGTCGGTCGTTTTTGCACCGCGACGCGCCAAGACTTTGCCGCCATCCTACAGGCGGCCATGTCCGGCCGTTGTCCGATCCGGAAGCTTCATCGGATGGACTTGTTCCTGAACGGTAAATTCACCGGAATCCGGGCGCTCAACGATCTTTTGATCTGTCATGTGAGCCCGCCCGCGATGAGTCATTACCGGATCACCGTCGCCGGCCGCACCGAAGAGCAGCACAGCTCCGGTGTCTGGGTCGCGACAGCGGCCGGTTCGACCGGCGCGATCCAGTCCGCCGGAGGGCGGCATCTGCCGCTCAGTTCGGACCGGTTGGAGTATCAGCCGCGGGAACTCTACATCAAGCACAAGCGTTCGTACCGGCTCAAGGGCGGGGTGCTCGCGTCCGGCGCGCCGCTCGTGTTCCACTCGAAGATGGAAGAGGGGCGTGTCTTTATCGACGGCACGCGCGCGCAGCTGCCGTTCTGCCACGGGGACGTCCTGGAGGTTCGGCGCTCGACCCATCCGCTGCAAGTGATCGACTTTGAACGCCGCCTCGAAGCGCATCGGCTCAGGCGGTCATGAAGCGCGTTTCCGCCGTCCGGGTCGGCGTGATATGCCCGAGCCGTTTTGAGTACGAGGCGATCCGGGCGCTGGCGGCCGAGGCGCATGCGGCCGTGGTCGTGTCCGGGATGGGAAAAGTGCGCGCGGCGTGCGCGGTCCACGTGCTGGCGCGCAAACACCCGCGGCTGAAACACTTGCTGCTCATCGGGTTCGCCGGAGGCCTGGCGGGCCTCAGGATCGGGGACGTGATCGAACCGAAGCTGGTGATCGAACAGGACTATTGCGCTGAGCCGTTTGAAAAATTTCCGAACCAGATCCGTCTGAAGACGGCGCGGCTGGCTGCGGGATCCAAATCCGCAACGCTGCTGACCCAGGACCGCTTCATCAAAGGGAATCCCTATGCCGGATCCGCGTTGGCCGCGCGTCATCCGCGACTGGCCTGCGACATGGAGGCCTATGCCGTGGCCTGGGCCTCCGAGCAGCTGGGTCTTCAATGCTCGGTGATCAAGCTCATCTCCGACGAAGCCGATTCCAAGGCCGACCATGATTTTTTAAAAGCCTGCCGCGAATTGCGCCCCAAACTTCAAGCCCTCCTGACCTCAGCCCTTCGCCAGCTCCGCTAACCGTCTTTTGACGGTACCTAACAACCCCCTCGGTACATCTTGGGTGGTGCCGAAACTGGACCGAATTAGTCTGATTAGATATACTGAGCGGATGAAATACACGACCAAGACCGAATATGGCCTGAACTGCCTCATCTATATGGCGCGGCATGGCGGCTTGCAGCCGATCACGATCAAAGAGATCGCGGCAGCCGAAAAATATTCGCCGACCTACATCGAAAAAATCCTGCAGAACCTTCGGGCGGCCAAGATTGTGTCGGCTCAGCACGGTAACCATGGGGGATACGTGCTGGCCAAAAAGCCCGAGGAGATCACGCTCAAGGAGGTGATCGAGGCGCTGGAGGGCGGAACCTTCGACGTTTTTTGCGAACCCGAGACGCGCGATCAGATCGTCTGCACCCATTACTGCGCCTGCGGCGTGAAGCCGGTGTGGCAGAAGGCCAAGAGTCTTTTGGACGGCTATTTTGCTTCGGTGACGCTTGAGATGATCCTGAACAACAAGTTCGAGCCGGAGGCCGTCCGATAACGGGCGGGCCGCAGACATGAGCGAAGAAACCCTCAACCGGATCATCGAGCAGGATTACAAGTACGGATTCAAGACCGACATCGAGTCGGGTTGGACTATCCGCGGTCTTTCGGAAGACACCGTCCGCCAGATCTCCAAAAAGAAGAACGAGCCGGATTGGATGCTCGAGTACCGGCTCAAAGCCTACCGCCATTGGCTGACGATGAAAGAACCGCATTGGGCCAACGTCGAGTACCCGGCGATCGACTACCAGAACATCATTTATTACTCCGAGCCCAAACAGCCCAAGGTCGCGCCCAAGAGTCTGGACGAGGTGGACCCGGAGCTGCGCCTGACCTTCGAAAAGCTGGGAATTCCGCTGATCGAGCAGAAGCGTCTCACGGGCGTCGCCGTGGACGCGATTTTTGACAGCGTCTCGGTCGCGACGACGTACAAGGGCAAGTTGCGCGAGGCGGGCGTGATTTTTTGCTCGTTCTCGGAAGCCGTTCAGGAGCATCCCGACCTCGTCCGCAAATACATGGGAACGGTCGTGCCGTACACGGATAATTTTTATGCCGCGCTTAACTCGGCCGTGTTCACGGACGGATCGTTCGTGTTTGTGCCCAAAGGCGTCGCGAGTCCGATGGAACTGTCGTCCTACTTCCGGATCAACACCGAGTCCTCGGGACAGTTCGAGCGGACGCTCATCATCTGCGAAGACGGCGCTTCTGTCAGCTACCTCGAGGGCTGTACGGCGCCCAAGTTCGACACGAATCAGCTGCATGCGGCGGTCGTCGAGCTCGTCGCGCTCAAGGACGCGGACATCAAGTACTCGACGGTGCAGAACTGGTACGCCGGCGATCCCAAGACGGGCCGGGGCGGTATTTATAATTTTGTGACCAAACGCGGGAAGTGCCAGGGCGACCGGTCCCGGATTTCCTGGACCCAGGTCGAGACCGGATCCGCGATCACGTGGAAATACCCGAGCTGCATCCTGATGGGCGACCATTCGGTGGGCGAATTCTATTCCGTGGCGCTCACGAACCACTTTCAGCAGGCCGACACCGGGACCAAGATGATCCATATCGGCAAGAACACGCGCAGCCGCATCATCTCGAAAGGGATTTCGGCGGGGCAGTCGATCAACAATTACCGCGGGCTGGTCCAGATCAACGCGTCCGCGTCCGGCGCGCGCAACTTCACGCAGTGCGATTCGCTCCTCATCGGGCCGAAGGCGCGGGCCAACACCTATCCCTACACGGACGTTCGCAACCGCGACGCGCAGCTGGAGCACGAAGCGTCGACGTCGAAGATCAGCGAGGACCAGCTGCTGTATTTTCGTCAGCGCGGCATTCCGGCCGACCAGGCGATGGGGGCCATTTTGAACGGTTTTTGCAAGGACGTGTTCCGCGAGCTCCCGGGCGAATTCGCCGTCGAGGCAACCCAGCTTCTGGGCCTCAAGCTCGAGGGAAGCGTCGGATAACCCATTCACGGAAGGAATAGAAGCGCCATGGCATTGCTGCAAATCAAAGACCTTGTCGTCACGATCGACGGTAAAAAAATCCTGAACGGTCTCACGCTGTCCATCGCGGCGGGCGAAGTTCATGCCATCATGGGGCCCAACGGTTCCGGCAAGAGCACGCTGTCCAAGGTGCTCGCCGGGGATCCGCGGTACACGGTCCAAAGCGGAACCGTCGTGTATGACGGCAGGGACCTGCTCGCGATGCAGCCCGAGGAGCGTTCGGTGGCCGGCGTTTTTCTGGCCTATCAGTACCCGGTCGAAATTCCGGGCGTCAACAACGCGTCGTTCCTGCGCATGGCCTACAACGCGCGGCAAAAAGCCAGGAAGCTCGACGAGCTCGATCCGTATGAATTCGAAATGGTGCTCAAGGAGCGCGCGCGGCTGGTCCAGGTTCCCGAGGAATACTTCAACCGCGCGGTGAACCACGGGCTTTCCGGCGGCGAGAAAAAGAAAAACGAAATGCTGCAGATGGCGCTGCTGGAACCGCGCGTCGCGGTCCTGGACGAAACGGACTCCGGTCTCGACATCGACGCGCTCAAAATTGTCGCGGCGGGCATCAGCCGGCTGCGCGGACCCGAAAAAAGCATCCTCATGATCACTCATTACCAGCGCCTTCTGAACTACGTCGAACCCGACCGTGTGCATGTGCTGGCCGGAGGCCGGATCATCAAGTCCGGCGGCAAGGAGCTCGCGCTCGAGCTGGAGGCCAGGGGATACGACTGGGTGCTGGCCGAAGCGGCCGCCGCCGAGATCAACCGCGCCGCCGGGTCGACCGCGAAGGCTTAAGGAACATGACCGTGGCCGCCGCTCAAACCGCCGAACGCCCGCTGGCCGATTGGGGCCGCGCCCTGCCGTCTGGATCTGCCGACCCGTCGTGGCTGCGTGCTTTTCGGGAAGCCGCCTCCGCGGTGCTCGCGGCCGGCGGTTTGCCGCAGGCAGGGGACGATTCCTGGAAACACATGGGCTTGGGTCCGGTTTTGGATCCGTCCTGGTCCGCGCTGCCGGACCATTGCCGGACCGATGTTCCGGCAGGATCCGATATCCGCGTTCGGGCCTGGACCGATTCAGTCCGCTTGCCGGATGCGGCTCTCCGTCCGAGCGGGGCGGGCCGTCCGCTGGCCCATCTGAACGCCATGCTTTTTCACCAGGCGGTCGATATCCGTGTCGGAAAAAACACCTGCGCGCTTCAACCGCTGCGCCTCACGCCCGAGCCCCGTCCGTCCGAAGCCGCCCGTGCGTCCGCGGTCATGATCCATCCGCGCGCATCGGTGACCCTGGATCCCGGATCGCGCCTGGATATGATTCTCGATTGCCGCGCGTTTGCCGGCGACGCGGAGGCTCTCGTCAACCTGGTCCTCGACATCGAGCTGCACGAACAGACCGCCTTGAACCTGGTGTTGATCGGGCCGTCCGCCGCGCGGTCCGTCTATCTGTCGGACATCGCCGTGCGTCAGCACCGGGACAGCGTGTTCCGCGCGTTTTGCTTTGAAACTCGGCCGCATCTGAGCCGCATCGACCTTTCCGTTTCGCTCGAAGGCGCGAACGCGTCCACCGACCTCTTTGGTCTCGCTCTGCTCGGCGGACCGTCCCGGGCCTTTCATCATCTGAACGTGGATCACCGTGTTCCGCACACTCAGAGCCAGCAGGTGTTCAAAAGTATTCTCGCCGGCTCCGCGCGCTTTGAATACGACAGTCTGGTATCGATCCGTCCCGAAGCGCCCCACTCCTCGAGCGAACAGCTCAACAAGAACCTGGTCCTGTCGGACGACGCCCGGGCGTATGCGCGCCCCCAGCTCGCCATCCACACGGACGAGGTCCAATGTCATCACGGCGCGACAGTCGGTCAAATGAACCTCGAAGAACTCCTGTATCTGCGAACGCGCGGAATCGATCCGGTGTCGGCCTCGGCGCTGGTGTTGCGTGGCTTCGTCGACGACCTTCTCAAGGAGATTCCGGTCGGCGCGGCGGTTCAGGAATTACAGAAGCGCGCGCACGAGCGCCTTCAGGAGATCGCGCGATGAACGTCCGCAAAGACTTCCCGATGCTGGGCACGGAGATGAACGGCCGGCCCCTGGTGTACCTCGACAACGCCGCATCGACTCAGAAGCCGGAAGCGGTGATCCGCCGGATGGACCGCTTTTACCGGACGGAATACGCGAACATCCACCGGGGCGTTTACCGTCTGAGCCACGATGCGACGGCCGCCTGCGAAGAGACCCGCGAGCGGTGCCGCAAATTCCTGAACGCCGCATCGGAGCGGGAAATCGTCTTTGTCCGAGGCGCGACCGAAGCGGTCAATCTCGTCGCGTCGACTTATGCGGCCGACCGCGCCGCGCGCGGCGGATCGATCGTGATCACCGAATCCGAGCATCACGCGAACCTGGTGCCCTGGCAGGCGCTGTGCGAACGGCAGGGGCTTGAGCTCCGCGTGATCCCGGTCCGGGACGACGGGATGCTGGATATGGACGCTGCCCGGAAGCAGATCGGCGCCGGAACGATTCTCGTCGCGGCTGGGCACGTGTCCAATGTGCTGGGAATCCCGCATGACATCAAGACCCTCGGGAAGCTGGCCCATGCCGCGGGAGCGGCGATGCTCGTGGACGGCGCGCAGGCGGCGCCGCATCTGGCGGTGGATGTGCGCGACCTCGATTGCGATTTTTACTGCTTTTCGGGACACAAGATCTACGGCCCGACCGGCGTCGGCGTGCTGTACGGCAAGCTCGCCGTTCTCGAATCCATGAGGCCTTACCAGTTCGGCGGCGATATGATCGAATCGGTGACGCTCCAAAAAACGACGTATGCCCGGCCGCCGCAGCGTTTCGAGGCCGGCACGCCGCCGTTCGTCGAGATCGTCGGCTTGTCCGCCGCCCTGTCGTATCTGGAGAGCGTCGGTCTCGACCGCATTCAGGCGCAGGAGGAAAAACTCCTGCATCACGCGGCCGCGCGTCTGTCGGCGATTCCGGATCTGAAGATTTACGGCCGGACCGACGTACCGGGCCGGGCGAGCCTTTTGTCGTTTACGCTCGGCGACGTGCATCCGCACGACATCGGCACCGTGCTCGACGAGGCCGGTGTCGCGGTGCGGGCCGGACATCATTGCGCCGAACCGACGATGCGCCGCTTCGGCGTGCCGGCCATGGTCCGGGCGTCCTTTTCTTTTTACAACACGATCGAAGAGGCGGACCGGCTGGCCGACGCGGTCGAGCGCGCCCGGAAGATTTTTGCATGAACGCGGCCGACGCGCCCCGGATGCCGCTCGAAGACCTGTATCAGGAGGTGATCCTCGACCACAACCGGCGGCCGAGAAACTTCAAGGCCATCGAGCCGTGTGCGGCGCATTGCCACGGATACAACCCGCTCTGCGGCGACGACTACGACATCTATCTGGCCGCGGCTCCGGACGGAACCATCGGCGACGTCGGCTTTACCGGGAAGGGCTGCGCGATTTCCAAGGCTTCGGGGTCGATGATGACCGCGAAGATCAAGGGGAAGACGCCGGCCGAAGCGCGCCGGATCAAGAAACTTTTTCTCAAACGGGTGACCGGCGACGAGCCGCTGTCCGCCGATGACGAGGCGCTTCTTGGAAGTCTGAACATTTTTGCCGGAGTCAAAAAATATCCGATCCGCGTCAAATGCGCGACGCTCGTGTGGCACGCGCTGGACGAGGCGCTTCAAAAAATGGATCCCCAACCGCCCGCAGGAGGTCAGTCATGACGGAGTCCACCATCCACATCCACGCCGAGACCACGCCCAACCCGCATACGCTCCGCTTTGTCGTGAACCGCGAAATGATCGCGGCCGGGTCCGCCAATTTCCGCGATCCCGCGTCGGCCCGGACGTCTCCGCTGGCGAACGCGCTGTTCGAGATTTCTGGCGTGCAGGGCGTCCTGATCGGTCAGGGCTTCGTCACGGTCACCAAATCGCCCGAAAGTCTGTGGGCCGAAATGGCCCAAAGCTGCACCCGGGCTATCCGCACCGTCCTTGAGACCGTCGAAGACGTGGTCGGTGCCCAGGCGGCCTCCGAGGCTCCGGTGGCCATGCCCGGCGGCGCCGGCGACGATCCGATTTCGCTCAAGATCCAGGAAATTCTCAATGCCGAAATCCGCCCAGCCGTCGCGATGGACGGCGGGGACATCGTGTTTTACGGATTCAAGGACGGGGTCGTGTCGCTGCATATGCAGGGCTCCTGTTCCTCTTGTCCAAGCTCGGTGTTGACGCTCAAGATGGGCGTCGAGAACCGGCTGAAGATGCTCATTCCGGAAGTGCGCGAAGTGGTCCAGGTTTGACGTTTCGTTGATATTATTTGAATACGTTTAATCAATTATGATAAAATCCAACACAATCTTCAGCAAAAGGATGAGACTTTAAATGGCTGTTTTGGCGAACCGATACAAAGAGAACGTTGCCGGAAAATTTTATGTCGACAGTCAGTGCATCGACTGCGACTTGTGCCGTCAGACGGCGCCGAATAACTTTGACCGCAATCAGGACGGCGGCTACTCATACGTCAAGAAACAGGCCTCGACTCCGGATGAGGAGGCGCAGTGCCTGGAAGCCATGCAGGGATGCCCCGTCGAAGCCATCGGCAACGACGGCGCCTAAATTCAAACAGGGGGTAGGTCGATGAAGAATCAATATCGCTGGGTGATGGGTGCGGTGCTCTGGATGACTCTGACCGTTTGGACCGGCGCCGCTCACGCGGAAGATGCCCCTGTCGCACCGGCAGCCCCGGCTGCTGCTTCCGCCGCCCCGGCCGAAGACAATCTGGATAACCTCGACAATCTGGAATTCGCGTCGGGCGAGACGACTTCCTTCGACGCCGCGACCGGTAAACTGCAGGTGAAGGTCTATCTGGATGACGCCGGCAATCCTGCCGAAAACACAATCGATCTCACCGTCGACAGCGAGACCGAGATCACGAACGGCGAAAAGGACCTCGACTCCTCAGCCCTTAAGACCGGCGTCGAAATCGACGTCGAGTACGACAAGACCAATCGAAAAGCCACGTACGTTTTCGTCTATTGATGCGTTGAAGCGCCTCCTCAATCTTTTTCACGAAGCCGACCGTTCTGGTCGGCTTTTTTCTTCCCGCTCATCTGTTCTGATCGCCTTGTCCGGAGGCCCGGACTCCGTCTCCCTGGCGCTGTTGCTTCGCGCGATTCGGCGCGGCCGGTCCTTGCGGATCGCCGCCGCGCACGTGAACCACGGACTGCGCCCTTCCGCTGCCGCCGACGAGCGTTGGGTCCGGAAGTTCTGCGAACGGGAGGGGATCGATTTTTTTCCGCTGCGGGTCGACGTGAAGCGCCGCGCGGCGGCTGAGGGGGAGTCGGTCGAGGAGGCCGCCCGCCGCGCGCGCTACGAAGCACTCATCCGCCTCGCCCGGCGCAAAAAATTCGACTGCCTCGCGACCGGGCACACGGCGGACGATCAGGCCGAAACGGTTCTGATGCGGCTGGCGTCCGGCAGCGGACTTTGGGGGCTGGCGTCGATTCCCTCGGAACGGATGCAGGACGGCGTGCGGATCATCCGTCCGCTTTTGGGAATTTCGAAGCGGGATATTCTGGCGGCGCTGAAGCGCGCCGGTTCCGGGTACCGGACTGACCGTTCGAACGCGAGCCGGAAGTTTGTGCGCAATCGGGTGCGCGGCACGGTGCTGCCCGCGTTGATCCGGGAGCTCAACCCGCGCACCGCCGAACACCTCGCGGACCTGGCGGCGGACGCCGGCGAATGGCGGGCGTGGGCCGGTGTGCAGGCGGAACGTTTTTTAAAGCGCTCGGTCCGATTCTCGCGCGGGAAGGCTCAGGTGGAGGCCGGCAAACTCGCGGCGCTTCCGCCGCCGATCCGCGTCCCGGTCTATTTTCGGATCGCGGAAGCGCTGACGCGCCGCGAGCAGCATTTGCGGCGAGAGCACATCCGGCAGCTGGATGCGCTCCTCGCCGGCGGCGGGCCGGGGGAGGCGCGGTTGGCAAACGGACTGCGCGTCCGCCGTCCGGTTTTGGCCGGTCGCCCGACGCTGATCTGGAGCGTCCAAGCGCGTTGACAGCCCGGTAACGCTGCCCTATAATGCCCGAACTCTTCACGAAAGGAGCCCGATTTCATGTCACAAGTTGATGTTGGTCCGAACGAACCTCTCGAGCGCGCGCTGCGTCGTTTTAAGAAAAAAATTGAACGCGAAGGGATTCTCAAAACCCTGAGCGCGAAGAAGCATTACGAAAAACCGAGCGAGATCAAGCGCCGCAAAAACCGCACGGCCCGCCGTACGACCTCGAAGCGCACGTAATCGCCGGGTCATGCCGCGTTCCAAAAGCGCATGGGCGCTTTGCGGTTTTGTTTTCTTCATGACTCTGACGCCGTTGTTCGCCTCCAAGCCAGCCAGCTCCGCCGCGGCCCTGTCCGCCGGAGAAGGTCCTTACACGCAGCTCCGCCGCACTGTTCTCGACAACGGCTGCGTCGTTCTCGTATTACCCTCCCATAAAGCCTCGACGGTCGCCGTTTACGTGGCGGTCCGTTCGGGATCCGCCGATGAGACCGAATGGATGGGAATGGGTCTTTCCCACTTCGTCGAGCACATGTTCTTTAAAGGAACGCCGACCCGCGACAAGGGTACGATCGAGCGCCAGGTTCGCGAAATGGGCGGCTACATCAACGCCTACACGTCCCACGACAACACGGTTTTTTATCTGACGGCGCTCGCGCGTCATGCGGAAGCCGCGATCGACCTGATGTACGACGCGTCGTTTCACCCGCTCTTCGACCCGACCGAACTCGAAAAAGAGCGCCAGGTCATCCTCGCCGAGCAGCGGATGAACGAAGACCGCCTTTCCCGCAAGGCGCTGCAGTCGCTCTGGGAGCTCGCTTTTTTACGCCACCCCTACCGCCATCCGATCATCGGCTACCCCGAGATTTTCAAGTCGTCCACCCGTGAGGATTTGAGCCGTTACTTCAAGACCCGCTACACGCCGAACCAGATGGTCGTGTGTGTCGTGGGGGATGTGGATCCCGTCCAGGCCGAGCAATGGGTCCGCGACCGCTTCGGCCGCGAGCCGCGCTCCGTCGATCCGCTCGCGGTCCGGGAGGCCGAACCGGCTCAGGCTTCGCCGCGCAGATCGACGGTTCGCCGACCCGCCCAGCATGCGCGTTTGGAGCTGGGCTTCGCCGGCGTTCCGTTGACCCACCCGGATGCCCCGGCGCTCGACGTTTTGGCGCAGATCCTCGGCGACGGCGCAAGCTCGCGCCTCTTCCAGCAGGTGAAGGAAAAAGAGCGTCTGGTTCTCGAAGTCAGCGCTTCCAGTACGAATTTGCGGGACGCCGGCATCTTCGACATCGACGCCCTGTGCCTGCCCAAGGACGTCGACGCGGCGCGGAATTCGATCCTCGCCATTCTCGAGGCGATGAAAAAATCGCCCCCCACCGACCCGGAAGTGCGCCGCGCCAAACAGCAGACGCTGGCGCGCCATTACCACGGATGGGAGTCCCACAACGCGCTGGCGCATGATCTGGTCACGAGCGAGATTTATACCGGGGACAGCCGCTACTCCGAGCAGTACATCCGGCTGGTCGAGCGGGTGACGGCCGCCGACGTGCAGCGCGCCGCGCAACGCTACTTCAACATGGACCGTTTGAACGAAGTCCGTCTGCTGCCCGAAGAGGCCGCCGCCGCGCCGTCCTCGGCCGCGGCCGCCGCAACCGTTGACCGCACGCCGATCCAGCGGCTGACGCTTTCGAACGGCCTTCGGGTGCTGGTTCTGGAGGACCCCTCGGTTCCGATGGTTTATGCCCAAGTCTCGTTTCGTGGAGGCGTCATCGAAGAGACGGCCGCCGACAGCGGCGTTTCGTCCCTGGCGGCGGAGCTTCTGCTGCGGGGGACCCGCCGCCGGGACCAGCAGGCGATCGCCGATCAGCTGGCGGATTGGGGAGGGGACGCGGGCTCCTTTGCCGGACACCACAGCTTCGGAATCGCCCTTTCGGCCCTGAGCGCGCACCGGCAGGACTTTTTGAATTTGACGGCGGAGATGGTCACGGAGAGCGCTTTTGCCGCCGGCGAGTGGGACAAGGCGCGCGAAGATCAGCTCCAGGTCGTTCTCGGCGAAAAAGAAGACATCTATAACGCGGCCGGACGGGCTCTTTCCGAGGCGATCTATCGCGAACACCCCTATCATCAGAGTCCGAACGGCACGGAAGCATCGCTGGCCGGACTGACGCGGGACCGCACGCTCGAGTTTTATAAAAACCGCCTGGCCGCTTCCCGGATGGTGCTCGGCGTCGCCGGTGACGTGCGCGCGGAGGAAGTCCGCCGAATTCTCGAGCAGAAGCTCGGCCGCGTTCCCCGCGAGTCGGCGGTCGCGCCGCCGGCGTATGCCACGCCGGTGACGTTTGACAAGGCGGAGCGTCTTTCGGAAGTCTTGAAGCGGGAGCAGTCCGTCGCGATGCTGGCGTTTCCGTCGGTCCGTTTGGACGACCCTCGCCGGTATGCGTTTCAGGTCCTCAACGCCGTGATGAGCGGAAGCGCGGGACGCCTGTATCAGAACATCCGCGGCGTTCATGGGATGTCGTACGTCATCAATTCGGCGGTGCAGCTGGGAGTCGATCCGGGACATTTCGTTTTTTATGCGGGCGTGAAGCCGGACGAGGGCCCTCGAGCCCTGGAGCTGCTCATTGAGGAAGCCGCCCGCCTCCGATCCGGCGGCGTCACCGAAGACGAAATCCGCCAATCGCGTGAGCAATTGATCGGCAACCATGAGCAGGCGATGGAATCGCGCTCCGCCGTGCTTCAGGAAGCGGTGACTGACGAAATTTTGGGACTGGGATTCGAGGAGATGGACCGTTTTGCGGACGGTATCCGCGCGGTCCGCAAAGAAGATGTGGAGGCCGTGATCCGCGACTTCGTGAACCCCGACCGCAGCGTGGGGCTGGTCGTGGCGCCCTCCGCCAAGGAGCAATCAAAATGAGCGACTTCCGTTTTCCTGAGAAAAAAGTCGACGAAGCCTGGAAGCAGCAGATCGAAGAGGAGCGTCAGCGGCTCGAAACGGCCGCGCTCGCGCGTGAACCCAAAACGCCGGCCGGCGGCAAGTCCTCCGGGTCCGGCGACGCGGCACCCGCTCCCGCCACGAGCAAACAGTTCATGAGTCTTCTCCAAATGCTCGCGATGCAGGCGTATCTGGCCCTCGGCGAAATGGAGAGTCCCGCGACCGGCATGGCGGAGGTCAATCTTCCGCAGGCCAAGGCCTTTATCGATCTTCTCACCTCGCTTCAGGAAAAAACCAAGGGCAACCTGTCCAAGGACGAAGAAGACTCGCTCAACACGCTCGTCTACGAGCTTCAGATGAAATTCACCGAACGGAAGGCCGGCCTGCGGTGATCGAAGCGGGGTTTTTCCTGCTGGGGATGGCCGTCGGCGCCGCCCTGATCTATTTTGTCCTGTCCTCCCGCCAGAAGTCCGTTCAAGCCATCAGCGACGACCTGCTGCGCAATCTAACCCCGGCCATCGGAGATTTGTCCCTCAAGGCGCTGTCCCAATCGACCGGCGAGCTGCTCAAGCTCGCCGAGTCCCAGTCGAAGGGCGAGCGCGCGAACGCGTCCCGCGAGCTGGAGGGAAAAAAAGAACTGATCGACCAGCGGTTGGCCCAGATGAACGCGGAGCTCGAAAAAGTTTCGCGCCTCGTCCAGACGCTCGAAAAGGACCGCGAAGACAAATTCGGGCAGCTGACCAGCCAGCTCCAGAGCGCCGGCGAGCAGACCCGGCAGCTCCTGCAGACGACGCACCTCCTCAAGGAGGCGCTGGCCAGCTCCAAGGCGAGGGGGCAGTGGGGCGAGCGGATGGCGGAGGACGTGCTCCGGATGGCCGGCTTTGTCGAGAACGTGAATTACCAGAAGCAGAAAAGCATCGCCGGAATCGGTTCGACGCCCGACATCACTTTTTTGCTCCCCAAGAGCCTGCGCCTCAACATGGACGTCAAATTTCCGTACGACAATTACGTGCGATTCCTCGAGGCGGGCGTGGACAGCGAAAAGGAACGCTTCAAGTCGGACTTTTTACGCGACGTCAAAGCCAAGATCAAGGAAGTGACGACGCGCGACTACATCAACCCCGAGCAGAAAACGCTCGATTACGTGCTGTTGTTCGTGCCCAATGAGCAGATCTACGCGTTTATCCATGAGCAGGACCCGCGTCTTCTGGACGAGGGTTTGCGCAAACGCGTGGTTTTTTGTTCGCCGGTGACGCTGTTTGCCGTCCTGGCCGTCATCCGCCAAGCCGTCGACAACTTCAGTCTCGAGCAGACCTCCAACGAAATCCTGACCCTCTTATCGAAGTTTAAAAAGCAGTGGGGGTTGTTTTTGGAAAAGCTCGAAAATGTCGGAAAAAAAATCGATGCCGCTCAAAAAGAGTATCAGGATCTGAGCACCACCCGGCGTAAACAGCTGGAGCGGCCGCTGGACGAGATCGACGAAATCCGCCGCCAAAAGGGGCTGGCGGGGGACGGGGTCGCGTCCGCGGACGAGGCGCCCGCCATCGAAGTCGAAACCGCTCCCGACCGCCGCTGACCGCCTGTTTTAAGGCTTTCCTCCCTTTATCCCTGTTACTCTTTATTTATATATTTTTGCATTTACGGCAAAACCGCTTCCCGTGCTATACTGAGTCCAATTAATAGCCTGTCTCAGGTTGTTTTTCTCCCAAACCGCAGTAAAAGCAGGTACCCGTCGTATGGACGAATGCGTGGCCAAATTCCCCAAGAACAAATTTGAGGAAGTCCGGGTCCAGATCAAAGAGTTCAAGGGCTACGACCTCGTTGATATCCGGGTCTTCGCGGCGGCCAAGGATGGGGAAGAGAAGGTTCCCACCGGCAAGGGGGTTTCGATCAACGTGACGCATTTTGGCGATTTAAAAAAAGCAATTTTGGCTGCCGAGGACGTGCTGCGCAGGCACAACCTCCTGACCGAATAATTTTCACCGCTCTCAAGAAGGTATTTTTACGTGAGCAAAATCATCGATTCGCTTCAAAAAAGATTCGGCACCCCAACGGGCATCGAGGCGGCGCAGACATCACCGGCCTCGCAGTCCGACCGTTCCGCCCGCCGCGAAATTCATGAGCAGCTGGCGGACGTCTATTTTCAGAACCCTAAGCAGCAGATTGCGGAGGATCCTCAGGCACCGTTTCACGCGCCGACCGTGGTGCGCATCGTGGACCGGTCGCGCTCCTATTTCCTGCCGTGGGTGATCACGCTGCTCGCGCTGGCCCTTTCGGCATTTGCCCTTTTTTCGACCAAGCGCATCGCGGTGGATATCCGGATCATGGACTCGGCTGTCCCTCAGCCGGATTCCGGCGCGGTTGCGGCCGCCGCCCCATCGGACGCCGGGCGTCCCGCGGCCCGGGCCGCCATCGCCGAAGCGCTTCCGATGTCCCCGTCCGATTTTATTTTTTCGGGCGCGGCCCTGCTGCGCAGCACGCGAGAGAAGCAGCAACTCGTGCTGACCAACTCGTCCGTCTCCGGTCTTGCATACGCGCACGCAAATTTTAATCCGCCGCTGCCGGCTCTGGGCAAGCGCCTGTACTTCGAGGCACGCGGCATGAAGGGCGGGGAGAAGTTCGAAATCGTCTTCAAGGACGCCAACGGCAACACCAGCCTCAACTGGAAGCCGATCGTGCCGTTTGAGGGGGGCGTATCCACCGACTGGCAGCCGGCCGTGATCGACTTCGAGCCGAGTCGTTTCTTCAATCCGAACGCGATCCAGCAGTTGCGCATCGAATTTGGAAGCCAGCGCACCGGAAACTCCGCCGATGCAACGATCTTGATCCGTAACGTCCAGTGGATTCCGTCCGAGACGAACGCCGGATAAACCCCATGATCATCGCGGTCACGAATCAGAAGGGTGGGTGCGCCAAGACGACGACCGCGATCAATTTGGCCGCATCTCTGGCTGCTCAGGGCCGCCGCACGCTTCTCATCGATCTGGATCCGCAGACTCACGCGTCGATCGGTTTGGGGCTCAAGCCCGATTACCTGACCGCCTCGATTTACAACGTCCTTTCGGACCGTTCCGACCAGAAGCAGTTCATCGAGAACATCATCCAGCCGTATTCCGAAAACTTCGACGTCGCCCCCGGACACGTCCTTCTCTCGACCATCGAGCAGGAGTTTGTGGAAAAGGACCAGGCCGTCGGCAAGCTCAAGCAAGTGCTCGAGAACATGGTGTTCCCATACGAATACATCATTCTCGACTGTCCGCCAAGCTTGGGATTTTTGACCTTCAACGCACTGTTTGCAGCCGATCTCGCGCTCGTTCCGGTGGAACTGGGATCCTTCGCGCTGTTCGGCGTCGCGAAGCTCCTCAGCATGATCGAATTGATCCGCGTGAAGATGCAGTACGCGCCCCGCGTGTTTGCGCTGGTCACGATGGTCGATCTGCGCAGCCGGTTCGCCAAAGACATGATGGGCCGCGTTCGCGACGCGTTCCGCGACAATCTCTTCGAAACGTCGATTCGCCAAAACGTCGCCTGCCGCGAGTCTCAGCAGGCCGGCATCCCCGTGCGCATGCACGACCCCCGCTCCCGCGCGGCAGAGGACTATGACGCGCTGGCGCGCGAAATCGCCGGCAAGCTCGGCGAGGCGGGGCTCAAACGTCCCGAGATCGGCGACGGTTCCGCGCGCTACGATTCCCGCTCGCGGGTCCGCGACTTTGTGATCAACTCTTCCAGTGCGCGTCAGGTTTATTTGGTGGGCGACTTTAATAACTGGCGCTTGGACGAATCATCGAAGCTTTGGGACCAGGGGAAGGGCGCGTGGCAGAAACGTCTCATCCTTGAGCCCGGCCGTTACCGTTACAAGTTCGTCGTCGACGGCAAGTGGATGGCCGACCCTTCCAACAACCTCGCGGAGCCCAACCCGTTCGGCGGAATTGATTCGGTGATCGAGATTGAGTGAGCATGAAGCAAGCCTTTATCTCGTCGCTCGTCTCCCTGTTCCCGCTGCCCCAATACGTCGTCGTTCTTGAGGACGTCGAAAAAACCCGTCTCGTTCCCATCTGGATCGGCGTCAGCGAAGGCAATGCGATCGCCCTGGAAATGAACGGCGAAAAGTTTCCGCGGCCGCTCACGCATGACCTGATCGTCAACATGTTCGCCGACCTGGGCGTCACCGTCGAACGCGTCACGATCACCGACATCAAGGACAACAGTTATTACGCCGAGATCACGCTCGCATTGAAGGGCAAGACCTTCGTGATTGACGCGCGGCCTTCGGATTCTCTCGCCATCGCGGTCCGCACCAAATCGCCCATTTTCATCGATCCCAAGGTGATGGAGAAGTGCCCTACGGTCGAAAAACCCATCAGCAAGGAAGAAGTCGACAAGTTCAAGGAAGAGCTGAAGACGATGACCGCCGAAGAATTTTTCAAGCAGCTCGAAGCTTCGCCCGGCAAGAAAAAGGACGCGGATTTTATCCTGGGGCCCGACGCGAACGAAATGGGCGAGGATGCCGAGGACGAGGAAGATGACTTGGAAGACGATTCAATGGATCCGGACGAAGACGAAGAAGGTGGGGAGGATCCGGATATGCCGTCCGGACCGCGCGGATGAAGAAGGCGGCTTTTTTTCTCATTGTGCTGCTCATGCTTCCGGCGGTCGCACAGGCCGACGAGCCAAAGCAGGAGCCCGCTCTGGACCTGATGGGCAAGCGGCTGCGCCGCGGCGCAGCCAATACAGGCTTGGGCTGGCTCGAAATTCCCAACGGAGTTCAGGAGATCGGTCATCAGCACGGAATCGGCGCCGCCGCGACTTGGGGATTGGTGCACGGCACCGGCCGCGCCGTCCAAAGGACCGCCGTCGGTCTATTTGAGATCGTCACGTTTCCGTTCGCTTTGACCCAGAACAACAAGCCCATTATCGAGCCCGAATTCGTGCTCGATCCTCCAAAGCCCAAGACCGAAGCGCCAGCCGCACCTCCTTCCGAATCATGATGAAAATTGCCGACGTCTCGAATCAGGTCCTCGCGCTCCACTCCCGGATCGGGAGTTTTGTCGCTCGCGAGGATTTCGAGCGGGCGATCGGACGGCTCGGCAGCGATCCGGACCGTGTCGCGGATTCCTGGATCCGCCGCTATCTCGATCATTTTCAGGACCGCCCGTACCTGACGCAATCCCGTGTCCGCCGCGTCCTGGATCCGCTGGCCCGCCGCTACCTCGAGTGTCTGCAGGAGCGGGATATGGACCGCTTCGCCGAGGAGCTTCAGAAATCGGCGCGTGTTTTTTTCGAGCTCTCGACCCCTTTTGAAGAAGTGCTCTTGTGCGTCCATCTGTTCCGCGAAGCCTGTGTGCGGTGTTTGTCGGACTTTGACGGCGCGCCGCTTCCGGCGGAAATGGTGCTGGCGTTTGACGAGCTGGCGCAGTTCGGCAGCTCCGTCATGGCGATGGCGTATTTCCGTGACGTCCAGCGGCAGTGGGAGCTCAAATCCGCCGAAGCGCGCAAAGAAAACGACGCCATGCGCCGTCAGATCGAAGGGCTCGAAAAGGACCTCTTTTCGGTGAGCTCACAGCGTTTCACGGAGCTCGATCAGGCCGTTTCCCGGATCAACCGCAAGCTCAGCGACACCGGAACCGGATATCGCGAAGTGTACGAGTTGGCCCGCCGCCTCGAGCATGCGCGGGATATCGCGACGGCGCTGGGGATCTTTTTCAAGTCGGCGCTCAAGGGGCTGCATCCGGAATGCGAAGTTTTTTGCGGCCTTTTGGACGAGCGCAAGACCAAGCTCCGGCTCTACGCGCCGCGCAAGGACCGCTCGGCCGTCCGCGCTGAGCTCGTGAGCGAGTGCCGGCTTTCGATTCTGCTGCCAGACCATCGCGAAAGTCTTTTTGAGCAGCCCTTTAAAAAGGTCGTCCGCCGCGACAATCGCGAGGCGCTCGAGTCGATTTTTGCCGCGTCGCGCCTTCCGCAGGCGGGGGAATACGTGTTTTTCCCGCTCGCTTTCCACGAAGAGTCGATCGGGTTCGTCTGGATGGCCTCGGCGGCCGGGGCGCATCTCACGTCCGAGCGCGTCAAGCTGGCCGAGCGCCTCGTCAAATCCCTGAGCGCAACCGTGTTCGGTCTTCAGAATTTTTTGCGCAATCAAAAGCACGCCAAGCTCGTCGCGGCGATCGAAAAAGAACTATCGCCGGACCGCACGACGCAGTGGGAGGAGTCCCTGGACCGCTACCTCAACGTGTTCCTGGACCTCACCGGCGTCGAGCGCGCCTCGCTCATGATCTTGGACCCGAGAGAAAAACGTCTGCGCACCTTCGCCGCCAAGGGTTACCGGGTCTATCCATTTTCGGGGCGCACGTTCGCGATGGGCGAAGGACTCGCCGGAATGTCGCTCAAGGACCTCAAAACGATCTGTGTGTCGCGGATGAAGGAGGACGAGCGCTCCGGAATGTCCGTCAAGTCCATCGCCTGCATTCCGCTGTGGCGTCACTCGACACCGATCGGCGTCCTGAATCTTTCGACGCTGACGTACCACAAGACCTTCGAAGCTTCCGAGATCGAGATGGCCCAGAAGATCGCGCGGCGTCTGAGCGACACGCTGAGCGGATTTTCTCTCTCCGGTCCCGCCGCCGCGGCATGACCCGCAAGTATGTGCTCCAGGGCGTCTCGGCGTCCCGGGAGCTCAAGATCCATTATGAAGCCGAGCTGAACCGCGAACAGCTGGACGTCGTCCGCGGAGCGGACGGCAAAAGTCTTGTGCTGGCCGGAGCGGGCAGCGGCAAGACCCGCACGCTCATCTACCGCGTGCTCTATCTGCTCGAAAGCGGCGTCTCTCCCGATCGCATCCTGCTCGTCACCTTTACCAATAAAGCCGCCGCCGAAATGCGCCACCGCATGGAACGTCATCTGGGCGGCTCGCTGCAGGGGCTGTGGTGCGGAACTTTCCACCACATCGGCCACCGCATCCTCCGTCAGAATGCCGCCGTCCTCGGCCTGCCGAACGGATTCGGCATCCTCGACGAGGAAGATTCACGGACCCTGCTCAAGTCCTGCTACGCCAGCCTTCCGTTCAAGCCGACCGATCTGCGATTTCCTCAGGCCGGCGTCGTGCACGGCGCATTGTCCTATGCCGCGAACACCCAGAAGACGCTGCGCCAGGTTCTGGAGGAGCGTTATCCGTACTTTTCCCATCTCGAAGACGGCTTCCGCGCGATCGCCTCGGAATACGAACGGCGCAAGCGGGAATCCAACAGTCTCGACTTCGACGATCTGATCCTCACCTGGATCCGGCTCATGAAGGAGCATCCGGAGACGGGGGACCGGCTTTCGGACCAGTTCAAGTACTGCCTCGTCGACGAGTACCAGGACATCAACCCGCTCCAGAACACGGTGGTCGAGCTTTTGTCGAAGCGACACGGCAACCTGCTGGTGGTCGGCGACGACGCCCAGTCGATTTATTCCTTTCGCGGCGCGGAGGTGCAGAACATCCTCGGGTTTCCGAAGCGCCACGAAAACGTCCGGATCTTCAAGCTTCTCACCAATTACCGTTCGACTCCCGAGATTCTGTCGCTCGCGAACGGATCGATCCGCAACAACCTGCGCCAGTTCGTCAAGGAACTCGCCAGCGTCCGCGACTCCTCCAAACTGCCGGAGTTGATCAAGGTCCGCGACCTCAAGGACCAGTCGACCTTCATCGCTCAGAAGATCCTCGAGCTCACCGAAGAAGGGGTCGGGCTCGACGAGATCGCCGTGCTGTTCCGCGCGCGCTATCAGGCCGCGGAGCTCGAAATGGAGCTCTCCCGCCGGCAGATCCCTTACGTGCTGCGCGGCGGCGTGCGTTTCTTCGAGCAGGCGCATATCAAGGATGTTCTCTCGTATCTCAAGGTCCTTGAGAACCCGAAGGATTCGGTCTCCTGGACACGCGCGCTGACGATGTATCCCGGGATCGGACCCGGAATCGCAGAGAAGCTGCACGAGGAATACCTGGCCAACCTGAACGCTCAAGGGGAGCAGGCGCGTCTCGTCTCGGACGGCTTCGGCCTCAAGGCAAACAAGCGCGCCCGCGCCGGAGTCGAATCCTTCAAAAGCCTGATGAAAAAGATCGGCGATCCTAAGGACGCGGCGCATCCGGACCTCCTCATCCAGAAGATTCTGGACGCCGGATATTCCAAGGAAGTTCTGGTCCGCTTCGACAACGCGCGCGACCGGATCGAGGATTTGCGGGAGCTCGTGAATTTTGCCCATACGTACAAGTCGCTGTCCGCTTTTTTGAGCGATCTGGCCCTGCGCGAGAACTTCCGGGGCGAAAGCTTCGGCGCCGAGGCCGCCGCCAAGGCCGAGCCGGACGACCAGCTGGTATTGTCGACGATCCATCAGGCGAAAGGGCTGGAATGGAAGGCCGTTTTCGTATTGGGGCTGGCCGACGGACAGTTTCCGCACCACCAGTCCAAGGCCGAGGAGCGCGCGCTCGAAGAGGAGCGGCGCCTGTTCTACGTGGCGGTTACGCGCGCGCAGGACGAGCTTTATCTGATTCACCCGATGACGCGCTACGACCGGGAGGCGGGCCTCGTGATCGCCCGCCCGTCGCCGTTCATTGAGGAGCTGCCGTCACATCTGTACGAGAGCGTCGAGGCCGTCGAGGAAGAAAAGCCCCGGTGGGCGGATGAATCGCGCAGTGACGACGGTGACGATATCATTTCGCTCGATGACTGACGCACGCGGGGCTTCGGCCCGGGGAACGGCCCGACTGATGCCGGTGATTCTGGTCGTTCTCGTCGATCTCATCGGCTTCGGCATCGTGCTGCCGCTGCTCCCGTTTTATGCGAAGGACCTGGGTGCGAACGCGTTTCAGACCGGATTTTTGTTCAGCATTTACTCAATCGCCCAGATGATTGCTTCGCCGCTGTGGGGTCGCTGGTCGGACCGGGTGGGGCGCCGGCCGGTGATGCTGTTGTCGACGCTGGGCGCGTCCGCGGCGTATCTGGTCTTCGCTTTTTCGCACACGTACTGGCTTTTGTTCGTTTCGCGGCTGGCCGCCGGGCTCATGGGCGGCAATATCGCCGCGGCCCAGGCCTATGTGGCCGACGTCACCGCGCCGGAAGATCGTGCGAAGGGGATGGGTTTGATCGGAGCTGCTTTTGGCATCGGATTTGCGGCCGGCCCCGCAATCGCCGCGATACTGCTGCAGCCGTTTTGGGGAGCCGCCGCTACGGAACGGCCTTATCTGCTCCCGGGATTTTTCGCTGCCGCGATGAGTGCCGCGAGCTTTTTGTTCGTCTGTTTTTACCTGCCGGAAAGCCACCGTCCGTCGGGTGCCGCCGGGACGGCCGCCGAATCGCCGAGATCGGGTGCCGCGACCCTGTGGCAGGCGGAATTCTGGCGGGAGATGTTCGGCGGAGCCGCCCGCGGATCGCGGCTCCCGATGCTTTGGTCCGCATCCTGGATGCTGGCCTTCGCCCAGTCGAGTTTGTACGGCGCATTTCCGCTGTTCTGCCAGATGCATTATCATTTGTCCGTCCGCCACATCAGCGTGTTGTATATTCTGATGGGGGCGGTGGCCGTGCTGGTGCAGGGCGGCGCGATCCGGCCGCTCCTCAAACGTTTTTCGGAAGGCGCCTTGTTCGTTTCCGGGGCGGTTTGTCTATCGGCGTCACTTTTGCTGATGCCGTGGATGGCGAATTTTTCGTTATTCGCCTGGATGATGGCGTTGATGACGCTGGGCGCGAGTCTCTGCGGTCCGACGCTGTCGAGCTTGGTTTCTAAAGAAGCCGATCCGGGCGCGACCGGAGAGGCGCTCGGCCGGGCTCAGGGCATGGCCGGTCTCGGCCGTGCGACCGGTCCCGCGTGGGGCGGGTGGCTTTTTGACCGCGGTCCCGCTCTGCCGTTCGTTTTGACCGGCATCCTTTCGTTGCAAGTGATCGCGGTCGGTGTCCGGATCTGCCGCCCGCGGACCAAACAATCTTTTTCGACAAATGAACAAGGGAGAAAACGATGAAACGTTTTAATCTCATGGCCCTGATCCTGATGATTTTTACCTTCGTCCTCGTGGCGGCCGGCGGACTCGTGACCAGCACCGGTTCGGGTCTTTCCGTTCCGGATTGGCCGCTCTCGTTCGGTATGATGTTTCCGCCGATGGAAAACGGAGTGGAGTTCGAGCATACGCACCGCGTGATCGCCGGCGTCGTTCTGCTGCTGACGCTGGCGCTGGCCTGGCTGGCGCGCGGCGTCGCACGGGCGATCGCCGTTCTGGCCTGGATCGGCGTCCCGCTGGTTCTGCTGCAGGCGTTGTTGGGCGGCCTGACCGTTTTATTGCTGTTGCCGCTGCCGGTTTCGGTGTTCCATGCCTGTCTGGGACAGTCGTTTTTCGCGCTGACCGTGGCCATGTGGTGGCTGAGCGCCGAGGCCGCCCCCGTTTCCGCCGCAGCGTCTCAAACGGCGGCCGCGCGCCTGCAGAAGAATCTTGGGCGCATCGCGTTGGGCGTTCTGCTGATCCAGCTTTTTCTGGGCGCCTACGTGCGCCACAGCGGCGGCCGGGCAATCGTGGAGCATATCGGCGGAGCCTTTGCGGTGACCGCTTGCGTGGCGGCGCTTGCGCTGCTCAGCCGCGCGGCGTATCCGGACGACCGCAGGATCCGGCTGGCGTCGACGATCGCGCTCTTGCTTCTTTTCGTCCAGATTGCGCTCGGATACGGATCGTTCGTCTGGACGGTGCTGCGCCCCGCGGCGGAGTCCCGTCCGATGGAGCGGATCCTGATCACCGCCGCCCACCAAACCGTCGGCGCGTTGATTCTGGCGTTTTCGATGGTGATGGCGCTGGCCTCCGCCTCCCGGGCTCCCGGCGCCGAGCGGAAGAGGGCGTGAGTATGCTGCAGGCACTGACCCGCCGTTTGCGGGATTACTGGATGTTGATCAAACCGCGCCCGACGATCATGGCGCTCATCACGGTGATGGCCGGTTATCAGATCGGCCTCACGCATTATCCGGCGTTTTCGGACGTGCTGCACCTGTGCGTCGGAGCGCTGCTGGCCGGGGCGGGAGCGAACGCGTGGAACCAGTGGATGGAGCGGGACGCCGACCGCAAAATGAAGCGGACTCAGAACCGCCCGATGGCGTCCGGGCGGATGCATCCGGCGGAAGGAGCGGCTTTTGCGGCGCTGTGTTCGTTCGGCGGCTGGATCTATCTGTGGAGCGTTTTTGGACTGCTGGCCGGCATTTTGTCGGGAGTGTTGCTGGCGAGCTACGTGCTGGCTTACACGCCTTTGAAGCGCGTGACGCCGTGGGCGTTGTATGTCGGCGCCGTGAGCGGCGCGCTGCCCCCGATTCTGGGATACGGCGTGGCCCGCGGCTCGCTGGGCCTGGAGGCGCTCGTTTTATTTTTGATTCTGTTCCTGTGGCAGATTCCGCACTTCATCGCGATCGCGTGGATTTACGAGGACGACTACCGGGCGGGCGGCTTCAAGATGATCAGCGTGCAGGATCCGACGGGGCATCGCGCCCAATTGCCGATGGCCTTATGCGGGACACTGCTTCTGGCGGCCGTGGTGGCGCCGGCCTGGATCGGAATGGCCGGAAGCGCTTATCTCGTCGTCGCCCTGGTGATCGGCGTGGTTTTTCTTTGGATGGGATTGGACTTCGTCAATGAGCCCAGCCGCGTGAAGGCCAGGGGAGTGATCCTGGTGTCCGTGGTGTATCTCTGCGCGCTGGTGATCATGCTGGCGGTGGACCAGGGCGGACGGCTCAGCGGAATCTAGCGGCGGATCCGGGCCTCGACAAAATCCACAATCTCAGCCTCGACGCAGGTCCGGTTGAAGGCGTTGATCTCGGGCGCGCCGGACGGGCTGGTGACGTTGATCTCGCTCAAAAATCCCGACAGCACATCAATCCCCGTAAAATAGAGTCCCCGTCGCTTCAGAAACGGCGCCAGCCGGCGCACCAGCGCGCGCTCGCGCGGGCTGACTTCGGCCCGGACCGCGACCGCCCCCTTCGACAAATTGGCCCGGAATTCGCCTTTGCGGGCGATGCGGCTCATCGCTCCGAGGATGCGGCCGTTCAGAATCAGGATCCGCTTGTCGCCGGTCCGGGCGTGCTCGACGAACTGCTGGCAGACGACCGGCACTTTTCCGTTCCGTGTCAATTTTTGGATCACGACGGCCGCTTGTGACCGCTCGGCGGCCCGGACCCAGGTGACGCCGCGTCCGCCCTTGTAAAACAGCGGTTTGAACACCCAGCCGAGCCGCGACGGCTTTTTTAAGAAGTCGGCAAACGCCTCGGGCGTGGAGCCGGCGGCGCCCGGAGGGCAGAAGGGCGAAAAAGCAAGCGCGCTCAATTTTTCGTTGGTCAGCAGGATGCCGACCGGATCGTTGATGAGGAAGGGGCGTCCGGCCGGCAGCGAGGCGAGCAGGCAGAGCGCCGAGACATAACTCATGTCGAACGGCGGGTCTTTGCGGATGAAAAAAGCGTCCAAATTCCGGAGGTCGGTCCAGCGGGCGGGTCCCGTGAGGCGCAGGGCCGAGGGCCGGGGATCGCCTTTTGTCAGACGCGCTTCAACCGTGTTATGATGGGCTCTCAGGTCCTTCAGTTCGCAGCAGAAGACGGCATGGCCCCGCCGGACACATTCCCGCATCAGCGCAAAACTGGTGTCATACGCGGGCTGGATCGTCGCGACGGGATCGATTAAAAATCCGATTTTCAACCGCTTCATGAAGCTTAAGGTTACACAAAGCCCCACACGATGACAAGCACAACCCCCGCAGCCCCATTTTCGATTTATTCCGACGCCAAGCTCATTCCCGCCGACCTCCTGTCGGTGTTCGCGCCCCAGAAGCTCGCATACGAGCGCGTGGGTCTGGAGCTCGAAAAGTTTGCGGTCGACGCCGAAGGGCGGCCGCTTCCCGTCGAGGGCGAGCGCAGCATCCAGGCGATCCTGGAAGCGCTCGAGAAGCAGTTCGGCTGGAAGGCCGAACGCGAAGGCGGCGAGGCGGGCGTGGGCGGAACGATCATCGCGCTCCGCCGCCGCTGTGAGGCGATCAGCGTCGAGCCGGGCGGCCAACTGGAGCTGTCGACACCGCCGGCGGTGACGCTCGACGCGGCGTACGCGGCCGAACAGGAGCACTTGAAGGAATTGGCGGCCGTGACTCCGGATTGGGGTATTCAATGGTGCGCCGCCGGTGTCCGCCCTTCCGCCCGCCTCGACGAAGTCGGCTGGGTCGCGAAACGCCGCTATCAGATCATGAAGGATTACCTGGCGGCCAAGGGTGAGCTGGCGCACTGGATGATGAAGATGACCGCGAGCCTTCAGGTCTCGGTGGATTACCGAGGCGAGCTCGATGCCGCGCGCAAGTTGGGAGTGTCCGCCCGCCTGACGCCGATTCTCACCGCGATCTGCGCCGCATCTCCGATCACGCTGGACCAGCCGAACGGATTCAAGAGCTACCGCTCGCATATCTGGAGCAAGACCGATCCGGCCCGCTGCGGATTGCCGGACTGCTTTTTCAAGCCCGATTTTAAATTCACGGACTACGTGGATTACGCGCTCGACGTCCCGATTTTTTTCATCAACCGGAACGGGGAGTCGTTGCCGACGGGCGACCTGACCTTCCGCGAGTTCATGACGCGCGGCCACGAGGGGCATCGGGCGCGCATCGACGACTGGCACCGCCACCTGACCTTCCTCTTTCCGGAAGTCCGGCTCAAGAGCTACATCGAAATCCGCTGCTGCGACCGCCTCCCCGGCACGCAGAGCTTCGCGGTCGCAGCGCTGATCAAGGCGCTTTTGTATTCACCGGAGACGCTGGACGAGGCGATCGCCTGGATCGGCCGCCTGTCGGCCGACGAAGTACGTGCGGGTCTGGCGGAAGCCGCCCAGAACGGGACCAAGGGGACGATGGCCGGGCGTCCGATGATGGACTGGGCCCGGGAGGCCGTTCTGTTGGGACGCAAGGGATTGAGCCGTTTGACCGGCGAAGGCCGTGCCAGCGAATCCGAAAACCGCTGGTACCGGGGTCTTGAACAGATGATTCTGGAAGATCAGACGACGCTGGCGGACGGGATGCTGGCCGCGTGGAACGAAGGGCGGTTGGTCGAGGAATTGGTCCGGCTCTAGCTCCGGAGCTTGTATCCGATCCGGAAGAGATGGGTCGTCAGGGCGAAGGAGCCGACGGCCAAAAGTCCCGCAAAAACGATGCAGCCGGACGGATGGGCTTCGATGTTTCCGGTGATGCTGTACCGAACCCCGCTCACGAGGTAATGGAGCGGATTCCACTGCACGAAGATCTGCACTTTGCCGGGCAGCATGTCGACCGGCGTGAACACCCCTCCCAAAAACACCAGCGGCGTCACGACGTAGGTGCTCCAGATGCTGAGCATCCCGAAATTGTTGGCCCATAGCGCCGCCATCATTCCCAGGCACGAAAAAGTCACGGTGAGCGCGACCGCAAAGTACGCCAGCCACAGCGGATGGGCGATCGCCGCCGGCGCGAAAATGAGCGAGATGAGATAAACGCCCAGCGCGTTCAGAAGTCCGCGCGACACGCCGCCCGCGAGAAGCCCCAGCACCATTTCCAGATACGACAGCGGCGACAGGAGCAATTCCTGGATGTGGTTGTGCCAGCGGGCGATGAAGAGGGAGGAGCTGGTGTTTTCGAACGCGCCGGAGATGAGCTGCATCGCGATCAGGCCCGGCACGATGAACGCCGCGTAACTCGAGGCATGGGCGCCCACCTCGACGTTCTGACCCACCGACATGCCGAAGATGAACAGAAACAGGAACGACGTGACAATCGGCGGCAGCAGGGTCTGCGGCGCGACGACCAGGTAGCGCAGGATTTCGCGCGTCGATAGCGCCAGAACGCCGCGGAACGGCGACGGCTTGGCGGGGGAGTTATTCTTCGTCACGAGTGAGCTCCAAAAAGACGTTTTCGAGCGAGCGGCCCTGCAGCACTTCCTCCTTGGAGCCGATCTTCACGATTTGCCCCTGGCGGATGATGGCAATGGTCTTAGAAAGCGCTTCGGCTTCCTCCATATAATGCGTCGTCAGGAAAATGGTCACGCCCTGGGCGTTGATTTCGCGCAGATATTCCCAGATGTGGTATTTGAGCTCCAGATCCGCGCCGGCGGTCGGCTCGTCGAGGATCAGAACGCGCGGGTTGTGGATGAGGGCCCGGCAGATGAGCAGGCGCCGCTTCATGCCCCCCGAGAGGGCGCGGAAGTCTCCCGATTTTTTCTCCCATAGTTTGAAGCGCTTGAGGAGGGATTCCGCCCGGTCCTCAGCCTCGGACTTCGCGATGCCAAAATAACCCGCCTGATAAACGAGCAGCTGCCGGATGTCGAGAAACGGGTCGAAGTTGAACTCCTGGCCGCACAAGCCCACCAGGCGCCGCGCTTCGCGGTATTCTTTGACGACGTCGCGGCCGAACACGCGGATGGATCCTTGGGAAAAGTTCGCAAGTCCCGTCACGCACTGGATTGTCGTCGTCTTGCCCGCGCCGTTCGGCCCTAAAAATGAGAAAAAATCGCCCGGCTGGACGCCGAAGGAGATTCCTTTGAGCGCGTGCAGGGTTTTGTAGTGCTTATGGAGTCCGTCGACGCGGATGGCTTCAGTAGGATTCATGGTGTTTGTGAATGCGCCGATATCCTAGCACACCGCGTCCGGGGGCAACAGCACCCCTGTGTTATAATGACGCCCCAATGAGCCCCCAAACCGCACCCCATCCGATCAAAACATTCTGGTTCGACCTCGGCAACGTCATTCTACCGTTCGACTTCACGCCTGCGTTCAAGCGGCTCTCCCGGCGGCATGGAACACCAGCGGAGGATATCCGCGCTTTTTTCAAGGAGCGCGCATGGCTCGAAGCGGCCTGCGACACCGGCGAGGTGACCGCGCACACGCTCTACCGCATGCTGCGCAAGCACTTCGGCTGGTCGAAGCTGACCTATGCGGAGTTCAAAACGGTGTGGAACGACATTTTTAAAGAAAACCATGAAGTCAGCGATCTCATCCGCCGGCTTCGCCGCGCGGGGTACCGCCTCATTCTCGTATCGAACACGAACAAGCTGCACTTCGACCACATCGCCAAGCGGTATCCCGTCATGAAGGAATTTCATCACCACGTCCTTTCCTATAAGATCAGGACGCGCAAGCCTGAGAAAAAAATGTACCGGCACGCTCTCAAGCTCTCGCGTGCGAAGAAACACGAGATTTTTTATGCGGACGACCGTTCCGATTTCACCGGCGCGGCGGCCGGACACGGCGTCCATGTCCACACCTTTACCCGGGCTTCGCTCCTCAAGCGCGCGCTCAAAAAACACCACGGAATTTCCGCATGAAAACCCCGAGCTCCCGTTTCGTCGCGCCCGACGTCCACTTTTCAGCCGTCCGCAAAGCTGTCGAAAAATCCGCCCGGCTGATCCGCCGGCACTACGGACGTCTCGCGACGACGGACGTCTCGGCCAAGTCCAAGAATGACTTCGTGACCGTGGTCGACAAGGGGTCGCAGGACATTCTTGTCCGGGAGCTCAAGCGCGCGTTCCCGTCCTACGGCTTTCTCGCCGAAGAAAACGGCCTCTCGGTCGATGCGGACCGCCGCTGGGTGATCGATCCGATCGACGGAACCTCGAACTTCATCCATCATCTGCCGGCGTTCTGCGTGTCGGTCGGCCTGGAGGAGCGGGGGAAGGGCTTCGTCCTCGGCGTCGTGTACGACCCCGTCCACGACGAATGGTTCACCGCGGCCAGAGGCCACGGCGCCTTCCTCAACAAGCGCCGGATTCACGTCTCGAAGACCCGGCTCAAGGATTCCTTCCTGGCAACCGGCTTCGCTTTTCACATCCGCCGCCGTTTCGAGCCGTACAACGCGTCGTTCCGCAAGGTCTTCCACAGCTGCGCGGGCGTTCGGCGCATGGGTTCGGCCGCGATCGATCTGTGTTACACGGCATGCGGCCGGTTCGACGGCTTCTGGGAAATGGGTCTCCACGATTGGGACATCGCCGCGGGGGTGGTTCTGGTCGAAGAGGCGGGCGGGATCGTCACCGATTTCCGCGGCGGCAAGTCCGGCATGCCGCATGGCGACATGCTCGCGGCCAATCCGGCCGTCCACCGGGAATTGCTCCAGGTTCTTTCCGGCGTCCCGCTCCTCGCATCCGAGGAATGGGAAAAAAGCACGGGCAAGACCCGCCGGGGTCCCGGCAGGGTATAATGATGGCCGAAGTTCCCGGGTCCCGGCCGGTTCCTTCGGGTCCGGTGCTGGCGGATGACCGCCACTGTTTCGGTTGCGGCGAGAAAAACCCGATCGGCCTCAAGCTCAAGTTCACGAAGACCGACGAGGGTGTCGAGACGATGTTTGTCTCCGACAAGCGCCATCAGGGCTACACCGATCTTTTGCACGGCGGAATCCTTTCGCTCGTTTTGGACGAGGCCATGGTCAACGCCGTCTGGCTGGGAGAGTCGCCGGCCGTTTCCGCCGAACTCACGGTGCGGTTGAAGCACGCGGTGAAGACGGGGGAAGCGCTTCGGATCAAGGCTTGGATCGTCGACAAGCGCAAACGGCTGGTTCTGACGCGCGCCGAAGCGCGGAATTCCTCAGGCCTGGTCGTGGCCGAGGGCGAGGCCAAGTGCCTCAAGATTCAGGGCTCGTCTCCGGCTTCCGCCGGGAATTGATTTTTTCGTCAACGATCGCGTCCGGTAGTCAGCATCAAGAAGGAAAACGACATGCCTTACATCCTCCTCCAGACGGGCGGAACCCTGACCCGCGAACAAAAAAAGCAAATCGCCAAAGAATTTTCGGACACGCTGCTCAAAGTGGCGGGCAAGCCGAAAAAAGCGACCTACCTCGTGTTCGAAGAGGTGAGCCGCGACAACTGGGCGATCGGTGACGATCTCCTCAGCGAAAACAAGTAAGACATGCGCTTCGGTTGCCGGGTCGAAACTCAGCTCTCCGTTTTTGCCGAGAACAAACCCGGCCGCATGGCCAAAATCTGCTACACGCTCGGCAGCACCGGGGTCAACATCTACTCGATGTCGATCCACGACACGGTCGACCATTCGATCATCCGATTCGTCGTCGACAACCCCACCAAGGCGCTGATTCTCCTCGAAGAAGAGGGGCTCTACATCATCACGCAGAAGGTGGTGATCGTGGACATTTCGAATGAAGTCGGGTCGCTCGGCGCGATCGCGACGCTGCTGGCCCGCGCCGACGACAACATCGAGTACGCGTACTGCACCGCCAATCCGAACCTGGACGCCGCGATGCTCGTGATCAAGACCCGCGATGCCGAACACACGCTCGAAATCCTTCAAGAATCCAATTAGTCTCGCCGCGGCTTTTCTGGGGCTGCTCGTCTGCCTCCCGCTGGCCGCCGCCGACCGCACTTACACGGTCGCCGAAGTTCTGACGGGCGACACCTTCCGTCTCGACACCGGGACCCTGGTGACCTACGCGTCCATCGCCGCGCCGCCGCTCAAGCACATCGACCCGAAGGTCCGCGATTACGGCCAGAAGTCCCTCGCGTTCAACCGTGAGCTGCTTCAAGGAAAAAAAATCAGGGTCGAGTTCGGCTCTCAGATCAAGAACTCCGACGGCGTGTATCAGGGCTTTATTTTTCTGGAAGACGGGACCCTGGCAAACCTCAAGATGGTCGAGGCTGGGTACGCCAAGCTGAGCATTGTTCCGCCAAACCTTCAGTACGCCGAGGAACTCCGGAGTGCCTCCATGCATTCCCGCCGGGATGGCCAGGGCTTGTGGGAATTCGAAAACAAGATCAAGCGCCGTTTCCAGTTTGTCGCGGACAAAATGACGCGGAAGTATCACTTCGAGGGTTGTAAAGAGCTCGAAGGGGTGAGCAAGGCCCATTTGGACCGGTTCGAGTCCAGCGTCGCCGCCAAAGCCGCCGGCTATGGCTTTTGCAAGGACTGCCGCCACCTCCATGCCCAGCAGACGGATCTTTTTTAGCGCGTCTTGAAAACGTCCCCGGTCGGGACTATACTTGCCTTAGGTTTTTATGACCAAACCCGACACCCGCAAATCCAGCAAGCCCTCTCCCGACCGCCGCGAATATTTCCGCCTCGACTTCCGGCATCCGGTCAAGTTCCGGATGATCGAAGAAGAGGGGAGCGATGCGGTGCGTCTGGGCACCACGGCCAACGTCAGCGAAACGGGCGTTCTGTTCGCCTCGTCGATCATGCCCAAAATTTCGAGCATCCTGTGGATGGACATGGATCTGCGCACCCTTAAGATCTGCAAAGAAATCGAGAAGCGCGCGGTGGTTTACCAGAAGGGCCTGCTCGGCCGCGTCGTTCGACTCGAAGAAGATCCGATTGAAGGCCGCTACAACGTCGGCGTTTGCTTCGTCACGCAAGACACCTCGAATCAAGAGCTTAAGTTCTGACCACCTGCCCGCTCCTCGTCCGTTCTTTCGACCGAATCCCCGTGATTCTTGGGCTGGACATCTGTATAATCATTTAATCGATTCAATGCATTTTTCACACAAGAAGGGAAAAGAGTCATGTCTCAGACCAAACTCCTAGGCGACGCTGAGCTTCGTCTTCCCGGCGGCAAAACCGTCAAGCTTCCGGTCCACGAGGGATCCGAAAAGGAAGCGGGCATCGACATCACGAATCTTCGTGCAGAAACCGGCGCCATCACGCTTGACCCCGGCTATGCGAACAGCGGATCCTGCCTGAGCTCCATCACTTACATCGACGGCGACAAGGGGATCCTGAGATACCGCGGCATTCCGATCGAGGAGTTGGCGGAAAAATCCTCCTTTCTTGAAGCTTCGTATCTGCTGATCTACGGCAAGCTTCCCACTCAGAAGGAGCTGACCGTTTTTTCCGAGCAGATCACGCATCACTCGATGATCCACGAGGATATGAAGCGTTTCTTTACCGGCTATCCGGCGACCGCGCATCCGATGTCGATTCTGTCCTCCATGATCTGCTCGCTGTGCAGCTACTACCCGGACTCGCTGGAACCGGGCCTCAAATACGCTGACATCAACATCGTCCGCATCCTGTCCAAGGTGAGCACGATTGCGGCTTTTTCGCACAAAAAGTCCATGGGCCAGCCCTTCATCGGGCCGGTGAACAAGTTCTCCTACGTGGAGAATTTTTTGAACATGATGTTTGCTGTGCCTGCCGAGCCGTACCACATCGATCCGGACGCTGTGCGCGCCCTGGAGATGATCCTGGTTCTGCACGCGGACCACGAGCAGAACTGCAGCACGTCGACCGTCCGCATGGTTGGTTCCAGTCAGGCCAATCTGTACGCGTCCGTCTCTTCCGGGATCTGCGCGCTCTGGGGCCCGCTCCACGGCGGTGCCAACCAGGCGGTGATCGAGATGCTCGAAATGCTTCAGCGGGAAGGCACGGACATCAAATCGTTCGTGACCCAGGTCAAGGACAAGAAATCCGGCTCGCGCCTGATGGGCTTCGGCCACCGGGTTTACAAGAACTTCGACCCGCGCGCCAAGATCCTCAAGAACGCCTGCGACAAGATCCTCGGCAAATTGGGGGTCCAGGACCCGATGCTCGATCTCGCGAAGCAGCTCGAGGAGGTCGCGCTGAAGGATCCGTATTTCATCGAGCGCAAACTTTATCCCAACGTGGACTTTTACAGCGGCATCATTTTGCGCGCGCTGGGCATTCCGGTGAACATGTTCACCGTGATGTTTGCGATCGGGCGCATGCCGGGCTGGATTGCCAACTGGCGCGAGATGCTGATGGCGCCGGGCCTGAAGATCGCCCGTCCGCGGCAGATCTACACCGGCCCCGTGCTGAGCCCCTACGTGCCGATCGCACAGCGTTCGTAGGCGGGAGCTATTGCCGGCTTAAGGCGTGATAGGCTTCAGAAAGAAAAGACGAGAGGACCGGCAGGGGATTTTGATCCAGCATTGCTGCGTCCGTGCTCCGATGAGTCCGGCCGTGGTGACGCAGCGTTTCACGCATTTGGCATTCCCAAATGATCTGTTGGGCGCTCAGACGCTGATCCAGCGACAGCTCCAGGGGCTTTTGGATCACGATCATGGGACCCGGAATGCGTACAGCACTGTTGATTTCCAGGGGCTGGGCGGCCAGCGGAGGCTTATCTCCGATGTTGAGGCAAGAGAGCAGGCCGGCTGTCAGGATCGCAATCGAACGTTTTTTCATACGCCCTCTAAATCAGTGATAGTTGCTAATACTTAACAAGTGTATACATTGATAAATACAATAAATCAATAGTTACAAATAATTAGTTTTACCTTCAGCCCCTCCTCCAAATAGTAGTTGTGCAGATGCGCTCGGATGGTCTATATTGAAGAACAATGGATGGAGCAGATAAGCCCGTACCAATGGATATAAAAGAAATAAACCCCGAACAACTGCGCAAGCAGTCGCGTCCTTCCGTGCCTCCGCGCCGTCCCGCGTCCACGCCCGCTCCCGCTCAGCCCGCAGCACCCGCAGAACCCGTTGTCGCCGCGTCTTCCTTGTCCCGCCAATCCATGGCGCTTCAAGGGATCGTGATAGCGGCGGGCGTTTTGGTGGCGGCCTATTTGATGTTTACGCTGAACCAACTCGTGAGAGCCCAATCCCTGTTCGAAGCGGCCCAGCAGCAGCGCATCTATAACCAGCGCTATGCGAAGGAAGTGCTCCTTTCGGCCTCCGGCGTTCCGGTCAATTACGAAAAAACCGCCGGCGAGTGGGGCAAGACGCTGACTCTGCTCAGTGAGGGCGGCGATCTTCAGACGGAAGCGGATCCGGCTTCCGAAAAAGTTCAGCCTCCTCTGGATTCCGAGCGCTTCAAGTCCGAGCTGGAGCGCATGAGCGGTCTGCGGAACAGCATCGTCCGGGAATCGTCCGGCTTTTTAGAATCCGCCAAAATGAACCAGCACCGCGAAGCCCTCTTCGACGAGCTGTACCGGCAGAGCCTCGAGCTGCAGGCGTCGGGCGACGCGCTGATTCAGACGTATGACAAGCATTTGGATTCCGGCGTGTCGTGGTGGGACGTCAATGCGGTGGCCGTGGAGCTGGCCGAGCGTCAGCGAATGCTCATTCAACAGCACGTCAAAGAAATCCTCTTTGTGGCGCACGGAATTCCGGCCGATTATCAAGCGACCCGTCTGCGCCTCTACGAAACGGCCAAGATTCTGACCGAGGGCGGCGTCATTTCGATCGACAACAAGGAAGCCATCACCATTCCGGTCCCCGGAAGTGCGGACGTGCGCTTCAATCTGGATCAGCAGAAAGAAGCGCTGGACCGGTTCACGGCCGTATCCAACCAGTATTTGATGCTGGCGAATGAAGACGTCGAGCGTTCGATTCAGCTGAAAAAAATCCAGGATTTGACCGGCGAGTTCCACCAGGCGGCAACGGATCTCATCCGGAACTACCGCGCGTTCTATCAGAACAAGGTTAAAAAAGCGGAACGCGAGGCGGCTGCGGCCGGTATTCTGGCGGCGGTTTTTGCCCTCGTCCTCGGAGGGGCCTTCATCCGCAAGTACGTCGACGTCCCGGTGGCCCGCATGACCGAGGCGCTGCGTTCGCTGCGGTCCGGCAAACCGTTTTCAACTTCATCGTTCGGAGCCTCGGAACCGGGTCTCATGGGCGAAATGGGCCGTGAGCTCGAAAAAGTCGCCGGTCAATGGCAGACGCGTCAGGACTGGTTCGACCGCTTTTTATCGGCCGACAATGCCGATTCTCTGGAAGACCCGGGCGCGCAGGATCCGGTCGCTTCACGCGTGTATCAATGGTATAAGAACCGGGACAACGATGCGGCCGCGGCGCCCCATTCCCGCTGGAACGCGGAAGAAAAAGAAAAGCCGGACGACGACATCACCATCATCGGCCGCCTGCCGGACGCCGAGCCTTCGGCGCTGATCAACGATTCTGAACTGTTGGATCAACTGATCCAGCGCGCGAACGAACTGCAGTCGCAGCATGAGCAGTTGTCCCGGCTTCATGACCGCCTTTCCGCCGAGGCAGATACGCTCCGGTCATCGGAAGCACGGCTTCAGGAATCCGAATCACAGCTGCGGGATGAGAACCGTGCGCTTCGTCAGGAGGCCGCGCTTCTCAATGCCCAGATCAACGAGCAGATGCTGGAACTGGTGCGCCTGCGCGCTCACTCCGAATCGCTCCAGCTCTCGGGTTCCGCGGTCGAAATTCATAGCTCGCGGATCCAGAAAATTTGTGACGAACTGTCGGCCAAAATTGATCAGCAGGCGGGGGAGCTGAGAGCGTTGCGTGAGCAGCTCCAGGAGCGCGAGCGCCAGCTCCAGACCCAGGGGGAGGCCCTGAATCGCTCAGACGACGAACTGAACCGCTCCCGTGAAGTGGTTCGGGGGCTCAACGCCGAAAAGCAGGCGGCCGAAGCGCGCAGCCGGGAAGAGCGGGAGTCGATCGCGCAGCTGACCGGGCGCCTGGCGGAGGCCGAGCACGAAATGGCCGGTTTGCGGCTTTTGCTCGAACACGCGGCGGAATCGGCCCGCCAGGAATCCGAAAAACAATCGCTTTTGTCCGGCCGAATTGCGGCCCTGGAATCCGATCTGACTCTTTCGCTGAACGCGCGGGAGCAGGAAAAAGCGGATGGCGCCCGACTCTTGGCCGTCGCGCGGAACGAATACGAGTCCGTGCTTCGCTCGGCAGCCCAGGTCCGCGCCGAGTTCGAAGCGGTCGGGCTGGAGCAGTTGCAGCAGATCCGCCGCCAGGAAACCCAGATTGCGGATCTTCAGGATTCCGTGGCGCGCCAGACACGGCTTTTGGAGATGGTGCGCGCGGAATTTTCGGAAGCCGCCACGCGGCATGCCGGCGAAATCGCGCAGCGCGATGAAACGATCCGCCAGTCGGAATCGGCTTTTGCGGGGCTGCAGGCGCGGATGGCGGAAACGCAGTCCCGCCTGGAAGGCCGCGAGGCCGAACTTTGGCAGCTGCGCAAGGAGCTTGCGGACCGCCAGCAGGACCTTTCGGCCGCACGCCATGAGATCGGCCGTCTTTCGGCCGTCGAGGCGGATCAGGCCGCGCTCATCGCTTCCATGAGGACGGATTTGGCCCGGATTCAGCAGATCATGGACTCCAAATCCCGGACCATCGACGAAATGGACGCGGTTCGCCGGAGCCTTGAACACAAAATCAGCCAGGCCGAAGCCGCTTACCGCGACAAGTGCCAGGCGCTCGTCTCGGCAGAAGAGCGTCTTTCCGCCACGCGCACGGCCCTCAAAACCACGCTCGAAGAGCTTCAAGAACGCTCACAGCGTTAACCCGCAAACCCAAACACGGAAAGACCATGAAATCCAAGCGCATGGCGATCAATTCGCCGAGTTTTTTTATCGGTAAAGGCGACGGCAAGGACCTGATTTCTTTTGGATCGGGCCAGCCGGACCTGCCGCCTCCGAGTCAGATCTTTAAAATTCTGCCCAAGTTCAAGGCCTTCAAATACGGGCTCGTTCAGGGCCAGATCCAGCTGCGTGAAGAGCTGGCCAAGCAATATCCGCGCTCGAACCCCGAGCAGTTCCTGATCACGAACGGCGCGAGCGAGGCGATCACACTCGTGTTCCGATTCCTGGCCAACAAGGGCAAGCGCGTCCTTTTGCCGCGCCCCTATTACTATTCGTATCCGCACAATGCGCGTTACGCGAACCTGGAAGCGCGCTATTACGATCTCGAGAACGGCAAAATCAACCTCGAGAACTTCAAGAAGAACCTCGAGGGCTGCTGTGCCGTCATGATCAATTCGCCCTCAAATCCCACGGGCAGCATCCAGGAAATCCCGGTTCTCCGCGAAATCGAAAAGATTACCCAGGAAAAGGGGATTTACATCGTTTCGGACGAGGTGTACAAGGACTTGATTTATGAGCGTGAGAATTATTTCTTCAAGGGCTCGCACGTCATCACCATCAACTCCTTTTCCAAGACCTTTGCGATGTGCGGTCTGCGTGTAGGGTATCTGTATTCCACCGATCCGGAAGTGCTCGACACCTGCATCACCTACAAAACGCATTTGTCGATGAACACGAATATCCTGGGCCAGGAAATGGCCTACGCGGCCATGCGCGCGCCCAAGAGCTACACAACGACACAGGTGAACATCTGGAAAAAGCGCCGCGACCTTATTTACCAGGGGCTGGTTGACCTGGGGCTGGATCTTTGGAAGCCCGAAGGCGCCTTCTACGTGTTTCCCAAATTTGAAGACTCCAACCGCGTGGTCAACGACCTGTTTTATGACTACCGGATGATCACGTACGACGGCGCCTGGTTCGGCGATCCGACCCGCGTCCGCTTCAGCTACGCGCTGGACGTGAGTAAGATCAAGGAAGGTCTGCGCCGCCTCGAAAAATACATGGTCAAACGCGGACTGCGTTGATGCTGGTCGGACCGATCCTCGCCGCGCCCGGCATCCGCGTTTCTTACGAGTTTTTCCCGCCCAAAGACAAAGAAAACCTTCCCCGGTTCTATGAAGCGGTCGCGGAGCTCAAGCTCGCGTTCCGACCCGACTTCTGCAGCGTCACTTGGGGCGCCGGCGGAAGCACCGTCCGCAATTCGATCGACATCGTCTCGCACCTGACTCACGGCATGGGCCTGCTGACCGTGGCGCACTTTACCTGCCTGGGCATGACCCGGACGATGGCGGACGAGTACTTGGAACGCTTCGCCGGCACAGGCATTCATAATTTATTGGTCTTAAGAGGGGATAAGCCGCATCAGGAGGGGGGCGCGCCGGCTTTGGCACCGGCGTCGACCGATGCGTTCCGATACGCCTCCGAGCTGTTGACCTATGTCCGCTCCAAACCCGATTGTTCGCCGTCCGAATTGAGCGTTTTGGTCGCCGGTTACCCGGAAGGCCATCCGGAAGCGGCATCGGCCGAACAGGATTGGGACCACTTGGCGCTCAAAGTGCGTCAGGGCGCCGACGGGATCGTAACCCAATTCTTTTTGGACAACGCCGCGTTTTACCGCTTTAAAGACGCCATGGACAAGCGCGGAGTCCGCACTCCGATTGCCGTCGGTGTGATGATGGTGACCAAGGCCAAGATGATCAAGCGCATGATCGAGCTTTCGCGCTGCTCGGTCCCGGCGGACCTGGCTGCAGCCATCGACCGCTACGCAACCGATGACGCCTCCATGGAGGCCTTCGGCATCGATTATGCGGCCCGCCAGGTCGCCGAACTAATGGACCGGGGCGTCCAGCAATTCCATTTTTACACCCTCAATCAGCCGGGCCCCACCACGGCTGTTTTGAAGCAGCTGGCCGGCCGTCTCACAGGCAGGCCCAAATCCGAGCCGCGGACCGTTCAGATCGAATACCGCGAGTATATGGCCTATCCCGACAGCAAACTCACCGACCTGTTCAAGAAATACGGCCTGGACCCGAATCAGCCGCATACGATCGTCCACAACCACGCCCTGAGACGGTACGAAATCACCCAATAGCGAAGCCTGGACCGGAAGGAGGCCTGCCTTATGAGACACTTTTTGCACAGACAGACTACATATGTAATACAAATCGACATAACCTTGAGGATATCGATGTGACAAAGAAAAAGATGCTCCGGACTCAGTTGGTGACCCTCCGCCTGCCCAGGGAAGTCCTCAAACGCATCGACCTTTTGGCGCTGGAACGGGAACGGTACCGGTCGGAAGTGATTCTGACGGCGATTCAAGAGTTCCTGGAACGGGATCGGGCACTGAATGAATCCGGCAGGCGCAAGAGCTCATCCGACGCCACTTAGGGACCGGATGGTGTGCAATCGGGGGTGCCGAATCCCCATATAGAACTAATGTCCTATAATATATGTTATGTAATATTCGTAAGAGGGAGAAGGCGGTCCAAAAGCGTCTGCCGAGGCCGCTTCGCCGGCCCCTGCATTTAATCGATCGGAATGATGCGTTCGACTCGCAGGATGGTAAAAAGTTTGCGGATATTTTCGCGTGGCTGTGCCAGCCGGAGGGTCTGCCCCGCCGCTTTGCAGATCTTGGAGCAGTTGAAAAGAAACTCAATCGCCGCCGAGTCGACATAAGTCACCTTCGAGAGCTCAAAAACCACGTTTTTGGCCTTGCCGGAGCGAATCTCGGTTAACAAGGCCTCTTCGAAGTCGAAGACATTGGTGCCTTTGAACTCGCCGTCGATGTGGAAGATCAGCGAGTCGTTTTCGGTGTGGTACCGGTGTTCAACGGCGAATGACATGGGTTAACGCGCCTTTTGGGGGTTGGCGGCCAGCGCTTCGGAGTATTTCTTGAGCTTGACGGTTTCCATCGGATTCTGGGGGTTGGTATAGACATGCTCATTGATGATGGGCTTGAACCCGTAGTTGTCCTTGATGGCCCGGTAGCTGCCGTCCGGATCCCGGCTCAGGAAAAAGACGGCCCGGTTCACGCCGGTCAGGTCGGGCTGGTTCCGGACAACCCGGACCCGTCCGGAAGAGGTCTTGAAGGTGATGGATTCCCCTTCTTTGAGCGTTCCAAAAAAGGGCCGCGTGACACGGACTTGGGCGGTCGTATCCGACATGCCGATATCCTGACGTTCGATAAAGCCGATGATGATGGCAATGGAAGCGGAGCGGAGGTCCTGGATTTCGGCGCGGTAGTTCGCGGATTCGGCCGCATGGATGGCGGACGGCTGAGCCACCGCCAGCAGCAGTGCGGCGGCCATAGCCAAAGCGGACGTGGAGAAAAACGGCTTAGCGGACGGCATAATCGGCCATCATCATATCTTGAACGGCCAGTCCGGTGGAATCAAAAATCGTGACGTCCGCCGCCGACCGGCGGACCTTTCGTTTGGCGGCCAGCAGCGTGCCAAGGTCGCCGGTGACGGATTTTTTAAAAAATAATCCGCGCGTATGCGCGACGTTGATTTCGCCGGAGTGGCTGGCCTGAACCCAGTCGTCGACGACGACCCGGCTCCGCTTCAGGAGCGCGATTTGGAGCTCCTGCTTACCGGGCGCATCGGCTCCGATGGCGTTGATGTGGGTCCCGGGGCTGACCCAGTCACTCAGAATCAATGGCTTGCGGGACGGTGTGCAGGATGAGATTACGTCCGAATCGCGGACGGCGGCTTCGAGCGAGCGTGCGGCCTCGATTCGGTGTTCACGTGCGAAGCGTTCGGCTTGCCGGGGATCCGGCGCCCAAACCCGGATGGTGGACCATTTTTTCAGGAGTTTGTGGCAGGCCAGCTGATAGGCGGATTGCACGCCGGATCCGACGAGCAAAAGCCGCGACGCGTCCGGGTTGGCCAAAAAACGCGTCGCCAGCGCGCCGGCGGCGCCCGTGCGGAGCGCCGTGAGCACATTCGCTTCCATGACGGCTTTGAGCCGGCCGGTCGATGCGTCGCTCAGGAGGAGCGTACCGTTGACGGCTTTAAAGCCCTTTTTGATATTTCCCGGGTAAACGCTGATCCATTTGACCCCTACGACTCCCCCTCCGACTCCGGTGGTCCGGATATAGGCCGGCATGGCCCTAAAATCGCCCTCAGGCAGCGTCAAATAGACCTTCGGGGGCATCTGAACGCGCTTTTGGCCCCAGGCCAGGAAGGCGGCTTCGGCGAGGCGTAAAGCGGCTTGGGGCGGAATTTTGCGTGCGATCTGAGTATCGGTCAGGATCTTCATCAGAAGCCGGACCCGTTCTTTTGCGTGATGGGCATGCGGCGGTCACGGCCGAAGGCACGGGGCGTGATTTTGGGCCCGATCGGCGCTTGGCGCCGTTTGTATTCATTGAAGTACACCCGCCGGGCCGTGTCCAGAACGTGGGCCTTGAGATGTCCCGACCGAATGATCGCCGCCGGATCCCGGTTTTCTTCGACCAATTCGCGGAGGATGGCATCCAGATCCGAATAAGGCGGCAACGAATCCTGGTCCTTTTGACCCGGCCGCAATTCGGCGGTCGGAGCCCGGCGGATGACGCTGACCGGGATCACAGGCTTGCCGGCCTGGCGATTGACTTCCCGTGAGATGCGGTAGACCCAGGTCTTGGACAGGTCTTTGATGGGCGCGAAACCGCCGGCCATGTCGCCGTACAACGTGCAATAACCGGTGGCGAGTTCGCTTTTGTTTCCGGTGGCGAGCAGCAGGAATCCCAAATGGTTTGAGAGCGCCATCATCAGCGTGCCGCGGATGCGGGCTTGAAGATTTTCTTCCGCGGAGCCCATCGGGTTGCCGGCAAAAACAGGCTGGAGCAGCGACAGGAACTGATTCTGGAGACCTGCGATCGGGATCTGGAAAAATCGGATTCCCATGCTTCGGGCCTGGAGCTGGGCGTCGGTCAGCGTGGCGCGTCCGGTCACGGCTGATGGAAGCGTCGCGCCGATGACCCGGTCCTTGCCGAGCGCGCGAACCGCGATCGCGGCCACCAGCGCTGAGTCGATGCCGCCCGACATGGAGACGCCGACGGTCTTGAAGCCGTTTTTTTCGACATAGTCTCGGAGCGACATCTCGAGCGCCGCGAGCACTTCCGCCGGGCTGCCCGGTTTGAGGCCGGTCCGAGCGTTGCGGCTCGGTGCTTTGGGGGCGGAACCCTCCGGACAGCGCGGGAGCCGCACGTCGATACAAAGCGGCTCGTTTTGAACGGGGCACTCGGATCTTGCGAGGAGGATGTCGACGCACAACACATCCTCGGCAAACGGCGCCGATTCGGCCACTGGTCTCCCCTGCCGATCCAGAACAAAACTCCGCCCGTCAAATATCAGCTCGTCCTGACCCCCCACCGTATTGGCGCAGGCCACAAACGCACGGGTTCGACGGGCGGCTACCCGGAATGCGTTGAAACGGGATTCGGGTTTGGTGTAGTCGTAGGGAGAGGCGGACAAATTGACGATCACGTCGGGCTCGAGTCCCTTGAGCGCCCGGAAATACCCGTCGCCGGACGAGGTCCAGAGGTCTTCGCAAATACTCACCGCGATGAGCGCGCCAGAAGCGGTGTCTCGAAGGGCGAGCGCCTGATTGCCCGGCCGGAAGTACCGGACTTCGTCAAAGACGCCGTAATTGGGCAGCGAGATCTTGTCGTAGCGTGCCAGCCGGCGGCCGGATTGAAGAATGGAGGCCGAATTCCGCAATCCATCTGGGCCATGGGCGGGATGACCGCAGATCAGCACGGTCGAACGGACTTGCCGCGACAGCCGGTCCAGCGTCTGTTCGGCCTGGCGGAGAAACGCATCGCGCAGCAAGAAATCCTCGGGCGGATAGCCGGTCAGGGCTAGTTCCGGTGCGACGGCGATCGCGGCGCCGAGCTTTTCGGCCTTGCGCAAAGCCCGGAGGATGGCATCCGCATTGCCTGCGAGATCACCGACGGTCGGGTTGATCTGAAGGAGCGCGATCCGAAGTTTGGACACGTTTAAATGCGGGCCGTATGAGAACCGATCAGGTTCATGAATTCCATCCGCGTCCCCCGGTCGCTGCGGAAGGTTCCGAGCAGCGAGCTGGTGGTGCAGGTCGCGCGCTGTTTCTCGACGCCGCGCATGGACATGCAGAGATGAGTCGCTTCCATGACGACGCCGACGCCGTGCGGATTGAGCGCGTTCATGAGGCATTCGGCGATTTGTGTGGTCAGACGCTCCTGAACCTGAAGGCGGCGCATGAAAATGTTTACGATTCTGGGAATTTTGCTTAGTCCGATGATGCGGCCGTTCGGGATGTAGGCGACATGGCATTTGCCGTAAAACGGGAGCATGTGATGCTCGCATAGACTGAACATGTCGATGTCCTTGACCAGGACCATCTCATCGTAAGTCTCGTGAAAAATGGCTCGGTTGAGGACCTGCTCGACGGACTGGTTGTAGCCGCTGGTCAGATAGCGGAGTGAAGCATCGACACGCTTGGGCGTCTTGAGAAGACCTTCCCGTTGAGGATTTTCGCCGATTTCGGCCAAGATGGCCCGGGTGTGGGCAGCAATTTTCATATTGGAGGAATCGTCTTGGCTGCGCTTGCGGGATCGGAGTGGCTTCACGGGTCGAGCTCCTTCGAGTGTGATTAAAAAAAATAACCGGGTGGGACGACGCACCCGGTTATTTGTAAGACGTCAGGAGAGCTTACTTGAGGGTCGGCTCTTCGGGAGAGATGAGCGGCTGCTTTTTGGGGATCCAGAAAGTCAGCAGGTCGATCGCGCCGGCGCCAAAACGATGGATGCCCTTGCGAACGCCGATCACGCTACCGGCCGCAACACCGACGGACTGGTCCGCGGGATCATTGGCCTTCATCTTGCCGGCTTCTTTGCCCGCATTGTCCATGACCTCGGTCCAGGCCCAGTTGGTGTTGTGTGCGCCGCGCTTGACACTTTCCACGCGCTCGTCACCCGTGTTCTGCTCGACGGCGAACACAGGAGCGGCGATGGCGACGGCATAGCCGGCGACCAAGGCTGCGGCAAAAAACTTCTTCATTTACGTTGTCCCCCTTGTTTCGTTGCTGTTTAAAAGAGTTGTTTCCAACTCGTTGACTACTCTAACACGACACTTATGAATACTCAAACAAAAAATGACAATACTAAGCAGGGCCGTGGACCTACCGGTAATTAATAAATTGAAGGTCCAGATCAAAGCTCTGGGTCTTGAGCAGCTGGATCACCGATTGGAGGTCATCGATCTTGGCCGCCTGCACCCGAATTTGATCGTCCTGGATCTGCGTCTGTACCTTGAGTTTGGAGGCCTTGATGGCCTTCACAATCTCCTTGGCCTTGTCCGCTGCAATCCCCTGCTTGATCGTGATGACCTGGCGGAGGCTCCCGCCGGTCGCTTTTTCCGCTTCGGCGGCGTCGATGCATTTGAGGGAGACCTGGCGTTTGGAGAACTTGGTCTGCAGAATGTCGACCAAGGCCTTCAAGCGCAGCTCGTTTTCCGTCTTGAGCGTGATTTTTTTTTCATCAAGGTTCCACTCGATGGCCGAATTGGAGCCCTTGAAGTCGAAGCGGGTCGCCACTTCTTTGCGGGACTGCTCGACCGCGTTGGTCACCTCCTGAAGGTTGACCTGGGACACGATATCGAACGAATGGTCCTTGGACATGGCTTTAGCGGACTCCGAGCATTTCTTTGAGCGTGGGGCCGATGGCGCTCGGGTTGTGGATGGTCCGGATCCCGTTCGCGGCCAGCACGCGGTACTTTTCTTCAGCCGTACCCGAGGAGCCGGAAATGATCGCCCCGGCATGGCCCATGCGCTTGCCCTTGGGGGCGGTCTGACCGGCGATGAAAGCCGCGACGGGTTTCTTGATGTTGGCTTTGACGTACGCGGCGGCTTCTTCTTCCTGGCTCCCGCCGATCTCGCCGAGCATCAGGATGGCCTTGGTTTCTGCGTCATCCTTGAAGAGCGTGAGGAGATCGATGAAGGACGAGCCGATGACCGGGTCGCCGCCGATGCCGACGCAAGTCGTCTGCCCCAGGCCGGCCTGGGTGGTCTGCCAGACGGCTTCGTACGTCAGCGTGCCGGAGCGCGAGATGATGCCGACCGAACCCTTCTTGTGGATGTAGCCCGGCATGATGCCGATCTTGCACTCTTCAGAGGTGATGATGCCGGGGCAATTGGGGCCGATGATGCGGGAGCCGCGTTCGGTCGCGTATTTTTTGGCCTTGATCATGTCGACGGTCGGAATGCCTTCGGTGATGACGATGATAAGCGGTACGCGGGCGTCAGCGGCTTCCTTGATTGCGGAGAGCGCGAACGGCGCCGGGACATAGATCATGGACGCGTCGGCTCCGACCTGGGCCTTGGCTTCGGCCACGGTGTTGAAGACGGGAATGCCGCCGACGTCGGTTCCGCCCTTTTTGGGTGTCACGCCGCCGACCATTTTGGTTCCGTAGGCGAGACATTGCTGGGCGTGGAAGCTGCCGGCCTTGCCGGTGATTCCCTGGCAAATGACCTTGGTATTTTTATTGATCAGAATAGACATTGGCTATAGCCCTTAATTTTTGGCCAACCGGACGGCCGTGGCTGCCGCGTCCGCGATGCTGGTTTCGACGTGGAATTTGAGTCCTGAATGCTTGAGGATCTCGCGACCTTCTTCGACCCGGGTGCCTTCGAGGCGCACGACGAGCGGAATCTTGACGCCGATCTTGCGGGACGCATCGACCAGCGCCTGCGCGATGATGTCGCACTTCATGATGCCGCCGAAGATATTGACCATGATGGCCTTCACATTCGGGTCCTCGAGCATGATGCTGAATCCTTCGGCCACCGCCTCCTGCGTGGCTCCGCCGCCGACGTCCAGGAAATTGGCGGGATCTCCGCCCGCCCCCTTGATCGCGTCCATGGTGGTCATCGCGAGTCCGGCGCCGTTGACGAGGCAGCCGACGTTGCCTTCGAGGGAAATGTAGTTGAGGCCGAACTTCTTGGCCCGCTGTTCTTTGGGATCCTCTTCATCCGGATCCTTGAGCGCTTCGAGGTCCGGGTGGCGGAAGAGCGCGTTGTCGTCGAACGCGATTTTGGCGTCGAGCGCGAGGAGGCCGCCTTCGGCCTTGAGGACGAGCGGGTTGATTTCGACCAGCGCCGCGTCGAGTTCGACGAAGAGCTTGGCGAGCTTTTCGGCGACGGCTCCGAATTCGGCGCGCAGTTTTTCGAGCTCAGCCGAAAGCTTGAGCTTGCCCGCAAAGTGCGCGGCCGACACCTGCGTTTCGGGATCGAACGCGATCTTGAGGACTTTTTCGGGCGTCTTGTGCGCGACCTCTTCGATGTCCATGCCGCCGGCTTCCGAAAAGATCAGGACCGGAAGGCCCTCGGAACGGCCGATCGTGATGGCCATGTAGAACTCTTTGGTGAAGGCGCGGAGCTCTTCGATGAGGACGGCCTTGATCACCTCTCCCTTGCCGCCGCCCTGATACGTCTTGAGCGTGGAGCCGATGAAACCTTTGGTGAGCGTCTCCACGTCGGCGGCGGACCCGGCCTTCTTGATGCCGCCGGCCTTGCCCCGGCCGCCGGCCAGGATCTGGGTTTTGACCATCGCGCCGTTCAGCCCGAGCTTTTGATACGCGGCGACGGCTTCCTGGGGCGTACGGGCCGCGGCGCCGTTGGGCACCGGGATCCCGTATTTGCGAAAAAGTTCCTTGGCCTGGAATTCGTGGATTTTCATGTTGGCTGGTTTTTCCTTTAAAAAAACTTAGAAGGTCATGGCCGCGACTTCGCGGATGCCGGCCCCGACTTTTTCCACGGAGTCCTTGAGCATCTTCTGCTCTTCGGCCGTGAGCGGGATCTGGACGATTTCTTTGACGCCGTTCTTGCCGAGCTTGGCCACGACGCCGCAGTACATGTCCTTGACGCCGTACTCTCCGTTGCAGTGGGCACAGAGCGGAAGCGCGACGGGCTTGTCGTTGAGCACCGCGTCGACCATCTGGGCGACGGAGCTGGCCGGAGCGTAGAACGCGCTGCCGGTTTTGAGGAGTTTCACGATTTCGGCGCCGCCGTTCTGGGTGCGTTCGATGATGGCCTTGCGGTCGGCTTCCGAAATTGACGTGATGGGCTTGCCGTCGAGCAGCATCTGGCTCGTGACCGGGACCATGAGATCGCCATGGCCGCCGAGAACCAGCGAGCTCACGCGGTGCGGTTCGACGCCGAGCGCGAGTGAAATGAAATAGCGCATGCGGGCCGAGTCGAGGACGCCGGCCATGCCGAACACACGGTTCTTGGGGAAGCCGAGGAGCTTGGCCGCGAGGTCGGTCATGATGTCGAGCGGGTTCGTGACGGTGATCACGATGGAGTCGGGCGCGTACTTTTTGACGTTCTCGCAGACGGACTTGACGATCTTGGCGTTCAAGGCCAGGAGGTCTTCACGGGTCATGCCGGGTTTGCGCGGCATGCCGGCGGTGATCACGACAACGTCGGCTCCGGCGATGTCTTCGTACTTGGTCGTTCCCTTCACGACGCGGCCGTGGCCTTCGATCGGCGCGGCTTCCATGAGGTCGAGCGCCTTGCCTTCGGCGAGGCCTTCGACGATGTCGAAGAGGACGACGTTCGAAATGTTTTTTTCGATGAGACGCTGGGCGGCGGTCGCTCCGACCTGGCCGGCGCCGATGATGGCAGTGATGGGCTTTTTCATTATTGTAGGATCCTGTTGAGGGTTTCGCTGACGCGCCGGTTGTCCGCCTTGCCGGCGGTTTTTTCCTGTACAAGCTTCATGGCTTTGCCGAATTCTTTTTTGGACGAAAGGGAGTTGGCTTTGAGGACTTCGTCGATGACGGCCTGGAGCTCCGCGTCCGAAAGTTCCGCCGGAAGGTAAAGCTTCAGGACCGCCAGCTCGGACTTTTCCTTAACGGCGAGTTCCGGGCGGCCGGCTTTTTCGTATTCGGCGATGGAGTCCTGGCGTTGCTTGATCTGCTTCTGGATCACCTGGAAGACCTGCTCGTCGGTGAGCGGCTTGCCGGGGTTGGCGATTTCGAGGTTCTTGACGGCGGATTTGAGCATCCGGAGCGGGTCGAGTTTGGCGGCATCCTTGGCGATCATGGCCGCTTTGATGTCGTCCTGGATCTTTTGGGCTAATTGGGACATGGGAGGAATTGCTCTAGGTTAGTCGATGATGGTGTGAATGTTTTTAAATCTTAACAATAGTTAACTATTCTAATTATCGAATCCTGCCTTGTCAAGAGGATGTTGCGAGGGAGTCGAGGAAAGTGAGGATGTCGCGGTGAACTTGAGCGCGGAACGTCTCGTTGAGGATTTCGTGAAAACCGTCCGGATAAAGCGTCCACTGCTTACCGTTAGGACCGAGGGCTTCAAAAAAGGATCGGGTCGCCCGCCGGTCCACGACCCGGTCATCCCCCGCCAAAAAGATTCCCGTCGGCAGCTGGATGCGGTGAGCGAGGGCGAGGTGCCGGGACATCTGGGAGTGCATTTCGAAAAAGAGCCGGGCGCTCATGAAGTGGACGATTTGCGGATCGGTCCGGTGGGCGCGCGCGATCTCGGAGTCGTGCGTCAAAAGTTCCGAGATGGCCTTGGTTGCGAAGAGTTGCCGCGGACGGAGGCTTGAGCAGACGGCGCCGATCGCCCGCAGATGCGCCGGCACCGGGAACGACAGCGCGAAACAGGGTGACGAGAGCGTGAGCGACGCGGCGCCGGTCGGCCGGCCGGATGCGGCCGTTGCCGCGGCTACGAGGCCGCCCATGCTGTGGCCCAGAAGATGAAAGCGGCCGGTTCCCGCCATCCGCATGACTTGTGCGCTGACGGCTTGAATGTCCTGGATGTAATCATCGAAGCGGTTCACGAACGCGCGCGCGCCGCCGCTTTGACCAAAGCCCCGCAGGTCGACCGCGGCGACCGGATAGCCGGCGGCGTTGAGAAATGCGGCGAATTCCCGGTAGCGGCCCCCGTATTCCCCCGCCCCGTGAACGATGAGGACCGGGAGTTTGGCGGTGCGGCCGGCGGCGGCAGGCCAATACCGGTAATGGATGCCGGTGCCGTCAAAGGAGACGAGAAAGTGGCTGTCCGCGTCAGGCTTTGCGGGATGCGGCATAGAACGGTTCGACGAGCGGAGCGTACTTGGACGTGATGATCTTGCGCCGGGCCTTGAGCGTCGGCGTGAGCTCCCCGTCTTCGACCGTGAAGTCGCGCTCGAGCACGGCGAAGTATTTGATCTGCTCGTAGGGAGCCAGACGCTCCCGAACGGCCTGAATCTGGGGTTCGATGAGATCTTTGACCCATTGCGCGGTTGCGAGTTCGCGCCGGGACGGCGGCGCCATGCCCTTGGAGGCGGCGATCCGTTCGAGCTCCTCGAATTTGGGCACGATGAATGCCGTGAGGAAGTGATGACCTTCCCCGTACAGGACGCAGCGTTCGACGAGCGGCGCCGTTTCATATTCCTTTTCGACCGCGGCGGTGGCGACTTTTTTGCCGCCGGAGAGAACGAGCAGCTCTTTGATGCGGCCGGTGATCTTGAGAAAACCGTCGGCATCGAGCGTGCCCAGGTCGCCTGTGTGGAACCAGCCGTCGCGGATCGCATCTGCCGTCTCTTCGGGCTTGTGGTAATACCCTTGCATCACACTGGGGCCTTTGACCAGGATCTCGCCGATGTCCGAAATTTTGACTTCGATGTTGTCGACGGGTTTGCCGACGGTGCCGAATTTGTAGTGGTTCACGCGGTTGAAGCTGATCACCGGCGATGTTTCGGTGAGCCCGTAACCTTCGAGGATGAGAAGGCCGAGCCCGGCGAAGAACTGGGCCTGTTCGGGCGCCAGCGGCGCGCCGCCCGAAACACAGAACCGGATACGGCCTCCGAGTGTGTCCCGGATCTTCCGGTAAGCCAGGCGATCGCCGATCTTATAGGCCAGCGACAGGCCGAGTCCGGGGCGTCCGTCCGGACGGGACCGGCGCTCAGTCATTTTGCGACCGACGCGCATCACCCAGGCGGCCAGCGCCTTGCGCGCGCGGGATGCCTTGAGCATCTTTTCGTAGATCTTTGCGTGAACTTTTTCATAAAAGCGCGGGACCGCCATCAGGAAGGTCGGCTTCGCGAGCATCGCGTCCTCGGCGACGGTATTGATGCTGCGCGCGTAGACGATGCGGGCTCGGGCGCGGCACATCAGGTAATAGCCGCAGGTGCGTTCGAACACGTGGCACAGCGGCAGGAACGACAGGTGCGTGTCCGTGCTCGAAAGCGGCAGCGAGCGGATGACGGCGTCCATGTTGGATAAAAAGTTCTCGTGCGTGAGGACCACGCCCTTCGGAAAGCCGGTCGTGCCCGACGTGTAAATAATGGTCGCCGTTTCGGACGGACGGACATGCGCGAGCGCGTCCTCGACCTCGGCGGATCCGAACGGCAGCGCCTCCTCTTTGAAAAAATCCGACAACGGGACGACGGTCTGGCGGGCGGCCTGGTTTTGGATCGTGTAAGCGCCCTCGATGAGGACGATGCCCCAAAGCTCGGGACATTCGTGCAGGACGGGGTCGAGTCGCGCGAGCAGCTCGGGGGTTTCGACCACGAGGATGCGGGCGGAGGCGTCGTTGAGGATGTAGCGGATTTCCGCCGCGGCGAGTGTGACGTAGACCGGAACGCTGACGCCTCCCAGAAAAAGCGTGGCAACGTCAGCGGCGACCCATTCGGGCCGGTTCGTGCTCCAAATCGCGAGCTTCATCCCCCGCTGGAGCCCCAGTTTTTTAAGTCCCGCAGCGGTCTTGAGAATGCGCGACCAGACGGAGGCCCAATCCAAAGCGACGAGGGTTTGTGCGTCCTTGAAGTACGAGAGCGCCTCGCGGGACGGCGCCTCGCGGGCGTTGTCGGAGAAGATCTGAACGAGGTTGCGCGGCGACTCGGCCACGTTCGTTTCCCTTCTTATGCGGCGTGGAAGGGCTTGTTCTGACGCGCGAGGTCCGCCAGGTAACGCGACGGGCGGAAGCGTTCCGCGTCGACTTCCTTCTGGAGACGCTCGAGCGACTGGACGATGTTCGCGGTGCCGACCGAATCCGCCCAGCGCAAGAGACCGCTTTTGAACGGCGGAAAGCCCGTGCCGTACAGCATGGCGACGTCGACGTCCTGCGGTTCGCGGCAGACACCTTCTTCGAGGCAGAACGCGGCTTCGTTCACCATCACGTACAGGCAGCGTTCGATCACGGCCTGTTCGGACGGCGTCTTGGCTGCGGTGATGAACTTCGAGAGGTCAGGATTCAGCGTGCGTTCTTTGTCGGCATGGACGTAGAAGCCCTTGCCGCTCTTTTTGCCGAGCAGCTTCGCGTCGGCCAGGCGGTGGCTGAGTTCGGCGGCTTTCATGCGCGCGCCGAAGGCGTTCTCGAGAATCTTGCCGACCTTGTAGGCGACGTCGAGACCGATCTCGTCGAGCAGAATGAACGCTCCCATCGGCATGCCGAAGTCGAGGAGGATTTTGTCGACCGCTTCGACCGACTGTCCTTCCTGGGCAAGATAACCCGCCTCGTTGAGATAAGGCATGAGAAGCCGGTTCACGAGGAAGCCGGGAGCGTCTTTGACGACGATCGGCGTCTTGCGCAGGCGCCGCGACAAGGCAACGATGGCCGCGATGGTCGCGTCAGACGTCTTGGCTCCGCGGATGATCTCGACCAGCGGCATTTTGTCGACGGGGTTGAAGAAGTGCATGCCGACGACGCGGCCGGGGTCCTGCACCGCGGTCGCCATTTCGGTCACCGAAAGCGACGAGGTGTTGGAGGCCAGGATCGCATCGGGCCGCGTGACTTTGTCGAGTTCGGCGAAGACTTTTTTCTTCACATCCATGTTCTCGACGACGGCTTCGATCACGATGTCGCAGGTCTTGAAGCCCGAATAGTCGAGCGTGGGCGTGATCATCCCCTGCAGCGATGCGGCCTCGGCCTTGTTGTATTTGCGGCGTTCGACTGCTTTTTTGTATACCGCGGCGGAAGAGCGCAAGCCCAGCTTAAGTGCATCGTGGCTGACGTCCTTGAGGCGGACCGGGATCGAGGCGGAACTCACGAGCTGCGCGATCCCGCCGCCCATGACGCCGGCGCCGAGCACCGCGCATTTGTTTACCGCGGGGGCTGCGGCCGGGGTCCAGACTTCCTTCTTATAGCGCTCGGTCAGGTTGAAGACCTGGATCATGAGCTTATGCTGGCCTAGCTTCACGAGTTTGCCGAATTCGAGCGCTTCGCGCTTCATGGCCGCGTCGCGGGACGCGCCATAATTGGCGACGACAACTTCGATGGCCTTGATCGGGGCCGGATATTTGCCCTTGGTGGCTTTGAGCGTCATCTTGGTTGCGGCTGAAGCGATCATGCCTTTGCCGACCGGCGTTTCTTCCATGAGTTTGCCTTGGAGGCCAGCGGCCTTGGCGAAGGGGCGGGATTTTTTAAAGCCGGTTTTTTCCAGGTGCTCGATCGCTGCGGCGCGCAACAGCGGCGACGCGTGGAGTGCGTCAACCAGACCTCCGCGGAACGCGGCTTTGGAGTCCATGACTTTGCCCTGAACGATGAAGCCCAGGCCTTTTTGGAGTCCGGCGACGCGCGGGAGGCGCCAGGTTCCGCCGAAGCCAGGAATGATGCCCAGATTCACTTCGGGCAGACCGATCTTGACCGACGGGTCGAACGACGCGAAGCGCCAGGTGCATGCGAGCGAGAATTCAAGGCCGCCGCCGAGACAGGCACCGTCGATGAGCGCGACGGTCGGAAACGGCAGATCTTCGATCGCATCCATCATGACCTGGCCCGACTGGGCCTTGGCCACGCCGTCTTCGACGGTGGAGATGTTTTGGATTTCTTTGATGTCGGCTCCGGCGATGAAAATGCCGGGTTTGGCGCTTTCGATGAGAAGCGCCTTGAGGCCGGAGGTCTTGAGCTCCTGGACGACTTTAAAAAGCTCGTCGCGCAGTGCGGTCGTGAGGACGTTGGCCTTTTTGCCTTCCGCATCGAAAGTCAGGACGCCGATGCTGTTATCGAGTTTGGTGAGCTTGAGGTCTGCCATGGTTCCCCCTTATTCCCGTTCGAGCACGATGGCCGCGCCCTGTCCGCCGCCGATGCACAGCGACGCGATGCCGAGGTTCTGACCGCGGCGTTTGAGTTCTTTGAGCAGCGTCAGGATGAGGCGCGTGCCGGTGACACCCACCGGATGCCCCAGCGCGATGCCGCCGCCGTTCACGTTCAAAATATCGCGCCGGATCGTGCCGACGGCTCCTGAGAGGCCGAGTTCCTTTTTGCAGAACGCATCGCTCTGCAGAGCGCGTTCGCAGGCGATGACCTGCGCGGCGAAGGCTTCGTTGATCTCGAAGAGCTCGATGTCCTTGAGTGTGAGGCCCGCTTTTTTGAGCGCGGAAGGGATCGCGAACGCGGGCCCGAGGCCCATGCGGCGCGGGTCGAGACCTTCGTACGAATAGCTGCGGATGTAGCCCAGCGGCTTGTAACCGAGCGCCTTGGCTTTTTCCTCGGTCATGACGAGCACGGCGGCCGCGCCGTCCGTGATCTGGCTGGAGTTACCGGCCGTGACCGTGCCGGTTTTTTTCTCGAAATACGGGTTGAGCTTGGCGAGGGCTTCGTACGTCTGGCCTTCGCGGACGCCGTTGTCGTGCTCGACCGTGGTTTTGTAGTCCGGAGCGACCTGGACCGGGACGATTTCTTCGGCCAGCTTGCCGCGGTTGGTGATGGCGCGCAGATGGCTCTCAAGCGAGAATTCGTCCTGGTCGCGGCGCGAGATGCCGAATTCTTTGGCGAGCACTTCCGCGGTCTGTCCCATGTTGAGGCCGCAGACGGGATCGGTAAGCGCTTCCTGGAGGCCGATGTTCGGTTTGACCAGCTCCCCCTTGATCTTCCAGAGGGCGGCCATCCGCTGGATCGGCGTGGCTTTGCCGAGGGCCATGAACGTCTCCTGCGCCTTTTTGGTGTACGTGAACGGCACGCTCGACATGGACTCGGCGCCGCCCGCGAGGACGACTTCGTCCGCGCCGGAGATGATCTTTTCCCAGGCGGTGGTGACCGCTTCGATGCCGGAAGCACAGTTGCGCGAGACCGTCATTGCGCGCTTGGACTGGGGCACGCCGGCCAAAAGCGAAATGACGCGGCCGATGTTGGCGGAGTCGGAGGTGGTTGCGACAGAACCGACGACGACTTCGTCGATCAGGTTCGGGTTGATCTCGGTTCTCTGGATGACCTCGGCAAAGGCGATCCGGCCGAGTTCTTTGGAGGAGAGGTTGTTGAAGGAGCTGAAGGCCTTGACGAAAGGCGTCCGGATGCCGTCGACGATGGCGATGCGAGGTTTCATTGGGTTTCCCCTTCCGTTCCGTTTATACGTACCCCGATTCTGACAAGTAATTCTTACCAAACAGTATAATGATTATCCAAGATTAATCAACTATAAACATTTAATGAGGGTTTGGGAGGAGAAAGGGCTACGCGCCAGTCCTCGCAGCGCGCAGCACGGATCGGTTGCGCGCCAGTCCTCGCAGCGCGCACACGGCGGGCCCCGTTCTAAAGTATTTTTTCCACACAAATACGGCAGATGCAAGGCGCGAGGTTGCGCGGCATAGCTTACGCTATGCAAGCAACCGAGCAACGCCGCAGATGCCGTATTTGTGTGGAAAAAATGTGGCGGCGAGTGGGATCGAACCACTGACCTAGGGCTTATGAGTCCCTCGCTCTAACCAACTGAGCTACGCCGCCGAAAGATGGGAACGGGCAGGAAAAACTAATTCGCGGACTGGATCCAACCGCCGCCGACGACGGCGTCGCCGTCATAGATGACGGCGGCCTGGCCGGGGGTCACGGCGGATTGAGGCGAGCAAAATTCTACCACAGCTTCGTCGTTTTTTGACTCCAGAATATGCATCCCCACCTTGATGTGGCGGGAACGGATCTTGACCGTGTAGTCCTTGGGGCTGGGTTCGAGCATCCAGTTGATGCCGGTGATCCGCATCCGCTGACGGTCGAGGTCTTCGCGTTTGCCGATCACGATCCGGTTGGCGGCCGCGTCGATGTCGACCACGAACAGGGGCTCGGGGTCCGTGACGCCCAGCCGCTTGCGCTGGCCGATGGTGTACAGATGGTACCCTTCGTGCCGGGCGAGGACTTTGCCGTGACGGTCGACGACGTCGCCCTGCCCCGGAAGCTTGGCCCCGGCAGACTTCAAAAAATCCGCATAATGGCCCGGAACGAAGCAGATTTCCTGGCTGTCGGGCTTGTCGAAGACGCGCAAGCCCAGTTCCTGGGCGATCGCGCGGATGTCGCTTTTTTGATGCTCCCCCACCGGCAGAAGCGTTTTGGCCAGCTGCTCCTGGGTGAGGCCGAACAGGACGTAGCTCTGGTCCTTCGAGAGATCGACGCCTTCCCGGATGAACCAGCGGCCGGTGGCCGGGTCTTGACCGCGCCGCGCGTAATGGCCGGTGGCCATCCATTCGGCGCCGATCTCCTCGGCTTTTTTCCGAAAAATCCCGAACTTGATGTGTGTGTTGCACTGGATGCAGGGATTGGGCGTGCGGCCTTCGACATAAGTGCTCACGAAGTAGTCGATGACCTTGTCCTTGAAATCGGCGGAGAGGTCGAGGACGTAGTACGGAATGCCCAGCTTGCCCGCGACGGCGCGCGCGTCGGTGATGTCTCGGATCGAGCAGCAGCCTTTGGCGCGCTCGTCCTTGCACTCGTCCGAAGACCAGGTCTTGATAGTCGCGCCTACGACTTCGTACCCTTCCTTCTGAAGAAGGTAGGCGGCGACGGAGCTGTCCACTCCGCCGGACATGGCGACGAGCACACGCTTTTTCATGAGCGTTTTTTGCGTTTGAGGCTGCGGATTTCGCGGATGGCTTCGCCGAGGGAGCGGCCGATTTCGGGCAGGCGTTCGGCGCCCATGAACAGGAGCGCGATCAGGAGGAGGACGAGGATTTCGGACCAGCCGATGCCGAACATGGGATATTCCCCGCTTTAGACGCGCTGGAGCGTGAAGTCGACGAGATCGAGCAGGCTCTTGCGGTAAGGGCCGGCCGGAACCGACTCGAGCGCCGCGACGGCCTTGGCGCCGTAGGACTTGGCGAGCGCGAGACTGCGCTCGACGGCGCCGCGCTCGACGGCGAGGTCGCGGACTTTGGCGAAGTCCTTGGACGGAAAATCGCCGTTGAGCTCGTTCATCAGATAGATCATCGGGAGCGTGGGGTCGCTTTTTTCGAAGTCGGAGCCGTTTTCCTTGCCCAGGACTTCGGCGCTGCCGACGAGGTCGAGGCAGTCGTCGGCGATCTGGTAGGCCATGCCGAAGTTTTTGCCGTATTCCGCCAGCTTCGCGATCTGCGGCACGGAGAATTTGGCGGTGTAACCGCCGGCCGCGCAGGCGGTCTCAAACAGGATGGCGGTTTTTTTGTAGATCATCGACAGGTAATTTTCTTCGGAGACGAAGGGCGCGCGCCGCGTTTCGATCTGCTTCATTTCGCCTTCGCAAATCTTGAGCGCGCAATGGCTGAACATCTGGCTGATGCGCGGGTCGGCCACTTCGGCCAGCGACAAAAAGACCTTGGCGTAGACGTAGTCGCCGCCGATAAGCGCGATCTCGGTGCCCCACTTGTGATTGAGGGATTCGCGGTTGCGGCGGAACTTGGAGCCGTCGACGATGTCGTCATGAATGAGCGTTGCCGTGTGAAGGAGCTCGATCGCGATCGCAAGGCGGATCGGAAAATCGGTTTTTTCTCCGCCCATCCGCGCCGTCAGGATCGTGAGCGCGGGACGCAGGTGTTTGCCCGCGATCGCGACGATGTAGTCGCCCAATTCCTGAAGCAGCGGATCGTCGGAGCGGAGCTGCGCCTTGAGCGACGACTGAAAGTCGGCCAGGTCCTTTTCGATGGGGCGGTAAATGTCGCCTAACGTGGGTGTTTGAAGCATCGAGAGGCCATTCTACCCGAAAGAACGGACGCTTTTAAGCGTTTTCTCGAGCAGGGCCGGCGTGTGGGCGGTCGAGAGGAAAAAGGCTTCGTAGGCCGACGGCGGGACATAAACTCCGGAGTTGACCATGTGCCAAAAGAATTTTTTATACATTTCGACGTGCGCGGACGTGATTTGGGAAAAATTCTTCGGCGCGTCCGGCTGGAAGAAGATCGAAAACATCGATCCGGCCGACGGGATCGCGGCAAGGATCCCCTTTTTGTCAAAAATCCGCTTAAGGTCGGCGGTGAAGCGGCGGGTCTGGGTCTCGAGCTTGGACTGGGGGTCGGACGCCAGGACGCGGTCGAGGACCGAAAGGCCGGCGGCCATCGCCAGCGGGTTGCCAGAAAGCGTTCCGGCCTGGTAGACCGGGCCGTCGGGCGCGAGCATCCGCATGATTTTTTCGGGGCCGCCGAAGACTCCCATCGGAAGTCCGCCGCCGATGATTTTGCCCATCACCGTGAGGTCGGGCTTGATTTTGTACGCCGCCTGCGCGCCGCCAGCGGCCACGCGGAAGCCCGTGATCACCTCGTCGAAGATCAGGAGCGACTTGTGCTTCTGGGTCTGCGCGCGCAGTTCCTGGAGAAAGCCGGGTTCAGGCAGCACGACGCCCATGTTGCCGGCGACGGGCTCGACGATGACGCAGGCGATGTCGGCGTATTTTTCGAAGGCGCGGCGGACGGCGAGGGCGTCGTTGAACGGCAGTACGAGCGTGTGCCGCGCAGCCAGCTCCGGAACCCCCGCGGAGCTCGGGTGGCCGAAGGTCGCCAGGCCCGAACCGGCCTTGACCAGCAGCGCGTCCGCATGGCCGTGGTAGCAACCCTCGAATTTGATGATGCGGTTCTTGCGGGTGTAGCCGCGCGCGAGCCGGATCGCGGACATAGCGGCTTCGGTGCCGGAGCTGGTGAAGCGCAGGCGTTCGCAGGAAGGGACGAGGGCTTTGATTTTTTCGGCGACGCGGGTTTCGTAGGGGGTAGCCGCGCCGAAGCTCGTTCCCTTGAGGGCTTGAGCGCTCACGGCGCGCGCGACAGCGCGGTCGGCATGGCCGAAGAGCAGCGCCCCCCACGACAGGCAAAAATCGATGTAACGGCGGTCGTCGACGTCGGTGAGAATCGCACCGAGCCCCTGCTTGAAGAACACGGGCGAGCCGCCCATGGCCTTGAAGGCGCGCACGGGGCTGTTGACGCCGCCGGCGATCGCTTCGCGCGAGCGGCTGAATTCCTTTTCGGACGTCCGCGGGCCGGCGCTCTTCATCGGTGCAATTCCCCCATCCATCCGGCCGCGGCCTTGGCCCAGTAGGTGACGACGAAGTCCGCGCCGGCGCGGCGGATCGAGGTGAGACTTTCGAGGGCGGCGCGGCGTTCGTCGAGCCAGCCGTTGGCGGCGGCGGCCTGGATGGCGCTGTATTCGCCGCTCACCTGGTACGCGCCGATCGGGCAATCGAGCTTGTCCTTCACCCGCGCAATGATGTCGAGGCACGGAAGCGCGGGTTTGACGAGGATGAAGTCGGCGCCTTCGGCGGCGTCGAGCTTCGCCTCTTTGAGCGCTTCGCGCCAGTTGGCCGGATTCATCTGATAGCCGCGGCGGTCGCCGCTGGACGGCGTGTTCTCGGCCGCTTCGCGGAAAGGACCGTAAAAACTCGAAGCGTATTTGACCGCATAGGAAAGAATCGCGCAGTCCGTGTGGCCGGCGGCGTCCAGCGTGTCCCGGATCGCGCCGATGCGGCCGTCCATCATGTCCGAGGGCGCCACGACGTCGGCGCCGGCCTCGGCGCAGACCCGCGAGGATTCCGCGAGGATGCGGACGGTCGGGTCGTTTTGGACTTCGCCGTTCTTCAGGATGCCGCAGTGACCGTGGCTCGTGTATTCGCAGAGGCAGATGTCGGCAAAAACGGCGAGCGAGGAATGTTTGGCCTTGAGCGCGCGGATTGTCTGCGGGACGATCCCCTTCGGATCGGCAGCCCCGGATCCTGCGGCGTCCTTTTTGGCAGGAATACCGAACAGGAGAACCGACCCTACGCCGAGCGCACGCAGGCGGCCGGCTTCGGCGACGGCGCTCTGGAGCGTGTGCTGAAATTGACCGGGCATGCTGGAGATCGCCTTCGGCGTCTTCAGACCTTCTTTGATAAAAATCGGCGCGATCAGATGCGCTGGAGAAAGGGTCGTTTCGGCCACGAGCTCCCGGACCGCCGGATGGCGGCGCAGGCGGCGCGGTCGGATGCGGAGGTTGCGGCTCATGAATGTTTCTCCAGGGTCTCGATCAGTCCCGCGATCGTGGCGACCGGCGACATCCGGTGGACGTTTGCGCCGAGGGCTTTGAGGGTGCGGGAGGTTTGGGGTCCGATGCTGAATATTTTAGTCTTTTTGACAAAATTCCGGAATTCCGGCCGGCCGAGCGCTTCGGCGAGGTGGCTCGCGGTCGACGAGCTCGTAAAAACGATCGCGTCGACCCCTTTTCCCCTGGCGACGACTTCGCGGTGCACGCGGCGGATATCCTTCGTCGGGCGCACGGTCTCGTAGCCGGTGGCCTGGGTTACGACGGCTCCGGCGCGGCGCAGCTTGCCGGCGAAGGCTTCGGGGGCGACGCGCGGACGGATGAGGAGGAGTTTGCGGCCTTTGACGTTGTGGCGAATGAGCGCCTGGGCCAGGGCTTCGGAGGTGTAGGTGCGCGGCATGAGATCCGGGCGCAGTCCCTGACGCTCCAGATGTTCACGGGTGGATTCGCCGACGGCGGCGATTTTGTTCGAAGCCAGGAGACGCGAGTCGCGGCCGTGGCCGCTTCGCAGACGGTCAAAAAAGATGTCCACGCCGTTCACGCTCGTAAAGACGACCCAGTCGAACTCGTGGATGTGCGCGATGGCCGCGTCGAGCTCTTTGAAGCTCCGCGGCGGGCGGATCTCGATGGTCGGCAATTCAATAACTTCGGCGCCGAGCGCGGTGAGCTTTTCGCGGAAGGAGGAGGCTTGGGAGCGGGCCCGCGTGATGACGATGCGTTTGCCGAAAAGCGGCTGGCGTTCGTACCAGTTGAGTTCTTTTTGAAGCCCGACCACATCCCCGACGATGACGAGGGCCGGAGCGCCGGCCCCGCGCTGAAGCGCCGCGGCGGCGACGGTGAGCAGCGTGCCGGTCGCGGTCACCTGGGTCGGCCAGGTTCCGCGGCTCACGACGGCGGCCGGAGTCGAGGGTTTGAATCCTGCGGCAATGAGTTCCGAGCAGACGGCGTCGAGGCGTTTGACGCCCATGAAGATGACGAGCGTTTCCGCCGCTTCGCGCAGCGCCTTCCAGGGCATGGGTTTTTCGGCGGACTGCGCGTGATGCGCGGTCACGAAGGCGACGCGCGAAGACGCGGTGCGTTCGGTGAGCGGAATTCCGGCGTAGGCGCCGGCGCCCAAAGGACTGGTGACGCCGGGAATGACTTCGAAGCGGATCTTGCGCGCGTTGAGGAAACGGGCTTCTTCCGCGCCGCGGCCGAACAGATAGGGGTCTCCGCCCTTGAGGCGCACGACGGTTCGGCCGGACGCGGCGAGCGCGGCCAGGCGGCGGTTGATCTCGTCCTGAGGCACGGAATGGGCGCCGGCTTTTTTGCCGACGTAGAAACGCTCGGCGCGAGCCGGGACCCAGCGCAGAATATCGGGATGAACGATCTCGTCGTAAAGCACGGCGTCGCAGCCGGCGAGCGCGTCGCGGCCTCGGAGCGTCAGAAGCGCCGGGTCGCCGGGTCCGGCGCCGACGAGGAGGACTTTGCCTGATTTTTTAGTGTTTGCAACGGCGCGCTTCACGCAAATAATCCCCTGCGCCCTGGCGGAGCAGAATTTTGGCCGCTTCGCGGCCGATGTGCGCCGCGCGCGAGCGTTTGCCGGTCATTCGGACGGTGAGAGCTTCGGTGTGGTGGACCGAATAGACGCCGGCGCGGATCGAGAGCCGGTTTGCCTGAACCCGCGCGTGGATGCCGACCGGGACCCGGCAGCCGCCATGCAGCGTTTTGAGGCATTCGCGTTCGGCGGCCGCTTCGGCTGCGGCGTCGCGGTCCTGGAGCGTGAGCGCCACGCGCCGCGCGAACGCGTCGTTGGAGCGGGATTCGATCGCCAGGATCCCCTGTCCGGCGCTGGGAATGAAGGACTCGGCGGGAAGCGGCTTGGCGTGACGTAAAAAACGTCCGAGACGCTTCAACCCGGCTTCCGCGATCACGACCGCGTCGACATCGCCGGACAGCGCCTTGCGCACGCGCGTGTCGACGTTTCCGCGAAGCCCGGTCACTTCGACGTCCGGCCGGACGATGGCAAGTTGGCGGTTGCGTCGGATGCTGGCCGTGCCGACGGTCGCATTCTCCGGAAGCTGCTCGAGCGTCCATCCGCGCTTGGAGACGAGGACGTCGCGGGCGCTTTCGCGCTTGGGCGTGGCAGCGAGGACGAGACCCTTAGGGAGCGTCGTCGGAAGGTCTTTGAGGCTGTGGACGGCCAGGTCGATCGTCCGTTTCTTTAAATGCTTTTCGAGTTCCTTGGTAAAAATTCCGATGGTCTGCGTTTCGAAGACCTGAAGCGACTTGTTTTTGTCCCCCGTGGTCTTGATGACCACGAGTTCGAAGCGGACTTTGGGAAAACGCCGCTGCAGGCGCTTGAGGACGCCGTGGCTCTGGGTCAACGCCAATTCGCTGCCGCGCGTGCCGATGCGAATGACCGGAGACGGATCTTTGTGGGTTTGCCGCCGCTTTTTCATGAAGCTCCGTACGCGTGTTGTTTGGAGGGAAAAGTTCCCGCTTTGACTTCCGCCGCGTAGCGGCGGACGGCCTTGACTTCGACCGACCAGACGTCGGCATAGCGCTTCACGAAGCGCGCGCCGAAGTCCGGCGTGAGGCCGACGAGGTCGTGAAAAACGAGCACTTGGCCGTCGCAGTAGCGTCCTGCGCCGATGCCGATGACCGGGACTTCGAGTTGCTCGGCGGCCTGGCGGGCGAGCGGTTCGGGCACGCACTCGAAGACGACTGCAAAAGCGCCCAGCCGCTCAAACGTGAGGGCCGCTTGAAGGATTTTTTGCGCCGCACGCGGATCAACGCCGCGCAGCTTGAAGGGCGCGCCGGGCTTCAAGTCCTGCGGCGTGAGACCGACATGGCCCATCACGGGAATTTTGGCGCGGACGAGCGCGGCCGTTTGGGCCGCGGCGCGCGGCGTCCATTCGATTTTGACGGCGTCGGCGCCCGCTTTGAGCAGCGCTCGGGCGTCGCGGATGAGTCCGGCGGTGTCGAGCCGGACACTGGAATAAGGAAGATCGGCGACGATCGGCATTCGGGCCGATCCGCGCCGGACGGCCTTCGTGTGCAGCTGCATCATTGCGGCGTCGGCGCCGCGCGTGGAGCTGAATCCGTGGAGGACGGTCGCGGCGCTGTCTCCCACCAGAAGCCAGTCGGCTCCGGCGGCCTCGGCGACACGCGCGGTCGGCGCGTCGTAGGCGGTCACCATGGCGATTCGGGAAGGCTTGGAGGAGCGGGCGGCGGCTTTGACCGCCGGAGCGAAGGCGCGCAGACCCCGCGCGGACGCGGTCGTCATACGGAGCGCCGTGAAGCAGCAGCCAGCGTGAGCAAATTGCGGACGAGCATGAGCGACGTGACGGGACCGACGCCGCCGGGGACCGGCGTGATGAATCCGGCGCGCGCCTTGGCGGCCTCAAATTCCACGTCGCCGCAAGGCTTGCCGTCGATAACATTCTCCCCCGCGTCGACGACGACGGCTCCGGGCTTGATCCAGGCGCCGCGGATGAGCGACGCGCGGCCGACGGCCGCGACGACGATGTCGGCCGACGCGATGTGGGCGGCCAGATCGGTTGTTTTGGAGTGGCAAATAGTTACGGTGGCATCCGCCTGAAGCAGAAGATCGGCGGCGGGGCGGCCGACGATGCGGCTGCGGCCGACGACCACCGCGTGCTTGCCGGCGATCGGCAATCCTGCGGCACGGACCAGTTCGAAGCAGGCCAAAGCGGTCGGCGGAAACACGTTGGAAGATCCGGCCTCGTAGCGGGTCCCCTCGGCGTCTTTGTTCGCCGGGAGACCGGCGATGAAGTCCTGATAGGGCAGATGATCGGGCATCGGGCTCAAAAGCAGAACGCCCGTCACGGCCGCGTCGATACTGGCCGCGCGAATGGCTTGATGGATATCGGCGGCGGAAGCGGACGCGGGAAGCGCTCCGCGGCGATGAGTCACGCCGACTTTTTCCATGAGACGGCCGATGGCATCTTCGTAGAGCTTCGCATCCTCGGCGTCGCCGATGCGCAGAGTCTGAAGCAGGACGGGGCGGCCGGTATCGGCAGCGGCCTGGCTGACGTCGGCCTTGTACTTTTCCCTCAAACTTTTGGCCAGTTCGCGGCCGTCGAGCAGCAGGGCGCTCATTTTGCGCCGGCCTCGAGATCGAACGTTTCTTCCAGGCGGTTGCCGTAGATCAGGACCTGGCGGGCCAGCCGGTCGAGACGGGCGCGGGTTTCGGCGACGAAGGCCTTGTCTTCGATCTCGCGCAGGTTGATCTCGACGTTGAAGCGGCCGCCTTTGAATGCGGCCATGAGGAAAAGGCCGCACTCGGCCAGATCGCTCAGGAGGTGCTTGGACGTCCACGGCGTTTCGCGCGAAGCAACGGTAAGCGCTTCGTACGCGGCTTCGCAAATTCCCATCGGGACCTGCGCGCCTTCCTTGAAGGCCTTCTGCAGCTCGGGCGACGGTGTTTTCCACAGCGCGGAGATCCGGGCGAAGGCCTTGGCGTCCTCGGTCACGAGTTCCAGGAAGCGGCCGCGGATTTTTTTGAGCGCGGCGGCGCGTTCGCGGCATTGCGCGGCGTCGGGGTTCTTCCCCTTCTTCGCGTTCAGGTTCGCGACCATTTCGCCGAGCGAAGTCCCGAGCACGCCCACATAAGCCGCGGCGGAGCCGCCGCCGGGCGCGGGTTCGGAGGATCCCAGGAGGTCGGCGTATTCGGCAAGCGTGAATTTGGCAAAAGGCTTTTTCATCGGATGGCGCCCCCTAGTCTGCGATCACCATGTGGCCGTCGTCGGTCACGTCGATCTTTTCGAAGAGCGGCTCGGCCGGCATGCCCGGCATGAGCAGCAGCTTGCCCGTGAGGATCACGAGGTAGCGTGCGCCCGCGCAGATCCGGACGCCGCGCACCGGCAGCTTCCAGTCGGTCGGCGCGCCCTTGTCGTCCGGGTTGTCGGAAAGCGAGAACGGGTTCTTCGCGATGTTGACCGGGTAATGGTCCAGGCCCAGCCGGTGAACAAGCTCCAGGTCTTTTTTGGCCTTGTCGGACAGGACGATGTCCTTTGCGCCGTACATTTTTTGTGCGATGAGGCGGATCTTTTCTTCGGGCGAAGAGGCCGGGTCGACGAAGCGCTTGAACTCCGTCGTCTTGCGCGACGCGGCCTCAACGACGACTTCGGCGAGTTCGATGCAGCCCTTGCCGCCGTCGCGGACGCCGGTGGAAATGGCGCACAGGACTTTTTCGGCTTGGAGGTAGCTCTTGAGCACCACGATTTCTGAATCGGTGTCCTGCGGAAAACGGTTCAGACAGACGACGGGTTCGACGCCGTAATTGCGGATGTTGGCGATGTGCTTGTCGAGGTTCTTGAACCCGAGCTCGAAGCTCGACCCGTCCTTGGAATGGCTCTTGAGCGCCTTGACGGTCACGACAAGGACGACGACGCTCGGCTTCACTTCCGGCGCATTGGGCAGCACGACGTCGAAGAGCTTCTGCATGCCGAGGTCGGTGCCGAAGCCGGATTCGGTGACGACGTATTGGGCCAGCTTGAGGGCGGTCAGCGTCGCCATGAGCGAATTGTTGCCGTGCGAGACGTTGGCGAAAGGTCCGGTGTGGATGAACGCGGGCTGGCCTTCGCTGGTCTGGACCAGGTTCGGCTGCAACGCGTCCTTGAGGAGCGCCGCCATCGCGCCGGCGGCTTTGAGTTCGCGCGCGTAGACCGGCTGACCGTCGGTGTTGAGGCCGATGAGGATATCCCCCAGCCGCTTCTTGAGGTCGGCGATGGACGTCGAGAGCGACAGGATGGACATGACTTCGCTGGCGGGCGTGATCTCGAACGGCGTCTTGTACTTTTCGTGGCTTTCTTTGGCGGCGCCGACGATCACTTCGCGCAGCTGGCGGTCGCAGATGTCGAGCGAACGGCGCCAGAAGACCTGATGTTCGTCGATCTTGAGCGCGTTGCCGTGGTGGCGGTGATTGTCGATGGCGGCGGCGAGCAGGTTCGTCGCGAGTTCGACCGCATGGATGTCGCCGGTGAAATGAAGGTTGATGTCCTCCTGCGGCAGAACTTGCGCGTTGCCGTTGCCGGTCGCCCCGCCCTTGTTGCCGAGAAACGGCGCCAGCGACGGTTCGCGGAGGCAGAGAATGGCTTTTTTCTTGAGCTGGCCGAGGCCTTGCGTGAGGCCGATCGACGTGCAGGTTTTGCCCTCACCCTGCTTGGTCGGGTTGATGCCGGAAACGCAGATGAGCCGGCCGTACGGTTTGCCAGCCAAGCGGTTCAGGACCGAGAGACTCACCTTGGCCTTGTGCGGACCGTACTGGGACAGCTCGTCCTCGCGGACGCCGGCGGTGCGGGCGATTTCGGTGATGAGCTGCATGGGCTTGGGACGGTGGATCTGCATGAAGATCAGGCCTTTGGCTTTATAGAAAAGTTAAAAACCGATAAACGGAGATAAGAAAGGAGATTATAGGAAGTCCCCCCGGTCAAGTCAACGCCTGACCGAGGGGAAATGGGGAGAACGAAGCGGATCCGGACGAACCGAAAAGGGCTTACTTGCCCATCCCGATGCGCTGGGCCTGCTGATAGACCTTGCCTTCGGTCTTGATCGCAGGAGCGATGACGATATCGATCGACTGAAGCTCGCGGATCGTCTGGGCGCCGACATTGCCCATGCAGGTCTGAAGCGCGCCGACCAGGTTCTGGGTGCCGTCGTCGAGACCGGCCGGTCCGTACAGGATCTGTTCGAGCGATCCGGTGATACCGACCTTGATCCGGGTGCCGCGCGGAAGGTTCGCGTGCGGCGTGGCCATGCCCCAGTGATAACCGCGGCCGGGAGCTTCCTTGGCCTTGGCGAAGGCGGAGCCGACCATGACCGCGTCCGATCCGCAGGCGAAGGCCTTGCAGATGTCGCCGCCGGTGGACATGCCGCCGTCGGCGATGATCGGGACGTAGCGGCCGGTGCGCTTGTTGTATTCGTCGCGCGCGGCGGCCGCGTCGCAGATCGCCGTAACCTGGGGAACGCCCATACCGAGTACTCCGCGGGTCGTGCAGGCGGCGCCGGGGCCGACGCCGACCAGGATGCCGCTGGCGCCGGTTTCCATGAGCTCAAGCGTGGTCTGGTACGTCACGCAGTTGCCGAGGATGACCGGGATCTTCATTCCGGAGATGAACTTCTTGAGGTCGAGCGTCTGGTACTTGGTCGCGATGTGGCGAACGGTCGACACGGTCGACTGGACGATGAACACGTCCGCGCCGGCGGCCTGCGCGATCTTGCCGTACTTCTCGGCCTTCTGAGGAATGCTCGAAACGACGGCGACGCCGCCAGCCTTCTTGATTTCCTTGATGCGGCGCGCGATGAGGCTCTCTTTAACGGGGACGCGGTAGAGCGACTGAAGGATCTCGGTCGCCTCTTCGGGGCTGGCGCCGGAGATCTTGCCCAGGACGGAGTCGGGATTCTCGTAGCGGGTCTGAACGCCTTCGAGGTTCAGGGCCGCCAACGCGCCGAGCTTGGACATGGCGACGGCGAACTTGACGTCGACCACACCGTCCATCGCGGAGGCGATGATGGGCACGGAGTAGCGCTTCTTGCCGAGCTTCCAGGAACTGTCGACTTCTTCCGGGTTGATCGTGACGTTTCCCGGAACCAGCGCGATCTCATCGAATCCGTATGCCCTGCGGGCTTTGCGCCCGCGTCCTAGCCATTCGCCCATGGTGATTTCTCCTTAAAAATTTTGATTACTATAGTCACGCGTGACCGCGATGTCAACTCGAGGAAACGAGAAAAATCGCGAACGCCGCAGCGACGGCGATCCGGTAAACGCCAAAAGCGGTGAACGAGTGTTTTTGGACGTAACCCAGAAGCCATTTGATGCAGATCAGGGCGAAGACGAACGAGCCGATGAAGCCGATCGCGAGCACGCCGAACTGGTCTTTGGAAAAAGTGTCCGCACTTTTTAAAAGATCCAGCCCTGTCGCCGCCGCCATCGTCGGCACCGCGAGCAAAAACGAGAATTCGACGATCGTTTTGCGCTCGATCCCCAGCCAAAGGCCGCCGATGATGGTCGCGGCCGCGCGCGATACGCCCGGGATCACGGCCAGCGACTGAAACAGCCCGACGCAGAAGGCCTTGCGGTACGGGATCTTCGCGATGCCCGAAGTCCCGGCCGACTTCCCCTTCCGGCTCCGCTCAAAAAGGATCATCACAACGCCGCCGATCGCCAGCGCCCACAACACGATCTGAACGTCGGCGAGCAGGTACTTCTTGATGAGTTTGTACAGGACGAGACCGACGACGGCGGTCGGAACGAACGCGCAGATCACGCGCTTGAGTTCCTCGAAGTTGCGCAAAAAAGACCGCCAGTAAAGAACGAGGACCGAAAGGATCGCGCCGAGCTGGATCGCGATCTCGAAGCTTTTGATAAACTCCGTCTGCTCGTGGCCGAGAAGGCGCGCCGTCATCATGAGGTGTCCCGTCGACGAGATCGGCAGGAACTCCGAGATGCCTTCGACGATGGAAAATATCAGCGCGTCGAGCCAGGTCATCGGCGGGAACTTTTTCTCAAAACAGAAACGCCCACGTTGCCGCAGTCCTTGATCGCGCCCGGCTTCCAGATCGTGATCCGAACCTGCCGCACGCCGAATTCGCGCACGATGAGGTCGGCCGCGCGGTCGGCGAGCGTTTCGATGAGAAAAAACTTGGTCATGCCCGCAAATTCCCGGAGCCGCCGGGTCAGCCGGTCGTAGTCGAGCGCCTGGCGCAGGTCGTCGTTCTTGGCGGGTTTGGCGGCGTCGCACGGAAGGTCGATGTCGAAGTAGACGGATTGTTTTTTGGTGCGCTCGTGCGGATACGTGCCGATCACGCAGCGGATTTCGAGCTGGCGGATGTGGACGGCGTCGGACTTTTTCATGAATGCGACGGCAGGAGCTTGAGGCCGACGATGCCGGCGATGATGAGGCCGATGCAGGCGATGCGCAGCGGATGTGCCGCCTCGCCGTAAATCAGGATTCCGGCGACGGCGCCGCCGGCCGCGCCGATGCCGGTCCAGACCGCATAGGCCGTGCCGATCGGAATGATTTTGAGCGCCTGGGACAGAAGGACGAAGCTCATCGCCATGAGGGTGACGGTGAGGACGGATGGCCAGAGCTTGGTGAACCCTTGGGTCTGCTTGAGTCCGACGACCCAGATCACTTCCATACAGCCGGCGAGAATGACCCAGAGCCAGGCGAGCTGCTGCGGCGTCATTTGCGTTTGGCCGTTTTCTTTTCCGCGGCGTTCTCGAGAACGATGCGGTAGCGGGCTTTGCCGGCGCGGACGCGGCGGATCCCCTCTTCGGCCTGGCTCATCGGAAGCTTTTCGACCTGCGCGCCGATCTTGTGGAACGCGGCAAACTCGAGCATTTCCTTGATGAGGCGCGGACTGCCGATCATGCTGCCTTTGACGGATTTGTAGCCGGTGATGAGCGTGAACGGGTTGATGTTGAGCGCTCCCGGCGAGGCGCCGACGACGATCAGCGTGCCGTACGGCATGAGCAGTTGCATCCAGGCGTTCCAGTCCTGATCGACCGTGACGGTTGTGAGCAGGATGTCCTGGCTTCCGGCATATTTGGTGAAAAAGTCCTTTTCCTTCGTGCACGCGAACTGGTGCGCGCCGAACTTGAGCGCTTCGCGTTCCTTGTCGGGCGACGCGGAAAAAGCGGTCACTTCGCAGCCGAAGGCCGCGGCGAACTGGATCGCCATGTGGCCGAGGCCGCCGATGCCGATGACGCCGACGCGCTTGCCCTGAAGCTTCTCGGCGCGCAGCGGCGTGTAGACGGTGATGCCGCCGCACAAGAGCGGCGCGGCGACGTCGGACTTGAGGCCGTCGGGAATCGGAATCGCGAACCGGGAGTTGACCTGGACGCGGTCGGCGAAGCCCCCGTGGCGGCGGACGATGACGCCCTGGTTCTGGGCGCAGAGCGTTTCGTCGCCGGTGCTGCAGCGGTCGCAGTTGCCGCAGCTGGAGGCCTGCCAGCCGACGCCGACGCGCTGGCCCACGCGGAGCTTTTTGACCGCAAATCCGACCGCGCGGACGACGCCGACGATTTCGTGTCCCGGCACCAGCGGGAATTCGGCGTTGCCCCAGTCGTTGTCGATCATGTGGACGTCGGAATGGCAGATGCCGCAATGCGTGATCTGGATTTCGACTTCGTCGGGCTTGAGCTGGCCGGGTTCGTAGACAAAACTTTTGAGCGGTTTTTTGGCGGCGGGCGCGGCGTAGGCGTTGATTTTCATGAGCGGCCTCCTCCTCGGTGGATCGTCGGGAAGCGCTCATGATAACAAAAAAAGGCCCGGGATTTCTCCCGGGCCTCAAATTCTGGACGGTTAACCGGACTCGACCCTGATGCGCCGACGCCCTCCTCCCGTGGGGCGGCCCTTTTCAGGGCCACGACCTAGATGTGGTTTTACTTACCAGTCTGTTCCGTTTCCGCCGTATCGGATCCCTCGGTCCCTTTGTGCAGGTCACAGGCCGCCGCAGAGCCGCAGCAAATGACCGCTGCCATCAGGACCGCCGTGAGAGTGAAAAGTTTTTTCATGATCAAATCCCCCTGAGAATGAGTTTAATGAATGGCAGGCGTTTGTCAAGGCGCAGCGACGCGTTTTGCAAGAAAAAATCAGCGGATGACCTGGTCCACCGTGATTGCGAAGGTTTGGACCACGTCCGCCCGCATCAGCGTCGCGGAGTCGTCGTAGGTTAGCTGAAGCTTGATGCCCTCAAGGCCAGGGTATGCGTACGTCTCGGCATATCCGCCGGATTCGAGCGTCTCGGTCCCCTGGAGCGTGAAGCCGGTGAGGTCCGGGGCGGTCTCGAGCGTCGTCTGCGCGACGACCTTTGCTCCCGTGAGACTGGTGCTCAGCCCGGCGTAAACCAGCTGCACCTGAAGAATCGGTCCGGCATCGCCGGTCGGCAGATAGCTGACGACCCGGTCGCCGTCCGCGTTAAAGGAGCTGCCCGCCGTGTGCCATTCGGTCAGATTGATCACAACCGTTTCCGGGTTGACCGGAGGAACGTATGTAACTGGCGCTGGGGTCGGGTCGGGAGTCGGAACAGGGCCTGGCGTCGGTGTCGGCGTAGGATCAGGGGTCGGTGCCGGTGTCGGGCCGGGAGTCGGGCCGGGAGTCGGGCCGGGGGTTGGATCGGGAACCGGGGTCGGATCGGGAACTGGAGTCGGATCGGGCTTGTCGCAGCCGCCATGGCCATCGCCGCGCTTTTTGGAGTGTTTGCGGTTCTCGGACTGGGAATAATCCGTCTTCGGATCCCCTTTTTGAGGAGGATCTTTTTTCTTATCCGAACGCTTGCCGGAATCTTTTCGGAGCATTTCCTCCAGCTCACGCTTGCTGCGCTCGTAGTCGCTGACCTGCCGATTCCCGGTCACCGGCATCTTGCATTCGGCGACGCCCGAACGGCGGTCCCGGTCGTCGCGTGCCATGGCAGGAGCCGACTGAAGGACGATCATCAGGACCGCCATCATGAGCCGAGCATTTTTTTGCCATCCCGCCTGCTTCATGTTTTTCTCCTGATCCGACTGTGGCATGGGTGTTGGCGGTATTCAAGAGAGGGTTGTAACCTCTTTAAAATCATTGGGATATGAGCGAAATAAGTTTTTCTACGGATTAAAAAACTCAGGCTCAAAAAGGCGGGATTCGAAGCAGAGCTGCGCGATCGGTTACTTGTTCAGAGATTCGAGACGTTCCCAACGATCGAAGAGGCGGGGCAATTCGGACTTGATGACTTCCAGACGGTCGACCGCACGCTGAATTTGGGCCGGATCCTGCTTATAAAAGGACGGATCCCCCATTCGTCCGACCAGTTCTGTTTGTTCCGTTTCCAGCGCCTCGAGCTGCGCCGGAAGCGACTCGAGTTCTTTTTTTTCCTTGAACGACAATTTTTTTGCTGCGGACGACGCTGCTGGTTTGGAGGAATCCTCCGTGCGCGGAGCGGCTTTGGCCGGATTCGCGGCGGCGGATGCCGGGCGCTGCGCGGGGCGCTGGCGGATCCAGTCGTCGTAGCCGCCGGGATATTCGCCGATACGGCCGTTGCCCTCGAACGTGATCGTGGACGTCACGACGTTGTTGATGAAGGCGCGGTCGTGGCTCACCAGGATCAGCGTGCCGGAATAGTCGATGAGGAGCTCTTCGAGAAGCTCAAGCGTTTCGACGTCGAGGTCGTTGGTCGGCTCGTCCATGATCAGCAGATTGGAGGGCTTGGTGAAGAGCCGGGCCAGGAGCAGCCGGTTGCGCTCCCCGCCCGACAGCACCTTGACCGGCGAGCGCGCACGGTCCGGCGCGAACAAAAAGTCCTGAAGGTAGCCCATCACGTTTTTGGCACGGCCGTTCAGCGTGATCGTGTCGCCTCCGCCGGGATTGATGCATTCCACGACGGTCTGATTCTCGTCGAGCTGTTCGCGCAGCTGGTCAAAGTAAGTGATCTCGAGATTGGTCCCGAGGCGGACCGACCCCTCGTCCGGCCGGAGTTGCCCCAGCAGGATTTTGATGAGCGTCGTTTTGCCGGCGCCGTTGGGGCCGATGAGGGCGATCTTGTCGCCGCGCGTGATCTGCGTTGAAAAATCTTTGACCAGAAACCGGCCGCTGTAACCGTGGGTGATTTTGTCGGCTTTGCAGACGAGCTGGCCCGAGCGGTCGGATTCCTGCATCGTCATCCGGACCTTGCCGATGGCCTGGCGCTGTTCGCGCTTTTCGCGGCGGAGCTGTTCGAGCGCGCGGACCCGGCCTTCGTTGCGGGTGCGGCGGGCCTTGATCCCCTGGCGGATCCAGACCTCTTCGCGGGCCAGCTTCTTGTCGAATTCAGCCTGCTCGCTGGCTTCGGCGTCGAGCGCCATCTGCTTGCGGTCCAGGAAGGTCGGGTAGTCGCAGGCCCAGCTGAAGGTCCGGCCGCGGTCGAGCTCGACGATGCGGTTGGCGATCCGGTTCATGAAGGCGCGGTCGTGGGTCACAAAAAAGATGGCGCCTTTGTATTCCCGGAGATGCGATTCGAGCCAGTCGATCGATTCGATATCAAGGTGGTTGGTTGGTTCGTCGAGCAGCAGCGCTTCGGGCGCGAGCACCAGCGCCTTGGCCAGGAGGACTTTGCGCTTCTGTCCGCCGGAGAGCTTTTCGAACCGGTCTTCGGGGTTGAGCTTGAGTTCGGCGATGACGCGTTCGGCCAGGTGGTGAATTTTCCAGGCCTCGTCGCCGTCTTCATGGTGTTCGCCGTACGCCGACAGGACGATGTCGAGCACGTCGCCGGTGATGTCGTCGGGCACCTCCTGCGGCAGATGCGTGACCTTGGCGCCTTTTTGAAAAAGCACGCGCCCTTCGTTGACGTCGACGGTACCGGCCATGACCTTCATGAGGGTGGTCTTGCCCACCCCGTTGCGGCCGAGCAGCGCGATGCGCTCGCCGGCTTCGACCTGCAGGTTCAGGCGGTCGAACAGCGGCGGACCGCCGAACGCGAGCGAAATGTCTTCGAGGCTGATCAGCGCCATGTCTTGAGCGTCTCCCGGTGTGTGCGCCAATCCGGCATGAACCGGTCCATCAGCGACTTGAAGCGCGGGCCATGGCCCGCTTCGTGAAGGTGCGTGAGCTCGTGAATCATAATATAGTCGAGGCAGATTGAGGGTTTTTTTATCAATTCGAGGCTGATCCAGATCCGCCGGGCCCTGGTGTTGCACGTCCCCCACTTGGTTTTCATCCGCTTCACGCCCCAGGTGTGCGCTTCGACGCCGGCGATCGACTCCCAGCGGGCCAGCACCGGCGGAACCAGCCGCACGAGCTCGTCCCGGTACCACTTAAGGAGTGCTTTTTCGCGCTCGGCCCGCGATGCGCCGGGAGGAACGATGAGGCGGATCCGGCGCTCGTCGGGATCGTGTTCGACGCGGGCTCTCCGCCCCTCGGACTCGACGACTTCGAGCCGGTACTGTTCGCCGCGGAACGGGTGTGATTCGCCGGTTTGGTAATTCAGGACCGGCGCTGCCGGAAAGCGGCGGACCCGTTCCCGCTGCCGCTCGATCCAATCCCTGCGGCTCAGGACAAAATCCCGGATGTCCCGGTCGCTCGCCCGGGTCGGCGCGGCGACACGGACTCGGCCGTCCGGCGGATAGATCGTGAGATTGAGGTATTTGATCCGTTTGCGGACCAAATCGATCGGGATGCCGCCGATCTCGACCGGGCCGGAGTTCATCGGCGGCCGGTCCGGCTCCACACGGCGGCCAGGGCGCTGGCGATGACCGAATGAAAGACGCTCGAGATGGCGCTCGGGATCGCGACCATCGGGTCCGTGAAGTTCTGCCGCGCGAGCACGGCGCCAAGCCCGGAATTCTGCATTCCGACCTCGATGGAGACGGTGCGCGACGTGACGCGGTCCCGCGCCGTCAGATGCGCCAGGAGATAGCCGAAGAAGAATCCGAGGGCGTGGAGGCTGAAGACGGCGCCGATGAGCGCCCAGCCGGCGGTGAGGATCTCCGCCTTCCCCCTGTCCGACGATGCTCGAGCAGATGAGCGTGATGAAGAGCACTGCCACCAGCGGACTGACCGGCAGGAGGCGGCGCGTCACGGACGGCAGAAATCGGTTCATGAGAACACCGGCCGCGATCGGCAAAATCACGACCTGAACCGTGCTCCAAAACAGGCCCCACCCGTTCACGTCGATCCGGCTTCCGGCGAGCCATTCGGTAAAAAGCGGCGTCAGGACGACGGCGATCAGAGTCGATACGGCCGTCATGGTGACGGACAGGGCAACGTCGGCTTTGGCGAGATACGTGACAACATTCGATGCGGTGCCGCCCGGACAGGACGAGACGAGGACGAGCCCGACGGCCAGCGGCGCGGGAAGCCGAAAAGCATAACCGAGCGCCCAGCCGAGCGACGGCATCACCGTGTATTGGAGCACAACGCCGAGCGCGACCCGCTTGGGATCCTTGAAGACGCCTTCAAAGTCTTTGGCCGAAAGTGTGAGCCCCATTCCCAGCATGATGACGGCCAGGCCCCACGGGATGAGCGGGCCCGATAACCAGGCGAACAGCGCCGGCTTCCACAACGCGAGCGCCGCGCCGATCAGAACCCAAACCGGGAAGAGATTGGTCAACGAGTTCAGCATCCGACTTCTTCCGGGTTAGAGATCAAATTCCACCTTTTCGCAGTTTTTGACCGGACACGCAATCAGATACGCGCGAAAATCATGCATGGTTTTTTGATTGAGCGGGCCCTCGAGCCGCCCGGCTGCAATCCATTTGACGGCGGTGATGGTCTGAATGTGGCTGAAGACGAGTATCGGGCCGCGGGGCAGCGCGCGGAGGCGCCGAACCTCGGCCGTACAGCGCGCCACGAAATCGGCAAATGATTCGGCGTCATCCCCGTCCCGATACAGCGGGTCACCGTTGCGCCAATAGGCCTCGGCCAGCGGCGTCCGCTCGGCAAAGGTCGTATCCATGATCTTCGACGGAGCGAGATAAGTGAACTCGTGGAAGCCCCAGATCTCACGCGGGACGTTCGGGAATTTGCGCACCGTAGGCGCGGCCGTATCCACGGTTCGGCTGTACCGAGTCGTAATGATGAGTTCGGGTGCCGCGATGATTGTCCGGGCGAGCTCTTCCGCCTGGCGGACGCCGTTGGGAGTGAGCGGAATCAATCCCGGGTCCTGTGTCCGGGCCCCGACGTTCGCTTCACTTTCTGCGTGACGGATAAAACACACTTTAGGCATTTTGAACGCTCCTCAGAATTTTTTTGGAAACGGCAAAAACGGCGAAGCCGACGGCGGCCCAGAAAAATTGGCGCACGCGCTTCAGAAGGCTCAAGGCCACACCGCCTTCGGACGTGAATCCCAGATGTCGCAGAAAAAACGCCAGCCCGCCCTCCTGCGCGCCGATATTGGCGGGAATGAAAAAACTCACCGTCGTGATCACCTGCAGGAACGCCTGGATCAAGAAGGCCTGCAGCGCGTCCACCGGGATTCCCATCAGCCGAAGGATCAGATAGGCCTCGAGCGAAAAAGCGAACCAGCCGGCCAGGTGCCACACGAACGCGAGCGGCAGATTGGCCCCGTCGCCGACCGGACCGACCGCTTTGCGCTGGAGCGCATATACGATCGCGGCATAGATCGATGAGAATAAAATGGCCAGGCCGCCGATCCAGGCAAAATGGTGCGAAGGATAAATCAGGATGAGCAGCGCAAGCGCGGGGATCAGGTAAACCGCTTCGCTGACGATGAACAGAACCCGCGAAGCCCATACGGCGCGCGCCGACTGCAGCGCCTGGACCGCGCCCGTTTGAGCCAGCATCCGGACCTTGATCGGCTCCCCGCCGATGTCGACGAACGGCGTAATTTTATTCACGGCTTCGCCGAACAGCGAGATGCGGTACACGCGCCGGAAAGAAAGCCTCGCCCGGCTCGCAGCCGGGAGCAAGTAATACAATCCCAGCGTATGGAACACCGTGACGAACGGAAACACCAGAAAAGCGAAGATCATCCCCCATCCGGCGTTCCGCGCATAGACTCCAAGCTGAACCCACGAAATGTCCCGGGTGCACAGGTACAAAAGATAAATTCCGGCCGCGCCAAAGACTGCTTGCAGTGACCATTGTGATTGCCGCGGAAAATAACGGGAGCTCCGGAAGATCCAGAGCAGATGAATGTACACGCTGCCCATGATTAAAAAAAGTGCCGGACTGCCCAGCGCCGACAGAATCCAGACCAGCGCGATCACATCGCCGTTGTGGCAGAGCGTTTCGAGAATTGAGTGGGACGTGCTGTTGCGGACATCGTCGGCCATCTGTCCGCGCATGTGTCCGGATGTGCTGTGGCCATTCCGGCGCTCATAAATCACCATACAAAAATTGATCACGGAACCCGCGGCAGCGGCCAATCCGGCCAAAGCCCATGCGTGATGGCCGTTTTGCGCCCACGCCCCGAACCCAAGGCCCGTCCAAAGCGCAAAGTCAACCAGGAGGTCGCAGGTCATATCGAGGCGTTTTCCGAACCGACTGGCGCGACCGGTCAGGCGCGCCAATTCGCCATCGCAGTTGTCCAGAATGAACGCGAGGTGGAGCAGCGCCGCACCGGCCAGGAGATCCCAACGCGTTCCGCCCGCCATGTTCCAACCGGCGGCGATGCCGAATCCGAGCCCGGTCAGCGTGATGAGATTCGGCGTGACCGGCGTCCGGACGAGGAGGCGAGTGATCCGGCTCGAAATATTGCGGTTGAATTGAAGGTAGGGTCGGAGGTCCACGGTTTGCCTATTATATAAAAGAAGAACCCCCGGCGCTCGTGCGAACGCCGGGGGTTCTGACGAACTGGAATCAGGTCTCGGAAGACCGGAGGTTTAGTAGCCCATTCCTCCGCCCATTCCACCCATGCCGCCCGGAGCGCCGGCGGGAGCTTTTTCCTCTTCCGGCAGGTCGGTGATCACGCATTCGGTGGTCAGCAGGAGCGACGCGATCGACGCGGCGTTCTGCAGCGAGGTGCGGACGACTTTGGCGGGATCGACGACGCCCGCTTCCATGAGGTCTTCGAATTCTCCGGTCGCGGCGTTGAACCCGTACGCGCCCTTGCCTTCCTTGACCTTGTTGATGATGACGGATCCTTCGAAGCCGGCGTTCTCGGCGATCTGACGGAGCGGATGTTCGACCGCGCGGCGGATGATGTCCACCCCGATCTTTTCATCGCCCTTCGCGGCGATCTTCTCGAGCGCGGCCTGGCAGCGGACGAGCGTCACACCGCCGCCCGGGACGATGCCTTCTTCGATGGCGGCCTTGGTCGCCAGGTGCGCGTCTTCGACGCGGGCCTTCTTTTCCTTCATTTCCGTTTCGGTCGCTGCGCCGACATTGATCACGGCAACGCCGCCCACGATCTTCGCGAGACGCTCAAGGAGCTTCTCTTTGTCGTAGTCGGAGTCACTTTCTTCAACCTGACGCTTGATCTGAGCCACGCGGCCGTTGATGTCGGCCGTCTTGCCCGCGCCCTGGATGATCGTGGTGTTTTCTTTGTCGATCGTGACGCGCTTGGCGCGGCCGAGATCCTTGAGCTCAACGGACTCGAGCTTCACGCCGAGGTCTTCGGAGATGAAACGGCCGCCGGTGAGGACGGCGATGTCTTCCATCATGGCCTTGCGGCGATCGCCGTAGCCGGGAGCCTTGACGGCGCAGGCCTGGAAGGTTCCGCGGATCTTGTTGACGACGAGAGTCGCCAGCGCTTCGCCTTCGGTTTCTTCCGAGAGAATCAGGAGGGGCTTGCCGGACTTGGCAACCTTCTCGAGCAGCGGCAACAGGTCCTTCATGGAGCTGATCTTCTTTTCGTACAGCAGGATGAACGGATCTTCGAGGTTGACCGCCATCTTTTCGCTGTCCGTCACGAAGTAGGGCGAAAGGTAGCCCTGATCGAACTGCATGCCTTCCACGACATCGAGCGAAGTTTTGCCGGACTTGGCTTCTTCGACGGTGATAACGCCGTCCTTGCCGACCTTGTCAAAGGCTTCGGCGATGTAGCCGCCGATTTCGGCATCCGAATTGGCCGCAATGCAAGCGACCTGAAGGACTTCCTTCTTGCTCGCCTTGACGTCTTTGGCCATTTTCTTGATTTCGGCCACGATCGCGTCAACGGCCTTGTCGATACCGCGCTTGACGGCGGTGGGGTTGGCGCCCGCGGTTACGTTCTTGAGTCCTTCGCGGAAGATCGCTTCGGCCAAAACGGTCGCGGAGGTCGTGCCATCACCGGCGGCGTCCGCGGTTTTGGAGGCGACTTCCTTCACCATCTCGGCGCCCATGTTCTCGTAGGGATCCTTGAGTTCGACTTCCTTGGCGACAGTGACGCCGTCTTTGGTGATGGTCGGGGATCCGAACTTCTTGTCGATGATGACGTTGCGGCCCTTGGGTCCGAGCGTCACTTTGACGGCGCGCGCGAGCTGCTCGACGCCGGAGAGGATGGCGCGACGGCCTTCCTCGCTGAACTTCAGTTGCTTAGCCATTTGATAGCTCCTTGTTTCGTATTTTGTGGGAACGGTGTATGCGGGCGACCCGATTACTTGAGGATCGCGAGAATGTCTTCTTCCTTGAGGATGATGTAGTCATCGCCCTCGATCTTAAGCTCGGTTCCGCTGTAACGCCCGTAAAGGACGGTGTCGCCGACCTTGACTTCAAGCGCCACGAGCTTGCCGTTCTCGTCCGTGCGGCCCTTGCCGACGGCCACGATCTTGCCGCGCTGCTGCTTTTCCTTGGCGGTGTCGGGGATGTAGATGCCGCTGGACGTTCTCTCCTCGGCTTCGAGGGGGTGAACCAGAACACGGTCCGCGAGCGGTTGAACCTTGATACCAGCTTCTTTAGCGACAGTTGCCATGTGAGTTACTCCCTGTATTGGTTGCTTGAAAAGGTGTTAGCACTCGATAAAGATGAGTGCTAGCAGGCCGTTATTCTACAGTTTGGCGAAGAGTTGTCAAGTCCCGCCGGCGGTCTTTTGAGCTTAACCGGCCCTTTACACGGCCGTAACACGAAAAAGAGACAATCATCATCGAAGAAGCGCAGGTGTGCGCGGAAATGCTTCGGCACTGAAGTAAGTCGAGGAGGAATCATGGAAGACCGAGTCAACTGGCGTATGGAATACACCGTTCATGCCTGGATTCTGAAGCAGGAGCAGCTGGCGGCAGCTCAACGATCTGGAGTCGGGTTGCCCATTTTGGAGCCCCAAACCAGCCGCGACGAGATCGTCCGGAATCTTTTGACCGAAATCGAAGTTCACGACGGACTCTTCGGAGCCTCAGCGGTCCCGGAATCCATCCTTTAGCCGCGATCGGAAGTCGCCGCAACCACTTCGATCGTGATGTGGCTGATGCGGAGGTCCAACGGAATGAGAGAGCGGTAATAATCCGCCGGCCGAGGTGAGGCCGCCGACACCGTGAGGATTGCCGCATAGTGCCTGGGGGCGATCGTCCACAGATGCAGATCCGTCACCCGCGCCCCTCCCCCGGCCTCGACGCTGCGGCGAATTCTTTGCCGGATCGCGTCCGGCCCCTGATGATCCAATAACACGGCCGAGGACGTTCTGAGAAGACCGGCCGACCAGCGCAGGATCAAAACGGCGCCGACCACCCCCATCAGCGGATCCATCCAGACCCACCCCAGGTATTTAGCTGTCAGAAGCGCGCCGATCGCCAGAATGGACGTGAGCGCATCCGCAAGCACGTGCAGATAAGCGGACTTCAGGTTGTGGTCATGATGATGCTCGTGATGATGGTCGGGATGATCGCCATTGGCGTCATGTTCGTGGGGGTGAGCGTGACCGTCATCCTCGTGTTGAAGGATAAAGACCGACGCGCCGTTCACCACGAGCCCGATGACCGCCACCGCGATGGCTTGGGAGTACTGGATCTCCACGGGAGCAAAAAATCGCACGGCGCTTTCCCAGATCATGACCGCCGCAAACGCACCGAGAAGAACCGCGCCGGAGTAACCGCCAAGCGCGTTCACCTTCCCCGTGCCGAAGCTGAAGCGTTCGCTGCGTGCATGACGCCGGGCGTAATGATACGCAAATAGATTGATTCCAAGCGCGGCGGCATGAGAGGCCATGTGGAGTCCGTCGGCCAGAAGCGCCATCGAACCCGAGGCAACGCCGAAGCCGATTTCGACGACCATCATGACGGCGGTCACGGCGACGACGGTAAAGGTGCGGGATTCCCCCGGCCGTTTCTGGTCCTGGCCGAACACGTGATCGTGTCCGCCGGCCGCATGCAGCGATGGCCGGCTCATCCGACAACCGCTCCAAAGAGCCGCCCGACACCGGCGGTGACGGCCATCGCCAGCGCACCCCAGAAGACGACCCGAAGACAGGATTTGAGAACCGGCGCGCGACCGATCTTTGCGGCAACCGCGCCCGTGACCCCCAGCAGCAACAGCGAGCTGAATGCCAAAACAGAGACCAGTACGTCTCCCGGAACCGCGTGCACCATGAGAACCGGGAGAATTCCGCCCAGCGTAAACGCGGCGGCCGAAAAAAGCGCCGCTTGAATCGGTCGCGCCTTGAGCGTATCGGTAATGCCCAGTTCGTCTCTCAGGTGGGCTCCGAGCGCGTCGTGCGCCATGAGTTGGCGGGAGACTTCGCGGGCGAGATCGACGGTCAGCCCCCGCTTCACGTAAATTTGAGCCAGCTCTTCCCGCTCGAAGGCTTCGTCGGTCTTGAGTTCCTGCATTTCGCGCTCCCGGTCGGCCTTTTCCGTATCCGCCTGCGAGCTGACCGATACATATTCACCCGCGGCCATCGACATCGCGCCGGCAATCAACCCTGCGAGCCCGGCGAGCCAGATATTCTCACGACCCGCATTTGACGCGGCAACGCCGATCACAAGACTCGAAGTCGAGACAATGCCGTCGTTGGCTCCAAGTACCGCGGCACGGAGCCATCCGATTTTGTCTGTTGCGTGCAACTCTGCGCGATGCATCATCGATTCTCCTTGGCTTAGGAAATGTCCGCGATTGCGGACTGGAGCTCCCGGTAATAGCTCATGATGGACTTCACCGAGTTCGCAAAAGCAATCGTCAGGTAATACGTCAGGACGAGAATGGCGGCAGTGAGGACGATTTTGACGATCCGGCTGAATTTGGGGTGGAGCCAAACGAGCGGCAACATCAAAGGTCCCACGCATAAGAACAGGACGGCGAGCGACGTGTTTTTATAATACCACTTCATAGCCGGACCCGCGGCTGGGGCGGGCGCGACTGCAGGGCGCTGCAGGAATTCTCCGCAATGCTTGCACTTGATGGCGGCGTCCTGGATCTCCTCTGCGCAGAACGGACACTTTTTCATCAGCGGTTCCTTCCCGTTTAGGCTGCCAGTATCCCAGCAATGTCGTCCGGAGACAACCGGATGCGTGCGGCTTCCAAATCTTCGCGCATATGTCGGGGGTCGGTCGTCCCCGTCAGCGGCAGAATCCCGATCACCGAAGCAAAAGCAAAAATCACCTGCTCCGACGTCGCTCCAAACTTCCGGGCGATCCCAGAGACAGTCCGACTCTGAACCGTTTGAGGGTTGGCTGTCAGCAGCGAAAACCCCTGATAGACGATGCCGTTCTTCAGGCAGAACTCGCGGACGGAGCGGTCCCAGCCCCGAATCGCATAACAGCGGTTCTGTACGAACTCGGGCCGCAGACGGGACTTGGCGCAGAGCTCCTCCAGTTGCCGCAGATTCACGTTGCTCACCCCGATCCGGCGCACTCGGCCGGCGTCGCGCAAGGCCTCCATCGCGCCCCAGACCCTCCAATCGCCGGAAGTCAGTTCTTCGGCCGATTGAGGACCGTGCAGCAGATACGAATCGAGATAGTCGGTGTGGAGATGTTCGAGGGTCGATGCAAACGATTGCGCGACCTGGGTCGCGTAGTCCGCGTGCGGGTCGTACGGCAGCCGATGATCCTGGCCGTCGACATACGTGTACTTGCTCTGCAGAAAAAGGTCTTCGCGCTTGAGCCCGTAAACGCTCAAGTCCGCCAGCGCCTCGCCGGCGAAGTCTTCGCGGTAATGCTTTTTTTGATTGGCGGTGTCGATGGCGCGGAAGCCGGCCTGAATAGCCGCGCGCACGAGGCCCGCGGTCGCCTCTTTTTTCCAGGCCGTTCCATAAATGAGAGTGGGCAAAGTCATGTTCGAATCAGTATAACCGCCGCCCCGGGCTTTTTAGTAGAATAATCCCCATGCGCGACGCACTCGACCGGGCCATTGAGCCCCTCCAAAGAACCATTCTCGAGCACCCGCTCTACGCGACGATCCGAACCGCGGACGATGTGCGGACCTTCATGCGGTATCACATCTACGCGGTCTGGGATTTTATGAGCCTGCTCAAGGAGTTGCAGCGGCGTTTCACCAACGTCGAGCGCATCTGGCATCCGCGCGCCAATCCGAAGCTGGTCCGGATGATCAACGAAATCGTCCTGGGCGAAGAAGCGGATCAGCTCGCCGACGGCCGCATCATCAGCCACTACGATCTTTATGTCGGAGCGATGAAGCAGGCCGGCGCGTGGACGAGCGAGTTTGCCGATTTTTATGACTATTCGACGGTGTCGAGCAAGCTGGACCCGGCGCAGCTGGCGCCGAACGCGCATGTGGAGCAATTTCTCAAAAACACCTTCGACGTGATCGATACCGGCAAGGACCACGAGCTGGCGGCGTATTTTTTTATCGGCCGCGAGGCGCTGATCCCGGATATGTTCTTCAGGGTCGTCGAGGGCCTGAGCGCGTCGAACCCCAAGTTGAGCGAGCTCCTCCTTTATCTTCAGCGCCACATCGACGTCGACGGCGGCGAGCATGGGCCGATCGCCGGACGCATGCTCGCCGAGCTCTGCGGCGCCGACGAACGGAAGTGGTCCGAAGCCGCCGCCAGCTCCGCCAAAGCCCTCCTTGCCCGCAAAATCCTCTGGGACGGCGCCTTCGAGGCGATCCGGGGTCATTCGGCCGTGCCGGCCAAATGACCGCAGCCCGCGATTGGGTCCGCAAGCTCGAGCTCATCCCCCATCCTGAAGGCGGATATTTCCGCGAGATCTACCGCTCCGAAGGCCTGATTCCGCGCGCGGCGCTGCCGGACGGTTTTGGCGGCGACCGGGCTTTTTCGACCTCGATTTATTTTTTGTTGGAGCATCCGGACGTGTCGCGCCTGCACCGGATCCAATCCGATGAGATCTGGCATCATTATGCGGGCAATCCGCTGCGCATCGTCTCGGTCGGTCCGGACGGCGCCCTCAACAGCGTTCTTTTGGGAAAAAGTTTGGAAAAAAGCGAATTGCCTCAGCGCGTCGTGCCGGCCGGGCATTGGTTCGGCGCGGAAGTGGCAGAGCCGGGCGGGTGGACGCTGGTCGGCTGCACCGTCGCTCCGGGCTTCGACTTCGCCGACTTCGAGCTCGCGGACAATAAAAAACTCCCGCCGGAGCTTCGCGCTCTCAGCGGGAGCTTGTCGAACTTCCTCGCCTGATCTTATTTCTTCTCTAGAAGCGCCTTCAGATCCGCCAGACCGGAATCAAAGGTCTTGGTCATATAAGCTTTTCCCATCAACGCGCAGAAGATGTTCTGCGGGAACTTCGATTCGCTCACAAAGCCCCATTTGACTTTTGTCTGAGACGGCCCGACGGACTCGGTCGCGAGCCAGGTGACGGCCGTTCCCGTCATCGGCTTCTTGAACCTCAGCTCAGAAACGATTTTTTGGCCCGGAACGATCTCGGTGATCTCCTGCTCGCCCTCTCCCACCTTGTCATTGCCGGCCCATGCCGCGCTCGAGCCGACGGTTCCATCCGCGCCTTTGTACGTCGTCACGGTGTTGGGGTCGAGCTTGAGCCAGGGATTCCAGCTCTGGTTGTAGCGGATGGATTTGATTCGGCCGAATACGTCCGCGGCCGGGCGATCGATCACGACCTCGCGTTCGATACGCATTTCTTTGGGGAGCAGGATTCCCGCCGCGGCGATGGCGGCGGCGATTAAAGCCAAAACGATGAGGAGTTTTTTCATTTGGAAGCCACCAGTGTTTTGAATCCGCCGTACGTCATGCGTTTGCAGTCAAACGGAAGGTTCGCGGGATCGCACGAAAGACGCTTGTCCTTCATCACGAGCTTGTTGATGCGGTTGCGGTCGGCCTTGTTCTTGTAGACGATCCAGGCGAACACGACCGTCTCGCCGGCTTTGGGCTTGGCGATCTTTGTGAACGGAATGCCCCACTGGACATTCAGGTCGTCGCCGACGCATTCGCGGTAATCCAGCGCGCCGTATTCGAGCCAGATCTTGCAGGCCTTGGAGGCGATTTTTTTGTACGCGCCCACCTTCTTTCTGGGAACGGTCAGCACGAATCCGTCGACGTAGCTCATGCATTCTCCTTATGTATGATTGCGGGTCCCGAAGGCATCATTCTAAACCCGCCGGGCATGCGTCCGCCACTCCGATTCGAGCTGCGCGGCGGTTCCGATGGAGGGATAAGTTTTGCGCAGGGCCTCTTCGACGGTCTTCCCGTCGCGCAGCAGCCGGCAAAGATCGGTGAATTTGCCTCCCCCGTGGCGCGTAATCAAAAAATCCACCAGCGACACGGATTGAATATAGAACTTTTCGACGCGCTTGCCGGAGCCGAGGGTTCCACGGCGGGCGGCGAAGATCTCTTCGAGCGGAAGTTCGTTGCCGGCGGCGAGCAGGTCGCGGACATACGGAACGGCCATCGCACGCCGCGACGGCTGCTCCCATTGGGCGACGCCCTCGTCCATCCACAGCGGAATCTCGGCTGAGGTTCCGACGAAGTCCCGGAAAATGAGGTGCGTGATTTCGTGCGGCAGGACGCCGTCGATCAGGTCGTCCTGCGTGCGGACGCAGTGAATCTCTTTTTTGGCGTACACACTCATCGCCTGAGCCCATTCCTTGGCGCCGGGGAGCTCCAGGAACTCCTCCCGGGTCGGATAGATGAAGATCTTGACCCGGTTGTCCCACATCCAAAAATTCCCGTGACGGCGGTATCCGAGGTCGGAAGCGATACGGGTGTAATCGGCGTCGGCCTTACGTGCGACTTCCCGGGCGAACGGTGCGTCTTCCCGGTAATGAACGATGAAGTGGTCGGCTTTGACGACTTGCCACGGCGCGGGTTCGGTCTCCGCGTCGGCCTGCACGCTGGCACAGATGGTGAGCGCGGCCAGCAGACATGTCGAGAGGCGGATCACGCGCCCTCGCCGAGGTCGGTTTTGATCGCGGGAGGGGTCGGTTGGCCCTGGCCGCGGTCGCGGGCTTCCCGGGCCGCGAGGACTTCGTCCAAGAGCTGGCGGACGCTCGGATCGGTCCGGCGGACCATCATAAGAGTCAGCGCATCCGCCAGCGCCCGGTCCAGATCCCCCTTGGACAAATACGTGATAGCGCGCAGGAAGTAAGCGTCGCCTTCCATCGGCACCCGGCGGATTGTCTCGGTACAATCCGAAATCGCCGCGTCCAGATTACCCATCGAGAAGTACGCTCCGCACCGGCTTAAAAAATACTCGGGCCGTCCGTTCGATTTGATCGCCTGAGACAGATCCGCAATCGCCTCGTTGAGCTGCTGCAGGCGCAGGTACGCGCCCGCCCGAAGGTAGTAGATCGCCGCGTTGTACGGATCCGCGGCCAGGGCGTCCCCGAGGACCTGAACGGCCGCGTCGTAATTGCCTTCTTGAAAAAGCTGGCTCCCCTTGCTCAAAAAAGCCTGCGACATGGCCAGCCGGATCGGCCCCGCTTCTTTGGGCGCTTCAAAAAGAGGCGTTTTGCCGTCGGAGACGGAAGACCGCTGTCCGCAGCCTGATGATGCGAACGCAACCGACGCCAGAAGCAGGCCGAGGAAGAACGTCCGTCCGAATGGGATGAGTTTTTTCATGGTAGTTAATCGATGAAGGCAAAGTAGAGGGGGTCGGATTTGAGCTTTTGCTTGCGGCGGGCCAGATCGCGGGCTTTGAACTTTTTCTCAAAGTCCTTCAAGCCCGCGCTGAGCGAACTTTGGGGAGTGGTCAACAGCTGCAGGTACAAAGGCACGTCTTCGGCGGTCGACAAGTTCATGTCGAGCACCTCCAGCAGAAACAACACCTCTTCGGCGGCGGATTCATCACCTTCCTGATCGTCGAATGTATTGGCATCGTCTGCGCAAAGCTGATTCGCCCAATCGTAGATCTCACGCGCGGTGAGCACGCCCTTCTGCCAATCGAGGAGTTTGTGCTTGATGTCGTCGCGGGTGATCTGCATCGATGTTCTTCCTTCTATTGCGCTAGATGCTCAGCGTGAACGCGAGCGTGTCTTTGGCGGCGATTTTTTCTTTTTTTCGGATCTCGGCCTTGAGCGGCAGGATGTAGGCCTTGACCTTGCTGTAAGGAAAAAGTGACGTCTTCCACGAGGATTTGCCGAGCTTCACCACAACCGGGATCGAGCCCCATCCGCGGCTCGTCCCGCCGTGCCGATGCCGGATCTCCCGCGATTGCGCGGCCGGGATCGTCGCAAAGTGCCACGCCCCCTCCCCGCCCTTCCAAATCCACGCCTTGGCCCGGACGCGATAGACGCGCTTGGGTCGGTTCTCGGGGTCCGAACGGTAGCTGACCTTGAGCCGGTTGTTCATTTGATTTTTTGAAGGATGTAGACGTTTTGCCGGAGACTCTCGACGGCGGAAAGGCGGGGGCCTTCGCCGGCGGGCCTCCGGCTTTCTATCAGCTGGATGGTGAAGCGATCCTGATACAAGCCGCGGATCTCGTCCTCGGCGACGCTAAAAGGCGGGCCCTCCATCTTGGACGGATCGTATTCATACGCGATGAGGAGGTATCGGCCGTCCACCTTGAGGGCTTCGCGGATCACTTGAGCGTAGTTCTTCCTCATCTGGGCCGGCAGCGCCACCAGAGCGCCTCGGTCATAAACAAAATCGTAAGCGTCCTTCTGACCGAGCTTAAAAAAATCTCCGCAGCTGATCGTGATTTCCCGATGGGTGTGATGAGTAAAAAATTGATCCTGGGTCACTTTGGGTGGAAAAAGCTCATTTTCTGAGAAAAAGTCTTTAACCGCCTGCTCGTGCAGCTCGACGCCATGGACTTGCAGGCCCTGCTGCTGGAGCCAGACCATGTCCTTCGTTTTGCCACACAGAGGCACGAGCACCTGTTGTCCGACTTGCGGGCCCAGCTGCGGAAAGTGTTCCGTGAGCTTCTCGTGATAATGCGGTTGATGAAACGCCGTCCGCCCCTCGTTCCACGCTTTGATCCAGAATTGTTCGTCCATAAATTACCCTCAGCCGGCCTGGTTGGTTAAAGCCGCTTACGCTTACGGCCATCCAGATAGCGCTTGAGCGCTTCGGGACTAGAGAGCCAGTTGCGCCCTTCCTTGTGCGCCTCGAGCTTGCTTTGGCGGACCAGCAAGTTCAGATATTTGGCAGAAAACTTCGATGCGCGGCTCAACTTGGATAGAGACATAAAATGCTCCCCCTGTTTCGCCGCAGGAGTCAGCGTCTTGAGAAAGATGTCGAGAGAACGCTCCGCGCTCTGCGCCATGAGCCGGACAAACGGCCCAGCATCCCCCGCATCCGCTTTGTCGAGAGCAGTGTAGTATTTTTTGCGGTCGTTCTTAAGCACGACGGCCAGCGGGTAGCCGCGCCTCATGAGCACGACATTCATCAAAAGGCGCGAGGTGCGGCCGTTGCCGTCAAAGAAGGGGTGGATATGAACGAATTTGTGGTGCAGAAGCGCCGCTGCTTCGACCGGATGCAGCCGGTCTTCCGCCTGCCGGTACCAGCGGATGAGCTCCGCCATTTTTTCCGGGACCGCCAGAGCGTCCGGCGGCCGGTGTTTGGCTCCAGCGATGATGACTGCGCTATTCCGGTACCGCCCCGCCCACTCCCGCTCCGTGCCTTTTACGACCAGCTGGTGGATGGTCCGAATGAGATGTTCCGACATTGTCGGACGGTTGCCGTGCGCAACGAGATCGGCGAGGAATTCCAGCGCTTCAAAATGGTCTTTAGCTTCAAGATGATCCTTGAGGGGCTTGTTTTTGATCGTGACCCCCTCATTGATCACGAGAAAGGTCTCTTTGAGCGTCAGACTATTGCCTTCGATGGCGTTGGAGTTGTAGGCCATTTCGATGGCGAGCTGTTCGCGCAGCTTTTTGACGGCGGCAACCGGCAGGGGCCTCAGCCGGTTCAGGGCCGTGAGCTTTGCGTCGATGCGTTTGGTTGTGTCGGAATTGAGGAGTTTCATCAAAATATCCTTAATATGGTATACATCACTAAATGAGATTATACCATATTAAGGAAAAGTTCCAAGAGGGTCAGCTCTGATGCTTGGCGGTTTGGCGGACCTTTTCGGCGGGCATGGCGATCGCCCGCATGAAGTATTGCTTGAAGGCTTCAGAGTAGGGCTGGCGGTCGACGGCCTTTTGCATGCAGAGCAGCCACGCGTCGCGTTCGGGCTCGTTGATGACGAGGTGGCGATGCGCCATCGGGATGTGGATGGGGCCGTACTTTTCGCCGTATTTGCGCGGGCCGCCGAGCCATCCGCATAGAAAAAGCGTCAACTTGTCGGTCATCGTCTCCAGATCGTCCTTGTGCATCGAGCGGATGTGCTGCGCCTCGGGCAGCGTGTTCATGAAGTGATAGAAGTCCTCGCAGAGCTTGCGGATCCCCGTCTCCTCACCTGCCGCGCGGTATGACGCATCGCCTTGGCCGAACGCGGCAGAGCCTCCCGATTCCGTCATAGGGTGATCTTCTTCGCCCCGGCGTAGCCTTTGCGGGCCATGAGGCGTTGGGCGTAGTCGCTCAAGCCCGCTTGGCTGATGAGCTCACCCATTCCGAGGGCGACGAGTGACGGGATGGCCGGCATGAAGGCGCAGTCCGCGAGCGAAAAGCTTCCGACGAGATAATCCTGCTTGCCGAGATAGACGGCGATGCGCGCGAGCTTTTCGGCGGCGAGTTTGACGTCGTCTTCGGCGGGCGGAAGGTTCTCGAGGATGCGACGACGCGCTGATCGCCGGATCGGCGGAAAGAGATGGAGGTCGCAAAAGTCGTCGATCATCCGGACCCGGGCGCGCGAGGCCGGGTCGCGCGGCATGAGCGGCGGATCGGGATATTTTTCGTCCAGATACTCGATGATCGCGGTGGATTCGTAGATAACCGCGCCGTCGTCGATGAGCGAAGGGATCTCACCGTTGGGATTGATCCGCAGGTACTCGTCCTTTAGGTGTTCCCCCGCCCGGATACTCAGCGGCACGATCGTGTAGGGAAGCCCTTTTTCTTCGAGGACGGTGAGGACTTTGCGGCCGTAAATAGACGGCGGAGCGTAGTAAATTTGGATCATTGCCATGACGGTATTCTACTATATGCCCGCGGTTCGGTTGCGCCGCGACGCACCTACACTTTGATGTTCCACATCGGCACGCCCAGGCGCCGGCGGAATGTTTCGCCGGGCAGGAGGCGCAGTTTGCGCTCGGCGATATCGCCGCGTTCGCCGAGGTGCTGACCGAAGCTGCGCAGGCAGTCGGTGGCGCCCAGATGCAGGGTGTGCTTGCCGTAGGTTGCGTTGGCCTGGTCGATCACCCGGGCCAGCTCCCTGCTCCCGCGGGCGCGGTCGGCGTCCTCAAAGAGGTCGAGCTGCATCTCACGGTCGGGGGCGAGCTCCCCGAGCACGAGCCCCGTCTGCCGGTATTCGACGCCCGCGGCAAAGAGACGGTCAAAAAGCCGCGAGACGACCGGCGCGATCTCGAGCGTCGAAGAGGTCGGGCGCGGCAGGCGCGTCTCGATCCCGCGCCCCTCAAAGTCCCGGTCCGTCAGGTAGATGCTCACCCACCCGGCCTTGAGCTTGTGACGCCGAAGCCGGATGAAGGCCGACTCCGTATTGCGCAGAAGCTGCGCCCGAACGAAGTCGCGGTCGGCGGAGGGCGGTGTAAACGTCTTCGTCTTGCCGAGCGTGAAGCGGTTGGGACGCTGTTCGAGCACGATCGGATAAACGGCCTCGCCGCGCAGTTCGTGCCAGAGCTCCATCCCGATCTTTCCAAGAAGCTTCGCGGCAAACTCCCTCGGTCGGCTGATGTAGTCGAGCACGGTCCGCACGCCGCGTTTGGCCAACAGCGCGACGGAATTCGGCCCGAAGCCGCAGACACGCTCCGTCGGGATTCGTCCGAGATATTCGACGAGGTCGCTCTCGCCCCGAACGATGGTGAAGCCGGCGGGCTTTTTTTCTTTGGAACAGATTTTGGCGAGCGACTTCGACGGCGCCAGGCCGACGGAAACGGTAAGGCCGAGCTCCCCTTCGACGGCGGCCTTCATCTGAAGCGCGATGTCTTCGTAGGAGGTGTGGTGCACGCGCCGCATGCCCGTGATATCGGCAAAGGCCTCGTCGATCGAATACTCCTCCACCTCGGGTGTGAATCGCCGCAGGATGTCGTAAAGGCGCCGGGAGTAGATGCTGTAGGATTCGTAATCGCTGGGCAGGCAGATGAGCTGGGGGCAGATCCGGCGCGCTTCAAAAAGCCGCATCGGGCGCTTCACGCCCAGCGCCTTGGCCTCGTAGCTGGCGCACGCGACGATGCCGCGTTCCTTGCCGGTGATGAGGGGCTTGCCCCTGAGGTGCGGGTTCAGCGACTGCTCGACGCTGGTAAAAAAAGCGTCGCAGTCGATGTGAAGGACCGCGCGGCGGCCTACTTGTAACGGCGTATGCACGAGACCACCACGCCGCCGATCTTAAGCTCCTGTTTGGGCGTGATGACCGGGTACTTCGGGTTCGCCGGCACCAGCCGCACGCCGGAGCCGCGCTTCTGGTAATACTTGAGCGTCCATTCGCCGTCGACTTGCGCGATCACGATGTCGCCATCCTGAGGCGAGCGTCCGCGTTCGACGATGACCAGATCGTCGGGCCGAATACCGGCGTCGATCATCGAATCCCCTGTTACTTTGATGAGAAAGCTCTGGGCGCGGTTGCGGACCAGGTAATCGTCCAGACTGAGCGTGTCGACGAGCTCTTCTTCGGCCGGACTGGGCCACCCGGCTTGAACGGAACCCAGATGACGGATCCCGCCCGCGTCCTCGAACAGAAGCCGCCCGCCGCGATCCTTGCGCACGAGCCCCTTCTCAACGAGCCGTTCGACGAGCCAATGAGCGGTGTTCTTGGATTTGTAGCCAAAAAGTTTGCGCACCTCGTCGAAGCTGGGCGCGCGCCGCCGATCGCGGCAAAAGCCGCGGATCTTGAGAACCGCTTCGTTCCAATCCACGCGTTGAGGCATGATCGGAATATATAGAACGTTCGTTCTAATGTCAAGGACGGAGGTGTTTGGACGGAGGGCTGACTAGAGGCGGCTTGCTTGGCGTATTTTTTTGACGTCGATCTTCCCCATCCCCATCATCGCCTTCATGACGGCGTCGGCGATGCGGGGATTCTTGTGAGCGAGGAGCTTGGGCAGGATCGTTGGAAAAATCTGCCACGAAACACCGTATTTGTCCTTGAGCCATCCGCACTGCTGGGCCTTTTTGTCACCCCCGCGCGAAAGCCTGTTCCAGTAGTAATCCACTTCCTTTTGCGACTTGCACGGAATCTGGAACGAGATCGCTTCGGTGAATTTGAAGTTGGGGCCGCCGTTCAGCGCCGTAAACGTCTGGCCGCTGATCTTGAATTCCACCATCAGGACCGACCCCGGCTTTCCGCCGTGAATCTCCCGGCCCTCATTGCCGTACCGGAGGATGTTCCCGATGCTCGAATTCTTAAAGATGGAGACGTAGTACTTCGCCGCTTCTTCGGCCTGACCGTCAAACCACAAACAAGGGGTGAGAATTTTCATGAGCGTCTCCTGAGATCAAAAAAACCGGTTCAAATGCCCCTCGAGACGAACGAAGTCCTTCTCGATCTCGGGGTTTTTCATCACGTCGTAGCAGCAGAATGTCTCAAGGGGCTGCATGCCGAAAAAGCGGAAGTTCATGTGCATCGGGAAGAAAAGGTCGTCGACACTCTTCCCGCGGAACAGATACTCGTCCTTATTATCAAAGGCCTCTCGCGGCGCGTTGAACGTCAGCGACAGCATGTACTTCGTATGGGGCAAAAGACCGCCCGATCCATACCCCGTTTTAGGAGTCTGCTTGTGCCGGCCGTCTGAGTTGCAGAGCGTACCCATCGTGCCCGCGCTATAAACCTCGTCCATGTACTTTTTGCAGCTCCATGGCACGCCCATCCAATTGACCGGCGTTTGAAGGATGACAACATCCGCCCATTGATGTTTCCGGATCTCTTCCTCGACGTTGTATTTGTCCTTCATCGTCGTTGTCTTGATCTCGTAACTCTTCTTCCGCAAATGCTCCTCAATCTTCGCGACCAAAGAATGATTGAGCCGGCCTTCCGAGTAAGGATAATATTCGTGCGCATTGATGATAAAAGCTTTTTTCATGTCCCTGCTCATTTTTAAGACGGTTATTTTCTGTACCGACCCATTCCCCTTAGGGATGCCGAATTATAACTCTCCGACGGCGCGTTACGCTGCTTGGATGAATTCTCCCAGCTGATCGAGCGTCATTCCCCAGCCCTGCGGCGCGCCCTTGGTCGCCTGCTGGATCATCGGCGTCATGACGAAGAAGGTCTGGCGGACTCGAATGCGGGTCGCACCGTCTTCTTCTTCGAAGCTCACCATGGTGGAGATCTGTCCGTCCGGCCCGCTCGAGAATTCGCCGCCCCAAGACAGGAGGGCCGGCGGAACGATCACGCCATAAATCCCGCTAAAAGCATGTTCGCTGCCGTCCGGAGCGCGCATCGCCATGCTGAACTTGCCGCCGGAGCGGAAGTCCATCTGCTTCACGATGAGCTGGTACGGCTTGGGCGCGAACCAGTGCTTGATCTGCTCGGGCTGTGTCCACGCCTCGAACACGCGTTCGCGCGGAGCCTGGATGACGCGCTCGAGCACGAGCTCGAAGGGCGGCTTGACGCCCAGATGATCCACCAGCCGGTCCAGCGTCTGGTGCCCGCCGTCGATGGCCTTGTAGACCTTGACCACCGTGTCGCGCGCTTCTTTATTGGGAAAAACCATGCGCAGCGTGAGCCGCGTCTTGTCTCCGAGAGCCTCGAATGTCCAGCTGGCCTCGAAGCCCGCGACGGGCTCGCCCGGCCTACCGCCGCCGTGCGCATAGACCACGCGCTCGGGTTTGACGATCTCTTTGAAGACGCTTTTGTTCGGGTAATCCTTGCCGTCGGGGCCGTGCATCGTGTGCTCCCAGCGGCCGCCTTCGCGGAATTCGTGGACATGCGTCGTGGTCGTAAAGCCGATGGGCCCCCACCACTGCACGATCTGCTTCGGGTCGGCCATGGCCTCCCACACCCGTTCGCGGGGCACGTTGATCGTCCGCGTGATCACGATCTCCCGATCGACGGACCCGTCCGCCTTTGACTGCGCTGCGCTCATCGTCCTTTATTCTCCTGTTTAAGATAGTCTTCCAGACGGTCCAGACTCTGTTCCCAAAATTGCCGGTAGTCTCCCAGCCACTGGTCGGCATGCTTCATCGCGGCGCCGTCCAGCCGGAGGTACGAGTAGCTTCCCTTGCGCGTCCGCTTCACGAGCCGCGCGCCCTCGAGCACCTTGATATGCTTCGAAACGGCCGGCAGCGACATCCGGAACGGCCTGGCAACCTCGGTCACCGCCTGCTCGGAGGTGGTCAGGCGCCTCAAGATGGCCCGCCGGGTGGGATCGGCCAGCGCGTGGAAGATTCGATCGAGCTCCGCTTCTGATTTAACCATATGGTTAAATGATAAACGAAAAAAATGAGGGGGTCAACTCAGGCGACGATGACGCCGTCTTTGCCGGCGCGCTTACGGAGTACGGATACGAAGTCCGAGCAGATGGACGATAGAAGCTCTTCAATCATGTCCTGCGCTTCCTTGTCCTCAAATTCCCCCGTCTTTTCCATCAGGCGCTCAAAGATCGGCTCACCTGATTCGGCGTCCAGCACCCCGATCGCGATCTGGAGAACGGCCTCCGAATAGATGACGGCTGTGTCCACCTCGGCGCTTTTCATGATCTCGACCTGGCGATCTTCTTTGGGGCCCGCGATCCCGTATTTGCGTGCGCGCTTGGTTTCGTATTGGCCGGTGCCCACTTCGACGGTCTTTTTGGTCTTCCTGATCTGCTGGGCATAGCGGAAGTCCTCGAACGACCCGTAAAACACGTACCGCACACCGATCGCCTTGGCGGTATCGGCCAGATCCTTCCGGCCCGCGTACTTGTCGATCCCGATGTATTTCTTCTGCGTGGCAAGCCTGCCCGCAAGATCCTCACGCTTAAGCGGCTGCCAGCGGCTCAGATTGAAGAGCCCGCCCTGCAGATAAAAAGCTAGCTGATCGGCAGCCCGCATGCCCCACCCGCCCGTGGTCGCCGATTCCTTGAAGTCCAGCACCGCTACCGGAAGCTTCTCCTTGGGGGCTGCGAATGCAAAGGGGGCGGACAGGAGAAGAGCTATGGTGAAATATATGGTTCGTTTCATTTTATTAAACAAAAATTCCAGGTAACTCAGAATCAATAGCAAGAAATCGATCACACAAATCTGAAAGCTCGCGCCGAATGGGACGTTTTCCATCGAGAGCGGTCAAATAAACGTTGCCTCCGGCATCGTGTATAGCATTAAAGAGAGGGACAAAATCTCTATCATTAACCATAAATACAGCGTTCGCAATTCGTCCGTTTATTACAAGTAACAGCGCCTCACACGCCAGCTGAACATCGAGACCCTTTTCGGCTCGAGCATAATTATCTCGATACTTTTCATCTAGTTTTTGCAATTCAGTATCCGGTATTGTGCCCGCACTTTCTGCGCATTCTTTGATAAGCCAATGATCTTTGTTGCCAGGGTGCGTAGTGTCTGGAATGGCTAAGTATTCTTGGATTCTTTTGTCACCTTTTTTGAAATAATAAACAACACGGGTGACCGAGGCGCTATTGTTGAGCCAAAGACCCATCCAAATTCTACTAAGCGCTGTAATGTTGACTTTTTTGTCTTTAAATTTGGGTTGGTTTTTTTGGACATCTCGAATAGCGGCGAACAAGCAGGATCCATCCACAAAGATATATGCTTTATCCATCAGATCCCCGTATTTGTATTTTTATTACACACTGCTTTTGATGGCTATTAGAGTTAGGTTTTCTTCAATCTTTCGAATGTGCCGTCCGTATTTTGCTATAAATTTAGCATATCCACCGGTAGCTACAACCATGTGTTGTTTTTGGGAATGCCTACTAATTTCTTGAAGAATTCCATCGCACATTGCTGCGAGTCCATATGCACATCCAGATCGAATGCTCGAGATCGTGTCGTTGCCGATCACGCTTTTCACATGCTTCAGCTTGATCTTGGGTAAGAGAGCGGTTTTTTCCGCCAAGGCGTTCAGCGTTAGCTCCACTCCCGGTGCGATCACGCCGCCCACATACTCCCCTTTGCCGTTCACCACATCAAAAGTGGTGGCGGTTCCGAAATCGACCACCACGCAGGGGCGCTTGAAGCGTTGCCAGGCGGCCCAGGCGTTGACGAGGCGGTCCATGCCCACCTGCTTCGGAAACCGCGTCTTGTTGGGGATCGGAACCTGGCGGTCGCGGCCCAGGAGGACGACGGGGGTCTGGAGCGTCCTCTTGAGGGCGCTTTCCAGCGGGGCGTTGGCCTTGGGGACGACGCTGCAGATGATGGATTCGGCGATCTTGCCCCGGTAGGACGCGAAGGGCTTGAGGTCGGACGGCTTAAAGGCGTGGGTCAGGCAGCGGTGGCGGCGGACGAGCTTCTTACCCTTGAACATGCCGAAGGCGATGCTGGTGTTGCCGACGTCGATGGCGAGGATGAAGGGCTTTGTAATGGGATCTTCTCCGGCTAATACTGGTTTAAGACGGCTGATTATATCATGCGGGGTTTGGAGCTACCGGATGCGGGCGAGGCGGCGGAAAAGGGCTATGTTCTTGTCGGCGGAGCTCTTGGGGCCCCAGAGCCGGCGGGAGTTCTGGGTTAAAAATGCCTGAACGTGGTCACGGAATAGGCGGGATTCCAGACACGGATCGCTGGATCTGAGCGCCTTGGCCCAGATCCGGATAAGGCGGTCGGATGAGATGCGCTTGGAACGGATGATCTTCCTCATGTCCGCGATGTCGGAGGTCAGGAATCTTGCCATCTTGCCGATCGTCCAATAGGCGGGTGCGATGAGTTGGATCTCGAGGCGACCGATCTTTTTGTAGGCCACGGCCGTTTTACGGTAGTCCAAATAATCGATCATCGACCAGCGGCTGATGTCGGTGGCGTACTGGGCCGCCAGTCCTGTGCGCCGTGAGGCCTTTTGAATCGCCGCGGCAAGTGCGTCCGGATCGAGCGGGCGCTTCCCTGTCCCCGCCGGCCGTATTTCGAAGTCCACATCCAAGCTCGGGCGGATATGACCCATCAGGGATCCGCAGGCGGCGCCGGTCAGGATCACGCGCGCCGGGCGGGCCAGCTCCCGGTCTAATTCTGTAAAGAAGTTATCGATCGTTCTGCGGCGCATGCGCCCTCTCCTGTGCTTTGTGGACCTTGGAGATCATCGTCTTGAGGGTTTGGGGGCCGAATGTTCGTTTGAGATATTGATGGGCTTGGTAAGCGTCGGAGTCACGGACTTCGGTCGGTGAGAGTCCGGGGACGAGCGCGGACAGATGAGAGGCGGCGGTTCGTTCTGCCGGGGATAACCGGGCCCGTCCGCTCCGCTTGCTCTGCTTGGCTGATCCTGACCCCTCGACCGCCGCGGCTGCGATCCGCTCCAGCGAATCCCGGTCCGGCGGGAGCGCTTGGGTGTCGTGCACCCCGGCGACGAGGGATGATGCGGTCGTCCCTAGCGCTGCGGCGATCCGGGCGAGCGTCGAAACGGTCAGGTCCCGGGACCCGCGTTCGATATGCGACAGATTGGCTTGCGCGATCCGGCAGCGGGCGGCGAGCTCGGCCTGAGAAAGGCCCGCTGCTTCTCTTTGCGACCGGATGGCGACGTGGACGGGAATGTTTGACATATAGCATATATACTATATTTAAGAGTAAAACTCAAGAGAGGTGGATGGCTCGGGGGCTTTGGTTAGCGGCAGGACAGGACGTCGCCGGAATAGACTTTTTTGAGGCCGTCGCGGGTTTTGACGAGGAGGGCGCCGGAGGGGTCGATGCCTTGGGCGGTACCGACCACGGCTTCGTTGAGGGTCGTGACTTTGACCGACTTCCCTTTGACCGCGCTGCGGCGGTTCCAGGCGGCGCGGGTTTGTTCCCAGGCGCGGCCTTCGACTTGGGCTAGACGGACTTCCAGGTTGTTGAGCAGCTGGGCGGTCAGGAGGTTGCGGTCGAGGTCGCGGCCGGCTTCGAGCTTGAGCGAAGTGGCCTGCGGCGGCAGATCGGCCTGAGCGGTGTTCACATTGATGCCGATCCCCAAGATCACGCATTCCACGCGGTCGGCTTCGGCGACAAGTTCGGTCAGGATGCCGCAGACTTTACGGCCTTTGATCAGCAGGTCGTTGGGCCATTTGATCTGAACATTCTTGATCTTGGCGGCTTCGAGCGTCTCGGCGGCGGCGACCGCAGCGGCGAGTGTGAGTTTGGAAAGCTGCGAGAGGGCGAGCTTGGGTCTCAGGATCACCGACAGGTAGATCCCCTTGCCGGCGGGAGAGGTCCAGGCGCGGCCCAAGCGGCCGCGGCCGGAGGTCTGGGTTTCGGCCAGGATGGCTTGGCCGTGGGGTGCGCCTTTGCGGCCCATGTCGAGGGCGACGCGGTTGGTTGAGTCGGTCGACGGAAAGACGAAGATGCGTTGGCCGAGGGCGCGCGTGTTGAGACCGAAGCGGATCTCTTCGGGGACCAGGCGCTCCGGAAGGCCGGTCAGGCGGTAGCCCAAGTGCGGGACGGCCTCGATGCCGTAACCGACTTCTTCCAGCTCTTTAATCTTCTTCCAGACGGCGCTGCGGCTCACGTCGAGCGTCCGGGCGATCTCCTCACCCGAAATATGCGCTCCGCCTGCGTTCTTGAGCAGCGCGATCAAAAGATCGTCAGTCGAAAGATCGGCCAGCGCGGACTTATGGGGCTTGGAGTTGGAGGCGGCGCGCTTCATTTCTGGGGCTTCTTTAAGCGTTGGACATGCTTCTTTGGCCGCTCGGGCTTGTCGTCGCCGCGCTTCCATTGGCCGGTGTCTTTGTCGGCGCCGCTGAAGTAGCGCTTCTGCATCTCGGTGATACGGTCGCGCAGGAGAATAGCTTTTTCAAACTGGAGGTTGCGGGAGGCTTCTTCCATCTGGCGCTCGAGTTCGTCGATGATCTCTACTTTTTCCAACTTGTCGTCGTCGAGGCCGGCGGCTTCCTGGACCACTTCCCGTATTTTCTTGATGCCTTCGATCCCCTCACTGATCTTCTTGTGGATGCCGCGCGGCGTGATGCCGTGGTCGGTGTTGTATTGGACTTGGATCTTGCGGCGGCGTGTGGCCTCGTCCATCATTTTTTGCATCGCGTCGGTGACGTGGTCGGCGTAAAGGATGACATGCCCGTTCACGTGGCGCGCGGCGCGACCGGCCGTCTGGATCAGTGACGTTTCGCTTCGGAGGAAGCCCTCCTTGTCCGCGTCCAGGATCGCCACGAGCGAAACTTCCGGTAAATCCAGGCCTTCCCGGAGGAGGTTGATGCCCACTAGGACGTCGAATTCGCCTTTGCGCAGGTCGCGCAGGATCTCGACGCGCTCGATGGCGTCGATCTCGGAGTGCAGGTACTTGGCGCGGAGGCCGCGGTCGTTGAGGAATCGCGTCAGGTCCTCAGACATGCGCTTGGTGAGCGTGGTGACGAGGACTTTTTCCTTTATTTCGGCGCGCTTGAGGACTTCTTCGATCAGGTTGTCGATCTGGCCCTTGGTCGCGCGGATCTCGACTTCGGGGTCGATGAGGCCGGTGGGTCTTATGACCTGCTCGATCATTTTGCCGGAAGTCTTGATCTCGTAGGGGCCGGGCGTCGCGGAGATGAAGATCGCTTGGGGGATGAGCTTTTCGAACTCCTCGAATCGGAGCGGGCGGTTGTCGAGGGCGCTCGGAAGGCGGAAGCCGTAGTCGACGAGCGTCTGCTTGCGCGCCTGGTCGCCGTTGAACATGCCTCGGACTTGAGGGAGCGTCACATGGGACTCATCGATCACGAGCAGGTAATCCTTCGGAAAATAGTCGAGCAGGCAGTAGGGCCGGCTGCCGGGGGCGCGGCCGGACAGGTAGCGCGAGTAGTTTTCGATGCCGGAGCAGTAGCCGAGGGCGCGCATCATCTCGATGTCGTATTTGACGCGCTGTTCGATGCGCTGGGCCTCGACGAATTTGTGCTGCTCGGTGAAGAATTTGACGCGTTCCTCAACCTCAACGTCGATGAGCTTGATCGATTCCTCGATCCGCTCCTCGGTCGTGACGAAGTGTTTGGCCGGGTACACGGCAGCGGACTCGAGCTCCTGGAGGCTCTCGCCCGTCAGTGGGTCGATGATGTGGATCTCGGAAACGACATCGAATTCGAGGACGAAGCGCATCCCCTTTTCTTCGTACGCGAGGAACACGTCGACCGTGTCGCCCTTGACCCGGAATGTGCCGCGCTTGGGCTCAACATCGTTGCGGGTGTACTGGATCTCCACCAGGCGCTTGAGCAGTGCGTCGCGGTCGAGGGGGTCGCCTTTTTTGACGAGGATAAGGAGCTTGGCGTAGTCTTCGGGCGTGCCGAGGCCGTAGATGCAGCTGACGCTGGCGACGACGATGCAGTCTCTTCGCGAGAGGAGCGAGCTCGTCGCGCGCAGGCGCAGGCGGTCAATATCCTCGTTGATGGCCGAGTCCTTCTCGATGAAGGTGTCAGTGGTCGGCACATACGCTTCGGGCTGGTAGTAATCGTAATAGCTCACGAAGTACTCGACCGCGTTCTTGGGGAAAAACTCTTTGAGCTCGGAGTAAAGCTGAGCGACCAGCGTCTTGTTGTGGGAAATGACGAGCGTGGGCTTGTTGATGGCCTGGATGACATTGGCGACGGTGAAGGTCTTGCCCGAACCGGTCACGCCGAGCAGCGTGTTGTGCTTTTTGCCCTTGGCGATGTCGGCTAGAAGCTCGGCGATCGCTGCGGGCTGGTCGCCCGAGGGCTTGAAGTCCGAGGTCAGCTCAAAGTTCATTATTGCGTCGGCAAAAGGTTCAGCGAAATATCGACCGCTTTGACCGAATGCGTCAACGCGCCGACGGAGATGCGGTCGACGCCGCATTTGGCGTAGTCGGCGACGGTGTCGAGCGTGACGCCGCCGGAGACTTCGAGCGGGATAAAGACTTTTTGGGCCTTGCGGAACGCGACGGCTTCCTGGACTTGGGCCGGCGTAAAGTTGTCGAGCAGGATGTAATCGCAGGGGCCGGCGAGCGCGGCGGCGAGCTCTTTGAGGTTTTTCACTTCCACGCCGATGGGGACATTCTTGGGGAATTTGGCGCGGGCGGACTTGGCGATCTCGGTGATCGACTGATTCGGTAGCGCCGCGATGTGGTTGTCCTTGATCAGGACCGCGTCATAAAGCCCGTTGCGGTGATTCACGCCGCCGCCCGTGACCACGGCGTAGCGGTCGAGCTGGCGGAACAGCGGCCAGGTCTTGCGCGTATCGAGGATCTTGGCTTGCGTGCCCTTAACGGCGTCAACGAAGGCGCGGGTCTTGGTCGCGACGGCGCTCATGTGCTGGAGGTAATTGAGGGCCGTGCGTTCGGCCGTCAGGATCGAGCGGGTCGAGCCCTCGACATAGAAGATCGCGCGGCCTTTGGCGATGACTTCCCCGTCTTTCGCGACAGGCAGGAACCGCAGCTCTTCGTCGACGAGGCGAAAGATCCGTTCGGCGACGACCATTCCGCAGAGAACGGCCTCTTCTTTAAATACAGCGTCGGCTTTGGAGACGTGGCGGGGCGGGAGCAGCTGCGATGTGAGGTCGCGCGCGCCGATATCTTCGGCGAGGGACGCTTGAAGGAGCTTTTCGAGCCGGGCGTCGATCCCTTTCATGCGCGTCTCCCCAGTGCGGCGATCAGTTCAGACTCTTGAGCGTTTCCTCGAGGCGGATCTTCTGGGCTTGGAGCTCGGCCAAACGGGCGCGCTCGCCTTCGATGACCTTGGCGGGGGCCTTGGCGACGAAGGCTTCGTTCGAGAGGCGGCCGGCGAGACCGGCGATGAAGCCGTCGGTTTGCGTGATCGCTTCGCGGACTTTTTTGCGCTCGGCCTCGAAGTCGACCAAGCCCTTGAGCTCCACAAAAATATCGAATCTCGGCACGCTGATCACCGCCGACTCCGCCGGGCGCTGGGCCTCGGTCACGACGGTGAGGCTGCCGATGCGGGCCTGGTGGCAGAGATCGGCCTGATCGTCGGTGAGCTTCTTAGCATCGGCGGCGGAAGCGGCGCGGACGGTCACGGTGAGCTCCTGCTTGGGCGCGATCTTCCAGGAGGCGCGGATATTCCGGACAGCCTGAATGACCTGAATGCGGTCCTGCATCGCTTCCTCGATCTCGGGACGGATCCAATGGGCGTCGGCGGTCGGCCAAGTACCTTTGGCGATCGGCGTCGTGTTGCCCGGGCGCAGGTACTCCCATAATTCTTCGGTGATGAACGGCATGAGCGGGTGCAAAAGGTGCATGCTGCCCTCGAGCACCGTGCGCAGCGTCCACTGGGTCTCAGGCGTCTGGATCCGGGGCTTGGAGAGCTCCAGATACCAGTCACAAACCTCGGACCAAAAAAAGTCATACAGCCGCGACGATGCTTCGTGGAAACGGTAAGTCTCGATCGACTTGGACACATCCTGAACGGTGCTGTGATAGCGGCTCAGGATCCAGCGGTCCGCGGACGAAAAGCCCGCCTCCGACGCCGGCTTCTGGAGCGATGTTTCGTTCAGGTTCATGAGCGCGAAGCGCGTGGCGTTCCAGATCTTGTTGGCGAAGTTGCGGCCGATCTCGAAGCGGTCCTTGGACGCGTATACGTCCTGACCTTCGGAGGTGATCTGGATCATGCCGTAGCGCAGGCCGTCGGCGCCGAATTCGTCGATGATCTCGATGGGGTCGACCACATTGCCCTTGGACTTGGACATCTTCGAGCCGTCGGAAGCGCGAACGATGCCGTGGATGTAAATGTCCTTGAACGGCGGCTGGCCCATGAACTCAGATCCGGCCATCATCATGCGCGCGACCCAGAAAAAGATGATCTCGTACCCCGTCACGAGCGACAGCGTCGGATAGTACTGCTTCAAGTCCTCGGTCTTGTCGGGCCAACCCAGCGTCGAAAACGGCCACAGCCACGAGCTGAACCAAGTATCGAGCACATCCTCATCTTGCCGCAGCACAGCATCGGCCGGAAGGTTCAGCCGCTTGCGCGCGTCCGCCTCATCGAGCGCGGCCGTGAAGCGGCCGTCGGTCGCGTAATAAACCGGAATGCGATGCCCCCACCAGATCTGACGCGAAATGCACCAATCCCGGATATTCGTCATCCACTCCATATACGTCTTGGACCAGCGCTCCGGATGGAACTTGGTATGCCCGGACTCGACCGCTTCGATGGCGGGACCGGCGAGCGGCTTCATTTTGACAAACCACTGGTCGGAGCAATACGGCTCGACGATGGTGTCGCAGCGATAGCAATGACCGACCGAATGCGTGTGTTCTTTGACGTCGAGCAGAATGCCTTTTTCTTTGAGGTCTTCGATGATCTTCTTGCGCGCGGCGAAGCGGTCCATGCCCTGATACGGCCCGGCGTTGGCGTTGAGCGTGCCGTCGGTGTTCAGGATATTGACGGAGTCGAGACCGTGCTTTTTGCCGAGGTCGAAGTCGACGGGGTCGTGCGCGGGCGTGATCTTAAGCGCGCCGGTGCCGAAGGCCGGGTCGATCTGCGCGTCCTGAATGATGCGGAGCTTGCGGCCGAGCAGCGGTAGCACCAAGCTTTTTCCAATCAGATGCTTGTAGCGCTCGTCTTCGGGATGGAAACCCACCGCCGTGTCACCGAGCAGCGTCTCGGGCCGCGTCGTCGCGATCACGATCGAATCCTTGCCGTCCTCGGTCGTGTAACGCAGGTGGTAGAACGCGCCCTGCACATCGCGATGAGCGGCTTCTTCGTCGGAGAGCGCGGTCTGGCAGCGCGTGCACCAGTTGATGATGTAGTTGGAGCGGTAAATCAGGCCCTTGTCGTAGAGGCGGACAAAAACTTCTTTGACCGCGCGCGACAGACCCTCGTCCATCGTGAAGCGGATGCGGTCCCAGTCGCAGGAACAGCCGAGGCGCTGGAGCTGTTCGATGATGCGGTTGCCGTATTGGTCGCGCCATTGCCAGACGCGGTCGACGAACTTTTCGCGGCCGAGGTCGGCGCGGCTCGTTCCCTCTTTGCGCAGCGCTTTTTCCACGACGTTCTGTGTCGCGATGCCGGCGTGGTCGGTGCCCGGCATCCACAGCGTGTGGCGGCCGTTCATCCGGTAGTAGCGCGTGAGGATGTCCTGAATGGTGTTGTTGAGCGCATGGCCCATGTGCAGCGCGCCCGTGACGTTGGGCGGCGGAATGACCATCGAAAAAACTTCTTTGGAAGGATCGGCCTTGTCCGGGGCGTGAAAAACCTTTTTCTCGTCCCAGATCTTACGCCACTTCTTTTCGACAGCCGCCGGCGCGTACGCCTTGGGCATTTCCTGCATCGCAGGCGTCACGGACGGGGTCGGGACGGAGTCGCTCATCGCTTGAGGAGCTTGTATTCGATCGAGTCGACGAGCGCGCGCCAGGAGGCTTCGATCACGTTCTCGTTGATACCCACGGTCGTCCAGGAGCCGTTCTCGTCGACGGATTCGACGAAGACGCGGACTTTGGCCGCGGTGCCGGACTTCTGATCGATCACGCGGACTTTGAAGTCGGAGAGGTGCATGTCTTTGAGCTGCGGATACGACGGGATGAGCGCCTTGCGCAGCGCGGAGTCGAGCGCGTTCACAGGACCGTCGCCCTGCGCGGCCACGAGCTCTTCTTTGCCCTTCACCTTGAGGTGGACAGTCGCTTCGCTCACTGGAGCGGAACCGCCTTCGGCGATGACGACGGACTTGTAGCCGAGCACGTCGAAGAACGGCTTGTGCTTCTTGAGCTCCTTGTGGACGAGGAGCTCGAAGCTGGCTTCGGCGGCTTCGAATTGGAAGCCTTCGTTTTCTAATTTTTGGACGAGTTCGTGGATCTTCTTGGTCTTGGGGCTTTCTTTCGTCAGGGACGCGTCGAACGCCTGGGCCTTGATCATGATGTTGGACTTGCCGGAGAGCTCGCTCGTCAGGAAGCGGCGTGTGTTACCGACCGTTTCCGGGAGGATGTGCTCGTAGGTCTGCGGATTCTTGAGCATGGCGTTGATGTGGACGCCGCCCTTGTGGGCGAAGGCGCTTTTGCCGACATAGGGCTGATTGTTCTGGATCACGAGGTTCGCAACTTCGCCGATGTAGTGCGCGGTCTCGGTAAGATGCTTCATCTGGCTTTCTGCGATGCAATGGAAGCCCATCTTGAGCTGGAGATTGGCGATCAAGGCCACGAGGTCGGAGTTGCCGCAGCGCTCGCCGAAGCCGTTCACCGTTCCCTGCACGTGGCGCGCGCCGGATTCGACGGCGGCCAAAGCGTTGGCGACGCCGGTCCCGGAGTCGTTGTGCGTGTGGATGCCCAGCGGCGCGTCCGTGAGCGCGGCCACTTCGCTCACGATCCTGGCGATCTCGGACGGCAGCGTGCCGCCGTTGGTGTCGCACAGGACGAGCGTCCGCGCGCCCGCGGCATAGGCCGCCTGCAGCGTGCGCAGCGCGTACTCGGGGTTGGCCTTGTAGCCGTCAAAAAAGTGTTCCGCATCGTAAACGACTTCGCGGCCCTTCGACCGAAGGAATCGGACGGAGTCGGTGATCATGTCGAGGTTCTCCTGCAGCGGGACGCGCAGGGCTTCCTTGACGTGGAAGTCCCAGGTCTTGCCGAAGATCGTGACGACGGGCGTCTGCGCGGCGACCAGGTCCTTGAGGTTCGTGTCGTCGGCGGCCTTGATACCGGCGCGGCGGGTCGAGCCGAACGCGGCCAGCTTGGCGTGCTTGAACTTGATCTTCTTGGCCAGCTTGAAGAATTGCTGATCCTTGGGGTTGGAGCCGGGCCAGCCGCCTTCGATGAAGGTCACGCCGAGTTGATCGAGCTTCTCGGCGATACGCAGCTTGTCCTGCACGGAATACGAAATCCCCTCGCCCTGGGATCCATCCCGGAGCGTGGTGTCGTAGATTTCGACCTGCTGGAGCTTGAGTTTGGCTGCGGACTTTTTCATAAATGCCTTTTTTGTCTTCGAATGTCCTTAGACGGACATGTACTGGTCTTTTTTCGTCACGAAATGATCGTGCAGGACCTTGACCGCGCGGTCGGCGTCTTTGCCGGAGACCGTGACGGCGATCTTGATCTCGCTGGTCGAGATCATGTCGATGTTGATCTTGCTCTTGCCGAGGACTTCGAACATGTCGGCCGCGACGCCCGAATGGCTGCGCATGCCGACGCCGACGACGGAGACCTTGGCGATGTTCTTGTCGACGATGATCTGCTTCTTCGCGATGACCGGGCGGATTTCGCTAATGGCCTTGAGCGCCGTATTCACGTCGTCGGCGGGGACGGTGAACGAAATGTCGGTCTTGCCCGTGCGGCCCACGTTCTGGACGATCATGTCGACGTTGACGCCGGCCTTGGCGACTTCGCGGAAAATGTTGCCGGCGATGCCAGGACGGTCGGGGACGTCCGCGATCGTGATCTTGGCTTCTTTTTTGCTGACGGTGACGCCGCGGACCAGAATCTTTTCCATCGATTTGTCTCCTTTGATGATCCAAGTTCCCTGCTCTTCGTTCATGCTCGAGCGCACGTGCAGAGGCACGTCGTATTTGCCGGCGACCTCGATCGAGCGGGCCTGCATGACCTGCGCTCCGGCGGACGCCATCTCGAGCATTTCTTCGTAGCTGATCCGGTCGATCTTGCGCGCATCCGGAAGAATGCGCGGATCGGTCGTATAAATTCCGTTCACGTCGGTGTAGATCTCGCACGCGTCGGCCTTGAGCGCATTGGCCACGGCCACCGCCGTGAGGTCCGAACCGCCGCGGCCGAGTGTCGTGATCTCCATGTTGGCGTCGATGCCCTGGAAGCCGGCGACGATGACGACTTTGCCCGCGTCGAGCTCCTTGGTGATGCGCTCGCGGCGGATGCCGAGAATGCGCGCCCGAGTGTGCGACGAGTCGGTCTTGATGCCGACCTGATAACCGTTGAGCGAGATCGCTCCCACGCCGAGTTCGTGCAATGCCATCGCCATGAGCGCGGTCGAGATCTGCTCGCCCGTCGAAAGCAGCATGTCGAGCTCGCGGCGTGACGGGTTCTGCGTCAGCTTGCCGCACAGGTCGAGCAAGTCGTCGGTCGTGTCGCCGAGCGCGCTCACGATCACGACGACGCGGTTGCCCGCGGCGCGGGTCTTGGCGATGCGCTTGGCGACGCGCTGGATGCGCTCGGGGTTGGCGACGCTGGACCCGCCGAACTTTTGGACGATCAATTTAGGCTTTTTGACAGTGGCCATTTCCGTTTCGATGCTCCCGTTACTTGAGAAGTTTTTTTAAAAAATCGCCGGCGCTCAGGGGCTTGGATCCCTTGGCTGACGCGTCTTCCGTAAAATCCTGCACCGCGCCCGCGGCCTCCACGCCCGAATCCCAGATCAGGTACGGCGCTTCGGACGATGCACGCTCCTTGCGGGTCGAGGAAGTCACATGGCCCGAGACGATCGCGATACGCGTGCCGCCGAGCGTCCCGACGCGCTCGCGCAGCGTTGCGACCAGGTGCTGGTCAAAAGCTTCGATCCAGCGGATCTTCTTCTTGAAGTCGCCCGTCATACCGGCCCGGTCCGCCTCGTCCACGTGCAGGATCACCAGGTCGTGCGACTTGGTCCAGTTGACGAGTTTGACGCCGACTTCGGCCAGGTCCGCCGGTTCGGGCCTCGGAGCCGTTTCCGCAGCCGCCCATTCGATGCCGGCGGCTTTGGCCGCACCCTTCCAGACGTCCGAGGACGAAAGGATCACGGTCTTGCCGGGGGCCGTAAAAGGTTCGAGGTGCAGGGCTTTGCCCGCGCCCCAGACCCAGAGCGCGTTGGCCGGGTTCTCGTTCAAGTCGACGCGGACTTTGTTGATCTCGTGCGCCTCGAGGAGTTCCGCCGCTTCGGCAAGCACGGCCTTCAGGCGCGCGCCGGCCGTGGACTTGGACCAGGCGCCCCAAAGGTCGCGGCCGATCATCTCGTCGGGCCCGCGGAGGTCCAGGTCGCCCAGTTTGGCGAACGCTTCGTCCGCCTTGATCGCCAGGACGTGGCGTCGGCCGTCGCCGGTGTAAATGCGCATATCGCGGTCTTTGAGCAGCCGATTCAGCGACTCGAAGATGGCGGCGCTTTCGCGCTCGCCGATCTCGCCGGCGCGGCTGTCGACGAGCTTGCCGTCGAGCACCGTGACGAGGCGGCAGGCCAGAAGCCACTCTCCGCCCGTGATCCGGAGGTCCATCGCCGCGGCGCTCAGGGGCCCGCGCGCGGCGGCCGCGCCGGAGGCCTCGTAGCCGAGCAGGTTCAGACAGGTCGTCTCTTCCGACGGAATGATCTTGGAATCCGCAAGCCGGAGGCGGCCGATCTCGGCCGTCTGCGCCAAGGCCTTGATGCTCGGGGTCTTGGCGATCTCCAGCGGTGTCTTGCCGTCGAGGAGTTCGATCGGCTCGTCGGCGACGCCGTCGAGCACGAGCAAAATGCGTTTGGCGGCGCTCATCGGTCGATCTCGGCGAGGACGTCGTCGGCCGTCGCGCGGATCGTCCGCGGCTTGCCGATGGTCTTGAGCGCGGTGTCGGGGTCCTTGAGGCCATGGCCCGTGAGGACGCAAACGCAGGTCGGCTTCTTGCCCGTCGCGAGGACGGGATCAAAATACTTTTTCTTCGACAGCGCGAGGAGGCCCGCGACGCTCGCGGCGCTCGCCGGCTCGGCGAACACGCCTTCTTCGGCGGCGATCCACTTGTAGGCGTAAAGAATCTCTTCGTCGGTGACCGCATCGATGAGGCCGCCCGACGCGTCGCGCGCCTCTTTGGCGAATTCCCAGCTCGCGGGGTTGCCGATCTTGATCGCGGTGGCGATCGTGTGCGGATCCTTCACGACCTTGTTCTGGACGATGGGCGCGGCGCCGGCGGCCTGGAAGCCGAGCATCTTGGGCAGCGTGCGGCATTTGCCGGCGGCCTTGTAGTCCTGATAGCCCTTCCAATACGCGGTGATGTTGCCGGCGTTGCCGACCGGCATGATGTGGAAGTCCGGCGCTTCGCCGTCGAGCTGGTCGACGATTTCGAACGCGCCCGTCTTCTGCCCCTCGATGCGGTCGGGGTTCACCGAGTTCACGAGCGCGATCGGCCGCAGCTTCGTCACTTCGCGCGCGAGATTCAGCGCGTCGTCAAAATTCCCGTCGATCGAAATCACGCGCGCGTCCGCCATGATCGCCTGGCTGAGCTTGCCCATCGCGACCGCGCCGGCCGGCAGGATCACAAAGCACTTCATCCCGGCGCGCGCGGCATAGGCCGCGGCCGACGCCGACGTATTGCCGGTCGAGGCACAGAGAACCGCCTTGGCCCCGGAGTGCTTGGCCTTGGTGACGGCCATCGTCATTCCGCGGTCCTTGAACGAACCGGTCGGATGCGCGCCCTCGAACTTGAGCCACGCGTGCGTGTTCGTCAGCTTCGAGAGCTTGGGCGAATAAATGAGCGGCGTGTTGCCTTCGTGCAGCGTCACGACCTCGACGTCGGCTTCGATGTCGAGGAAGCGGTGGTAATGCTCGATGATGCCGGGCCAATGGACGAGCTGCTGGCCGGACTTTTGCTGGCCGAGCTTCATGACGCGGCGTCCTCGCGGTCGACGATGCGGATGCGCACCGGCCGGCCTTTGACGATGGGCTGGCGCGCGATGGCGGCCAACGCCTTTTCGAGGCGCGATTCTTCGGTGCGGTGCGTGAGGATGATCACGTTGACCGGGCTCTTGTGCGTTTCTTTCTGGACGACGCTCGACAGCGAAATCCCGTGCTTGCCCAGCATCTGCGCGAGAGTGCCGAACACGCCGGGGCGGTCGAGCACCTGGAAGCGCAGGTAGTAGCGCGAGCGGATGGCTTGGATCGGCTGGATGGCCGCGGGCGAATAGATCGGATCGAGGTTGTTCACGTTGTGGCGGCGGGCCTGGGCGATCGCGATCATGTCGCTCACGACGGCGCTGGCGGTCGGGCGGCGGCCCGCGCCGCGTCCGTAGAACATGATCTCCCCCGTCTCGTCGCCGGAAACGAGCACGGCGTTGTTCACGCCGCTCACGTTGGCGAGCAGGTGTTTGGATTCGAGCAGGGCCGGATGGACGCGCAGCTCGATCTGGTTCGCTCCCTCGCGGCGGCCGATGGCGAGGAGCTTCACGGTGTAGCCGAGTTCGGCCGCGTACCGGATGTCTTCGGCGGTGATGCGCTCGATGCCTTCGCGATGGATGCGCGAATACGGGATCTCGTATTTAAACGCCAGGCGCGCGAGGATCGCGAGCTTGTGCGCCGTGTCAGTGCCGTTCACGTCGAGCGTGGGATCGCTTTCGGCGAAGCCGGCGGCCTGCGCCTCGGCCAAGGCCTGAGGATAGGGTTTTCCGCCGCGGGACATTTCCGTGAGAATGTAATTGCAGGTCCCGTTCAGGATGCCCAGGATCCGGGACATGCGGTTGGACGCGAGGCCGCGCTCGATGCCCTGGATGACCGGGATGCCGCCGCAGACCGCGGCTTCTAGGCCGATGTGGCGGCCCGTCTTGCGCGCAAGCTTGTACAGCGCGAGGCCGCGCTCGGCAAACAAGGCCTTGTTGGCGGAAACGACGTCTTTGCCCGACTCGAGGGCGGTCGCGATGAGCGCGCCGGCCGGGTCGAGGCCGCCGATGAGCTCGACGACTTGATCGATGTCGGGATTGCGGACGATCGATTTGGCATCGGTCGTAACCGGAACCCCTTTGAGGGCGATGTCGCGCTTCTTGGACTTCGACCGCACGCACACCCCGGCCAGACGGAACTCAAGCCCCGTCTCGCGACGGATATCCGCGCTCTTTTCGGTGAGAATACGCGCCACTCCGGTCCCGACAGTCCCGAGACCGAGCAGTCCGACCCGCACGACGTTGTTTTGTTTTGCCATAAGCTTTTTAAGGAAAAATGGTCGGGGCGAGAGGATTTGAACCTCCGATCTCCTGCACCCCAAGCAGGCGCTCTGGACCAAGCTGAGCCACGCCCCGGAAAAGTTTCGAACCGATCAGATCGGGCGCTGGGGTTCAGCGCCGACCAAGACTAATCGGATTCGTTGATAAATTTTTTGTGCATCACCGCATCGACGATGGCGTCGGGCCTGCGGCGTTCGTGGAGCACATCCACGACGGCTTTGACGATCGGCAGCTCGATTTTGAACTTCTTCGCGAGCGCCATGGCGGAGTCGGCCGTTTCGACCCCTTCGACCACCATTTCGGAACGGGACAGAACCTCTTTGAGCGACGCGCCTTTGCCCAGCTCGACGCCGCAACCGTGATTGCGGCTCTGCACGCTGAATGCGGTCGTGGCCAGATCGCCCAGCCCGCTCAAACCCAAAAAAGTCTCCGGCCTCGCCTTCATCTTCCGGCCGAGCCGCACGATCTCGCTGATCCCGCGCGCCAGGAGCACCGACTTGATGTTCGTGCCGTAGCCGAGCCCGTCGAGAATTCCGCCCGCGATCGCGAGCACGTTCTTCACCGAACCGCCCAGCTGCACGCCGGCCGCGTCGGGGCTCTCGAGCACCGTAAACGACGGCAGACTCAGGATCTTGCGGACCTGCGCGCGGTCGGCGGCCGACTTGGACGCGGCGACCACGGCGGTCGGAATGCCTTGCGCGATCTCGCGCGAAATGCACGGACCCGAAACGACCACGGTGCGGACGGGGCCGAGCTCTTCTTTGAGCACGTCGCCCATAAGGAGCAGCGACCCGCGCTCGATCCCCTTGGTCAGAATGACAAAAAGCTTCTTGCGGACCGGGCTCTTCTTCAGCCGGGTCAGCACCGAACGGAAAAACTTCGACGGCATCGCCAGGAACACGACATCGGACGCCGCGACCGCTTTTGTGATGTCCGCCTCAAAAACGACCGAGGCCGGAATCTTGAACCCGGGAAGAAACTTTTTGTTCTCCCGCGACACGCGCATCTCGTCCAGATAGGCGCCAAAGGCGCCCCAGAGAACGACGCGATAACCCTTGCGGGCCAAGAGAAGCGCGACGGTGGTTCCCCACCCGCCGTCTCCAAGGACCGTGATCGTGGACTGGGCTCGTTTCACTCGATTTCCGATCGTTCAAACGGTCAAAAAACCGCGGTTTTCAGGCCGATCCATGCACGGCAATTCCGGCCAAATTTGAGCTGATAAGTATAACAAAGGGACCGGGGGTTGTCACTCGAACGGAAGGGCTGGAATTAAGCGATCGCGGGGCCGGAGGTCGCGGGACCGAGAATGTCGAACTTGACGCTGTGCAGGAACGCGACGGCGAAGACTTTTTGCTGGCGGACGACGTAAAACGAACCGCTGGTCCGGCAGGTGGTCTGACCGATCCCATGCTCCTTGTTGAAGATGCGCTTCACGCTGATGTGCCGGGGCTTCTCGTTCATGACCTTGGATTTTTCGGCCATCCAATCCTGAAGGTTGCCGGTGAATTGACCCAGGCGCTCGGTGATGTAGTACGAATATTTCTTTTGCGCGCGGGCGATGAATCCGTCCTTCTCGATGAGCTCCGTCATCTTGAGAAAACGGCGCTTTCCGTTGGCGGAGGTGTGCCGCTCGATCTGGACTTCCCGGAGGTCTTTGGTTTTGGCCGGTTTGCTGTTTTTCATCGCCTTTTTCTCGTTATGTTCATTTATTGAATATCTTATATTCAATCTTTTACATATCGAAGTATGCGTGACCGGGAGGGTCATTTCAAGGGGCCGTGCTTAATTATTTATGGAAAAGCTTAGGTTCGCTTCCCTGCCGGAGCCGCTGGATATTGGCCCGGTGGGTCCAGGAAATGAAGAGGGCGGCAGCCAGGGCGATCAGGGCGTGGGTCTTGTTGGGGACGAGCCAGGCCGTCGCGGCGGCAAAAATATAGGCGGCCGTGATCGAAGCCACGGACATGTAATTGCTGATTTTGAGGACGGCGATCCAGCTGATCAGCGCCAGGCCGAACGGGACCGGGTAAACCGCCAGTGCGACCCCGGCCCCGGTCGCGACGCCCTTGCCTCCTTTGAACCCGAGCCAGGGCGTGAACACATGTCCCAGAATTGCAGCGATGCCCAGGCCGAAGCCCGCCAACTGCAAATCTATCGCGGCATCAGGAGCCCAGATGATGCGGCCGGCGACCACGCCCAAGACGCCTTTGAGCGCGTCGCAGGCCAGCACGCCGATCCCGTCTTTTTTGCCGATCGTCCGGAACACGTTGGTCGCGCCGACATTGCCGCTGCCCATCGTGCGGATATCCTTGCCGGTCTTCAGGCGGACCCAGATCCACGCGCTCGGCACCGACCCGGCCAAAAAAGCCGTCAAAAAAGCGAGGGCTTCACGCATGGTCGGATCCCCCGCCCAGGCGCGAAACGCCCGCCTTTAGATAAACCGCGCCCGAAACAACGGTCGCGGCGGCCGCGCAAAAGATGAGCGCCTGCAGGAGTTCTGCCGGCGCGCCTGCCAAAATCCCGATCACCAGACTCATCTGAAAAACGGTCGTTACTTTTCCCAAAAAGTTCGTGTGCGCGTCGAAGCGGTTCTGCATCATGAAGATGATGGCCGCGCCCGTCACCAGCAAAAGGTCTCGCGAAATGACGACGACGGTGAGCCAGACCGGCAGATGCGCTGAACTGGGAATGCCCGGAAGAAGCGCGAAGGCAAGATAGGCCGATGTCAGGAGGATTTTGTCCGCGAGCGGGTCGATGAGGGATCCGAGGCGGGTTTTTTGGCCGGTGCGGCGGGCGATCCAGCCGTCGAGAGCGTCGGTCACGCAGGCGGCGAGAAAAACCGTCAGAGCCAGCACCCGGCAGAAGTCCCGTTCCGGCGTCCAGTAGGCCAGCGCCGTCACAAAGACGGGCACGAGGACCACGCGCAGGACGGTCAGACGGTTAGGAAGATTCACGGTCTTTCGGGAATTGCCGGTCGATTCGGCCGATGCGCTGAGGCGGCCACCAACGGACGAAGGCCTTGCCGACCAACTGCTTCTTGGATACAAATCCCCACGCGCGGCTGTCGCGCGAATTCATGCTGTTGTCGCCGAGGACGTAGAAGTGGTCCGGAGGCACGACAACCTTCTGGTTGATCGCGCCGTACGGCTCGGAATTGTAATACACATTGGAGGCGATCTCCGCCGGCAGCGACTGCTTGACGCCGTTGATGAAGATCGAGCCATCGCGGATTTCGACCGTTTCCCCGCCCTTGCCGACGAGCCGCTTGATGAAGTCCTTGGACGGGTCTTCCGGATACTTGAAGACGATGACGTCCCAGCGTTCGGGGTCGCCGAAGCGGTAGATGAACTTGTTTACGAAGAGACGGTCGCCGATCTTGAGCGTCGGATACATCGACAGCGAGGGAATCTTGAAGGCCTGGACGACAAAGGCCCGGATGACCAGCGCCATCACGAGCGCGATCACGATGGCTTCGAGCCACTCCCGGAGTTCGCTCTTCACCTTGCTCTTGTCGACGCGGAACGGGAAGGAAAAAGCCATGTTAGTTGTCTTCCTTTTGAAGAACGGCCATGAAGGCTTCCTGCGGGATCGACACATGACCGAACTGCTTCATGCGCTTCTTGCCCTCTTTTTGCTTCTCAAGCAGCTTGCGCTTGCGGGTGATATCACCGCCGTAGCACTTGGACGTCACGTCCTTCTTCATCGCCGACACGGTCGAGCGCGCGATGACCTTGCCGCCGATGGCGGCCTGAATAGCGACGTCGATCATCTGCCGCGGGATGACTTCCTTGAGCTTTTCGGTGAGGCGCCGGCCGCGGTCGGCGGCCTGAGTCCGGTGCGTGATCATGCTGAGCGCTTCGCAGATGTCGCCGTTCAGGAGGATGTCGACCTTGACCAGCGGTTCGGCGCGGAATCCCTGCACGTCGTAGTCCATCGATCCGTAGCCCTTGGAAAGCGATTTGATCTTGTCGTTGAAGTCGACGATGATCTCCGCGAGCGGAAAGTCGTAGATCACGCGGACGCGGCCGGAATCGATGTACTCCGTCGAAAGGTATTTGCCGCGGCGCTTTTCGCACAGGTCGAGCAGCGTTCCCATGTTCTCCTTGGGGACGATGATGCGGGCGTGGACGTAGGGCTCGCGGGTCTCGGCGATCTTCTGGACTTCCGGCATCTTGGCGGGGTTGTCGATGTCCATCACCTCGCCGGTGTGCGTGACGACCTGGTAGACGACGGACGGCGACGTGACGACGAGCTCTAGATTGTATTCGCGCTCGAGGCGCTCCTGGACGATTTCCATATGAAGGAGTCCCAGGAAGCCGCAGCGGAACCCGAAGCCGAAAGAGGCGGAGTTCTCGCTCTCGTAGACGAAGGAAGAGTCGTTGAGATTCAGCTTGGCGATCGTGTCGCGCAGGGCCGGCAAGTCCTTGGGATTGACCGGAAAGATGCCGGCGTACACCATCGGACTCATCTTGCGGTAACCGGGCAGCGGCTCGGCGGCGGGCCGTTCGGCCTCGGTGAGCGTATCTCCGGGCTCAACCAGCTTGGCTTCGCGGATGTTGCAGACGACATAGCCGGCCTCGCCGGGCCCGAGTTCGTCGCACGGGATGGCCTTGGGCGTCAGGACGCCCACTTCGAGCACTTCGTGCACGGAGTTGTTGGCCATCATCTTGACCTTGGCGCCCTTGGCGACCTTGCCGTTCATAACACGGACGTATGCGATGACGCCGCGGTACGTGTCGTACATGGAATCGAAGATGAGCGCTTGCAGCGGGGCGTCCGCGTCGCCTTTGGGGGCCGGGATTGACGTCACGATGCGCTCGAGGATGTCCTGGATGCCGATGTTCATCTTGGCGCTCACCGCCAGGACTTCGTCGGGCTCGACGCCCAGCACTTCGGCGACTTCGACCTTGACGCGCTCGGGCTCCGCGTTGGGCAGGTCGATCTTGTTGATGACGGGAATGATGCTGATGTTGTTTTCGAGCGCGAGAAAAAGGTTGGCGACGGTCTGGGCTTCGACGCCCTGCGCCGCGTCGACGACGAGGAGCGCGCCTTCGACGGCGCGCAGGCTCTTGGAGACTTCGAACGAAAAGTCGATATGCCCGGGCGTGTCGATCAGGTTGAACGTGTAGTCCTTCCCGTCCTTGGCCTTGTACTTCACGCGCACGGCGCTGGCCTTGATCGTGATGCCGCGCTCCTTTTCGAGGTCCATGCTGTCGAGCAGCTGGTTCTCGAATTCGCGCTGGGAGATGGCGCCGGTCATCTGCAGGATGCGGTCGGCCAGCGTCGACTTGCCGTGGTCGATGTGCGCGATGATGCAGAAGTTGCGGATCCGGTCGATGTTCATGCAGCCAGCTGGGTGGCGGTTTTTTCGCCCCACGCGACGAGCTTTTCGGCCTCGCCGGGCGCCTGGGACTCGGCGTACACGCGCAGGAGCGGCTCGGTGCCGGACATGCGGAACAGGAGCCATGCGTCCTTGTGCATCAGGAACTTCACGCCGTCGGCCAGGTTCTTGCCGGTGCACGGGATTCCGTCGATGTCGGCGACGTTGAGGTTTTTCATGTGTGTCATGAACTTTTCCTTCGCGGCGTCGGGGTACTGCATGTCGCGGCGCGCGTACAGAAATTTGCCGAAACGCTTGTCGACGTCGGCGAGAATTTCTTCGAGGCTCTGCTTGCGGAATTCCATCATCTGGATGATGAGCAGCGCCGAGAGCACGCCGTCGCGCTCCTGCATGTAGCCCTTGAAGGCCAGGCCGCCGGACTCTTCGCCCGCGATCAGGACGTCGTGCTTGCGCATCACGTCGACGATGTATTTGAAGCCGACCGGCGTTTCGTGGACCTTGAGTCCGAGCGCCCGGGCCACGCGGTAGATGAGCGCGGTGTTCGAAACGGTCGTGACGACATCCCCCTTCTTGCCGAGGTCCTCGGCCAGGTGGAGCATGATGAGCGAAAGCAGCGTTCCCGGCGAAATGAACGCACCGCCGACGCGCGCCGCGCCGATGCGGTCGGAGTCGCCGTCGGTGATGAAGGCCGCGTCATACTGGCCCGACTGCATCCGTTTGCAGACTTCCGGAAAGTTCTTGGCGATCGGCTCCGGCGCGTTGCCGCCGAACGTCGTGTCGCGGTTCCAGCGCAGCGTCGTCACTTTGAGCGCGGAGCCGGCGAGGATGTTTTCGACGTGCTTCTCGCCCATGCCGTGCATCGAATCGACGAGGATGTTGAAGGGCTTGTTCTTGAACAGCTTGAGGTCGAGGTAGTTTTTGACCGCGTCGAGGTAAGGCGTCATCAGGTCCTTTTCGCAGCGCTTCACTTCGTCGGGCGAGCTGCGGCGGACGGGAGACTTGTCGAGTTTGGCCTCGATCCCCTTTGTGATCGCCGGTTCGGCGGAGCTGCCGTTGGAATCCTTGACCTTGAAGCCGTTGTAATCGCCGGGGTTGTGGCTCGCGGTGATGGCGACGCCGAGGTCAAAATGGTGATCCATGACCCAGCGGCTCACGGCCGGGGTCGGCACGGCGCGGTCCGAAAGGACGGTCTCGATGCCGTTGGCGATCAGGATCGACGCGACCGACGCGGCGAAGTTTTCCGAATCCTTCCGGAAGTCATAGCCGACGACGACCTTGGGCTTGCCGGATTTGCCGGCGGCGCGATGCGCCTCGTTCGTGAAATCGGAAAACGCCTGGGCCATGCGCTCGACATTTTCGGGCGTGTATTCCTTGCCCATGATGGCGCGCCAGCCGTCGGTGCCGAATTTGATGGGAGTGAGGTTCGTCATGCTTTGAGCTCCTTTAGGTCGCGGACGGCTTTGGGCACGTCCGGCGCGCGAAAAACCGCCGTTCCGGCCACGAGCACGTTGGCTCCAGCCCGGACCGCGAGCGCGCCGGTTTGCGGGTTGATGCCGCCGTCCACTTCGATGTCCTTGTTGTAGATGCTCCGGAGGGCCTGAACTTTGGCCATCATGTCCGGCATAAAAGATTGTCCTCCGAAGCCCGGCTCGACCGTCATGACGAGCACCATGTCGATCTTGTTCAGATACGGCTTAATCGGGTCGAGCGGCGTGCCGGGCTTGAGCGAAACGCCCGCGCGTTTGCCGAGAGAGCGGATCTGGTCGAGTGTCTCCTCCAACTTCGGACCGCACGCTTCCGCGTGGACCGTAATGATGTCCGAACCGGCCTTCGCGAAGTCGGGAACGTATTTCCAGGGGCTGTCGATCATGAGGTGCACGTCGAGCGGTACCCGGCTCACCCTGTCGATGGCCTGAACCACGAACGGCCCGATCGTGATGTTCGGCACGAAGTGGCCGTCCATCACGTCGCAATGGATGTAGTCGCAGCCGGCGTCTTCGATGACGCGGACTTCCTGCGCCAGACGGCCGAAATCGGCCGACAAAAGCGACGGGCTGACCTTGATGGGAAGGGATGCGGGATGCGTCATGATGTTGAGCGTGCCATTATAGACACTTTTTACCCTTCTGGGTACTCCGCCGGATCGTAGGGCGCCGCCGGCCGGCGCGAATCCAGGTAATTTTGAAGAATCAGGATGGCGGACAGCTCGTCGGAGTTCTCTTTTTGCTTCTTCCGCGAGAGACCCTGGCGGATCATGAGGCGGTTGGCCTCGACGGAGGTCAACCGTTCGTCCGCCGTCACGACCTCGCAGTCGGGAGCCTGTTTTTTAAGCTCTTCGACCCATTCGAGCACTTTGCGCGCCCGGTCGCCCATATCGCCGTTCATCATGAGCGGCAGGCCCACCACGACCGTGCCCACCGATTTTTCCTTGATGACGGCCAGGATTTGCGGAAAAGTCCTCAGAGGACCTTCGTTCTGAATGGTCTTGAGGCCCTGTGCCGAAATTCCCAGCGGGTCCGAAACGGCAACGCCAATGCGCTTGTCACCGAGGTCGATCCCCAGGGTGCGCTTGAAGCTCATGCTCACACGGCCGCCTTGAAGTGCTTGGCCCACAGCAGCTTGAGTTCCCGGACATCCTCGGCTTTTTCGCGCGAACAAATCAGGATGTCCGACCCGTTGCGTACAACGACGAGGTCTTTGACGCCCGCGGCCACGACGCGCGTCCCGTCGCCCAGCGAAAAGACGCAATTTTCCGCACCCGCGTTGAGCACCGGCGAAATGAACACATTCCCCTTCGCGTCGGGCTTCATCCGGCGCAGAGCCTCCCAAGTCCCGATGTCGTCCCAGCCCATCCGGCTGCGGACGACTTGGATATGGTCGGCCTTTTCCGCGAGGAGCTTGTCGATCGAGACCGACGGCAACGACGCGTACAGCGCCTTCACGCGCGCCGGCGTCCAGACCCCGGCGCCGAAGGACAAAAACTTCTGGTAATACTCACCCGCCAGGCGGCGCATCGCCGAATCAAAGGTCCGGACACTCCAGGTGTAGATCCCGGCGTTCCAGACGTAGCGGCCGGACTTGAGGAATTGGTTCGCGGTTGCGAGGTCGGGCTTTTCGCAAAAGCGGGCGCCTTCGAAGCTGTCTTTGAGCGGCTCCAGTCGCGCGCCGCATTCGATGTAGCCGTAACCCGTGGCCGGCCGCGTCGGCTCGATACCGATCACGCTGATCACGCCGTCGCGGCGGGCCAGCTCCACGCAGCGGCTGACGTTCTGCCGCAGGACTTCGGGCTTCTCGACGAGCGCGTCCGCCGGAAAAAAGCTCACCACCGTGTTCTCGCCGAACTTCTTAAACGCCCAGAGCGTCGAATACGCCGTCGCGGCCGCGGTGTTTTTGCGCTCGGGCTCCCCGAGCACGTTCGCTTTGGGGATCCCGGGCAAGAGACTGCGGACGAGACGGACATGCTCGTCCGCCGTGATCACAAAAACCGCGTCGCGGCCGTAAAGCGGCACGAGACGGTCGAAGGTGTCCTTGAGAAACGTCGTCTTTTCGTTGAAGCGGATCGCGTACTTGGGCAGCGCGCGGCTCGTCGCGGGCCAGAAGCGCTCGCCGAGGCCGCCGGCCATGATGAACGCGACTTTTTTGACTGCAGCGGACTTCTTCATTTGGATTTGACGGCCCGGACGAGGTCGTCGATGAGTTTTTTGGACGCGGACGAGAGGGACTTGGCCGAATGCTCGGACAGGTGGCGCACAAGCGCGGAACCGATGATGACGCCGTCGGCGAAGCGCGACACGCGGTACGCGTCGTCGGGGGTCGTGATGCCGAAGCCGACACAAACCGGCGCGGCCGACTTCCGGCTCGACGCGACGACGTGCGCCTTGAAGGGATAATCCGTGCGCTTCACGGCGCCGGTGAGGCCGATGAGCGAAACGTAATAGACGAACCCGCGCGACTGCCGGAGCACTTCATTGTGGCGGCGGGGCTCCGTCGTCGGTGTCGTCATCAGGATCGGCAGGATGCCGAAACGCGCGTAGACGGCGCGGACCGACGAGTCCTCGTCGTGCGGCAGGTCCGGGATAATGATGCCGTCGACCCGCGCGTCGTGCATGAGCCGCGCGCTGTGTTCGAGGCCGGCGCGGTGCAGCGGGTTGTACGAGCTCATCACGACGACCGGGAGCTCAAGGCCTTTGGCGCGCTCTTCCTTGAGCATCTTCATGAGCTTTTCGAACGTGGTGCCGTGTTCGATCGCCCGGAACGATGCAGCCTGGATGACCGGGCCGTCCGCCAGAGGGTCCGAGAACGGAATGCCCAGCTCGACGATGTCGACGCCGGCTTCCTGGCAATACCGCAGGGTCTGGCGCGTCACCTCGATGGACGGGTCACCGCCCTCGACGAAGAGAATGAGCGCTTTTTCTTTTTTCGACTCCAGTTCCGCGAACCGCCGGTCGATCGGGTTCAGTGTGCCGCAGCAGCTTTCCATGATGTGTGTCCGCCTGATTCGGGGTTAGAGCTTGATGTGTTGCGCCGCGTGCTCGACATCCTTGTCGCCGCGTCCGGAAAGACAGACCACCGCCGTGCCGCCTTTCGGGATCGACCGGGGATTCTTGAGCAGGTAGCCGATCACGTGCGAAGTTTCGAGCGCCGGGATGATTCCTTCCTGGCGGCTCAGGAACTGGAAGCCTTCGAGCGCGTCCTTGTCCGTGACCGCGACGTAGTTCACGCGGCCCGTTTTCTTGAACATCGCATGCTCAGGCCCCACGCCGGGATAATCCAGACCGGCAGAAATCGAATGCGCCTCCTGGACCTGCCCGTCCGCGTCCTGCAGCAGATAGCTCTTGAATCCGTGCAGGATGCCCACGGTTCCCTTGGTCAGCGTCGCCGAGTGATGGTGCGTGTTCACGCCCTCGCCCGCGGCTTCGATGCCGATGAGCTTGGCCTTGGACTTGTACGCCAGCGGATAAAACATCCCCATCGCGTTCGAACCGCCGCCCACGCAGGCCAGCGCGACGTCGAGCTTGCCGCGCGTCTGCTTGAGCGTTTCTTCGCCGATCACGGACTGGAAGTCGCGGACCATTTCCGGATACGGATACGGGCCGACGACGGAACCGATCACATAATGGGTGTCGCGCACGTTCTGGATCCAGTCCCGGATCGCCTCGTTGATCGCGTCCTTGAGCGTCTGCGAACCGGAGGTCACCGGCACGACCTGCGCGCCCATGAGCTTCATCCGGAACACGTTGAGGCGCTGGCGCTCGGTGTCTTTTTTTCCCATGTAAACGACGCAGGGCATGCCAAAAAGCGCGCAGGCCGTCGCCGTCGCGACGCCGTGTTGTCCGGCCCCGGTCTCGGCGATGATACGGCGCTTGCCCATGTGCTTGGCGAGCAGGACCTGGCCGATCGTGTTGTTGATCTTGTGCGCTCCGGTGTGCAACAGATCCTCGCGCTTGAGCAGCACCTTCGCGCCTGTCAGCTTGGACAGCGAACGTGAAGGCGTCATGAGCGTCGGGCGTCCCGCATACTCATGGAGGATCGTTTTGACCTCGTCCTGGAATTTACGGTCTTTTTTGGCCTTGCCGTACGCGGCTTCGAGTTCGTCGAGCGCGCTCTTCAGGATCTCGGGAACGTACTGGCCGCCGAATTCGAGGAAATACCCTTTGCGGCCTTTGGTCTTGGTCTTAAGCGGTTTTGGCATGGCGGATAAATTTCTCCATAAGCTTGTGATCTTTGATCCCCGGCCTTTTTTCGACGCCGCTCGAAACATCGACGGCGTAAGGCTTCAGGGCGCGAATCGCTTTTTGAACGTTGGAGGGATTCAGTCCTCCGGTCACGATAATGGGGGTTGAAAAACGGGTGCGCGCCAGGCGCGACCAGTCCCAGACGAGGCCCGAGCCGCCGGCGACTTTGGCGTCGGTCTCGAGCAGGTGCGCCTGTACGGCATAGCGCTTCAATTCTTTGGGCGAAAAGTGTTCGCCCACGCGAAAAACCTTGATGACCCCGCGCACGCCCGAAGCCGAAAGCGCCGCGCACTCGGCCGGCGTTTCGCTGCCGTGCAGCTGAGCGACGTCGAGCATCGCTTCGCGCATGATTGCGATCACCTGCTTGACCGGCTCGTTCACGAAGACGCCGACGCGGGTCACCAGCGGGCTGACGGCCGCGCTGATCTTGCGCGCGTCCCGGGGCGCGATCCGGCGCGGCGACTTGGCAAAAATAAACCCGAGCGCATCGGCGCCCAAAGCGACGGCCGCTTCGGCGTCCTGGAGACGCGTGATCCCGCAGATCTTGACCCGGACCGGCCTGTTCTTTTTCAACATGCTGTGAGAAGTCCTCTTAAGGCATCGCCCGGATCGGCCTGTGTCATGAGCCCCTCGCCCACCAGCACCGCATCAGCGCCATAGTTGCGGACGGTCTCGAAGTCGCGTCGCGACTTGATGCCGCTTTCGGACACGATCACGCTGTCCTTGGGAGCCAGCTGTGCCAGGCGCTTCGTCGTTTCGAGCGACACGTCGAACGTCTTGAGATCCCGGTTGTTGATGCCGATCATCGCGTCATCCATTCCCTTGATCTTGGCGAATTCGGCTTCGCCGTGCAGTTCCGCAAGCACGTCCAGGCCCCAGGCGCGGGCCGCGTCGTACAGGTCTTTCATAAGCTTCGCGTCGAGCGCTTCGGCAATGAGCAGCACCGCGTCGGCTCCGGCCGCATAGCTCTGCACGATCTGGTACGGGTCGACCACGAAGTCTTTTCTCAAAAGCGGAATCTTCACCGCCGCGCGCACGGCCTTCAGGTCGTCGAGCGACCCGGCGAAGAACGGGCCATCGGTCAGGACCGATAGGCAGCTGGCGCCGGCTTTTTCGTAACCGCGGGTCACTTCGCCCGCATCCGCCCCCTGCCGCAAAAAACCCTTGGACGGCGACTTCCGCTTGAATTCGGCGATCACGGCCGGCTTCACCGGCGCCGCCAGGAGCGCGCGCTTGAATCCGCGGGGGCCGTCGGTCCGGCCCCTGGCCAGCTTCTCGCAATCGGCCGCGCTCACGGCTTTTTTGGCCGCAGCGACTTCCGCGCGCTTGGATTCCAGGATTTGGTCGAGAATGTTCATCGGTAAAAAGCCCTGATCTGCTCCACTTTTTTCGCCACGCTGCCGTCGGCCAGGAGCCGTTGGGCCAGCTGCACGCCTTCAGCGACGGTCCCTACCTTGTCGGCGGCCTTGAGCGCAAAGCCCGCGTTCAGCGTCACCAAATCCGTTTTGGGCCCGGGAGCGCCGGCGATGATCGCCAGACCTTCGCTCACGGCCGCGGCCGCGTTATCCGACCGGAGCGACCCGGCCGCCGCGCGCGTGATCCCGGCCTCTTCCGGCATAAAAACATAGGTTCTCATCTGACCGTCGGCCCACTCGGCGACCCGGGTCGCCGTGACCGGACTCACTTCGTCCAGCCCGTCCTCGCCGTGCACGACGATCGCGTGCTTGGAACCGAGCCGCCCGAGCGCTTCGGCCACCAGCGGCACCAGCCGCGCTTCGTACACGCCGATCAGCTGGTGCTTGGCGCCGGCCGGATTCGTGATCGGCCCCAGGCAGTTGAACAGCGTCCGTCCCGTAATGGCCTTGCGGGCCGGCGCCGCATGCCGGATCGACGGATGAAATTGCGGCGCGTAAAAAAACGCGAACCCGGTGGCTTTGAGGCCCTCGACCAATTTTTCCGGCGTCACCTCGAGCGGCACGCCGATCGCCGACAAAAAGTCCGCGCTGCCGCATACGCCCGAAACGGCGCGGTTGCCGTGTTTGGCCACCGCCACTCCGGCCGCGGCCGCGATGAGCGCGACCAGACTCGATACGTTGACCGTGCAACTGCCGTCGCCGCCGGTTCCGCAGGTGTCCAGTACCCCCTCGAGACCCGTCTCGACCCGGACCCCCGCCCCGCGCATCGTCCGCGCGGCCTCGGTGATCTCGAGAGCCGATTCGCCCTTCGCGCGGAGCAGCTCGAGCGCTTCGACCACGCGCGGCGTCTCGAGGCGCCCGGCCATGAGCTCGGTCATGAAGAAGCGCATCTCGTCCGCGGTCCAGTCGCGTCTGTCTTTGAGCGCGCCGATCAGGCCGTCGATCCCGAGCGCGTCCGGGCTCATCGGCCTATTTGCCTCCGAGCTTCAAAAAATTCTGGAGCAGCGTCTTCCCCGCCGTCGTCAGGATCGATTCCGGATGGAATTGGACGCCGTAGATCGGGTATTTGACGTGCGCGACGGCCATGATCTCCTTGTCGGAGGTCCAGGCGATCGACTTGAGCTCTTTCGGCAGACTCTTCGGCTCGATGAGGAGCGAATGGTACCGCGTCGCCGTGAACGGACTCGGGATTCCGGCGAAGAGCGGATGGCCGTCGTGGTACATGTCGGACGTTTTGCCGTGCATGATGCGGTCGGCGACGCGGATCCTGCCGCCGAACACTTCGCCGATGGCCTGGTGTCCGAGGCAGACGCCGAGCAGCGGAACCTTGGGACCGAAGGTGCGGATGACGTCTTCCGAAATCCCGGCGTCCTTGGGCGCGCCCGGTCCCGGCGAAATCACAATCTTCGAGGGCTTGAGCTTCCGGATATCCGCAAGCGTGACTTCGTCGTTGCGCTTGATGATGAGCTTCTGCCCCAACTCGCCGAAATACTGGACGAGGTTGTACGTGAACGAATCGTAATTGTCGATCATCAGGATCATTCGAGCCCCCGTTCCGCCTGATCGAGCGCCGCGAAGACGCCCCTGGCCTTGTTCCGCGATTCTTCGTACTCGAATTCCGGGTCCGAGTCGAGGACGACGCCGGCGCCAGCTTGCACCCAGACCTTGCCGTTCTCCACGACCGCCGTGCGGATCGTGATACAGGAATCGAAGTTCCCGGAAAAGCTGAAGTATCCGACCAGCCCCGCATACGGCCCGCGGTTCTCGGGCTCCAGCTCCGCGATGAGCTCCATGGCCCTGACTTTGGGCGCGCCGCTCACCGTCCCGGCCGGGAACGTCGCGCGGATCACGTCGAACGCGTCCATTCCCTTTTTGAGAAGCCCCTTCACGTGGCTCACGATGTGCATGACGTGCGAGTAGCGCTCGATCACCATGAATTCGCTGACCTTCACCGTGCCGGTCGCGCACACGCGGCCGAGGTCGTTGCGCCCGAGGTCCACGAGCATCACGTGCTCGGCGAGTTCCTTTTTATCCTTGAGCAATTCATCGGCCAGGCGCTTGTCCTCGTCGTCCGTCGCCCCGCGCTTGCGCGTGCCGGCAATCGGCCGCAGCTGGACGACGCCGTCTTCGCAGCGCACGTGCACTTCGGGCGACGAACCGACCAGGTGGAAGCTGCCGCCGGAAATAAAAAACATGTAGGGCGACGGGTTGACGCTGCGCAGCGCGCGGTACAGGTTGAACGGATGCACCGCGGTCTTGCGGGTGAACCGCTGCGAGACGACGATCTGGAAGATGTCGCCGATCCGGATATGCTCCTTGGCCTTGCGGATCGCCTTCTTGAACCCTTCCTTCGAAAAATTGGACTCCACCGGCGACGCCGACTTGGCGGAAACGGGTCCGGGCGTCACGAGCGAACGGGATTCCAGGCGCGCGCGGATCCGGGCGATGCGTCCGGCCGCGTCGTCGTAAGCGGCCCGGATCGCGGCCGTCCTGGAAGCGCCCTTGCCGGCGGCGATCACCGCGTTGGCGACGACGGTCATCCGGCGCTTCACATGATCGAAGATCACCAGGTCCTCGGCGATCGCGAACGACAGCGTGGGATACGGGTTCCCGCCCTTCATTTGGGGCAGGCGCTCGAAGTGGCGGTTGGCGTCGTAGCAGAGGAAGCCCACCGCGCCGCCGCAGAAGCGCGGCAATTCGTCGGACGCGACATAGCGGTAACCGCTCAGAACTTTTTTGAGCGCGTCCAGCGGATCGGACTTGCCGAACCGTTCGAGAACTTTTTCCCCGTCGGTGAGCCGCGTCCCCTGAGCGTCCGAAACGACGAAACGCTTCGGCTCCACGCCGATAAAGGAATAGCGCGCCTGATTCCGCCCGCCGTCCACCGATTCCAGGAGGAAGCCCGTGTAACCGGGATTCGTCTTGAGGTACGCCGACACGGGCGTATCGAGGTCGCCCGTCATTTCGGCGTACACCGGAACGGTGTTGCCCTTGAGGGCGAGTTTGGCGAATTCGGCGAGCGAGGGTTTGAGCTGCACTATTTGTAGACCTTGTCCGGGGCGAACACGATTTTTTCGCCGATCCCGAATCCGCCCTTGCCGTCATACTCTTCGAAGTAGCAGCTGAAGTAGCCCTTATGACAGCCGGCGACATGCTGCTTGATCCGGATGAGAAGCGACTTGCCTTCGCAATCGAGCGCGACCGACTTCACTTCCTGCACGTGGCCGGACGTCTCGCCCTTTTTCATGAGCTTGCCGAGCGAACGGCGGTACACGTAGATGTAACGCTCCTCGAGCGTTTTGACGATGGCGTCCTTGTTCATGTAGCAGAGCGTGAGCACGCGGCCGGACTCGTCCTGAATAATGGCCGGAACATGCCCGTCCGCGTTAAAGGTCAGGCGTTTTAAAAAAGCTTCGTGATTCATGAGGGCTCCTTCCTTAGAAAAAACTTATTGCCGGACCGGAATGCCGCGCGCCTTGAGAAAATCCTTGGCCGCGTGGATCGTGTGCTCCCGGAAGTGAAAAATCGACGCCGCAAGCACCGCGTCGGCCTTGCCGCGCTCGAATCCTTCGGCCAGATGCTCCAAAGACCCGACGCCGCCCGACGCGATCACCGGGATCTCGACGGCCTCGGACACGGTCCGCGTGAGCTCGAGGTCAAAGCCCGTCTTCGTGCCGTCCTTGTCCATGCTCGTGAGCAGGATCTCGCCCGCTCCCAGCCGCTGAACTTCCTTCGCCCAGGCCACGACGTCCCATTCGGTGCGGGTCCGTCCCCCGTGCGTAAAAACCTTCCAACCGGCACCGTCGCGCTTGGCGTCGATCGCGACGACCGTGCACTGGCTGCCGAAGCGCTCGGCCGAACGGCGGATCAGGTCCGGATCCTGGACCGCGGCCGTGTTCATGCTGACCTTGTCCGCCCCGGCCAACAGCAGGTCGCGCACGTCCTGGACGGTGCGCACGCCGCCGCCGACCGTGAGCGGCATAAAAACTTTTTCGGCCGTGCGGCGCACGACGTCCATCAGGATGGGCCGCGCGTCGCTCGACGCGGTGATGTCCAGGAACACGAGCTCGTCCGCGCCTTCTTTTTCGTACTGGGCCGCCGCTTCGACGGGATCACCCGCGTCGCGCAGCTCCAGAAAATTGACGCCCTTCACGACCCGCCCGCCTTTGACGTCCAGGCACGGGATGATTCGTTTAGCGAGCACGGCTGCCCTTGGGATCATGCTGGCACAGCTTCACGGCCTGCGCGAGATCGAGCTTGCCCTCATAGAGCGCCTTGCCGACGATGGCGCCGGTCAGGTTGACCGCGCCGATGTCCAAAAAAGACTGAATGTCGGCCAAATCCTTCACGCCGCCCGAGGCGATGATTTCGGCGCCCGGGATTTTGAGCACGGCCTTCACCTGCTCGAGATTGGGGCCCTGCATCATCCCGTCCTTGGAAATGTCCGTGTAAATGATCTGCGCGCCGCCCGCCGTGATCGCAAAGTCAATCAAATCGTGCGCCTTCACGTCCGTGACCTTGGTCCAGCCGTCGGTCGCGACCCGTCCGTCGCGCGCGTCCACGCCGACGATGACGCGCCGACCGAAGGCCTTGAGGCATTCGCCCAAAAAGCCGCGGTCGAGACAGGCCCGCGTCCCGAGGACCACGAAGGACACGCCGTTCTTCAAATACTGCTCGATCGTCTCCGGCTTGCGGATCCCGCCGCCGACTTCGTACTGGGCCGGCACGGCGCGGACCAGGCGTTCGAGCGTTCCCATTTCGAGCGGCTTACCCTCGCGCGCGCCGTCCAGATCAACGACGTGGATCCGGTGCGCGCCCGCATCGAGGAAACGCCGGGCCGTCTCTTCGGCCGAAACGCCGTAACGCGATTCCTTGTCGTATTCCCCCTGGGTCAGGCGCACGACCTTGCCGCCGCGCAAATCGATGGCCGGAATCACGATCATCGCGTGAGCTCCCGCACCGCGGCCTTGAGGAACCGGAGTCCCTGGGCCTGGCTTTTTTCCGGATGGAACTGGGTGGCCATGATGTTTCCTCTGCGGACCGCCGACACAAAATCGAACCCGTAATCGGTCGTCGCGAACGCGTCCGAGCGGTCGCGCGGCACGACAAAGTACGAGTGCACAAAATAAAAACGTCCGTCGCCTTCGATCCCGAACTGCCGGTCGAGCTGAGGGGTCGCCAGGCGCACCCGGTTCCAGCCCATATGCGGCGTCTTCATGAAGTGCGGAAACCTCAGCACGCTGCCGCCGAGAATGCCCCAACCCTCTTCCGTGCCCTCATCGGACCGGTCGAACAAAAGCTGAAGCCCCAGACACAGGCCGAGGTACGGCTTGCCTGCCTTCACCGCCGTCCGGATCGGCTCGAACAGCTTCCGGCTCTTGAGCTCGCGGACCGCGTGATCAAACGCGCCGACGCCCGGCACCACGATGAGCGACGCGCGGTCGATGTCCGCGGGGTCGCTCGAAACGCGCGCCGGCGCGCCGACGGCTTCGAGCGCCTTCTGAACGGAACGGAGATTCCCCATTCCGTAATCGACGAGATGGATCACTTCTCGATCAAGCCCTTGGTCGAAGGGATGCCCGGGATGCGGGCGTCCACGCGCGTGGCCTGCTCGAGCGCGCGGCCGAAGGCCTTGAAGATCGATTCCAGAATATGGTGCGGGTCGTCGCCCTTGAGGACGTCGACGTGCATGTTGATCCCCGACTGGATCGCGAACGCCTTGATGAGCTCGCGCGCGTCATGGATCGTGTAATCACGGTGTACGAAGTGCTGGGCGACGCCCTTGGGCGCGGTGAAGTACAGCGACGGACGGCCCGAGATGTCGAGCGCCACGCGCACGCGCGACAGCGTCTCGTCCATCGGGACGAAGCACGACCCGAACCGGCGGATACCCTTCTTGTCGCCGAGCGCCTGCTTGAAGGCCTGGCCCAGCACGATGCCGATGTCTTCATTCGTGTGATGAATGTCGATCTCAAGGTCGCCCTTGGCGACGAGTTTGAGACTGAAAATGCCGTGTTTGGTAAAAAGGTCCAGCATGTGGTCCAGGAACGCCAGGCCCGTCGAGATCTTGGACGTGCCCGAGCCGTCGAGGTTCAATTCGCAGTCGATCGTCGTCTCGCGGGTCACGCGGTTGATGACGGCGCGGCGCTGGAGGAGCGGCGCGGCGGCGGATTTGGCGGCAGTTTTTTTCTTTTTCATAAAAATCTCCTTTAATCCCAAGTCCGTAAAAATCAATCGACCGGCTCGAAGCGCACTTTGATCGATTCGTAGTGTTTCTTCAGGCCTTCCAGATTCGCGATGTACTCGGCCGGCTGACGAACCTTTTCCAACGCCTTGCGCGAATACGAAATAACGTGCGTGTTCTTCAGGAAGTCCTGCACGCCCAGTCCCGAGAAGAACCGCGCCGTGCCGTTCGTCGGCAGCACATGGCTGGGTCCGGCGATGTAATCCCCGACCGCGGTCGGCGAATACGGCCCCAAAAAGACCGCGCCCGCGTTTTCGACGTAGCGGAGCAGGCGCTCGGGGCGCTTGACCATGATCTCCAGATGTTCCGGCGCGATCCGGTTCGAAAGTTCGACGCCCTGTTCCAGGTTCTTGACCCGGACGATGAAGCCGCGGATCGGAAGGCGCGCCATCTGTTTGGCGAGCCGCTTGGACGTCGTGATGAGGATGGAGCTTCCGCCGTGATGCTCGCTCTGGGCCAGCAGATCCGCCGCGACAAATTGCGGGTCGGAGTGCTCGTTGGCGATCACGACGAGTTCCGTCGGACCGGCGATCATGTCGATGTCGCAGTACCCGAACACCTGGCGCTTGGCCTCGGCGACATACTGGTTGCCCGGCCCGATGATCTTGTCGGCCTGAGGAATGGTCTTGGTGCCAAACGCCATTGCCGCGACGGCCTGGGCGCCGCCCGCCTTGTACACCGCGTTGACCTTGAGGAGGTTCGCGACGGCCAAGATGTGCGGATCGACGCTCTTGTGCTGGTTGGGCGGCGTCACGATGTAGATGTTCTGAACGCCCGCGGCCTGCGCCGGGATCACGGTCATATACACGGTCGAAACGAGCGGCACCTGCCCGGACGGCACGTACACGCCGACCGTCTTCATCGGACGGATGTGCTCCGAAAGTCTCACACCGTCTTCGGTCCGTACTTTGAGCGACTTGACGATCTTGCTCTTGTAATACGTCCGGACGTTTTCGACCGCGACGCGCAGCGCCGAGGCGAACTCCGGTTTGATGTTCTGGTAGCAGGCGTTGATTTCTTCTTCGCTGACCTGCAGCTCGCGCGGCTGAAGGTTCACCCGGTCGAACTTGCGGGTGTAACGCAAGAGCGCCGCGTCGCCCCCAAGGCGGACGTCTTCGACGATCTGCGCAACCTTCTTAACCAGGCGCTCCGGACGGTTCTGGGTCCGGGTGCTGAGGTATTTGTCGAGCGACTTGGTCCCGAAGCGGATCGTCTTCACAGCGTCTCCAATCTGGTTTGTATCAGCACGCGCGCGGTGTGCAGCGCCTCGTTGATGTCCGCGCCGGGCTTGCCGCCGCCCTGCGCCATGTCGGGCTTGCCGCCGCCGGCGCCGCCCATCTTGAGGCTGACCTCTTTGACGAGTTCGCCCGCGCTCATTTTTTTCTGCACCAGGTCCGGCGACAGCGCCACGACGATTTGGGGCTTTTCCTGGATGGTCGCCGCGAGAACGACGGCGTACGAACCCGGACGCGAGCGCAGCCAGTCGGCCGTGTCGCGGAGGAAGTCCTTGTCGAAGCCTTCGAGGTGCTCGAGGATGATGCGCGTGCCCTTCGTTTCCGGCGCGCGCTCGATGAGCTTGACCATCGATTCGCGGACGACTTTGGTGAACGCGCTCTTGAGCTCGCGCTCGAGCGCCTTCGTTTCGTCATGCGCTTCGATGAGCGCGTTCTTCACGCCGTCATGCTCGGCGTCGACGTAGGCGAGGATCGCGCGCAGCTCTTCTTCGTCCTGGGCGCCCAGGCGCGACGCGACGTCGCCCGTCACGGCCTCGATGCGCCGGACGCCCGACTGCACCGAGCCTTCGGACACGATGCGGAACGAGCTGATGAAGCCCGTCGTCGGGCTGTGCGTCCCGCCGCAGAGTTCCTTGGAAAAGTCCCCCATCGTCAGCACGCGGACGTCGTTTTCGTACTTGTCGCCAAAAAACGCCATCGCGCCTTCCGCGATCGCTTTTTTTTGATCCTTCACCTCGGTCACGACCGCGTGGTTCTTGCGGATCTCCGCGTTGACCAGGTGCTCGATCCGGTGCATTTCCTCGGGCTTCAATCCTTCGAAGTGCGAAAAGTCGAACCGCAGCCGGTCCGGCGCGACGAGCGATCCGCGCTGCTTCACGTGCGGGCCCAGGACAAGCCGGAGCGCGCTGTGCAGCAGATGCGTCGCCGAATGGTTCTTCATGATGGCCTGGCGGCGCGTCTTGTCGACTTCGAGCGTCACGGCGTCGCCGACGTGGATTTCGCGGCCGGTCATTTCGACGTGATGCAGGGCGACCTCCCCGTTCCACTGCGAATCGGTGACGCGGGCTTCGCCCGACGCCCCTTTGATGACGCCGGTATCGCCGACCTGTCCGCCCGACTCCGCGTAGAACGGCGTGCGGTCGGTGACGATCATGCCAGACTGGCCTTTTTCGAGTTTTTTCAACGACGCTTCGCCCGCAAAGATCGCGAGCACCTTGCCCTGGTCCTCGGTCCGGGTGTAGCCGGTGAATTCCGTCGCCGGCAGTCCCGCGCGCGAGAGCGCGTCCTCGTTGACGGCAAAGATGCTGCCGGAGATCTTGGAGCCTGCGCGCGAGCGGTCGCGCTGCTCCTCCATGAGCTTGGTGAAGTGAGCTTCGTCCAGCGGGAATTGGTTTTCCTTGAGAATCTCCTCGAGAATTTCCTTGGGCACGCCGTACGTGTCGTAATACTCGAACGCCGTTTCCGTCGCGCGGCGCGCGGCGAACGCCTCCTGCCCCTGCTTGGTCGTGAACGCGATCGACTTGATCTTGATCTGGGCTTCCGGCACGCGCGATTCGAGGATGCTCCAGACCGCCTCCTCCTCGCGTTTCACCACGGCCGCTGCGGTGGCCACGCTCGAGATGAGTTCGGGGTAAGCTCCGCCCATGACGGCCGCGACGGCCGGCGCAAAGCGGTACAGCGTCGGCTGCTTGGCGCCCATGTCGCGCAGGTGCAGGGCCGACTTGCGGATGAGCTTGCGGACCACGTATCCGCGGCCTTCGTTCGACGGCACGATGCCGTCGGAAATGGAGAACACGATCGTGCGCAGATGGTCCATGATCGCATTGCGGTACTTGGTCTTCGCCGCCTTGAACAGTCCCGCGCCGCCGGCGATTTCGATCTCCTCGCGCAGCTTGCGGAACAGGTCGATGTCGAAGTTGGACTCGACGCCCTGGATGACGGACGCCAGACGCTCAAGGCCCATGCCGGTGTCGATGTTCTTCTGAGGCAGGGGCTTGAGGATCCCGCCGTCCTGACGCTCGAATTCGGTAAAAACGAGGTTCCAAATCTCGACTCCTTTACCGGGTTCCCGGCCGACATAAATTTCTGAGCACGGGCCGCAGGGCCCGTTGGGCCCCAGGGTCGGCGCGTTGGACGGCCAGAAGTTGTCTTCCGCACCCATCGACACGATGCGGTTGTCGGGCACGCCGATCTTCCGGTGCCAGATGTCGCGCGCTTCCTTGTCCTCGTGGAACACGGAGACCCACAGATTGTCCTTGGAGAACTTGAGTTCGCGGGTGATGAAGTCCCAGGCGTAACCGATCGCCTCTTCCTTGAAGTAGTCGCCGAAGGAAAAGTTCCCGAGCATCTCAAAAAAGGTGTGGTGATAGGCCGTTTCGCCGACTCGGACGAGGTCCGCCGTCCGGACGCACTTCTGGCAGGAAGTCGCCCGCTTGGGCTCCTTTTTGATACCCATGAAGTTGGCCTTGAACTGGTTCATGCCGGCTCCGGTGAACAGCAGCGTCGGATCGTCGCCCGGGATGAGGCTCGAGCTCGAGAACAGCTTGTGGTCCTTGGACTTGAAATAATCTAAGTAAAGAGAACGGAGTTTGTCAGTTTGCATAAAATCCCATGTAAAAAGGTTAAAAACGAGAGCGGGTATTATATCAAAAAGAGGACCCCGGCGGTGATGAGCCGCCGGGGTCCTTTTAGAGACGGTTAACGGGTCGGTCTACTTCGCCAGGATCGCGTCCGAAGCCTCGATGGCCTGATGGATCTTCTTCTCGATCTCCTTCATGACGGCCGGGTTTTCCTTGAGGTAGGCCCGGGCGTTTTCGCGGCCCTGACCGATCTTGATGTCCCCGTATACGACCCAGCTGCCCGAGTTCTTGGTCACCTGGTGCAGTTCGGCCAGATCCAGGATCGAACCGATATGCGAGACGCCCTCTTTGAAGAGCAGGTCGAACTCGGCCTGACGGAACGGAGCGGCGCACTTGTTCTTGACCACCTTCGCCCGCACCCGGGTTCCGACCGTGTCCTCGCCCTTCTTCAGGATGGCCTGACGGCGGATGTCGATACGGACCGAGGCATAGAACTTGAGGGCCCGGCCGCCGGGAGTCGTCTCCGGGTTGCCGAACATGACGCCGATCTTCTCGCGGATCTGGTTGATGAAGATGACGCAGGTCTTGGACTTCGAGATCGTGGCGGTGAGCTTGCGCAAGGCATGGCTCATGAGGCGCGCCTGAAGACCGACGTGGGCCTGGCCCATGTCGCCCTCGATTTCGGCCTTGGGAACCAGGGCCGCGACCGAGTCGATCACGATCACGTCAACTGCATTGGACTTGACCAGCATTTCGGCGATGTCGAGCGCCTGTTCGCCGGTATCCGGCTGCGACACGAGCAAGTCGTCCAGATTCACCCCGAGGACCTTGGCATACGCCGGATCGAACGCGTGTTCCGCGTCGATGAAGGCGGCCGTGCCGCCGGCTTTTTGGGCCTGAGCGGCGATCGAAAGACAGAGCGTCGTTTTACCGCTGGATTCCGGCCCGAAGATCTCGAGGATGCGGCCGCGCGGCACGCCGCCGCAACCGAGAGCGACGTCGAGCGCGATGGCGCCGGTTTTGATGGATTCGATCGAAGTTTTGACGTTCTTCCCGAGCGTCATGATCGATCCTTCGCCGAACGACTTCTCGATATGGGCGAGCGCCAGGTCAAGGGCCTTGCGCTTTTCGTCCTTGTTGGACATTTTTTCGCGGGCTTCCTTGGCGTCGCGCGAGGCTTCACGGGAGGCTTCTTTAACCGCCTCGCGCGCTTCGCTGGCCTTGATTTTCTTTTCTTCTTTAGCGGACTTTGCCATGGGTAGCCTCCTGGGTCATTTGACGCGAGCCGTTGTTGGTTTTGGATGATTTGGACTTGTTCAAAATGTTGCCGCGATTGCGGAACCGGGCGTCGCTGCGAAGCAGCTCGAAGGCGCCGCGGAAGGCGCTGTCCCATTGCTGGGTGGTGAAATAGCCCGCTTCGGCGGGAGTGACATAACCGGACTGGGTCTTCATGGTTAGTATTTCCTCACAGATCCGATGACCACGCCGCCGAAGGTCAATTCCTCCTGCGGACGGATCATGGAATAGCGTTTGTTGGCCGGGACCAGCACCGGCCGGCCCTCACGTTTTTCATAAGTCTTGAGCGTCCATTCGCCGTCCACGCGCGCGACGACGATGTCGCCTTCCTTGGCCGTCCGTCCGCGTTCGACGAGGACCATGTCCCCTTCGCGGATCCCGGCGTCGATCATCGAGTCGCCCTGCACCTTGACCAAAAAAGTCGACTCCGGCCGCTCGACCAGGTAGCTGTCCAGACTCACGGTTTCCGAAAAGTCCTCTTCGGCGGCCGTGGGCAGCCCCGCCTGAACCGTGCCGAGGACCCGGACCCCGGCCGACGCCAGCCGCAACCGGCCCCGGGCGTCCTTGCTCAGGAGGCCGTTGTCGACCAGCTTTTCGACCAGCTCAAACGCGGCATTCTTGGATTTGTAGCCGAACGTCTCGGCCACCTCGGTGAAGGAGGGCATCCGGCCTTCCGCCCGGTAAAAGTCCCGGATCACTTCTGCGGCTTCTTTGAGGTCTATTGTCTTGCGGCCCATATTTTTAACTCCTGTTTAGCTGACAGAAGCAATTATTACTGAACGACCGTTCAGTTGTCAATTATTATTTTGGGGCCTTGGTATCGCGGCCCCTTCTCACCCTATAGACGGACGAGAACCGCGGATTTATTCAAATGTGGATAACTTTTTAGCGGCGATGCCGGCGAACCGCATCGCGGTAAGCGGCGAAGGAGGGCTTTTCAGAAAAATCCGAACGCACGAGACCGAAGAAGTCGGTTCCGACATGAAAGTGATCCGGCGTGTCCCGGAAAAACGCCCAGAAGATTTTTTCGACGCCGGGCCAGCCCAGCGGCTCGCCGTACAAGCGCGTCACCCATTCCGCCTGCTCGGCCTCGAGCGGATTGCGCCCCATCCACCAGGCCGGCGAAGCGGCCGGGTCCGGCACGCCCGGACAGCCGATCTCGGTGATCCAGATCGGCTTGGCTCCGTCGCCGTGCTTGTCCAGCACCGCGCGGAAGCGGTCCACTTTTCCCTTAAGAACCTGGATCGCATTGCGGTCCAGCGGATCCACGAACGGGTGGAGGTTCGCGATGTCGAACGTCCCCGCTCCGCCGTTGCGGTAAAAATCCTCGAGCGACTTTTCCGGAACCATCGTGAGTCCGCCGATGAGCACCCGGGCGCGCGGGTCTTCGCGCTTGATCGCGGGATAAACTTTTTGCATGAGCGCCGCATAGCCGCGCATCCCGTCCTGCGGCTTCCAGTAGATATCCATGTTCGGCTCGTTCCAGATTTCCCAGTGACGGATCCGGCCGCGGTACCGGTTCACGACCGTCGCCGCATACCGCGTAAAGGCCTCCGGGTCCGGCGGCGTATTCCACTCGCCTGCCCACGCGGCGTTGTAATGCAGCATGGCCAGCACCCGGATGCCGTTGCCGTGCAGCAGATCGACGAGCCGGTCGTATTTGGTGAAGTCCCAGCGCCCTTGGACCGGCTCCACGTCGGACCACAGAATATCGATGCGGATCCAATCGATTCCGGCTTCCTTCATCTTTTGAACGGCACGAAGCGCCTTGCCGCCGCCGTAATGGCCGCCGTTCCAGTCGTGATCCCAGGCCAAAAAGTCCAAAACGCCGAACGGACTCGCATCCCGGCGCGCCGCGTCGGACGACGCCTTCCAGATCCATGCCCCGGCCCCGGCCGCCACGAGAACCGCGAGAAGCACGAACGCCGCGAGGAGTCCCGTCATTTTCATCCTATTTCTTTCCCGCGCCCTTCATCGAAAGCGAGATGCGCTTGCGCGCGGCGTCGACTTCGAGAACGCGGACTTTGACGATTTGGCCGGCGCGCACAACCTCGCGCGGATCCTTGACGAAAAAGTTCGCCAACTCCGACACGTGGACCAGCCCGTCCTGATGGACGCCGATGTCGACGAAGCAACCGAAGTTCGCCACGTTCGTCACCGTGCCTTCGAGCGTCATCCCCGGCTTCAAGTCCCCGATCTGGGTCACATCGTCGCGCAGCGTCGCCGTCTTGAACTCCGGCCGGGGGTCGCGGCCCGGTTTTTCGAGCTCGGCCAGAATATCGCGCACGGTGGGAAGGCCGAACTTCTCGTCCGTAAACGCTTCCGGCTTCAGGTCTGACAAAACCCGGGCATTGCCGAGCAGCTCCGCCATCGGCCGGCCCGACTTCTCGAGAATCCGCTCGACGACCGGATAGGATTCCGGGTGAACACCGGATGCGTCGAGCGGGTTGGACCCGCCCCGGATGCGCAGGAAGCCGGCCGCCTGCTCGAAGGCCTTGGGCCCGAAGTCGCTGATCTTGAGGAAGTCCTTGCGGTCTTTGAACGCGCCCATCTTGTTCCGGAAGTCGACGATGGACTTCGCTGTCCGCGTCGAAAGTCCCGAAACGAACGACAAGAGCGACGGCGACGCGGTGTTCACGTCGACACCCACCGCGTTCACGCAGTCCTCGACGACGGCGCCAAGGGACTTGGCCAGCCGCGACTGGTTGACGTCGTGCTGATACTGGCCGACACCGATGGATTTGGGGTCGATCTTGACGAGTTCGGCGAGCGGGTCCTGCAGCCGGCGCGCGATCGAGACTGCGCCGCGCAAACTCACGTCCAAGTCCGGCAATTCCTGGGAGGCCAGCTCCGACGCCGAATACACGGAGGCGCCGGCTTCCGATACGATCAATTTTTGGGCCTTGATGGCCGGAAAGGCCTTGAGAAGATCGCCCGCCAGCTTGTCCGTTTCGCGGGACGCGGTGCCGTTGCCGATGGCGATGAGTTCGACACCGAACTTCTGACAAACCGCCGCGAGCGTCTTGATGGACATCCCCCAATCGTCCTGAGGAGGATGGGGAAAAACCGCTCCCGTCCCGACGGTCTTGCCGGTCTTGTCGACCACCGCCCACTTCACGCCGGTTCGGAAACCCGGATCCAGCCCCAGCGTCACGCGCGGCCCCGCCGGCGCCGCCAAGAGCAAACTCCGCAGATTATCGGCAAAAACCTTGATGGCCTCCGCCTCCGCCGTCTCGCGCAGCCATGTCCACAAGTCGAGCTCGATACGCATCCGGATCTTGAATTTCCACGCCAGCTTCGCGGTGTCGATGAGCCAGCCCTCGCCCGGCCGGCGCGACACGGCGATCCCGAACCGGCGCATCACGACCTGCGCGCACGCCTCCTCGGCGGAAGCCGGGTTCCCGGAGTACAGCGCCATCTGGTCCGGCATGAGTTCGGCGTCGAGGATCTTTTCGGAGCGGCCGCGCAGAACGGCGAGCACCCGGTGCGGCGGGATCTTGGAAATCGGTTCCTTGTAGTCGAAGTAGTCCATGAATTTGGCCGCGTCCTCCGACTTCACTTCGGGAGCGAACTTTTCCTTGCGGCGCGTGATCACGAGTCCCGCCGCCTTGAATTTGTCGCGCAGCGCCCCGACCAGCTCCGCGTCCTCCGCAAATCGCTCGACCAAAATGTCGCGCGCGCCCGCCAGGGCTGCCGTCGTGTCCGCCACATTCTTCGCCGGGTCGACGAACGCCTTCGCCGCCGCGACAGGCTCGGGGGCCTCGGCGAGCAAAAGGTCCGCCAGCGGCTCGAGTCCCGAGTCGCGCGCGGCCTGGGCCTTGGAATTCTTCTTGGGTTTGAACGGAAGGTAGATGTCTTCGAGCGCGGTTTTGGTCGCGGCGGCCTGGATGCGCGCCTTGAGGTCGGGCGTGAGTTTGCCCTGATCGCCGATGGTCTGAAGGATGTGGGTCCGGCGCTCTTCCAAGTCGCGGACATACTCGAGGCGCTCGGCCAGCTGGCGCAGATGCGTGTCGCTCATCCCGCCGGTCTGTTCCTTGCGGTAGCGCGCGATGAACGGCACGGTCGCGCCGCCGTCCAAGAGCTTGATCGCCGCCCAAATCTGCGACGGCGTGAGCTTGAGCTCCTCGGCGAGCTGCCGCTCGATGGGCACCGCGCCCGGCTCCAGGACCGCGGCCGTCGTCATTCGACCGGAAGATTCCCGTTGTCGACGCGGCGGCCACCTTCAAAAAACTGCCGCTCGGTCACCTTGCCCCGGTCGTCATAAAAACGCACCCAGCCGTCAACCTTGTCCTTGCGGTACTCCTTGACGATGCCGAGCTTGCCGTCGTCCTTGTAGAACCGCCCTTCGCCTTCCGCGACCCCGTCGACATGAAAGAGTTCGGCCTTGAGCATCCCATTGGGATCAAAACTTTTGACCCATCCGTTCACTTTTCCGCCCGCATAAGGCGACGTTTCGCGCACCGCGCCGGACTCGTAATATTTTTTACCGACGCCAACCGCCTGCCCCGAGCGGTAGAACCACTCGTCGGACAGCGCGCCGCCGGGATAATACTTTTTATAAACGCCGTCGAGCGCGCCGTCCCGGTAACGCCCCTCGATGAGCAGCGTCCCGTCCGGATCAAAATAACGGTAGCGGCCGAACGGTTTTCCGTTCCGCATGACCACTTCTTCGAGCACTTTTCCATTGGGGTAATAACGACGGGACCAGCCGTGCAGCCGGGAACCGGCCACGGCGTGGGTTTCGGTCAACAGACCGTCCTCATCGCGGATCTCCTGAATCGAGCGCTCGGCGGAGGCGGAGGATGCGGCCGGCAAAAGAAAGACCGCTCCCGTCAGCCAAAGCGCAACGACAGCGGACCGTTGCCAGCGCATGGTCAGCCGTTTCCGCCCGCGCCCGGCCCGGAGGCCATCGGGGCGGCAACAGCGCCGTATTCCGGCAAAATTCGCCGGGGCGTCGTGCTGCCGTCAAAGTCCGACACGATCCAGCGGCCACCGTCGGATTTAAAACAAAGCATGTAACAAAATGCGGCGCCTTTTTCGAAGTACATCGCCAGATACACTGCCTTCAGGCGCGGCGTGATGGCGGCAACCCGAATCGGCTCGTAGCCTTTGTACTTCCCATAAAACTCTTCGATCCGATGCAGCCCCGAAGCCTGAGCCGCAACGAACTCGTCGCTGTCCAATGGTCCTCCGGCCACCCAGGCCTTGAGCGCCGTTTCGGCGTCCGCGCGCATGTAGCCCTCCAGGCCCTGCATGACGACTTCGGGCAAATCGCCCGCCGGAACTTCAGCCGACACGACCGGGGCCGAGACCGTCAACAAGGCCAGAACCAGCATTGCCGCCGACATTTTCATGCGGACTTCTCCCCTTTAAGGGCCGATTGGATCATCGACCGAACGCGGTGTTGAAGATATAAAAACGTTTCGTCCGAAAGGCGCCGGAGCACCGCGCGGTATTTCCGGCCCAGCGGCGTCTTGGCGAACACGGTGATGTCCGCGCGCGTCTTGGTCGGGTTCGACAGGAAGGACACGAGTTCACCCAGTTCTTCGGCGCTGAAATAACGCGGGTACACCTCCCCAATGCAGTCCTGCGCCAAACGGTCGTAATCGATCATCCGGTCCGATTCGCGGTAGAACTTTTCCCAATTCCGCGCGCGGGTTTCGAAGGGCGTGGCGCCCTCGGCGTCGCCAGTCTCGTAGCTCTCCACATCGGCGGCCCACAGGGTCAGATAACTGTCGTTGGTCTCGTCGAGGATCTGACGGACGATGCGGCGGGTGCGCGCGGGCGCCTTGATGGACTCGGCCAGCGTGTCCACGACGACGGCCGGATCGGGCGTGATCGCCGCGGACGGTTGTTCGACGGCAGCTTCGCCCGCCCGGACGACCGGCGTTCCCGCCGCCCACACGGCCACAAGCACGAGGCATAAGAACTTTTTCTTCATCGCAGTATTCCTTTCCGGACCAGCCCGTCCGCGTACCGGCACACGCAGGCGGCCACCAGCCATCCGAGCACGACGCCCAGCAGAATTAAAGCCGGTTGGTCGCCCGTGCCGCGGCTGATCAAATACCAGACATTGGTACCGACGTTCAGCGCCAACGCGAGCTTGAAAAACGGCACCGCCGTTTTTTTGAGCAAAAATAAAAACCCCGCCCCCGTCAGATTGATCGCGATGAGCAGTGCCGCCAGGATCAAATCCCCCGTCTCCAGCTGCGCCGGAGCCACAGCGCCCTCGATCGGCACCGGCAGCTCCGCGACACGCGAACGGACGGCCGCGAGGATGCTGATGCTGAAAAAACCGGACATAAAATACCATCCGCTGACGAGCCAGACGGAGAGCGGCCGCGAACGGGGCGGTTCCTGGGAAGGGGTCTCGGGCATGTTTTCCATGGGCAGTCAGTATAGCAGAAATGCGTCTTGTCGTCGGCGCGGCGGATGGTCTATAGTAAGCCCATGCGCGCAGAAATCATCAACGTCGGCACCGAACTCCTGATCGGCTCCACCCTCAACACCCACCAGCAGTTTTTGGCCAGGGAACTGGGGGCTTTGGGCATCGATTTGTACACAGCCGTGACGCTCGGAGACAACCCGCACCGCCTCGGCAGCGCCCTGACCGCCGCGCTGTTCCGCTCGGACCTCGTCATCCTCACGGGCGGACTCGGCCCCACCGACGACGACATCACCGCCCGCACCGCCGCCCGGGCGCTCGGCCTCGACCTGATCCCGAACCCGGCCGTTTACGAAGCCATCCGGCGGCGGCTCGAATCCCGCGGCCGGACCATGAACGCGTTTCAGGCCCGGCAGGCCCTGGTGCCGCGCGGCGGCATCGCTTTTCCCAATCCCAACGGAACCGCTCCCGGTATTTTCGTCACCGTCCGGCGACGGGATAAAACGTGTCACGTAGCACTCCTGCCGGGACCGCCCCGGGAACTTCATCCGATGGTCCGCGATCACCTGGTTCCCAAGCTTAAAAAAATCCTCGGTCCGGACCGCGAAACGCTCGTCGTCAAACGCCTCTCGTTTCCCGGCGCCGTGGAATCGGAGATCGCCCCCAAGGTCAACGACTGGCTCAACGCCCCGCCGCCCGTCACGACGGGCATTTACGCCAAGGCCGGCGAAGTCGAACTCGTCGTTATGTGCAAGCGGCGCGACGGGCGCGAGGCCGAGCGCCTGGCCGAAGCGGCCGCCCGCAAAATCGCCGCGCGCTTCCCCGGCCATCTGATCCTCCGAAGCCCCGAAACGCTTCTGTCCAGAGTCGCCTCGCGTCTCACCCGCGCCGGACACACCCTCGCGACGGCCGAATCCTGCACCGGCGGGCTCCTGAGCGGACGCGCGACGGAACTCCCGGGCAGCTCGGATTTTTTCCTGGGCGGCGTGACGGCTTACGACAATGCGGTTAAAACGGGGTTGTTGGGGGTCGACGAAAAGATCTTGAAGCGGGAGGGAGCGGTCAGCGAAGCCGTCGCCCGCCAAATGGCGGTCCGGACACGGAAATTATTCGGAAGCACGTATGCGCTGGCGACGACCGGCATCGCCGGCCCCGCCGGAGGGACCGCCGCCAAGCCCGTCGGACTTGTGTGGATTGCGTTGGCCGGCCCGAACGGTGTCACCGTCCAGCGTCACCATCTGTTCGGAGGCCGGGCGGACGTCCGGACCAAAACGGTCCAACTCGCCCTCCTGCTCCTCGCCCGCAGTCTACCCGATCCAAAATCCCGGAAATAACCGGACCAGGGCCTGCAGAATCAGGTTCGCGGCCAGCCCTGCGGCCAAATCGTCCAGCACCATCCCCGACGGATGCTCCCACCGGTCGATGCGCCGAATCCCGATCGGCTTCAAAATATCGAAGCAACGAAACAGTAAAAATCCCGCAGTCATCACCGGCCATGACAACGGCAGAGCGACCAGGGCCAAAAGCTGACCGGCCGTCTCGTCGATCACGAATTTTTGAGGGTCTTTGACGCCAAAGTGCTTCCGCGCGTCCGGGGCCAGGGCGATTCCGGCGAAGGTCGCGATCACAAACAGCAAAAACACCGACTGCATGTCCCCCGCCAGCCACGCCAGCACGACGCCGACCAGACTCCCCCAGGTCCCCGGCGCGAACGGGATCAGCCCCGCTCCGCCGGAAGTGACGATGAGAACGTGGAACTTTTTCACATCAACACCTTGCGGTTCGATGCCACGAACTTGACGCCGCTGTACAGCGTCCAGGCCAGCACCACGTACAGGAGCGTGTGGACGGCGATGAATCCCGGGCGCAGATACGGTTCGCCGCCCGGGAGCTCGCGGACGATGAGCAGACCCAGAATCGCGAGGATGCTGATCAGCTGCAGGATCGTCTTGTGCTTGCCGCTGGGCTGGGCCGGAAGGACAATGCCGCGGTTGGCGGCAACGAGACGTAGGCCGGTGATGAGCACCTCGCGGGACAACATCACGATCACGATCCACGCGGGGACGACACCGAGCTGCACGAAGGCCAGGAAGGCTCCGAAGACGAGGATTTTGTCGGCGATGGGGTCCATGAGCTGGCCGATCGGCGTGATCAGGCCGTATTTGCGGGCCAGGCGGCCGTCCAGATAATCGGTGAGCGCGGCCAACGCGAAGACGGCGAGCGCGGCCGTCTTGAATTCCACGCCCGGACGGAAGATCAGAAAAAGAAAGAGAACGGTCAGGAGAACGCGGAGGAGTGTGAGGAAATTCGGCAGGTTCACAGGCCCGTAGGGGCCTCTGCAAAAAGGTCGTGGTCCATCGCGTCCGTGACGACGACGTCGGCAAATTCGCCGATCGGAAGCGGATGCGCGGAACGGACAAGGACTTCTCCGTCGACTTCGGGCGCGTCGGCGGTGCTACGGCCGATCCAGAGACCCTTCTCCGTCCCTTTTTCCTCGATGAGGACGCGGATCTTCGTGCCGATGCGGGTCTCGTTCCAGTCGGCCGTGATCGACTCCTGGACTTCCATCACACGGCGGAAACGCGCGTCCTTGAGCTCGTCCGGGATCTGACCTTCCATGTTGAAGGCGCGGGTCCCTTCCTCGCGCGAATACGTAAAGGCGCCCAGGCGCTCGAAGCGCACATCGCGCATGTACTGGAGCAAATCCTCAAATTCCTCTTCCGTCTCGCCGGGGAAGCCGACGATGACCGCGGTCCGCAGGACCATGCCCGGCACGGTGCGGAAGTCCCGGATCACCTGGTCCATCGTCTCGCGCGAAACCCCGCGGTTCATGCGTTTGAGCATATCCGGGTGGCTGTGCTCGATGGGAAGGTCGAGATAGCGGCAGATGTTTTCGTGGCGGCGGAACACGTCGACCAGCTCCGGCGTCACATGCGCGGGATGGGCGTACAGCGGCCGGATCCACACGCCGGGCAATTCGGTCGCAAGCCGGTCGAGCAGCTTCGGCAGCTCGAAGACGCGGCCGCGGTCGAACCCGAAGGCCGCGGTGTCCTGGCCGATCAAATTGATTTCGCGAAGCTTGCCCGAACGGGCGCGCTCGACCGCCTCGGCCAGAATGTCCTCGATGGTGCGCGAGCGGTGACGCCCCTTCATCGAAGGAATCGCGCAGTATGAGCAGGCGTTGAGACATCCCTCGCTGATTTTGATGTAACAGGTGTGGTCGGGGGTCAGGGACTTTTTGGGGCTGAACTGGTCGAGCAGGAATTGGGGGCGCGGCGTGACGTTGACCCGGACGCCGGGCAGGGTGAGCGCGCCTGAGGCGCGGAGCGGCTCGAGGACGCGGGCCAGGTCGCCGAAGCTGTCGGTGCCGACGACGACGTCGAGCTCCGTGATGTCCTTCGCAAGTTCCGTGCCGTAACGCTGGGACAGGCAGCCCATCACGACGATGGACTGGATTTTTTTCTTCTTCTTCAGCTCGACGAGTTCGAGGATCGCGTCGATGGATTCTTTTTTGGCGGATTCGGTGAACGCGCAGGTGTTGATGACGGCGATGTCGGCACGCTTCACGTCCGGCGCGTAATCGTATCCCGCCTTGAGCAGGCCGCCGAGCGCGACTTCGGAATCGACCAGGTTGCGGGCGCAACCCAGGGTCAATAATCCGATTCGGGGTGTGCGGACGGCTGCGGACACGGGGTTACCGGGTCTCTTCGATGCCGTCGCGGGTGAAGCGCAGGTTCTTGACCTTGCCGCCGCCGGGCTGACCGACGGGATATCCGTTCACGGCGATGCGGACGCCTTCGGGACGGCCGAGCTTGGCGTCAAAACCTTTGTCCGCCAGCCAGCGTTCCGTTTCGCCCCGGTGCAGAATCGATTCAAAAACGACGGTGCCGTCGGCCTGGATGCGCATCCAAACGTCGGTCACCGCATTGATCTCGAGCATCATGCGGTCCTGCGGACGGATCTTGGGATACGTCCCCTGCGACGGGCTGTTCAGATAACGGGAGGCCGCGGCCGGTGCGGTTGGGGCGGGCTTGGCCGCGGGTTTGACGGCCGCGGATTTGATGGGCGCCGGCTTGGCCGGTTTGGCGGCCGGGACCATCACCGCCATCTTCATGGCGGAGCGGTTCTCGGACCAGTTTTGAACGCCGCGCAAAATCTGCATCACAGCCAACGCGACGATGATGAGCGCCATGCCGGCAATCGCCCATTTGGCGTACGGAAACGGAGCGGATGCCGTAATCGGCGGAAGATTGCGAACCAGGTCCGGCTGAGGGGCCTTGGGCGCTGCGGCGGCGGCCGGAGCCGGCTCTTTTTTAACCCGGGGCTTCCGAGGTTTGGGCGCCGGCTCATGAGACTCTGCCTCCGCCTTGCGTTCCAATCCGACAAAAAGCTCCACCGGCCGCTCGGCAATCCCGAGCGAATCAAATTCCGAAAGGATCTCAGGCGTGTTCAGTCCCAAAAAATCCGCGTACTGCCGGACAAATCCCCGGGCATAGGTTTTGCCGCCCGGCCAGTCGCCCAGATCGTCGGCCTCCAGCTTCTGGATGACGCCGGGGTGGATGCGCAGACGCAGATGCACGTCTTCGACGCTCAGGTTCTTTTTTTCGCGTTCGCGCTTGAGGCGCGCGCCAATGCTGTCGGGTGAAGTCACGGTAGTTTAAGTCCCCTGTTTGGCTGCCGCGTCCGGGCTGGTCAGCTGTTTGATCCGCTCTTCCAATTCGTCCACGCTCACAAGGATATCACGCGGCTTGGCGCCTTTGGACGGACCGACGATGCCGTCTTCTTCCATCATGTCCACCAGGCGCGCGGCGCGGGTGTAGCCGAGGCCGAGGCGGCGCTGCAGCGTCGATACGGACGCCTGTCCGGAAGAAACGATGGTCCGGCACGCTTCCGGATAATATTCGTCGTCGCGAAAATTCTTGGCCTGCCCTTCCTTGCGGGAAGCGGATTGGAGGATGGTCGGATCGTACTGCGCCTTGCGCATCTTCGAGATATGGGCGACGGTCCTGTCGATTTCCTTGCCCGAGACCCAGGCGCCCTGACCGCGCTTCAAATGCTGTTCGCGCGGGTTCATGTACAGGAGGTCGCCTTTGCCAAGCAGCGTTTCGGCGCCGACTTCGTCGAGTACAGTGCGCGAGTCGGTTCCGGACGTGACCGCGAACGAAATCCGCGACGGGAAATTGGCCTTGATGACGCCGGTGATGACGTCGACGGACGGGCGCTGCGTCGCCAGGACCAGGTGGATGCCGACGGCCCGCGCGAGCTGGGCCAGACGCTGGATCGACGTTTCGACCTCCTTGCGCTGAGTAGTCATGAGGTCCGCGAGCTCGTCCACGATGGTCACGATATAGGGGTACGGCCGCGGCGGCGCTTCCCCGTTCGGTCCGGGCGCGGGCGGGTTGTCGATGAGCTTCTGGTTGTACGATTCGACGTCGCGCACCGAAAACTGCTGGAGCACCTTGTAGCGGCGGTCCATTTCGGAAATGAGGTACGAGAGCGCCGCCGGCGCCTTTTCGGTCTCGGTCACGACCGGCAGCAGGAGGTGCGGCAGGCCGTTGTAACCGGTGAGCTCGACGCGCTTCGGGTCGACGAGAATCATCCGGACTTCCTCCGGAGTCGTGCGGAACAGGATGCTCATGATGAGCGAGTTCACGCACACGGACTTTCCGGAACCGGTGCTGCCGGCGATGAGCAGATGCGGCAGGTCGTCGAGGTCGGCGATCATGGGCGCGCCGGCGGAATCCTTGCCGAGCACGAAGGCCAGCTTGGACGGATGGTTGACCATCGCGTCTGACTGGAGCACTTCCTTGAGCGAAACCATTTGTTTTTCCGGATTCGGCACTTCGATGCCGACCCGGGACTTGCCCGGGATGGGCGCCAGGATGCGGACGCTCGTCGCCTGCATCGCCAGCGAGATGTTGTCCTGAAGCGCGGTGATCTTTTGGAGTTTCACGCCGGCCGCCGGCTGGATCTCGAACCGCGTGATCACGGGACCCTGCTCGACCTCGACGACCTTGGCTTCGATGCCGAAGTCCGCCAGGGTGTCCTGAAGGATGCGGGACTGTTCTTCGATGAGCGCGTTGACGTCGCCCTTGGCGGCGGCGTGCTTCGGATCGTCCAGCAGCGTCATGGGCGGCAGCGTATAAGCGCCCGGATCGACCGGCTCCTGGCTCAACGGCTTGGCCGCTGGAATTTCTTTTTTGGGTTCGGGCTTTTTGGGCGTGGGCTGAACCGTCGTGCGGATGATCGGCTTGACGGGTTCTGGCACGGCGGGCTTGGCCGCGTCCGGCTTCGAAGGATCGGGCTTGCCCGGCTCACCCTTGAGCGGCAGCTTGCCGGCAGCGGCCGGAGCGGTCTGCCCCTTACCATTGGCGGACGGGAGAATACCGGGCTTGGCGTTTTTGTCCTTGTCGGCGGCCTTGGTGTCTTTCGCCTTCAGCTTATCCTTGTCCTTGAGTTGTTTTTTCTGGGCGGCGTCCGGCAGATCGGCGCGGTTGGATGCCATCATTTCGCGGGATTTTTTGAGCGTCATCAGAATAAGAGGTACGAACATGAAATCGGTGGCCAAAAGGAGCGCGACGATAAAAAGCGACGACGCGATGATGATCGCCGCCGCGCCGAAGAGTTCCTGCAGCAGATAGCCGGTAAAAAACCCGACGATGCCGCCCCAATCAAATTGCCGCGACGCGTCCGAGCCCGAAGCGATCGACAGCATGGAGCACGACGAGATGAAAAAAAGCGATCCCGACAGCACTTTGAGCCAGGGCGACTGGGGTTTGCGCTCCGTCCACTGCGCCAGCGCCCAGAACAAAAACAGCGCGACCAGGAAGAACGAGCCGTAACCCACCGTAAAACGCAGCGCCCAGGCGACATAGGCGCCGGCCGGACCGACAAAATTCTGGGCGGGGTTGTTGGGGGTAGAAACCTGGAACGCGATGTCGTCCGGGCGGTAGGACGAAAGGCAGAGCAGCAGCAGAACTGCGAGGATCACCCACAGGAATGCCAGGATCTCGTTGCGTTTTTTATCGCTGAGCATCCGGGGTCAGCGTCCTGTGTGGCCGAAGCCGCCGGCCGCGCGGGCCGTGGCGTCGAGCGAATCGGTTTCTTCCCACTCGGCGCGGCAAACCTGCTGGATAACCATCTGCGCGAGGCGCATGCCGCGAGTGACGGTGAAGTTTTCGCGGCCGTGGTTGATCATGATGACGGAAACGAGCCCCCGGTAATCGCTGTCGATTGTCCCGGGGGAATTCAGGAGGGTGATGCCGTGCTTGAGGGCCAGGCCGCTGCGCGGGCGCACCTGGGCTTCGTAACCTTCTGGAAGCGCGATCCGGATCCCTGTGGAAATGAGACGGATGTCGCCGGGGCGCAGGACGATTTCCTGCGCCTCAGCGCTCACCAGGTCCATCCCCGCCGCCCCCGCCGTTTGATAGGCGGGAAGCGGGAGATCAGAAGCGGCGGCCTCTCTTAGGACCCGAACCTTCACTGCCGACTTCACTGCTTTCGCGCCTCGGACGGACCGAGACGGTCTCTGCGTTGAGTTGTTTGATGGAGAGGTTCACGCGGCCCTGCTTGTCGATCTCGATCACGCGGACGTCGACCTGATCGCCGACCTTGACCACTTCTTCGACGCTGCCGACGTACTGGTTCGACAGTTCCGAAATGTGGATCAGACCTTCGCGGCCCGGAAGCAGTTCGCAGAACGCTCCGAAGGCCATGAGGCGCGTGATCGTGCCCTTGTAGACCTTGCCGATTTCGACGTCCTGGGAAATGTAACGGATGAGCTCGAGCGCCTTGGCGCAGGACTTCTCGTCGCGCGAGGAGATCTTCACCGATCCGTCGTCCTCGACCTCGATCTGGCAGCCGGAGTCGGCCGTGATCTTGCGGATCATGCGTCCGCCGGGGCCGATGAGCTCGCTGATCTTGTCGACGGCGATCTTGATCGTCGTGATGCGCGGCGCGTACGGCGAAAGGTTCGAGCGCGTCTGCGACATCGTCTCGAGCATCTTGCCGAGAATGTGCGAACGGCCTTCCTTGGCCTGTTCCAACGCTTTCTGGAGGATCGAGAACGCCAGACCCTCTTTGAGCTTGATGTCGAGCTGAAGCGTCGTAATGCCCTTCGCGGTGCCCGCGACCTTGAAGTCCATGTCGCCCAAATGGTCTTCGACCCCGGCGATGTCCGACAGGACCGCCCAGTCTTCGCCTTCCTTGATCAGACCCATCGCGATGCCGCTGACGGGAGCCTTGATCGGAACGCCCGCATCCATCATCGCCAGCGTGCCCGCGCAGATGGTGGCCATCGACGAGGAGCCGTTGGATTCGAGGATTTCGGAGACGTAGCGGACGGTGTACGGGAACTCTTCCTTGGACGGAACGACGGCGGCCAGACCGCGCAGCGCCAAAGCGCCGTGGCCAATCTCGCGGCGGCCGGGACCGCGCATCGACTTCACCTCGCCCACCGAGAACGGCGGGAAATTGTAGTGAAGCATGAAGTTGCGGTAGCTGACGCCTTCGTAGGATTCGATGAGCTGCTCGTCGCGCGACGTGCCGAGCGTGATGACGCCCAGCGCCTGCGTCTGACCGCGGGTGAACAGCGCAGACCCGTGGGCGCGCGGCAGGATGCCGACTTCACCGGTGATCTTGCGGATTTCGTTCAGCGCACGGCCGTCGACGCGCTTCTTCTGCTTGAGGATGAACTTGCGGACTTCATCGTATTCGATGTCGTGGACGATTTTCGCGACCATGGCCTTGGTGATCCCGGATTCCGGGGTCACGAGCTTGGCGGCGATGTCGGACACGAGCTGCTTGATCGCGGCGTCGCGGTCCTGCTTGGCGTGCGGCTGATTGATTTTTTCGAACGCGGGAATGGCGATGTCGGCGACCTTCTTATAGGTCGTTTCGCACTGCGCCTTCTCGGCGACGGCGACCTTCGGCTTCGCGATGCCCTTGGCGAACTCTTCCTGGAAGGCGCAGAGCTGCTTGATGGCGTCGTGCGCCACTTTGAGCGCTTCGATCATGCGCTCTTCGGAGACTTCCTTGGCTTCGGACTCGATCATCGTGACGCCTTCGCGCGTACCGGCGACGACGAGGTCGAGCGTCGCTTTTTTAAGCTCTTCGGCGGTCGGATTCAGGACGATCTTGCCTTCGACTTCGGCGACGCGGGCGCAGCCCACGGGTCCGAGGAACGGAAGGCCTGACAGCATGAGCGCGAACGAAGCCGCGTTGACGGACCAGATATCCGGATCGTTGACGCCGTCGGCGGAAAAAACCTGCACGACGATCTGCACTTCATTGAGGAAGCTGTCCGGAAAAAGCGGGCGGATGGGACGGTCGGTGAGGCGTGAGGTCAGCACTTCCTTTTCGGTGGCTTTGCCTTCGCGTTTGAAGAAGCTGCCCGGGATCATGCCCGCGGCGTACATCTTCTCCTGGTACTCGACGGTCAGCGGAAAAAAGTCCTGACCTTCCTTGGCTTCGGCCGACGCACACACGGTGGCCAGCAGCATCGTTTCGCCGTACTGGAGCGTGACGGCTCCGGTGGCCTGCCGGGCGACATGCCCGGTTTTGGCAATGAGTTTCCCATTGCCAAGAGAGAGTTCACTCGTCTTGGTAGTCATGTTATGAAGCTTTTCTTTCGTTGTTATTTGCGGATCTTGAGGCGCTGAATGAGCTCTTCGTATTCGGCTTGGCTGCGCTTCTGAACGTAGTTCAGGAGGCGGCGGCGCTTCGAAACGAGCATGAGCAGGCCGCGGCGGGAATGGTTATCCTTGACGTGGGCCTTGAAGTGATCGGACAGCGAGTTGATGCGCTCGGTCAGAATGGCGATTTGGACTTTGGAAGAGCCGGTGTCCTTGGCGCTTTCCTGAAAACCTTTGATGACCAACTGCTTGTTTTCTTTCGTGAGGGCCATAAAAATACTGATCTCCTTCTCTCTATTTTCCCTTTTGTGAAGTGGTTAGTATACCTTCCGGGAGGAGCTTTGTAAAGCCAGGCGGGCGGAGCGGACATCCCGGCCGATTTGGCGGGCCAGGGCCGCCGGATCGGCAAAACGGCGGACGCCGCGGAGCCGGCGGACCGGGGTCAGTTCGAAGCGGCGGCCGTACAAGTCCGTTCCGGGGGTCTTCAGGAGATGGCATTCGGCGCGCAGGTCGGCGGATCCGAAGGTCGGACGGGGCCCCAAATGCAGCACCCCGGGATAGCTCTTGCCTCCGGATGCAGCCCGGACGGCGTAGACGCCCGAAGGCGGCAGAAGTTCATGATCCAGAAGCAGGTTGATCGTCGGAAAGCCCAATTCCCTCCCCTTCCCGTCGCCGCGGACGACCGTTCCGGACAGGCCGTACGGCCGGCCCAGCAATTTTGAGGCCGCGTCCAAACGACCGGCGGTCACCGCCTTCCGGATCCGACTGGACGAAATCGCCTGCCCGGCCGACTTCAAGGGATGAACCGCGCTGACCTTGAACCCCGCTGTCCGGCCCGCCGCCGCCAAAAAGTCCGCATCGCCCCGCGCACCGCGCCCGAAGCGGAAGTTCGTTCCCACGGCGACCGCGAGCGCCCCCAGCCGGCGGATCAGAATCCCCTCCACAAACGCCTCGGCGCTCATGCGCATGAGCGGCCGGTCGAATTTGAGCACCACCGTCGTCGAGACGCCCATGTCCTTTAAAAGCTGCAGCCGGTGTTCCAGACTGTACAAAAGCGGCGTCGGGGAGTCGGGATGAAGGATCTGTGACGGATGCGGGTCCATCGTGAGCACAACGACCTTAAGCCCGTCCCGGCGCGCCCGGTCGGCCGCCGCCGCCAGAATCGCGCGGTGCCCGAGATGCACGCCGTCAAAGACGCCGATCGCGACCGAGCTCCGCCGCAGCTGTGCGCGCTTCCAGTCCCGGATCACTTTCATGAATGAGTCCTCATGCGCGGATCTTGTCCGATGCGAGAGCCAGATTGTGTTCGAGCGACCGGGCGATCTCTTCGCGGCTCATGCGCCGGAGAGCTTCGAGCGTCACCGCAGAGCCCAGCCCCAGCGTGCCGCACACGGTCCGCCGAAGCGACGTCAGTGTGGCGGGCACGCCGAGCCGCGCGCCCACGTCGAAGGCCAGCGACCGGATGTACGTGCCCCGGCTGACGCGGCAGGAAAAAAAAGCTTCAGGATGTTCAAAGGCTTCCAGGTCAAAACGTTTCACCTCGACCGGCTTCACGGGAGCCTCGAACGTATCCCCCTGCCCGCGGCGCGCGGCCTCGTACCCCTTGCGCCCGTTTTTCTTCACGGCCGAATACAGCGGCGCCCTTTGGTCGATTTTGCCGGTAAACGCCGCAAAGCTCTCGCGGACCCCCACCTCCGTCACGGCGGACGGGTCGGCGGACGCGGTGATGACGCCCTCGGCGTCCTGGGTCGCGGTGGCGTACCCGAACGTGATGACGCCCTCGTAATCCTTGTCGTCCCCGCTCAGGGCGTCAAAATGCGACGTCGACGGCCCGACCATGACCACGAGAAGGCCCGTCGCCATCGGATCGAGCGTGCCCGCATGTCCCACGCGGCGCTCGCCAAGGACGCGGCGCACGACGTCCACAACGTCGTGGCTCGTGTACAAAATGGGTTTATCGATCAGCAGGAGACCGTTGAGCATGCCGGTGCCGGGAACCGCGTCAGGCGGACGCGTCGTCCTTGGGAGTTTCCGGCGAAGCTTCTGTTTTGGGAGCGTGGTCCTTGCGGATCTTGTTGAGAATCTCTTCGACGCGAAACGCGTTGTCCAGCCCGTCCTCTCGGACGAAGCGGATGTCGATAGCGTAACGGAGTTGGATGCGGTCGTTGACGATGCGCTTGAGCTCCCGGGCGGACTGCTGGATCGCCAGATCCGTGCGCTCCTTGTCGGCGTCGGTTCCAAGAACACTGTAATAGACGCGCGCATTCCGCAAATCCTTGGCCACATCCGCGCGCAGAAACGTCACAAAGCCCACTTCCGGATTTTGGATATCCTCGCGCAGCGCCTGCGCCACTTCCTTGAGCAGAAGACTTGCGACCCGATCGGATCTCTGTTGCACCGAACCTCCTTTTTCCGCCGCCTTCAGGCGCGGGGATGAAACTGTTGATGGATGCGCTTCAACCGCGCGCGGTCCACATGCGTGTAAATCTGCGTCGTCGTGACGTCCGAATGCCCGAGCATTTCCTGGAGCGCGCGCAGGTCCGCGCCGTTTTCCAGCAGATGCGTCGCGAACGAATGCCGGAACAGATGCGGGTACAGCCCCCTGTCGATTCCGGCCTTGGCCGCCGTCCGCCTCACCAGCATCCAGAGCTCCTGGCGGGTCAGGTGTTTGCCCTTGCTGGTCAGGAAAAAGTTCGCCGGCGCGCCTTTTCCGGATTTGGCCCCGGCCGCGATCCACCAGGGCCGCACGCGGTCGCGGTACCGGATCAAGGATTCCTTGGCCGATTTCCCGAACGGCACGACCCGTTCCTTCGAGCCCTTCCCGAGCACCTTGAGCGTCCGGGATTCAAAATCGATGTCGTCGGTCTTGAGCTTCACCAGCTCCGAAGCCCGGACGCCGGTCGCGTACAGCAGCTCGATGCAGGCCCGATCACGTGCCCCGGCCTGCGTCTTGATGTCCGGCGCGGCCAGCAGCTTGTCGATGTCGGGCCGCGAAATGCTCTGCGGCAGACCCTTCAGGATTTTTGGCGTATCCACGAGCCGGGTCACGTCTTCGGGAATGGCGCCTTCCGCCTCCAGGAAGCGGTGCAGCACCCGGACCGAAACCAGCTCACGCGCGATACTCGTCGCCGTCAGCCCCCTGTCCTTTTCCGCCCACAAAAACTTCTGAACATCGTCCACCGTCGCGTCGCCGAACCCGGAGCGTTTGCGCTCCCGCAAAAAAGCCGCGTAGCGCTTCAGGTCGCGGCGGTAGGCGTCGAGCGTGTTCCGCGACAATCCCCGCTCGACCGTGAGGTGCTCCAGAAAAAGCGTGATGTGCCCGTCGAGCGCCGCGGACATTCGGGATTAAAGGACGATGTCGTCCTTCTTGATCCAGGGTTTGACGTCGTCGGTATAAAAGCCCGACTTGATGACGCGGAGCGTCTTGTCGAGAACGAAGCGGGTCTGGCCCGTGCGCACGTCCGCGCCGCGTTCGATGTCCACGAGCGTTCCTTCGAGCTGGCGGATCTGCTCGCCCAATTCGGCCTTCTTCGGCTCTTCGAGATAATTCTGCATTTCCTTGAGGCGCGAAATCGCCTCCGAGGCCGAACGGCTCAGGTGCTTGGCGTTCACATTCGACGTTTTGACGAGCTCTTCGTGCCACACCTTCCACATGTTGTAGTTGTTGGTGTAGTAATACTCGTTGGTGTAGGGCTTCACGTACTCTTTTTCGGTGTAAACGACCGGACGGACGTCGGTCGGTCCCTTCTTGCGGGTGAACTTTTTCTTTGCGGCGGCGCAGCCGCCGGCGCCCAGCGTCAGGGCCAGCGCGACGACGATCATTCGGAGTGCGGTGCGGTTCATGACTTTTCTCCCTTTCGTATCAGTTGATTGAATTCCCGCTCGGTCAGAACGGGAATCCCGAGTTTTTTTGCTTTTTCAAGCTTCGAGCCGGCGTCGGCGCCCGCGACCAGCCAGGCCGTTTTGGCGCTCACCGAGTCGGCGGTCTTGCCGCCGTTCAGACGGATTGTCTCATGAATCGAGTCGCGCGTGTAGCCCTCGAGCGCTCCGGTCACGACCAGCGTCTTGCCTTCCAGCGGCCCGCCCTGCACGCGTGTCGTCCGGGACGTCATGTCGACGCCGGCGTCCGTGAGCTTTTGGACGAGCCGGCGGTTGTCGGCCTGGGCGAAGAACTTGACCACGCTGGCCGCCACGACCGGACCGACTTCGTCCATTTGCTGCAGCTCGGCCTCGGAAGCGGCCGCCAGCGCCTTCATGGAACCGAAGCGGACGGCCAGCTCCCGCGCCGAGCGCTCGCCGACGTGCCGGATCCCCAAGGCGAACAGCACGCGCTCGAGCCCGCGCGCGCGGCTGGCGGCGATCGCGCGGACCAGGTTGTCCGCCGATTTTTCGCCCATCCGCTCGAGGTCGGCCAGATCCATCGCCTCGAGCCGGTAAAGATCGGACAGCTCCTTCACCATCCCCCGTCCGGTGAGCTGGTCCACCAGCGCGTCGCCCAGACCCTCGATGTCCATCGCCTTGCGTCCCGCGAAGTGCAGGACTTTGGCTCTCAGTTGAGCCGGACAGGACGGGCTGGTGCAGCGGACCGCGACCTCGCCCTCGGTCCGGACGGCGTCCGAGCCGCAGGCCGGGCAGGTCTTGGGCATCGTGAATTTTTTTTCTTTGCCTTTGCGCTTTTCCTTCAGAACGCTGACGATCTGGGGGATGATTTCGCCGCTTTTCTCGATCAGCACCTCGTCTCCGATGCGCAGGCCGAGCCGCTCGATTTCGTCTTCGTTGTGCAGCGTCGCGCGCGACACGGTCGAACCCGACAGCGGCACCGGTTCGAGCACGGCGACCGGTGTCAGGACGCCCGTCCGGCCGACCTGCACCAGGATGTCCAGGAGACGCGTCTGCGCCTGCTCCGCCGCGAACTTGTAGGCGATCATGAAACGCGGGCTCTTGGCGGTGAAGCCCAGCTGCCGCTGAAGCTCGAACGCGTCGACCTTGACCACCATCCCGTCCGTTTCGTACGGAAGCTGGTGGCGGCGGTCCGCCCATTCGCGGCACACGCGGATCACCGCCTCGATCCCTTCCGGCACGCGCGCCTCCGGCTGCAGCGGAAACCCCGCTTTGGCGTAAGCCGCACGCAATTCGCTCTGCGCGGCGACGAACGGCTCGGATACATACCCGACGCCGTGCGCCAAAAATTCCAGGCCGCGCTCCGCCGCCGCGCCGGATTCGAGCAGCTTCAACGAACCGGCGGCCGAATTGCGCGGATTGGCGAAGACCGGCAACCCTTCCTCTTCGCGCTCCGCGTTGATCTTGAGGAAGCGTTCGCGGCTCAGATAAATCTCCCCGCGAACCTCGATCTCAGCCGGCCAGCCCTTCATGCCCTTGACCGCGTGCGGAATCCCCCGAATCGCCAGCACGTTGGCGGTCACATCGTCGCCGCGTCCGCCGTCGCCGCGCGTGAGCGCGCGGACCAATTTGCCGTCCCGGTATGTCAGGGACAGCGACACGCCGTCGATCTTGAGTTCCACGGAGTACCGAACCTCCGTCCCCTCGGGCAGCTTGAGGACCTTGAGAACGCGCGCGTCGAACTCGCGGAGTTCGTCGTCGGAATACGTGTTGTCGATCGACAGCATCGGCGCCCGGTGTTCGCCCGTCTTAAAGCCCGTCGTCGTCCGGTCGCCGAGCTTGAGCGTCGGGGAGTCGGACGGGGCCCAATCGGGATGATCGGATTCTATTTTTTTGAGTTTGCGGAGAAGAGCATCGTACTCGGAGTCCGAAACCTGCGGCCGTGCTTCGCCGTAGTATTTCCGGTCGTGTTCGCGGACCTCGTCGAGGAGGCGCAGGTATTCTTTGCGGGTGATCGGGGCCATGCAGGAAGTCCCGTCGTTACGCGAAGTGGTATTCGATCGTGAAGTCGTCGAACTGGTTCTGAAACGGCTCCCAGTGGACCTGTTCTTTGGTGATGTGACGGCCGACCGGGCAGCGGCGGATGCCCTCGAGGAGCGCATCAAGCGTCCCCTTGGAGCCCTCCGCCACGAGTTTGACGTCGCCGTTCTGCTCGTTGCGGACCCAGCCCTTCGCGCCGCATTCGAGCGCGACTTTTTCGGCGTTGAAGCGGAACCCGACGCCCTGAACACGGCCTTTGTAGGTCACTTCGATGCGGCAGGACGGCTGAGCGTCGGCCGCGACCCGCTTAGCTTTTGGCGCGGGTTTTTTCTTAGAAGGCTTTTTTTTGCTTTTGACTGACGGCACGGGACGCGGGCCTCCATCCGATGTGGAACGAAGCGTTTTTGAGCGACGCCTTATTGTACTTGAGCGGCGACGGGTTTGTCTCACCCGGCCGGCACGCGTAGCGCCAGACCGCGTCGCCCGCGGCCACGTCCCACTCCGACGTGGGTCCGAACCGCGGATACGCGTGCGCGCGGCCTTCGGCGACCAGTCCGAATTTGAGCGAGCTGCCGACGCGGATGAGCTTGGCGCCCGGGATCCGTGCGAGCGCCTTGAGCGTCGACTCGCTTTCGTGCAGCCGGCTCACGAGAATCTTCGGCGCCTCGCCCCTGCGCGGCGGCCGGGGAAAAATCCGCTTCGGCTTCCCCGCGCCCCGGACGCGCCAGGAACGGGACCGGACGCTGCCGTAGTACAGGAGGTTCATCGCGGGAGCCAGCACCGCGCCCGCGACCGGAACGCCGCGCCGGATGAGCGCGATGTTCACTGTGAAGTGACCGGTCCGACTCAGGAATTCGCGCGTGCCATCGACGGGATCCACAAGCCAGAAGGCCTTCCAGCGGCGGCGGACAGCCGGCGCGGGCATCGGCGACTCTTCGGAGATTACGGGAATGGAGGGGTTGTGCTTCTTGAGTGCGGCAACGATTAGCCGATTCGCGGCGAGGTCGGCGGCGGTGACCGGCGAGCGGTCCTCTTTATATTGCCGACGGCCGGACGCCCGGCGGTAATGCGCCATGACGACCTTGCCGGCCGCCTGCGCCGTCGCGACGATGAAGTCCAGCTCCGGATCCGCGGACAGCGGGCGCCGGGAGGACATTTAGAACAGCGTGTAGATGAACGGAGAAAAAGCGGAGCCGCCCGCCATCACGATCAGTGCGCCGAGAGCGACGAGAAAAATCACGATCGGCGTGAGCCACCATTTCTTGCGGACCTTCAAAAAATCCCAGAATTCCTTCAGGATCGAAAACTTAGACATCGTCGCCCTCCGGTTAGTATTGCCGCTCGCAGCGCTTCGGGTCCGCGCTCTCGGGTCCGCGCAGGTTCCAATAGGTGTCCGCGGACGCTTCCGCGCCCCGTCCCAAAAAACGCTTCCCCTGCGCGCGCAGAATGAGCGCCAGCGGCGTCAGAATCACAAAAAAGAGCAGCGACAGGATCACGCGGCTCATCACGGCGCCCATCACGAGCGCCAACCCCATCCAGACCTTCTGCAGCGGCAGCAGTACGGCCGGAAACACGGCGCCGACCGCCGTCAGCACAGCACCGGGGCCAATGAGCCAATAATTCCAAACCCAGCCGTGCTTCCAGGCCGAGAGACACGCGATCAGCAGCAGCATGCCGCCGACCACAAAGCCGAATTCTCTCAGCTCCTTGGGCGTGCTTTTGATATTTTTGATTTCTTTAATGAGCATCATCAATCCAGTTCGAATTCTTTTTTCCAGTCGGTGTCGCCGGCAAGCTTGGGCTGTTCGGACTTGTGGATGAGATGGCTGCCCATGATGAGCACATCCATGTTTGTGCGCATGAAGCAGCGGTACGCGTCCTGGGGCGTGCAGACGATCGGCTCGCCGCGCACATTGAACGATGTATTGATGATGACCGGCGTCGCATGACGCGCTTCCAGGTCCGTCAGGATGTCGTGCAAAAGCGGATTGGTCGCCGCGTCCACAGTCTGGATGCGGGCGGAGTAATCCACGTGCGTGACGGCCGGAATGTCCGAGCGGACGATCTTGAGCTTGTCGATCCCGAAGAGCGCCGACTGCTCGGCCGTCATGGCTTTGCGGCGCGACGTTTTGACCGGAGCGACGAGCATCATGTACGGACTGGGACGGTCGAGCTCAAAGTATTCGGAGACCCGGTCCGCCTTGACGATCGGCGCGAACGGACGGAACGACTCGCGGAATTTGATCTTGAGGTTCATCGTTTCCTGCAGGCGCGGCGAACGCGCGTCGCCGAGGATCGAGCGGGCTCCCAAGGCGCGCGGGCCGAATTCCATCCGGCCCTGGAACCAGGCGATCACTTTTTCGTCCGCGATCATGTCGGCGGTTTTGCGGACGAGTTCGGGGCGCGACACTTTTTCGTGCGGAATCTTCGCTTCGGCCAGATAAGAGCCAATTTCCTCGTCGGTGAAGCCGGGTCCCAGGAGCGAACCTCGCTGGGTGTCGTGGACGCCGTCGGCCTTCCGCGGGTTGCCGAGGTAATGGTGCCAGGCGTAGAGGGCCGCGCCGAGCGCGCCTCCGGCATCGCTGGCGGCGGGCTGGATCCAGATGTCCTTGAAGGGACCCTCGCGCAGCAGCCGGCCGTTGGCGACGCAGTTGAGCGCGACCCCGCCGGCGAGGCAGAGATACTCCTCGCCTGTGACCTTGTGCACGTGGCGGATGATTTTGAGCAGGATTTCTTCGAGGGCTTCCTGGACCGACCGGGCCAGATCCATTTCGCGCTGCGTGAGCTTGGTTTCGGGGCTGCGGCGCGGCCCGCCGAACAGCTGGTCGAACTTGGCATTCGTCATCGTGAGGCCCGCGCAATAGCTGAAGTAGTCCATGTTCATCCGGAATGAGCCGTCGGGCTTCACGTCGATCAGATGTTTCAGAATCAGGTCTTTGTATTTGGGTTCGCCGTACGGCGCCAGACCCATGAGTTTGTACTCGCCGGAATTGACCTTAAAACCCGTGTAGTAGGTAAAGGCGGAATACAGGAGGCCGAGCGAATGCGGGAAGGCGATGTCGCCCTGGATCGACATCTGGTGGCCGTTACCCGTGCCGTAGCTGGTCGTCGTCCACTCCCCGACTCCGTCAACGGTCAGAAACGCGGCTTTTTGAAAGGGAGAGGGATAAAAAGCGCTGGCCGCATGCGACTCGTGATGCTCGGGAAACAGTACCTTGCCCTGGAAGCCCAACTCGTCCTGAATGACCTGCTTGGCCCAGATCTTTTCCTTGATCCAGACGGGCATGGCTTTGAGAAAAGCCCGTAATCCCCGCGGGGCGTAGGCCAGGTGGGTTTCGAGAATGCGTTCGAACTTGAGGAAGGGTTTGTCGTAAAAAACAACAAGGTCGAGGTCCTGGACCTTGATCCCGCCTTCGCGGAGACAGTATTCCACGGCACGGTGAGGAAAATCCCAGTCGTGCTTCTTGCGGGTGAACCGCTCTTCCTGGGCGGCGGCGAGAATTACGCCGTCCCGGACGAGGCAGGCCGCGCTGTCATGATAGAAGGCAGAGATGCCGAGGATATTCATATAAATTTGGTCGGAATGCCGGGATTCGAACCCGGAACCTCTCGGTCCCGAACCGAGCGCTCTAGCCAAGTTGAGCCACATTCCGATAAGCCGTGGATTATATCATACTCGGTGTCCGTGCTGCCGTTTTAAAAGGAACGGGGCGATTCAGGAACGCGAGGAAACGTCCCGGTTGACTGAGGATCGGTTGGAGGAAGGGGTTTCGAGCTTGGTGACGGTGATGTGGTGGCGGGCGAGGCGCTCATTCATGGCCCAGCGGATGCCGGCCACGAGGGCAATCACGAGGAATTGCTTGTAGTACCGGGGCAGGCCGAAGGAGATGCCCAACGATACGATGAACAGCGTCATCCAGAGCATCGGGGAGCGCCAGATTTTTTGCAGCGGATGCGAGTGCCAGAGACGGCGGGTTCGACGGCTCAGCGCGTCCGGGACGGGCTCGGATCCAGCGGCCGCATCCCCTTCGGCCAGGCGGGCGATTTTTTCGGAGCACCAGACGCAACCGGCCATATGTTCGCGGACCGTGTCGCGGCGATCGGCGGCCATGCTGCCCCGGACAAAAAAGAACAGTTCGTCCGCCGAAGGACAGGATGTCTGCGGCTCCTGCGATTTGAACCAGCCTTGTTGATTCATCCCTCAATCCCCTTGTCTTCCAAGCGCCCCCGCACGAGATTCCGCGCCCGCTGCAGCACCGTCGCCACCGTTCCGGCCGGGAGCTCCAATTGCCGGGCAATGCTCTCAAGCGTCATGTCGTGCTGCCATTTGAGCCGGACGACGAGCGCTTCCCGGGCCGGCAGATCCGACAGCTCGCGTTCGACGAGGTCCCGCACGTCGCGCCGCTGCGCCTCATCCCGCGGATTCGGCTGCGGACAGGCGTAGTCGTCGGCCGGTCCTTCGGCGGTCCATTCCACATACGATCCGTCCCGCGAGATGCCGCGGACCGCGTCCACGGCCTTGGAGACGGCAACAGCCGCCAGATATCCCGGCAGAGCCCGCGTATCGGTCAGCCGTCCCAAGGTCCGCTCACGGGACAATGTCAAAAAAACTTCCTGATACGCGTCTTCGGCGAGGTCCTGCCGCTGCGAGCACCCGAAGCGCGCGAGCTGTTTGCGGATCGTTCCGTACACGACGGGTCCAAAACGCCGGACGAGCTCGTCCCAGGCCTGGCCTTTTTCCGCCAGACATTCCGACACCAACTTCTCTGCCGGCCAATCCCTGGGACTCAACAGACTAAAAAGCGCTAAGTGCCGATTTTAACGTTGGCGAAGATGCGCCGCAAGGTCGCGACGGCCGAGAGAATCGCCAGGTGGCTGGTCTTGGGATTCTTTTTGGAGGGAAGGTTCTGGGTGCGCGTGTAAACGGAGCCGAAGTCCCCGTCGATGGCAACTTCATGCACGTGATGCGTCAGTCCCGGAGAAGCGAAAATTTTGACCCGTGTTTTTTTGGCGCCGATCCCGGCGAGACTCAGCGTCGCCGACACGTTGATGTTCTGGGGGAAGCCCTCGATCGCCTTTTCCGCCGAGCCGTCGAACAAGAGCGTCTCTTCGCGAATCGTGTTGAGGTCGATTTTTTTCTTCACGATGTACGGAGCGCCTCGGAAGCTGATCGGATTCTTGCGCGTCGTGAGCGAGACGCGGCGGATCTTGCCGATGCTGGCGGACTTGAGGCCGTCCAAACCGGCGATGGCGCCGCTGGGCAGATAAACGCAGGAGCGGTGCTCCGTCGCGAGTTTCCAAATCGCCTGCTCATGATGAACCAGTCCGCCGGCGGACATGATCATCACGTCCTTGCCATGGGACAACGCGGTTCTGGCGACCGGATATGCGGCCGAGGCGGAAGCGGCTTCGATCAGGAGGTCCACTTGGGCGACCAGCTGCTCAAGTTTAAAAGTCCGGGTCAGGCCGAGTTCCTTGCGAATCAGACGTTCGCGATTGGCGTCCGCGTCCACAATACCAACAAGACGGACCTCTTCTTTGAAGGTGGTGGCGCATTGCCGGGCCAGCTCCGCACCGATGGTGCCGGCGCCGACGATGCCGACGCGGATCACTTGGCGGTTCCCCGGACGACGGAGCGGACGGCGTTCCGGTCGTTGAGCTGGACGACGATGGGCTTGAACTTTTTGATGGAGGCGTCGGGCATCCAGGCGTAGGACATGATGTGGACGGTCTCACCCTTTTTGATGAGCTTGGCGGCCGCGCCGTTCAGGCCGATAACGCCCGAACCGGACTCGCCTTCGATCACATACGTCTCAAGCCGCGTGCCGCTCGTGACGCTCGAAACCTGCACACGCTCAAACGCGACAAGGTTGGCCGCGCGCATGACGGCGCGGTCGATCGTGATCGATCCTTCGTACTTGACGTTGGCCTGGGTGACGCGGGCGTTGTGGACTTTGGATTTGAGGATGACGCGGAGCATAAGTTGCGATTATACCAAAACGTTATCGATGAGTCTTGTCTGTCCGAGGAAAACGGCGGCCGCGAGCACGATCCCGCCTTTTCGCAGGTCGAACGGACCCTTGAGCGTCCGCAGCGTTTCCGCGTCCGACACTTCGGCGTACTGGACGGTAAAACACCCCGCCTTATCGAGCTCCTTTCGGAGAAAAAGCTTCGCCTCCGCACCCGAGCGCAGACGCCCGGCCTGGATTCCCTTGCGCGCCGCATCCAGCGCCCGGTAAAAAGCAGGGGCCTTCTTCCGGTCCGCCGGCGACAGGTAGCGGTTCCGCGAACTCATCGCCAGCCCGTCCTTTTCCCGGACGGTCGCGACCGGTACGATCACCGGACGGCCGTGGAAGACGCGCCGGGTCATCTCCGCGATCACTCGGTACTGCTGGTAGTCCTTCAGACCAAAAAAAGCCGCGTCCGGACGGACGATCCGAAAAAAATGAGCCACGATCGTCGTCACGCCGTCGAAGTGGCCTGGTCTAAACGGTCCGCAGAGGCGGCGCTTGAGCGCGGCGTCCGCACGGACGGTCTTCAGGCTTTTCATTTTGAGAAAAGTATCCGCGTCCGGCGCAAAAATGACGTCCGCCCCGGCCCGGCGGCAGATACGCGCGTCTGCGGCCAGCGTCCGGGGATACTTGGCCAAATCCTCCTTGGGACCGAACTGAAGCGGATTGACGAAAATGGAGACGATCACCGCGTCACAGGAGCGGCGGGCGGCGCGGATGAGTTCGGCGTGGCCCTCATGAAGCGCGCCCATCGTGGGCACAAAACCGATGCGGTATCGGGCGGAGCGGGAACGGGAGGGTCGCCGGGGCGCGAGCCGGCGGAGCCGGTCAATTTCCGCTTGAAGCGGAGCAGCTGGATGCAGGATTTTCATCGGACGCGGACGACCGGAGTTCCGCGAGCAATTCGGCGGCCGTCTTGCCGGAGCGCGGATCTTTCCAGTCCGGCGCGATTTCTGCGAGAGGTTCGAGCACGAAGAGACGGCGGCTCATCCGGGGATGCGGGATCGTGAGCGTCTTGCCCTGAATGACGACCTCGCTGCCGTACGAAAGGATGTCGAGGTCGATGGTGCGGGAGGAGCCGTCGCCCTTGGAAGCGGCCGAACGGCCCATGCGGCGCTCGATCACCTGCAGCTTGTGCAGGAGATCCAGCGGACCCAGGTCCGTCTTGAGGCGGAACACGCCGTTGCGGTAATCCGGCTGTCCCGACGCGGTGTCTTCCGGCGCGTAATCGCGAAAGGACGACTGCGCTTCGATGGAGGTATCGGGAATCTCCTTGATGAGCTCGGCGGCCTGGGCGATGTTCGCGTCCAGGTCCCCCTGGTTCGTGCCGACCGCGACGAAGCAGACGTGCATCAGAGAACCTTCTTCATGCGCTCGATGGCGAGCTTGATCCGGTCTTCGGGAACGGTCAGTGTGAAGCGGGCATAGCCCTCTCCGTATTTGCCGAAACCGACGCCCGGCGTGCAGACGATGTGGGCCTTGTCCAGGAGGAATTTGCTGAACTCGATGGACGAGGTGTGGCCCTTCGGCAGGCGGCACCAGACATAGAACGTCGCTTCAGGCGCCTGCACGTTCCAGCCCAGGCTCTTGAGACCCGCGATGAGGACGTTACGGCGCTTGGCATACATCGCGTTCGTTTCGCCGGTGAATTTGGCAGTGCGCTTCAGGGCATCCGCACCAGCCAGCTGGATCGCGCTAAAGACACCGGAATCGATGTTCGACTTGATCTTCGCCAGCGCCGAGATTGCCTCCGCGTTGCCGGCGACGAAGCCGAGACGCCATCCGGTCATGTTGAAGGTTTTCGAAAGCGAATGGAATTCCAGCCCGACCGCCTTGGCTCCGGCGGCCTGCAGGAAGCTCGCCGGCTTCTCGTGGCCAAAATAAACTTCCGAATAGGCGTTGTCGTGGCACATCAGGATCTTGTGCTTCTTACCGAACCGCACCGCTTTGTCGAAGGTGTCAGGGCCAGCGACGGCGCCGGTGGGGTTGTTCGGGTAGTTGAAGTAAAAAAGCTTCGCTCCGTCCGGGCGCATCTTCTCGAGCTCTTTCCAATCGGGCAGGAAGCGATTCTTCTCGAGCAGAGGGTACGCGACCGATTTTCCACCGGCAAAAGCGACGGCGCGGGTATAAGCCGGATAGGCGGGATCGGGAACGAAGGCGCGATCTCCGGGGTTCACAAAGGCCAGCGGGAGATGCGTCAGCCCTTCCTTGGAGCCGATGAGCGGCAGAATTTCGGAATCGGGATCGAGCTTCACATCGAAGCGCTCCTGATACCAGGCCGCGACTGCGTCGCGGAATTCTTTGCGGCCGGCATCAAGCGGATACCGGTGAGTCGAAGGGTCCTTGACGGCCTGGTTGAAGGCGTCGACGACGAATTGAGGCGTCGGCAGGTCCGGATCGCCGATACCGAAGTCGATGATGTCGGCGCCTTTTTCGCGGGCGGCGCGCTTGGCGCGGTCAATTTCCAGGAAAAGATACGGCGGCAGTTCCTTCACCCGCTTGGCGGGTTCAAACGTGATTTTCATTTAGCGTGTCATCCCCAAAACGTCTTGCATGTTAAAAAGGCCTTTTTTCTTCTTCGCGGCAAATTGCGCCGCGACCAGTGCTCCGCGGGCGAACGCGTCGCGCGACGCCGCGTGGTGCTTGAGTTCGATCGTCTCGCCGGGGCCGCTGAAGTACGCGGTGTGCTCGCCGATGATTTCGCCGGCGCGCACGGCGTGGATGCCGATCTGATTCTTCGGCCGCTCCCCCGTCATGCCCTCGCGGCCATAAACGGCGCAGGATTCCAAATCCCAGCCCTTCGCATCGGCGATGGATTCGGCAAGCGACTTGGCGGTCCCGCTCGGCGCGTCCTTCTTGTGGCGGTGATGAGCTTCGACGATTTCGATGTCGTAATCGGAATTCAGCACTCGCGCGGCCTGGGCCGCCAGCGCAAAAAGAAGGTTAGCTCCGACGCTCATGTTGGATGCCATCACGATCGCCGTTTTGGCCGATGCGGCCCGGACCTGCGCGACCTGCTGTTTGCTCATGCCGGTCGTGCCGATCACCAGAGCCACGCCGTATTTGGCGCAGAGCTTGGCGTGTTCGACAGTGGCCTCGGGTGCCGTGAAGTCGATCAGGACGTCGATCGACTTCCAGTCCGCGTGCGGCGCGGACTTGACGATCATCTGACCGAGACCCAAACCCACAAGCGAAGCGTTGGCCTCGCCTACGTTCCGGCCGACGCCCGCATGGCCGGTCGATTCCAGGGCCAGGGTCGGCGTAAAGACTTTTTTGTTCTGGGCGGCCAGGCGCAGGATGGAAGATCCCATCCGGCCCATCGCTCCCGCGACAGCAAGACGGATCATGAGCGGCCTCCCTTGCCGCGCGGTGCGGCCAGGTAGCGTCCAAAGGCCTCGAGCGCGCGCTTGAGCGTCGCTTCGTTTTCCGGCTCCATGCCCGTAAGCGGCATGCGCAGATCGCCCGTGTCGCGCTTCAAGATCCGCATGGCCGTCTTGACCGGGATCGGATTCGTTTCGACGAACAGCGCCTTGCACAGGGGCAGCATCGCGTAATGGAGCTTGCGGGCCTCGTCGATGTCGCCGTCAAAAAAGGCGCGGACCATTTTGGACAGGTGCGACGGATAGAGGTTGGCAAAAACGGAGATGACGCCTTTTCCGCCGAGCGCCAGGATCGGCAGCGTCAGCGAATCATCGCCCGAAAGGACCGCGAGGTCGGTGCGGCCGATGATTTCGGAAGCCATGTCCATGCTGCCGGTCGCCTCTTTGACAGCGACGATCAAGTCGATCTTGGAGAGCTCCGCGATCGTGGCGGCCGTGAGGCCCGCTCCGCAGCGGCCCGGGATGTTGTAAAGGACGATCGGAAGTCCGGCGGACTTCGCGATGGCCTTGAAGTGCTCGTACATGCCCTTCTGGGTCGGCTTGTTGTAATACGGAACGACGCTCAAGGACGCCTTCGCGCCCGCCTTTTTGGCGAATCGCGTCAGTTCGATCGCTTCGTCCGTGCTGTTCGAGCCGGTGCCGGCGATGACCGGAACGCGTCCCGCGGCGGCTTCAACCGTGATCGCGATCACGTTCTTGTGCTCCGCGTGGGACAGGGTCGGCGATTCGCCGGTCGTCCCGCACGGGATGAGCGCGCTCGTGCCGCCCTTGATCTGGTCTTCGATCTGCCGGCGGAGCGCCGCGGCGTCCACCTTGTCGTTCTCGAACGGCGTGATGAGCGCCGTCATCGAACCCGATAAATTCATCATAGAGCGATCACTCCCTGTTTGAGGCACCGGACGGCGCCCTCCAAATCCACGTTCTTGAATCCTGATGCCGATTGCTCGAAATAAATCCTAAGCTCGTCCCCCGACTCCACGCGCACCTTGACGGGCGACGGGTAGCTGTACTTGTGGGCCGCGACGATCGCGCACGCCGCGGAACCGGTGCCGCAGGCCTGAGTCTCGCCCTCCACGCCGCGCTCGTACACGCGCACACGGATGTGACCGGGCGCCAGCGACTGGAAGAACGACGCGTTCGTTCCCGCGGGCTTGAAACGCTCGTGGTAACGGATCCGCTGGCCCTGCTCATGGACGTTCAACACCGCCAGATCTTCGATTTCGGTGACCAGATGCGGCACGCCCGTGTTCACAAAATAAGTCCCTTCGAGCGCTCCCGGCACCTCGAGCCCGTCGACTTCCTTGAAGTCCTTGGGGTCCGTGAGCCGTATCTTCGCCACGTCGCCTTCGACGCGCGCGTTCAGAATACCGGCCAGCGTCTCAATCTTGAATTCCTGCGGAAGCTTCGCCTCGTGGTGCGCCCAGTGCGCCGCCGCGCGCGAACCGTTGCCGCACATGGAGGCCTCCGAACCGTCACGGTTCAGGATGCGCATCCGAATCGCGGCTTTGTCCGAATCTTCCATCAAGAGCATGCCGTCCACGCCCAGGCGGCCGCAGAGTTCCTTGGCCGATTCGGCCGGCTGCGCGAGCGCGTCCCGGCGGTTGTCCAGCAGGACAAAGGTGTTGCCGCTGGCCGAATACTGCGAAAAGCGCTTCTGCGACCCTTTAAACATCGAGGATGCTCTCCCCGCGCACCAGGTCCGCGAACGTCTCGCGCTTGCGGGCGACGGCGAACTTGGATCCGCGCACGACGACCTCGGGGATCCGGGGCCGCGAATTGTAATTGGACGACATGACATATCCGTACGCTCCGGCCGACATCACGGCCAGGAGATCGCCCGTGGCGAGCTTCGGAAGCTTGCGGCCCTTGCCCAAAAAGTCCCCGGACTCGCAGATGGGTCCCACGATGTCGACTTCCGGAAGCGCTTTTTCCTTCCGCTTGGACTCGAGGACCGGCGTGATCTCGTGATACGCGCTGTAGATGGAAGGGCGGATCAGGTCGTTCATGCCCGCGTCGACGATCGCGAAGGTTTTGGACGGCGACGATTTCCAAAAAAGCACCCGGGTCACCAGGATGCCGCTGTTTCCGGAAATGAAACGGCCGGGCTCGAGAATGACGCGCACGTTGAGCTTTTTCAGGATCGGAAGCACGGCCTTCGCATAGTCGGCCGCCGTCTGCGGCGTTTCATCGTTGTAGACGATGCCGAGGCCGCCGCCGATGTTCAGAACCTCGATGGCCACGCCCGCGCGGCGCAGGCGGCCGACGAAGTCCGCGGCCTTGTGGAGCGCCTCGACGAAGGGTTTGCTCTCGGTGATCTGCGAACCGATGTGCAGATGCACGCCCGAAAATTTGAGGAACGGATACTTAAACGCCTCGACGTACAGACGGAACGCCGTTTCCATGTCGATCCCGAACTTGTTCCCTTTGGAACCGGTCGTGATGTAGTGGTGCGTCTTGGGCTGCACGTCCGGATTGATCCGCAAAGAAATGCTCTGCTTTTTGTTCAGCTTGCGGGCGGACCGGTTGATCGCGTCGAGCTCCTCTTCAGACTCGACGTTGAACGACAGAATGCCGGCGCGGATCGCGGCCGTGATCTCCTCATCGGTCTTGCCGACGGATGCGAACACGATCTTTTTGGGATCAGCCCCTGCCTTGAGCGCCTTGAAGAGCTCTCCGCCCGACACAATGTCGAGGCCCGAGCCGGCCTTCGTGAGCGCCTTCAGGACCGTGAGGTTCGAATTCGACTTCACCGAAAAGCAGATCAGGCAGTCGATCGGCGAGAACGCGCGCTTCAGCTTCAAAAAATGGTCCAGAAACGTCCCGATGCTGTAGATGTACACGGGGCTTCCGACTTTTTTGACGATCCGGGTCACCGGAACATTTTCGGCGTGAAGTTCGCCCTTTTTGAACTTAAAAAGATGCATGAAGAATTTTCTCCCAGCGCGCGACTTGACGTTCGACTTCCGCGGGCCGCGTGCTGCCCGACGTCCGCTTGCGGCCGACCGACAAAGCCGGGTCCAGCACCGCTTTCCAATCCTTGACCAACGGTCCCAAAATTTGTATCGCCTTGGCCTCCGGCACCTTGCGCAGCGAACAGCCGTCGGCCTCCGCTTCCTGCACCAGCCGGCCGACCCGTTCGTGCGCGTCGCGGAACGGCACGCCCGCGGCCACGAGCGCCTCAGCCAGGTCCGTCGCGGCAAGCTGGTCGTTCGTGATCGAACGCGCCGCGCGGTCTTCGCGCAGCCGGATGCCCTTGAACAAAACGGTGAAGATCGGCAGCATTTCCTCGACCAGGCGCACGGAACGGAACAACGGCTCCTTGTCCCACTGCAGGTCGCGGTTGTACGAGCTCGGCAGGCCCTTTTGAAGCATCAAAAGAGCCGAGCAATTCCCCGCCAGAATGGAGCTCGCGCCCCGCGCCAGTTCCAAAAAGTCCGCGTTTTTCTTCTGCGGCATCATCGAGCTTCCGGTGCAGAGCTCTTCGGGCAGATCCACCCAGCCCATCTCCTCGATCTGAAAAATCAACAAGTCCTCGGCGATGCGCGACAGGTTCACGCCCAGGTGCGCCAGCGCGTACGTGGTCTCCGAGACGAAGTCGCGCGAACCGACCGCATCCATGCTGTTCCGGCTCACCGAAGCGAAGCCCAGTTCCTTGCGGACCGCCTCGCGGTCGATCGCCAGACCTGAGCCGGCCAAAGCGCCCGACCCGAGCGTCAGCACGTCCAAGCGGGCCCGTGTATCCGCGATCACGGTGCGCGACCGGTCCAATGCCTCGACGTAACACAGCAGCCAATGCGCCCACAACACCGGCATCGCCTTCTGCAGATGCGTCATGCCCGCGACCACGATGCCCTTGTGGGCCTTCGCGGACCGGACGATCGCGGCCTGAAGCCGGGCGATCTCGGTTTCGATCGCGAGCAGACGGCGCTTGCAATACAGGCGCGTCGCCACGTTGACCTGGTCATTGCGGGAGCGCCCTGCATGAATCCGCTTGGCGTCCGGACCGGCGCGCCGGACCAGCTCCGACTCGATGAGCGAGTGGATGTCCTCGATGTCGCGCCGATGAAACGAGAGCGCCAGTTTGGGCAGATCGCGGTAAATTGCGTCCAGCGCCGAGGCGATCTTCGCCGCGACCGGCCGACTCAAAATGCCCGCGCGGCCGAGCGCGTTGGCATGCGCCTTGGAGGCCTCCAGGTCGTACGGCGCAAGCTCGCAGTCCACCGGCAGACTCGAGCTGAAGCGCTCGAATCCCGCGTGAATCGGCTTCTTGAACCGCCCGCCCCAGAGTTTTTTGGCCATGGGACTTTTACTTCTTCCCGCGCGCCCGCTGGCCCTTGAAGGGCAGCGCCGTGATGTCGATGAAGCCCTTGGCGAGCTTGTGATCGAACGCGTCTTTTTCGGTGTAGGTCGCCAGCGCTTCCTCGTACAGCGAGAACGGAGACTTGCGGCCGGTGACGATCGCGACGTGGGGCTTGAGTTCCACACGGACCGAGCCGGTGACGCGCTTCTGCGTGTCGTCGATGAACGCGTCGAGCGAGCGCTTGAGATCCACGAACCAGAACCCTTCGTAAATCATCCGGGCGTAGCGGCCGGCGATTTCGTCCTTGAACTGCGTCGTCGCGCGGTCCAGCGTCACGGATTCGAGGTCGCGGTGCGCGGTCAGGAGGATCGCGGCGGCCGGCGCTTCATATATCTCGCGCGACTTGATGCCGACGAAACGGTTCTCGACCATGTCGACGCGGCCGATGCCGTACTTGGCGCCCTTGGCGTTGAGCGTCCGGATGAGTTCCTGTCCGCCCATCTTCTTGCCGTTCAGGCCCGTCGGAATGCCGTTCGTGAAGTCGATCACGACAGTTTCTCCGCCCTTGGACTTCTCGGCGCCCTTGGTCCAGATGTAGCAGTCCGCAGGAGGCGCGGTCCAGGGATCTTCGAGCACGCCGGACTCGATCGACACGCCCCAGAGGTTCTTGTCGGTGGAGTACGGGCTCTTCTTGGAAACGTCGATCGGAATGCCGCGCTTGCGGGCGTATTCGATCTCCTGGTCGCGGGACTTCATTTCCCAGATGCGCAGCGGCGCGATGATCTCGAGCTTGGGATCGAGGATCTGGACGGACATTTCGATGCGGACCTGGTCGTTGCCCTTGCCGGTGCAGCCGTGGGCGACCGCGGTGGCGCCTTCTTCCTGGGCGACCTTGACGAGCTCCTTGGCGATCAGCGGACGCGACAGCGACGTGGCGAGGCAGTAGCGGCCTTCGTACCACGCGTTGGCCTTGAGCGCGGGCCAGATGTAATCGGTGACGAACTCTTCCTTGAGGTCGCGGACGACGATCTTCTTGGCGCCGGCGATCTTGCCGCGCTCAATGGCGGGCTTCACGTCCTGCCCCTGACCGACGTCGGCCATGAAGCAAACGACTTCGTAGCCCCGGTCCATGAACCAGGGAATGCAAACCGACGTGTCCAAACCGCCTGAATATGCGAGAACGACCTTCTTCTTCATGTTGAGTGACGAGTCCTTTATGTTTTAGTTTTGACCAAAAAGTTTACGGAAACCGCTTATTTCTTTTTCCGGCCGAGCATGTACGACAAAAGCGCCTTCTGGACGTGCATCTTGTTGTGCGCCTGCTCGAACACGATCGAGTGCGGCCCTTCGATCACCTCGTCGGTGATTTCTTCGCCGCGGTGCGCCGGCAGACAGTGCATGACGAGCGCGTCGGGCAGGGCCTTGGACGCGATCGTCTGGTTCACCTGGAACGACTGGAAGTCGCGCAGGCGCTGTTCCTTCTGGCGCTCCTGGCCCATGCTGACCCACACGTCCGTGTAAATCACGTGCGCGTTCTTGAGCGACGCGAACGGGCTGTTGGACATCTGGAACTTAGCCCCGGAATCCTTGGACAGGATCTTGATGTCCTTCATCAGCTCTTCCGAGGGCTCGTAGCCGCGGGGCGTCACGATCGACAGGTTCACGCCCGTGACCGCCGCACCGTACAGCATCGAGATCAGCACGTTGTTGCTGTCGCCGATGTACGTGACGTTGATGCCCTTGAGCTTGCCGTACTTCGCGTAGATCGTGTAAAAGTCCGAGAGGATCTGGCACGGGTGCTCCGTGTCGGAAAGGCCGTTGATCACCGGAACCGACGCGAACTTGGCAAACTCCTCGACGTTGGCGTGCGCATGCGTGCGCAGGACGATGCCGTCGAAGTAGCCGGCCAGCGTACGGGCGACGTCGCGGATGGGTTCACGGACGCCCATCTGCACTTCGTTGTCGGAAAGATAGATCGCCTGGCCGCCGAGCTGGGCCATGCCCACTTCAAACGACACGCGGGTGCGGCTGGAAGGCTTCTGGAACAGCAGGCCGAGCGTCTTGCCGCGCAGCGTGTTGTGGAAACGTTCCGGCGACTTCTTCATCGCGTCGGTGAGCTTGAACAGCTGCGTCACGTCGTCCGCGACGAGACTTTTCAGCGACAGCAGGTCCTTCTCGGCGAACGGACCCTTGGGCTTTCTCACGGCGGGCGCCGATTTGTCGGCCTTCTTCGCGGGTGAGGATTTTTTAGACTTCGTTGCCATGTGCTGCTACTCCCGGTGTTAGTTAGAGGCGCCCTGGGACGCAGCCAGCTGCGCCAAGGCCCGGTCCAATGTTGCGAGCAGGCGGTCCGACTCGGCCGTTTTCACGGTGAGAGGCGGCGCCAGACGCACAACGCTGTCCTGGGTGACATTGATCAAAATTGCTTCCTTGAAGCAAAAGTCGTAAACGGGCTTGCCCGGCACCGTGAGTTCCATGGCGGCGAGCAGCCCCTTGCCGCGCACGTCTTTGACGAGCGCGGGATACTTGGCCTTGAGCCGCGCGAGCCCCTTGACGAGGTACGTGCCCATCTTCCGCGCGTGCGGCAGGATTTTTTCCTTCTCAATCGCCTCGACCACGCCGAGCGCGGCCGCGCAGGCGATCGGGCTTCCGCCGAAGGTGCTCGCGTGCATCCCGGGCTTGAACACGTCCTGGACTTTTTTGCCCGCGACCAGCGCGCCGATCGGGAATCCCCCGCCCAGCGACTTGGCCAGCGTCATGATGTCCGGAACGATGCCGGTGTGCTGGAAGCCGAACCACTCGCCCGTGCGCCCGAAGCCCGTCTGCACCTCGTCGGCGATGTAAAGAATGTCGCGCTCGCGGCGCAACTTGTCGATGAACCGGAGATACTCGTCGGAGGCGATGTTGACGCCGCCCTCGCCCTGCACGGGCTCGAGCATGATCGCGATCGTCTTCTTCGTGATCGCCTTCTTGAGGAGCTCGAGGTCGTTCAGCGGCACCATCTTGAACCCGCCGAGCAGGGGCCGCACGCCCTTCTGGTACTTCACCTGCCCCGTCGCCGACATGGCGCCCATGGTCCGGCCGTGGAACGAGCGGAACATCGTGATGATCTCGGTGCGCTTGGACGCAAAGCCGTACGCGCGCGCGAGCTTGATCGCGCCCTCGACCGCTTCCGCGCCCGAGTTGCAGAAGAACACCTTTCCGGGAAAAGCGCGCTTCACGATCGCTTCGGCGAGAGCGCCCTGGCCCGCGTGATAAAAATTGTTCGGCAGATGGATCATCTCGCCCGCCTGCTTCTGGATCGCCTTCGAAACGATCGGGTGGCAGTGGCCGAGACCCGAAACAGCCCAACCCGAAAAATAATCAAGGAATTTGCGGCCGTTGGAATCCCAGAGCCAGACGTCCTTGCCGTGCGTGAACACGACCGGCTGCTTGGTGTAGCAGCCGACGACGTACTGCGAATACTGATCAATGATCTTGGAAGCGTTCGAAGTGTTTTTCATGCTTACCGCTTGACGATTTCGGTTCCGATACCCTTATCGGTGAAGATTTCGAGCAGGATCGCGTGCGGGATCGTCCCGTTGATGATGTGGGACTTTTTGACGCCCCGGTCCATCGCGCGCAGGCAGGCCCGCACCTTCGGGATCATGCCGCCCTTGACGATGCCCTTCTGGATCAATTCTTCGGCTTCGTTGACCTTCACTTGAGAAATGAGCGTTTCGGGCTTGTGGACGTCTTCGAGGATCCCGTCCTTGTCCGTGAGCAGCACGAACTTGAGCGCCTTGAGCTCGCGCGCAATCTCGGCCGCGGCGGTGTCGGCGTTGACGTTGTACGCGAAGCCGTCTTTCCCGATCCCGATCGGCGAAATGACCGGGATGATGTCGCTGGTCACGAGCTTTTCCAGGATCGAGACGTTGCACTGGGTCACTTCACCGACGTAGCCGAGGTCGACGCCGTCGACTTCCGGATGCTTCCGGGTCATGATGAGATGGTCGTCCTTGCCGGACAGGGAGATGGAGCTGGCGCCGAGCGAAATCAGGTCCCGCACGATCTCGCGGTTCACTTCCGTCAAGGCTTCTTCGACAACCGACATCGTATCTTCGTCCGTGACGCGCACGCCGTTCATAAACACGGCCTTCTTGCCCTTCGTCTCAAGCTTCTTGTTGATGAAGGGTCCGCCGCCGTGGACCAGGATGGGCCGCATGCCGACGAAGTTCATGAATACGATGTCCTGTAGAACGTCCTTGCGGATCGTGTCGTCCAGCATCGCCGAACCGCCGTACTTGATGATGACGATTTTCTCGAAGAAGCTCTGGATGTACGGCAGGGCCTCAATCATCACGTCGGCCTTGGCGATGTTTTTTTCGATCTGCGATTGTTCCATGGTGCTCTTGCGGCTTCCTTCTATGGGGCTTACGTGCGGTACGCGGAGTTGATCTTCACGTACTGGGTCGACAGGTCGCTCGTCCAGATGGTCGCGCTCTTCTTGCCGATGCCCAGATCCACCGTGATGCGGATGTCCTGCTTGCGAAAAATCCTGGCCAGCGCCGCCTCGTTCTCGCGGTAGCCCTGCTCGCCCTTGAGGACGGTGAACGAACCGATCTTGATCTGAAGCTTCTGGGGGTCGACGCCCACGGCGGAATAGCCGATGCTCGCTGCGATGCGGCCCCAGTTCGGATCGCAGCCGTACAGCGCGGTCTTCACCAGGTTGGAGCAGCCGATCGACATCGCGACCGTGCGCGCGTCTTCGGCGGTCTTCGCATTCTTGACCGCGATCTCGACGAACTTGGTCGCGCCTTCGGCGTCGCGGATCATGGCCTTGGCCATGTCGACGCAGATGTCTTCGAGCGCGTCGAGAAACTTGTTGAACTCGGGCGTCTTCTCCTTGATCATCTGGTTGCGCGCGCGGCCGTTGGCCAGCACGAGCACCATGTCGTTCGTCGACTGGTCGCCGTCGACGGAGATCATGTTGAAGCTCTTCCCCACCGCGCGGTTCAGGGCCGACTTCAGCGCCGCTTCCGAGATCACCGCGTCGGTGGTCACGAAGCACAGCATCGTCGCGTGCCGCTGCCCGTTCACGGTCATGTACGGATGCATCATCCCCGAGCCCTTGGAGATGGCCGCGATCCGGACGCTGCGTCCGCCGATGCGGATCTTGTAAGCTTTTTCCTTGGTCACGAGGTCGGTCGTCAGAATCGCCTCGGCCGCGTCCTCAGACGCCTGCTGCCCGGTACGCACGCCCTCGGCGAGCTCCTGCATGCCTTCGAGCACCCGGTCGATCGGGAGCCGCTGGCCGATGACGCCGGTCGACGCCGTGAGGACCAAAGACGGCGCAATGCCGAGCGCCTTGGCGGCCGCCTCGGCCATTTGCGCGTTGTGCCGCTTGCCGGCAGGGCCGGTGAGGCAGTTGGCGTTGCCCGAGTTGGCGAGAATCGCCTGCGCGTGGTTGTTCTTGAGCTGCTTGATGTTGAACTGGACGCACGCGGCCTTGAGCTGGTTGGTCGTAAAGACGCCCGCGGCCACGCACGGAGTGTCCGATGCGATGAGCATGAGGTCGCGCTTCTTGGACTTCTTGATGCCGCAAAAAATTCCGTTGGCCTTGAATCCCTGGGGCGCCGTGATGCCGCCGCGAATCACTTCTTTCATTTACTTTAGACCCTCTTTTTCGTCAAACCCGAACATGAGATTCATGTTCTGGACGGCCTGTCCGCTCGCGCCTTTCACGAGATTGTCGATGGCCGAGATGATGACCAGGACGCCCGTGTCCTTGCGGACGCCGACGCCGATATGGCACTGATTCGTGCCGTTCACATTCCGCAGCTCCGGAAACTCTCCTGCCGGCAGCACCTTCACGAAGGGCTCGGCGGCGTACTTGGAAACAAAAATCGAGCGCAGCTGCTCGGCGCCGACCGGCTTGGACGGCGTCACGTAAATCGTCGCGAGAATCCCGCGGTTGATCGGCAGCAGGTGCGGGATGAAGGCGAAGTTCACCGTGCCCAGCCCCTGACGGATCTCGGCCTCGTGCTGATGTCCGAGCACCTTGTAGGCCTTGAAGCTCTCCGCGATTTCGGAAAAAAGCAGCGACTGCGACGCCTTGCGTCCGGCGCCGGTCACACCGCTCTTGGCGTCGATCACGCACGGCGCGGTCCACGCGACGCCGGCTTCGACGAGCGGCAACAGCGCCAGCTGCACGGCGGTCGGATAACAGCCGGGATTCGCGACGAGCTTCGCGCCCGCGACTTCCTTGCGGCGGTATTCGGACAGCCCGTACACGGCGCCCGGAAGGTTCGCAGGGTCGGTGTGCTCGAACTGATAATACTCGGGATACCACGCGGCGTTCTTGAGACGGTAATCCGCGCTGATGTCGACCACGCGTTTGCCGGCCTTGAGGATCGCGGGCGCGGCCTGCATCGACGCACCGTGCGGCGTCGCCAGAAACACCACGTCGCACGCGCGCGCCGCGTCATCGGCGTTCATGACCCTGCAGTCCAAATCTATTTTTCCCTGGAGATACGGAAAAAGTTCCTGGATCTTGCGCTGGCGGTCCGCGTGCGCGGCGGCGTACGCCACTTCGACATGCGGATGGTCGACGAGAATTTTGAGAAGCTCTTCACCGCTGTAGCCGGTGACGCCGGCGATGCCGGCCCTGATCTTTTTCACCTAACTCTTGCTTTCTTGTCGTTGATGGAAAAAACTTGCGCGTTATTTTAGCACCCTGCTCTGCAGAGTCAATAAAAATGCTTGTAAAAAACACGTAAGTCGTTTATTTCCAACAGGTTGAGAAAAATAAAAAACGCACCCCGGCTTGCCCTGTCTGCACAGGCGCCGGGGTGCGTTTTGAGTGATATCGTCGAGAGATTAACGCTTCGAGAACTGGAACCGGCGACGTGCTCCGCGCTGACCGTATTTTTTGCGTTCTTTCATACGGGAGTCGCGGGTCATGAACGGTCCCTTTCGGAGCTCGACCTGGAACTTTTCATCGAGCTGCGCGAGGCAGCGCGAAATGCCGTGACGGATCGCTCCGGCCTGTCCGGCCTTGCCGCCGCCCATGACGTTGACGAACACGTCATACTTGGTGGCGCACTGGAGGAGTTCCATCGGCTCCATGATGTGCATCTGGAGCGTCGGACGATGAAGATAGTCGGTGGACTTTTCGCCGTTGATCGTGATCTGGCCCGAGCCTTCGGCGATGCGCACGCGCGCGGAAGAGGTCTTCCGGCGGCCGGTGGCGGTCGCAAGGATGGTGGCGGATGCTTTTTTCGGCTTCTTTTCGACTTCGGTTGTCATTTACTTTTTCGCCTTTGCGGAGGCCGGTGCGGCCAGGGGTTGAGGGGCCTGAGCGATGTGCGGATGCGTCGCGTCTTTGTAGACGAAAAGCTTCGTCCGCATGTCATGACCCAGTGCCGTCTTCGGGAGCATTCCCCAAACGGCTTCTTTGATCGGCCGGGTCGAATCCTTCGCGATCACCTGCTTGAGCTTGGCTTCGCGCAGACCGCTCGGAAAACCGGAGTAGTACTTGTAGATCTTGTCGTCCATCTTGTTGCCGGTGACGCGGATCTTGTCGGCGTTGATGACGATGATGTGGGTGCGGCTCGGGATGTGACGGGTGTACGTGGGCTTGTTTTTGCCCATGAGCGCCATCGCCAAAAACGACGCGAGACGTCCGAGAACCTGGTCTTTGCCGTCGACGATGTACCAAGAATCCTTGGCGGTCAAACGGTCTTTTCCGATAGCGGTGCTTGTGCTCATGATAAATCCTTATATTCCTTACGAGATTAAGAGTCGCATATGATAGCGGAAGGACGCGGCGTTGTCAAACTGGATTCTTCGCCTGCCTGGGGGGGTTACAGGACGAGCTCGAACCCCATCCGCCGCAGCGGATGGTAGAGGCGCCGGACGGCCTGCTGAGGCGTGGTCCCTTCGCAGAGGTTGTCCATGCAGATCGCCGCATAGCAGCGGCGGTTGCGGACCTTGAAGACCTTGACCTTCTTCGCGCTGATCTTTTTAAGACTCGAGGTATTGCTGCTAGCTTTACCGGCCATGCTTCCCTCCTAACGTTGTTTGGCGAACCATTCTTTGATGGCGGCGACACGGTCGCCCTGGATCTCGATCACACCGTCTTTGACGGTGCCGCCGGTGCCGAATTGCGCCTTCCACTCTTTGGCCATTTTCTCCAGACGGTCGGAACCGTAGGTGTGAAGATTGGCGATACACGTGACGGCCTTGCCGTTGCGTTTCTCGATGCGGATATGGGGCTTGGGCGAATTCGGATTGGCCTTCTGGGCCGGCTTGGGCTGAGGATGTGAACTGTCGACGGAGCTGAGCGTCCAGCCCTTTCCTTCGGTGAGCCGCATCAGGACTGCCCTCCCGCGGCGAGCCGGACTTCCAAATCAGCCCGTGCGTCAGCGCCGTTGCGCTCGCCGTAATCACTCACGCACGCATCATACTTGGGCTGCCACTCATCGAGAATCCTCTGCGCTTCTTCAATGGCTTCGGGCTTGAGGTCCGGCGACGCCATCAGAAGGGACGCCTCATTCATCCTGCCGTACTCCTCGGAGCAGGGCAATGCTGCAGCAATCGCCGCCGCGGGGTAAAAGGCGACGTGCATCAGGGCGATGAATAAAGCGTTCAGTTTTTGCCTCATAATCCCCTCCCTCAACTGGGCTTCTTGATGTACCGTGTTGGAAGCGCAATAAAAAGCTGTTCGACTTTCGTCCGCGCCCAGGGCGTCTTACGCAAAAAGGTCAGGCTCGACTTGATGCTCGGGTCCGCATTGAAGCAGCGGATCTTGACCTTCCGCCCCAACTCGGCCCAGCCATACTCCTGAACCAGCCGCTCCAGAATCTTCTCCAGAGTCATGCCATCCAGCGGGTTCGTCGATCTTTTCATGAGCTTATGATTCGCCTGGCGCGGGTCTTATTGACTTACGACTTGCTCTGGTTGGCCATCTGAGCGAAAAACGCCTCGCCACCCTTGCGGATCTCTTCCTTGGAAAGGTCCTTGGTGTGCGTGGCGATCATCCAGTCGTAGCCGAACGGGTCTTTGACGTTCCCGCAGCGGTCGCCCCAGAACATCTCCGCCACCGGCATCGTCACCTTGGCTCCCGCCGCCACCGCCTGCTGGAACACCTCGTCCACATTCGGCACGTAGATGAAAAGCCCCATGGGCGAACCGCCCATCGTCTCCGCGCTCTTGCAGGTCGGCATCTCGTCGCCCATCATGACGATCGAGTCGCCAATCTGCATCGTCGCGTGCATGATGCCCTTGCCGGCCGGGCTCGGAAACAGGTCCATCACTTTCGCGCCGAACGCTTTTTTGTAGAAGTCGAGCGCCTTCTGAGTGTCTTTGAACGTCATGCTCGGAGTCACGGAACGATACCCATTAGGAATTGCGTTTGCCATGATATTGCCCTCCTTGGATATTGGAAAAGTTTCCACGTGAAAATCCCCGTTCCGCCCCACATAAATGGTCTTCCCCCCGCGGATGAACACGTCATAAAAGACGGTTCCTGATTTCATGATACGCCTCAGGAATTCCGGGTAGTCGATCCCACCCTTTTGGATGGTCCGGATGGCTTCGATCACGCCGGCGGCCGAGAATTCCTGGGCGATTGCGGGTGGGTTCGTCAGCGGTAGCGCAACGGTGTGATTCTGCCCATCAGCTGCATAAATGATTTTTTGAAAAGTGACCAGGTCCGCGCAGTACCGTTCCACGCCAGTATCGGCCATACGCCGCACGACTTCGGGAAAAGTAATCTTTCCTTTAAAAGCCAAATCAGTACATTCTTGCAAAATCCTGCTATCCATATATGCTTACCAATCAACCACGCCAGATGCATTTCGAGGGAATTTGTCATGAATAGTCTCGTGTAAAATTTCGCCCTCCAATTGAATCACGTTATCTTTAATTGTCGTATTACCCTTAACGACTTGAGTGGCCGCAACCCATTCGCCTTCGACCCTTCTGAGCCGGAGACGCTCCGATATAAAACCGCTCCGACTTGATATAAAAATATTAAAATCTCTCGCATCAGAATCCCCCAAATCCCATTTGCCTATATCCAAAACTCTTTCCGGACCTAATTCACCAAATTGATAAATTGTTTCGGCAGCTCTCATTGACTCGTAATTAATAGATCCGCCCTTTGCCAAATCTTCCCACTTCTTCAAATCAACTACGCGAATTCCGACATCATAAAGAGGGTACCCGCCGGGATTCATAAGCATTACATTCTGTTCATTGGTGGTACGATTGAGATTTGTGAGGGCAATGAAACAGTAACCCGATCCCGTTACAGAGAGCCGAATGGTCTCTTGCATTCGTGCTATCTCGTCACTTTTTGACAAAAGCTGCTGATTTTTTAAGTGAATATCACTATCGAATATTTGCTGCCGATGACCAGCCCAAAGCGCGCCGCTCGCGCTCAGCAAAGCGCCCAATAAAATCAAACCTCCAGGTCCAAATATTAATTCTTTCACTTTTCTTTCAAAAAACTACCAATCGGATATGGCTTTTTCAATCCGCTCAAAATAATTACGCACCAGATCAAAATCTTCCTTTTTTATGTTCTTTGCATGCGCGTCAGGTCTAGCATATCGATTTATATCAGCCATCATGACTGACATTCTTTCACAATCGAATGAGAAGATTTTTCCAAATATTTTCCACTCCCTCTTAAGTAGGGCGGTCAAATCTGAAAAATATAGAGGACAAGAATCTGAGTTCGTTAATTGCTCTATAGTCATACCACGCATTTTTTCTCTTCTTTCGCCTGGGATTGCTCCCAACAGCACCTCGACCGCTTTATCTCCATACTCCAACTTCATTAGTCTTTTCGTAAGCAATCTTAAGGACTTTTCAAGCTGATTTCGACGAGCAGAGCATTCATCGACCATTTCTTGAGTAGTCATGTTTAATTTTTTGAATTTATGCTTTTTGGCGAGATGCTCTCGAAGCGAGCTAATTATAAAAGTGAAGCCGTGTTCACTTTGCTGTATAAGTCCATATCCCAACAAATGGCGCGTGTAGAGATTGTGGTCTGTGGCGAATTTCTTGAATGTCTCGTGATCATTCATCGCCAAAAACATCAACATGTCATATTCATCCCGATACCAATCGTGTAAGACTTGGACGATAGACTCTAGATAATCATCGGCTGATTCAGCGAATGATCTCTTTACCGATTCATACATGGCCCTATCAACGTTTATCGGCCGATCCCCTGTGCATGCACTATTAATCTTGCTACAAAATTGCCTGATCAAAAAAGGGTGACCACCCCATTCTTCGGCAATTTTGGCAAATACCATCTCATCAAACTTTATCCCCATATACCTACCAAGTTTTCTAACCATTTCGCGCACTTGCTCATAGGTAAAACTCGGCACATACTGGACAGGAATGGAACCAAATAACGGATTATCCCCTCCACATAACTTCGCCCGTTCAACTGCTGACGGATTGGTGCCAACGAGCATATAAGTCATAACTTCACTATGGCGCTGATGAAATGCTCGCATGGATTGCCAAAAAAGCACAAAATCTTCATTTGATTTCCAATGTTCTGAAGAGCCTGTGTCGGGTGATATGTGCTCTATTTCATCAAAAACAAATAGAGATCTTTTGCGCTTTTTTGACCCGTAAATAGCTAATATCTCGGATTCAAATAACTCGGCAGCCATTTTCTCTGTATATTCTTGCATAGGCCGCAAGCTTATTTTTGAATCTCTAGTAGCGTGATACTTAGCAACGATTTTATGCAGCAACTCATACCAGCGAAGCCTGTGAATGGACGGGCTCTCGCAATCGATCGACACATACACTTCATCATTTGCGCTCATCAATCGCTCGATTGCGTAGATGATAGAAGTTTTACCACTCTTACGGAGACCGAACAATCCGGCATGCTCGCCAGATCTGTGTCTGTTAACAAGATCATGGACGAGTGGGTTGCGCCCAAAAAAGTACAAATCTTTCTTGAGGGGTGAAGAAAAAGCAAACAAATCTCTTGAGTAAAAGTGTCTGCGAAATCGATTGCGGATAAAGTAAGGGTCTTTAGTATCCAACAATTCTTTGTATGAGAAAGGAATTACAACAGGCTGCTCAGGATCGGATTTGATCAAGTCTTCAATTTTTTGTTCAATGCTCTCAGTTGCACTTATTAAAACGCGGCATACGCTTTCTAACCGTAATTGAGGGGATTTCGCTACCGCTTCATCAAAGGCGTCTAATGTTCTTGGTTCAAAATGAGTGTATGGGCTGAAAATGCAGACGATTTCTCTATCAATATTGAACATCTCAGAAAAAATCGCCGTGGGCTTCATAAAGAAATATCTGTAACTGGAGGCTCCCAAGTTAATCGGAGTGCCTGATTTCGTTATGTACCATTCTTGGGATAATTTACGTAAGATTAGTTGTTCGCTCTCCGTATAATCAACCGAGTTGAACGCTCGATGAAAACCCGGACGAACATCATCATTCAACATTTTCATAATTAATTGAGTAAATCGAGAAATGCTTGCACTAACTCGTATCTAGTATTACGTTGTATAGGTATCTTACCCGCCTCCCGAATCTGCCTAACCGCCTCTTCTTTCGGGAATCCCTTAAACTCCAATCCCGTCGCGGTCACCACGTTCTCCTCCATGAGGATCCCGCCGAAGTCGTCCGCGCCGAAGCTCAGGGCGGCTTGGGCGAGCTTTTCCCCTTCGGTCACAAAACCTGCCTGGAGATGCTGGATGTTATCGAGCATGATGCGGCTGATAGCGAGCATACGGAGGTATTCGTCACCGGTGCGGTGCGGGAGGTCCATTTCCGTGGATTCGGAGATGAAGCTCCAGGGGATGAAGGCGCGGAAGCCGCCCGTTTCGTCCTGGAGCTTGCGGACCACTTCGAAGTGCTCCATGCGCTCGGCGATCGTTTCGTCGAAGCCGTAGACCATCGTGGCGGTGCCCTTCATGCCGAGCTGGTGGGCCGTGCGGTGGACGTCGACCCAGTCGGCGGTCTTCGTCTTCAAGGGGCTGATGCGGTTGCGGACGCGGTCGACGAGAATCTCGGCACCCCCGCCGGGGAGCGATTCCATGCCGGCTGCGCGGACGCGCTCGAGCGCTTCCTTGCGGCTGATGTTGGAGGTCTTGGCGATGTGGCAGATCTCCGAGGCCGACAGCGAGTGGATGATCACCTGCGGAAACTTCGCATGCACCTTCGAGATCAGGTCCTCGTAGTACTCGATTCCGAGGTCGGGGTTGTGGCCGCCCTGCATGAGGACCTGGGTGCCGCCGATGGCGACGAGTTCGTCGATCTTCTGGAAGATTTCGTCGATGCCGCGGACATAGCCCTCTTTGGTGTCGCCGGGGATGCGGTAGAAGGCGCAGAACTTGCAGAGCGAGTTGCAGTAATTCGTGTAGTTAATGTTCCGGTCGACGACGAAAGTCGCCTGCTTGTCGGAACCCGGAACGCGCCGGTGCTTCAGGCGCTCGGCGACGGCGCCGAGCTCAAAAAGATTGGCTTCGGTGAAGAGGAGCTCCCCTTCCGCCGTCGTGATCCGCTGGCCGGATTCGGCCTTGTCGAGCAGTCGTTCCACTTCTTGCCGTGCGTTAACCATGCGTCGTCGCTCCTTGTTGCGTTGCCAGTCCTGCCGGCAGCCATTCCAGCTTCGGGGCCTTGCGGAGGATCCCGAACTGCGCCGCCATATCAAAATATTGCATCATCCCCTTCACGAGCGTCACGTCCATGTCGAACCGCAGCTCCTTGTAGTAGCGCCGCAGCCGGTCGGGCTTGAGGCCGCTGCGAAGCTCGGCTTCGTCGATCAGCTCCCACTCATGCTCCGCGGCCCACCGGCGGCTTTTAAGCAGCGCCGCGAGTACGCGCAGCACGTCGTCGGGATGCTTCTGCCAGAAGTCGCGGCGCGCGGTCCAGACCGCGAACACGAACGGGCGGCCGGTCCAGGCCTGCCACTCCTGAGCGAGGTCGGTCACCTGCCATCCGGCGGCCTCGGGCGAATCCGCCGCGCGCAGCGCGTCGTCGCCGATGAGCAGGATCGCGTCGTCCAGGACCGTCGACAGGTCCGAGGTCGAGGGCCCGAGTAGGTACAGGGGCTTGAGCCCGTAGCGCTTCTCGAGCAAAATCCTCAAAAGAGCCGGCGTCGTCCTCCCCTGATCGGTCATGCGGATCGGGGCGCGCCCGATCTCAAGGATCGGCCGCTTCGAAAACAACAGCACGCTCTGCACGCCGCTCTCGGAGCTCACGGAAAGGTCCGGCAAAAGGACCAGGCTGTCGGCGTTGTCGGCGTAATGAAGCGCAGAAACGGGAGTGATGTCCAACCGGCCGGCGATCACGTGCGCATTAAGGCCGCTCGGAACGTCCGGGATGATGGTGACATCCGGACCCGGATCGACCGCGCCCTTCAGGATCCCCAGGTCGACCGGCAGCGAATTGATGTACGCGATCGAGCCGAGCCGCAGGGTCTTGGGGGTCGGGGTCATCGGTTAAGCTGCGACGAGCTCGTCCTTGCGCAGTTCGGAATAGATGGAATTGGATTCGACCGGCTCGTGCCCCGTGCGGCGGATGAGGTCCATCAGCTCGCCGTGGGTAAAGCCCGACTCATGACAGCCGGCTTCGCGCGCGATCGTCTCGTCGTAGTTGGTTCCGCCGAGGTCGTCCACACCGAAGTAGAGGGCGGCCTGGATGAGCTTTTTGTCGACGTAGTTCCAGAGCTGGCGGATGTGGTCGAAGTTGTGGAGGAGCAGGCGCGACACGGTCAGCACCTGCAGGTCGGTGATCCCCGTGGTGCGCGGGCATTGAAGCTCGTTGTTTTCCGGGAGGTAGGCCAGCGGCACGAAGGCCAGGAAGCCGCCCGTTTTGTCCTGCAGGTCGCGCAGGTCCATCATGTGGTCCACGCGGTCCTCGGGGCTTTCGATGTGGCCGTAGAGCATGGTCGCGTTGGTCCGGAAGCCGACTTCATGCGCGACTTCGTGAACTTCGAGCCAGCGTTTGCCGGTGATCTTGGTCCCGCAGATCTCCTTGCGCACTTTTTCCGCAAAAATCTCCGCCCCGCCGCCCGGCACGCCGCCGAGGCCCGCCGCCTTGAGGCGCGTGAGGACTTCGCGCACGTCGATCTTGTTCTGCCGCGCGAACAGGTCGAGCTCGACCGCCGTGAAGCCCTGGATGAGGACGCCCGGGCAGGCCGCCTTGATGCTGCGGCACATGTCTTCGTAGTAATCCATGCGCTTGTCGGGGTGAAGCCCGCCGACGATGTGGACTTCCCAGACGCCCTTCTTGGCGGCGTTGCGGACCTTGTTGGTGATCTCGTCCACGGTCCACGTGTAATGATCCGGATCCTTCTTCGTCCGCGAAAAAGCGCAGAACTTGCACGTCAGCACGCACAGGTTCGTGTAATTCACGTTGATCGAATGGGTGAAGTAGGTCTTCTTGCCGTGCTTTTTCCGGCGGACGTAATCGGCCATGTAGCCGAGCTCGGCCAGGTTCGTGGATTTGATGAGGCGGTAGCCGTCTTCGCGCGTGAGCGGGGTGCCTGCCTGGACCTTGGCCCAGATGTCGGTGAATTCCTGGATGACCTGCATGTTTAGCTGAAGTCCTGCATGTTAGTCGGTTTCGATGCCTTTCCAGCGTTTGTCGAGCCCGTGGGCGACGCCCGCCAGGTCGAGAACTTTCATCACGACGAAGTCGACCATGTCCCCCACCGTCTTCGGCTGGTGGTAAAACGCCGTCGTCGCCGGGACGATATGCGCGCCGCACTGCGCCAGCTCCAGCATGTTCTTGAGATGGATGGGGCTGTACGGGCTCTCGCGCGGGACCAGAATGAGCTGCCGCTTTTCCTTGAGCATCACGTTCGCCGCGCGGTGGATGAGGTTCATCGTGATCCCATTGGCGATCGTGCCCAGCGTCGACATGCTGCACGGCGCGATAATCATGCCTTCGTTCTGCACGGAACCGGACGACACGCGCGCGGCCATGTTCCGAATTTCCATGAGCTCGAACCGGCTGTTCAGCGTAAAGTGTTTGGCGAGGCCCGCCGCGAGGTCGCCTTGAGTCTTACCGAGGTCGATCCCGTTCTCGGCGCGCCAGACGTCGCGCGCGTAATCGCTCATCAGCATCGTGACCCGCACATCCTCCGCCGCCAGCAAAAGCTCAAGCGTCCTCTGGGCGATCGGCGCCCCCGACCCGCCCGTCACGGCAAAAATAATGTGCTTCATGAAAAAAACCGTTCGGTTGCCGCTACTGCGCGAACTTGATCGGCATGCTGAAGGCCGCGATGCCGCAAAAAACGATGCTGAGAACCCCATTGAGCGTAAAAAAAGCCGTATTCACATACTTGGCGCGGTCCTGCCGGACCAAAAAGTGCTCGATCCCGAGAATGGCCGCCGCAAGCCCCAAAGCCGCCCAATACACCCCGTTGGACCGCAACATTATACCAACCGCCGAGAATAAAATCAGAACTCCCACATGGGCCCAAACAGCCGCTTTGAGGGCCGTTTCCTCCCCGTACCGCGCCGGGATCGAGTAGAGCCGCGCCGACCGGTCAAAGTCCGCGTCCTGCAGACTGTAGAAGATGTCGAACCCCGCCACCCAGCACATGACACCCAACCCCAGCGCGATCGCCCCCGGCTCCATCACCCCCGTTGCCGCCAGCCACCCGCCGATCGGCGCGCAAGCCAGCACCAGTCCCGCGCCGAAGTGGCACAGGATCGTGTACCGCTTCATGAAGTGGTAAGCCACCAGAAGCGCAACCGCCACCGGAAGCAGTTCGACACAGATCTTCGGCAGCTGAAACACCGCCGCGATAAACACGACGAAGCTCACCGCACACGCCCCGATCGCAAAATTCTTACTAAGCTCCCCCGTCACCAACGCCCGCCGCTGCGTCCGCGGATTCTTCGCATCGATCCGAATATCAATAATCCGATTGAGACACATCCCCGCCGTCCGCGCCGCGACCATAATAATCGTGATCAGCAGAAGCTCCCGCAAATCCAACTCCCCGCCCGCCCCAAACACATACCCCAGATAAGCAAACGGCAGCGCAAACACCGTATGCTCAAACTTGATCATCTCCAGAAATACGCGATTTTTTTCAAAAAAGGGTCTCATGGGGTCTCGGGATCTTTCTTGAGGAATGCGCTACTGAATGCCGTATTCGGCCGCGCGGGCCGTGACCTTGGCCTTGGTGGCCTCGTCCATTTCGATCTCGTCGGGCCAGACGCGCGTGTAACCCTCTTCCTTCCACTTGGCGGTCGCGTCGATGCCCATCTTGGAACCGAAGTCCCGCACGGGCGCGGCGTGATTCAAAGTATCGACCGGCCCCTCAACGAAGAAGCAGTCACGCTTGGGATCAATATTATTGAAAACGGCCAGCGCCACCGCCGACACGTCGTGCACGTTCACCGTTTTGTCGACGATGATCACGACCTTCATGTAACTCAGCTGCCCGAGCCCCCAGATCGCGTGCGCGACCTTGCGCGCCTGGAACGGGTACTGCTTGTCGATACTAACGATCACCGCGTTGTTGAATGTGCCTTCCTGGAAGAAGTTCATGTCCACGAGCTCCGGGATCTGCTTCTTCAGCACCGGCAAAAAGATCTGTTCCACTGCCTTGCCCATGTAGAGGTCCTCCATCGGGGGTTTGCCCACAATTGTCGTGATGTAAACGGGTTCGCGCCGCATCGTGATCGCCGTGATGTGGAACGCAGGAAACATTTCGACCGGTGTGTAAACGCCGGTGTGGTCGCCAAACGGCCCCTCTTCGCGCAAGTCGTCCGGATCAACGAACCCCTCGAGCACGATCTCGGCGTTCGCCGGCACTTCGAGGTCGATCGTCTTGCACTTCACAAGGTCCAGCCGCTTCCCGCGCAGGAAGCCCGCCAGCATAAATTCGTCCACGCCGAACGGCAGCGGCACGATGCCGGCGAATGTCACCGACGGATCCGCCCCGATCACAACCGCGACCTCAAGCCGCTTGGACCGCATCCGACTCTTGGCCGAATGGATCGCGCTGTCTTTTTGCGTCTGCCAGTGCATCCCGGTCGTTTTCTTGTCAAAAACCTGCATCCGGTACATGCCCACATTGCGCTTGCCCGTCTCCGGATCCTTCGTGATCACCGACGGAAATGTAATGAATCGGTTGGCGTCCTTCGGCCAGCACTGAATGATCGGAAGCAGCCCCAGGTCAACCTGATCGCCCGTGAGCACGATCTCCTGACACGGCCCCGACCCGACGACTTTGGGAAACACCATCGCGACCTTCGCGAGCTCACCGGCCATCTTGAACTTCTCGACCCAGCCCTGCTGCAGCACTTCCTCATTGAGGAGCCGGCCGACCATCGTCCCGACCTCCGAAAAATCCTTAAGCCCCATCGCCAACGCCGTCCGCGCGTACGACCCGTAAGCGTTGATGAGGACCGGCAGCTTCGAGCCCTTCACATTCTCAAAGAGAAGCGCCTTGCCGCCATTGGGCTTCTTGGACTCCCGGTCAGCGATTTCGGCGATTTCGAGGATCGGGTCGACCTCGACCTTCACACGCACAAGTTCCCCCGCCCGCTCCATCGCCGCCACCCAGCTTTTTAAATCGTCATAACCACGCATGAATATTTTTTAAAAAAACCTTTAAGCTTTTTCCGCCTCGTACAGCGTCACCGCGCCGAACAAAAACGCCCGCGACCGCACCTTCACGAATCCCGCCTTCTCTAATAATGCTTTGAACTCGCTCGCCCTAAAAAAACGCTGCATCGATTGCTTGAGATACCGCACCGGCTCCGCGTCCCGGAACACCAGCGTCCCGATCACGAGTACCACCGTCGACATGTAAACCCGCGACCCCCAGGCCAAAAATCGCGACTCCGGCTCCGTCAAATCCAGGAACGAAATCCGCCCTCCGGGCTTCAGACTTTTTTTGACGCCCTCGAGCACGCGGCCGATCTCGCTATGTACGTTCCGCAGTACAAACGCCGACACCGCCGCGTCGAAGTACGGCTCGCCGTCCAACGGCAATTCCTGCGCCCCGCGATGCACCCAGCGGATCGGCGCCGGCAGCACGCCCGCCGCCACCGCCTTGGCCTCGCGCTCCGCCGTCTTCCGCGCCGCAAAGCCGAGCATCGGCTGCGAAACGTCGATCCCGACGACAGCGCCGTCCGAGCCCGCTCGCCGCGCCGCCTCAAGCGCCAGATCACCCGTCCCCGTCCCCAAATCCAGCACCCGCATCCCGGGCTTCACGAACTCCAGCGCCGCACGCCGCCACGCCCCGTCCCGCCCGAAGCTGGAAAGGGAGTTGAACCGGTCGTACCGCGCTGCGATCGCGTCAAAAAGCCGCCGAACCGACTCGGTGTCGGGCGGCGCGAGGCGGTTGTTTTGTGAAGTGGCGGGGGTTTGGGCCATGGGGTACACTATTGTCAATTGTGAGTAAAATTAATCACGCCTTAAAAGCCTGATACTAATATGGAAGCAACCAAATTACAAGCCGAACTGCGCAAGGTTCGGCGGCAACTTTTGCTCCTGTACGAGATCGGGAATTTGATGCGCCGCACGATCCAACTCGACGAGCTGAACTTCCTGATCTTGAGCGCCGTCACCAGCCACGAAGGCCTCGGATTCAACCGCGCCATCCTCTTCCTTCTGAGCGAATCCGGCGACGCCCTCACCGGCGTCATGGGCATCGGCCCCAAAACCCCCGAAGAAGCCGCCCGCATCTGGCACGACATCGGCGCCGCCAAGCTGCAGCTCGACGGCTTTCTCGATATTTACCGCAAGTCCCAAGGCCGCATCGACGTGGGCCTCAACGACGCTGTCCGCCGCTACCGCGCGCTCGTCACCCGCGAACTCGTCTTCGACCGCGTGCTGAGAGAGGCCGCTCCCATGACCGTCCTCACACCCGAAGCCCGCGCCGCGATCCGCGACCCGTTCCTGGACGAGATCCAGAGCCGCGAATTCGTCGCCGTCCCGATCAAAGGTAAGGACCATGTGATCGGCGTCCTGCTCGTCGACAATATTTCGAACCGCAGCCCCATCACGCGCGACGAGATCCGCGACCTGACGATGCTCGGCGACCACGCCGGCCTCGCGATCGAGAACGCGATGGCCTACAGCCACGCCGTCGACCGCTCGCGCCGCGACCCGCTCACCGGCCTCTGGAACCACGCGCGCTTCCAGGAGCTCCTGCTCTGGGCGATCCAGTCCGCCCAGCTGGTCAAGGCGCCGCTCTCGGTCCTTTTCTTCGACGTGGACGACTTCAAGAAGTACAACGACCAGCTCGGCCACCAACAGGGCGACCGCGCCCTCCGCTTCGTCGCCGAAACGGCCTTCCGCGCCTTGCGAAAAAGCGACACGCTCGCTCGCTATGGAGGCGAAGAGTTCGCCGTCATCCTCCCCGGCACTTCCCGCGAAGAAGCCCTCGAGATCGCCGAAAAACTCCGCAGCCAGATCGAGTCCAAGTCCACCGGCGTCCTCAACATGCAAACGCTCAAGACCATCACCGTCTCGATCGGCATCGCCACCTACCCCGAGCACGCGCTCGAACGCGAAAAGCTCATTTACTGCGCCGACGCCGCCCTCTACGCCGCCAAAGCCGCCGGCAAAAACTGCGCCCGCGCCTACCTTCCCCCGTCCGAGCGCCCCGCCTCCAAATAAAAAACCCGGGAGACGGTCACCCATCTCCCGGGTTGATGAATTAGGGACACGTACTATTTATTTCTAGGCGAGGTTCTCCGAGATCATCTGCTGCCGGCTCGGCGATTCGCTGAGCTTCGACGCGTCGGCTTCCTTGTTTTCCATCGCCTGGCCCAGAACGGGGCCGTCGCCGCCGAACTTCACCGACACCACCTGCGAAACGCCCGACCGCTGCATCGTGACGCCGTACAGGACGTCCGCGACCGACATGGTGCGTTTGTTGTGCGTGATGATGATGAACTGCGACTCCTTGATGAATTCCTGGAGCGCGTTGGCGAACCGCTGGACGTTGGAATCGTCGAGCGGGGCGTCGATTTCGTCCAGCACGCAGAACGGGCTGGGCTTCACCTTGAAGACCGCGAACATGAGCGCGATCGCGGTGAGAGCCTGTTCTCCGCCTGACATCAGCGTAATGCTGTTCAGCTTCTTGCCGGGAGGACGCGCCACGATCTCGATACCGCTCTCGAGGACGTCGCCCTCGTCGAGCAGAACGATCTCGGCGGTTCCGCCGTTGAAGAGCAGCTTGAAGTAATCGACGAAGTAACCCTGAATCTTCGTGAACGTGTCGATGAACATTTCGCGCGTCGTGCGGTTGATCTTGAGCAGCGCCTTGTGGATGTCGTCTTTGGCGCGCAGCAGATCTTCCTTCTCGCGGGACAGGAACTCATGGCGCTTCTGGAGGTCTTCGTACTCTTCCATCGCGACCAGGTTCACGGGGCCCATCTTGGCGAGCTTCTGGCGCAATTCCTCGGCTTCCACCGGATCCAGACGGCCCGCATTAGGGTCATAAACGATCGGCTCCGGCTGGGGCTGGGCTGCGGCGGCCGCCTGCCCCTGCCCTTCGCCCGCATCACCCGCCGGCGCTTCTTCGCCCTCGGCGCGTTCCGGCAGGGCCGGAAGCTCGGCGATCATCGTCAGCACCGGTTCGTTGTCCAAATCAATCTGGTACGCGGCCAGGATCCTGTCCTTGAGGCGCTGCGCTTCGTGCATCGAGCGCTCGATGTCCATCTCGAGCCCATGGATCTTTTCGCGGTCGGACTGCTGGCGCTGAAAAAGCTCTGCGTGACGGCTCTCGGTCTCGACCAGGCGCGCGGCACGATCTTCCTTTTCGATCGCGATCGCGTTGTGGCGCTCGAGCAGCGTCTCGCGCTCCTGGGTCAGCTGCATCGACTGCGACTGGAGCGCGTCGAGCTGTTCGCGCGTTTCGGCTTCGCGGCTCACCAGGCTTTCCTGGTCGCGGCGGCGCATCTCGGTCGCGGCACGCTCGACCCGGAGCGCTTCGCGGAGGCGGTCCAGGTTGCGGTTGGCCTGCTCAGAACGCTCGAGCACCGTTTCAAACTGGGACTTGCGACGGGTAATTTCGACCAGCCCGTCCTCGCGCCGCTGGGCGGCCGAGTCGATGATCTCCTGCAAAGAAGCGGAACGCGTTTCGGCTTCGGATTTCCGCGCGCTCGCCGTCTCGAGCGAGTCGCGCAGTACGGCCTCTTCGCCGCTCAGCGCGGCCAGGCGCGTCTCAAGATCGGACAACGACACACGGAGGCGGTCCAGACGCTCCTGGATCTTGCCGCGCTCGTTACCGCGATGCTCTTTGCGGCTCTGCACGTCGGCCAGCTTCACCTGGAGGCGCGGCACAAGCTCACCCTGCTGCTTCAGATTCTCTTCGATCGCGGCGATGTGCGCGGCGACCTGGTCGCGGCGGACCGTGAGACGCTCCGTCTCCAGCTGCAGCTCGACCTGCTGGTTCTTGATCTCTTTGATGCGGCCTTCGCGGCCGAAGATCAGACTCTCTTCGGACGAGTCCGCGCTTCCGGCGAGCACCGTCATCGAGCGGTAAGCTTCGCCCTCGCGCGTCACGAACACGGCGTGCGGATACCGGCGGCTCAAGGCGGCCGCCTGGGCGGGATCGGTCGCGACATAAATGTCCCGGACGAGGTGGCTGTACAGACGCGCCACGCGCTCTTCCGCGCGGGTCACGTCGCTGAGCCGGCGCAGTCCGTCTTCGAGAGCGACTGCGGGCATGGAATTCAAAGCATCCGTCGCGGCGTCCAGCCGGAGGAGCACCGCCCGCCCCTGCTTCGCGTCGCGAAGGCGGCGCGACAATTCGGTCACGTCTTCGTCCCGCTCGCAGACAATGGCCTGGGAGAGGGTCTCGAGCGCGGATTCCACAGCGACTTCGTAACCGCGGTCGACTTCGACCAAGTCCGCCAACGCGCCGAGCACGCGCGATTCCCACGCCGGCTCCGACTGGGCCAAACCAAGGATATGGCGTGCGCCCTGGGAAAACCCCTCGTGGCTCTTCGCAAAATTTTCCATCATCTCAAGCTTCGAGCGCTTCGAAGCCGCGTCCTGATGCATCTCCGCCAGTTGCGCGTCGAGCGAGTTCTTTTCGTCGCGATCCTGCGCCAGCTGCGCCTCGAGCCGTTCGCGCTCGAGAATCCGCTCGCGGATTTCCTGAGCGAGCGCATGCGCCTGCTCTTCGGCCGTGCGGCATTCGTCGCTGATGATCTGCTGCTGGACGTCCAGCGAGTGGATTTCGGCGGCCGTTTCGGCGCGGTCGGCTTCCTTGGCGGCTCGTTCGCTCGCCGTCAGGCCCAGCGCGCTCTCAGCGCGATGCTCTTCTTCAACGGCGTCCGACAAAGTCGTCTTGAGCAACGCCGCCTCTTCCTTGGCCAACGCCAGCTCCGCTTCGATCCCGGCAAAGAGCGCCTCGGATTCCTCAACGAGCTGCTGCCCCGCTTCGCGCTCCGCCTCAATCGCAACCAGCGTCTCCGCAAGACCCGCCTCCTCAGCTTCAAGTCCCGCCACGCGCTGCGTCGCTTCGGCCGCAGCCGAATCAATCTCGGCGAGTTTCGTGCGGATCTCCTCGATGTAGGTCGAAAAAATCGCGATCTTTTCGTCGTTGTTCTTGATCTGGTTCTCAAGGATCAGGTGCTGGGACTTCGTCTCCTGGTACTCCTGATCGATCGCCTGCAGCGCCGCGCGCGCGTCGGCCAATTCCTCTTCGGCGGACGCGCACAGGCCCGCGAGCTCTTCGAGTCCGGTCTTGAGTTCTTCGCTCATCGCCCGGCGCGCGTCGAGCGCCTGGATGAACTGTTCGCGCTCTTCGCGCGCGACGATGAGATCGTGGGTCTTCAGTTTTTCGAAGTCGCGCTTGTAGGCCTCGGCTTTCTTCGCCTGGCGCTCGAGCGAACCGATCTGCCGTTTCTGCTCAACGATGATGTCGGTGACGCGCTGCAGGTTCTGCTCGGTGGCCTCGAGGTTGCGGAGCGCTTCCTTTTTCTGCTGTTTGAAGCGCGTAATGCCCGCGGCTTCCTCGAAGAGGGTGCGGCGGTCTTCGGGCTTGGCGGTCAGGATCTGGTTGATGCGGCCCTGTTCGATGACGGAATAATTGCCGACGCCGAGCCCCGTGCCCGCGAGCAGACTCTGGATGTCCTTGAGGCGGACCTGGCTCTTGTTGATGAGATATTCGGATTCGCCGCTGCGGTACAGCTTGCGCGAAATGACGACTTCGTCGTAGTCGAGCGGAACCGAACGGTCTTCGTTCGAAAAGGTGATGGAAACTTCCGCGAAGTTGACCGGCTCGCGCATCGCCGCGCCGTTGAAGATGATGTCCTCCATCCGATGGCCGCGCAGGCTGCGCGCGCTTTGCTCGCCGAGCACCCACTTGATGGAATCGGAGACGTTGGATTTGCCGCAGCCGTTGGGGCCGACGATGGCCGTCACGCCGGGGTGGAATTCGAGCTTGGTTTTTTCCGCGAACGACTTAAAACCGATGATCTCGAGTTTCTTAAAATGCATTCTTACCTCTTAATTAATAGGAAGATCGTTCGCAGCAAATAATTCAAAAAACCAAAACAATTTTAGCTGTGCGCTAAATTTTTGTCAACCGATACTAACGGGTATTAAGGGGTACTAAGAGAGGAAAAGGGCTACGAAGTGATGCTGAAGCCTGCATCCACGTGCACGATCTCCCCCGTGATCCCCCGGGCCATGTCGCTCAGGAGAAACGCCGCCGCATCGCCGACTTCCGCCGCTTCGATGTTGCGCTTGAGAGGAGCTTTTTCCCGCACGTGTTTCAGGATTTCCGAAAAGCCGTGGATGCCGCGGGCGGCCAGCGTGTTCACGGGCCCGGCTGAGACGGCGTTGACGCGGATATTCTGCGCGCCGAGGTCGTTGGCGAGGTATTTGACGCTCATGTCGAGCGCGGCCTTGGCGACGCCCATCGTGTTGTAACCGGGCATCACGCGCTCGCCGCCGAGATAAGTCAGCGTCACGATCGCCCCGCCCTTTTCGGCCTTGGCCAGAAGCGGACGCGCGGCACGGGCCATCGCGGTCAAAGTGTAGGCGCTCACGTTGAGGGCCAGCGCGAATCCGTCCGGAGACGCCTTGATGTACTCGCCCTCCAGGTCATCGGCCTTCGCGAACGCGATCGCGTGGACCATGAAGTCGAGGCGGCCCCATTGCTTTTCCACTTCCGCGAACACGCGGGCCAGGTCTTCTTCCTTGGTCGCCTCGCACTGCAGGAGGAGTTTGGCTCCGACCGCGGGCGCGAGCTCGTCGACGTTTTCCTTGAGGCGCTCGCTCTGATAGGTCAATGCGATTTCGGCGCCTTCGCGGTGCGCGGCTTGGGCGATCGCCCACGCGAGACTCCGCTTGTTCGCGACGCCGAAGATGATCCCGCGCTTGCCTTGGAGGAGATTCGCCATGGTCGATTAAACCTTTTTCAATACGAGGCAGGTGTTGTGGCCGCCGAAGCCGAACGAATTCGAAATGGTCGCGCGGACCTTGGTCTTGCGGGCCGCGTTCGGAATGTAGTCGAGGTCGCAGTCCGGATCCGGCGTCGTCTGATTGATCGTCGGGTGCAGGACGTCTTCCTGAATGGATTTGCAGCACGCGACGAATTCCACGCCGCCGGCCGCGCCGAGCAGATGCCCGGTCATGGATTTGGTCGAGCTGATCTGGAGCTTTTTGGCATGGTCGCCGAACGCCCGTTTGATCGCGAACGTTTCGATCTGGTCATTCATCGCTGTGGACGTGCCGTGCGCGTTCACGTAATCGATATCGGTGGGGTTGAGCTTGGCGTCCTTCATGGCGAGCTTCATCGCACGCATCGCGCCGTCGCCTTCCGGATGGGGCGCGGTCATGTGGAACGCGTCGCCCGTCGCCGAATAGCCGGCCAGCTCCGCATAAATCTTGGCTCCGCGCTTCTTGGCGTGCTCGTATTCCTCGAGGACGACGATGCCCGCGCCCTCACCCATCACGAACCCGTCGCGGTCCTTGTCGAAAGGACGGGAGGCCTGCTCGGGCGCGTCGTTGCGGGTCGAAAGGGCTTTGAGCGCGCAGAATCCGCCGACACCGAGCGGCGTGATGCAGCTCTCCGTGCCGCCGGCGACCATGACGGTCGCGTCGCCGCGCTGGATCATCCGGAACGCTTCGCCGATCGCGTGGTTCGCTGTCGCGCAAGCGGTCACGGCGGCCATGTTCGGGCCGCGGAGACCGAGCAGCATGGAGGTCCAGCCCGACGCCATGTTGATGATGAGCATCGGGATCATGAAGGGGCTGAACTTCTTGGTGCCGTGTTCGAGGTAGAGGGAGTGGTGTTTCTCGATGATACTGAGGGAGCCGATACCGGAACCGATCACGACGCCCCAGTCGTCGCGGTCCGACGCGTTCGCCGCTTCCTTCGGAAAACCCGCGTCCTGCCAGGCCTCAAAAGCGGCCGCCACCGCGAGCTGTGTAAAACGCTCCATGCGGCGCGACTCTTTTAAGGGAAGGGCCTTGAGAGGGTCGAATCCTTTGATCTCAGCCGCGATGTGGCATTCCAGCGCGCTGGGATCAAATTGGGTGATGCGGGAGACGCCGGACTTACCGGAAAGAAGCGCTGCCCACGTATCGGCCGCATTCAGGCCGATCGGGGTGATGGCGCCCAATCCGGTGACGACGACACGTCGTTCGGACATGGGAATTTAGTCGGCGTTGGCTTTGGACTTTTCGGCGATGTAGCGCATCGCGTCGCCGACGGTACGCATCTTCTCGGCGTCTTCGTCGGGGATTTCGATGCCGAATTCTTCTTCGAGCGCCATGACGAGCTCGACGGTGTCCAGCGAATCGGCGCCAAGATCGTCCGTAAAGGACGCTTGATCAACGACTTCTTCGACCTTGACGCCGAGCTGCTCGGCGATGATCGATCTAACTTTGGTTTGGGTATCTGCTGATGACATCGTTGTTCCTTCTTTTGTTGAGGTTACATCACCATGCCGCCGTCCACAGTGAGGACTTGGCCGGTCATGTAATTGCTCATGTCCGAACCCAGAAAAACTGCTGAAGCCGCGACATCCGCGGCGCTGCCGTACTTTTTCAGCGGAATAGCTTGAAGAATGCCGTTTTTGACTGCTTCGGGAAGCTTATCCGTCATTTCGGTCTGGATAAACCCGGGAGCGATCGCGTTGACCAGAATGTTCCGGCTCGCGAGCTCCTTGGCCGCCGACTTGGACAGGGCGATGATCCCTGCCTTGCTGGCGGCGTAATTGGCCTGGCCGGCGTTGCCGACGAGACCGATCACCGAGGCGATGTTAATGATCCTGCCGCGTCTCTGGCGCATCATCTGCTTGGCAACGGCCTTGGTTCCCAGGAACGCACCCTTCAGGTTCGCGTTCATGACCTCGTCCCATTCCTCTTCCGACATGCGCACCAAAAGACCGTCGCGGGTGATGCCCGCATTGTTGACGAGTATATCAATTTCGTTCCATTTGTCAACGACACTATCCACTAGGGATTGTATAGAATCCTCTTTAGAAACGTCTGTAGGTACTACATACGGCTCCTCGAGGCCCAGGGCCTTGATTTCGTCCCTCAAGGCGTTGAGCTGGTCGACGTTCCGGGCGGCCAAAACGACCTTGGCGCCCTCTTGAGCAAATCTCAACGCGATCTCCCGGCCGATGCCTCTCGAGGCGCCGGTCACGATAGCCACCTTATTTTTGAGCAGCATGAGCCCCTCCGGATTCGAGCGTTCTGAAGTCTTCCGCGGTTCCGAGCGACACGACGGTCACCGACGAGTCGATCTTGCGCATCAACCCTTTGAGGACCTTGCCCGGGCCTAATTCATAAAACTTGGTGATCCCCATCGCGATCATCCGGCGGCAGGAGTCTTCCCACAGCGTCCGATGATTCATCTGGTCGACGAGGTTCTTTTTGATCTGGACGGGATCGGCCTCTTCTTGAGCGGTCAGGTTCGAGACGACCGGATAGGCGGGCTGGCGGACGCTGATCTTTGTAAGCGCCTGCTCGATCCGGCGGCAGGCCGAGTTCATGCAGGTGGAATGAAAAGCGCCGCTCACATCCAGCGGGACCGCCCGCTTGCCGAGCTCCTGACAGCGCTTCACGGCCGCTTCGACCATCGCCTTCTTGCCCGAAATCACAATCTGCCCCGGACAGTTCAAATTCCCCACCTCGGCGCCGGTTTCCGCGCAAACGGCCTCGACCTCGGCGACGGTCATCCCGATCGCCGCGGCCATGGACCCCGGAACCTCAATCGACGCTTCGTCCATAAAAAGTCCGCGGTCCCGCACGAAGGCGATACCCTCGTCGAGTCCGATCGCCCCGGCCGCGACCAGCGCCGTCGCCTCGCCCAGACTCAAACCCGCGGCGGCCGCGATCGTCTCGCCGGCCGGCTTGTATTTGGCTTCGAACACCTTGAGCGCCGCGATGCTGTTCACGAAGATCGCCGCCTGCGCATAACGGGTCTTCTGCAGATCCGACGCCGGACCCTCGAAAGAAATCCGCTTCACATCGAACCCGAGCAGCTCGTTCGCGCGGTCATAAACCTGCTTCGCTTCGGCGAAGTGCGCGTAGAGGTCCTGGCCCATGCCGGCGAACTGCGCGCCCTGTCCCGGAAAAATATATCCGACTTTCATCAAATCCCCCACTCGATGAGCGCGCTGCCCCAGACGAGGCCCGCGCCGAACGTCGTCAACAGGACGAGGTCGCCCTTCTTGATCACTTTTTGCTCGGCCGCTTCCGACAGCCCCATTGCAACCGAAGCCGCGGACGTGTTGCCGTAACGGTCCAGATTCAGGAATACTTTGGATTTTTCGACGCCGAGACGTTCGGCGACCGCGTCGATGATGCGCATGTTCGCCTGATGCGGGACGATGCAGGCCACTTCGCCGATGCTCACATTGGCTTTTTCCAGAACCGACGCGATCGACTGTGACATCCCGCGCACGGCGAGTTTGAACACTTCCGAACCGCTCATCTTCAAAAAGTGGTCTCCGGCCGCGACCGTCGCATTGGTCGGCCGACTCTTGGAGCCGCCGCCCGGAATCTTGAGGAGGTCGGCGTGCTCTCCGGCCGATCCGAGCGAGCACGCGATGATGCCGCGGCCCGGAACGGCCTTCACCACGACCGCCGCGCCCGCATCGCCGAACAGCACGCAGGTCGAACGGTCTTTCCAGTCCAAAAAAGAAGAGATCTGGTCGGCGCCGATCACGAGAGCCGTCTTTGCGGCACCCGACATCAGGAATTGATGCGCGGTCGAAAGGGAGTACAGGAAGCCCGCGCAGGCGGCGGCGAGGTCGAAGCAGACGGCGTTCTTCGCGCCCAGGTCGCGCTGCACAAAGCAGGCAGTAGAGGGCAGCGGCATGTCGGGCGTCGTCGTACCGACGATGATGAGGTCCAACTCTTCGGCGGTGACGCCGGCTTGAGCCATCGCCTTCCGCGCGGCCTCGACGGCCCAGCGGCTGGTCCCGTCGCCGGGCTCGGCGATGCGGCGCTCACGGATGCCCGTGCGGGTGACAATCCACTCGTCGGATGTTTCGACCATCCGCTCAAGGTCTTTATTGGTCAGGATTTTGGACGGGACGGCATGGCCGATCCCGACGATGCCGAAGGAACTCAAGCGGCGTTGCCTTTGAGGAGGCGCGCTTCCTGGACGATGCGCTCGTTGATGCGGCAGCGGACGAATTCGCCCGCGACGCGGATCGCGTTCTTGATCGCGTTGGGATTGGAGGATCCGTGGCTGATGATGCAGGTTCCGTCGATGCCGAGAAGCGGAGCGCCGCCGTATTCGGTGTAATCAACTTCGCGCTTCAGGGCCTTGAAGGCCGACTTCGAAAGGAGCGCGCCGAGCATCGTCATGTAATTTTTCTTGAGGTTCTTCTTGAGGAGCTGGCCGATGACGTCGACGATCGACTCCGCGACTTTGAGGACGACATTGCCGACGAAGCCGTCGCAGACGATGATGTCGACCTTGCCGTTGAAGATGTCGCGGCCTTCGACGTTGCCGATGAAGTTGAGCTTGCTGGCTTCGAGCAGCTTGCGCGCTTCCTTGATGTTCTCGGTCCCCTTCGAGTCTTCCTCGCCGATGTTGAGGATGCCGACCGTCGGGTTGCGCTTGCCGAGGATGTTGCGGAAATACACGTCGCCCATCGTCGCGTACTGGAGGTAGTGAATGGGCTTGGTCTCGATGTTCGCGCCGACGTCGATCAGGAAGGACGGGCCTTTGAGCGTCGGAAACGCGATGCCGATGCCGGGACGGTCGATCCCTTCAAGCAGCCGCAGCTTGAGCGTCGTCGCCGCGACCGCGGCGCCGGTGTGGCCCGCGGTGACGATGGCGTCGACCAGCTCCGCCTTGGCCAGGTCCGCGCAGACGCAGACGGAGGCGTCCTTTTTGCGGCGGACGCTGACAGAAGCCGACTCGGACATTCCGATCACGCTCTCCGCGTGATGGATCGAAAGGTTCCGGGGCCGGTCGCCGATCCGCGCCAGCTCACGCTCGATCGCGTCGGTCTGGCCGACGAGAACGATGTGGTGGTCGTAAGCCCGGGCGGCTTCGACCGCGCCTTCGACGATCGCGCGGGGCGCGTGATCGCCTCCCATGGCGTCGACCGCGATCTTGAGCGGACGGCTGATGTCGGGGCTCACTTAGGCCTTGGCGCTGATGACCGGCTTGCCTTTGTAGTAACCGCACTTCACGCACACGCGATGCGGCTCGCGGTCCGCTCCGCACTGGGAGCATTTGGAGGCGGCGTTGGACGTGATCTTGTCGTGGGTACGGCGCTTCCGGGTGCGTTCGTTGGAATGCCGGCGTTTGGGATTGGGCATGGTGGTTTCCTTACGTGTACTGCTGTTGGTGAACGAGACGCGTTATGACCGCTTGACGCATTTGCAGGAACCCGTATTCAGGTTCGTTCCGCACTCGGCGCAAAGCCCCTTGCATTTGGGCCGGCACAGGACCTGCAAGGGCTGCTCCAGAAGCATCTCTTCCCGGAGCAAGGGCAAAAGATCGATAAAACGTTCCTTCGGCAATTCGAAGGCCAGAAAAAAATCCTGATTGAATTCCTGCTTCGCGTCTTCGAGGCAGCGCGCGCAGGGGGCCGTCCCCTCACCGCGCAGCTTGACGCTCGCGATCACCTGGTCGTCCACGATCGAGACGTTGCCGGTGATCCGGATCGGCTTGAGGAACCGGGGCGCGTCCGCGCCGAGATCGAAGTCCTCGCCCGAAACCGTCGTATCGAAGTCCATCGGACCCCGATGCAAATGCAGCACCGCGATGCGCCGGATATCCGTCGTCCCCGGGCCGGCCATATTTACCGCTTGCGGGGCCGCGCGAAGCGTTCCGCGAGCCGTCCGTGGACGTACTTGGGAACGTAGGATCGCGTTTCGCCGCCGTTCTTGGCAATTTCCTTGATCAGACGGCTCGTCAAATACGCGTACGATTCGTTCGGCATCAAAAAAAGCGTTTCGACGCGCGGCTCGAGCTTGCGGTTCGTGAGCGCCATTTGGAATTCGTATTCGAAATCCGAGAGCATGCGCACGCCGCGGATCAGGGCCGCCGCCCCCTTTTTCATCGCGTATTCGACGACGAGCCCGTCGAACGTTTCGACGGAAACGGCCGGCTTTTTCGCCGTGGCGTTCCGAACCATGTCCAGCCGCTCTTCCAGGGAAAAAAGCGGGTCCTTGCCGGCGTTTTCGGCCACCGCGACGATCACCCGGTCAAAGATTTTGAGCGCACGGTCGATCAGGTCCAGATGACCGTAGGTCACCGGATCAAAGGTTCCCGGACAGATCGCCAACTTCGCTTTTTTGGCCATGAGGCCTCCAAAATCTTGAGCCGGTCGGACAATGGTTGTGCATTATATAGTATGCGGCTAGGCCGTGCAACACTCTGGCCGGGTAGCGGAAGTAAAACTAAACCAAAAGATAGTAGTGGACCGCCGTATCGCCGTAAAAAGCGCTGCGCCGGCATTCCAGCCGGCCCAGCGCCTCGGGCATCGCTTCCTTTTTATAGGTCTCGATCACCAGCCAGGCCCCCGGCTGCAAAGCCGCACCGTTCTTAAAAAACTCCAGCGTCTTCAACGCATGACCCTTCTCGTACGGCGGGTCGGCAAACACCCGGTCGAAGCGCTCGCCCCGGTCTTCCAGCTGGTCCATCACCGCCAGCACGTCGCCGGCCTCGACCCGGCACGTTTGGTCCAGTCCCCAGGAGCCGATGAGCCGCTCAATGTCCTGCGCCCGCCGGCGATCCGATTCCACAAACACCGCCGACGCTGCTCCCGCCGAAATAGCCTCCAACCCCAACGCGCCCGTCCCGCTGTAAAGGTCCAGCACCTGCGCGCCGTCCCAGCCGTGCGCGAGCGAATCCATGATCGCCTTGCGGACGCGGTCCGGCGTCGGCCGCAGCCCCGGCTGTTCCTTGAACGGAATCGGCGTGTCCTTGAGCCGGCCGGTCAGAATTTTCATACGGTGAATTCCGGGAAGCGCGCCTTGAGCTCTTCGCGGGCGACGGCGTGCTCGGGTTTTTTCAAGTGCGGGTCCTCCGCGATCCATCGGGCGGCTTCGGCGCGGGCTGCAGCCATGATTTCGCCGTCGCGCGACAGGTTTCCGATCTTGAGCTGCGGAAGTCCGTGCTGGCGCGCACCCCAGATGTCGCCCGGACCGCGCAGCTTCAAATCTTTTTCCGCGATCTCGAACCCGCTCTCCGTCTCGCAAAAAGCCTCCAACCGCTCGCGCGACGCCGGATCGTCCGCGTCGGACATGAGCACGCAAAAAGCTTCGTGCTTTCCGCGGCCGATGCGCCCGCGCAGCTGGTGCAGCTGGCTCAGGCCGAAGCGCTCGGCGTTCTCGATGATCATGAGGGTCGCGTTCGGCACGTCGACGCCGACTTCGATCACGGTGGTCGCCGCCAGCACCTGCGTTTGGTTCTTCACGAATCCCGCCATGGCACGCTTTTTCTCGTCCGCGCTCATCTTGCCGTGGATCCAGTCGACCTTCAGATCCTTGAGTTCGCGTCGGAGCTCTTCCACGCCGAGCTGGACCGACTTCATCCTGCCGGCCGCATCCGCGGCAGCCTCCAGCGCCGGATACACCACGTACGCCTGCCGCCCCTGCTCCGCCTCGCGTCGGATCCACGCGATCATCTCCGCGCGCCGGTCCGACGCCGTCCAGCAGGTGCTCACCCGTCCGCGCCCTGCCGGCCGGCCCTTCATTTCCGTCACGTCCATGTCGCCGTAAAGGGACATCGCCAGCGTCTGCGGAATCGGCGTCGCGGTCATCATGAGCACGTGCGGCGCGGACGCTTTTTTCTCCAGCTGCGCGCGTTGAAACACGCCGAACTTGTGCTGCTCGTCGACGACCAGCATGTCGAGTTTTTTAAACTTCACCGCGTCCTGAAGCAGCGCGTGCGTCCCGACAACGATCCCGATCGTTCCGTCGGCCAGCTCCGCCAGCGTCTGGGTCCGCTCGGCGGCCGAGACACCGCGGCAAAGGAGTCCGACGCGAATCCCCGAATCAAGAAAGAGGCGGCTCAGCGTCATGTAGTGCTGCTGCGCCAGAATTTCGGTCGGGGCGAGGATGGCGCCCTGCCGACCGTCGCGCGCGGCGGCGAATAGCGCGAATGCCGCAACCGTCGTCTTGCCGCTGCCGACGTCCCCTTGAAGGAGGCGTTTCATCCGCTTCGCGTTGTCCAGATCGGCGGCCACGGCCTTGATCGCGCCTTTTTGCGCGTCGGTCATTTCGAACGGGAGAAATTTGGCGAACACGTCCGCCACCGCAGCGTCCGCCTTGATCCGGGCGGCCGGCGACGCCGCGCGCCGGTGGCGTCGCAGCATGAGCAGCAGCTGGATAAAAAAGAACTCGTCGAACACGAAGCGTCGGTACGCGCGCGCCAGATCCTCTTCGTTTGACGGAAAGTGGATGCTTTTCAGCGCAAAGCGCCGGTTCTCAAGGGCCAGCGACTTGCGCATCTCGACGGCGAACGGGTCGTCCACGTGCGGGAGCGCGTCGGTGAGGAGCTGATATTCGATGCTGCGCAGGACGCGCGGCGTCAGGTCACCGCCCGCCGAATAAAACGGCACGATGCGGCCGGTGTGCGTCCGCCGGGCCTCGGGTCCGTCGACAAGCACTTCGTAGTCCGGATGAATCAGCTGGATCTCGCCGGCCTTCCGCTCAAAACGGCCGAAGAGCGCGATCCGCGCAACCCCCTTGAACGTCTCGTGCAGATAATCCGACCGGAACCAGAGCGCCGCGACCGGACCCGCCTGAGAATCCAGCTCGAGCCTCAGGATGGTTGGCCCCCGCCGGGTCCGGATCAGCCGCACGTGCCGCACCCGACCCTCAAACAGCGCCTTCTCCCCCGCCGGGTCCCTGACCAGCCGCCGGTCCTCGTACCGCCTCGGAAAGTGGGACAGGAGGTCCCGCACCGTGTGGATCCCCAGCCGCTCGAGCTCCAGGAGCCGTTTGGGCCCCACCCCCTTCACGAAACGCAGCGGAAGCAGGAGCGGGTTCGCCTGCTTTTTATCTTGATGTACAGGGGTTTGGGTGTTAAATTGTTGCTCTTTCACGGGCATCATTTTCACGACTTTAGAGGCACCCCAACATGGCAAGAATTTGCGAAGTTTGCGACAAAAAACCCCTGACCGGCAAGCAGATTGCCCGCCGCGGTATTTCCAAAAAGGCCGGCGGTATCGGTTTGAAGACCACGGGTATCACCACCCGCCGCTTCCTTCCGAACCTTCAGAGCATCCGCGCTCTGGTCAACGGCGGCGTCCGCGTCGTCCGTGTCTGCACCAAGTGCATCAAGGCCGGCAAGGTGACCAAAGCCCCCGTCCGCCGCGTCCCGGCCAAGGCCTAAGTCCTCCGAACTCAGCTTCAAAAGAAAAACGCCGCATCCGCAAGATGCGGCGTTTTTCTTTGCCCGCAACCGCTTGATCATGCCGTGCAGACGCGGTTGCGCCCCTCCTGCTTGGCCTGGTACAGCGCCTTATCGGCCAGCTTCAGCATATCGTCGGACGTCTTCACCGCCGGATTCTGATTCGACACAAGTCCGGAGCTGATGGTCACCTTGAACTTGCCTTTATCGGAATGGAATTCGAGATCCTCGATCGCCTTCCGCATCCGCTCCAGGCATTCCCGCGCGCCCTTCGTATCCGTGCCGATCAGCACCACCGAGAACTCTTCGCCGCCGAACCGGGCGGCGATGTCCTGACGCCGAACATGCTGCTTCATCACCTTGGTGATTCCGATCAGCACCTGGTTGCCGACGTCATGGCCGTATGTGTCGTTGACCTTTTTAAAATGGTCGGCGTCCAGCATCGCTACGCAGAATTCCTGCTTGTTCTGCATGGCGTGCAAAAAGATGCTTCCAAGTTTCAGGGTCAAAAAGCGATGGCCGTACAATCCCGTCAGACTGTCCGTGATCACCTGCCGTTGAAGCGCGATGTTGTCCAAGAACGTCTTCAGCGCCTTCCAGGACGCCACGGAAATAAAGTTGAGCGTGAACACAACGATGGGATAAAACGGATCGATCAGCCATCCGGCCCGGCAGAACAGAATTGCGCACAAGCCGTAAAAAATGACGGAGATGCCGATATACCCGGCCAGCTGGATGCCGAAGGCGAATCGGTAGATCGCCAGCGTGAATAAGACCCCCAGCAGAACCGTGAACAGGGCCTCCGTGTCCGCAAACGGCTCCCGGACAAAATCCCGATCCATCAGCGCGGCCAACTCGTTCGCCATGGCAAAAACGCCCGGCATCCGGCCGATCGGTGTCGCATGAATGTCATGAAAAACCGGACTGACCGGCCCGGCGAGAACCGTTTTGCCCTTCAGCCTGGCCAATTCCTCCCCGCCCTGCAGAATGCGCCAAAACGGCACGTAGGCGAACCGCTCAGGCCGATAGCGGTAGGACAACCAGATCTTTCCCTCCCGGTCCGTTTGCGCCGCAACGGTTCGTCCCGAGGCCGAAGCGTCGGGCATCTCCGGCTCCGCATACTCCAGTCTTCCGGGAAACGCCCGCAAGTAATGCGCCGGATCCGCACCCATCCCGCGGTAATAAGCCTCGATCGCCAAAGAAAACATCGTCCTGTTTTTCTCCTCCACAAAAGCCCGTGTTTTGCGGTTGCTGCCGTCTACGTCCTGAGGTTTGTCGACCAGCCCCAGTGCCAGCGCGGCTCCTGCGATTTGAGGATGCGGCAGGACCAGCGTGTTTTCGGCGCCGTAATAACTCGCCAGAATCGTATTGCCTGATTGAGCGATGGTTTTGGCCCACCAGGCATCCGCCTTGGGATTCGGACCCGAGCCGCTGAAGACGAAGTCAAAAGCCACCACCCGGGGCGAGGCGGCGGTTAATTTTTCCAGAAAAAAAGCAAAGACATCCCGACTCCAGGGCCAGGAGCGCTTCATGCGGGTGAAGGACTCGTCGTCGACGCCGACGATCACGATCTGAGCCAGACTGGGGCTGGCCGGAGAAAGAGAGGATCGCATCGCAAACAGGCTGTCGATGGATTTGAGCCGCAGGTTTTCGATGAAGTCCGCGCGGCTGACCACCAGTACAAAAAATGCAGAAAGCGCCGTAGTCAGCAGCAAAAGAGCGGCCAATGCCGGTATTCGTTTAATCATATATGTAGAATTTTAACATACAATCTTATATAATTTTATCAACCATGTTAATTTCTCATCGATTTTTCAGCGCTTTCATCGCAGCTTCGCTCGCCGCCCCCTTCCTCCTGCCCGCGGATGCGGTCCAAGCGGCCGAGTTGCGGCCCATTTCCGACGAGCGCCAAAGCACCACCCTCAAGGAAGACGCATACTCGACCACCCTGGACGAATCGAAGGGCGCACAAGCCGTCGGACCCGCCGGCGCAGACCAGAAAAACTCCTATGCTCTAGGCGGACTGACCGGCATTTATGGGGCCAACTTGTCCGCAACTTTCCGCTGGTACCGGGACATCGACAATCAGGACTCCAACCCTGATTTCTTGCGTTGGGCGCTGGAAGAACGGGCCGCGCTTTGGACCTCGTTTGCTTTAGCTGATTGGCGGGGTTTTGTCCGGGGCAGCATCAACAACATCGACCGCGGTGTCGGACCGACCTATACCGGCATCGGGGCGGATGTGGAAGGTCCCCTGCTGGACCTGGCCTTCGTGGTCAAAGACTTCAAAACGGCTGCGGGCGCGGATCCGATCCGTCTGACCCTGGGCCGCCAGGTTCAATATGTCGGCCGCGGCCTCGCTTATTTTGCGATCAGCGACGGTGTTCAGGTGGAAATCCCGAACCGCGCATGGGCCCACAAATATTTCGTCGCCAAGACAACTCCGCGTCTGGACAATATCGATTTCAGCGTCCCCGGATTCGACAAAGAAGGCGAGCGGTTTTTTTACGGCGGTGAATGGACGCTCAACGTCGTTCCCCGAATCTCCTTTTACGGTTATGTCGTAGGGCAGGAGGACGAAAGCGGCGAACTCCCGTGGGACAACCCTCAACCCTATCATTACGATTCGTTTTATTACGGCTCGGGCTTCGCGGCCAACCCTTTTGGACGCCTTCAACTGTGGGGCGAAATTGTCGGAGAGACCGGAAGCGGCTATACCGACACGCTGCGCTCCGAACTGCGTAAAACAGAAGTCTCCGCCTGGGCCTGGATCCTCGGCGGCAAGCACTCATGGGATCAACTTCCGCTCAAACCTACAATCGAAGCTGAAGCGGCCTACGGATCGGGGGATGGCGACCGCATTCTCGTAACCAATACGGTCAACGGAACGACGGACGTTTCGGACGACAACTTCCTGTATTTCGGGTATTACGGCGCCGGCTACGCCTTCCAACCGCGCCTCTCGAACCTGTTCGTATACAGCGCGGGTGCAAACTTGCAGCCATTGGAACACGTTCCGACGTTCAAACGCTTGCTGATTGGAACCAAGGCCTACTTATTTTTCAAGGATGAAAAAGAGGGTGGAACATCCGACTTTGAGTCGGTCGAAGACGAGAATGCCCTTGGGCAAGAATGGGACGTTTACATCCACTGGCAGCTCATGCAGAATCTCTTATGGAGTTTTCGCTACGGAATATTCATGCCGGCAGGGGCCTTCCCGCCCGACATTCAGGAACCGACTCAGTACTTCTACAGCCGGCTCTCTTGGGATTACTGACCCGCTACCGGGCGCCGAATCTCAATCGACAAGATCCTCACCGCCTCCCCCGCCGCTTGACGAAGCGCCGCGATTCGCCGCAACCGCCATGACGCCGCTGGCGCTGGTGGTAAAAGTGCTGGCCATTGTGGAATTAAAATCCGTCACGCTCGAAAAATCCGAAGCCAGATTACTCTGCATCTCAAGGACTTCCATATCCACACCCTGCAACTCGACATGTGTGGATCCGGCGGTAATGTCCGGAACACCGGTCCCGGAGCCGCCCTGTGTTTCGCCGCTCGAAAAAGAGCGGTTGACACCCGAACTTTCACCCAGAATGTCCGTCCAATTCCCCGCGGCCTGGGCCAACGCATTACCGCAGCCAGCCGTTAAAGCCCAGACCGAGCAGATCAACATGGCACCCGCCAAAACCCGCCGTCTTTTAAAAAATTGCAGTGACATACTCGCTTCCTCCCTCTCGTCTCACAAGGCGAGTATGCCATGCACGCTTTCAATTACAAGCTCCTGTGAATTTTTAATTATATTTGGAAAGCTTTCTTAATATTGATACTACTTACATTTTCTTGAATAAAAATGGCCGCGAGGCGACGATGCGCCCCGCGGCCGTCTAAGCTTGCTAAATATTTCCCGAACTATTTTTTCAGCTTCTTTTTCCCGGGCCAGTAAGCGACGACCGGACATGCGATATAGATCGTCGAATACACACCGGCAATCACACCCACGAGCATGGTAAACGCGAAGTCATTGATCACGGGTCCGCCGAACCAATACAGCGCGCCGACCACCATGAAAACGGTGAACGACGTCAGAATGGTGCGCGACAGCGTTTCATTCAGACTGTGATTGATCAGCTCAGGCGGTGTCATTTTGGATCCACGCCGGAAGTTCTCGCGGACGCGGTCAAAAATGACGATCGTGTCATTGATCGAAAAACCGACGATCGTAAGCACGGCCGCCAGAACAGAGATGGAGATTTCGCGGCCGGACCAGACCACAAAGGCCAGCGCAATGATCGCGTCATGGAACAAGGCCAGGATGGCGCCGGTCGAATAACTCAATTCGAAGCGCGCCGCGACATACACCAGCATCACGATGAGCGACAGGATGATCGCCCAGATCGCCTTCTCGGTAAGCTCGCGGCCGACCAGCGGTCCGACCGTTTCCAGACGCACACGCTCAAAGCGGCTGTCCTTGATCGAGGTCTTTAGGGCGTTCACCACGGTGTTTTCCGTATCCGCAGGCGTCCTCAGAATGAAGTCCTTGCCGGTGTCGCCGATTTTCTGGATGGTCGCGCCGTCCAAGCCGACGGACTTGAGCGCCGTTCGCAGCGCGTCCGCTTCGATGGGTTTTTCGAATCTGAATTCCTGAAGTGACCCGCCCGAAAAGTCGACGCCGAGGTGTTTGGACCCCTGCGTGACGATCGAAAATAATCCGAACAGAACCAGCGCGGCCGAAAGCATCGAAAATACCCTGCCGATCTTCAGGAACGGAATCGAAAGGTTACCGGGAAGGACTTGCATCATATGAAGTTTCTTCAGCTTGAGAACCGGCAGCAAGATGTCAAAAAGAAGACGTGTGATGAACAGCCCCGAAAAGAAGCTGCCCAAAATACCGATGATCATCGTCGTCGCAAAACCGCGGATGGCGCCGGTCCCGACATAAAACAGGATGAAGGCCGTAAGGATGGTGGTGACGTTCGAGTCAAAGATCGCCCAAAACGCCTTCTTATATCCAGCGGCAACGGCCGCCTGAATCGACTTTCCAAGCGCGAGCTCTTCGCGGATACGCTCCATGATGAGCACGTTGGCGTCGACCGCCATACCGATCGTGAGGATGACGCCCGCGATGCCCGGCAGCGTCAGGGTTCCTTTGAAGTAAGCCAGCAGTCCGCCGATAATCAGGATGTTGATGAGCAAGGCCGCGTTGGCGATCATGCCGCCGAACAGGTAGTAAATGGCCATAAAGCCGACGACCAGCATCGCCGCCCAGTACATGGCCCGCATCCCCTGATCAATCGAATCTTTGCCGAGCGAGGGTCCAACCGTCCGCTCTTCCTGGATTTCGATCGGAGCCGGAAGCGCGCCCGCCTTGAGGGCGATCGCCAGATCCCTGGCCTGGTCGATCGTGAACGACCCCGAAATGACCGCATCGCCATTCAATATCGGCTCGCGGATCACCGGCGCGGACAGGACGACATCGTCCAAGACAATGGCCATCCGGCGGCCAACCCCCTGGGACGTGATCTCGCCGAACTTTTTGGCGCCCTCAGAATCGAATTGGATCATGACGGTGGGCTCCATGAAGTCGTGGCTGAGCTCCTGCTTGGCGTCCTTGAGCATCTTGCCTTCAACCGGAGCGGTTTTTTCAAGCCAGATTTCGCCGCCGTCGCTCTCCTTAAAAAGGACACCGCCGCCCGTTTCACCTGCCTCGGCGACCATGCGGAATTCCAGATGCGCCGTCTTGCCGATCAGGGCCAGCGCGCGCTCGCGGTCGCTGACGCCCGGGAGCTGGATCAGCAGGCGGTCCTCGCCCTGCTGCTGGATCACGGGTTCAGAAACGCCGAATTGGTCGATGCGGTTGCGGATGACTCCGACCGCGCGCTCGGCGGCCGACTTACGCTCGGCGACCGGAAGCGTTTCGGTTTTGACGCGGAGCACCAGGTGCATGCCGCCCTGAAGGTCGAGACCAAGCTTGAGCTTTCCTTCGGCAGGGCCACTCCCGTCCGTATCAAAGGGAGGGTAAACGAAGGCAAAACACGCGGCGATCGCCAATGCGGCGACCGGAATTCTCCACTGGAGCGAACGGGTATTCATGCGGCTTACTTCCTTCCGCGCGCGATCGCGACTTTATCGACTTCGAGGCGGACGTTTTCGGCCACACGGATCGTCACGACATCGTCTTTGACCGAGACCACGGTTCCGTGGATACCGCCGCTGGTCACCACTTCCTGATTTTTATCGAGCGCCTTGAGAAATTCGCGGTGCTCCTTCTGCTGCTTTTGCTGGGGGCGGATGAGCAAAAAGTAAAAAATAACAAACATGAGCAGCACGGGAATCATGCTGATGATCGGATTCGGTTCGCCGGCTGCAAGAAAAATGAGGCTCATGACTGAGGGGTCCCTTCGCGGTATTGTTGAAAAAACTGACGCTTAAACTCCATAAAACAGCCCGCTTGTATAGAAAAGCGTGCGCGTTCTAACAATTGTATAAAAAATGTAATATTGTGTAAAGACGCAAGTCGCAGACCCAGGGTCTCCTTGGCCATGAAAAGGTGCCGGAGATAGGCCCGGCTGTAGTTCTTGCAGGTCAGGCAGGCGCAATCCGGATCCAGCGGGCGTTCGTCCCTGGCGAACTCGGCGTTTTTGATCAAGATCCGGCCCCGCGACGTAAAAATGCTTCCGTTCCGGCCGTTTCGGGTCGGGGCGACGCAGTCGAACATCTCGACTCCCCGCTCCACCGCCAGAATCAAGTCGTCCGGATAGCCGACACCCATCAGATAGCGCGGCCGGTCGGCCGGCAGCTCCGGAATGGTCACTTCGAGCATCCGGCACATCTCATCTTGGGGCTCGCCCACCGACAACCCGCCGATCGCCCATCCCGGCAGATCCAGCGAAGAAACACGCTGGGCTGCCTCCTTGCGAAGATGCGCGTGTACCCCGCCCTGGACGATCCCGAACAGATGCGATCCGGGCCGGCCCGACTGCTTCCATGCTGCAAACGAGCGTTCCAGCCAGTGCTGGGTCAGGAGCAGCGCGGACTTGGCGCGCGCTTCGTCGGCCGGATACGGGATGCATTCGTCCAACGGCATCAGGATGTCGACGCCCAGGCGCGTTTCGATCTCGACCACCTTCTCGGGTGTCAAAAAATGCAGGGACCCGTCGTGATGCGAACGGAATTCGAGCCCTTCGGTCGTGATCTTCTTCTTTTCGCTCAACGAAAAAATCTGAAACCCGCCGGAATCCGTCAGAATCGGTCCGTCCCAGCTCATGAATTTGTGGAGTCCGCCCAGGGATTCGATGCAATCGACGCCGGGCCGCAGATACAGGTGGTAGGCGTTGGCCAGGATGATTTGCGCTCCGGCGCTTTTCAGGTCTTCCGAACTCAGGCTCTTCACCGTCGCTTGGGTGCCGACCGGCATGAAGACGGGCGTTTGGATGACGCCGTGGGCGGTCTTTAAAATACCGGCCCGCGCGGCGCAGTGCGGGTCGCGGTGCGTGACTTCAAAATGGGGTTGTGCCACCAAACGACGCTGCGGATCCGATCGGGATCAGCGGCCCTTCCCGTGATGGGCGAAGTGGTAGCGGACCGAGCGGCGGAACAGGTACAGCACGAAGTAGATTTCGTAGACGACGATGCTGAAGTTGCAGACCCGCTGGAGAATGCCGTGAGGCCAATGCTTGGAATAAGCCCAAGCGTCGTTCCCGAAGATCAGAATCGGGTAAAAAAACATCGAAAACGCCACGAGCCGCGCCAGATAAAGCTTGCGCGCCCAATTGCTGTACGAGCGGATCTTGGCCAGAAGCGATATGTTGATAGACAGAAGGATCAGGATGAAGGCGAAGTCGACCGGCTGCCTTCCCTTCCATTGGTAGATATGAATCACACTCAAGACCGCGGAGCTGACGTACAGCACCATGCCGGTCCAGTAATAAAAAGCGATGTCCTGCCGTATTTTTTGATCGTCTGCCATGGCCGTCATTATACCGATTTTTTCACGCAACAGGCGCGCTTAGTGAATAACCATGGCGTCGCCGTACGAATAAAAACGGTAGCCGGACGCGACCGCGTGCTCGTACGCCCGCATCATCCGGTCCCGGCCCATAAAGGCCGCGACCAGCATCAGCAGCGTCGATTTGGGAAGATGAAAGTTCGTAATCAGCCCGCCGACCGCCTCGAACTCGAACGGCGGCACGATGAACAAGTTGGTTTCGCCCGCGCCGGCGATCACTTTTCCTCCCTGCACGCAGGTTTCCAGTACGCGCGCGGAAGTCGTGCCGACCGCCCACACGCGCTTTTTTTCGCCCAAGGCGCGGTTGATCGATTTGGCTGCCGCGTCGGTCAGCTCGAAGCGCTCGGAATGCATCTCGTGCTCTTCGATGTCGCGGACCATCTGAAACGTTCCGTAGCCCACATGGAGCGTGACCGCGGCCCTCTCGACTCCCTTGCGGTCCAGGGCGGACAAAAGCTCCGGTGTGAAGTGCAGCCCCGCCGTCGGCGCCGCGATCGACCCCTCCCGATCCGCATAAACGGTCTGGTAACGGCTCCGGTCCGAAGCGTCGGGCTTGCGCTTGATGTAGGGAGGAAGCGGCATCTCCCCGTAACGCTCCGCCGCGGCGCGGCCCGTCATTCCTTCGAACTCCACTTCCATGTAACCGGAAGCGGCGCGTCCAAGGCACCGCGCGCGGGCCTCGCCGATTTGAACGGTCTGCCCCTCCTTCAGCTGGGGCCGGCACAGCACTTTCCAGCGGCGGTCCTCCGCGTCCGCCGGCGCGACGAGCAGAAGCTCAATCTTGCCGCCGGTCGTCTTGGCGCCTTCCAACCTTGCAGAAAAAACCTTCGAGTCGTTCATCACGACCACATCGCCAGGCTGAATATATTCCAAAATATCGGCGAACTTGCAGTCCCGCATTTCTCCGTCGCGGCGTCCGACCGCAAGGAGACGCGAGTCGGAACGGTTGGCGAGCGGAGCTTGGGCGATCCGCTCGGGCGGAAGCACGTAGTCAAAATCGTCGAGCCGGTGCGCCGATTCCCGGCGCCGCTCGTCCTCCTGATGCCGGGCCGCGCTCACGAGGCCGCACCCCAGATTTGCGCCGGTCCAAATACCGACAGCCGCCGCTTCACCGCTTCAGAAAATCTCAACAAACCGGCCTCCTCGTCGAACGCGATTTCGTCCGTATTTTGATCCCAGTCAAACAACCCGTCCAACGCGCCCATAATACCCGCCCGTCGCGTATAGGCAGAAACGTCGCATTGATAATAAACGGTCATTTGCTTTAAAAAATCTTCTTTGCCCAGCGATGAGCGCGCAGCCATCGCCCGGAGCGTATCAGCTGCCTCTTCCGCGCCCACTTCATTCTTGAGGAAAGAGCCCAGAGGGTCACCGTCCACCAACGCAATCCAATCGGCAAACTCCCGATCCGTCACCGGGTAGCAGTTTCGCGTTTTACGCATCAAGTCGACCGTGAACCGATGCTGCCAACGCTTATCGCCGGCCTCGATCGCCAGCGGTTTGCCGATGTCATGCAACGCCAGAAAAAGCCGGAACAATGCCCGCTCTCGCTGAAAAACCCCGGACCGCTGAGCAAAATGCTTTTCATAGCAATCCATCACGCGCAGCGTATGCGTCCGGAGCGTGAATGCAACCTGAACCCCGACCGGAGCGCGTAGAGCCGCATCAAACTCCCGGTCCCGCGCCAATTCGTCCAGCAGCGCTCCGGGCAAAAGCCAACGGGAACACATCATTTGATTCAATCGCTCGGAGGAAATGCCGGGATGATTCATGCCGGGGATTGTATCAGAACAGAATGGTCTGGGCGTCTTTGTCTGCTCCGGACGCATCCGGCTCAACCGAAGGCACCCAACGCGTCCGGGAGGGCTTGGCCGACTCCTCAAACCAATGCGCTCCGTTTTCCTTCAACGACTGTCGCGCCGAGCGGATCGCCTTGCGTTCGTTTTGATAGTCGTCCCAATCCCGCTTGGATAATTTTTGCACCGTCGGCTTTTCTTTGGAGTCAGCATCCAGGGCGGTTTGATCGCCTTTGGCGACGATCACCGAACTCCCGCCGCGGACCGCCTTGCCGCCTCTCCGAACCAGCACTTCACCCTCGTACGTTCGAACTTCCATCCGGGACATCGGCGCATTCACGCTGAAGCGCGTCCCGCGGACCGACGCGACGCCGGTCGGAGTCGCCACGCTGAAGTCGCCCCGCCCCTTCAAGCCGTCGAGCACCGCCAACGCCCGGCCGCGGTCCAATTCGACCTTGGTGTTGGCGACCGCCTGACGGACCCGGAATGCCCCGCGCACCGCCACCAGATTTTGGCCGGCCGGGTCTCCCGCCAGCGTCACCTGATTGTTCTGAAACGTCTCCAGGCGGTCGGTTGACCGGACCACGTCGCCGGGCTGCAGTGCCGTCCGCACCGACGGATCTCGATCCGAGCTCTTCCAGGCGCCGCCATCGATCGCCGCCACCAGCCAGCGATCCTCTTCCGCCCTGGCCGACGAACCCACCGCAAGGCTTATCATGGAAACAATTAAAAGTAGGTATCTTTTATACACAGTAGTATTCATTAATCATCAATATACATTAATGACTAATTTTATTCAATACGGGATGGCCGGAAAATTATCGGGAAAGGGCCAAAGAACGGATTTGAGCAGAGCTGGGATCCAGCTCCAACGCCTTATCAAAATAGGCGCGCGCCTTCCCTTCGTTCTGATAAACGTACCGGTAGATTTGAGCCACTTGCGAGAGCACATGCGCCGCATTGGCCGGAGAGCCTCCGTCCTTAAAAAGCTTGGCGGCCGACATCAGCTCTTCTTCCACACTGCGAAAAACGGCAATCGCTTCGGAGCGGCGGCCTTCCGACAGGCTCTGCTCGCCCTTCTTGCTCATGATCGTCACGTAATTCATCCGCAGCATCGGGTCCAGTGGATTGGTCTTGATCGCCAAACGCATCATCTTGACGCCGTCGGTCACACGGCCGGCCGCGATCATCTCCCTGGCCGCACGGCTGTAACGCGCCGCTTGATCCCGGACGCTTTGAGGAGCCTGCCGAACCGCCGCTTCCGCTGCCGATCCGAATCCGGTAAAGGACATCGCCGCCAGCACCAAAATCGCCCACCGCTTCTTCATCTCTTCTCCTCTGCGCATGCGCGCACTTGACGTTGGAACAGCCCGGGGTGTATTCTCGACGTATGCAAAAACTTCAAATGACTCTCGTTTCCGCCGCACTGGGTCTGATGCTGGGCATCCTCACCGTTCCTTCACTTGCCGGCGCCGAAACAGCCGCTCCCGCCGCCTCCGAGAACCAGTACACCGCCGGCAAAAAACTCCAGCGAGGCCTTCACAATGGAGTCACCGGCTGGATGGAAGCGCCGGTCACGGTCGACAAGTTCAACAAGGAACGCAACTTCTTCGAAGCCATGACGACGGGTGTAACCCGCGGCGTCGGCCTCGCCATCGCCCGAACCGGCGTCGGCATCTACGAGGCCGCCACCTTCCCCTTTCAAGCTCCCGAAAAATACGAACCGCTCATGATGCCGGAGCAGGTCTAAAACCCCTGCCCGCCCCGCCGCCGACTCCCGTCAGCGGCTGCCGATCACCCAAATTAAAATTCCGATAAACGCGAGCAGACTCAGCGCCGCCGCCACGCCGTCGGCGACTCCGGTGGAAGCGCGCGGCTTGTCCTCCGCGACCGCTTCGCCGTCTTCGGACTCGATCCCTTCCGCCTCGAGAACGGCGGCCGCTGACGGCTGACTGCGCTCCGCTTCCATGCCGAGCCGTCGCCGCTCGTCGTCGTTCAAGCCTCCGAAGAACTTTTTTGCCTGCTCCGCCAGTTCGATGTCGCGGACTTTTTTCTCGGCGGGCGTCAAATGACCGGACAAATCGGGGATCGGTTCACTCATGTGGTGGCGTCCTCATAGATTTGTTTGATCGCGGATCCGGGATAGTAAAACTGGAGGATCTCGCCGCACTTCCTGCCGACGATGGACTGGCCCAGCGCCCCCCACTGACACATCCCGACGCCGTGACCCCAGCCTTTTCCCTGAAAAACGATTTTACCCCAGCGCACATGCGTCTCAAAATTCTCGCTGCGCACGACGGTGGGGCCGACCCACAGCCGCAAATCCTTGGCGTTTAGCGTCTTCTCACCCGACACTCCCTTCACCACGGCCGTCAACACGCGTCCGGACGGCGACCGCGTGATGACGTCCATATCGCGGATCGCCCCGACCCAGACGCCGCGCTCTTTGAGCAGCTCCTCCATTTCGCGGATAGTCACACTGGCGTGCCAGGAATAATGCGGCGAGAACCAACAGGAGTCACACTTCACCCCGCCCGAAAGGGGCGGCAACTGGATGTTCCACAATTCCGACGAGTCACGTGTCTGGCCGCCGCAGGCCGCGTGATAGTACGCCGGAAAGAGCTCGCCCTGAAACGTGAGCACCTGTCCGCGGGTTGAATCCACCGCTTCGTTGGAACGGCTGCGCTCTGAGTCCGCGCCGCCGTACATCTGGGAGTACTGGTTGTTATAGACGTCAAATTTGCGGCCGGCGGTAAAGCGCTTTTGATACAACGCGTACGTGCGCGCGGCAATCGCCTGGGCTTTCAGGGATTCCATGGGCCACCACGCCCCGACCTCGTGATACAGCACTCCATAGAGATAATCCTCAACATCGATATGATTCACCACAGCCAGAGAGCCGTCCGGCTGCCGATGCACCGACAAAAAACCGCGGAAGGGCCGATTGTTGATAAAAAGGTCGGCAGGATGGACGGAATGGATTTGAATGTTTTCCGGAAAGGCGACGCCCGCGACGACGAGGCCGCCGTCGCGGCTGCGGATGTTCACCCCGGCCAGCCGCTTGGACGCCGCCAGAACCTTCTGTGTCTTGGGGTCGATGATGCGGTACCCGTTCATCACGGTCAACTTGAGAACATCCTGTCCTTCGGAAATCAGGACGCGAATCTGATGGGTTGTGTCGATCGGAGCAGCGGCTGACACGGCGGCCGGCTGGAGCAGAAGGCCCAGCGCGGTGATCCAAGCTGCCGCAAGAGAGAGGGTCTGACGCACCCAGCGGTTATCCAAAAAGCCCTTCGCCGGTCGGCGCGTCCGGCTTCGGCTTGAGCTTGAAATGTTCGTAGGCCAGTCGGGTGACAGACCGTCCGCGCGAAGTCCGCTTAAGAAACCCGGCTTTGAGAAGATAGGGCTCCACGACGTCCACAATGGTGTCGGACTCCTCGTTCAACGTCGCCGCCAGCGAATCGACGCCGACCGGTCCGCCGTCATAAATATCGATGATGGATTTGAGCACCCGCCGGTCCATCGCGTCCAATCCGGCCGCGTCCACCCCCTGCCCCTCAAGCGCCTTGAGCGTGAGTTCCCGGGTCAACGCGCCGTTGGATTTCACCTGCGCATAATCCCGGACGCGGCGCAACAAACGGTTGGCGATACGCGGCGTACCCCGGGAGCGGGAAGCCACCGCCATCGCAGACTCGCGGTCGATGCCGATGCCCAGCAGGCTCGCCGAGCGCTCCACGATGCGGATCAAATCCGCCGGTTCATAAAAATCCAGATGCGCCATGATTCCGAAGCGGTCCCGAAGCGGCGCCGACAAGAGGCCCGAGCGGGTCGTCGCGCCGATAAGCGTGAAGTTCTTGAGGGAGAATTTGATCGTCTTGGCGTACGGACCCTTGTCGATCACGAAGTCGATGTTGTAGTTCTCCATCGCCGGATAGATGAACTCTTCGACGACCTTGGACATCCGATGAATCTCATCGATAAAGAGCACATCGCCGCGATTCAGGTTGGTCAGGATGCCGATCAGGTCGCCCGCGCGTTCGATCGCCGGACCGGACGTCGCCGTGATCTTGGCGCCCATTTCGTGCGCGATGATGTGGGCCAGCGTGGTCTTGCCCAGTCCGGGCGGGCCCGACAACAGCACGTGCTCCATCGGCTCGCCGCGTTTCTTCGCGGCCTGAATCGCGATCTGCAGATTTTCTTTGACCGACTCCTGGCCGGTGAATTCACCGAGCAGGTTGGGCCGCAGCGTCAATTCGACGACCTTTTCCTCGTCGGTCGCCGCCGCGGTCACGATCTTCTCGCGCTCGTCCCGCTCAAAATCGATGGCCTGCCGCTTGGCCTTGCGCGGCTCAAGATCTTCCTTGGTGAGATCCGATTTGTAATCGTCGAGATCCATGGATTAAGCCCCCGCCCCGCTTTTTTGCCGATAAACCTGATTGAGAAGCTCTTCCGCCGTCCGGATGTCCGGGTTCTGGGAAACGGCGCGGTCGATCATCCGCTGGGCCTCCTCACGCCGGTATTGGAGCTGCAGCAGCACCTCGATCGCTTCGGACTTGAAGTCCGAGCGCGACGCAGCGCCCTTGCCCGCACCCTTCGGTGTCCCGCCCTCCTCCTGGATGAGGCCGAAGCGCGCGACCTTGCCTTGCAGCTTTGCGATGATTTCGCGGGCGCGTTGTTCGCCGACCCCGGGAAGCGTCTTGAGAAAAATCCGGTCGCCCGCATCGATCGCGTCCGCGATCTGCGGAATCGGAACCGTGAGCGCCTTCACCGCCGCCTTGGGGCCGATGCCCGAAACGGTGATGAATTTCTCAAAAAACTCGCGTTCGATCTTGTTCAAAAACCCGATGAGTACCGGAACCGACCTCGAAGGGTCGACCTGGGCGTAGTGGAAGGTCACCAACGAGACCGGTTGCCCGGGTTGAGTCGCCTGCAGACTTTTCAGCACGTTGGCGGGGACAAAAACTTCGTAGTGAATCCCGCCGCAATTGATCGACACGCTGGTTTCGGCCAACTCGACCAGGAGGCCCTCGATGCGCGTAATCATGCGTAGACCGCGTGCGCCGCATGCCGGCGCGTAAAGGCATAGCTGATCGCGACCGCAAGCGCGTCGGTCACGTCGTGCGGCTTGGGCGGCTGCTTGAGGCCTAGTATTCCCTGAACGGCCCGGGCCACCTGGTCTTTTGAGGCATGGCCGTGCGAGATGACGCTTTTCTTGACCCGGGTGGAAGGAATATTGGTCAGAGGAACTTTGTGCATCCCGGCGGCAAGACACAAAACGCCGCGGGCATGCCCCATGAGGATGGCCGTGGTCGGATGACGGTAGTCGGAGTAGAGCTTCTCCATCGCGATGACGTCGGGCTTGCGCTCGCTCATAAGCTCGGTCAGACCCTCATAAATGGATTTTAAGCGGTCAGAAATGGAGTCGCCGGATTTCGTCGCGATAATGCCCGCTTCGATTAATTTGACGCGGCCGTCCGACTCTTCGATGACGCCGTAACCGGTCACGCGCAGCCCCGGATCGACGCCGAGGATGATCAAGCGCCCAGGTCCTCTTCCGAAATATCAAAATTGGCGTAAACGTTCTGGACGTCGTCCAGGTCTTCAAGCGCTTCCACAAGCTCGAGTACCTTTTTGGCGGCGTCGCCGGTGAGCTTGACGGTGGTGGACGGCAACATCGTCACTTCCGCGCTCGAGGTCGTGATGCCCGCCGCGCGGATCGCGTTCAGAACTTTTTCGTAATCCTGGGGTTCGGTGGTGACCGCAAATACGTCGTCTTCAGTGGCAAAATCCAGGGCGCCCGCTTCCAGGGCAATGTCCATCAACTTGTCCTCCGCAACCGACTTCGCGTCGACCGTGATGTATCCGCGCTTCGCGAACTGATACGCCACCGCTCCAGGACTGGCCAGATTGCCGCCCCGCTTGTCGAGCGTGCTGCGAACTTCCCCGCCGGTGCGGTTCTTGTTATCCGAGAGCGTTTGAATCAGCATCGCCACGCCGCCGGGACCGTAACCCTCGTACATCATCTCCTCATAGACAACACCGCCGAGCTCGCCAGTGCCCTTCTTGATGGCGCGGTCGATGTTGTCGCTCGGCATGTTGTTTTCGCGGGCTTTCTGGAGAATGAGGCGCAGTCGGGGATTCATCCCGGGGTCGCCGCCGTTTTTGGCGGCCGCTTCGATTTCTTTGGCGATCTTGGAAAAAATCTTGCCGCGCTTGGCGTCCAGCGCGCCTTTTTTATGCTTGATCGACGCCCATTTTGAATGTCCTGACATGGCACAGCACTCCTACAATTAAATAGAGATGAAATAGAGTTTGATTATAACCGATGAGAGACGGGCGGACAATGACGAACGGAGGATTTTAGCTTTCGGAAAGAGGGTGAAAATTCAGGAAGGAATCGGGAGCGCGCATCACGCCGGTTTCGGAGCCTTCGAGCGCGCTGAACATCAGCTGATCGGTCTGGCCGTCGCTTTCGTAGCTCCATACACGAAAAATCAGGCGCCCGGAACGATCCCGGTAATCAACGCGACGGCAGGTTTTTTCTCCCTGCTCAAACGATACGTTGTATCTCATGTTGCCGCGCCGTGAAGCGTAAAAAGAATTGGACATAAACCCCTTGGAGTTGAGGACTGCCAGTAATTCTCAGCGATATTCAAAAGATGGTATATCTTTTATTGATTCAAAGCAAGCAAATAAAAAGCCCGACCCAGTATTATCTGGATCGGGCTTAATATGAAGCCGAGCGACGTTCTACTCTCCCGCCACCGTTAAGTGACAGTACCATTGACGCTAGAGGGCTTAACTTCCGTATTCGGAATGGGAACGGGTGTGACCCCTCTGCTATTACCGCCCGGCAAGGTCGGTAAACTTGGTAAGCTATGAGAGTGCAGGCCTTGCGGCCTGCACTCTCACAGTCGGCTTTCGCCGAAAAATATCCATATTGAAGAATTAAGAATAAAAGTCAAGCCTCACGACCAATTAGTACCAGTCAGCTGAAATCCTTGCGGACCTTACACTCCTGGCCTATCAACCTCGTAATCTTCGAGGGGTCTTTAGAGATCACTAGGATCTAGGGAAATCTAGTTTTGGATGGGGCTTCGCACTTATATGCTTTCAGTGCTTATCCTTTCCAGACATAGCTACCCAGCGCGTGCCCCTGGCGGGACAGCTGGTACACCAGCGGTCTGTGAGTCCCGGTCCTCTCGTACTAGGGACTCATATCCTCAAATTTCCTACACCCGCACCAGATAGAGACCGAACTGTCTCACGACGTTCTGAACCCAGCTCACGTACCGCTTTAATGGGCGAACAGCCCAACCCTTGGGACC
>CAYSFB010000002.1:0-293361 GCA_964430735.1 uncultured Planctomycetia bacterium | reverse complement strand
CCGAAGCGGCCCAGGCCATCAAACTCATCGAAACGCTCGAACTCATTCTCCGCGACCAGCCCGACGAACGCGCTTCGGAAATGGTCGCCTCCCTCTCCAAGCGCCTGAGAGAGCAGGGGCTCAACGTACCGCCTCCCGTCAACACGCCGTACGTGAATTCCGTGCCGGTCGAAGAAGAACCGGCTTACCCGGGCGACCGCGAGATCGAGCGGCGCATCAAGAGCTACCTCCGCTGGAACGCCATGGCGATGGTCGTCAACGCCAACCGGGTCAACAACGGACTCGGCGGCCACATCTCGACGATCGCGTCGTCCGCCACGATCATCGACGTCGCCTACAACCACTTTTTCCGCGGTTACGACACCGCCCGGCCCGCCGACCAGGTTTATTTCCAGGGCCACGCGTCGCCCGGCCCTTACGCCCGCGCCTTCATCGAAGGCCGGCTCGAGGCGCACCACCTCCAGAATTTTCGCATGGAGCTCGCCGAAGGCGGCGGCCTCTCGTCGTACCCGCATCCGTATCTCATGCCCAAGTTCTGGCAATTCCCGGCCGTCTCGATGGGCCTGGCGCCGATCACGTCGATTTATCAGGCGCGCTTCAACCGTTATCTGAAGGCGCGCGGCCTGGTCAACTGGAAGCCCGAAGAAGAGCCGCATGTGTACTGCTTCGTCGGCGACGGCGAGGTGGACGAAGTCGAAACGCTGGGCGCGCTTTCGATCGCCGCGCGCGAAGGGCTCGACAACCTGACCTTCATCGTCAATTGCAACCTCCAGCGCCTCGACGGACCCGTGCGCGGCAACGGCAAGATCATCCAGGAGCTCGAAGGCGTGTTCCGCGGCAACGGCTGGAACGTCGTGAAGTTGATCTGGGGTTCCGAGTGGGACGAGCTGCTCAAGGCCGACAAGACCGGCCTCCTGATCAAGCGCATGGGCGAGGTCTGCGACGGCGAATACCAGAAGTACATCGTCGAGCCCGGCAGTTACATCCGCAAGCATTTCTTCGGAAAATATCCCGAGCTTCTCAAGCTCGTGAACCACCTGACGGACGATCAGCTGAAAAAGCTCAAGCGCGGCGGCCACGATCCTCAAAAAGTTTATGCGGCCTTCGACGCGGCGCTCAAGCACAAGGGCCAGCCCACCGTCATTCTCGCGAAGACCGTCAAGGGTTACGGTCTCGGCGAGGCCGGCGAAGGCAAAAATATTTCGCATCAGCAGAAAAAAATGAACGAGAAGGAACTCCGTGAGTTCCGCGCGCGCTTCCAGGTGCCGATTTCGGACGAAGACGTCGTCAACACGCCGTTCTACCGCCCCGATCCCAAGAGCCCTGAAGCCGAGTACCTGCGCGGCGTCCGCAAGCGCCTGGGCTCGATGCTGCCCGACCGCCGCAACGATTCCAAGCCCCTGGACGTCCCGGCGGCCGAGTTTTATGAAGAATTCCTGAAGGGCTCCGCCGAGAGCGAAGTCTCGACCACGATGGCCTTCGTCCGCATCCTCTCGAAGATGATCCGCGACAAGTCCGTCGGCCGCCAGGTCGTTCCGATCATCCCCGACGAAGCGCGCACCTTCGGTATGGAAACGCTTTTCCGCTCGGTTGGTATTTACCAGCCGCTGGGCCAGCGCTACGAGCCGGTCGACAAGGAATCCCTGATCTACTACCGCGAAGAAAAAGACGGTCAGGTGCTCGAAGAGGGTATCAACGAAGCCGGCTCGATGGCGTCGTTCATCGCGGCGGGCACGTCCTATTCGACGCACGCTGTTCAGATGATCCCGTTCTACATCTATTATTCGATGTTCGGCTTCCAGCGCGTAGGCGACCTGCTCTGGCAGGCGGCCGACACGCGCACCAAGGGCTTTGTTCTGGGCGCGACCGCGGGCCGCACGACCTTGAACGGCGAAGGCCTTCAGCACCAGGACGGCCACAGCCATCTGATCGCCAGCACCATTCCGACCATCCGCGCTTACGACCCCGCCTTCGCGTTCGAAATCGCCGTCATCATCAAGGACGGCATGCAGAAGATGTACGCCGAAGGCGAAGAGATCTATTACTACCTGACGCTGCACAACGAGAACTACCTGATGCCTGCGATGCCCGCCGGCTGCGAAGAGGGGATCATCAAGGGTCTCTACAAGTTCAAGCCCGGTCCCGCGGGCAAAAAGCTCAAGGCCCACATCTTTGGTTCCGGCGCCATCATCCAGCAGGCGCTCAAGGCCCAAGAAATTCTGGCCGAAAAATACGGCGTCAGCGCCGACGTCTGGAGCGCGACCAGCTACCGCCGTCTGCGCCACGAAGCGCTCAACGCCGACCGCTGGAACATGCTGCATCCGACGGAAAAGCCCAGGACTTCTTATTTGCAGGACACCCTCGCCAAGGAAGAGGGCGTGTTCGTCGCGGTCTCCGACAACATGAAGATCGTCGCCGACCAGATCGCCCAGTGGGTCCCCGGCGGTCTCACGACGCTCGGCACCGACGGCTTCGGCCGCAGCGAAACCCGCGCCAATCTCCGCCGCTTCTTCGAAGTCGACGCCGAATGCTCCGTCATCGCGACGCTCTCGGCGCTTGCGAAAAAAGGTCTTGTCGACAAAAAGCTGGTCGCGCAGGCCATCAAAGACCTCGACGTCAACCCCGAAAAAGTTTTTCCGTTTTACCAATAAGCATTTTTCCCGCAACATCGTAGAGGGTAGACATGGACATCCGCATCCCCCAGCTTTCTGAAGGCGTCAATTCCGGAACGGTCGTCGCCATCCTTGTGAAGGTCGGCGACCGTATCGAGCGCGATCAAACCATCATCGAGCTCGAGACCGACAAGGCCGTTGCGCCGATCCCGTCGTCCGACGCGGGTGTCGTCACCAAGATCAGCGTCAAAGAAGGGGACAAGGTCAGCGTCGGTCATCTGATTCTTTCGCTCGACGGCGCCGCTTCCGGCTCCGCTCCGTCCGCGCCCGCGGCCCAGGCCCCGGCTGCCGCTCCGTCCGCCGCGCCTGTCGCCCGCGTCGCCCAGCCGTCCGCTCCCGCGGCCGGCGAGTACCAGTACCAGTCCGCCTCGGGCTTTCCGCCGCCCGCGTCGCCGACCATCCGCCGGATGGCGATGGACCTCGGCATCGACTTGAACCGTGTGCGCGGCACCGAATCCGGCGGCCGCATTTCGATGGGCGACCTGCGCGCCTATGTTCAGCACCTGCAATCTCTTTTGAATCAGCCGGCCGCGGCTTACGCCGCACCTCAAGCCCCGGCCGCCTCCGCGCCGGCCGCGCCCAAGGTCAGCGTCGACTTCTCCAAATGGGGGCCGGTCGAGAAAAAAGCGCTCACGTCGCTGCGCAAGACCATCGGCCAGCGCATGCAGGAATCCTGGCAGAACATTCCGCACGTCACACAGTTCGACGAAGCCGACATCACGGACCTCCTCGCGCTGCGCAAGAAGCTCGCGCCCAAGGTCGAAAAGGCCGGCGGCAAGCTCACCGTCACGATCCTGATCCTCAAGGCGGTCGTGAAGGCGCTGGAAGCCCTCCCCGTTTTCAACACCAGCCTCGACGAAGCGACGGACGAGCTGGTTTATAAAAAGTACATCCACCTCGGCGTCGCCGTCGACACCGAAGCCGGCCTCATCGTCCCGGTCCTCAAGGACGCGGATAAAAAAGGCCTCGGCCAGCTCGCCAAGGAACTCGGCGACCTCGCCGAGAAGACCCGCACGCGCAAGATCGCGCCGGACGACCTGAAGGGCGGTACGTTCACCATTTCGAATCTCGGCGGCATCGGCGGAACGTTCTTCACGCCGATCGTGAACCGCCCCGAAGTCGCGATCCTCGCGCTCGGCAAAGGCGTTGTGAAGCCGGTCGTCGACAAGGACGGCAAGATCGTCGCCCGCACGATGCTGCCGATCGGCGTTTCGTACGACCACCGCGTGATCGACGGCGCCGACGGCGCCCGCTTCATCCGCGCGCTCGTCGAAGCGATCGAAGGCATGACCGAAAAAGGACTGGCGCTCTAACATGGAACCCATTCACACCGAAGTTCTCGTATTGGGCGCCGGACCCGGCGGTTACGCGGCGGCGTTTTATGCGGCCGACCACGGCAAAAAAGTCACGCTTGTCGAAATGGACGAACGGCTGGGCGGCGTCTGCTTGAACCGCGGCTGCATCCCGTCCAAGGCCCTGCTCCACGTCGCCAAACTCGTCGACGAGACCCGCGAATCGGGCGAACTCCGCGGCATCACCTTCGCCGAACCCAAGATCAACCTCGACAAGCTCCGTGCCTGGAAGACGTCCGTCATCACCAAGCTCTCCGGCGGCATCGCCCAGATCGCCAAGGGTCGCGGCGTCGAAGTCATTCACGGCCGCGGCTATTTCGAAGACTCCCAGACGCTCCGCGTCGAGACGGCTCAGGGCCAGAAGTTCATCCGTTTTCAAAAAGTGATTCTCGCGGTCGGTTCCAAGCCCGCGCTGCCCGCCGCGTTCGACCTCGGCAACAAGCGCATCATGGATTCCACCGGCGCGCTCGAGCTCGAAGAGATTCCGAAGAAGCTCCTCGTCGTCGGCGGCGGCTACATCGGCATGGAGCTCGGCACCGTGTACGCGGCGCTCGGCTCCGAAGTGACGATGGTCGAAGCGGCCGCGCAGATCCTGTCGGGCGCGGACCCGGACCTCGTGCGTCCGGTCGCCAAATACGCCGAAAAGCACTTCAAGGAAGTGCGCGTGTCGGCCAAGGTGCTCAGCATGGCCACGGCCGGCAAGCAGATCAAGGTCGTCATGGAAGTCGCCGGAAAAAAAGTCGAAGAATTGTACGACCGCGTGCTCGTGTCGGTCGGCCGTACGCCGAACTGCTACGACCTCGGACTCAAGAACACCAAGGTCCAGCGCGACGCCAAAGGTTTTGTGACCGTGAACGACCGGATGGAAACCACCGACCCCAACTTCCTCGCGATCGGCGACGTGGTCGGCGGCGTGATGCTCGCCCACAAGGCGGCCAAGGAAGCCCGAATCGCGGTCGAGTCGCTGCTCGGCCACGCCGTGAGTTCCAAAGACATCCTGATCCCGGCCGTCGTCTTCACCGATCCGGAAGTCGCGTGGGTCGGCCTCACCGAGACCGAAGCCAAGCAGAAGAACATTCCCGTTGAGGTCGTCCGTTTCCCCTGGTCGGCGTCCGGCCGCGCGATTTCGTTCGACCGCACCGACGGCATGACGAAGCTCATCGTGGAGCCCGAGACCGAACGCATCCTCGGAATCGGCATCGTCGGCGCGGGCGCCGGCGAGCTGATCAGCGAAGGCGCGCACGCCGTCGTGATGGGATCGACGGTCCGCGACCTGGCCGAGACGGTGCACCCGCACCCGACGCTCTCCGAAACGCTCATGGAAGCCGCCGAGGCGTTTTACGGCCATTGCACGCATATGGCCTCGGGCCGTAAGCGTTCCGCCTAAGCCCGTCCGGGGGCGTGTTCCGAATTTTTGATCATGCCCATTCTTCAAGCGAACCCAGCCAATATCCATAAAGCCGCCGAGATGCTCGAGGCGGGCGGCATCGGCGCGTTTCCGACCGAGACCGTTTACGGTCTCGGGGCGGACGTGTTCAACGTGCGCGCCGTCGCGAAGATCTTCGAGGTCAAGAAGCGCCCCGTCTTCGACCCGCTCATCGTCCACGTGCAGTCCGAACGGCAGGTGAGCGAAGTCGCGGCCCAGGTGCCGCACGAAGCGCGCGAACTCATGAAGCGCTTCTGGCCCGGTCCCATCACGTTTGTTCTTCCGAAAAAAGTCGAAGTGCCCGAGCTCGTCACCGCCGGCCTCGACACGGTCGCGGTCCGCCTGCCGGCCCACCCCGCCGCCCAAAAGCTCATTCACGCGCTCAAGAGCCCCATCGCCGCGCCGAGCGCCAACCGCTTCGGCCGCACGAGCACGACCGACGCAATCTCGGTCTCCGAAGAATTCGGCGACGAGATCGACTTCGTGCTGGACGGGGGCCCCTGCGGCGTCGGCGTGGAATCCACGATCGTCAAATTCACGCCGAAGGGAAGGGAAGCCGTCATCCTGAGGCCGGGCGGGATCACCGCCGAGGACATCCAAAAAACGCTTCCCGGATTCAAAGTCACGCTCGCCCACGGCAAAAAAATCGAAGCGCCGGGCCAGCTCGAAGAGCACTACGCGACGGAGACGCCGCTCATTTACCTCAAGACTCCCCTCAAGACCATTCAGCCCGAGCTCGAAAAGCTCTGCGAAGAATTCCGCAAGAAAAAGGGCTCGATCCCGCGGCTCGGCTTCCTGGGCTGGAACAAGGTCGCGGACACGAAGCTTTTTCCCGTCTCGCGCGTGCTGGCTCCCTCCGGCAAGCCGGCCGAAGGCGCCGCCCGGCTTTTTGCGTCGATGCGCGACCTCGACCGCCAGAAGCTCAAGATGATCGTCGTCGAAGCCGTCGAGCCGAAGGGGCTCGGCCTCGCGATCGACGACCGCCTCCGCCGCGCCGCCTCCGGCCGCGACCTGATGGCGGTGATGAAAAAACTTTTAAAGTAAAATAACGGCCAGGAAGGAGAACATCCCATGACCACCGCCACCGTCCAGCAGACGAATCTCCCGCTTCCCCTCATCGCCCGTGGCAAAGTCCGCGACATTTACGCCGTCGGCACCGACAAGCTCCTGCTCGTCACCACCGATCGCCTGAGCGCGTTCGACGTGATCCTCCCGAACCCGATCCCCGACAAGGGCCGGGTGCTGAACCAGATCTCGCTTTTTTGGTTCGAAAAATTCCAGTCCATCATCCCGAACCACGTGATCACCGCCGACGTTTCGAAGATGGGTCTGGACCCCGCGCTTCTGCGTGAGCACGGCGCCTACCTCGAAGGCCGGTCGCTCCTGGCCAAGCGGGCCAAGCCCCTGCCGGTCGAGTGCGTGATCCGCGGCTACATCACCGGCTCGGGCTGGAAGGACTATCTCAAGACCGGCGAAGTCTGCGGCCACAAGCTGCCCGCCGGCCTCAAACAATGCCAGCAGCTCGCCGAGCCGCTGTTCACACCGGCGACCAAGGCCGAGACCGGCCACGACGAAAACATCTCCACCTCCGAAGTCGAAAAGCTCGTGGGCCCCGCGATCACCAAAAAACTCGTCGAAGTCTCCAAGCGCATTTACGTCGAAGGCGCCAAATACGCAAAAGAGAAGGGGATCATGATTGCCGACACGAAGTTCGAATTCGGCATGCTGGGCGACGAACTCATCATCATCGACGAAGTCCTCACGCCCGACAGCTCGCGCTTCTGGCCCGCCTCCAAATACGAAGTCGGTCGCGACCAAGAAAGCTTCGACAAACAAATCGTCCGCAACTGGCTCGAACAAAGCAAGTGGGACAAGACCCCTCCTGCCCCCCAGTTGCCTGCGGATGTCGTGACTAAGACCTCAGAAGCCTACAAGAGCGCGTACGAACAGCTGACTGGCAAAAAACTCTAACGAGCGTAAGCTCGTGATCGGCCGCCGTCCGGAGGAAAGAACGTCATCTCCGGGCGGAGCCGCTCGCGCGCGGCCTAAGGTAACGCGCGCTCGCTCCTTGCTCCTCCTCGGCGGGGACGTCTCGTCGGAGCAAAAGCCCTTCGACGACGTTCTTTCCTCCGGACGGCGGTCCAAAATAAGGCTTTGGGGCGGGTAAACTTTTTTACCGGTAAGTCGTCTAAACTAGTGAGATGAAGATTAAATTTAAGACCTCAGTAATCTGGATACTTTTTCTATTAACTGTCTCCATGCCATTTACAGCTCTAGCTGACGATGGGGGCAACAGGGAAGCTGCTCGCTCGGCTTATATGGAGCGGCGGCGGGAGCTGATGGAGCTTAAGGAGAAGGATCCGGAGGCGTTTAAGGCCAAGGTGACCGAGCTCCGGAACAGCGCGCAGAAGCGGTTGGATGAGCTCAAGGAGAAGGATCCGGAGACCTATCAACGGGTGCTGGAGCGGCGCCAAAAGCGCATGAAACCCCGCTTCGAGCATTTACGCGAGGAAAATCCCGAAGCGTTCGAGCGGATGCAGCAGCACCGCGAGAGTTTGATCGAGAAGCGTCGCAATTGGATGCGCGAACATGACCCCGAGTCATTTCAGCAGATCGAGCTGCGCCGCAGTCATGCGGAATATCGCTTTTCCGGTCCGGCAAACCCGGATCTGCAGCAGCCGCGTATGATCCGTCAGGAATTCCGGCAGGAGATCTACCGCCCCGGACCCCGTCCGGAGGATCGGCCGCGCCCGAGACGGGACGGACCGCGCCGGCAGCAGGACGGGCGTTAGTTGTCCGATCTGAAGCGGGTCACGGACGAAGCATTGGCGGTGCGGGCGCGGTCCGGCGATACGGCCGCGTTCGGTGAATTGGTCCTGCGCCATCAGGAAAAAGCGATCGGCCTCGCTTACACGATCACGCGCAATTACGCCGACGCGCGCGACGTGGCTCAGGACGCGTTTGTGAAGGCCTACTCCGCGCTCGCGCGTTTTGAGAGCCGGTCCAAGTTCACGACGTGGCTGTACCGGATCGTGACGAATCAGGCGCTCGACTTCGTGCGCAGGCGCCGCGAGACGACGCAGGAAGATATGAGCATCTTCGAATCCGTCGAGGACGGGTCGGTCCCGATGGAGCAGCTGATGCGTGACGAGGAACTCAAGACCGCGCTCACCGAAGCGGTGAGTCAGCTGCCGCCGAACCAGCGCAAGGCGGTCACGCTGCGGTACTTCGCGGGCCTGTCCGTCGAGGACACGGCCGCGTCGATGGAAGTCGCGTCGGGAACGGTGAAGGCGACGTGTTTTCAGGCGATCGGGAATTTAAAGAAGTTTTTCAGCAACAGGGAGGGACTTGGAAATGCCGTCTGACCGCACCCCCGAGCCCGGGCCCGACGAACGGGAGATCGAAAAAATGCTGGAGGAAGCCCGGATGAAGCCGGTTCCCGCCGACGTGCTCAAAGGATTCAAAGACGACGTGATGCGCCGCATCGAAGCGGACCGCGCCGCCGCGCGCCCGAAGCCGGGCCGCTGGTTCGCATCGGGCTTCAAGCTGCCGGTCGGACTTTCCATCGGCGCGGGCGCTCTAGCATGCCTGCTCATCGCGTCGCTCTCGGTGCTGGTCATGGAAAAGCCCAGGCCCGCCCAGGTCGCCTCGATTCCGGCCGTCATGACCCAGGCCGTCCCGGCTCCGGCCGCCGTTTTCCGCAAAGCGCCGCTCACCGTCGAAGAAGAGCTGCGTCTCATCGAAGAATTCGACGACCGGCGGTTTTTTATCCGCCAGGACATCACCGACGACGACCTCGCGTCCGCCTAACCAAGGAGAGTCCATGCAGGAAGGTATTTTGAACGAACCCGTCCGTGAGAGCGCGGAAAGCCTGATCCAGAACTTCGGCGATCAGATGGGGATGCCGTTCTCACATCTGATGTTCATCGCCGTGTCCGAGGAAGGGGAATTCCGCACCGCCAATTATTCCAAGTCCGGATTCCCGGGGCTCACGGTCGAGGCGATCCGCATGGTCGCCAAGCACCTGAACGACTGGGCCGACATGTACGGCGAACCCGAATAAATGAGTTCCGCGCCGCATTTGATGCTCGCCCCCATGGAGGGCGTGACGGATGTGGTGATCCGCGATCTCATCACGTCGCTCGGCGGCGTGGACCTGTGCGTGTCCGAGTTCATTCGCGTTTCCATCCATGTCGTTCCCGAAAAAGTCATCCGCAAATACGTTCCCGAAGCCAAGGACGGCTGGAAAACGCCGGCCGGCACGCCGATCCTTCCGCAGCTGCTCGGCAGTCATCCCGAACGCATGGCGCTCACCTCGAAGACCCTCGAACGGATGGGCGCGACCGGCATCGACCTCAACTTCGGCTGTCCGGCCAAGACCGTGAACCGCAACGAAGGCGGCGCCGCGATGCTCAAAAAACCCGAGGCCATGCGCGACGTGATTCAGGCAGTGCAGGCCGCCGTGAAGATTCCGGTCTCGGTGAAGATGCGGCTCGGCTGGGAGAACCCCGACGACGTGTTCGCGATCGCGCGAATGGTCGACGAGCTCAAGCCCCGCTGGATCGCCGTTCACGCGCGCACCAAGGAAGAGATGTACCGCCCGCCCGCGCACTGGAACCGTCTCGCGCTGCTGCAGAAGACGCTCACAACCCCGCTCATCGCCAACGGCGACATCTTTACGCCGGCCGACTTCGACCGTTGCCGCTCCGAGACCGGCTGCTCAAGCTTCATGATCGGCCGCGCCATCCTGCGCGACCCCTGGATCTTCGCCCGTATCCGGAACGGGGGAGCGGCCCCTCTGGACACCGACCTGCCGGCTCTGCTGCGCCGCTTCGTCGGCCTGTGCGACCGGCATTATCCGGACGGGGAGCCGACCGTCGGCCGCCTCAAGCAGTTCGTGAAGCAGATCGCCGCGGGGGACCCCCGGTACGCGCCTTGCTTCGAAGCGGTCAAACCCCTCCAGCACCGCGGCCAGATCGACGCCTTCCTCGACCAGCTCGCGCTGGCCTAACCCCGGCCGGTCTGTTAGAATAAAGGCCTTAACTTAAAGGAAAATCAAGGAACACTCATGGGAAACATCAAATACGGTACCAAGTTTAAAGCCCGCCCTCTCAAGTCGCCCGGCCTGCGCCGTCAGCGCATGAAGGCTCAGATGCAGCGCCTCGTCAAAGCCGGCTGGTCGAAGGAAAAAGTGGCCAAGCTCGACGCCATGGCGCTTCGCGAGGCTCTCAAGACCCTCTAGACCGATGCTCGACAAGACCTGCGATGTCTGCGGCACCAAGGAAAAAGTAGAAATCGAGACCGTGACCAACGTCACTCCCGTGAGGGACGAAATGTTCCCGGTGCTGCTCTGCCAAATTCACAAAAAAATGCTGGCCAAGGGTGAGCTCGACATCCGCCAGAACGACAAGGGCGACCTTGTCTTTGTGAACAAGAAAAAAGCCTGACCTTGTCAGAATTCAACAAGAATCAAACCCTCCGCTGGATCTGTCTCCTCCTCCGCGTGAACATGGGCGTCGTCTTCGGCGTCGCGTCCATCAACAAGTTCGCCGGCGGCATGGACGAGATCGTGAAGATCTTCCGCGAGGTGTTTGCCGGATCGTGGCTCCCGCTGCCCGTGGTCGAGTTCGCGGCGTCCACGATCCCGTTCGTCGAAGCGCTTCTGGCCCTGTGGCTCTTAAGCGGCTTCCGTCTCAAGACCGCCTGGATCGTCAGTTCGATCCAGATGATCGTGCTGATTTTCGGAATCAGCGTGGCCCGCAAGTACTCCGTCGCCGCCGACAACACGGTTTATCTGCTTACGATCATCGCAGGTCTGTACTTTACAGACCTCAAGGAACGTTCCATCGCCGCCAGCCAAGCGGCATCACCTGCTACTCAGTCCCAATCATAAAATAACTCGCTAGAAGCGAAGCAAAGAAGTAAACAGAACATGACATTCGAAGAATTTAATTTTCACCCCGACATCATGAAGGGCATCCGTGACATGCGTTACGAGATCCCGACTCCGATCCAGCAGCAGTCGATCCCCCCGGCCATGGAAGGCAAGGACGTCATCGCCAACGCGCAGACCGGCAGCGGCAAAACCGCCGCCTTTATTCTGCCCCTGATGCACCGCATCATCGACCTTCCGGAAGGCAAGACCCGCGTCCTCGTGCTCGCGCCGACGCGCGAACTGGCCAGCCAGATCGACGAGCAGGCGCTCGGATTCGGCTATCACACGCACCTGAAGTCCGCCTGCGTCTACGGCGGCGTCCGCATGGAATTGCAGGAACAGGCGCTCAAGGACGGCACCGCGATCATCGTCGCGACCCCCGGGCGCCTTCTCGATCATCATAAGTACGGCAGCTGGCGTTTTGACGAGATCACGGCCGTCGTGCTCGACGAAGCCGACCGCATGCTCGACATGGGATTCTGGCCCGACATTCAGGCGATCCTGGCCAAGCTCCCCGAAAAGAAGCAGATGCTGCTCTTCTCGGCGACGATGCCCCAGCCGATCATGGAGCTCGCCAAGACCGTGATGCACGAGCCCGTCCACATCAAGATCGACATCGCCAAGCCCCCATCGACGATCAATCAGGTGTTCTACCCGGTGGATTCGGCCGACAAGCTCAAGCTGCTGCTTGAACTCATGAAACAGAAGGACATGAGCTCGTCGATCATCTTCGTTTCCACGAAGATCGGCGCGGACCGTCTGTACCGCGCGCTCCAGGAGCGCGGCTTTCCGGTCGGCGTCATCCACGGCGACCGCGAACAGGCCGAGCGCGACAAGGTTCTGCTCGACTTCCGCTCCGGCAAGGTCAAAGTCCTCGTCGCGACCGATGTCGCTTCGCGCGGCATCGACGTCGACGGCATCACGCACGTCATCAACTTCGACATGCCTCCCGACCCCGACAGCTACGTTCACCGCATCGGCCGCACCGCGCGCGCAGGGGAGTCGGGCGAAGCGCTCAGCTTCATCACGCACGAGGACGCCGAACGCGTGCACACGATCGAAACGCTCATCGGCAAAGACGTGCCGCGTGTGGTGGTCCCCGGATTCGAAGTCGCCGCCCGTCCGGCGCGCCAGGATTCGTACCGCGGCGGCCGTCCCCAGGGCGGTCCTTCGCGTCACGACGGTCCGCGCCAGGGTCAGGGCTCCGGTCCCCGTCAGGGCGGCCAGGGTCAGGGCCCGCGTCAAGGCCAGGGTTCCGGTCCTTCGCGTCACGACGGCCCGCGCCCGCAAGGCCAAGGCCCTCGCTCCCATTCATCCGGCCCGTCCCGCGGCGGCCGCGATTACCGGGGTCCCCGTGAACATTCCGGCGGCGCTCCGCGCGATCCGCATGACGGCCCCCGCGATCAGCAACCGGCCGCGCCGGCCGGCGGTCAGCCGTCTTCCGCCCCCGCTCCGCGCGAGCAGGCCGCGCCCCGTGAATTCAACGGGCCGCGCGACCCGAACAGCGCTCCGCGCGGTCCGAGAGGTCCCCGCAACGATTACCGCGGCGGCCAGCCCCGGCGCCACGACGGTCCGCGTTCCGGCGGTCAGGGTCAAGGCCAGGGTCCGTCCGGCCACGGCCGCGGCGGTCAACAGGGTCAGCAGCGCGGCGAACACCGCGGTGGCCCGTCGTCCGGTCCGCGTCCCGCGCAGAAGCCCGCACCGAACGCCGCTCCCCAGAAGAAAAAACCCTTCTGGTGGCCGTTCTAATGCAATTCGTCGCGACCGCTGAAGAATTGAACGCGGCGGTCGCGCATCTGACCCGCTTCCCGTCGATCCCCATCGACACGGAAGCGGACAGCTTGCACCACTACTTCGAAAAGCTCTGCCTCATCCAGATCAGCTCGCCCGAGCAGAACTTCGTGATCGATCCCTTGACCGGGATCGACCTCACGCCGCTCACGCAGATGCTCAGCCAGCGCGAAATCCTGTGCCACGGTGCGGACTTCGACATCCGGATGCTGCGCAAATTCGGCGGATTCGAGCCGGGCCGCGTGTTCGACACAATGCTCGCCGCCCAGTTCGCGGGTTATCCGCGTCCGAGCCTGGCCGCGCTCGTCGAGCAGCACTTCGGAGTCGTGCTTTCCAAGGCCAATCAGAAGGCCGACTGGTCCAAGCGCCCCCTCACGCAGTCGATGCTCGATTACGCGGTCAACGACACGCGCTACCTGCTCAAGATCAAAGAAATCCTGACCGCCCAACTCGAAGAGCTCGGCCGCATGTCCTGGTATCAGGAGATGTGCGAAGCGATGGTCGCCCAGACTTCGCGCACGCGCGAAAGCGACCCGGACGAACTCTGGCGCATCAAGGGCTCCAAGGACGTGCGCGGCCGCGCGCTCGCGCTCGTCAAAGAAATCTGGCACTGGCGCGAAGAAGAAGCCAAGCGCCGCGACCGCCCGCGCTTCAAGGTCCTCTCGACCGAGCAGATCATTCCGATCGCCCTGTGGATCGACCAGCACCCGGACCAGCCGCTCTGGGAATGCGGCGTTCTGCCGATGGGCGTGCGCGAACGCAAGCCCGTCTCCCTGCAGGAAGCCGTCGCCCGCGCGTTCGCGACCGATCCGGCGACGCTTCAGCGCGCCAAGAAAAAAGGTGTTTTTCGCCGCTGGACCAACGAACAGGAAACGCGTTTGCAGAAGCTCAAGGACGCGCGCAAGCGCCTTTCCGAAGAACTCAAGATGGACGCGTCGCTCATCTGCACCAACGCGGTGCTCGAAGCGATCGTTTCGGACGAGGACCCGTCGGTCCGCCCGGAATCGCTTTTTCAGCGCTGGCAGTGGAACCTGATGAGCGAGGCGGTCAACGCGCCGCTCACGCAAGACGGGCCCGCAGCCGGTGCGGCCCAATAAGCCCCAAAACCCCCGGTACATTCACGGTTTTTCGGCGACCGAGCAGTCGCGTCTTCTCGAGCAGGCCCGGATGCTCGAACCCAACATTTTTAAAAAAATAGATCTCGCCGGATGCGCGCGCGTGCTGGACCTCGGCTGCGGCGTCGGAGCCCAGACGGCGATCCTGTTGAAGAAGTGGCCCAAGTCCGTCGTGACCGGCGTCGATGCATCGTCCGAGCAGCTGGCCGCCGCCGAGCGGCTGTTGCGCGTCGCCGTGCGCACCGGCCGCTGCATTTTGCAAAAGGCCGACGCGGCCGCGCTGCCGTTCAAGGACGAGTCCTTCGACGCGGTCTTCATCTGTTTTGTGCTCGAGCATCTGCCGAACGCGCCGGAAGTCCTGCGCGAGGCGCGCCGGGTGCTGAAGAAGGGCGGGCGGTTGTACGCGACGGAAGTATTCAATTCGGGCGTCTACCTGTATCCGCACAGCCCCGTGGTCGAGAAGTATTGGGCCGCGTTCAATGAGCAGCAACGCACGCTCGGAGGCGACCCGGACGTCGGCGTCAAACTTCCGGCGTTGCTGACCGAGGCCGGGTTCGAGATGGAGGCGTTCGAGTCCGTGGGCCCGATGATGGACCGCCGGATGAAAAGTCCGGCGACCCGCCGCCGCTTCATGCGGATCTGGCACGATCTTTTTTGCGGACCGGCGGAGACGCTGTGCCGGCAGGGGAAGGTCGACGCGGACGAGGTCGACGTGATGCGCCGGCACCTGTCGGCCCTGGCCAAGAACCCCGCAGCCATGTTCTTCTACGCCGCCTTCCAGGCCTGCGCGGTGAAAAAATAAAATGTCCCACTACCTCATCTCTCCATCGAAGATCGCGGAACTCGAAGCGCGGATGGCCCGGTTGGGCCTGCGCCCCGCTGACTTCGAAGAAAGCTTCACCCGGTCCGGCGGTAAGGGCGGACAGAACGTCAACAAAGTCGAGACGTGCGTCCAGCTCGTCCATCGTCCAACCGGCCTGTCGGTCAAATGCCAGCAGGAGCGCTCGCGCGAGATGAACCGCTTCATCGCCCGCCGAATTCTCGTCGACAAAATCGAATCCCAGATCCTGGGCGAGCGCAGCCGCCGCGAGCAGGAAGCGTCCAAGATCCGCCGCCAAAAGCGCCGCCGTTCCCGCCGCGCCAAGGACAAGATGCTCGATTCCAAGCACCACACCGGTGAGAAAAAATCCCTCCGCCGGCGAGTGGATTGGGAATAAACTTTTAATATCTCACCGAGTAATTCGTGATTTCTCTTAGCTTAATCAAGCCCGATTAAGCAGCGATAGCATCCCGCCATCTCCGCACAAGCACCTTTCTAAGCTTTTCTTCAAAAATTGACCTGAACCGATTTAACAAGCTCTTTCTAATACTTTTGAAAAATCGCCCCCTTGAATCTCTTCACTTCTGCCGGTAAACCTTGACTCACTCTGCGCCGCATCTTGTGATTCAGCGGCCGGAAGATTGGGGGCAGGATGAAAAAGCGATTCTCGGTTCGGTTCAAGGCGATCGCACTTACGGTGGCGCTGTCCGTATTCTGGATGGACGTGGTGTGGGCGCTGGATCCCCGTCAAAAGTTGCTCGACGACGCCAAAAAATTCCTCGAGTTGCAAGCCGGAGCTCCGTCTCCGTCTTCCGAACAGCAGCAAACCCTTATATCGCAGAACGAAGCGGTGATCGATTCCCAGACCGCCCTTCAGGATCTCGAAGCCCAAAATAGCCAGACCGCCTCCCAGGCCGCCCCCGCCCCCGAAATGACGCTCAAGACATCCGCCGGAGATCTGCTCACGCTGCAGGATGGCGCGATCACCGGCATCACGCGCGCGGATGGAACCATTCTCACCGGTCTGCAATTTGACGCCGACGGGAAGATCGTCGATGCAAACCTGCGGCTGAACGACGGCACGATTCAGGTGATCCAGGGCGGAGCTGCGATCGCAGCGAGTCTGCCGGACGGAACGCAGATCTTTTATAATTCCGCCGGCCGCGCAGAAAAAGCGATCCTGCCTTCCGGCAAAGAGATCGTGTACACCTACCTGCTCGATGCGTCTGGAGCCGTGACTCAAACGACCGCCGCATCCTCGGACAGCGTTTCCAAATACGACGCGCAGAACCGTTTGATCGAAACGGCATATGCGTCGGGGAAAAAGGTCGTTTATACGGCCGGCCGTCTGGACCGCATTGAAGAGAGTGGAAAAATCTATCAGTACGCGGCTTCGCCGGAAGGCGCCGGCGTCCGGGTGCGGCTGGAGTCGGTGACGGACGCGGCGGGGAACCGTTGGACGCTGGACGCTCAAGGGGGCGTGACGGCTGTGCGTCTTGCCGGCGGAACGGAGATCCGCGCGATCCGTTGGCAGTCCGGCGCGATTGCCGATGCGGAGGTCCGGTTTGCCGACGGCCGTGTGTTCGTTTATCTTTCGTCTCAATTGATCCGCTCGACCGACGCGCAGGGGATTCAGACCGTTTATACCTATGCGGCGGACCGGATCACCGCGGCTTCTCAGGGGCGGACTACGGAGTACTCGTTGGCAGGCGACCCGTTGCGGAGCACGGCTGCGGACGGAACGGTCTGGACCTATCACACGGCCGGGACTTACAAGGGATATCCGGCCCAGAGCGTTTCGGCTCAGGGCGTGACGGCGTTGTACGATTACGCGACGACTGCGGGTCAGGTGACGGCGATCCGTCGCGAGACCGTGACGACGTTGCAGGACGTGGCGACTTACACCACGTCGGCCGCGATCGGTTACAGCAGCAATCCGTCGGCTGTTTTTAATATCCGTTTCGGTGACAATGCGGCCGGACGGCGGGTGCAGGTGAACGCGGCCAACACGGCCGCGGCGAATATCGCGCTGGATCTGGTTCCCGGTTCCGGTTCGACCTGGAAATACGGAACCGCTGCAGCCAAGAGTCTGGGATTGACGCTCGACGGGACCAAGACCTACACCGGAGAGATCCGCTGGGAAGCGGCCGGCATCGGCATCTATGTGTATGAACAGGGCAAAGTCCGCCCTTCCGTCCCGCAGGCGCGGATCACGACCAAGAACTGGAACCCCCGATTCGATATGACCGCGACGAACGCGTCGGTCCTGTCGTTCACGCCGTCCGCCGGAACCGTCGCCAAGACCGTCCAGATCACGGAAAAAACTTCCGCACAGCTTGCGGGCAACCCGGTTCATAAGACGACTTTGAAGTTCGACACTGCGAGCTCAACCAACAAGATCGTGCTGACCGCTGTCCAGCCGGCTTCCGGCACCACGCAAAATACTTACACGTTCACCTGGGTTTCGGGCCGCTGGACGTTGGTGAAGGCGTCCAAAAATACGTCGACCGGCAAGATCACGAATACGACGACCACGTTCAACCAGGCGCTCTCGGCCGGCCGCGACTATGCGGCCGAGCTCCGGATCGAGAACGGGAAGATCAATCTTTTTGTTTATGACGCCGCCATTGCGCGGCCGGCTGCGGCGACGATGTCGTCGGCGGTCCTGGTGTCGAGCGCCGCTATTTCCGCGACGCTCACCAACGCGACAGCCCGAACGGAAGCATCCAGGAACGTCGCGTCGGTCGATCCGAAGACTTTGACCGCGCCGGTCCTCGCGTCCGATGCCGCCGCGCGGACGGCGCTTGCGTCCGCCGCATCGTCAGCCGCCCTCTTGTCCGGCGTCAGTCTGCCCGAGCTTCTTTCCGCCGACTATGACGCCGACGGGCAGATCCTGCGGACGGTCCTGAGGGACGGTTCCATCTCCGAATTTGAGGACGGGTTGCTCAAACGCTCGACCGGGCAGTCGGGGACGACGGACTTTTTATTTGAAGAAAGCGCTTACGGGAATCTGGCCGGAATGACGATGAAGCGCGCGGGTCTTGAGACGGCGTACGACGCGCAGGGCGGGATCCGTTCGGTGACGACGGGCGCCGGCACGGCGGAAGCGCAGACGGTTTTTTATCAGGACCAAAAAGTGGTCCGCGTCGAAAAAGCCGACGGCACGCGCATCGAAAATATCGTGTTCGGCGGCGCGTCCGGAACGGAGATCCGGAACGCTTCGGTGCGGTTGCCGGACGGCTCGGTTCGCCGGTATCAAGACGGACAGCCCGTCGAAGAGCGCAAGCCCGACGGAACGGTGACGAGCTTCGATTTGGGGAAGCCCATTCAAACGCGCATGTCCGACGGCCGCAAATACGACTATCATCCGATTGCAGCGGCGGCGAACGGAAGTGGCGGTTATGAGATGGTGTTGACGCAATACCGCACGGCTTCCGGAGACATGGTCGAACTGGACGCTGCGACCGGACAACCGTTCCGCATCACGCGCGAAAACGGCGACATGCTCACGGAACTTGGGTTCGATGCGTCGGGAGATCTGGACGACTACCGGTTGCTTGCGCGGGACGCTCAGGGCGTATCTTGGGAGCTCCGGTTCGAGAACAAAGTCCTGACCGAGGCGTCTTCCGCGTCCGGGGAAAAGACCTTTTTTGAGAACGGACGGCTCGTCCGGAGCATCGACGCCGGCGGAACGGTGACGCTCCTGACTTATGAGACTGCGCCCGACGGCAGCATTCTCAAGACGCATGCGGCGCAAGGCCTCGAAAAACGGACCTTCGATGCGCAGTCGCGGTTGGTGTGCTACGAAGCCGAGGGGATCACGGCCGCATACGGCGAGAACGGGCTCGAATCCGTCTCGAACGGCAGTATCTCTTATTTTTATCCTGTCTTGGATGCGGAGGGGAGGCTCCGTTCCGGTCAAATCCTGACCGAGGACGGGACCTTGCACACGCTCACCGAAGGCCGGCTCGAACGCACACTGCGGCCGGACGGAACGGAGGTGCGGTTCGATGTATCCGGAACGGTGTCGAGCATCACCGAGAACGGCAAATTGACGACCTTTGAATTCGCCAGGGACGCGTCGGGCCTCGTGACGCGCGCGGCCGCATTCAACTACGGATTTGCGCGCGTGGACTTCGTGGATTGGATCAACGGACGAGCGAATCCGGGCTATTGGCCGGTGAAGGGGCAGGGCGGGTGGAACCTGCTGACGCGATACAACTCTCAAAGCGGCGTGCGGCTGGCCGACGGGACCGGCAAGGCAGTTTATCTGAACCAGCCGAAGGACGATACCGCATCCAAAATCATCATCTCCTCCACGATGATCAACGCAGCTGCGGATCGGACCGGTGTCCGGTTCGAATTCGACAATTTCCAGGACTTGAAGGTCAAAAAAGGCGGTTACATCTACGTCAAGCTGCGGGTGGAGAACGCACCGCTTCTCTCGACTGTGAGAATTCATCCGACGTTCGGCAGTTCTGCCACAGAGCTCGATGCACTTGCCCGGGAAGTGCAGGTGACTGGCGGTCCCATGACCGTCCTCATTCCGGTCGACCGCGATGTCACGACACCCATTTTCAGCATGGCGATCGACTTCATTCCGCCGCAAAAGGCGGCCGATACGTGGACGATCAAGGTCGAGCAGGCGGGATTTTTTGAACTGGATACCGCGCAGGCCAAGGCGCATCAGTCAGAGCTTTTTCTAACGCCTCAGGATGCGGCGAATGTTCTGGGTCAACCGTCTTTGTCGCGGCTTCCCGGAGGTTCCGGATGGCCGGCCAGGGCTCTCGCGTTCAACCGCGTCTCCGCACCGGGTTCGGCGGATATTCGGATGACGGTGAATACGGCGGGCGAGGCGGTCAGCTCCGTGCGCGCGGACGGGTCGGCCTATGCGTATGCGAACGGGCGGTCGAGCCGTGTGATGTCCGCGGACGGCACCGAGACTGAGTATGTCTACGACGCCGACGGCCGCGTGAAGGAAACGGCGACGCGTCCCGCGGGCGGAGCGCGCACGATCACGCGATACGAATACGGGAAGATCCGCGAGGTCGCGTCCGAGACCGGAGCGGCGCTTTACCGTTACTCTTACGAATTTGAGGGAGACCGCGAGATCACCGTGATCGAGGACGCCAAAACACACGAGGTGAAGCGATACGACGCGGGACGGCTCCTCACCAGCGCTGACGCCGAGGGACTTCTGACGACCTACGGTTACACCGCCGAGCACGGCGACCGGATCGCTCACTCCGCCGTGACGTGGAAGGGCCGGCAGCTTTCCAAGTTTACTTATTCCTACGAGGGGAACGAAACGCGCATCACCGACGAGGCCGGACTCGCCAAGATCTACGACCCTTCCGGCAAGCTGATCTTCATCGAGACGGCTGAAGGGCTGCGCTACAAGAAGTCGGATCTCGCCGGCGACGCGGGAGCGGTTTTTGAGGAGCATGCGCTCTATTCGGCCAAGACCGCCGACGGCATGACACTTTTTTACAAAGACGACACCGTCCAAAAGATCCTGCTCAAGGACGGAACGTCGATCGACGTCGCGGCCGACGCGGGCCGTTATCAGAACGTGCTTCTCAAGGAAGGGCTTGTCGACGAAGTGACGCATGACGACGGCTCGCGCGCCAAATATCTGCGCGACGCGGCCGGCCGCGTCACCTTCATCGACGTCACGCGCGGCGTCGAGGTTTATCGATACGACAAGACCGGGCGTCTTCTGCGGATCACGGACGCCGCGAGGGGTGTCACGACTGACTTCGGATTCCGCGAAGACGCGCAGGGGAATATCACGCACACCCGCTCCGTCCACAGCGAGCGCGTGCCTGTTGCGGGACTCGGGCTCCCGTCAGACGTGCGCGTCGCCTCGTACGGTTATCTGGACGGATGGAACGCTTCCATCACGGTGAACGGCGAGGACCTGATCCCTTTTGACATCGAAAAGACGTCGACCCAGAACCGTTCCCTCACGCGCGGCTGGGCGCTGGTCCATCTGGACGCGTCCGGCAAAGTGGTCAAAAAAGACTGGTTCGATCCCTACATCGTCGGTCCGCAGGACGCCGAACGGATGGCGGACTTCATCGAAGGCGTTCCGGCGGGGGATATCGTGGCCCTGGCCGTCGCGGACGAAGGTTCGAAGAACCTGACGGAGCGCGCTATGAAGGCGATCGAGAGTCTGGGCAGCGCCAAGATCCGCGGGATCGGTTATCGCGACAGCTTCGCCATGATCGGACGCAAGGGCGGCATGTCCGGCAGCGCCATCGAGGATCTGAAGCGCGTCGGCGAAGGCGCCGTGATTCTTTCGAACGTGAAGAGCGACATCCGTTATTACGACGCCGCCGGTCGTTCGATCGCTTATGACGATTTTGCGGACGCTCCGGGCGCGGGATGGAGATCCGCGTACCAGTTCGAGGAGGAGCCGGAGCTCGAGGTTTTTGCGTCGGCGGACGGAGGTGCGGCGGGATGGAAGAAGAATTTTTCTCCCGCGCATCCGGATTCGGGATTCGTTTATCTCTGGGGCGGCGCAAACGACCCCAATTACTACAACGACCCTTCGCGTTTGGCGGATTATGCCGCGCTGGCCTCGCACGCGGAGGAGTCCGAGCGGTACGTTTACTTCGATCCCGAATACTACGGCGGCACGGGCGGCGGATTCGCTCTGATGATGAAGCAGATTCTCACGGCGAAGGGCTTCAAGGTCCTTTCGGCGCAGGACCTCAAGGAATTCTTCACGACGCGCGGAGAGGGGACCGCGGTCATGATGCTGCAGAGCGCGATGCCCGAGACGGTTTACGATCCTTCGAGCCCGCTGTCGATTTCGACCCGGAATATCCCCCGCGAGTACATGGAACGCGGCGGCACGATCGTCGCTTCGCACGACCTTCCGTTTTATTACGTGGCGCGCAAGAACGGTGAAAAAACCGTGATCGGCGAACCGGGCGTCCGCAAAATGCTGGGCGTGATCCCGACATCGCGTTTGACTGTCATGAAGCGTTACGAGTACGAGCAGGCATTGACGGCCCGGTTCGACGTCGCCCCGGGTCAGGCGCCTTCCGGAGTTCGGGCGCTTACCGAAGATTCGGCGGATGAGCTCGCATTCTTTGACGCGCTCGCGCGCAAGGCGGACGTCCAGGTCGAAGCCCAATCGCGTCTCACTGTTGGTTACGACCTCACCGTTGTCAACGGCTCAAGTCACCGCATCGCCATTCAGTTCGACGCCGACGGCACGGTCCGCGCCGACAGCGGCAGCGGCTGGTTCGCCACCGGAATGCGCTACGAGGCAGGCAAGCCGTACACGGTGGAATTTTTCGCCAAAGGCGACTTCACGGAAGTGTATGTTTATCCGCAGGGCGCTGCGCGCCCCGACAGGATGACCGTTCGCCTGAACCATCCCAAGTCGCTCGAGGGTGTGTTCTTCGCCGAAGCCGCCGCCGGCCGGTCAGCGCTCCTGGGCACGTCGGGATTCGAGCTCCGCGCGGAAAAAGCTTCGACCGCTCTCACGCTCACGAAGACGCATGCCGCCGCCTCAGGGGCAGCGCCCTTGGACCGTTCGAAGCTGGTGTATGACACCGATCTCAATTTCCGTCAGGTCAATTGGCAGGCGGTGAAGTCCCAGGTCGGCTCGGCCCTCAAGGCCGAAACGCCCATCGTCTCGACATACGACGCGGCCGGACGGATGGTTTCGCTCGCGCGTGCGGACAAGACGGTGCTGACGTATATTCCCGGCACAGACCGCATCGACGCGGTGTATGACTTAAAGGGCTACACGCTCACGCAGTACGTCTACGACGCGTCGGACGCGCTCGTCGAGATCCGCAACGAAGGCCAGCGCCGGGCGCTGGACGAGGCGCTTTTTGACGCGAAGATCCAGGCGGAGCGACAAAAGTTCGAAGCGCTCACCGATCAGGCGCTGGAGGCGGCCCTCATCACGTCGGACTTTATGGCGCAGGTCGATCTCCAGCAGGCGGATCTCAACAACCAGCGCAATCACTATCAGAATCTCCTGAATGAGCTCGAAGGCCAAAAGGCCAAAGGTTCCGCGGGAAAGAAGCAAAAGTCCGCCACGCTCGACGCTTACCGTGACGTGATCCGCAAAATCGATGAGGCCAAGGCCGCGATCGAAGAGGAAAGGTCCCGTCAGCTGGCGGCGCTTTCTGCCGCGCTGGATCAAAAAAAGCTTCAGATCGAATCCGACTTTGACCGCGCCTTCGCGCATCTCGACGCGGAGTTCGCCAAATCCCAGGTTTCGATCCGGACCGAGGAGAAGAAGGCTGTGACGATCCACGTGTACCGCGAGATCCTGGGTCGGGATCCGTCCGCGTCGGAGCTGGCTGCTGCTCAAACGCAGGCTGCTGCACCTTCGGCGCTGAGGACTTCTCTCACACAGTCTTCGGAGCGCACGAGCCGCGCGTCACGCAAGGCCGCGATCACTCAGTCGATCTTCGGCCGCCTCGACGCGCTGCTGGACGCTTCTCAGCGCCAAGCCGTTCTAACATCGCTTGGCCTCACGTCGGCCGAAGCGGTGAGCCTCACCGCCTCGGAAGTCGCCAAGCTCAAGGCCTTTCTGGAATCCCAATCCCTTCACTTCGCAGAAAGCGCCATCGATCCCTTGATCGAGCTCTTAAAGTCACGCGGCCAGACCTTTACCGAGTCCGACCGCACGGAGCTGGCTTCCCGGATGATCCTCGTCGACATCCTCACCGGTCAGATCCACCCGTTCCTTAAGCCCGGCGAAGAGATGCTCGTGAGTCTCTTCGCAATGAGCCGCACCGCCGCTCTCTACGGCGCGCCCGCTTCGGGCTTCAAGCTGACTTATGAGGACCTTAGGGTCTTCTCGCTCAACAACGACTCCGCCAGACCCGTCCTCCACGTCGACGGCAAGCACTATGTGAATCTCGTCAAAGCCACGCAGTCGGAAGTCACCTTCCTGGATAACGGGGAAGTCAAAGTCCTCTCCAAAGAAGAATTCCTCAAGATCTGGCAAGGAACCTCTCTGCTTCCGGATGCCCATGCGCCGCCGGCCTTGGCCAACCAGAAGATCTCTGTCCGAGAGTCCAAGGAGATCAAAGGCGCCTTTTTCTTCCTCATCCCCGCCATCATCGGAGCCATCACGAGCATCACCGCCGCCATCGGAGGCATCCTTGCCGCCATCGGAGGCATCATCGCCTCGATCGGGGCTATCATCGGAAACATCATCATCTCTCTGGGGCAGATCCTGGGCGGGGTGATCCAGGGTATCGGGACTCTCGCTAAGGCGGCTTTTACGGGCCTTAAGTTCGCAGGGACGCATCTGTTCGGAGGAGGGCTGACCAGTCTCTTCGCCCCGGCCACTCAAGGCGGGTTCTTTGGCCTGAGCTTGAATAGTCTGACCGCAGGGTCATTGTTTAAGTCGGCCATCACGGTGGGGTTGAACTACGGGCTGCAGAGGGGACTGGATGCCCTTGGAGTAAACCCGGGCATCTCGAGCGTCCTCACAGGGTTTTTGACCGGAGGCTTCCTAGGCGGAATCTCGCCTACGGGGTTCAGCTCGAGTCTTTTTCTGCAGGCGGGATTGAGGGGTGCAGTCCAGGCCGGAGCCAAGACGCTCTTATCAGCCTCAGGTATGGATTCCTCTTTGACTGACATTCTCTCAGTCACAGCCGGAGCCCTCGCTGGCGGAGCATGGCAGGGGAAGATCGGAGAGATATTCACGACGATCCGGCCGTTCTTGGCGCAGGAGCTCACAGCCTATGGCATCAACAAGCTCGGCAGCTCCATTGGACTCGATCCTCGGATCACGAGCATTGTTGGTTCAGTCGCAGGAGGCGTTTTCGGAGGAATCTTCGATCCTGCAGGACTCATCCGCGGCACCATCGCATCGGTCGAAGACGGATTACGGACCATCGCAACCAAGCTCGTTCAAATCAGTCTCGACAAGGTCGGTGAGACGGCAGGCCTTGATCCCTTCGAGAGCGCGCTCGGCTCCGAGCTATTTTTGGGTGCCGTCAGCGGTCTTGTAAAAAACGGGTCCGGCGACCAGCGGAATGTTTTTGCAAGGGTGTTCGACGGTCTTAAAGATTCCGTAACCCAATTCACGATCCGGTTCGCTGAAACTTTTCAAGGCTTGAGCGGCATTAGGCTCTTCACAGACCTGGTACTTAAGACCCAAGGGGGTCTTGCGGAAGTTCTCGAACAACACGCGACGACAATTCTCCGCCAGCAATTGATGGAGAGGATTCTTGAGACGTATGACTCCATTAAAAGCTACATCAATTACCAGCTGACCGATCCAGCCACGCGCGTTGAGATCGGAGGCCGGAACTACCGCAAAGTCTCGATCAATCCGGACTCAGCGGCGAACGAGTATATTCTGGTCGATCTCGCGACCGATAAGATCGTGGAGTTGAGTGGCCCCAATCGTCTCTTGAGCGGCGTCATGACGCTGGATCCTGACGGGCAAGTGCGGCTTTGGGAGGGCGAGGCGGTCTATCTGGATCCGGACGGCACGCGGAGAACTTATCAAGTCTCAAATGGAATTATCGTCCACATTCTGATGCAGCATCCACCCCAAGTCCCGGGCGGCGCAGCCCAAGAAGTCCGCTTCACGCCAGGCTCGGATCTAGCCTGGTCATCCGACGGAAGCATTGTCAGCGAATCGCCTCAAGACGAGCTTGATTGGGACATCGAATCCAATGATATTCACATCAAGATCACGGATGGCGATATCACCAAGCAGAACACGCTATTCAGGGCGGTGGCTCCGGAAGAAGTAATCATCGAACAGGCCGATATCAAAGCAAGCGACCTGGACGGCCTTCGGCTCGAATGGGAAAAGCTTGGCGACCGCATCAAGCTTAACCTGAGCGCATCAAATGAAATCGCCGCAGCAAAATTAGCCGTGGTTAATCAAAAAATCAAAGACGCCGGCCTCTCTGCATCCGAATCATACGAGAGGATATTCAATCAGATCTGGAACCGATACGGGGCCAGAACCGAATCAGAGATCAAGCAGCATAAGAATGATCATGTGCAAAAAGCATTGGCTCTTGCTGCCCAAGGCAAAGTGGCCGTTATTCATGTGGTTGGAGCAGACGCAACAGGTCTTGTGATCAGACAAGGGTCGACGATCCCGGGGCGGGACGCAGTGGGTTACAACCATTCGGCGATGCTATTCGCAGCGTCGGACGGAAAGCCATATATCATTGAGGTTCAGAACACGGGCAGACAGGTCAATCAGTCAATGGGAGTTGATTTGCAGACCGATCTTGTTGTGATGCCATTTGATGACTGGCACGGGAAGTATTTAGATATTGAGGTGCAGGAGTTGCCGATCGATATTGAAAGTGCAAGAACAATACAATCCCACCTGTCTAAAGCGTATATAGACGAATCAACAATGCATCCCAACACCATTCTTAACTATGACTATCCCGGCGCCCTAGTGAGTGCTGACCCCTCAAAGCCCATCATAGGTCAGTCGTACTGGTGGGCGTACCTCCTATCGGAAAGAACCAAGGCATTCGGAGACCCTGCTCTACGTAAATTCTGTAGTGAGGTTGTCACTGATATAATCAGAGATAGTCTTCAGGTGGACTTAAGCGCCTATGCAGAAGATGGGTTGTTAAGTCCTGTGGATCTCAAGCATGCTATTGATAAATGGATCGAGTCAACTGAGAGATCTTAACCATATGATTTATTTAAGAGTAGTTTTGGCAGTCGCCATTTTTTTTACAGCGGGATGTGCCAAGAGCGATAAGTCCGAGATCAAAGGATTGCCCAAAGAAGCTGTGGATTCGAGAGCGGCAGAGCTCTCTGGCAAAATTGTTTTTATCTCTAATCGAGATGGGGGCAGGGGGGAAGTGTGGCTCTTCGAGAAAGGTGCCATCAAGAAGGTTTTATCCAAGAGTGATTCTGAAAACCCAATGCCACAAGGGGTCCCATCTTTCCTCGGCGGAGCATTTGGGGGGTACGAACAACCGCGTTTGACTTCAGGGGGCAATGAAGTATTGGTGAGATCCGGACGCAAGTTCGGTGTTGTTGATTTGAGACAGCCGGAGAAGGCAAATTACTATCTTGATGGGAGTAGAGCAATCTTGACCCGCGGCGGTGCGTATGTCGTGCGTTTTGATGCGTCAGAACCCGCCGGCGGAAGCGATAACATCTATTACTTACAAGACAATAATTTAACTAAAATATCAAACCTAACACCAATGCCCGGCAGCAGGCAAATTACACAGCTCAACTTCAACGATGCGAGAGGACTATTGTCATATGCAATGATGGGCGAGAAAGAATATGGAGTGTTCAGCGTTTGGACTATTAAATCTAATGGCACTGACAACAGGCTTATTGCTAGAGCAGCTCATGGAGGTGCATTCTCTCCGGACGGCAAGAAACTCGCCTACGCCTCACCCCTAAACCAACAAGGCGAGCGTATACATGAGCAGTCAAAAATATTCATCTATGATTTTGAATCAGGCGACGCTAGACAAGTCACTTTTGGTCCCTGGAGTGATCAGGATGCCGTTTTTTCTCCGGATGGCAAATGGATTTGCTATGTATCCTATCGACATATCTATCCCTATGCAGGGGCTGAGCTCTATGCCCTGAACCTTGAAACCGGCGAAGAAGTCCAAATTACTCCCGCCAAGAAGCTCCCGAGCCACGCTAAAGATCCTGGCCGCGGCTGGGCTACTGACGAGACCCCGCACTGGAGCGAGTAAGCCGTAAACCAGACGCCCTCCCCAGTAACCCAAAAAGGGAGCGGTCAGCAGTCAGGCCCTAGTCTTAACAGTATTTTGTGACAGCTCCCGCCTTCGCGGCCCATGAACTGTGATATAAATAATGAAAAGAGTTCCTCATGGCCAGCAAGTATAAACCGGGTACTTTCCCCAGCAATCCCTCCCTTTTTAGCTAGAAGGGGAGGGCGTCCCGTTTCTTACGACAGTGAATCAAAACGGTATATTCTTGATCCCGATAAGGTGCAATGAGCTATGCGACAAATACTTACGTTCATAATTTTAGTGTCGATTTTGTCGGGGTGCACATTGCATCTGCCAGAAGAAAATATGCGCGAGTCAGTTGGTTCTGGAAATAATGTGGCTCGCACAGGTGAAGGAAGTCATTTAATCGTGGGCGGCGCGTCGGAAAAGCAGGCCACCAATCTCACTCAGTTAGTCCAAGCCGCTCATGAAGAGAATGCCCCACTTCGGAAGGGCAGGGAGCTTGAGCAGCAAGAAAGATGGTTCGAGGCAATTGAGCACTATAAAACCTTACTTGCTTTTCCTGGAGTTGCCTGGGAAGCGCATCGAGGATTGGCGGCCTCCTATGAAGCCATTGGTGATTATGGAAAGGCTATTGAACATTTAGAGTCCTCCCCTCCAAAAGATTACGCCCGCCCCGAGTACGAATCAAAAATTTCTGCCCTTAAAATCAAAGCCATCAGCCAATCTAGATCTTCTGTATCGGCTCAAGAGTCAAACCAAATTTAAAATTGGGCTTGATTCCACATCTTGTAGCCAAAGACTCAAGTACCACAAGTAATAGATTGTAGCTAAAGTTAAGTATTGAAAATTATTTGATAATTAATGGATACTGTAAACTAGGCGCCCTCCCCAGTAACCCAAAAAGGGAGCGGTCAGCAGTCAGGCCCTAGTCTTAACAGTATTTTGTGACAGCTCCCGCCTTCGCGGCCCATGAACTGTGATATAAATAATGAAAAGAGTTCCTCATGGCCCGCAAGTATAAACCGGGTACTTTCCCCAGTAATCCCTCCCTTTTTAGCTAGGAGGGGAGGGTGTCCGGTTTCAAGAGGGCAGTATGAAAAATCGGTTGATACACGGACTACTTCTGATTCAGTTATGCGCTCTTGCTGGGTGCAACACAAGCGGAAGTCAGACTAACGACAAAAAATCCAATCTACCGACCGGCTTAAATCAAAAGACCAGTCATTTTAGAAATAATTATGAACAAGCCGACCGCTTCCTGGAGTTAAAACATCAGGGTGATGCTTATCGAAAGACTGGTGAATATGAAATGGCGATTAGCGCTTACACAGAAGCCCTTAAAAAATATGCACTAATCAGACCTGCGCAGGCCATTGCTCTCGATTACATCGCCCAAACCTACGAAGAGATGGGCGATCTAAATAACGCCGCTGACAATTACGAATACGCCTCGATTGCCACAATGAACGAAGATCGCCAAAAGGCTCTCAAATCTAAGGCCGATTCTCTCCGTCAAAGGCTCGCGACCCAGCCATCATCCTAGCCCCAGATCTCAATTTTTAAAAAGAATCATATCTACTACAACCACATGTGGACGCCTTTTTGGAACGCGCGGCGGCGCTCCGGCCGGATGCGCGGTACATCCTGATGACGGCTTACCGGGACGACCGGATGAACGACCGGTTCCGCCAGCTCGGGGCTTCGTCCATTCTGATGAAGCCGGTCGATCTCGAAGAGCTGCTGGGCATCGTTCAGGGGTTTTAACGAGCTTTTTGCTTGCGTCGGCGGCTCGGGGATGTGTAGAATAACCCGCTCATATCAAATTGGTTTTTCATGCCTGCTTTTTCAGGAGTAATGACAGACTTAAACTATCTATGACCGGCGCAGGACTTCCCCCCAAACAAGGCCTTTACGATCCCTACTACGAGCACGACGCTTGCGGCGTCGGCTTTGTCGCGCATTTGAAGGGCAAGAAGTCGCACAGCATCGTCCGGTCCGGTCTGCAGATCCTCGAAAATCTCGAGCATCGCGGCGCCTGCGGCTGCGATCCGAACACCGGCGACGGCGCCGGCATCCTCATCCAGATGCCCGACAAGTTCCTCCGCCGCGAAGCCGCCAAGCTTCACATCGAACTTCCCAAAGAAGGCCAGTACGGCGTCGGCCTTGTGTTCCTGCCGACCCGCCAGGACGAGAAGAACCTCATCGAAGAGTGGCTCGAAGAAGTCATCCACGAAGAAGGCCAGCGCTTCCTCGGCTGGCGCGAAGTGCCGCACGATTCCAAGCAGATCGGTTATGTGGCCCACTCCGTCGAACCCGAATTCCGCCAGATCTTCATCGGCCGCGGCAAAGACGTCCGTGACGACCTCGAATTCGAGCGCAAGCTCTACGTCATCCGCCGCCGCGTCGAGCTCAAGGTGCTCGAGTCCAATCTCGGCCAGCGGGACTACTTCTATATATGCTCCCTTTCGGCCCGGACGCTCATTTACAAGGGGCAGTTGACCTCGCCGCAGGTCGACCGCTTCTTCCCGGACCTGTCCGACGAGGACATGGTCTCGGCGATCGCGCTCGTCCACTCGCGTTACAGCACGAACACCTTCCCGAGCTGGTCGCTCGCGCATCCCTACCGGATGATCGCGCACAACGGCGAAATCAACACGCTCCGCGGCAACATCAACTGGATGCGCGCCCGCGAAAAGCAGTTCGTCAGCGACAAGTTCGGCGACGATCTCAAAAAAGTCATCCCGACGCTCAACCTCGCCGGTTCCGACTCGGCGATCTTCGACAACGCGCTGGAGCTGCTCGTCCTTTCGGGCCGTTCGCTGCCGCACGCCGTCATGATGATGGTGCCCGAAGCCTGGAGCGGACACGAGTCGATGGACGCCGACAAGAAGGCGTTTTACGAATACCATTCCTGCCTCATGGAGCCGTGGGACGGTCCCGCGGCGATCGCGTTCACGGACGGCCGCTACATCGGCGCCATCCTGGACCGCAACGGCCTCAGACCCTCGCGCTGGCTCGTGACCGACGACGACCTCGTCGTCATGGCGTCCGAATCGGGCGTGCTGCCCATCGAACCGACGCGCGTCCTGTCGCGCGGCCGTCTGCAGCCGGGCAAGATGTTCCTCGTCGACACGCATGAAGGCCGCATCGTCGAAGACGCCGAGATCAAGCACGAGGTTGCGACCCGCAAGCCCTACAAGCAGTGGGTCGAGAAAAACATCACCGACCTCCAGAACCTTCCGAAGCCCAAGCACCTGCGCCACACGGCGCCCGCCGACCTGTCCGCCAAGCAGATGGCGTTTGGCTACACGCTCGAGGACCTGAAGATCATCCTCAAGCCCATGGCCGAGGGCGAAGAAGCCACCGGTTCCATGGGCCACGACACGCCGCTGGCGGTGCTCTCGAAGCTGCCGCAGCCGCTGTTCAACTACTTCAAGCAACTTTTTGCCCAGGTCACGAATCCGCCCGTCGACGCGATCCGCGAAGAAATCATCATGGGTTCGGACGTCATGCTCGGCGCCGAGCAGAACACGCTCGACGAAACGGCCGAGCACGCGCGGCGCCTGCGCCTGCCGCTGCCGGTCGTGACGAGCGAAGAGCTCGAGCAAATCCGCGAATTCGAAGCGCCGGGCCTCAAGTCCGCGACCCTCGAGACCGTGTTCCGCGCCGACCAGGGGACCAAGGGCCTCGAGCCGGCGATGGAAAAGCTTTTTAAGGACGCGGACGACGCCGTACGCCGCGGCGCGACCATCCTCATCCTGTCCGACCGCGGAGTCGACGCGCGCCACGCCGCGATCCCGTCGCTCCTGGCGACCGCCGGCCTGCACCACCACTTCATCCGCAAGGGGACCCGCACCCGCGTGTCGCTCGTCGTCGAGACCGGCGAAGCGCGCGAAATGCACCATTTCGCGACGCTCATCGGTTACGGCGCCAACGCCGTGAACCCCTACCTCGCGCTCGAGACGATCGAGCACGAGATCAAGGTCGGCCACTACGGCAAGGAACTCGACTACGCCCACGCCAAGAAAAACTTCGTCAAGGCCGCGCGCAAAGGTCTCTTCAAGATCACGTCCAAGATGGGCATCTCGACCATCCAATCCTATTGCGGCGCGCAGATCTTCGAAGCCGTGGGATTGAGCGAAAAGCTCATCGAAAAATACTTTACCGCGACCCCGACCCGCATCGGCGGCATCGGCATCGAGGAAGTCGCGCGCGAAGCGCTCCTGAAGCACGAACGCGCCTACCCGCACACGCAGGGCGGACCGACCGAACTCGAAGAAGGCGGCAGCTACCATTGGCGCCGCGACGGCGAACACCACATGTACAACCCCGAGTCGATCGCGCTGCTCCAGCACGCCGTGCGCTCGGGCGAATACAAGACGTTCAAAAAGTACACCGCCGTCCTGAACAACTATTCCCAGAACATCGCGACGATCCGCGGCCTCCTGCGTTTCAAGAAGGGCGAGCCGATCGCCATCGACCAGGTCGAGCCGGCCAAGGAGATCGTGAAGCGCTTCGCCACGGGCGCCATGTCCTACGGCTCCATCTCCAAAGAAATGCACGAAACGCTCGCGATCGCGATGAACCGCCTCGGCGGCTTCTCGAACACGGGCGAGGGCGGCGAAGATCCGGCGCGTTATCAAAAAGACGCCAACGGAGACTGGCGCCGCAGCCGCATCAAGCAGGTCGCGCAAGGCCGTTTCGGCGTGACGATCGAATACCTCGTCAACGCCGACCAGCTGCAGATCAAGATGGCGCAGGGCGCCAAGCCCGGCGAAGGCGGTCAGCTGCCCGGCCACAAGGTCTCCAAAGAAATCGCCGGAACCCGTCTCACGACTCCGGGTGTCGGCCTCATTTCGCCCCCGCCGCACCATGACATTTATTCGATCGAAGATCTGGCGCAGCTCATCCACGACCTCAAGAATTCCAACCGCCACGCCGACGTGTCGGTGAAGCTCGTGTCCGAGATCGGCGTCGGCACCATCGCCGCGGGCGTGTCCAAGGGCAAGTCCGACCACGTACTCATCTCGGGCTTCGAAGGTGGCACGGGTGCTTCGCCCCAGACGTCGATCAAGCACGCGGGCCTTCCGATGGAGCTCGGCATCGCCGAAGCCCAGCAGGTGCTCGTGCTCAACGACCTGCGCGGCCGCATCCGCGTGCAGACCGACGGCCAGCTCAAGACCGGCCGCGACATTGTGGTCGCCGCCATGCTCGGCGCGGACGAATTCGGCTTTTCGACCTCGGCACTGGTCGTGTCGGGCTGCATCCTGCTCCGCAAATGCCATTTGAACACCTGCTCGGTCGGTATCGCGACCCAGGACCCGGAACTCCGCAAGAAGTTCACCGGCAAACCCGAACACGTCGTCAATTACTTCATGTACCTCGCCGAAGAAGTCCGCGAGATCATGGCCGAGCTCGGCGTCCGCAAATTTGAAGACCTGGTCGGCCGCGTCGACTGGCTCGAGCAGCGCGACGACGTCGATCATTGGAAGGCCAAGCACCTCGACCTTTCCAAGATCCTGCACCGCCCCGACGTCCCTGCGACCGTCGCGATCCGCCACACCGGCCGCCAGGACCATGGGCTCGACAAGGCGCTCGACATGCAGCTGCTCGAAGCCTGCAAGGATGCGATCGAGCATCAGAAGCCGGTCAAAGCCGAATTTAAGATTCAGAACACGAACCGCACCGTCGGCACGATCCTAAGCTCCGACATCGCCAAGAAATACGGGATGAAGGGCCTGCCGGAAGGCACGATCGAGATCCAGTTCCGCGGTTCGGCCGGTCAGAGCTTCGGCGCGTTTTTGTCGCGCGGCGTGACGCTCAAGCTCGAAGGTGACGCCAACGATTACGTGGGCAAGGGCCTTTCCGGCGGACGCATCGTCGTCGCCCCGGACCGCAACGCCCGGTACATCCCCGAAAACAACATGATCGTCGGCAACGTCGTTCTTTACGGCGGCATTCAGGGCGAGTTGTTCGCGCGCGGCCTTGCCGGCGAACGCTTCGCGGTCCGCAACTCGGGCGTCGAAACGGTCGTCGAGGGCGTGGGCGACCACGGCTGCGAATACATGACCGGCGGCACCGTTGTCGTCATCGGTCCCACGGGCCGCAACTTCGCGGCCGGCATGTCGGGCGGCATCGCGTACATCTGGGACAAGGACAAGTCTTTTGAGAAGCGCTGCAACAAGGGCATGGTCGAGCTCGTTCCCGTCGTCGAAGCGGCGGACCTGAACAAGCTCAAAGGCCTGATCGAAAAGCACGCCCAGCTCACCGGCAGCACGGTCGCGCAGGGGATCCTGAGCCGCTGGCCCGCCGCCGCCAAGGAATTCACCAAGGTTTATCCGACCGACTACAAGCGCGTGCTCGAAGAGGCCGCCAAGGCCGCCCACGCGCCTGCCGGCCAGTCAGCGAAGGAGCCCGTCCATGGGTGACGTCAAAGGGTTCATGAAGTTCACCCGCGTCGACTTCTCCAAGGAGAAGCCGCTTGAGCGCGTGAAGCATTACCGCGAATTCACGCAATTCCTGCCTGAAGAAGAGTTGAAGAAGCAGGGAGCCCGCTGCATGGATTGCGGCGTGCCGTTCTGCATGTCCGGCTGCCCGATCGGAAACGTGATTCCCGATTGGAACGACCTCGTGTTCAACAACCGCTGGGAAGAGGCGATCGAGCGCCTGCACCGCACCAATAATTTTCCCGAATTCACCGGCCGCGTTTGTCCGGCTCCGTGCGAGAACTCCTGCGTGCTCGGCATCAACGCGCCGGCCGTCACGATCAAGAACATCGAAGTCTCGATCGTCGAACACGCGTACGGCCAGGGCTGGATCAAGCCCAACCCGCCCAAGCACCGCACCGGCAAGAAGGTCGCGGTCGTCGGTTCCGGCCCCTCAGGCCTCGCCTGCGCCGACCAGCTGAACAAAGCCGGCCACACCGTTACCGTTTACGAAAAGAACGCCGTCCTCGGCGGCCTGCTGGCGCTCGGCATTCCCGACTTCAAACTGGAAAAGACCGTCGTCGAACGGCGTCTGGACCGGATGCGCGCCGAAGGCGTGATCTTCAAGACCGGCGTCCACATCGGCGTCACGATGAGCGCGCAGGATCTGCGCCGCCAGAACGACGCGGTCGTGCTTTGCGGCGGAGCCGAACAGGCGCGCGATCTTCCGATCCCGGGCCGCGAACTCGAAGGCATTTACCAGGCGATGCAGTTCCTTCCGCAGCAGAATCTTTCGAACCGCGGCTTTAAGCAGGACCCGACCAAGCAGATCTCCGCGAAGGGGAAGAAGGTCATCATTCTCGGCGGCGGCGACACCGGCTCCGACTGCCTCGGTACGTCGAACCGTCAGGGCGCCGTTTCCGTGAAGCAGTTCGAGCTCATGCCCGAACCGCCCAAGGAACGCGCGGCCGACAACCCCTGGCCCCAGTGGGCCTTCATCAAGCGCACGTCGACTTCCCACGAGGAAGGTGTCGAACAATTCTATTCTGTCTCGACCAAGAAGTTCTCCGGCGAAAACGGCAAGCTCAAGAAGCTCCACGCCGTAAAGCTCGAATTCGGACCCAAGGACCCGGCCACCGGCCGCTCCGCGATGAAGGAAGTTCCGGGTTCCGAATTCGAGCTGGAATGCGACCTGGTCCTCTTGGCGATGGGCTTCCTCGGACCCGTGAAGAACGGCATGCTGGAAGAACTCGGCGTCGCGCTCGATGAGCGCGGCAACGTCAAGGCCGACGCCAACAAAATGACTTCCGTCCCCGGCGTCTTTGTCGCCGGCGACATGACTCGCGGCCAATCCCTGGTCGTCTGGGCCATCCAGGAAGGCCGCAAGGCCGCCCGCTGCGTCGACCTCTATCTGGTCGGCCAGTCCTCTCTCCTCTCCGTTTAATCCCGTCCTACCGCATTTTCCAGCGCTGGATCCCTCTGTTGCTGGATCTAGAAAAATGTTTATTTATCATGTATAATTGCGTCTTCTTCTATTCATCCAAATTGGAGCAAACATGAAACAGCGCATCTTGGCACTTCTTACGGCGTTCTCTCTTATGGGCGGGAACGCGCTCGCCATCGACACGCTCGCGCCGACCTCTTCCGGCACCATCACGATCAACAATTCGAACAGCTCGCTCCTGAATCCGCTGAACGCGGTCGGATCTCAGATTAATCTGAACTCGCTCACGAGCGGCATCGTCATCGACCTTTTCCAGCCGGGCAAGCTCGAAACCCTGACGGTGTCGGGTTTTGGTCAGACCGTCGTGATGACCTATCAGCCCTTTTACTGGACGTTCAACGGCCGCCTCGCGCAGACTACCACCACCGCCAAGCGGTACGACCGGAACGGGATTCTCACGAACGCCGTGGGGACCACGTTCTACTACGACTCCAACGGCCGTCCCGCCAAAGGCAAGACCCACATGACTTACACCTCGACCTTCCAGTACGACGCCAAATCGCGGAAGAAGAGCGAGAACACCACTTACACGACCTACGACTTGTTCCGCATCGTGCAGCGGATGACGGACTCCCAGACATTCGCCTACAACACGAACGGCACCCTGGCGCGCAAGGAGCGGAATTACCGGACCACCGGCGCCGATGGAAAAGTGATCAATGATGCGTCCGGCCGCGTGGTGGATGTGTACACGTACCGCCTGACCGGCGACGTCATCCAGACGCACGACGTGTACGAGCTCTCAGGCAAGTTGCGCACCAAGACCGCCGACCTGACCGTCGTCGACGGTGCCGTGACCCGTAAATATTCGGTCAGCTATGATCTGAACGCATCCGGAAACGTCACATACACGCACACATATGCCGCGGAAGAAGGAGCGTATGTCCCGGTCGACATCCCCGAGCTGAGCGGCGCCGGCTTCAGGGACGCCACTCAGATCCTCGACGACCTCAAAGACCTCCTGGCCCCGGCGTACCTGAACATTCAGGGCGACGTGGTTTTCAGCTCGGCCAAGACCTGGGATTTTTCCAAGTTCAATCTGCAGGTTTCGGGATCGCTCACCGTCGGATCCGAACCCAACGGCTACGACATCTACGTGACCGGCGACCTGCAGCTCACGAAGGGGACGATGGACCTGAAGGGCCTCAAGCTCTACGTCAGCGGGAACATCGGCATCTCTCCGGACGCGACGCTTCTCATGGACAGCGCCTCGCACGTCGTTGTGGGCGGATCCTTCGGGCCCATCACTCTCGGTCAATCTTTTTCGGCGCCGATCGGCGGCGACTTGTCGTGGGTGACGGAGCGCAACGCCGTGATCCAGGTCCAACAGACGTCCAGCCAGCCGCAGCAGAACATCCAGTTCTCGGGCAGCCAGTCTGTCGGCCAAAGCTTCTCGATCGCCGGCCAGAACAACACGGCCAACTAAGTTTCCGGAATTAAAAAAACCCCGCCCGGCGCAAGCCGAGCGGGGTTTTGTTTTTTAAGTTCGGGGAAAGAGCGCGGTTAGCGCTGGAGCGAGGCCTCGCGGACGGGGGCTTCTTCGGCGGCGCCGGCCATGCGGGTCACTTTGTGTGCCTGTTTACCCTTTTCGGTCTCGATCAGTTCGAATTCGACCTCTTCGCCTTCTTTGAGCGTCTTGTAGCCTTCGCCCTGGATGAGGGAATGATGGACGAACACTTCAGATCCGTCGTCCATGAGGATGAATCCGTAGCCCTTGGGGTTCGAAAACCATTTGACGTGACCTTTGACCATGTGGGTACTCCTTTTACTGATAATTCCGGACAAATTCCAAAATTTGAACCCCTACACTACCACACCTTTTTATTTTTGCAATAGGACGAAAGGCACTATTTGAAGCGTTTTGGACCGAAGGGGACAACTATTTGTGGTAGTCCGTGCCCCGGGTAATCTGGACAGCCCGGTAGAGCTGTTCCAGCAGGATGAGCCGTGCAAATTCGTGTGTAAACGTCATCCGCGACAGCGAAACCCGCTCCCGGGCGCCCTTCAGAAGCTCGTCCGACAGCCCGTAAGCGCTTCCGATCACGAACACGAGCGGTCCGTCGGCGTTTCCGAGGGTGCGTCCGAACCATTCCGAGAATTCCCGGCTCGAATAGGCTTTTCCGGTCTCGTGCAGCGCGACGACGACGGACCGCGCCGGAATTTTTTTCTGAAAAAGTTCGGTCTCTTTGGCGAGGATCTGCGGAACCGGCGTCGTGTCCGCGTACGTCGCGCGGATATCGGCCAGTTCGATCCCGCAAAATGGTTTGAGACGCTTCAAGTAATCCGCTTCGAGCGCGGCGATATGCGGATCGGTGTTCTTGCGGATCGAGAGGATCTGGACGGTTTTCATAATGAGGGGCGCCTTGGCGTTTTTTGGGCGATTCGTGCTTTACACTACGGCCATCATATTTTAAAATCCTCGTGACATCAATCGTCCGCAGAATTAAAAAGAGGTAACGATGGCAACCAAGCAAGAGACTTTGACCCGCACCGCTTCACTTTCGAAGGCCGACGGCCCGGTGAAGCAGTTCATCCAGCGCAACTACAAGCACTTCAACGCCGCCGTCGTGATCGACGCCGCCGAAGGCTGGATCAAGCACCTGGAGAACGGGGACAAAATGCTCGTCACGCTGGCCGGCGCCATGTCGACCGCCGAACTCGGCATTTCGCTCGCCGAGATGATCCGCCAGGACAAGGTCCACGCGATCTGCTGCACCGGCGCCAACCTCGAAGAGGACATCTTCAATCTCGTCGCGCACACGCATTACCGCCGTGTCCCCAATTACCGTCACCTCACCGCGCAGGAAGAAATGGACCTTTGCGGCCAGGGCTTCAACCGCGTGACCGACACCTGCATCCCCGAACACGAAGCGATGCGCCGCATCGAACACCGCCTGCTGCCGTTGTGGCAGAAGGCTGAAGCGGAGGGAAAAGCCTATTTCCCGCACGAGTACATGTACCAGCTCATCGAGAGCGGTGTGCTCAAGGAGTTCTACGACATCGATCCCAAGGATTCGTGGATGCTCGCGGCGTACGAGAAAAAGCTCCCGATCATCGTCCCCGGCTGGGAAGATTCCACGATCGGAAACGTCTTCGTCGCCCAGCACATGAAGGGCAACGTGAAGTCGCTCAACACCGTGAAGAGCGGCCTCTTCTACATGCATTATCTGGCGGACTATTACCGCAAGACGACGGCGAACGGCACGATCGGGTTCTTCCAGATCGGCGGCGGCATCGCCGGTGACTTCCCGATCTGCGTCGTTCCGATGATCCAGCAGGATTTGAAGGAAGGCTGCAAGCTCTGGGGCTACTTCTGTCAGATCTCCGACTCCACGACCTCGTACGGTTCCTATTCGGGCGCCGTTCCCAACGAGAAGATCACCTGGGGCAAGCTGGACGTCGACACGCCGAAGTTCATCATCGAGTCCGACGCGTCCATCGTCGCACCGCTGATCTTCAGCTACGTTCTGAATAAATAACCCGCATACGATCGGTCCGGAGGCAGGAAAAATCCTGCCGCCTGCACGCTTCGCGTGCGGAAATGGGCATAGCCGAAGGCGCGCTGTCTAAGACGAGGCGCGCCTTCTCCATTTGTCCTCGTCGGCGGGGACGCCTCCTCGGACAAAAAGCCCTGCGAAGACAGGGTTCTCCTGCCTCCGGACGGCTGCGGCCGGTGTTACTTTTTGCCGAACTTGGGCATCCAGCTGGGGACTCGGAGCTGGGCTTTTTGCTTTTGGTCTTCGGTGGGTTGGGCGAAGCTGATCTTGGGAACCATCTGCATCATTTTGCCGAACTGACCCTGGGCGGTCGTTTTGCCCTCGTATTTGCTGACGTCGTCGATCAGCATCTGGCCGGTCGGGGACGGACGGACTTCGTTGCCGAAGAGCACGTCCTGCGCGATCACGCCCTGGCCGTAGTAGGCCGACGTGGCGCCCTGGTCATAGGACATGATGTTGCCGTCGAGCGAGAGGGAGCCGAACAGCCCCTGGTTGCGGGAGTACCAGTGCATGTTGTTCGGCGCTTCCCAGCCGGTGCCGACTTCGGAATGCAGTCCCCACCAGCCGGCCGTCGCCGACATCGAGGTGCTGAGCGCCGGCCCGCCGTTGAATTTGTCGAACTTGTATTTGGACTTGCCGACGAGGATGAGTTCGGTGAACTGCGCGCCCGCCTGGAAGCCGAAGCTGCCGCCCGAGATCCGCACGAAGGCCGGAGCGCTCCACTGGCCGCTGTCGGCGTTGCGCACCATGACGACGCCGAGGCCGAACCGGCCCGCGTACAGGAAGCCGCCCTTGCCCAGCCGGGGGAAGATGATGATGACGTTGGAGTCGGCCAGGATCTCTTTGGGAATGGGCTTGTTCGAGGAAACGATCTCGTTGAAGATTTTTTTGGCGTTCAGGATGCGCAGGTCGGCGCCTTCGTTCTCGGCCAGGACGCAGGGGGAGCCGCCGATGAGGAAGGCCGCCAGGACGGCCAAAGTTTTGGACCAGATTTTCATAATACGCGTTCCTCTTTATTAGTAAAAACTAAGTACTTTATAACAATATTATCATACGGTTCCGGCGGAACCGCAATGGATTTTTTGCTATACTCTTCCGATGGAAAAACGCCTCTACAACACCATCGAAGAAGAAATCGCCGCGCTCAAAAAGCAGCGTGACGCGGTCATTCTGGCCCACAACTACCAGACGATGGACATCCAGCGCGTCGCCGACCACGTCGGGGATTCCCTGTACCTGGCCCGCGTCGCCGCCAAGCTCCCGAATCGGGTCGTTTTGTTCTCCGGCGTCCACTTCATGGCCGAAACGGTCAGCATCCTCGCACCCGAAAAAACCGTCCTCATGCCGGATCCGGACGCGGGCTGTTCGCTCGCGAGCATGGTCCAGGCGCCGGACGTGCGCAAATGGAAGAACGAACACCCCGGCGGACTCGTCGTCTGTTACGTGAACACCTCCGCCGAAGTGAAGGCCGAGAGTGACTACGCCTGCACGTCGGCCAACGCGGTGCAGGTCGTTTCGTCGCTGCCGGCGGACAAGGACATCCTGTTCATCCCGGATTTTTTCCTCGGCCTTTACGCCCAGCGGCAGACCGGCCGCAAGCTCCATCTCTGGCCCGGCTTCTGCCACGTCCACGCGCGCATCAACAGCGAGCATATCGAGCAGGTGAAGAAGCAGTATCCCGACGCGGAGCTGCTCATGCACCCCGAGTGCGGCTGTCTCACGAAGTCGATGCACTTGGCCGACAAGATCCTCTCGACCGGCGGCATGGTGAAGCACGTCGAGCAGTCGCCGAAAAAAGAATTCCTCATCGCGACCGAAACGGGCCTCGTCGAGCAGCTCGCCGCCCACAATCCCGAAAAAATCTTCCGCCCGGTCGGCGACCGCGCGACCTGCGAGTACATGAAGATGAACACGCTCGAGAAGATCGCCCGCTCCCTCGAAACGATGCGCACCGAAGTCAAAGTCCCCAAGGAAATCGCCGACCGCGCCCGTCTGTCCATCGAGCGCATGATCGCCATCGGCTAGTCCGTGCTCCAGCTCAAAGACCTCCAACTCAAGACGAATATCATCCAGTCGCCGATGGCCGGCTGCACCGATTTGGCGTTCCGCCTGGTCGCGCGCGAGCACGGGATGGAAATGGCGTTCATGGAAATGATTTCGTGCGAGTCGCTGGTGCGGAACAATAAAAAAGCGCTCGAGCTCATGAAGACCGTCGAGAAGGACAGGCCGCTGGGCTGCCAGCTCGTCGGCTGCCGCGCGGACGCGATGGGCGAGGCGGCCGCGATCGCCGAGGGCATGGGCTACGACCTCATCGACATCAACATCGGCTGCCCCGTCCCCAAGATCACCGGCCCCGGCGGCGGCTCGGCGCTCTTGAAGGAACCGGACACGGCGCGCGAGATTTTTAAAGCGATCCAAAAAAACCTGAAGCGTTTGCCGTTCACGGCCAAGATGCGTCTCGGCTTCGCCGATCCTTCGGGGGACGAGGCGATCCGGATGGCGAAGATCGCCGAAGACGAGGGTTTGGCCGCGGTGAGCGTGCACGGCCGCACGCGCGAGCAGGCGTACACGGGCAAGGCCAACTGGGAGGCGATCGGCCGCGTGAAGCGTGCGGTCAAGATCCCGGTCTTCGGCAACGGCGACGTGAATTCGGGCGCGGACGCGCAGCGGATGCTCGACATCACCGGCTGCGACGGCGTGATGCTGGGCCGCGGCGCGCTCGGCAACCCCTGGATCTATCGCGAAGTGCAGGCGGTGCTCGACGGCCGCCCGGCGCCGGACGCGCCGACGCTGACCGAGCGCAAGCAGGCCTTCATCCAGCATGCGGAACTCGAAATCGCGAACGAAGGCCCGATGCTCGGCGTCCTCAAGTGCCGCAAGATCGCGTGCTGGTATTTCAAGGGCTTTCCGGGAGCGGCCGAGCTGCGCAGCCGCGTGAACCTGGCCACGACTCCGGCCGAACTGTTCGACCTCATCCACACCTTCCACACCCACGCGTCCCGCCACGTCTCCGAAGACGGCGGCGACGGCTTCCTTCCCGACAGCTGCGGCGATTCGCCTTCGAATTGCCGAGAAGACTGACCGGTTCGATTTTTTTAGATTTTAAGCGGCGCGGAGCAGGCGTTCGGCGTCGACGATGTCGCGGTCGATGAGCGGGATCGTCTTCGAGATCGTGGCTTTGAGCTGGGGCGGGAGACCCGGATCGGTCTTGAGCTGGCGCAGGAGCTGGATCACCATGCGGAAATACCGGATGATGATGCCTTCGTCCACGTCGGTGTGGCGGAACAGTTCATGAAATTGCGCGCCGCCGACCCAGGCCTCGGTGGCTTCCGACAGGTTGAAGTAAGGCTTTTTTACAAAGGGGAACACGTGGTGGTGTTCCTCGCGCTGATAAATGTGATGGTGCAGTTCGCGGCACTTCTTTTCCAGATACTTGTAATTCTTCGGCACCGACGTCATCGTGTCGTTCTTGCGCGGTTCGTAGACGAGCGCCATGAGCAGCACGCAGAGCTCCATCGGGTTCAGCCGGTCCAGATCGCCCGCCTCCCATAATTCCGAGAGCATCAGCTCATATCCGTACATCCAGGACGCGAATTCGCCCTTTTCCGTGAGGCCGTCGTCGTTCAGGTAGCCCATTTCGCGCAGGAGGTCGATCTTGCGCTCGATGAGAGCGACGGCGCGCTTGTGCTTCTTCTGTCCGGACTGGAAGTAGTGGAAGGAGCGCGGATAAATGTCGATGAGCTTTTTTCCCAGCTTCTTGTAGAGGTTGAGCAGCGTCGCGTACGACGCGTTGAACTGGCTCATGATCGGTTCCATCTTGCCGGACATGATCCGTTCGATCACGTCGAAGCGGATGAGGTGCGGGTTGGTGCGCGCGTACACGAAGCCGACCGTGTCGATGCCGCGGCGGCCCGCGCGTCCGGCCATCTGGAAGTAGTCTCGGTTGGTCAAAAAGTCGAACCCGAATCCGTAGAACTTGCGCAGCTCGTCGAACACGACGGTGCGCGCCGGCATGTTGATCCCGAGCGCGAACGTTTCGGTCGTGAAGATGAGCTGGATTTTTTTCATCGTGAACATCCGCTCGACGACTTCCTTGAGCGTCGGCAGGAGGCCCGCGTGGTGGTACGCGATGCCGTGCTCGACGAGCTCGCCCATCTGGATGGCCGACTGCTCCTTGCCCAGGTCAAATTGCGCGATGAGTTCGTCGTAAATCCTCAGGTTCTCGACCTGGTCTTCCTTGGACAGAAGACGCAGGCCGGTGTGTTCCTGCGCGAGCTCTTCGACGCGCTTGCGGCCGAAGGCGAAGTACAGGCACGGCATGCGGTCGGACTGGATGAGGTGCACCATGAGGTCGCGCGTCGAGTTGGGCTTCGCGCGCAATTCCTGCTGCCAGTTGCGCGGACCGCGGTTGTGCTGGCGCGCGTGGCGGCCGCCGGACGCATGTCCGCTCTGGTGATGGCCGCCGCGCATTCCTCGGGGAGTCGACCAGATGTTCAGGTTGTGATAACCGTGCTTCTTGAGGTCGCGCAGGTCCGTGTAGACCTCGTTCTGGCATTGAAAAAGCTGTGTCAGCTGTACCGGCCGGTGGTTCTCGAGGATGACCGTGACGGGGTGCGTGTGGATCGACTTGATCCAGTCGGCGAGTTCCTGGATGTTGGGCGCGGTCGCCGACAGCGCGAGGAAGCGCGTGTTGGGGCGGGTGAACATGATCGCCTCTTCCCAGACCGTGCCGCGCTCGTAATCGTCGAGGTAGTGAACTTCGTCGAAGATGACCCATGCCGTCTTGTCGTGCATCTCGGGATTTTCGAAAAGCTGGTTCCGGTAGATCTCGGTCGTCATGATGAGCAGCGGCGCGTTGGGCTCGATCGCCACGTCGCCGGTCAGGATGCCGACTTGTCCCGGGAACATCGCGTTGAATTCGCGAAACTTCTGGTTCGAGATCGCCTTGATCGGCGCGGTGTACACGACCTGCTCGCCGCGGCGGAACGACCGCTCGATCGCGTGTTCGGCGATGGCGGTTTTGCCCGAGCCGGTCGGCGCGGAAACGAGAACGGAGATGTTCTGGTTGACCGCGTCGATGGCCTGCTGCTGGAACGGATCGTATTTAAAGGTAGGGGGCATGCAAAATTATAGCCAAATAAATAGGGACACGTACTATTTAATTTAAATAGTACGTGTCCCTATTTATTCTAGAGGTAGTAGGCGACGGAGGAGATGAGGCGGATGTCGTTTTTTTCGGCGCCGGCGGAGGGGTTGGAATTGTAGTCGTCGATGAGCGAGAGGCGTATCTTGAGCCGGTCGAAGAACGGCGCCTCCACGGTGCTTTCGGACCGGACGCGGTAGCCGTTGGCCTCGTTGAGCGGCGCATAGACGTTCACGTCCTGCGTGAACCGCGACTGGCCGTAGATCCGGGATTCGAAGAAAAACCGCGGGATCAGGATCGCCTCGAACCGGTTGTCCGTCGTGTCGCGGAAATTGGTCTGCGAAAAACCCGCCGCCGTCTCGAACTTGATCTTGAAGTCCTCGCTGTTGAAAAAAGCGTAGCCCGGCCCCACGCCCGGAATGAGACGCTGGTTGATGTCCGCGAAGCGGTCCTGGTCCGCTTCGAACCGGCCCAGCCCGTACCAGCCGCGGTTGCCCGGTTCAAAATAGTGGTCATACCGCACGCCGCCCAGCATCTTGAGCGCGGTCATCCGGCGCTCGGACGACGCGAAGTAAGTGTCACCGTTGAGAAAAAGCTCGTCCGGCCCTTTGCGGCGACTCAGGTTGAAGCGGCCCGACGCGGATTCGCTGGACGTGTTGCCCTTGCGCGCGTTGATGCCCGCGGACACGCTGCCGTGCCAGGGCTTTTCGACGACGACTTCGGGCGTCTCGGCTGACGGTGCGGCGGGAGCGGGAGGTTCCGGTTCGGGAGCGGGGTCCGCCGGCGGGTCGGGGATCTCGTGTTCCGCGGCCGGCAGCTCTTCGCGGACAAAAGCCCGGTCGATCACCACGGTCCCCAGGCTTTCGGTCCGGAGCGTCACCGTCGTGTCGGTCGCTTCGACCACTTCGCCGGTGATCCGATCACCGTTTTGAAGAAAAATCTCGTCCGCGTCCGCTCCGGAACAGAGGAGTGCGGAGCATGCCGCCGCCAGCGCCGCGCGGCGGATTTTTTGGATCAAAATGATTTGCATGGCCGCATTATACCAATGTTAAGATAAACGCATGCCGACCTCCGACGAGCCGCGCGCGATCGACCCCAACGCCTCCGGACCCGAGCGCCGCCGGTATGTCCGGATGGACACCGTTTTTCCCGTCGAGATGGTTCTCCGGCATCCCCGTCAGTCCGCGCCGTCCGTTTCGCTTCAGGGCTTTACGCGCAACGTCAGTCTTGGCGGCATGATGCTCGAATTCCGTTCGCTTCCGCCGACCGAAGCCGCCGACCTCGAATCGCGGCAGGCAACGCTCGATCTCCTGGTTCACGCCCCGTTCCGGCCCAAACCCATCGCCGTCACTTCGCATGTCGCATGGCTCTCCCGCAAAGACGAAGACGGCCGCTCCGTCCACCTGGTCGGCGTCCAGTACGAAACCGCCGAATCCTGGGTCGCCCAAAAAATCTTTCGTTACGCGCGCATCCGCCGCTTCATCCCGCGGTTTTTCATCGGCACGGTGCTGTTCCTGTGCGCGGTCGTCGTCGGACAGGCGTTCAACCAGATTCATCTGCTGATGGAAAACCGCCGCCTCGTCTCTTCGATCGTCACGTCGGCCGAAGGGCGCGACGATCTCATCCGCGGGCTCGAAGAAATGGCGTCGCGCCAGCGCAAACTCGCGCTCGATCTCAAGGCGGCCAAGGAACAGCAGGCGCGCAGCACGCAGGCGATGTCGGCGGAGGGCGTGACGGAAGACCAGGCGGAATTTTTTCACCAGGAACTCGAAGCGGCGCTCAAGCGCGAGAGTGATCTGCGCAACCAGCTCACGCTGATCCAGAAAGAAAGCGCCGACCGACGCGTCACGCTCCATTCCGCGTCCGAATCCTCGGGTCTTAAAGAGGAAGCCGTTCTCACCCAGCTTGTTTCCTGGCTTGAGCGCCACGCGAACACGCAGACAGGTCTTTTGCCCAGCTACGAAGGGGATCCGAAGCTCGAGGGGATCGCGTACACCTATGACCAGGCCGTCGCGGCGATCGCGTTCACACTTTTTCAAAAAAATGACAACGCGCGTCGCATTCTGACGTTTTACCGGGATCGCGCCAAGAAATCCGAGGGAGCTTATATCTCGTCGTACGACGCTCCCTCGGGCGAGCCGGTCGAGTGGAATGTGCACGTCGGTCCCAACGTCTGGATCGGCATCGCCGCTCTGCAATACCAGCGGATGACGGGCGACACCGCGTTTCAGGGCTTGGCGCAGTCGATCGGGAATTGGCTGCTTGAGCTGCAGGCGCGCGACCCGGAGCGCGGACTGCGCGGCGGGCCGAAGACCGAGTGGTTCAGCACCGAGCACAACCTGGACGCGTACGCGTTTTTCGGGATGCTGCACCGGCTCACGCAGGACGCGCGTTATCTCAAGGCGCAGGAGGAATTGTTCGCGTGGCTGATGAAGCATGCGGCCGACCGCACGAGCGGCGCGTTCAAGCGCGGTAAAGGGGACGCAACCATTGCGACTGACACGTTCAGCTGGTCGATCGCTGCGATCGGCCCGGCGCGGCTGGCCGAAGCGCAGTTCGACCCGGAAGGGATCATGGAATTCGCGGAAGAGCATTGCCGCGTCGAGGTCAACTTTGACCGGCCTGACGGACGCTCGGTGCGCGTCACGGGATTCGACTTCGCCAAGCCGCAGAACCAGGGCCGCGGCGGCGTCGTGTCGTCCGAGTGGACGGCGCAGGCCGTCGTCACGTTCCGGATTCTGGAAAAATATTTTGAAGCGGCGGGCAACGCGGAAAAAGCGGCGTATTACCGGGACAAAATCAACTTCTATCTCAACGAATTGCAAAAAATGATCATCTCGAGCCTGTCGCGCGTCGGCCAGGGCCGCGGATGTCTGCCATATGCCACTGCCGGAGACGTCGAAACGGGCCACGGCTGGCGTACGCCGGCCGGCAACCGCACCGGTTCCGTCGCGGGCACGGCGTACGGCATTTTTGCGTGGAAGGGTTTTAACCCTTTTGACGATAGATAGTTATCGCATTATTCCGAACACTGTTGTAAAATTCTCAATATCCATGAACTCCGGAACTTCTTTTTCCATTCGTCCGCTCAAATCTTTCAGCTTCTTGCTGGCGGCCTGTTTCCTGTGGCAGGCAGTCGGTGCCGCTCCCGTCTCAGCGGCTCAATCCAACGCCGAGTTCGAAGAATTCGATAAAGAGCTCAACGACCTCGATTCCAAAATTCAGGATCATCTCAAGCGCGCGCGTGAAGCCGCATTTTGGAAGCCCGAACACACCGCGGCACAGCCTGGCAAGCCCGCGGTAACCGCTTCCGCGCCGGCTGCAAGCCAAGGTACGCCGGTTTCGGTCAAATCAGCATCGCCCGCGGTTGCGCCCAAGTCGACAGCCGCCACCTCCTCCTCTAATATAACGCCGGCCAAGAGTCCGGCGACGGAATCCGCTCCGGTCCGCAACGTCCAGGCCCCGGCCGCAGTCAGGCCGGCCGCAGTCAATCCTGTCGCCGCCAAGCCTGCCGCCGCCGTGCCTGCGCCCGATCCCAAGCAAGTGATCGACCAGAACTATGAAGACATGGACGCGATCGACCGCGAAATCGCTTCCCGCACGCGCGTTTCGGGAACTTACCGCGCGGCGTTCGGCGCGGGCCGCAACCGGAACTTTTCGCTCAACGATTCCAACTCCGACCTTCAGGACCGCGACTTCCACTACCTGTTCGGCGACCGCCAGTACAACACCTTCGATCCGGCGATTTACAGCCAGTACCGTCTCGACATCGACTCGCAGGTGACGAAGCAGGATTCCGTTTTTGTCCAGATCGTCGCCGATCCCTGGTCGTATGTGGGTCAGACCAGCGAAATCGAAGTCCCCAGCGTCGGCGGAGCCGATTCCTTCCGCATCAAACAGAAATACTGGGGCCCCAACAACTCCACGATCCCCACGATCGTCAAGAGCCGTGCCGGTAATTCCATGGCGACGCCGGAGCTCGAGGCCGAAAACGGCGCCACTCAGCCCTACACCGTCCACGGTATTTACGACGCGTTCGGGATCGGCAGCAACTTCAACACGTACAACGTGCCGGCCCAGGATATCGACTACGAGTTCCGTCCGCTGCGCAAGGCCTGGTGGGATCACGAGGGCGACATCTGGCATGTGCGGCTCTTCGCGCTGGCGGATCAGAACCAGGTGATGACGACGGACGATCCGCTGCAGCTGTCGAACCGCAAAGACTTCTGGGAGCACTCGGCGTGGTTGGAACAGTGGGAGCCGCTTCAAAAGTTCAACCCGATCGGCGTGCCGATCGCCCGGTCTCCGGTGATCCGCCGCGGCTATTACAGCGACGAAGAAGCGTTTTATGCCAAGGATTCCGAGGGCAATTACCTGACGCTGCTCCGCGGCGGTGCGGTCGAAGCCGATTTCGGCAGAACTTATCTGGGAATGATGATCGCGTCCCGGTACGGCCTGTGGGACGATTATCAGGAATTCGATAACATTCCGGGCGTGGTGCGGCTGAAGCATCAGGTCACCGAGCAGTGGATGCTCGGATCGACCTACACCTACCGGGTGGGATTGATCGACCGGGAACCGGACGCGTACAACCAGGTGATTTCGATCGACACCAAGTATTACACCAACGAAACCGATTACATGTACGGCCAGATGGCCGGTTCGCGCGACGACCTCGACCGCTTGAGCTCGTTCCAGACGGCTTACGAAGGCCAGGCTTATGTGGGCGGATTCGTTTCGCACGTCGGCGATTCCAAATCCGGCATCACCCGTGTCAACGGCGACTTCACGTGGGTGGACACGGAGTTCAAAGAAACGCTGTCCAATTACACTTCGCTCCGGGACGACGAATTCTGGGGGACGCACATCACCTGGGCGAAGATTCCGCCCGACGTCGAACCGTTTAAGATCGGAACCGGCGTCGATTACGGCCGTTATGTCGCGCGGTTGAATCTGGCGACGTCGAGCCCGGACAAAGGCGTGGACAACCTGTTCGACTTGCGCCACGTCCGCGACACCGATTCCAACAGCTTCATCGAAAACGTCATCCGCGACGAGACCACTTGGAAGTTCGCGCAGGACTGGACGTTCAAGAACTTCATGCGTTTCCACATCCTTCCCAAGACGCTCAGCGACCGCGAGCCTTTTATCTCCGGCTTCAACTCGCCGGCGCTGAACGACCCTGCGCTCAAGGAGGGGATCTACTACGAGAACAGCATGATCGATCCGGGTCTCAACGCGAACCGCCGTTCCTTCGGCCAGGGGCTCCAGTGGGAGCCGACCCATCAGTGGACGCTCTCCGGAACCTTCGAATACACCAATGACATTCCGGACTTTCCGCGCGGCCTGCTCAACAACGTGTACGCGACCACGATGTTCCAGGACCCGAACACGCCCAGCTGGTGGCTGTACCGCAACCAGGCGTTTTTGTACCGTCAGGACATTTTTGACCTGCCTCCCTACGACTACTTCTCGATCGTCAAGGAGCGCATCACGTACCGCCATACCGAAGACCTGCAGTTCATCTTCCACGCGGCGCAGAACACGTACACGCTCTGGGGTCCGATCGACGATAACGTCGAACATCAGGGAATCAGCATCGATTGGCAGATCGACGACCGGTGGTCGGCTTTCTTCGATTACACCCACAGCCATCTGGGGGATATCCCCAAGCTGATCGCGTCCGGTTACACCGAGCTTGAATTCGAGGACAACCACAACATTTACACGCGTCTGCGTTATCGGATCAACACCAACACGCGTCTGACCATGGAGTACGGCGTGTTCGGCCAGACCTTCTACGAAGGCTCCGACGCGCTTCCGGTGTCCGCCTATTCCGTCACTACCTTCTCGCTTCCCACGGTCGACACGGAGCATCTGTTCCGCTTCAGCCTCGACGGAGAATTCTAGTCCTCCCTTGCAAGCCGGCCTTTTACAAGGTAAGGTTGTAGTCATGAAGCTTCCTTTCAAATCCCTCCTGCTTCTGCTGTGCGCCTGCGCGGGCTTTGCCCAGACGGCATGGGCGCAGTTCGACTTTTCGGTCCTTCCCGACCGCGGGGGACGCGATGTCCGTTTTACCCCGGCCAAACCCGGCCAGCCCACCCGCAACGAAGAAGTGACACTGACGGTCGCCAACGACGAGGGCCGGCGCTACCGGATCGTCCAGCAGCAGATGAGCCCTTTCCTCAATGAGCGCGGCCAGACCCTGTCTCCGGGAGCGGTCAAGGTGTTCAGCCCCAGCTCGGTCGGGGGGCGTCTCGGGATCATTTTTCCGACGGCGTTGGAACCCGGTCAGACGGTGATCTTCGATTCCGACAACGGCGGTTCGGCCGAGACATTTGCGCTCGTCTTCGCGCTCGAATCCCAACCCACGGATGCCGCGGGCGTTTACCGCTCCGAGCTCGTGTATCAGATGGAGCCCGTCGACGGAGGCGCCTCCACGGTGACGCGGGTGCTTCAGGTGACCGCCGAAGTTCGTCCCGACTTTTTCCTCGACGTCAAAAATGTCAACGGCGGATCCTCCTTGAGTCTCGGCCGGATCACGCGCCAGCGGCCGGAAGGCACGGGCGCTCTCGAAGTGCGCATCGGAGCCGGACTCGGCGGCCGTTACCGGGTGTATCAGCGGCTGACGGACCGCCTGTCCGGTCCCATGGGCCAAGCTATGAATGAGGGCGGCATCCTGGCGCTGGCCTCCCGTGCGGATGCCGGGCAGGTGGTCGCACAGGAGCAGCCGCTGTCGACAACTCAGACGCTGGTTTATGAATCGGATGACGCTGGTTCCGCCGCCTCCTTTACTGTGGCGTACCGGACCGGCGAAGAAGTGGCTTCCGCTACGGCCGGGCCGTACCGGTCCACGATCGAATTCTTTGTCGAATCCGACGCATCGGCCGACTTCGCCGTGCCGGTGACGGTGCCGTTGGACCTCGAAATCGAAACCCTGTTTTATCTCGACGTGGAGCATGAATCAGCCGGCGGCCTCAACTTCGGCAAATTCAAGAACGAAGGGGATGCGCAGACTCGGCGGGTGCATATTCAGGCCCACAACAATACGGGGCAGCGCTACCAGGTGATTCAGCGAGTGTCGCGCCTCTTCACCAACGAAAGCGGCCGCATTCTGCCGCCGGACAACTTCACGCTGGTGATGAGCGGCGCCCGGACGGGCGAAATGGCCGTCATGAGCGTGAAGCCCGTTCAGGCAGGGGACACCGCCATCTTTACTTCCGATTCGGAAGGCAGTTCGGACGATTTTATGATCGATTACACCCTCACGCTTCCCCGCGACACCAGCGGCGGCGAGTACACCTCCGAGACCACGTACTCCCTCTCTTCTCTCTCGTAGTTCGCAGCCTGTTTGACCCCCAATATCCCTCCGACCGAGTTTAGTATTTATCCAAATAACATGACTATTTAGAAAATAGATTTTCTTGTTATTTTTGGGGCGAAGCAGTAGAATGCCCTATCTCCAAATTGAATGATGAAGCTAATGTTGACCCCTTTTAATCGAGCTTTTTTAATCTGTTCCGGAATTGCTGCCTTCAGCTTATTTCTGAACAGCAGCGCATGCGTTTTGGCAGCGGATACCGTCACGGTTCCGATGTCGGCCAGCATTCAGTCCCAGCTGGAGCTGGGGATCGAGATTCGTCAGATCAAAGACGGAACCGTGATCAACTACGGCGCATCGCAGATCGCCTTCGGCCTGCTGAAAAGCGACGTCACGAACGGCCCTATGCGCGGCGAGTATTACTTTGACGTTTATTTGCACCCGAATTCGTCCCAGCGGCCTTACCGGCTGACCCAGGCCGCCGCGGCTCTCAGCAACGGGACGACGACGATCCCTGCCGGCGCCTGTGTCGTGACGCCGTGGCCGGTGGACAAGAACGGCGCCGCGTATCCGTCCGGCGCGACGATCGGCAGCCGAGGAAGTTTTGTTTCGACGCGAAAAGTTCTGTACGAGAGCGGCCCGTCAGGGCTTTATGCACCGGTGGCGATGACCTACGCGGTGACGAGCGACAGCGGGCTGGGATCGACGCAGATCGTCCCTGCGGACCAGGCGGGGGGCAATTATCTGTCCTCGATCACGTTCCAGATCGAGCTGGCATCGTAACGGCCGTTTCGGAAAAGTTTGTTTTAAACAGTCACGGACCTTAGTCAGTACACCAGGAGGAATGAAATGAAGAAGACCCTTATCGCGCTTGCAGCGGCGGTATCGATGACGATGCCGGCGTTCGCGGCCACCACCCAAAGCGTTGCCGTTTCAGCCAGCGTCGGTCAGACCCTTGACCTGACGATGGGTGTGTTCGAGCGCGCTGTCGGCACCGACCTGCCCTTGACCACCCCGGCGGCTTCCATGGCCTTCGGTCAGCTCGTGAACAACGGCTTCAGCGCCCTTGTGAGCCCGAAGAACTACGCCGTGTACCTGGGCGCCAACACGTCCAGCCGTCCGTACAACATCGTTTCCTCGATGTCGGCCCTCACCAGCGGCGCGAACACCCTGCCTCCGGCGATGGGTGCGTCGATCGTTTCGGCGAAGGACTCTCTCGGCAACGATATCACCGGCGACACCATGATCTCGCTTCGCAACGCGATCATGAGCAGCGTCGAAATCTACCGCTCGAACACTTCCGGCACCGGCGCCACGATCGAAATGTGGTACGGTATCGCGGGCTTCGCCGCGGGCGGCGCCGCTCCGTTCTCGGGTTTCCAGCCCGTGCAGCCGGATCAGGCCGCTGGCAGCTACTCGTCCACGATCACTTACACGATCGCGACCCTCTAAACGGTCGATTCGGGGTTTTCTTCGGAAAAACTCCGGAACTTTAAACACCCTCGGGGGCGACCCCGGGGGTGTTTTTATTTTGGGACGGTCTTGAAACAGGTCCCTGCGTCATGTAGATTTCCGTTAGGATTTATCTTCAACCAAGGAAGTCATGATGAAGCAGACGCTCAAAACCCTCCAACTCTTCGCAGCCTCGCTGTTCCTGGCTGCTTCCGCCCACGCGGCGGGAGGCTCGGTCACCGTGCCGCTTTCGGCAACGGTCCAGTCGGTGTTGGAATTGGGCGTCGAAATCCGCCAGTATAAGGATGGGGTTGTGACGAACTGGGGCGCCAGCGCCATGAATTTCGGCACCCTTAAGGCCGACGCCGGCCAGGGCCCGATGAGAGGGGAGAATTACTTCGACGTTTATCTACATCCCAATTCTTCCGGCCGCCCCTTCCGCCTCACCCAGTCCGCGACGGCCCTCAGCAACGGCACCAAGACCCTTCCGGCCGGATCCTGCATCGTGACTCCTTGGCCCGTCAATAAGGACGGCCAAGCTTATCCTGCCGGCGCTTCCATTGGTACCCGCGGAAGCTTCATCGCCAACAACAAAATCATCTATCAGAGTGAACCGGCCGGCAGCTATACCCCGGTCGCTTTTACCTACGCCATCACCAACGATCCTAATGCCGGCGCCACGGAATTCGTCCCTTTTGACCAGGCCGGCGGCACCTACTCTTCGACCATTACCTTTCAGATCGAATTGACCGCTTAATTGATATCGTGTTAATCGACATTTATACAAACATTTATCATATAACATATAAAAAAAGTTTCTGTAGACTCTTGAAATCTCGTATCGCGTAGGGTAGACTTCAAACAGATATTCGTCCGGTTCGTAAGCAAAGCGGTTCATTCAAAAGACGAATACGGGACTGAAAAGGCAAACCATCCGTAAGGGTGGGACGCAAAGCTCCAGGAACCTTGAGGTGTTCAAGGTCAGCCGGGCTGCCAAGGCCAATCAAACGGTTAGGCAGCCCGGTTTTTTATACCCAATTTAAGCGGTTAAAAAATCAGGCATTAAAGAATAACGGAGGTTCATATGAAGAAGGTAATTGCGATTCTTGCGACGTCTCTTGCGATCTCGATGCCCGCTCTGGCGGCCACTTCCCAGACGGTGACGGCTGCGGCGAGCGTGGATCAGGTCCTCGACATCACGATGGCCACCTATAAGCTGGATGCGAACGGTGTTCCCACCGGTGCGAATCTCGGTTCGTCGATGCCCTTCGGCCAGCTGGTCCGTGATACGGTCAACGGTGTCATGCGCGGTGCGGATCCTTACACGGTGTACCTGTCCACGAACACGTCCAGCCGTGCCTACACGGTGAAGGCGACGATGCCGGCTCTGACCAATGGCGCCCAGACCCTTCCTCATGCGATGGTCTGCACGGTGGTTTCGGCCAAGTCGGGCAACAACGACATCACGGGTGACGTGTTCCCGGCCGGCGGTCAGAACGCGGTGATGAACAACACCACGATCTACACCTCCAACACGGCGGGTACTGCGGCCACGATCCAGCTCGTTTACGGTATCAGCGGCGGCGGTGTCACTCCTCCGTTCACCGGTTGGCAGCCCATCCTGCTCGATCAGGCTCAGGGCAGCTACAGCGCCTCGGCGACCTACACGATCGCACTGGCCTAACGCAACTCCACTCTCTCCTTCGGCCGCAACCGCGGCCCTGGGGGTAACCCAGAAGCGCCTCCCGGAATGGTCCGGGGGGCGCTTCTCCTTTTGGACCCGATTTGCTCCGTGTATGACCGGTGTATTTTTGCTAAAATGCACTTAAGTTTTATAAGGAGATTCATCATGATGCGACATCGGATATTTGCGGTTTTTGCGGTCCTGCTGTGGGCTGCTTCGTCCGCGCAAGCGGCGACGATCCGGATCGACGAGGCGCGCGTGCGGATCGAGGCCGCCGCCGGAGAAACCAAAACCGGACAGATCCATATTTCGAATCCGACCGACGGCACGGTGACCGTGAAGGTTTATACCGAAGACTGGGAATATCTCGACACCGGAAACGGCGACAAGGACTTTTTTCCGGCCGGCACGCTTCCGAACAGCGCCTCGCCCTGGATCACCTACAACCCCAGTCAGCTGACCATCGAACCCTTCGGCCGGCAGACCGTCGATTACACCGTCGCGGTTCCGGCGGACGCGGACGCTTCGACGGGCACCCGGTACTCGATCCTGTTTTTCGAGACGTCGCTCGGCATGGGGCAGAACGAAGAGGGCGCAAGCGTCACGGTCGCGGGACGCATCGGATCGCTCTTTTACGTCGACATCGCCGGCTCGATCCGGCGCGAAGGAAAAATCAAGGAATTGACCCTCACACCCGGAAAAGGCAACCGTCCCGCGGTGATCAAGACCGTTTTTCACAACACCGGCAACACGGCGGTCGCTCTGGAAGGTGAATTCGTCCTGATGGACTTCGAGGGCGGCGTGAAAGCCCGCGGCAAACTCACCACGATCTACGCCCGCGCCGGAGCCGTCGTCTCGCAAGAAACCGAATGGGCCGGCCGCCTCGCTCCCGGAGTTTACGACGGCGTGTTCACCTTCGACATGGGCGAAGGCGCGCTGCTGGTCGAGGAAAAAAAGATTACGATCGAGTGATCCAGCAACACCGGCCCCTCCGGCTGTTTCTTCCTTCAACGGCTGCGTTCCTGTTCCTTTTGGTTCTGGCCGCCGCAAGGCCCGCTTTTGCCGACTCCAACACCCGGTTTTTTAAAATGGACAGCGTCTGGAACGACCGGTTCTCTTCCGGCGGTCCCGAAGAAGCCGCCGAAACTCGGCCTCAAGGGTTTCTTGAAGGCACCAAGACGAAGTCCTCCGGACCCATCGCCAAATACTTCGAGCCCACCGAAGCCGACCAGGACGAAATGGTCATCCGCGTTCCGGATCCGGTGACGGTCTCGATGGACGAGCTTCGCAACGTGACGCGGCCGCTGGACCTCGAGCTGGGTCAGGTCGCCACGGTCGAAGGCCGGGGCATTCAGCGTTATCTCGCGACGACGGAAGACAAAGTCGAATTTTTCCTGATCAATCCGGGCGCGCTTCAGATGAAGGCCACCGCGATCGGAACCACCGTGGTCCATATCTGGGAAGTCGAAGGACGCGTGACGCTCCAAATCCGCGTCATCCCGCAAAAATCCATCGCCCAGTATGTCAAACGCCGTGAAGAGCGTATCGAACGCGCCGACAGCTTCAAGGTCGAATACACCAACAACCGTTCCCAGTACTATCAGGGCAACGACTTCGAAACGCTGGCCCAGAGCTCGCTTGCTTACAGCCAGGGCTTCAAGGTCACCGGCGACACGCCGGTCGGCGCATTTTCGGGCAATGCCGAAATCCGCGAGATCGACAACAAGCCCGAGCTCAGCCAGATCTCCGCGCGGATCAGTGATTTTCATTACGGTGCGATCGAGGACGCGGATCTGTCGATGATCGACACGCAGATGAGGACCGACATGCTCATTTTGCCCCAGTACCGGTTCCGCGGCGTCCAATGGGATCACCGTCCCAAAAAAAAGCCGTTTATCTACACCGCGTTTTACGGCCGTGAACTCACCAGCATTCTGGGAACGCTCGGGACGACCGGTCTCGGCGGAGGGCAGGAGACGCTCGATTCGTACGCGGGCGGCGGGTTCGTGGATTACGAACTCAACCCGGCGGCCAAGTACCGCTTCGGTTACGTGCAGGCGCACGGCCAGTCGCGGGTGGAGGACTTGAACGACATGGCTTTTGAATTTGACCAGGCCTACAAGGTGACGGACCATTTCGGCGTGACGACCCACACGGGATACGACAGCGACCATTTTTCGAACCGCGTCGCGGGGACGTGGCGTTATCCGGGGCTGCAGTTCAAGTCCGAGCTGCGCGACACATCCAAGCGTTTTTTCACCGTCGTCGGCAACCCCGGCGGCCAGGGCGAGCAGGGCATCAACTCGGACCTCTTGTGGAATATTTCGGATTCGGTCAACGCGCGGTTCGCGCTCGACGTGTACCGCGACCGGCAGTTTTTCCTGCCGTCGGAGTACGACCGGTTCAACACCCGGCAGGACGCGAGTCTCCAGTGGCGGATTTCGTCTTTGTCGTCGCTGCAGGCGGACCTCAAGGATTATGAGGAAACGGCCCTCATCTCCCCGTACCGCACCAAGAGCCAGGCGCTCACGTACACGCAGGGCATCCCGATCGGCGACCGCCGCGTTTCGCTGTACAGCCGGTTCTCGAACGACGACACCGAGAGTCTGTCGAACCCGGAGTCAAACTACCGCCGCAACACGCTCGGACTCGGCATGCAGACGCTGCTGTTCAAGGACACGTATTTTTCGTATCAGCACAACATCAGTCTGCTCGAAGAAACCCTGAACCACGATGTGTCGCACCCGCGGTCGATGGTGTATGCGATTTCGCGCCGGTCGCGGCTGGCGGACACGCCGTTCACGACCGATCTCACGGCGCGTTACACCGACGAGGAAGAGACGGAATCCCTTCGCAGCTTCATGATCGGCGAAGACCGCTTCGAGCTTCAGGGGTCGGTGACGTACACGCTCGAGAATATGGAGTTCTTCCTGGACGGCCGGTACGCGGCCATGCGCGGCGAAAACCGCATCAACGAGGCGCGCGCCGAAGCCGAAATCGTCACCGGCGTCCGGTATCTCTACGACACCGGGATCCGGTGGGAGCCGCAGGCCAAATTCTTCGGCGCGGTGTACCTGGACAAGAACGGCGACGGACGCCGCCAGCCGGAAGAAGCGGGCGTGCCGGGCCTCATCGTGCGCGCGAACGGGACGGAGGTGACGACGGACGCCCAGGGCAATTACCAGACGCCGTCGATCGGGGGCAAGCGCGCCACGATCATCCTGGATCCCAACAAAATTCCGTACGGACATACCGTCACCGGGTCGCTGCGCCGCGACGTCGAACTGGCCGAAGCCGGAAAGTCCGTGGACTTTGGCCTCGTGTCGCGTTCGTCGATCGCGGGCCTTGTGTTCAACGACCTGAACGGCAACGGCAAGTACGATCCGACCGACACGGCCGTCGGCCGCGTCAAAGTCATCCTCGACGGCAAGGAACAGCGCGTTTCTGACGCGTCCGGGCGTTTCCGGTTCGACGAAGTCGCGACCGGCCCGCACGCGATGACACTGGACTTGAAGTCGCTGCCCATCGGGTACCTGCCGGTCGGCTCCATCCGCAAGCAGCTGGAGTTGAGCGAGGGCGTCCAGTACCGGTTCGACTTTGCGGTGACCGCCGAACGCACGGTGAACGGCCGCGTCTTTGTCGACGCGAACGGCAATAACCACGCGGAAAAGGAAGAGGCCGGTGTCGCGAAGGCGAAGGTGCGACTGGGCGCGCTGGAGGCTGAAGCGGACGACGAGGGATATTATTTGTTCGAACGCGTTCCCGCCGGAACGCACACGCTCACGCTGGTTCCCGGATCCGCGCCGGGTTATACGACGGATTTTGCAAAGGATCTCACGTTTACGGCTGCGCCGGCGCAGCGCTCCGAGGACTTGCCGGTCACCGTTTCTTGACCACAGGCCTGAGCGGGTGATATAAAGGAGCATGTCATTGATGAATCGGTCGTCCTACCTCATGATCGCCCGCATCCTTCCGATCGTCCTCATTCTTTCCGCCGGCTTCTTCTGGAAATACGAAAAACAGATCCGTCTCCAGGCTGAAAAAAGATTAAAAACCGTCTCCGAACAGCTCGTGAAGAGCCAGGCTGACCTCGCCGAAGCGAAACAGGAAGCCGAAGCGGCCAATAACGAAAAGCGTTTCCTGATCCAGCAGATGGGCGAGCGCGACGAGCATATCCGCCGTCTGCTGGCCGAGATGATCAAACTTCTTTCGGGTTCGGGTTCGGTTGATCTGGGCGAGGTGATGGTTCGGACCCAGCAGCCGGGCGCCTGGGACGGGGTTCAGAACGAATTGCGCAACATCACGGCCCAAAGCCCGATGAGCGCCGGTTCCGCCGCAGCCATGATGAAGGCCCCGGCCGCCGGTCTTCGGCAGGTTCAGGTGGAACAGCAGGCGATGCCGGCCGTCATGCAGCAGGCCGCGATTGCGGCCGCGCCGGTGGCGACGCCCGCTCCGACCAAATTCTTCGATTCACTCAAAGAGAGCGGCGCCCAGGTCCTGACCGTGAACGAACAGCACCGTTTTGTGGTGCTGAGCCAGGGCTCGCAGAACGGCCTCAAGCAGGATTCCAAATTCGACTTATTTGCAGGGGATCGCAAGATCGGCAGGGTTCAAATCGGAACATTGTACGAGCGTATCTCGACCGCTTCCATCCTCGAGGGCGATGCCCGAAGCTTCCGCGAGGGAAGTTCGGTTCGTCTCGAGCCCGTCTCCGCTTAAAACCTAGCGTCCGCTAGGCCGTCACAATCGTATAGAGCAGTTTGGACTGGTACTGACCGGCGTCCTGATCGGGATGCACGTTCAGGTTGTAGCGTGCCGTAATCGTATCGCTTTGGCCGTTGGCGTCGGATTGGTACAAAACCTCCGGGTCGGTGCCGACCGCCTGGCCTTGCGCCGTTGAGCCGTTGCCGCTGGTGGCATCAACGCTCATGGAGCCGTCCGGAAGGATTGCGCCGTTATCGCTGGCGAGGGGCGTCAGAAGTTCGTGCTTGATGATATAGGGTTGGCCCATATTGGTCTTGGCGCGGATGGTGATTTCCGGCGCGCTGACATCTACGTTGGCGTCCGGATTCTTTTGGATCGCGCCGAATTCGATCCCGTTGACGGGGCTGATCACTTCCATCTCAAATAAGGGGAGGATCGTGCAGGAGACGTTGACGCTGACGGTGGTGTTATTGGCCAGGGCCGGCACCGTCAGGAAAAGGGCGAGAGTTGTTAATGCTGCAATATTTAGTTTCTTCATTGCTCAACCCATCCTTAGTTATCAATCGTTTACTCCTGTATCTAACAACATGAACCATACATCAAGATTATCAAAGATTCAATAATCACATGAAAAAATAACAAATAATGACTTATCTGCTTGATTTTGAATGACTTATGAGCGCTTTTTGTCGTAGAAATTACGAACTTTTTCCGTATAATAGGGGACTTTAGGGAGAACCCCAATGAACCCCCGAGACAAGAAACCCCAGTACGCGTCCGAACCGAACGGCTCGTTTGTCATCGAAAATTACAACGAGGCGAAGCCGTTTTCGAACTTTTTGCCCGGCGTCGCCGGTCCGTTCGGAATTCCGCTGTGGGCGTTTTATGTGAATCGCGGCCAGGGTATCGCGAGCTTCGGCGTTTCGGACAAGGACCACGCGATCCTGCAGTTTTATCCCGCCAACCGTTCTTACGAGATGACGTCGCTGCGCGGCTTCCGCACCTTCCTCAAAGTGAATCAGCGCAAAGAGACGCATTACTACGAGCCGTTCCAGAACACGATCCCGCAGCAAAAGTACGACACGCGCCAGGCCATGCGCGTCCAGGCGCAGGGGTTCTCGATCGAAGAGAGCAACCAGTCGCTGGGCCTCGACATCAAGGTCAGCTATTTCGGCGTGCCCGGCGAGCCGTTCGCGGCCCTCGCGCGCAAAGTCGTGATCCAGAACAAGCTCGTCGTTCCGACCGAGATCGAGATCGCCGACGGTCTGCCGGCCGTCGTGCCGTTTGGCCTCAAAGAATGGTTCCTCAAGGACATGAGCCGCACCGTCGAAGCGTGGATGAAATGCGAGATCACGCCCGGCAAGGATCCCGTCGCGCACTTCAAGCTCAAGGCCGACCCCGAAGACCGCCCCGAATATCAGGCCGTCGACGGCACGCACTTCTACACCTCGTTCGGCGAGAGCTCGTCGCTCAAGCACCGCGGCAAGCTGTTCCAGCCGTCCATCATCGTCGATCCGGAGGTGCTGTTCGGCACGCGCCTGGACTTCACCGAACCGCAGGAATTCATCGGCCGCACGCCGTTCGCGCCTGACGCGCAGGTGCTCGAAAACAAGACGCCGTGCGCGTTCAGCTTCTACAAGCTCACCCTCGAGCCCGAAGAGACCGTCACCCTGTACACGCTGATCGGCGAGGCCGCCGAAGGGACGAAGTTCTCCAAGGGCATCGCCCGCGTGCGCGATCCCAAGTTCTTCGCCGCCAAGGAGCGCGAGGCGCGCGAGGTCGTGCAGCGCCTGCAGGACCCGATCACCACGGTCAGCGGATCGAGCCGCTTCGACGATTACTGCCGTCAGACCTTTTTGGACAACGTGTTGCGCGGCGGCTTCCCGCACCGGATGACGGGACCGTCGGGCGACTTCGTGTTCCACATTTATTCGCGCAAGCACGGTGACCTCGAACGCGATTACAACCGCTTCGTCGTGCAGCCGACCTACTTCTCTCAAGGAGAGGGCAACTTCCGCGACGTGAACCAGAACCGCCGCAGCGACGTGTGGTTCGAGCCCAAGGTCAAGGACTTGAACGTCCGCACCTTTTTCAACCTGATCCAGCCGGACGGGTACAATCCGCTCGTCGTCGAACAGCTCGTGCTGACGCTCGAATCTCCGCGCGACTTCCGCAAGGCCGCCGGTAAGATCCTCGCCGCAGCCGAACTTGCGGAGCTCGAGGCCTTCCTCGCCAAGCCGCGCACGCCCGGCGAGATTGCCAAGTTCGCCGAAAAGCTTCCGTCCGTCGCCAAGTCCCGCGACGCGGCGCTGCCCGTGATCTTCGGGTCGCTCAAGCGCCTCGACACCGCCCGCCACGGCGAAGGGTTCTGGATCGACCACTGGACCTACAACCTGGATCTTCTCGAAAGCTATCTGGCCGTTTATCCGGAAGAACTCGACAACGCGCTCTGGCGCGATGCGAGCTACACCTATTACGAGAGTGACCACATCGTCCGGCCCCGTAGCCAGAAATACGTCAAAATCGCCGGGGACAAGATCCGCCAGTTCGGCGCGACGGCCCGCGACGCCGAAAAAGCCGAGCTCATCCGTTCGCGCGCGTCGGAGCCGCACAAGGTTCGGCTGAACCGCGGCAAGGGCAAGGTCGCTCACTCGACGCTCGCCGCCAAGATGCTCTGCGTCATCGCCAACAAGTTCGCGTCGCTCGATCCGTTCGGCGCCGGTGTCGAAATGGAATCGGACAAGCCCGACTGGTACGACGCGCTGAACGGTCTTCCGGGCCTGCTCGGCTCCTCGCTGTCGGAAACGTACGAATTGCTCCGCTGGGTGCGTTTCCTCGAGAGCGCTCTTCGGCGCTCGCGCGTCAAGGCGCGCGAAGCCAGGGTGGCGGTCCCGGCGGAACTCGCCGAGCTGCTGCGCAAGAACGAACTTCTCGCGCGCCGCTGCCTGGCCTCCAAGGCGCCGTCCAAACATCAGGACTTCTGGGACGCGACGCACACTGCGAAGGAAAAATACTGGGCCGCGACGCGACTGGGCTTCCAGGGACGCGAGGTCAAGATCCCGTTCAAGGCGCTCAAGAAAATGCTCGCCGCGTTCTCGGCCAAGCTCGAAGAGGGCATCGGCCGCGCGTACGACCCGGCCAAAGAAACCTGCCCCACGTATTTTGAAAACGAGATGGTCGAGTACAAGACCGTTCCGGGCAAGAAGGGCGGCCGCGAGGTCATCGTGCCGAAGAAGTTCCGCCAGCGTCGTTTGGCGGCCTTCCTCGAGGGTCCGATGCACGCGCTGCGCGTCGAGAAGGATCCGGTCCGCGCCAAACAGATCTACGATCACGTGCGCAGCTCCGACCTCTTCGATCGCAAGCTCAGCATGTACACGGTCACGTCCAACCTCGAGAAGGAATCGCCCGAGATCGGCCGCGCGCGCATCTTCAGCCCCGGCTGGCTCGAGAACCAGTCCGTCTTCCTTCACATGGAATACAAATGGCTGCTCGAGACGCTGAAGCGCGGGCTCACCAGCGAGTTCTTCACGGACCTGCAGGCGGCGCTCGTGCCGTTCCAGGACCCCAAGGTCTACGGCCGCAGCATCTTCGAGAACAGCTCGTTCATCGCCAGCTCCGCGTTCTCCAACCGCAAGGTTCACGGAACCGGCTTCGTCGCGCGCCTTTCGGGCTCGACGGCCGAATTCCTCGACATGTGGCTGCGGATGAACCTGGGGCATGAGCCGTTCCGCCTGGACGCCAAGGGCCAGCTCGAATTCAGTCTGAACCCCGTCCTCCCGGATTGGATGTTCACCAAGGAGGAGACGCCGCGCCGGATCCAGCTGCGCGACGGCTCGACGCAGACGATCACGCTGCCGAAAAACGCCTACGCCTTCGTCTTCATGAGCCAGACGCTCATCACGTACATGAACCCCAAGCACGCGAGCACGTTCGGCCCGCGCCGCGCGGTCGTCAAGCGCATGGTGTTCCTGGACGCCCAGAAAAAGCAGGTCATCGTCGACGGCAACACGCTCGGCCCGGTTCATGCCAAAGCGCTGCGCGACGGCCAGATCCGCCGGATCGACTGCGAACTCGGCTAACCCTGTAACCTTTTCCTTAAATAAGGCCCATCATGAAAGTCAAAACGCGTTTTGCCCCCAGCCCGACCGGTTACCTTCACATGGGATCCGCCCGGACGGCGCTTTTTAACTGGTTGTTCGCGCGCCATCACGGCGGCGAGTTCATCCTGCGCATCGAGGACACCGACCGCGAGCGCTCCAAAAAGGAGTTTGAAGAGGAGATTATCGAGTCGCTCAAGTGGCTCGGCATGAATTGGGACGCGCCGCTCGTGCACCAGATGAGCCGGCTGGACGTGTACAAGCAGTACGCGGAAAAGCTGATCGCGGAAGGCAAGGCCGTGCGCGAAGGCGAAGGCCAGGCAGTGCGGTTCAAGAGCCCTCAAGTGACGATCGGCTGGGACGACGTGATCCGCGGCCGCATCGAGTTTGACGGCAAGCTTCTGGGTGACCTCGTCCTCATGAAGTCCGACGGCACGCCGACGTACAACTTCGCGGTGGTCGTCGACGACCACGAGATGGGCATCACGCACGTCATCCGCGGCGAGGACCATATCTCGAACACCCCCAAACAGATTCCGCTCTACGCGGCGCTGGGCTTCGAAATGCCCAAGTTCGCGCATATTCCGCTGATCCTGGGCGAAGACCGCTCACGGTTGTCCAAGCGCCACGGCGCGACGAGCGTGCGCGATTACAAGCTCGCCGGCTACCTGCCGCAGGCGATCGTGAACTATCTGGCCCTGCTCGGCTGGTCGCCCGGGAACAACCAGGAGATCATCGGACTTCAGGAGATGGTCGAAAAGTTCACGCTCGAGCGCGTGCAGTCGACGGGCGCGATCTTCAACATCAAGAAGATGGATTGGGTGAACGGCGAGTACATCCGGGCGTTTGCGCCCGCGGAGCTCAAGCGCCTCTTCGTCGAAGCGCTCAAGACGGCGGGTCTGATCCAGGAGGAGCCGGCCGCGGAGTGGATGGACCGGTTTACGGCCCTCTATCGTGAGCGCGTGTTCGTAATGAAGGACCTGCCGGCGGACACGACCTTCTTCTTCCAGGACGATGCTCCCTGGGGCGAGGAAGGGGACGCGGTTCTGAAGAAAGATGCCAAATTGCCCGAAATTTTTGTAAAATACGCGGACTGTCTGGCAGGCCTTTCGGACTTCGGACACGAATCCGTCGAAAAAGCTTCGCGCGAGTTCATGACCTCGATCGGAGTATCCGGCAAGCAGTTCATCCACCCGTGCCGCATCGCGGTGACGGGCCGGATGGTGAGCCCCGGATTTTTCGAGACCGTTTCGCTGGTGGGCAAGGACCGCGTCGTCAAACGCCTCCGCGCCGCCGCCGAAAAGCTCAAGTCCGCCGCCGTCTAGCCGACGCACCGGCCGCCGCCGGAAAAATTTCCTGCCTTCATTGGGGAATAGTGTAATGGTAGCACGAGTGACTCTGAATCACTTAGTCTAGGTTCGAGCCCTAGTTCCCCAACCATTTCTCTCCTAAAAAGACGTACAATAGTATTCTATGTTGAGCTTAGTTTTGGCCTGGCGGTTGGACCTGCTTCTCTTTGCCGTGATTGTAGCGGCATTGGGCGCGGCTCTTTTTTGGAGCCGGAAGCCCGAGGAGCGCAAGCGCATCGGCGCCCGGATCGCCGGGGCCTGGCTAGTGATCGCCGCTCTGACGGGCGTGCTCATGGAGCTCAACGGGAAGACGGAAAACACACGCATCCGCGAGTCCCTTTCCGGCTACGCACCCAGCTACGCGCGCATGATGGTCTCCGAAGGCATCGAAAAAATCTCGCTCCAGACTTCCGCCGACGATTTCCTTTATCTACGCCTCATCGAACTCCAGAAACAGTGGCTCGAACTCAACCCCGCCGTCAATGATATCTATACCTTCATGCGTAAGCCGGATGGCTCAGTCGTGCTGCTCATCGATTCCGAGACGGATTACGACCGCGACGGCAGCTTCGCTGGCGAGCGCGAGGGCCGGACTCCGATTGGTGAACCGTACGAGGCCAGTCCGGCCATGCTCAAGGCCTTCGAGGGCCGGAGCGTGTTCGACGGCGTGCCTTACACCGACCCGTGGGGAACCTGGGTCAGTGCGTTTCATCCTCTGCGCGGCGAGGACGGCAGCGTCATCGGGGTTCTGGGGGTCGATTACGACGCCTCGCGGATGCAGGCCGCGGTTCTCGAAAAGCGCCTCGGTGTGGCCGGCCTCACGCTGGTTATTCTGCTCATCGCCCTTTTTTCCATCACGCTCAAGCGGTATTCGTCGCTCGTGCTCGTGCTGGTCTTCGGGATGGCGCTCTCGTCGTTCGCCGCCTGGAGGGTCCACGTGCGGGAGGACCAGTCCCGCGAGCAGGCCTTCCGGCTCAAGGCAACCGAACGGATCAACTGGTTCATGGCGACGCTCAAGGAGCACCTCCAAATCCTCACCACCGTCGAATCCTTCTACGCGTCGTCGCCGGCCGTCGACAGGGACGGGTTTAAAACCTTCACCCGGACGTTTCTCGAAAAGGATCAGGAAATCAAGAGCCTCCAATGGGTTCCCCGGGTCGATGCCGCGGACCGCGCATCCCTAGAAGCCGAGTTGCGAACCGAGGGCTATGAGGGATTTGAAATCAAGGAGCTCGACGCCGGCGGACGGCTCGTTCCAGCGGCTGCGCGGCCGGATTACTATCCCGTCATCTACACCGAGCCGGTGGAGAAAAACCGCATCCTGATCGGGTACGACCACGGGGCCGACCCGGTGCGGCGTGCGGCCATCCTCAAGGCGCGCGAGACCGGTGCGGAGGTGGTGACGCCGGGCATTTTCTTTGAGAACGGGCGAAAGGTCGCGCAGTCCGACGTCCTTATCCTGAAGCCGTTTTTTAGCGGTCCCGGACGCGAATTTACCGGGATCCTGACCGGCGTTTTTAATATCGACGATCTTCTACAAACTTCGCTTCAGGGCTTCGATCCCGCGAATATGAGGTTCGACCTGAGCGACGTCACGACCCGGCTTGCGTTCCCCATCCTGTCGACCCAAGATTCCGGCGAGAAGAACTCCGGTCTTCCGCTGCCCGCGGGCAGAAGGGCCGGCGGCGCGTGGCAAATCACCGAGCGGTTCAGGTTCTGCGACCGGAGCTGGGAGTTGACCGTGACGCCGGTTGACATGCCCGATCCCTGGAGAGATACGAACGCCTGGATCACGTTTGCCTCGGGGTTCTTCCTGACGCTGGGGCTGGCGGCTTATCTGTGGATGCTGTTGCGGCACACCGCGAGGTACGAGCAGCTCGCCGAGCGCAGCCGATCCATTGTCGAAACGGCCAACGACGCCTTCATCACCATCGATTCGAAGGGCGACATCCTCGACATCAATCACAACGCCGAGGTGTTGTTCGGATGGCCTCGGAGCGAATTGATCGGCAAGAGCCTTGCCAATACGATCGTTCCGCATCAGTTCCGGGACGCGCACCGGGCCGGCATGCTCAAATTTATGCAGACCGGGGCGGGCCCGGTGCTGAACAAGCGTATCGAAATCTCGGCTCTCCATCGGACGAAGGGAGAGTTTCCGATTGAGCTTACGATTTGGCCTGTCCGCCAGGGGCCGAGCGTGATCTTCAGTGCGTTCATTCACGACATCTCCGACCGCAAGGCGGCTGAAGCCCAGTTGAAGGGCGCGTTGGACCAGGCCCGCGTCGCCAACGAGGAGCTCAAGCGCACCCAGACGCAGCTCATTCAAGCCGATCGGTTGTCCGCGATCGGTCAGCTGGCCGCCGGCATCGCGCACGAGATCAACAACCCCATCGGCTTCGTGAACAGCAACCTTTCGACACTCGGCAAGTACGGAACGGCGCTGGCGTCATACCGTGAGGCGGTTCAAAAGCTGCTCGACGGCATACGCGCCGGCGCGGCGGCGGGCGAAGTTCTCCGGCTCGCGGACGAGGTGACCGCGCTCGGGGAGCGGCTCAAGGTGGATTACATCTTCACTGACATCGCGCCGCTAATTCAGGAATCGCAGTCGGGCCTCGACCGCGTCAAAAAAATCATCATCGACCTCAAGACTTTTGTTCGCGCCGACAGCAAAGAAGGAATGGATCTTGCGGATCTGAACCAGATCTTGGAATCCGCCGTCGGCATTGTCTGGAACGAACTCAAATACAAGGCGGAGATCGTCAAAGAGCTTCAGCCCCTCCCCAAGATCAATTGCAACCCGCAACAGATCGGTCAGGTTTTTATCAATATGCTGGTGAACGCGGCCCAAGCGATCCCGGAACGGGGAACCATCACGGTCCGGACCCGGGCGACCCAAGACGCGGTGGAGGTCGAAATCGAGGATACCGGCGAAGGTATTCCTGCCCACGTGATTGACCATATCTTTGACCCGTTCTTCACCACCAAGGAGGTGGGCAAGGGGACGGGCCTTGGCCTGGGCATCAGTTACGATATCGTCAAAAAGCACAATGGCCGCATCGAAGTTTCCACCCAAGTTGGCCAGGGTACCAAGTTCACGGTTTTTCTCCCTATCTCGTACTGCTCGATCTCCTAAAAATCCCTTTCCCATCTCCAACAATCTTCTCAGGCTCTTGAATTTTGCGGTTTGGCATGCCATACATCCCTTAGATGTGGAGTATGCGCAGAATGCGTAGTTTGAGGAAAAACGATGTTAGACAAGCAAAAAAATAGTGTAGCCGAGATTCTCACGACTGGGCAGATTGCCAAAATTTGCCGGGTTGATCCGCGGACGGTGAATCGCTGGATCGACGAGGGCATCCTCAAAGCCTATGAGCTGCCGGTGACGGGCTTCAAGCGCGTTTGCATAGAAGACTTTTTGACATTTCTCCGGGCGCACAAGATTCCGTTGGCCGAAGAGCACCGGCACCTGACCCGCCCCCGTATCCTCATCGTCGACGACGAACCCTCCATCAGCCGTTCCATCCGCCGGGCGCTGGCGTATCCGGCCGACGCATATGACTTTGAGTTTGCCGAAGATGGATTTGACGCCGGCAACAAGATCGCCGCGTTCAAACCCGACCTTATCCTGCTCGACGTTCTCATGCCCAAGCTCGACGGATTCGGCGTGCTGGCCAAGATCCGGCAAAATCCCGACACCCGACACATCCAGGTTCTCGTGATGTCGGCGCTGATACCGGCGGCGGAGCGCGAGCGGACGATCGCCCAGGGCGCCGACGACTTCCTGCCCAAGCCGTTCGAAGAAGAAGAGCTCAAGATGCGCGTGACGCGCCTGTTGAGCCGGAAAGGTTCCAAATGACGAACCCCGCACCCGCTTCCACCGGACCGACCGTTCTTTTCATCGACGACGAAGAAAACATCCTGCGGTCCCTGACCCGGTTGTTTATGGACGAGCCCTTTTCGGTCGTGACGACGTCCGATCCCAAGCGCGCGCTCGAGATCATGGCTGCAGAGAACATCAAGGTCATCGTGAGCGATCAGCGCATGCCGCAGGTGACAGGCGTGGAGCTGCTCACGAAGTCCAAGGCGGTGCGGCCCGATGCCGTTCGCATCCTCTTTACCGGCTACGCCGACATCCAGGCCACGCAGGATGCGATCAACAAAGGGGAGGTGTACCGGTATGTCGCCAAGCCTTGGGACGACGAGGGGCTCAAGGCTCTGGTGCGCGACGCCATTCGCAACTTTGATCTCGTCGTCGAAAACCGCCGGCTCACCGAGGTGACCCGTCTCCAGAACGAACAATTGACGTCGGCGAACGCCGCCATCCGGCAGGCGTATGAAAAGGAAAAGAATTTTTCATCCACCGTTTCGCACGAACTGCGAACGCCGCTCACCGCGATCCGGATGGCCGTCGATCTGGCGGGCGCCCGTCCAGCGGCCGCGGCGGATGCGCAGTCGACTAAGTTCCTCGAGATCGCGCGGAAGAACGTCGACCGGTTGGCACGCCTCGTCAGCGACATCCTGGGATTGAGCAAACTGCAGGCGGGAGCGGATCCGCTGGTGCGCAAGCCGGACGACCTGAACCGCATCGTCCGCGAGGCGGCCGAAGTGCAGGAGCTGGCGGCGCGCGGCAAAGGGCTGGAGTTTGCCGTCAAGGCCGACCCTTCGCTGCCGCAGGCGGAAGTGGACGCCGACCGGCTCCAGCAGGTGCTGAACAACCTGTTCAACAACGCTGTCAAATTCACCGAACGGGGCTGCATAACCGTGGAGACACGGAATGTGCCGGCCGAAGGGCAGGTCGAAGTCGCCGTTCGCGACACCGGCCGCGGCATGCCCCCCGAAAGCCTCGAGAAGATCTTCGAAAAATTCTGCCAGCTCGGCAGCGCGGAAGACCGTGTCGGCGGGACCGGCCTGGGGCTTTCCATTTGCCGCGAGATCGTTCAACAGCACGGCGGCCGTCTGTGGGCCGAATCCGAAATGGGTAAGGGGAGCGCCTTCATCTTTCGCCTGCCCGTCAAGGCGACGCCGAAAGGAGCGCAATCATGAGCGATTCCAAACTGGTTCTCATTATCGACGACGAACCGGACCTGACGATGCTTCTGTCGGCCGCGGTCGAGAGCCGCGGGCACCGGACACTCACGGCTTCGAATGGACTCGAAGGACTGGAAGTTCTTAAGACTGAGAAGCCTGATCTCATCGTGCTCGACATGAATATGCCGAAGATGGGAGGCGTCGAGTTCTACAACGAAATCAGCCGCCGGTCGGGGAAGGGCAGGCCTGAGCCGCGGGTGCTCGTTCTGACGGCGCGGGCGGGACTCGAACAGCTTTTTCGCGATCTGGACGTCGACGGCTTCATGACCAAGCCGTTCGATAACGATCAGTTTCTTGAAGAAGTTGACGCAATCCTTGTGAGAAAGGCCCGCGCCCCCCAAGCTGCCAAATCCGCCGCGGTCGCCGGGTCCGTCCCGGCCTCCGGCTCGTCCCGCGCTCCGCGCCACATTCTTGTGATTGAGGACGCCGAAAAGCCTTTTGCGGCGATCGTGGCGCAGTTTGCCGCCGCCGGCTTTACGGTGTCGGCCGAAAAATCCGGCGCCGCAGGCATCGAGCGCGTGAAGCGCGAAGTGCCGGACCTCGTTTTGGCCAAAATCCCGCTTCGCGACCTGTCCGGCGACCTGGTTGCGCGCCGCATCCGCGGTTACGCCGCCACCTCCAGCATCCCCGTCGTCCTGTACAACTCGAAGTTCGCCGGAACCGACCGCACCGTCCTCGACCAGATCTGCGAAAAGTCCGGCGCCAGCCGCGCCGTGGAATCCGACGACCCCGCCGAGCTCATTCAGGAGTGCGAACGCATTTTGGCCCGTTGATTTCTCGAGCCCGGCCGTTGTTTTGATTCCGCCGCGTTCCGCCATCCCTAGCTATCAATAGTATTTAACTATCAATAACATAACAACAATCAATTTCAACTAATGCACCGCTTCCGGTAGGATGGGTGTCGTTGGACGGATTTACTTTTTCATCACAACAGGAGGCAACGACGACCATGCAGACGATCATCAATACGACCATCCCCGACTTCAAGGTTCAGGCTTATCACAACGACAAGTTTGTCACGGTGACGAACGCGGACCTCAAGGGGAAGTGGTCCGTTTTCTTCTTCTACCCGGCGGACTTCACCTTTGTCTGTCCGACGGAGCTCGGCGACATGGCGGACAAATACGCCGAATTCCAGAAAATGGGCGTCGAAGTCTACTCGGTCAGCACGGACACGCACTTCACCCACAAGGCCTGGCATACGGCCTCCGACACGATCAAGAAAATCAAATACCCGATGCTTGCCGACCCTACGGGTCATCTGACGCGCGCGTTCGGCGTGCATATCGAAGAGGCGGGTTTGGCGTACCGCGGGACCTTCCTCGTGAACCCTGAAGGCAAGATCAAGCTCGCCGAGGTTCAGGACAACGGGATCGGCCGCAACGCGGACGAGCTCATGCGCAAGGTGCAGGCGGCACAATTCATCGCCAGCCATCCGGACGAGGTCTGCCCCGCCAAGTGGAAGCCCGGCGCGAGCACGCTCAAGCCCGGTCTGGACCTGGTCGGAAAGATCTAAACTCAGGAACCGAATAGAAGGAACCCGAACCATGCTGGACGCCACCATCAAGCAGCAGCTCCGTGAAGTTTTTGCCAAATTGGAACAACCTGTGACGCTCCGTTACGACGCGTCCGGGCACGCCAAGCAGCAGGAGCTCGTGGACATGCTCACGGACGTGTCGGCCGCTTCCGGCATGGTTCGCGTCGAGCCTTCCGGGCTTCCGTCCGAAAATCCGCGTTTTGCCGTCTGGACCGGCGGCAAAGCGAGCGGGATCGTCTTCACCGGCATTCCCGGCGGGCATGAGTTCAGTTCGCTCGTTCTGGCGATTCTGAATGCGGACCGCAAGGGAAAGATGCCGGACCCGGCGATCATCGGCCGCATCGCGCGTCTTAAGGGCCCGGTGCGGCTCAGGACCGTCGTCTCCCTCTCGTGCGAAAACTGTCCGGCCGTCGTGCAGGCCCTCAATCTGATGGCCGTGCTGCACCCGGACTTTACGCACGAGATGGTCGACGGCGAGTTCATCCCGGGCGAAGTCGAGCGGCTCAAGATCCAGGGCGTGCCGAGCGTGCTGCGCGGCGAGAAGCTCGTGAGTTCGGGCAAGGCCGCGCTCATCGACCTGATCGAGCGGTTGGAAAAAGAATTCGGATCGACCGAAGCGCCGGCCGGCGCTGCGGGGTCGGGGGATCTGGGCCGTTACGACGTGGTCGTGGTCGGCGGAGGCCCGGCGGGCGTCACGGCGGCCATCTATACGGCCCGCAAAGGCCTCAAGACGGCCATCCTGGCCGAGCGTATCGGCGGGCAGATGATGGATACCAAGGGGATCGAGAACTTCATCTCGGTGCCGTACACCGAGGGCCCGCAGTTGTCGGCGGCGCTCGGGAAGCATCTGGCCGAATACCCGATCGACGTGCTGGAACACCGCCGCGTCGAGACGGTCGAGGGCGGCGCCGTGGACGCGCGCAAGCTCAAGCTGACTTCCGGCGAGGAGCTTGCGGCCCGCGCGCTGGTCGTCGCGACCGGCGCCAAGTGGCGCGAGCTGGGCGTTCCCGGCGAAAAAGAATATCTCGGCCGCGGGGTGGCGTTTTGCCCGCATTGCGACGGGCCTTACTACAAAGGCAAGGACATCGCGGTGGTCGGCGGCGGCAATTCCGGCATCGAGGCGGCCATCGATCTGGCCGGGATCGTGAAGTCGGTGACGGTGTTCGAATTCATGCCGGAGCTCAAGGCCGATGCGGTGCTGGTGAATAAATTGTTATCGCTGCCTCATGTGCGGATCATCAAGAACGCGCGCACGAATCGTGTGATCGGGGACGGAGCCAAGGTCACGGGGTTGGAGTATGAGGACCGCGCGACCGGGGAGCTCAAGGTTCAGTCTTTGGACGGCATCTTCGTGCAGATCGGGCTGTTGCCCAACAGCGCCTTCATGAAAGGCGTCGTCGAGACGAGCAAGTTCGGCGAAATCCTGGTCGACGCCAAATGCCGCACGAACGTCCAAGGGATCTACGCCGCCGGCGACGTGACGAATGTGCCCTACAAGCAGATCATCATCGCGATGGGCGAGGGGGCGAAGGCGGGGTTGGCGGCTTTTGAGGGGCTCATGATCGCGTCTTAGTGCTAAAATCAGGCCTATGACCAAACACGGCATCTTCGAAATCGAGATCAAGTACCGGCTCCGGGATCCCAAGGCTTTGCGCGCGCGGCTCAAGCAGCTGGGGGCGAAGCGGCTCGCGGTCGATTCGGAGCGCAACGAGCTGTACGATCATGCGGTGCTCGGGCTCAAGAAGCGCGGGTGCGCGCTCCGGGTGCGGCAGACAGGGCCGAAACAGGCGCTGCTCACTTACAAAGGACCGGCGTCCAAGGGCGCGGTGAAGCGGCGGCTCGAGATCGAGACGGCCGTCGACCCGGATGCGATCCGGCCCATCCTCGCACGCTTGGGGTTCGAGCCCAAGCTGCGTTACGACAAGATTCGCGAGACATATCGGCTCAAAAGCTGCCTGGTCACGGTCGATCAGCTCAAAGGACATGGATTTTTTTCGGAGATCGAAGGGCCGCGGGCCGCGATCCTCAAGCTCGAGAAGGCGCTGGGCTTCACCGTGGCCGACCGGGAAGATCGGACTTACGCGCAGATCGTCCGAACTTAAAAGCCAAGGGAAGCGGAGGAAGCCATGTCCGACCTGGAAGACGATTACGAATTTTTCTGCCCCTATTGCCGTTCGTCGAATACCCTCAGCGTCGATCGCAGCGGGGGGAGCCATCAGTCCTACACGATCGATTGTGAGACGTGCTGCAAGCCCATCGAAGTCGAGGTCGAAATCGACTGGGAAGGCGAAGTCTCCTACGACGTGAAGCAGGAAGACGAATAGCGCTCCTTCTCCCGACCTGCCGTTATATTCATATACAGGTGTCTGGAATCGGCCTATAGTGGCCTATCATGACGACTTTTCATGCCCAAAATCAATCGAGCCCGCCGGACAAAGACTGTACGATCGGAATCCGGCACAACCGGTGGCCGAGCATCATTTTTTTGGTCGCGATCTCTCTGATCGCGGTCGTCGCCTGCCCTCTGCACCTCATTCTTTATGGAATAAGGCCGGAAACGGCCTGGCTTTTCTTCGGGATGTGCGCCGCCACGGTCACCGCGATCACGGCCGGTTACCACCGGCTCTACGCGCACAAGACCTACAAGGCCGGCCCCCTCTACCAGTTTGTCATGCTCGCTTTGGGCGCCGCCACGTTCCAGCAGTCGGCGCTCAAATGGGCCTCACTGCACCGGACGCACCACCAGTTCACCGACACCGAGCGCGATCCCTACAACATCAAAAAAGGTTTTTTCTACGCGCACATGGGCTGGATTCTTTTTTATATCCGCTCCATCGATTTTTCGAATGTAAAGGACCTGGAGAAGTCGAAGCTCGTGATGCACCAGCACAAGCATTTCCAGTGGTGGGCGCTCGGATTCGGCGTCGTGATGCCCGCGCTCATCGGTCTTGCGTACGGCAATGTCTGGGAGGCGCTGCTGTTCGGCGTCGCGGGCCGGATGTTCGTGATCTTCCAGGTGACGTTCTTCATCAATTCGTTCGCGCACACGTTCGGGCATGCGACCTACGACGGCGAGACGTCGGCGCGCGACAACTGGATCGGCGCGCTCCTCACCGGCGGCGAGGGGTATCACAGTTTTCATCACCGGTTCCCGAACGACTACCGCAACGGCGTGCGGTGGTATCACTGGGATCCGAGCAAGTGGTTCATTTTTGTTTCGAGCAAGTTGGGGTGGACATGGGCGCTGCAGCGTGCGACGCGGCAGCAGGTACTGGACGCCAGGATCTGATCATTTACCAAGGAGTACCGCACCATGTCCAAGTTTAACCGCAACAAACGGTCCCGCGACGAGGCGAGACGCCAGCAGCGCCTGAGCAAGATGCAGAAACGCCAGGACAAGCGCAACAAACCCGCCGATACGGCTGCGATCGTACCGCCCGTTCTCGGCGCCGACGGTCTGCCGATCGAAGCGGCTGTCAGCGAAGGTATGCCGGGTGTGCCCGCAGCCGAACTTGTGATGGACGAACCTGCTGAATCGTTGACCCCGATCGCGTAGCTTTTCGTTAGCGCTCACAAAATCTTCAAATCCGCCTCAAAATCTGAATAAATTTGGCCCGCTCGTCCGTCTATATAGATAGGAGGAGGGGCTCATATGAACCATAAAAAGTATATACATAATGGTATACTTATATGAGGGCCTTGGCGTGGGATCCGAAAAAGAGCCAGTGGCTAAAAGAGGTTCGGGGTGTATCGTTCGATGAGATCATCCATGACAAGCTCATGGACATTATTCAGCACCCCACCCGGTCGAACCAGCAAATACTCATCTATTTGAGGGATGGGTACTGTTGGGCAGTGCCTTGCATCATCCGGGACGGGAGTTTTTTGCTCAAAACCGCGTATCCGAGTCGTAAGATGACCCGCAAGTATCTCAAGAGGGAGATGTGATGAAAAAAATAAAGCTCACGGCGGAAGAGCGTCGGATCGAATCTGAGATCGATCGGTATGTGCCGTCGGATCCCAAGGCGATGACCGAGATCGTCCGCGCGATCGAAGCTCGAAAAAAAGATTCCGTGCTCCATATCCGGATCAGCAAACAGGATTTGAACGGCATCAAGCAAAAAGCCAGATTGCTTGGGGTCAAATACCAGTCATTTGTCTCGGAAGTCCTGCATCGGGTAGCCCAAGCATAGTCGTTTGATGTAAAGTACCCCGATGAAACCCTCCGCTGCAAAAAAGTCCACCAAACCATTTGAGCTCGTTTTTGCCGACAAGCATGGGAAGGTCTATAACTTTCCGGGTTTGAGGCCGGCGGGGATGAAGGCGGGGCTGTTCTTCGGCCTCGACGACGCGCCGCTGGTGCAGCTGCCGGATTCGAGCGAACTTTTTATGCTGCCGGACCGCTCGCCGGTCGGGTTCGACCCGGAAACGGGGGAGCGCGTGACGCTCGACAGCGATCCGTATTCCGAGACCGAGGAGCCGGTGTTCGCGGTGGCGGCATTCGTGCCTCCCGGTTACACGCTGACGCATAACGCGGCCTATGTCCAGGCGGCGGAGAGCACGAAGGCGATGCCGCTGTTCGCGTACGGCGCGTGCTTTTTTTCCGAGGGGCACTTCTATGTCGCGGCGGTAAAGGTCGACAGCGACGTGCGCCACGACGAAAAATACCTTTCGCCGGAAGGCGTGTTCGCCGGTGTTGACCGCGTGAAAAAGCTTTTTCCAAAAAACCGGCTGGTCGCGCATCTGGAAAACTGCGCGACGGTGAACGGCTGCGCCAACGCCAAGAACTTCTTCCTCGGCCGAATCGAAGCGCCCGTCCCGACCTCCCCCGTTTGCAACGCGCAGTGCCAGGGATGCATCTCGCTCCAGCCCGAAAACCGCGACTTCCCGTCGACACAGACGCGCATCAAGTTCAAGCCCGATCCCGAAGAGATCGCGGAGCTGGCGCTCCACCACTTCACCAACGAATCCAATCCCGTCGTCAGCTTCGGCCAGGGCTGCGAAGGCGAGCCGACGCTCGCCGCCGACGTCATCGAAAAAGCGATCCGGCTGATTCGAAAAGAGAGCCCCAAGGGTTTCATCAACGTCAATTCCAACGCGAGCCGGCCCGAGGCGCTCGCACGCCTTTTTGACGCAGGGCTGACCCACGTGCGCGTGAGTCTCAACAGCGTGCGCGACCCGTATTATTCGCGGTATTACCAGCCCAAGGGGTATTCGTTCGCGGACGTGACCGAATCGGTGCGCACGGCCAAACGGCATGGCGGATACGTGTCCCTGAATTACCTTTCCATGCCCGGATTCACCGACAGCCGCGGGGAATCGGACGCGCTCGTGAAGTTCATCGGCGATACGGGCGTCGATATGATCCAGTGGCGCAACCTCAATTACGATCCGATCCGGTATTTCCGCGAGCTCGGCCTCGAGGGCGACGTGCCGGAGCTTCTGGGGATGGAGCAGGCGATCGAGCGGGTTCGGAAGGCGTTTCCGAAGCTGCGGTGCGGGTACTTCAATCCGAAGCCGGGAGGAAAGTGATGGCGCGTCTGACGCGGTTCAACGAACTCATCGAAAACGGCGAAACGCTCAAAGGTTCCTGGGAGCTTCTGCCGAATCACGAGCTCGGATACCGCGCGTCAGGCCGCTCCGAAGAAATCCGCTACCGGATGCCGATCATCGCGGCCGAGCCGGACGCGCTCGTCGCCGCGTGGACGGCCGCGCAGGACGATCAGACCGTCGTCACCCGCACCGTCAAACTCACCGGCCGATGGAAAACCGACGGACAGAACCGGCTCGTCTTCGAGATCGAACGCTCCGCCGGCCGGCCGAACACACTCACCTTTAAAAGCACCTGGAAGCTCAACGACGGTCACGACATCGTCTATTCCTGGGGCGGCCGGCGGGGACAGCGCGGCACCCACGAGCTCGTCTTCAAGGGCGATTGGAATATCGCCGACCGGCGGCATCTCATTTATTCGCTCGGAGGAGACTCGGATTCCGCGTTCCGGTTCCGGGGTGCATTCCAGACACCGAGCATCCTCGCGAAAAAAGGCGAGATGCGGTTCCAGGTCGGGGCGGAGGCCTCGGGCCGTGTCCGCGGCCGGGGAGGACGCAAGGGAACGCAAACCGTGACGCTGTTTGGCGCCTGGAAGGTCGGGCGGGATCTGGCGCTGTCGTTCGAACTGGACCGGCCCGGTTCGCGCCGGAGCGTGCTCAGGTTTGGAGGGGAGTTCCGGGTCGGCGCAGCAGGGACGCTCACCGTGAGTCTCCGGTCCCAAAGCGGCAAGCCGCTCGGGACCGAACTCGTGGTCACCCGCGAAATATTTTCCGGTAACGGAGAGCTCTTTGTCCGGGTTGCGAGGGACGCCGCCGAGAAGCGGGTCGAAGCCGGCGGACGCATTCGCTGGTAGAATAGATTTATGCCCGCACTTCCGGAAACCAATTCCCAGCTGACGAACAATTCGCATCTGCTCCAATGGGTGCGTGAAGCCGCCGCGCTGTGCCAGCCCGACCGCATTCACTGGTGCGACGGTTCCGAAGACGAGCGCCGCGCGTTTGAGAACGAAGCGGTCGCCGGCGGTATCTTCGAACGCCTGGACCCGGTGCGGCATCCCGGGAGCTTTTATCACCGCTCCAAGGCCAACGACGTCGCCCGCACCGAGCATCTGACCTTCATTTGCACGCAATCGGCGTCCGACGCCGGTCCGACCAACAACTGGATGGCCCCCGCCGAAGGGTATCGCAAGTGTTCGGATATTCTGCGCGGATCGATGCGCGGACGGACGCTCTATGTCGTGCCCTTTATCATGGGTCCGGCGCGGTCGCCGTTCAGCAAGGTCGGAGTCCAGCTCACCGATTCCATTTATGTCGCGCTCAGCATGCGCATCATGGCCCGGATGGGCCGCATCGCGCTCGACCAGCTGGGCAAATCCGCCGATTTTACGAAGTGCTTCCATGGCATGGCCGAACTGGATGAAACGAAGCGGCTGGTTTGCCACTTTCCAGAAGACAACGCCGTGTGGAGCGTCGGGTCCGCGTACGGCGGCAACGCGCTTCTCGGCAAAAAGTGCCTGGCCCTGCGCATCGCGTCGTTCCTCGGCCGCCGCGAGGGCTGGATGGCCGAACACATGCTCATCCTCGGCATCAAAACGCCGCAGGGAAAAACTCACTATGTCTGCGCGGCGTTTCCGAGCCAGTGCGGCAAAACCAACCTCGCGATGATTCAGCCGCCGCCCGCGCTGAAGGGCTATGAGACGTTTACGGTCGGCGACGACATCGCCTGGCTGCGCGTCGGCCCGGACGGCCGGCTGTGGGCGGTGAATCCGGAGGCCGGGTTCTTCGGCGTGGCGCCGGGAACCGGACCTGCGACGAATCCCGTGGCGCTGGCAACGGTTCAGAAGAACACGATTTTTACGAACGTGGCGCTCACGCCCGGCAAGGAAGTCTGGTGGGAGGGCTTGGGCGATCCGCCTGCGCAGGCGACCGATTGGCGCGGCAATCCCTGGACGCCGGCTTCTAAGGACAAAGCGGCCCACCCCAATTCGCGTTTTACGGCTCCGACCTCGCAATGTCCGACGCTGTCGCCGCATTGGGAGGACCCGCAGGGGGTGCCGATTTCGGCGATCATTTTCGGCGGACGGCGGGCGCATGTCGATCCGCTCGTCTACGAAGCGTTTGACTGGCAGCACGGCGTGTACACCGGCGCCACGATGGGCTCCGAGACGACTGCCGCGGCGACGGGAAAAGTCGGCGTGGTGCGGCGTGATCCGATGGCGATGCGACCGTTCATCGGATATCACGTCGGGGACTACTTCCGGCATTGGCTGGATATGGGCAAGCGGATCGCCAAACCCCCGAAGGTTTTTCACGTCAACTGGTTCGAGCAGGATGCGCGCGGAAAAGTGATCTGGCCGGGCTTCGGCGACAACCTGCGCGTGCTTGAATGGATCCTGAGGCGGGTGGAGGGGACGGTCGAGGCGGAACGCACGCCGATCGGGCTTCTGCCCAAGCCGGAGGACCTCAACCTGAATGGACTGTCGCTGACCGCCTCGGAGCTCGCCGCCCTGCTCGACATCGAGCGGGACGGATGGCTGGCTGAGGTTGCGGATCAGGACGTATTTTTTGACCAGACGGGAAACCGGCTGCCGGAAGAGCTCCGGACCGAACAGGCCAAACTCAAGGCGCGTCTTTCCGCATCCTCTCCAGGATCGCCCGCGCGGTAAGCGCGCTCTTTTCCTTGTCCTTGATCTCCAAAATAACATCGAATCCGCATCCCTGAAGCCGTGCCATGATCTGCGCGAAGTGTTTCGCGTCGATCGTGAGCGCGTGTTCCCCGAACCTTCCGCCCGGTTTTTGTGAACTGTAGTCGAGCATCGGGAGTCCGTCCGCCCGCTTCCAGGTGACCCGGCAGGCTTCAAACGCTTCGCGCGTGGTCATTCCGTCATCCTTCAATTCGTGGTGAAAGGTGTCCAGCAGGACCGGCACGCCTGTCTGCGCCGAGATCAGCAGGCAGTCCTGGACTCCAAACAACCGTTCGTCGTTCTCGATGACGAGCCGTCTTCGGACGCCCTCGGGCAGCGTCCCGAAGCGCTCGATGAATCTTCCGACCGCGGCCGCCTTGTCTCCGTAAACCCCGCCGACATGAATCTGGATCTTGGCATCCCGGCCCAGACCCATCGCCGTGAGCAACCGGTCGTGATAATCGAGCTCGGCCAGACTTGCGGCGACGATGCGGTCGTCGGGTGAATTGATCAGAACAAACTGGTCGGGGTGCATCGATACGCGCATTCCGGCGTCGGTCATCCGGGTTCCGATGCGCTCGAGGAGCGGGCGGAGCGGCGTCAGCCAATCGATCCGGCAGACCGGGTGGGAGGCAAACGGCACGGTTTGGGATGAAATTCGAACGAACCGCAGATCGTGCGTCTCGTTAAAGACCACCAATCGTTCCAGCGCCTCGAGATTGGTGCGTGCGGTATCCAGGAGCCGTTCATCCGAATACGAGGCCAGCCGGAACGTCCGGTCCGCCAGCGCATGGATCGTACGGTTGATGCAGGGGTAGCCCAGTCGTCTCATGGGGCCTACGGAACGGCTTGGGCGCGTCGGACGATCCGCTGAAGCATGCCGCCGAACACATACGCGTGGAGCGGCATCACCCCGAGCCAGTACAGGATCCCCCAAAGACCCTTGGGTTTGAATAGAGCCCGCTGATCGAGCCGGACGCGCCCGCCGGACAAAGGGGTGAGCTCGAACTGAAGCACCGCTTCGCCGGGCAGCTTCATTTCGGCCCGGAGGGTGAGCCGGCGCTCACGGTCGCATTCGATCACGCGCCAGAAGTCCAGCGCGTCGCCGGGATGCAGCTCGTGCGCGCTTCGCCGTCCGCGCCGCAATCCCACACCGCCAAAAAGCCGGTCGATGGCGCCGCGTATCCGCCATAAAAAATCCGCGTGATACCAGCCGCTGTCGCCGCCGATGGATTCCACAACTCCCCATAATTTTTTTGGGTCCGCGGCGGTGATGACGGACCGCTCGTCCTTGAGCACGGTTCCTCCGGCCCATTCGGGATCTCCCGGAGCGATCGCCTCGACGCCGGCCGATCCGCCCGCGTCGGTCCAGCGGGTCACGACCTCGTCCGCAAGCGTCTTGCGCAGGGCCAGGCGGATCGCTTCGCGCACCGAAATGAGCTCCGTCGGGATGATCGAGCGGATCCGGGTTTCGCGGCAGATGACCGGATTCTTGAGTCCTTCGGCGAGCGGACGCGCGATGGAGGAGGGCACGGGCGTGACCAAATGGATCCAATACGAGCTCAGGCGCGGAGTGAGCACCGGAACGGGAATGATTCGCCGGCGCGGCAGGCCGGCTTCCTCGGCGTAGATGCGCATGAGGTCCAGATAGGTGAGCCGGTCGGGGCCTCCGATGTCGAACTTTTGACCGGCCGTTTCGGGCCGGTCGAGGCACGACGCGAGATATTCGAGGACGTTTCGGATCGCGATCGGCTGGCAGGGCGTGCTGACCCACTTGGGCGTGATCATGAACGGCAGCCGGTCGACCAGATACCGCAGAATTTCGAACGACGCGCTGCCGGAGCCGATGATCATTGCGGCGCGCAGCACGGTCACCGGGACCGTCCCCGAAGCGAGCACCTGTTCGACCTCGCGCCGGGAGCGGAGATGCCGGCTCAAGTCCGGCCGGTCTTCGCCGAGGCCGCCCAGATAGATGATGCGTTGGACGCCCGCGGCCGCCGCCGCATCTCTCATGATTTGAGCCGCCTCCAGATCGGAACTCCGGTAATCGCGCGTTCCGGGCAGCATCGAATGCACCAGGTAATACACGGCTTCGCAGCCGCGGCAGGCGGCGGTGAGTGAATCTTTGTCCAGCACGTTCCCGCCGACCAATTCGAGTCCGGGATGGGACGCCCACGAACGGGTGCGCGCTTTTTTTTCGGATCGGACGAGCGCGCGCACGCGCAGGCCGCGCTCGAGCAGAGCCGGCACCAGGCGGCCGCCGATATAGCCCGTCGAACCGGTGACGAGGACGCGGCGAAGGGGAGTCATTGCGCGATCCGGCGGAAGGCGGACGTGTTCTTATTCTCGAAAAATTCCGACGGCTCGCAGGCCAGCCATTTGCGGGGGATGCCGACATTGGTGCAGACGGAGCGCGTGATCAGGTTCGAGCCGGCCCATGAAAGGTCCAGCGCCAGGAGCGCCGTGGCGAGGTCGTGACGGCGGCCGATCCAGGGTAAAAAGAGCCATCCCAGCAGTGAAAAGCAGGTGAACGCGAAGACCGTTACGACGAGCGGACCGACGGTCTCGGTACCGGCCCCAGGGACGAGCAGCGCGCAGGCAAAGGCGGATTGGTTCCACAGGATCGTGACGATGAGCCGTGCACGCTCAGGGCCCTTTTTGAGCGCGCCGATATTTTTAAATGTGAAGATGCGGAATTGATACCCCTCGATGAAGCGAGAGAGCTCCGTCCGCGACAGGTACATATAAATCAGAATGGCCGTAAAAGCGGTCATGGCGCCGACATCCCCCGCGAAGCGGCCCGACAGGTGAATCAGGGTCATAAACGCGGGCAGGAGCAGCGCCTGCAGTGCGACCCCGCGGATCCAGGCCGCTCCGAAGGTGCGGAATCCGTGCCGGACTCTACCGAACCGGCGGCCGGCGGCGTGGCTCAGGATGTCGAAAGGGAGGGTGTAGAGAGCGGAGATCAGGACCAGGGCGGCGGAAACGGCGAAACAGGCGGCTGCACCCGATGCCCGATTGAGAACGGCGAAGCTTTGGGGAAGTTCGAGCATGAGCGCCAGTCCGGTGAGGGCAAAGATCCCTCCGGCGCATCCGATCCCCAGTCCTTTTCGAACCCATCCATAGGTGCTCACATCCGCTTCCTCCGATAAGAGGAGAATACAGCGGAGAAGGCGCAACGGCAACCGCCTCAAAATACCTATAAAACACCTATCATAAATAGGTGTTCTGAGAGGCGCCCGGATCGGCGAATCCGCGGAGAAAGACCGAAAGGTTGACCGACTTGCGCGAGATGCCGAGCTTCTTCCGGATCGAGTTGCGCTGGTTCTCGACCGTCGCTTCGGATGACTTGAGCAGCTGCGCGATTTCTTTGGTCCCCAATCCCCGCCGGATAAACCCGCAGATCTCGATTTCGCGGGCCGAAAGCCGGTACAGAGGACGGCTCAAGCCTTCGCCGAACGGAGATGTGAGTTCCTGCAGGGAGGCCTCCAGCGCGGCGAGCGCCGGACGGCCTTCGGGGCCGGAACCCCGCCCGATTTTTTTCATGAGCGGAAGGATGAGGCGGTCCACATTGGCTGTCAGCCGGCGCTCGAGGGAGCGCTTCTCAAGCTCCAGGCGTCCCAACACTTCGGTGAGCGCGGCATTTTTGCGGTCGAGCTCGTCAGTCCTTTCCCGCACAAGCCGTTCCAGATCCTTCTGATGTTCCTTGAGCGCGGTCTCGGCCTCGCGCTGGAAGGTCACGTCGGTCTGGATTCCGACGTAATGGGTCAGGCGTCGAGCTTCGTCAAAGACGGGGGCCAGGCGCAGCTCATTCCAAAAACGAGTTCCGTCTTTCCGATAATTGGCAAGCACCACCTGACAGGCCCGCCGACTTTGGATCGCCTTGTGAATGATCTTCAGTTCGGGCTGGTTCCGGTCGCGTCCCTGGAGGAATCGGCAATTCCGGCCGATCGATTCCCGGGCCGTATAACCGGTGATCGTTTCGAAGGCCCGGCTGACATAGATGAGCGGAAAATCCGATTTGCGGGCATCGGCAATCACGATCGCGCAGGACGCGGCATCAAGAGCGGCGGCGAGCGTCGGCGCGGGAATTGATTGGAGCGCCTGGAGGAGCGGATCGGAAGGCTTCATGCGGTCTATTCTCCGTCCGATTCCATCAAAGTCAAGGCAGCGGCCGGCCCGGATTTTTTTGAAAGATGAAAGTCTTGATTCCGGCCGTTTTGGGCTATAATATCGCCTCTTGGTCCCGCCCGGACCGGCAGTTTTAAGGTTCTTCGCAGGAGTGGCGGAATTGGCATACGCGCATGACTAAGGATCATGTTCCTTACGGATTGAGGGTTCAAATCCCTCCTCCTGCACCACTTGAATCGCTCCGCCGGACCGGCGGGGCGATTTTTGTTTACGGCATTCGAACGCAGCATCAACCGGAGTCATCATCGATGAAGCGTACCCCCAGCCTTTACTTTGCGATCACCTTGGCCGCCTCTTTCTGGCTCGCTTCCGCTTCGTCCGCCCTGGCTGCCGATCCCGAAGTCGAGGCCTACCTGCACAAAATCCAGTCCACGGGAATGGTGGACGACGTGAACGCAATTTTTAACATGAACGTGCCCGCCTCGGGGCCTGCGGACGGATCCACGTTGGAGTTGGTCGGCAAGCAGTACGGCGACCTCATTTACCGCGGCGAAGACCAGGACCGTTTCCTCGAACTGACTCGCAAAACAGCCGAGCTTTTGCGCGCATTGCGCGCCCGGCCCGAGACGCTCGCCGCGCACAATCTCTGGAGCGGTACGAATATTCCCGCTTCCGGTCCGCTCGGGCCCAACGACATCAAGCCGCTGTACGATTTGACCGGCGATCCGCAGTTTTCCCTGTCCGACTACGCGCGGCTCGTCCCGCTGGCGGTGTATGTGTGGAAGCAGATGCAAGGCAGGGGATTGACTGAGGATTTTAACCTGATTTTTGACCAAAGCGTTTCGCCTTCTGCCAAGGCGCCGTCCGTCGAAGTCCGCGGGCTTCTCATGGGGATTGTCGGCGGATATTGGGGCGGCTATGTGGACACCAAGAAGCGATTTAACTTTTTGAACGTTCTGAAGACCGCCGCGGAGCACTACCGGAACCTTCAGGCCAGTCCCGGCCAGCTGAGCCGATACAACCGCAAATTCTCGTCTCCCGCGATCCCCAAGCTTCCCGAAAAAGGCGGTATTTCGGACCTTAAAACCCGTGAAAAGCTGCTGTCTTTGGCTGCTGAAGCGGTTAAAAAGAACGTTCCGCTGCCTCGGTATCTCTCCAGCTTCTAGCGCCCGCGCGGAAGCTTAAATTAACCGATAAAAAATTCAAATATATCGCTCGATCCCGTCTTGATACACCCCTGTGGATCGGGCATACTTCGCTCACTATTTCTTTCTGCTCCTTCAATTAGATATCGCCGACTCCAAGGAGACTTCCGAGCATGCAGGCTTCTCGCGCTTTTGTTTTGCGTCCTGTCGCGTTCTTGTTGACTTTTCTTATGTGCACGCAGGAAGCCGCTCTTGCAGCACCCGAAGCTGCCGCGCTCATCCAGAACCTGACCCACCCCATCGTCTCATTTGAGTTGCCGGCCTCGGTCGGCACCGTCGAAGATTCCCATCGCGGCGAAGCCGCGGCCCCAAAAATCATTTTGATCCAGGACGCGCACACCAATCCTTCCGGCCAAAAGAACCTCGCCAAAGCCATCGACCGCATTCTCGAAAAAGAGCCGGTCACGCATGTCTTTGTGGAAGGCGAGAGCGGGGATCTGTCGATCGCGTTTTTGCGCGACTCCCTGTCCCGGGAAGCGCTGGTCGGCGCGGCGGAGAACTTCCTGAACAAGGGACTGGTGAAGGGGAGCGAGTTGGCGAATTTGGCGTCGAACCGTCCGTTCACGCTGTGGGGCGTCGAGGACAAGCCTCTTTATGACAAGGCGCTTGAGGCGTACCGTAAGGCGGCGGCAAGCCGCGAAAAAGCGCTCGCATTGCTCGACCGGATCGACCGCTCGACAGCGGCGATGAAGGACGTTTTTTATTCCGACGCGTTGAAAAAACTCGACCGCGCCAAGGCGCAATACGAGTCGCAGGAAATCGGGCTCACCCAGTATTTTGCGCTGCTGGATGCGGCGGCCCGCGAAACCGGAATCGACCTTTCTCTTTTTTCCGAACTTAAAACCTTAAAAGATCTTCAATTCAAGGAATCCTCAATCGACTTTGCCGCCGCGTCCCTTCAGGAAGAAGCCGCGATTCGCACGCTTCCGGAAGCCGATCGGCAGGAGATCGCTTCCCTTAAGAAGCCGCTTCAAAAGGTGAACCGCGCTTCCGCGGAGGACACCCGGACCTTTTTCCTTTATTTGGAAGAAAAACTCGCCGGTTCCGACGCCGGCCGCCGTTATCCCGAACTTTTCAAATACATCGCCTACATCCAAGCGTCCCATTCTCTCAAGGCCGACAAGGCTCTGAGAGAAATCGATGAGCTCGAAGACCTTCTCTTTAAAACGCTCGCGACGACGTCCGATCAGACGGCGTTGGTTCTCCTGAGCCGCGGCATCGAACTTGAAAAGAAGCTCCTTTCGCTCCAGATCGGCCCTGACGAGTACCTTCACATCCAGGCCCGTCCGGAACTCATCGACGTGCAGATTCAGACCGGCTTCATCAATAAAAAGATCCTCGAACTCAAGAAGCACTACGACAACGCCCTGCGCAGCGAGCCGTTTTTGACCCAGGCCGTTCAGGACGCCCGCGCGTTTTACGAGAGCTCCTTCGACCGCGACCAGGCCTTCGTGAAGAATCTCTCCTCCAGGATCGCCGAAAAAGAGATGAGGACCGCCATCCTCGTGACCGGCGGCTTCCACGCGAAGCATCTCAAGGAACTTTTTAAGTCCCGCGGAATCTCGTATGTTTCGATCATCCCGAACGTCTATCACGAGACGGACTTTGCCCGGTATGAGCGGATCCTGTTAAAGGGCCCCGCTCATATTCAGCCGGCTTTTAGCGCCCGTGTTCCAGTCTCCGCGCGCAATATCAGCGACCCCTACTTCGTCCGCACGACGCCCGTGATGCAGGAAGCCCTCGTGGCGGCGGCCCGGTTGGCTATTCAGGAAGGCGATCGCCCCGGCAATTTGGCCAGCGAGCAGGGCCCCATCGCCGATCAGGTCCGCCCCGAAGTCCCACCCACCACTATGGACGAACGCGGCTCCAATGCCGGCGCGCGGATGGCAGTAAAATCCGCGCCGAAAGATCTGGTAAATTCTCTCGAAAGCAAAGTGAAGGACGGACTTCATCATTCTGACTTCGACCGTAGTGTTCATCAGTCGATGATAAATGACCTGGAAGAGATCGCATCCTACTCTCGCCGGGCGGATAAGGCGCTGCCGAGCTTGATCAAGATCATTGACGGCTGGAATGTGGAGCCTGATGTGCGGAAGGCAGCCATTGAGGCCGCCGCAGCCATTGGACCCGACAGGAAAGAAGTTATAGATATCCTGACAAAGTATCTGAAGAGCCCGCTGTACGGAGGGCAGGCTATCGAAGCTCTAGGCCGGGCCAAAAAAACCACCAACAAAATTCACATACTTGAACTTTACAAGGCTCTCTTGAGGAAGAGGTGGATGTCTAATTATGTGACGACCTCAGGAAGAGGAACAGCTATTGCGGTTTCATATGAAATGGGATCCATATCGAAAGTGCTGGACCGCTGGACGGATGTTCGCAGCTCCAAGAAGCTGCGAGAGCAAATCTGGCTACTTGCAATAGATATCCTGGCCCATTATCCCGGATCTGACTATGAGGGGGTATCTCATCTCAAGAACGTCCTTAATAAGATCCGTCTTCAGACTGGCGGTGCCCGTCTGGCTGCCCGCGAAGTACGGGGCGGGGTTGAGGTGGATGTGGAGTCCTCCAGGAAGGCCGTCGTCGCCCATCTGATGCCCGGCGCCGGAATCGCCGTTCGTGACGGGGGTGCGGACCTGCCTCTCCAGAAAATTGAGATCCCGGTTCATGCAGACCGCCGCGTTACGCTCGAAACGAACGGAAAAAAATACGAATACAAACTGCGCTATATCCATCACGAGGCCCGGAACCGCTGGATCATCCGTCTGGAACCCTTGGAAGCCAACTCGGATGTCCTTTTCTCGGTCTCCAACATCGGTACGGAAGAGCCCGTGACCGACCGCGTCCTCAAGTTCTGGGTTCCCAAATCCCAGTCCGACGCGATGAAATCCCTGGTCGAAGCCTCCGGAGCCAAGGTCACCCGGGTCCAGTCGTCCGGTGCCCGTCTGGCGCAGATCAAGCGCGTGGAGGTCACGATCGCCGAGATGAGGGACACGGCCGTTAAAACAAAGCGGCAGATAGCGGAAAACTCGAGCGAGTCCAGATCCGATAATCCCCTTGTGAACGGAATCGCTGAGCAGCTTATGGCATTTTTGGAATCGTACGCTCAGAATCAAGGGACCATCCAGTTATCGGAGGCTCTCTTCAGAACCAGGGCTGTTGAGCTTGCTCACCTGGGCGAAGTCTATACGGGCAAGGACGAGAACGCCGAAGCCGCCGCCCAGCTCGCCTGGGGCCTCTTCATCCGGAACCTCGACTTCAAACTGTCCGGCGCGCGGCTGGCGGACGCCCGGCTAGAGGCGGGGGTCCGTCAGGTGCGGAACCAGGTCGGCGAAGCGCTGAAGGCCGCTCCCGATCTTCCGAATTTGAGTTTTGTCATGCCGTTCGAAGGCAGCGTCCAGTCTCTGTCTCCTACCCAGGAATTGCGCGCTCTGGACGCATCGGTCCGCGAGTGGCTGCCGGAAGGCAGCCTGGACGAGGCGTCGGTGGCCGATGCGGTGCGCCGGAACATCGATGCGGTGATCGCCACGGTCGAGAGGAACGCCGCGCTGCTGAAACAAGTCCAGAAAACCATCATGAGCGCTCCCGACGGGCCCGAATTCGGAGCTGGAATCGCGTCCGAATACATGACAGCTGAAGTTTCTTTGAGGGAAGCCTTGCGCCACGCCGTACGGGTGCGGGACCAGATCGGCGCCGGCGCGCAGCTGGCGGAGCAGGGGAGCGCTTCGGAAGACATTAAATCCGCGGTTCTGTCCAAACTGACTTCTGCTGAGGCCGAATACTCGGAAGCCGGCAAGCTTCTTGAGGGGTATAAAATCACCCTGAATCAACCGGGTGTAACCGAGAACCCGCAGTCATTCAACGCCAACGTCCTCATCAAACCGCTCGTGTTGCAGCTCCAAAAGATAATTCGGTGGGTCAATCGGAACGATGATATTCATTCGCTGTTGGAGCTTGAGAAGCTGAAAAAGCGCCTGGATAGCCTGATTAAAGGCAGCAGGGAAGCTCACGCCATGCTTTTTCAAATGAGCAAAGCTTCGAAAGTGGACTACCCGCAGGCGTCTACCACAAGATTAGAAGCGGCCATCAATAAGGTCGAAGCCGCAAACGGGGAAATATTCGATTACTTGAACGGCGCGCGGCTGGCGTCAGACGAGGAGCGGTCGGCGGATGAGGCGACCGGGACGCGTGTGGTGACAGATAAGGAATATGCGCTTCTGGCGCAGCAATCGGAGAGCCCTTTTTTGATGGCGGACGGGATTTTGAGGACCCGCCGGTTTCTTCACACGCCCCAGGACTTGAGCCGGATCGAGTACGCCCGCTGGGGGGATGACGTTGCCGACGTGGCCGTGATCGGCGCGGGACCTGCGGGCTTATCCGCGGGACTGCACGCGGTGGACGCCAAGCTTAAGACCGTGATCGTGAGCGATTATGTGGGAGGCGGTTTTTCGGACGCGAAGGCGCACGACACTCACTGGATGCGGACCAATGCGGAGCAGAGCTCGCTTGTGCGAGCGGGCAAGTCAGGCAAGGACCTCGTCCAGGCGGCGGCGCTTGAGACACAGCTGGCCGTTTACCGTGAGCGCGGAATCCGCGCGCGCGATGTTGTCGGACGCGCCGCTTCGCGCCAATTCGCTTCGACGCAGCCGAAGAATGCGGCCGACCCGAAGGACGTTCAGTCGCCTTTGGCACGCAACGAATTTTTTCAATATCTTTCCCACGCTGCCGGCATGATCCAGGACCGGGGCGGAATCGTCGTTGAAGGGGCGGACGTCGCTTCGATCGAGAAAAAGAACGACGGCCTGTACTGGATCAGGACCTCGCAAGGCCATCTCATCAAGGCCCGCACGCTTGTCCCCGCAACCGGGATGACCGGCAGGCGGTCAGAGCACATGCGGATGCCGACCGGGCTCAAGGACTTTGTCCAGCGGAATAAAAACGAATACGTTCTGGTGACATCCCACGAGGAGTTGACCGCCGCGGACCGTCTCATTCAATTGTCGCTGGAGCTCGCGCGCAAATCCAAGGCCAAGCCCGGAAGCCCCGATTCCAAGATCGACGTCGCGCGCCTGCCTCAACTCATCATTTCCGAGACTCTGATGGGCACGCCTCTGTACCGGACGGTCATGGAAGGGTACACGGGTCCGGTCTCGGTTGCGGTGGTCGGGGGCGGCGAGGCCGCCGCCAAAGCGGTTACCGAAATTTTGGACGCACGTCCCGAAGCTACGGTTCATCTCTATACGGTAGGGCTGCTTAAGCCCGGACAACTGCAGGTTCCGGCAGGACATGCCGGCGTCGAGTCCGCGCAGCGGCTCATCACGGACCGCCAGGCCGGCGACACCAGCATTGAAGAATGGAAACGGGATTACGGGACGACGATCACCCCCGATACATTTTCCGCGATTGAGCGGGGGATCCGAAACGGCCGCGTCGTGCTCCATGCTCTCGGAGCGCCGTTCGACACCAAGGCCGTCAAGCTCGAGACCGTCGAGATCACCCCATCGGACACGAACCCGCGCGTCCGGACCAAGATCATACCGCTTGGCTCCAGGGATCGTTCGGAATCCACGACCGTGGACGGCCCGATCATTTTGGCGACCGGATACGATCGCGATTCCTTGAGGAGCAAGGATCCCGTCAATCAGGCGCTCATCGCAGGCAGGATGCTCAAATTAAGGAAGGGCGATAACCCGGTCGTCGCCGCCGAGTTTGAACTGGGTCCGGACAACCTGTCGAGCGGCATCGATCCGCGGGTCTATCCCGTCGGGGCCATTAATTTTGCGAGTTCGGTGGACTCCGCGGTTCCCGGAATGGTCGTCCGATCCGTCTTGATCGCCCAAGCCATCCGTGCCGCGATCGACGGCGCCGCGGCCGATGAGGTCAAAAAGCAGGCGGCGTCCTCGGGCCTGCAAGAAGAGGTCGGTGCTGCCATCGACCGGCTTTTTAAAAACGCGTTCAGAGCAAACGACAGAAGCACCTATCCTCAAAACAAGGTTCTGGTTGATAAAACCGTCTTGGATGCCAAAGCAAGGGTCCTTTATCTGCTGGTCAAGCCGTATTCGTTCAACGGAGACGAACTGAAGGCGTATCCCGACCGGTCGGACCGTCAATTTATATTCCGCATTCCGCTGGATCCGGGAGAACGTATTACTTACACCCGAAATCTTACGCAATACAGGCCGAGAATGTTTCCTGACGTCCTGCGGCTTGAATTGCGCGATAACGGAAATAATGTCCTGTTGGTGGCGGCCGAAAACGACGTAATTCCATTTTCTCAAAACGATTTTTTTCAACAGCTTGGCGCACGCTTGGCTGCCGACGACGGCACGCAGAACATCGCCAGCGAGCAGGGCCCCATCGCCGATCAGGTTCGTCCCGAAATCCCAGCCACCCTGGACGAGCGCGGCTCTTCCGGTGCGCAGATGGCGCAACAAGGAGCGATGGGAGTCGCATTAAACAATTTGTTGCCCAGGCTCGAGCAGATTCAAGTACAAATAGGTTTGGATTATGATGCTGGATATGCCTACCCCAATAAGCAGTTCTCTAGCACCGTCGAGCAGGCATTACGCGTGATTCTTCCGGAGGCGATCCGTATTGTCAGGAGCAATGCTCACTTTCAGGGTGACAGCCGGACGGTTCCGCCAGGCATTTACTACATTCGAGAAAAATTGTCGGCGATCCCAACACAACTGAGTGCCGATGCCCCCAATTGGCAGGAGCTCCCTGACTTCAGATGGCACCAGCTCAAATATGCTTGCGATAACATCGATCTAGCTTTGCAAGAGATCGACGCTATGAGAAATCTCGATGCCGGCGCGCGGTTGGCGAAGACGGAAAAAGTTTTTATTTCATTCCCAGATTCAACGGATGCTGTGCAATTAGAGGTGAGTGAATATGCTGCCCATATCATTCGCCGTCTGAATGAACGGGAGCCGCAAATGAATCCGTTTCCGCTTCCGAAACGGTATGAGAAATATTTAAAGATAACGTCGGGAAGAGTCCAGTATTTGGCCGGGCTCAATAATGAACAGCTGATCGATCTGCTGGGAAGTTTTATGTTCGAGTTTCTTGATGAAAAGGTTCAGCATATCGCACATCCCGATACCAAGGAGTATTTTGAAGCGCTGAGCGATTTATTCATGTCCCTTCAGTACGAGATTGAATTGGAGGGCGGTGACTTCGGCGAAATTGGATATTCCTTGCTTGTGTGGCTGATGGTCAAGAATACTGGAAAAAACTCGGATCCAGATTGGATTGGGTTTTATCGGGTATTTGCCGGGACCGTCATTTACGGTCTGGACTTCTACGAGATCAATCAGATGAGCCGGCCCCGGGAAGGCGACCCGTTTGTTCCTGTCAAAACTCAGTTTGAAAAGTTCGTCATAGACCAAAAGCTTCTTCAGCAGTCGCCCCGGCTAAGGGCCGAAGCGGGGATTGTCTTGCGGGAATGGGATAACCTGTTGATGGATCATCAATATCTTGGGAGCGAGACTGTTGAAGACATGCTGCTCAATCAGCCTGAATCAGAGCCCCGTCCCGATTATCAAGAAATTATAGAGGGGTTGAAAGAAAGCATCCGCCCATCAACGGAGTCAGAGTCTGCGGTATGGAGCAGTGCCATTGATTCCTTGGTAGATTTGTCACATCACCATCAGCATGTGCTTCTTTCGGAGGATTTGGATGCCTCAATGAGCGATATCGAGATGGGCGCCGGCGGCGGAATGTCGGCTATGGACCACATGCAGCTCAAAACGATGGAGCGGATGGGGGAGTCGGGACGCAAGATCTGGATCCTGACGTGGGATAAATATTTGAAATATGTTTGGATGTATCTTCAATCAGCGGAATCTGGAATCCAATGGGATGATTATGCCAAGATCGTTTCGGGGTATGTGAATGACGACGGGGTCACCCAGTCGTTACCGGATCTCTTGGGACTCCCCCGGACGGACCGTGCGGAATTACGCAACGTCCTGTCTTATCTTCAGTGGTTCCGATTATTAAAGCAGGCGAGATCCAGAACCGGATCAAAGATCCTGTTCTTTCTAGCCTCGGAAGAGGAACATGCGGTCAATGACAACTTGCTAGAAATTTATGCCAATGAAAAACAAAAAATATTGTGGGTCGGCCAGGGGAAAATACCCGTTCTGGACGTCTTGCTGACCTCCGGAGACGCCTATGTTACGCATCTGGCTTACGCGGCGGACCACTGGCATTCGGAAGGGTTTATGCGGGCCACGGCAGGGATCTCGACGGCCGTCTGGAATCTGACGCCAGACTTCGAAAAGAAATCGGCCGATCGATCCGTTCTTGTGATAACAGATGGCTCTTCCAGGGCGGGTCAATTTATCCGGACCCATTCGCCTCCCATCAAGAATAATTTTATGAAGAAACGGATCCCCGATTCGATTCTGTTGGCGTTCCTGGGCGGGGACGACGATTCGGATGACAATGACCGGGTGGTGCCCGACGCTCCCGATCCGTTTCTATCCCAAGACCCGAACTCGGAGGATGCTGTGCGACCGGCCGGTCCCCGGCACGTTCCGTCGACCGGCGCGCGGTTGGCGAAAGCGAAGGCGGTACAAACGAAGAACATCACAATTACCGGCGATGAGCGCATTCTTCTGGTGATCGACAAAGGTCCCAAGAAGGGGCGCGAGGTCATGGTGATGCGATATGACAAAAAGCGCAAGGCCCTCGTCGTGGACGCAAGTCTCGGCATCGCTGTTTCCTCCAAACAGGTTGATTCCAAGACCCCCTCCTTTTTAAAGGTGACCAAACTTCCTTACTGGGATGATGCGCAGCCGAGCGTCATGGTTCGAAAGGACCCTGTCTCTTTTTATGACGGGGAAGGCCGCGTCGTGACCATTTCCTACAAGCGGTTGTCAAAACCCAAGGGTTCTTTGAGCGTTCGTATCGTCTACCCGTCCGGTATCTTGATGCCAGTGAAGCAGACGGAAGAAGAATGGGATCCGTTCGACGGAATTCCGGACGATGCCTTTACCAACCCGAAATATGCAGGCCGTTTCGGCGCTCGGCTGGCTGGAATGCTAAAGGCTCCCGCATATCCTCCTAATCACGTGCTGGCCCGCTTGACCGGCATCGAAGCCGAGCGGTTATTGTTGGCCGTCATCCAGGCGCAAGGAGTCGGTACTATCGGACAAGCAACCGATCTACAGTCGCTCATTACTCGGCCCTGGCCGATAAGGATAACAAGTGAAAACAGCAAGCTATTCACTGTCGCGGGCGACGGAGATAAAAAGCCATTCACTATTGGTCCCGATGATCAGTTGTTTGTGACCCCGGCTAGAGAAATGATTTATGTCCCTAAATCTCCTTGGGATAAAAAAGCAATGTGGTCAGTGGTTGAGAAGTATTTTGAAACTGCCGGTGAGCCACTCACTGCGCAACAAATGCTATCCGGCGCGCGGTTGGCGGATCGGAAGCCGATCGATTTTGAGGCCGAGATGTTGGGGGCCTTGGAACCCGGTCAGAACCGGGACTGGATCAAGCGCTACGAGACGGTGATCCTTCCCAGGATCGACCGTTACTACGTCCAGCGCAGTTCGGTGGTCACGCTTTCTGCCGAAGAAGCTGCGGCCCACCGCCGCTTCATCGAAGGTCTGACTTGGCTGGACGTGCTCGCGCTGGGCAGCCTTCCTGCGTCGGTCGATTCTTTGGGCCGGACCGCGTACATGACCCTCGTCCGCGACTGGGAGAACATCAATGAAGCGGCTGCCGCGTCTCTCTGGGGCACAGACCGCACAGCGGCCAACGTCCATCTGGCGCAAGTGCTCGTGGTGCGTCGTCATCTGTTCGGCGCGACTTCCGCTCACACGCACCGGTTCGAAGCAGCTCTTCGCGACAGAGGCGGCTGGAAGCAGCTGGAATGGGCCGCGTCCGCGTTCCGTCTTTTGGTTCAAATCGCAAGGGAACGGAACATCCATCCTCGTGAGCGTCAGAACGTGACGGTGCGACTGGTCGACGGCTATCCCGTCTACAAGCTCACCGCCGCCGACGGCAAAGGCGAGCTTCAGGTGTCGGCTCTGGGCGGCAACATCGCGGGCTGGAAAACGGCCGGCGTGGACGGCGCGCTCCGTCAACGGATTTGGTTCGAAGGTCAGGACGAGAACGGCGAAGCGGTCCGTTTGATCAAGGACGCTTCTCAGCCGTTCGGCAAGGACAACCCGCTCATGCGCGGGGGAGCGCCCTTCATGGCGCCCTGGGTCGGCCGTCGATCCATCACGCCGGACATCAAGAGGAACCGGCACATCCGTTATGTGCCGGCTGCCCAAGGCCCGGATCAGTTCGCGATCCACGGGTATTTCGACAAAATGCGATGGGAGTACGCGGGGCATTCGTCGAGCGATGACGCGACATCGATCACGCTCGTCGCGGATACGGCCCAGGATCCGATCTTCGAGTTCAAGGATGCCCAGTACAAGGGCTCCGGCCGTGTTTATCTGACCTATACACTGGGCAAGGACGGCTCGCTCAACGTCAAAACCCGGATCGAGAACACGGGAGGCGTTTCGTTCCAGATGGGCTTCGGCCACCATCCCTGGTTTTTAATGCTGAATCCGACCCAGGTCGAAGCCCGGATCCCGGCCCGCGGGGTCCGCGAAACCATCCCGAGCGGCCTGTCGACTCTCAAGGTGATTCCCGTGACCGGCACCGCCCAGGACTATCTGGCCGCGCCCCGGAAGCTGGAAAAAGAAAAAATCGACGCCACGTTCACGGATCTCGAATCGGCGGATGGCGTGACCGTCTCTGAATTCACGAACCCGCAGACGGGAGAAAAATTCGTTCTCACGCAGAAAGGCTACTCCAACGTGCACCTGTTCGTTCCTCAGAATCCGACCGTGTTTCCGGCGGACATCGTGGCGGTCGAGCCCACCACGTCCCGCGCCGGGACGTCGGACAAGGTCATCGCCCCGGGTGGATCGGTGACCGCCGAATGGACCGCGGAATTCGGGCCTGCGGCCGCGCGGCTGGCGGATTTTGACGGAGCGGCGGAGGCCCTTAAGATCGCCCAGGTCGCGCTGAACCGCGAAGAACAGCTGGTCGATCAAGGGGCAGCGGATTTGCAGAAGAAAAATCAAATCCAAGTTCAGATCGATGCAGTGCGGCAAACGCTGGGCAAGGCCAGAGCCGCTGCGGAAGGCTTGGCGCGCAGCTTTTTTGATCCTCAAGAAAGCCGGGTTCTTTCGTATCTCTCACTCCTGGAAACAGCAAAAAGCCAAACAGACCATCTGCGGTCGGACGCAAATGACTTGGATGGCAATACATATGCTCTCCCGGCGGCTCAGAAGCTTCTGGGCGGGCTCATCGACCAAGCGAACCTGTATTTGGAGCATCTGCGCGAAGCGCAGCGCGTCGAGAAAACTACGGTGACGCTTGATCGCAGCAAGTTCCGGTTGGTGGCTGAGGATGATCGTCCGGCGGTCGGCAGCATGATCGCGGCCGATCCGACCGTCCAGGATGCTCCGATGTGGAGTGTCGTGGACTCAGATGATCACGGAAATCTGATCCTCGCCTCATACGATATGGAAGGCGGGCTTTCGACCGATATTTTTTCTCAACAGGTTTCTGAACTGCATCGCCAAGACCGGTGGATTCATCCGAACAATCAGCCGCTGGAACCGGCAGCGGATATGCTCCGTGAGCTCCAAACTCTTGGCATCCGCACCGTCTATAACCTGCCCCAGGCCTTCGGGGCGCCCGGACTCCACACGCTGCAGGCGTTGCTCCAAATGCATCGCCACCGCATGCCCAGGGGCTACGAGGGCGGCGACCGGTTCGAAGACATCCTTCCAGCTTGGATTGCCCAGAGTCGCGAAGAATGGGGTGAGTTCGACGCCGTGTACATCGATCCCAGGATCAGCGGATGGGATTTGGCGGCCGCGTTCCGCCTTTTTCTTGATCGCAAGCCGGTTCATGAGCGTCTTCGCGAGGTTGGCAGCCACAAAGCAATGATCGGTGTTTATGCCTCCGATAAGAGTCATACGCTGAATATCCGTCCAATGCCCGCCATCGACGCAGCTGTCACGGCCGCGCAAATTGCGGAATCTCTCCAAGATCTTAAATCCGCCGGCGGTGCGCGCATGGCGCAGTTGACCATGGCTTCGGCCCTGGCCGTGTTCGTGACGCAACATCAAGCCACCCCGCAGCTAGCGAACTTTGAGCTGTTCGATTCGGCGGCGGGTGCTTCCGACAAGAAATTAAAGATGGTTCAGGTGTCTCCAAAAGGACAAGAGCAGTCCATGCTGCAAATCATGTCCTGGGAAGATGGAACGTGGGTGATTGCCCGCAATGAGGGAATTCATATCATCAGTTCGATTGCCTGGGACAGCAAGGAAAAAAAACTCAAAGTCGACCACTTGCCGGCAGATGCCAAAGAGCCGTTGTCCTCGCTTTCCGGGAAGACCTATGATGCGCCGGAAGACCCGATTCTGGGGCTTGGCCTGACAGAAAAGAACGGTAAGTTGATTTTGAATCTCTGGATTGCGGATTCGCTTCGCCGGCAAATAGCGGCGGATACCAAACTGAACTACATCAATCAATTGATGGATGATCAATCAGGAGTGGCAATCAATCTGACCACCCCGGCGCCTTCCAAGACCGGCGCGCGGTTGTCGGGAGCCAGCCTGCAGACCGAGGCGATCGAAGGATTTGTCCGGGGCGCGGCGCCGGCTCTCCGGGGCGAGGAAGAAGCGGAATTCGATATGGCCGAATTCGACGCTTCAAGCGGAATCTTCACTTTGCTGACCCGGATTCTGGCGATGCGCAACGGCGCGATCCGGTGGAAATTCGCCGACGCCCTCGCCTGGAACACGCTGGCGTATGCCGGCGATGCCAAGGGCTCGGACGGCGCGGCGCTGATGCCCGCGATCCAGAAGCCTTGGAATGCCCAGATGGCCCGGCAGGCCCTCCAGAAAGATCTGATTCCCAATCTGAAGTCCACGGCCGGCCAGCCGGTCATCCTGCACGCGGACGGCGCGATCCTGCGCGGCTTGAACGAAGAGCAGATGCAACGGGTCTTCCGTTCCGTCCAGAAGATGGCGAAGGTTCTCGGTGTGTACGTCCAATTCGAAGGACAGTACGGGGACTTGAGCGCCGAAGGCATCCGCGGACTCGACAACCCGATCCATGCGCATCTGGCGGCGGTCGAAAACGAAGCGGCGCTCGAAGCGGGCGACACCGGCATGCTGGCCGAAGTGAAGGCCGGCCGGCACATTCCGTTCACGCTGGCGGTGTTGACCGAAGCCGAACTGGCCCGGCTCAGGGGAGTACGCAACGGCGTCGCGTTGTGGCGCGAAAGCCGCGGTTCGCAGATGCTGTTCCGCCGCGCGCCCACACAGGCGGCGGGTTTGGCGATGGCCGAAGTGGACCCTTCGGATCCCGCCCAGATGCTGCTGCTCCGGGAATACCGCGCGTCCGCGTTTTTGAGCGTGACGGATCTTTTTGAACTTTTTCAGATGGCGGACGACGCGATCGACCAGTCGGCGTAAGCCCGATCCGTTTCGGCATCAAACAAAAAACCCCGGGAGAAAATTTCTCCCGGGGTTTTTTGCTTTTTGGTCAGGATTCGTTTAGAGGTGCTTGAACGAGAGCTTGGTCAGCTTCGGAAGACGGAGTAGGCGGCGTTCCTTGAAGCCCTTTTTGGGGGCCGAATCGGAATCCTTCTGCCGCAGGTTCGCGAGCAGGACCGGGCTCGTGTAGACGGGCGCCGGTTCCTGGGGCGAGCGGGCCTTCACGTCGAGCGTGAACTCGAGCGTGTGGAGGCCGTTGGCCGGAAGCTTTTCGAGCGTCGCGCGGGCGATGAGCCAGGCGTCGTGGGCGGAAAGTTCCGAATGAACTTTTTCCCCGTTCAGCGTCGCGCCGGAGATCCGGTATTGGCCGTAGCAGAGCTTCTTGGGGTTCTTGTAGACGATTTTGAGCTTGCGGTCGGCGAAGGGCGCGATGACCGAGATGGCGTCCGCGCCTTCAAATTGCGCGGCCGTCAGCTTGGGCTCGATCAGGAGGTCGCCGTAGTGGCCTTTGACGCCGAAGCTCTCCGTGAGCAGCGTCATGAAGTACCAGCTCGCCGAACCGGTGAGGTAATGGTACATTCCGCGGCCTTCGGAGTTGAAATACTCGGGGAGACCCGGGTAGATCTTGCTGTTTTCGACGCTCACCGCCATCCGGAAAATCCCGCGCAGCACTTCATAACCTTCCTGCACGAAGCCGCGCTTATACAGCGCGTTGGCGTACATCACCTGCATGTGATTGAAGAAGGCGCCGTTTTCTTTTTCGCCGTAGGCGAAGGAGAACGCACGGCCGAGGTCCGGTTGGATTTCTTTGAAGTCGGTGTTGAGGCGCACGCCGCCCAGATTCGGGTCGATGAGGTATTTGCGCACGGACTTCACGATCTGCGAGACCTGATGATGGTCGGCCACGCCGCTCATCGCCGCGAAGACCTGGCCCGTGAGCGTCATGCGCACGCCGTTGGCGTGGTCGCCTTCGACCCGCCGCGCCTGGTTGTCGTAATACCCGTTGAAGAATTCGTGTCCCGACTTCACCTTGATCCACTCCTTCACGCGCACGTGGCGGGTGAGGTAGTCGGCCTTGGCGTTCAGGTCCTTGACCAGCGCGGCGACGGAGAACTTGCGGACCTTGCCGCTGATTTCCGGCTGCACGGCCTTGAAGTAGCGCTCAAGCGTTTCGCGCTTGTAGGCGGCATTGTGATACGAGGGGAGTTTGCCCTTGCCGGCGGAATCGAGCAGGATGCCGAGCTCATTCGCCAGTTCCAGCGTCTTCAGGTTCTTGACCTGGGCCAGATAGTCGAGGACCGAGGCGATGCGGCGCAGGTTGCCGGCGTAGAACGCCGTGAATGCGACGGATTCGCCCTTTTCGGCGGCCATGTCGAGACCGTCGTTCCAGTCGGCGCACTCGAGCTTGATGTGGTTGTGCGGGCCGACGTTGAAGAACTGGACGAGGTGCTGGACGAGGATGTGCTCGATGAGCGTGCCCTGATACACCTTGCCGGACTTCGTTTTGAGCTTGGTCCCGTACTCGGGGGTCCAGTCCGTGTCCTTCTTGGCGGCGCGGGACTGCTGGGTGTCGCGGAAATACGGCGCTTTTTTGAGCAAAAAGTCCATATCGCCCGACTCATGCAGATACAGTTCGGTCGTCACGAACGGCCAGACGCCGTGGTCCATCCAGACGCGGGTGATCGAGTTGCGGTCGGCCACAAAACGGTAGTCGCCCGCGGAGATGATCGTCGCGTTGGAGCCGTCGATGCGCACGCCGCCGTAATTGTGCAGCAGCATCGAGCGCGTTTCTTCCGGATGCGTGAGGAGGAGCGCCAGGCAGTCCTGCCACAGGTCGCGCCAACCGCGTCCGCCGCGGCCGTAGTCGAAGTCCGGGAGGAAGGAGCAGCCGAAGATTTTGCGGAACACGGGCTGAAGGCCGACCCAGCGGAGCCATCCGTTAAAAACGGGGTCGGCGGTGTTGAAGACGACCTGGGAGGACTTTTCCTGCCAGAACTTCTTCGTCTCGGCGAGCGAGGTCTCGACTTTGTCGGAGGCGGCGAAGCGGTGCAGCCACTTGGCGATCTCGGTCTTGTCCTCTGCGATGCCGAGGAGAACGATGAATTCGGCTTTGGCGCCGGGCTTGATCCGGACCTTGGGGAAGCGCAGCGCGCCCATGGCTTCTTTGCCCTGGATGTGTTCGCGGTACGCGGCTTCGTCGTGACGCTCGGCTTCGAACAGACTCTTGGGGTACTCGTAGCTGCCGCCCTCGCCGATGAAGGCCTCGACGGTCGGGACGATCTTCTCGGGCGCGCGGCCCTGGCCGTCGGCCGCGAGCACCGCGTAGGTCAGGTGATTGATCTGGTGTCCGCGTTCGTCGAAAGTCATGGTCGGCGTCACGAGCACGCCGTTGTGATGCTCTTCGATGCGGTGAAGCAGGGATGTCACGTGGCGGTGGTCGCGAAGGTTGTCCGCGGAGCGCGCGTACATCGGGACGGCAACCCAGGCGGAGACTTCGGTCTCGGCGGAGCCGGTGTTGTGGATCGCGACGCGCATGATTTCGACGTGTTCGCCCGAGGAGGGGACGAAGTTCGTGATGACCGATTTGAGTTTGAGCGTATGGTTCTCGCGGGTGAGCTCGTGCCAGAGCTGGCCGGCTTCGACGGAGACGCGGTCGGAGTAGTCTTTTTTATTTTTCGCGACGCCGGTGGCGGACCAGATGTGCTTGCCGTCCTGGATGACCCAGAAGTTGCGGTTCGCCTTGGAATTGTGCAGGTCCTCGGAAGAGACCGGCAGCGTCAGAAACGCGTCCTGGCCCTTTTTGGTGTCGCCCTTGAGTTTGGGCGTGATGCTGGCGAGCATGCCCGCCTCGTTGGCGAGGGGGAAGTAGAGCCGGCTGAAGCGGCCGGGGTTCTCGAGTTGAAACGTGCCGTTGGAGTCGATGAATTTCCAGATGGTCGAGGGCCGGGATTCGGGTTTATGTTTTTGCATAGGTGCAGAATTATATCAAAAAGAGACGGCGCGCGCCCTCGGCAAAAACTTCGGGTTCCGGGAGGAGGGACAGGACCAGATGCGAGCCGGACGGGAAGTCGAAGAGGTAGCCCGGATGCGCCAGGACGTGGCGGCGGTTCAGGAGGTCGTAAGCTGCCGACTCGTCGTCGGTCTCCTCGGGGAAGCGCAGGACCGCGGTCCAGGCGCCGGAGCCGGCGAGAAGGTCGGCCGGGGCGCGGTTTTTAAAAAGCGCCTCGAGCGCGCGGCGGTTGCCGGCGACGCGGTCCCGGATCTGCCGATGGACTTCGGGCGCGGCCTGGAGCCAGCCGGGGAGGGCGTGTTGCGCCGGCGTGCTCACCGACAGGAAGGTGTCGGCGATGACGGCGAGCCGTCTCAGGGCTTCGCGGCGCTCGGCTTCGGGGCCCGTGACGACGATCCAGGAGAGTTTCATCTGAGGCAGGGCGAGGACTTTGGAGATGCCGCTCAGCGTGAAGGTCAGGACACGGTTTTCGGCCGCGAAGGTGGCGGCGGGGTCCGGGCCGTAGTCCAGGAAGACTTCGTCGACGACGAGGGCCATTTTTTCGGAGATCGTAAAATCGACCAGCGCGTCCCGCTCAGCAGAGCTGAAGGCGTGCCCCGTCGGGTTGTTGGGATGAATGGCGATGAGCGCGCGCGTCTGGGGCTGGCGCGCCTGCCGGGCGTTGGCCGCGTCGAAGGACCAGCCGTTGTCGTAACTTAAGGGATAGCGGTGCTGCCGGATGTCGTTGAGGTCCAGGAGCAGGTCGATGAGCGGGTAGCTCGGCGCGGGCGTCATGACGGCCTGGCCCGGATGGGTGAGGAGCCGGAAGACAAAATTGTAGGCTTCGCTGGTGCCGGAAGTCAGGACGATTTGATCAGGGTCGAGCTTCACGCCCTTGGCCGCGTAATAACCGGCGACCGCTTCGCGCGCGGAGCGGAGGCCGATGGGGTCGGGCGCGTACCGGAGGTTGGCGGCATCGGCGAGCGCGGCCGGCCAGTTCTGACCGAAGCCGGCGAACCCGCAGCGGGTCGGGTTGGACTCGGTCAGGTCGATGAAGTCGGCCGCTTCGGCGCGGAGCTTGTCCGCGAGCTGCGAGATCCGGTTGGAATGTTCGGGCCAGTCGGTCCGGCGGGAAAAAAGGGAATCCGACACGGCGGAATTAAGCGCGGAAACGGTAGCCGGAGCCGTGGACTGTCTCGACGCGGTCGGCGGCGGACCCGAGCTTGTTTCTCAGGTTGTTGATGTGGTTGTTCACCTTGATCGCGCGGGACGTGTCTTTTTTGTCGTCCTTCCAGGTGGTCTTGATGAGCTCTTCACGCGAAAAAATGCGCCGGGGATCCGAAGCGAGCGTAGAGAGGATTCGGAACTCGAGCTGTGTGAGGCCGAGCTCGTTTCCGGACAGATAAACGCGGCGGCCGCGCAGGTCGATCGTCAGGTCGCCCGACTCGATCGCGTCGCCGGTGGTTCGGACCTGGTCCGCCGTTTCGATACCTTTTTGCAGCAGCCGCTTGATGCGCGTTTCGAGCACACGGTAATCGTAGGGCTTGGTCACATAATCGTCCGCGCCGAGCTCGAGGCCCAGCACTTCGTCCGTCGCTGCGCCGCGGGCCGTGAGCATGATGACGGGGATGCGCCGGGTGGAGGCCTGTCCACGCAGGGATTTGCAGACGTCGAATCCATCCCCGTCGGGGAGCGAGATATCGAGCAGGATGAGGTCCGGTTTGTTCCGGACCGCGGCGGCCAGGCCTTCCGCGGCGGTGAGGGCTGTGGATACGTCGTAGCCGGAATGGCGCAAGCGCGATTCCAGCAGGGTCAAAAGGTCCGCCTCATCATCGATCACCAGCAGGTGTTTCTTGTACATGAATCCATTATACAGAGGGATCGGGTATAATAAAAATCCAGATGCAAACGATTCCGCACGCCGGCGCCGCCTCCGGGCCCGGTTCCAACGCACTTCCGTCCCGTGACCGCGCGGCATTCGTCCTGGCCGGCGGCTTTATTTTTGCCGCGGCCGCCCTCGTCCTCATCGGATGGCTCATCCACAACACCCTCCTCACCCGCATCCACGCGTCTTTTGTCGCCATGCCGGTCAACGCCGCCGCCGCTCTCGTCGGAGCCGGCAGCGCCTTTTTATTCGCAGGTCTCGCCCGGACGCGGATGAGTTCGGTGCTCGGCGCGGCCGCCTGCATTTTCGGCGCATTGGCTTCCTTTCCGGGCGATTGGCTGAACGGAACGCATCTGGCATTTTGGACCGTCGCGGCGGGGTTCGCCTCGCTGGCACTGCCCGAGGGAAAGACCCGGCAGCAACTGCTCGGCTGGTCGGGTTCGCTGACCGCCTCGATCGCGGCCGCGGCCATTGCCGGGTATCTGTGGGGCGGACAGCGGTTCGCAGTCGGGATCATGGAAGCGCCGATCCCGTTCATCGGAGCGGTGATTTTTTTGACTTCGGGAGCGGCGTTTGTCCAGGCCGGATGGAAGCGGACGAATCCGAACCTGCCGATCGTCCTTCTCATGTGTCTCGGGATGCTGATCGCTTTTCACATCCATCTGGCGCTGGATTACGCCGATCGGCGGATCGCGCAGAAAAACTTCGAGTACGACGCGCATGATCGGATCCGCGCCGTCGAAAAAGAAATCCTGATTCATCCGCAGTCCGATTTATCCGCCCTCCTCGACCGCGCGCTCGGCAGCCTGGCGCCGTCGCCGTCCGACCTGTATCTGTTCGAGCGCACGGCGCCCGACGCGGTGCGCGTGGTGGGTTATTTCGGCTCGCGGCGCCGGCCGGAGCCGGAGCAGCCGCTGAACACCGAAGAGATCCGCCACTACCCTCATTTTTCCTACCGCAGCCCGATCGGCGCCGCTGACGCGCGTCTGGAAGCCGTATCGCTCTATCTGCCGGAATGGGACGTCAACCGCAAGGGCTGGCTGCCCTGGGCGGCGTCGTCCGCGGTGGCGGGGTTTACGGCGTTGCTCGCGTATTTTTTGCGTTCGCTCATCCACCAGTCCCGCATCATCTCCGAAACGGTCCAGCAGCGCACCTCCCAGCTGGAAAAAGCCAATCAGACCCTCGAGGAAGAAGTGCGGCAACGCCGCATCGCGGAGGCCAAGTTCGAAGAGCAGCGCCGGTATCTCGAAAAAGCCAACGCCGAACTCGACGGCTTCGTCTATACCGCCAGCCACGACTTGCGCGCGCCGCTGCGCGCGATCGCGTCGTTTGCCGCATTCCTGCAGGAGGACTGCGGACCCAAACTGGATGCGCAGGGCCGGGACCATCTCGAAGAAATCCGCAAAGGCGCGCTCCGGATGAACCGGCTCATCGATGACCTGCTCACGCTGTCGCGCATTTCGCGCGTGCGCAACCCGTTTGCGCCGGCGTCGGTCGGCGACATCGTCCGGGACGTGCTGGACCGGATCCGCTTCGACGTCGAGTCGGCCGGCGCGCGGGTGATCGTCGCGCCGGACCTGCCGGTGATCCTGTGCGACCGGGTCAAACTCACCGAAGTATTCCTGAACCTGATCTTGAATGCGGTCAAATTTTCTTCCAAGCAGCAGAACGCCGCCGGCCGCGTGCCGACCTGGCCCAAGGTCGAAATCGGCTGGGCCGACCGGGGCGACCGCTGGGAGCTGTTCGTCAAAGACAACGGCATCGGCATCGAACCCAAATACCACGACCAGATCTTCGGGATCTTCAAGCGTCTGCACGCCGACGACGCATACGAAGGGACCGGCGTCGGACTCAGCATCGTCAAACGCGTCGTCGAGGACCACGGCGGCCGCGTGCGCGTCGAATCGCAATCGGGGCAGGGCGCGACGTTCCGCGTGATCCTGCCCAAAACTCCCGGAGCCCAGCTCAAATGAACCCTTTGAAGATTCTGCTGGCCGAAGACAGCGAAGCCGACGTCAAGATCGCGCTGCGTGCGTTCGAAAAGTCGGGCGCTCCAGCGGTGATCCGGACGGTCCGCAACGGCCAGGAGGCCCTGGACTTTTTATACGGCCGTCCGAGCGGCGAAGCCGCCGAGCCGTTCGTCCGTCCGGACGTGGTGCTGCTGGACTTGAACATGCCGCGCGTGGACGGCTTCGCGGTCATCGCGGCGATGAAGTCTGACTTGAATTTGCGCGAGATCCCGATCGTGATCATGACGACGTCGCGCAACGCCGGTGACGTGCACCGGGCCTATCAGGCGGGCGCGGCGAGTTATCTGCCCAAGCCGGCGGATTATCCGGACTTTGTCCGCATGGTGGGGGGCTTTTGCGCCTATTGGCAGAGCGTGAGCCTCCTGCCGGGGAGAGCCGAATGAAAAAGCTTCCGATCATCCTGCTGGTGGACGACAACGACCAGGACCGCAAAATCATGAACCGTCTGCTGCGCCAGTCCGGACGCGGCGAGCCCATCGAAGCGGCGACGCCGGAGGCGGCGCGGGCCGCGGCCGAGTCGCATGCGATCGACCTCGCGATCGTCGACACGGTGCTGCCGGGAGGGGACGGGTTCGAAGTCTGCCGGATGATCCGGGCGCGGCGTCCGGACGCCAAAATCGTGATGATCACGGGCCTCGTCGACGCGCTGGATGCCGGCCGCGCGCGCAAGGCGGGCGCCGATGATTATGTCGTCAAGACGGCCGACGGACTGCCGCTGCTGGAAGCGCTGGCGGAATTTCTGGATCAAAAATCGTGACGGACGAATTGGCCGCGCTGCGGCGCGAACTCGAAGACGTGCGCTGGGCCGCCGACAAGACGAACCAGGGGATCAAGCACCTCTACCGGGAGCTCGAGCGCCAGAACCGCGAACTTCAGAAGCTCGATGCGCTCAAATCCGAGTTTGTGTCGACGGTGTCCCACGAGCTGCGCACACCGCTGGCCATCATCCGCGAGGCCGTCGCCCAAATCGCCGACGGGGTCCACGGCCCGGTGTCGCCCGTGCAGGCGCAGACGCTCGCCCTCGCCATCCGCGGAACCGACCGGTTGTCGCGACTGGTCTCCGACCTTCTGGACCTGTCCAAGATCGAGTCCGGTAAGACGCGGCTCAAACTCGAAGCGGCCGATCTGGCCGTTTGCGTGCGCGACACCGCACAGGCCTTCAAAGCCGCCGCGGAAAAAAAGAAACTCGCGTTCCGGATCACCGCGCCCGACACGCTCAAGGGGTATGTCGACCGCGACAAATTCGAACAAATCCTGACGAACCTGCTGTCGAACGCGGTCAAGTTTACGGACTCGGGCCGGATCGACCTCGACCTGACCATCGAGGGGCGCACGGCGAAGGTCGTCGTGCAGGACACGGGAATCGGGATCGCGGCCGGCGACCTCCCGAGGGTATTTTCGAAGTTCGAACAGTTCAGCCGGAACCGGGCGACTCCGGACAAGGGCGCCGGCCTGGGTCTCGCGATCTGCAAAGGCCTGGCAGAAATACACGGGGGATCGATCGAAGCCTCGAGCCGGCCCGGCGAGGGAAGCCGCTTCGAAGTCCGCATTCCGCTGCGTTCCGCTCAGGAGGCGGTGGACGATATCCTGCGCCGGATGAAGGACCGCGCGTCCGCGCGCGGGACCGTGATGGGTCTGGTGACCGCCGAGATCCGCCGCACCGGCGCCGCGCCTGCCCTCCGGCCCGAAGAGCACGAAAAAATTCTGGAGCGCCTGGACCCTTTGATCAAAGACTGTCTGCGCCGGCAGGAGGACGCGTTTGTCCGGGACGCCGGCCGCGTCTGGGTCCTTTTGCCGGAGGCCGATCGTCAGGCGGCCCGCGCCGTGTATGACCGGATCCGCGAAAAAATCGATGCCTTTTTAAGCCGTGAATCCGCCGGCCGGATGACCGCCGAGTACGGACTCACATTGATCGAACAGGAAGAAACCCCCAAAGGAGCTGACGCCCCATGAGCGCTCCGGAATCCGTCAAAATACTGCTGATCGAAGACGACGCCGATTACGCGCTGGTCGTTCAGAACCGTCTCAAGAATGATCTGAAGAACCGGTTCGAAACGATCCACGCTTCCACTCTCGCCGCAGGATTGGAGGCACTGGGCCGCCAACCCGTGGATATCGTGCTGCTCGATTTGAATCTGTCCGACAGCCGCGGCCTGGATACCTTCGGCCGGGTCAAAAGCAGCGCGCCGTTCGTGCCCGTCGTGATCCTGTCCGCGACGGACGACGAAACGGTCGCGCTTGACGCGCTCAAATCGGGCGCGCAGGACTATGTGATCAAGGGTCAGGTCGACGGCAAATTCCTTTCCCGCATCCTGCATTACAATCTCGAGCGCAGCCGGCTCCAGATCGAGCTGCAGCGGCTCTCGCTCGTCGACCCTCTGACCGGACTCTACAACCGGCGCGGGTTTTTGACGCTGGCGGGCCAGCACTTGAAGCTCGCCTCGCGCAGCCAGCGGGGGTTCGGCATCTTTTCGATCGACGTCGACGGCCTCAAAAAAGTGAACGACCGCGACGGGCATGCCGCGGGAGACCGGCTGCTCACGGCGACGGCGGCCGTCCTGACGGCTTCGTTCCGCACGTCGGACATCCTCGCCCGGATGGGCGGCGACGAATTCGTCGTGATGGCGATGGATCTGCAGAACAGCCAGCTCCCGCTCCTTGAGTCCCGTCTGACGGAACGGCTTGTCCGGCACAACGCCGCCTTGCCGCCCGGGGATGCGCTCTCCTTCAGCTTCGGCGCCGTTTATTTTGATCCGGCCGCTCCCGCGACCCTCGAAGCCCTGCTCGAGGCCGCCGACAAGGCGATGTACGAAAAAAAACGCGCCTCCGTCCGCCGTTAACCCGCCAGGGTTATAATAAGGCCGTTGTCCGGACTCCGGCTTTATTCAAAGGAGACCGCGCCGTTGCCCAGCTGGCCTTGGGACAAGTCCAATAATCCTTCCCCCGAATCGATGCTCGAACGCATCCGCGAACTCGAAGCGGACCGCGAAAAGCACATGGCCGCGCTCAACCGCACCGATCAAACCATTTCCAAAGTCAAAAGCGATCTCGAGATGCGCGTCCGAGAGCGCACCCGCGAACTTACCGCCGCCAACGAGGCCCTGCGCGCCCAGATCCTCGAGCGCAAACGCATCGAGGGTGAGCTGCGTGAACTCAACTCCTATCTCGATTCCATCATCGAAAACATCCCCGACATGATTTTTCTCAAGGACGCCAAAGACCTGCGCTTCGTGCGGTTCAACCGCGCGGGCGAAGAGCTGCTGGGGTATGAGCGCTCGGAGCTGCTCGGCAAGAACGACTACGATTTTTTTCCGAAGGACGAGGCGGACTTTTTCATCAAAAAGGACCGCGAGACGCTGACCGCCGGCAAGCTGGTCGAAATCCAGGAGGAGTCGATTCAAACCCGTCACAAGGGCGTCCGCATCCTGCACACCAAGAAGATCCCGGTGCTCGACCGCGAGGGCCGGCCGCTGTACCTCATGGGAATATCGGAAGACATCACCGACCGGAAACGGGCGGAGGAGGGGTTGCGGCACACCGAAGTGCTCAAGCAGAGCAACCTGGAGCTCGAGCAGTTTGCGTACGTCGCGTCGCACGATCTTCAGGAGCCGTTGCGCAAGGTCATGGCCTTCGGCGATCTGCTCAAGGCCGAGTGCCATTCGGAGCTCGGAGATAAAGGCCGTGATTACGTGGCCCGGATGCAAAAGGCGGTCACGCGGATGCAGGATCTCATCGAAGCGCTGCTGGCTTACTCGCGGGTTTCGCGCGAAAAGCCCCAGCTGACCGCAGTCGATCTGAACGCGGTGGTCCGCGAAGTGCTCGGCGACCTGGAGTTGGCGATTTCCAGAACGCGCGCGCAGATCGCGGTCGGCCCGTTGCCGACGGTCCGGGCCGACCGCTACCGGATGCGGCAGCTTTTTCAGAACCTGCTGTCGAACGCGATCAAGTTCTGCGAAAAGGGCGAAGCGCCCGTCGTCGAGGTGAAGACCGTCAAGTCCTCGCACGTGGATTACGCGGCCGTCGAAGTGGCCGATCAGGGGATCGGCTTCAACGCCAAATACGCGGACCGGATTTTTCAGCCGTTCGAGCGGCTGCACGGCCGCGAAGATTACGAGGGGACCGGCGTGGGTCTGGCGATCTGCCAGCGCATCGTCCTGCGGCACGGCGGATCGATCCGCGCCGAGAGCCTTCCGGGCAAGGGCGCGCGGTTCACCGTGGAGCTTCTGGCGGTGCCGGCATGATGGTCATCAAGCAGCCCGCGCCCTGGGTCCTGGTGTTCGAAGACGACGATGACGATTTTTTGCTGCTCAAACGCGCGTTCGAGGAGTCCGGGAACCCGGTGCATCTGACCCGGGCGCTGGACGGAGAGGGGTTGATGCCCCAGCTGCTGGGCTCGGTTTCCGACGGCGGGCCGGCGTATCCGAAGTTCATCCTGATGGACCTGCGGATGCCGCGCAAGGACGGCCGGGAAGCGCTCCGCGATTTGAAAAACCATTCCGATTTGAAAAAAATCCCCGTGCTCGTCCTGACCACGTCCAAATATCACGGGGACGTGAACCGGTCGTATTTGGAGGGCGCCAACTCGTACTTTACGAAGCCGAACGACTTCAGGTCCCTGGTGTCGATGATCGGGACGATCTGCGATTATTGGCTCAAAAATGCGCTGCACCCCGCGCCCGAACCAGCCGGATCCGCCAGAGAAAAGGAGAAGGGTCAGTGAAAAAATTCAAAACCGGCGGCACGGTCCAAAAACCCAGAATCCTCCTGGTCGAAGACGACCCGGACGACGCGCTGCTGTTCCGCCACGCCCTTCCCGAGGGGTGTGACCTCATCGTCGCCGAGGACGGCGAGGAAGGGCTGCGCGCGGCGATCGAACACAAGCCGAACATCATTTTTTTGGACCTGCGGCTCCCCAAGATGTGCGGGGAGGACGTCTGCAAGGCGATCCGCGCGCACGAAAATCCCGCCGTCGCCAAGATTCCGATCGTGATGTTCACGTCCAAGTCGGGCGACGCCGACCGCGTCATCGGCCGCGTCATCGGCGCGGACGCCTACCTGACCAAGCCGTGCCGGCCGGACGACATTCTGAAGGAGCTCAAGGAGCGGCTTCCGTTCGAGACCGCCCCGCATCGGAAGTCCAACGTCATCCTGGTTGTCGAAAACGACGAGGACGACGCGCTCCTGATCCGGACCATGCTCAGCCACGACCGCAAACAGTCGTACGCCGTCCATCACGTCAAGACGCTCAAGGAAGCGTGCGCTTTTTTAAAGGAAAAAACGCCCGACCTCGTCGTGTCGGACCTTGGTCTGCCGGACAGTCAGGGCATCGCGACGTTCCGCGAGCTCAAAAAATCCGCGGTGGACGTGCCGATCCTGCTGCTGACCGGACACCAGGACGAATTGATGGCCGAAGAGGCGCTGCACGAAGGGGCCCAGGACTTCGTCCATAAGAACGACATGAACCTTCAGATCCTGAGCCGCGCGATCCGGTACGCGATCGAGCGGCATTCGCTGCTCAAAAAAGCCCGGTCCGCGCGTCTCAAAGACGAGCTCACCGGCTGCCATAACCGCGCCGCGTTTCTGGCTCTAGTCGAGCATCAGCTCAAGGTTTATAAGCGGCTTCAGCGCGACTTCGTCATGTATTACGTGAAGATCGCTGGCTTCGCGCAGCTTCCCGAGTCGCAGGGACCGGAAGCCCAGGAGCGGGCGGTCCTGGCCGCGGCGAGGATTCTGAGGCATTCGTTCCGGGATTCGGACATCGTGGCAAGAGTCGGGGAGGAGGATTTTGCGGTCGCGGCGGTCCATTGCGACCACGATTCGACCGAAACGGTCAAACACCGCCTGTTGCGCGACGCGGAATGGTACAACGAGGCGAAGCATCTGCCGTTCGAATTGGATCTGGCGGTGGAGCCGCTGACGGCGAGGTCGGGGGAGCCGGTCGATCTGGCGTATTTGCTGGACCGCGGCGCGGCGCTGACCGCCGCCCGGGACGAGAAGAAGCGCTAGGCTTTTTTCTTCTTTTTGAGGGATTGGCGGTAACGGACCCGTGATTCTTCGATAATCCGCAACGCGGCTTCCAATCCCTGCCAGCCTTCGACGCCTGTTTTCTTCTCTTCGAGATCTTTATAGATTTTGAAAAAGTGCTCGATTTCCTTGAGGAGATGCGGCGGGCATTCTTTGAGCGTCGTCAGGTGGTTCCACAGCGGATCGTGGACCGGAACGCACAGGATTTTTTCGTCAGGCCCCTTTTCGTCCCACATCTTGAACAAGCCGATCGGCCGCGCCTGAATCAGGCAGCCCGGGAAGGTCGGTTCCCACACCAGCACCAGCGCGTCGAGCGGATCCCCGTCCTGCGCCAGCGTCTCCGGAATGAACCCGTAATCGGAAGGGTAGTGCACGGCCGAGAACAGCATGCGGTCGAACTTAATCACGCCGGTCTTCTTGTCGAACTCGTACTTGTTCCGGCTGCCCTTCGGAATCTCGATGATGACCGTCACCACCGGATGTTCAACAGGCTTTGTTTTTGATTTGGATTTGGCCATAAAAGATATTCCCAGGTTGCGCGGCACGCGTCCGCGTGCATCGCGCAGAGTGAAAAATCTGTTTTAAAGGGTGCAGATGCTAGGCGCGCGGAGCGCGGAATGCTCTTCGGCATCCAAGCGACGCGCAACGACGCAGATGCGCCGTTTAAAACAGATTTTGGTAGCCCCAACGGGAGTCGAACCCGTGTCCCTACCGTGAGAGGGTAGTGTCCTAGGCCACTAGACGATGGGGCCAAAATCGTGAGGGGGTATTATACCCGACAGGCCCTTAAAAGCGAAAACCTCCTGGGATTTGAACTTCCGGCAGAATGAAAGAAATAAATAAACTTAGTTAGTCTTGAATTGTAATTGTAAGCAATGCATACTCGCCCTTGAGAAAGGAGAGTATGCCGATGAAGTTCCAATGGACCGCAGCCTTCCTTATAGTTGCGGCCACGATCACGCAAACATCATCCGTGCCGGGTGTCGAGCAGGACCATCCGCTCCAACTCACCGTGGCTCCTCTCGTCGTTCGCCTGAGCGCCGGCGAGAAGCTGCCGTCCGGTTCGCGTATCGAACTTCAATCGATGGATCCTCAGGGCAATCTTCACGCCGTCCGCGATCTCCAGGGGCAGGGACAATGGTCGCTGGAGACGCTCCGTGACGGCCGCAACTTTCAAATCATTCCTTCGCCCGCGAGTTACGCGGGTCCCTTGCAGGTCAAAGTCGACGGCCGCGTGATCAGCCGTTACGGCGAGATGATCCCCAGCTCCAAAAATCTGGTGCTCGAAAAAGTGCTTTCTGCCCGCGCCGCCAACGGCACCTTGCTCAAGGTCCACTTCACCGACTTCACGCTCGAAAAGTCCGACGACCGGACCTATCCGCACCGCGTGCTGACCCACATGCAGAAGGCTTATGACGTTCTGACCCGGGACATGAAGCTGGGGCAGAACCCCGACGCGCGGCCGAAGGTGATCGAAGCGTATATCGGCGACACCGAGGCCGGAGGGCTTCTGCCGTTCGGCGGCTTCGAGCTCGAAGACTTCCGCCGCGCCCCGCTGTTCATGATCCGCACCAACGAAGCCACCGGCGAAAAGACCCCGGCGCTCCTCCTGCCCGCGAATTACAAAAAATTCCTCGAATTCTGGAACCGGATCAACCGCGTGCCCGAGAACGCGGCCGGCAACACCTACACCGACGACCAGTACCTGGCGACGTCGGTGATGCACGAGATGACGCATGCGATCGTCCACGGCTTCAACGAGAACCTTGGCTCGACGGAGCACGAGATCCGCGGCGGCGACTGGTACACGGAAGGGCTGGCGCGCTACTTCGAGTGCAAGTCGGGCTCGGACGCGGGCTTCGCTTCGGAAGGTTTTCGCAAGATCGTCGACGGCCGGGTGCAGTTTTCGCGCGGCGGGGCGAATTACTACCTGAGATATCCCGACGAGAGCTTTTTTACGATGCGGTACGAGAACGCGCTGTTCTGGATGTACTTCGACAAGCGTTTCGGTCCGGACGCGATCGTCCAGGTGTCGCGCGACCTCAGGCTTCTGGAGCAGGGGGCGGGACCCGGAGATTTTGCGCGCGTGCTGTCGGAGGTGACGGGCGAACGTTTTGACGACCTGCTCAACGATTACTTCAACTGGACATACCGCGGAGAGTACGGATCGCATCCGGAGGGGACCAAGCTGCAGACGGCGGCGGTCACGCGGAGCGTGTGGTCGGATGGGCAGTTCTACATTTACAACGCAAGGGGGACGCTGACCCAGTTTGCACCGGTGCTGAAGACCGACTGGGTGTCCGCCTGGGGGACCGCGACGGCCGCGAAGACGACAGAGAACATCGCGGGCGACTGGACCCGGGAAGCCGACATCCAGCCGCTGGCCTTTGACGCGCATCAGATCCTGATGAGCGCAGGACCGGGCCGCGCGCAGAACGTCCGGATCGCGAATACGGGCTCTTCCGAAAAGCTCCGCGTGACTCTCTATCTGGAGTCCCGCGAGGGCATTCGCACCCAAACGCTCGACATCGCCGCCGGACAGACGGGCCGGGCCGACCTGAGCGCCTACGAACGCGTGACCCGGGTCGGCGCCGTGCTGGCCAACCTGGACATGACGCGTCCCGCCGCTTACCAAATCACGATCGAATAAGTTCTAGATTAAAGCTCGAACCGGACGCCCGACAGGACGGACCAGGATTCGTAGGAGTAGAGGAAGGTGCGCTCGAACTTCTGGTTGGAAGACTGTTTTTCGTAGCTGCCGGACAGGATCCACGACCATTGTCTGCCAAGGGGAACGGTGAGTTGGGCGGACGTTTTGCCGTTGCGGTCTTCCTGGTCCTCGCTCAGCAGAAGGCCTGAGATATCCTGGGCGGTGCGGCCGGGGTAGAAGGTTTTTTCGAAGGAATAGCTGACCTGAAGGCTGGACTCCTCAGATGCTTCCGAAAACTTGGGACCTTTGACCGTCACGAACGGACGCAGAACGTACGCGTGATAGTCGTAGTAATTTTCGAAAAAGCGGTCGTCCGCCAGCGGCAGCGTGTTCCGCGTGTCGTAAAAATCCAAGCTCGAAAAGTTCTGCTTCCAAACCGACGCGAAGCCCGCGCTCAGCGTTTCCGTGAACGGCCGCACGATCGACCCTTCGATCTCGTAATAAAAGTCCTGCCGGTTGTCTCCCTCGCGGATGCCGTTGGAATCGATGGTGAGCTTGTCGGTGTAGTCCTTAAACAGCGCGATGCCCGCGAAACGTCCGGTCGATTCGAACCACCAGGGGGCGCGGTAGGAAGCGTCGGTCTTATAGCCGGTGAAGTCTTTTTCCTTGTCTTCGAGCGGCTGGCGGCTCGAAAGCGCCTCGAGCGTCCGGTAATTGGGGTATTCCCGTTTGAAGATGTTGAACCCGTAGGTGAGTTTGCGGTTGAGTTCGCCGTCGGCGCTCGCGAACAGGTGGGTGTTCTCGAACCCGCCGCCGAGGTCTTCGTAATCGTAGAGGCCGTCACCGATCGATTCATCCGCCGTTTCTTTGACGAAGACGGTGTCGTAGAAAAAGACCGGCTTGAAGACGAAGGCGTCGCCGAAGTATTTCTTGAAGGCAGCGGACAGGTTGTGCGAGAGCAGCTGGTTGGAGGACTGGCTGCCTTCGTCCTGGCGGATGAAGATGTTGTCTTTGCGGAACGAGCCGTTGTAAAGGCCGATGAGCCGGTCTTTTTCGTTGACCTTGTACGCGGCGGAGGCGAGCCACTTTTCGGAGGTCGAGAAGTCGCCCTCGGTCGGTCCGGCGATGTCGGCGTAACCGAACAACGCCTCACCGTCGAGCAGGAAGATGAAGGGGTCGGTATTGGCCGGCGATTCATCCGCGGCGGCCGGAAGGGTTCCAGCGAAGGCCAGGGACGTCAGAAGCAGAAGGGGTAAAAATGGTCTCATTGAGCCGTTATTATAGGTCAAAACCAGGATTTTTATCACCAGAATCTATCTCCGCCATTCCCTTGAAAAATGGCGCCGGTCGGGTAAACTTAACTTAAGAATGATTAAAATCGCTTAATCGGCTGGGGAGGAACTCGACGGATTCCGATGGTTTGTTATGCCCTCTATATTAAAGAATAAACTTAAACTTATTTCATGTTTGACGCTGGCCTGCTTGACGGCGCAGGACATCGTCTGGGCATCGCCCGGTCCAGGGGTGCCGCCGATCCAGCCGGCTCCTGCCGCGGCCGCGCGCCTTGCCATCGCGCCCTTTGTATCCGACCCCTCCCGTCTCGATCTCCCGCTGCACGCGGTCACGCTGCAGGAGGTTCACGCCGGAACGAACGGCCGTCTCATCATCCACATCCAGGATGCCCACGCGAATCTCTCGGGCCAGCAGTCGCTGGCGAAGGCGCTCGACGACCTGCTCGGCCGGTACGACTTGCCGGTGGTCCTGGTGGAAGGCGGGTCCCGCGACGCATCGCTGGACGCCGTCCGCAAGCTTGCTCCGCTCAAGGAGTGGAAGATCATCGCCCGCCGCTTCTTGTACGACGGCATCATCTCCGGCGAAGAATATCTGAATCTGACGAGCGAACGCCCCATGAAAATCTCCGGCGCCGAAAACCAAGATCTCTACGACGCCTCGGTCAAGGCCTACGCGGCGCTCGTCGACCGGCGCAAGGACATTCTGCATTACTTGTACCAGGCAAAGACCTCGCTGGACCGGCTCAAAGTGCGGATGTATCCGCAGGAGCTGAAGGACTATGAGCGCAGCCGTCTTTCGGCCGATTCGGACGCGGCCGTCGACTTCAAGACGGGGCTGACGGCGCTTTTGGAGCTTGTGGACCGGGCGGGGCTGCAGCTCGAAGACTACCCAAGCATCCTCAAGCTGCGCGTCCTGCTCGAGCGGGAGCGGTCGATCGACTTTGACCGGGCCAACGCGGAGCAGGCGCGCTTGCTCGAAGCGGTCTCCGGCCGCGGCGACCGCGAGGCCGTGTCGCGGTTCCTGGAGCAGTCCAAGCGCCTGAAGGCCTCTCAGGCATCTCAGTATCTGCTCATTCGCGATCTGTTGCGCACGGCTGAAGGGCATCGCATCGAGACGGAACTGTTCGCCGAATTGCGGGCGTACGAAGCTTATCTGTCCGAATTTTTGGACATCCGCCTGGACGACCTTCTCGCTGAGACGGAGCGGCTTGAGGACCAGGTCTACGAGCGGCTGCTTCCGGACGATGATGCGCGGAAGGTCCGCGCGATCGACCGGTTCTTGGGCCTGCTCGGCAACGCCTACAAGCTTCAAATGTCGTCCCGGGATTTCGGCACGTTCACGTTCAACGAAAAGGACTTCCCGACCGAGTCCTGGCTGGCCTTTATGAACCGCAAGCTGGCGGACCTGGGATTCTTCGAGAGTCTTGTGCCCACCGAAGATCATCTCGAAGCCGCCCGCGCCGACTTCGGCCGGTTCTATGAGCTTGTGGGACAGCGCGATGAGGCCTTTGTCGACAATGCCCGCCGGATCATGGACCGCGAAAACGTCTCGGCCGCAGTGCTCGTGGCCGGCGGCTATCACACGGCTCACCTCACGGAGCTTTTGAGGCGGGAAGGGACGTCGTACATCGTTCTTACGCCCGTGGTCACCGACACGACCGATCACGCGAAGTACGAGGAGCTGCTTCTGTCGCACCTGAGGCAGCAGGAAAAACGCCTGGCCGCCAAGGCATCCAATGACACCGGCCCTTATCGCGCCCAAAACGTCGCCCAGACGCGCATCCCGCGCGGCCTCCGCGCCGAAATCGCCGCCGCGCGATTTGCCCGCGAGAGCTTTGCCAAGACCTCCGGAGCGCGGTTTGCGGATCAGCGGATGGGCCACGGGTTCTCCGAGCGCATGACCCAGGCTGCGCGGCTGGCCGCTGCAAGCGATTCTCCGATTTTGGAAAAAGACGGTCGGACGGACTTGTTGCGCGCATGGCGGGATCGGACGCCGCTTGGAGAGCTGTGGGCAGTGTTGGGATTGGACGCGGTGTCATCGGCGGATGTGGTCCAAGACGAAGACGGCGGCGAAGTCCGCGAATACGAGGTGAAGCTGGAGACGCAAGCCGCCTCGCAGATGATCACCGGTCCGTTGTTGTTGCGGGAGCTGGTGGACCCGGCGGCATGGGCTCGCCTCGACGGCCGAAGCGTCAAGTTCCGCGTGTACTCGCACAACGGCCTTCCGCTGGCCGTGTATCCGTTCCGTGAAGATCGGGAGGGGGAGAAGGACTCTTATCTGGATCTGGCGGATTACGCGATCGATGGCGAGCTCCTCCGGCGGGTCGGAGATCCCGAGGCCGCCTCGGAGTGGAAGAGCTTCGCCCAATCCCGCGATGCGAATCGCAAGCTGCTTGCACAGCATCTCGAGGCCGGAGGAATGGCATCCCGGCTTGAACGCAAGTGGAAAGGAGCCCGTCAGACGCCGTTTATCTATGTAGAACTCAACGGCACCACATTAAACGTCAGCGGGGTGGATCCGTCGGCGTTTCTGGAGGCGGACCAGGAAGGCGAACCCGCCCTTACTATGTACGATGCGGCCAAAGAAATGCTGGCCAAAGAAGGCCCTTCCTCGCGCGCGATCTTCGTTCTCTTCCCGACCGTTTACTCGCCCGCCGATTCCGCGAACGACAGCGCCGACAGCTCATTTTTTTCGGACCTGTCCAGGAAGGTCGGCAGTTTTTCGTTCAACGACGGAGACCGCCTTTGGGACATGGGCACCGGAACCGGCATCGGAGCCTGGGTTATGCACGAAGCGCTCCGGCTGGCGGGGCGGGAAGAAGAACTGGTTTACCGCATTTCGGACATCAATCCATTTGCCGTCGCGAATGCCAGGGTCAATCTGAAGGCCGCTGGCATCGAGACAATTGAGTCGGCGGTCGCCAACGTCTCCACGGATCCTGAAGGCCGACCGGCGTTCGAAGGACCAGTCCGATTTATTTCCGTCAACGCACCTGCTTATCCGCTGCGACCCGAATCGGTCAGGACGTCCGATTTGGCCGAAACGATGAAAAAGCTCGAGGACGGAGGTGCAAACGGAATCCGCTTCTGGAATACGTTCATAGAAGAGATTGCTCGGAGTCTGGATGGCGCCGCAGAAAACCCCATCGTGACTCTCGATGGCGCGCTGGTCGCCTGGAATGCCAGGCCCGAATTTGGGGACGACATCGTTTTGCAGGACCTTAGAGAAAAGCTGAAGTTGCACGAACCGTCCATCGGGAGTTGGCCGGGAGGGTTTCCGGTCCCCAGCGCGGACCATCCGAGGATTCTGTACTACACAGAGAACCGCGCAGAAACCGGCAGTTACGTGACTTACCTGGTTGATTGGAAGCAGTCTGCCCCTGCCGAATCCAGACTCGCCGATGCAGCTGATGGGACGCGGCAGAGAGGTTTGCCGGCCAGGATTCATGCGGCGGCTCAGGAGCTGAAAGGCGCCCGGTTGGCGGCCGCCGATGGATTGACGGAGCGGGAACGGGAGGCGCTTCGGTCGCTGATCCAACAAGCGGACCGATACAGCTCCGAAGCTGATGACCGGACGGATCATCCTCTTTACATTTATTCTCAGCTCTCCCCGGAGACCGTCTTCAGCGACATCAAGAAGCGGTTGGGAAGATACAAAAAGGAAGGCGGGCTGACGCCGGATCAAATCGCGAACGTCCGGAGGCAGTTCGCCGAACAGTATCTGCGCCCGTGGCTCGCCAGGAATCGGCGCATCGAGGATTTGGAGAAGGATTTTGAGAAGATTAAAGCCGCCGCCGAAAAGGCCGTTCAAATTAAGAATCCCGAGCGGCGGCACGAGGCGCTCAAAGGAATTTTGCTGGAGGCTTCGGACATCACGACTCTGGAATGGGAACTGGACGATCCACGGGAACATTCATTCTTTGAAAATGTCAGCATCTTTTCAAGCGAAATTGCCGGGGAAATGGGGGGACTTCGTCCGGCGCTGGAGACCGCCCGGAGATCCCGGTATTCCGATTCGCTTCTCAAAATCTATGACTGGCTCGCCAAACGCCTGGAGCGCCTTTCCGACGACCGCCGGCTTCAGGAGATGGAGGATTTGAGGCGGCTTGCCGTTCTGATGGGGAACGAGGAATTTTTTACAGCAATGATTCAGGGTGTCGGACCCCTGAAGAGTGAAGGTGAGGTCCTGGATGAGGCGATGAGGGTCCGCGCCTTGGCCGATGTGTTGCAGAAGCAGGCCCGCATCGACCGTGACCAAATCGACGACCCTGAATTTTGGAAAACCCTGATGAACAACCTCGAGACAATTTATAAGCAGCTGGGCGCGCGGCTGGCGGCGGGAGACGGGGCGGATGAGCGCCAGGGGCAGGAAAATCTTAAATCGGCGGTCTGGTCCGCGGTGATGAACACGGATCGCTTCCGGGAACCGCTGGATCAGCTCTATGAAAGCAGCGAGTCCTTCATTCAAAGTTGGAACCGAGTGATGGATGCGATGGATCGGGTGCCGCGGCATCTTTTTGTTCCGAAGGACCGGATCGCGGATGCGTACCGGGACGACTCCATTGCGACTTTGAACGGTCAGGTGATGCCGGCGCCGTCTCGTTCGGCGTTTATTCTGACTGCCTTGCAGCTCAAGCCGGAAGACCGTTTCCTCGAGATCGGCGCGGGCTCCGGACACTTGGCCGCCTGGGCGCGCCAGCTTGCCCGTGAATCCGTCGCGGTTGAGTTGGATCCCGAGCTGGCCGCGTTTGCACGGTCGAACCTGGAGAAACTTAGGAGCCTCCCCGAAGCATCCGGCCGGGAAGTTCTCTTGGTCCAGGACGACGGCATCCAGTATGCCGCCCAAAATCCCGGAGCTTTTGACGCGATCGTCCTCTCCGCCGCCGTCAAGGAGGTCCCGGATGCCGTCTGGAGCGCGCTGGCTCCGGGCGGCCGACTCATCGCTCCCGTCGCAGGCGAGCTCCGGCTCTACAGCAAGACGTCCGAAGGAATCATAACTTCTCCCTATGTCTTGATCGAGGGCGAATCGAACGCCTATGTGCTGCTCAAAACAACCGGATCCCGGATGGCCGAGACCGCCAAGCGTGCGTGGCAGGCGCGGCTGCTGGGGGCGCTGCAACAGGTCAATCTGAAGGCCGGGCAGCTGCTTGGGTTTTATGAGAGACACAGTTACGGCCCGTTATTTTTAAAACGGGCGGGCAAGGGCCGGATCGAGTTGCATTTGATGGATGTTGGGTATTCGCCGCGCGAGGTGGCGGGCGCGATCGAGGAATTCTCCAAAGATCTTCGCGCTAATCCGGATCTGTATGCCGGCTACACTTTTGTCGCAGGTCCCACCGGATTGGCGTCCATCGAGAGGCTGCTCCTCCGTCGCGGCTTCAGCGAGATGAAACGCAAAGGGCTGCGAATGTTTTTGAAGGAGCGCTTTGCGCGGATGGCCCTGCAGTTCTATCAGGAGGACTTCGCAGCGTTCCGTCGAATCGACGGCGACCGGCTCAAGTTCTTTGAGGCCAAGAGGGACGATTGGGCCGCACCAACACCGGATGTTGAACCGACGGGTGATTCCGTCACGCGGCGCGGCTTCGTCGGCGGCGGACTGGCGGTCGGGTTGTCGCAGCTGCTGCCGAATCGCGCCGGCGCTCAACAACCCGCGGCAAAGCGCGGGCCGCTCTTCGATCCGCCGGCGCTTCCGGTTCCGGATTATCCCTTTCTGGTCAGTGAGCTCGCCCGAATCCTGGCGGATCCGGACATTGATTTGAAGATCAAAGCGGGACTCGTTCGCGATGTGATGCCCGGATTGGTCATGCAGTTGGAGCAGGGCGGGATTGATCAGAAGCAGAATCTGCAAATCGTCCAGCAGTTGATCGGCGACTTGGCCTTCGGCGAGGCGGCAGGCCTGTTGCGCAAACTCGGTTCTGAGCAGGCGGTCCGCCGGGCGCAGTCGGCTTGGTCCGCCATCGTCACCCAATCCATCGCGGACGCGGGCCTTCCGTCAGGCGCAGTCGATAATCTTGGCCGGATTTCTGACGCTGCTGCGCTGCTTTCGGCATTGACGCGTGCGGGCGGACCGGCGGCGCGGAGCCAGATCGCGAAGCTGGCCGCACCGGCTCGGAGCCGGATTCCCGCCTTATTGAGAGGCGGCGCGGCCGTCGAAGGAGATATCAAGGAGCATTTTGTCGCTGCGGTCGAGGAAATCGTCGGAGAAGGTTTTTCTCCAGAAGCAGGAGAGACTCATTGGGCTCACTGGTCGGCGATCATCAATAAATTGATCGAGGACCCGAGGACAAGCGAAAAAATTAATTCCGAGCTCTGGGCATTTCTCAAAGGGATGGGCGCCAAGGATCCTGAAGCGGTCGCAGCCATGCGGACGCTGCGCGCGCTGGCGGCCGCCGCAGCCATGCGGCAGAGGCCGGACTTGGATTTGGAATGGGCAAAAGAGGCGCTGCTTTCTGCGGCGATAAACCATCTGTCCGTTGCGCCGGAAAACCTCCGCCTGATACAAGCGCTGTTCCCGGTCTTTCTGGACATTGCGGACGGAGGCGGGCTGACGGACGCCAGCGCGCGGGCGATCGTGCGGGTGGCTGTCCATGCGGTCATGCTGCAGCTGGGTGCGACGGCCGCGCCCATGCTGGTCCGGGTTGCGTTGAATTCCAGGCTTGGGTTAGTGGCGCAGGAATTCGCGGTCGGCGCCATTGTGGAATTAAGCGGTGAATTCGCCGAAGTCCAAACACTCGTGGCCGGCCGGGTCAAAGATATTTACTCGAGAGTGCAGGCGCGCCGGGCCGCGCGCCAAGAGCGGTTCAAGGCGTTATGGGACCGGATCCGGCCGGACGGAGCGAGGCTGGCTTTGAAGGTGAATCGGCGATTGTTCCTGGGCGCCGTTTTTGCCGGACTTGCCTGGTCGCCGCGGCAAGCGGCCGGCGAGGATGCGGTCGGGCGTGTCGAGCCGACGCCGGATCTGCGGGAGAACGCGCACATCGAACGCTTGCGGCTCATGGAGCGCCCGAACCAGCGCCAGCATCCTTGGGAGCAGGAATACATCCGTGCGTGGCGCGCCCGCGAGGTGCTCGGAGGTTATGCCGGGGCGCACAACACCGTTTCCGTGTCGCGCCGGTCCTTCATTCTGCCGCAGATGAGCGACCGGATCGTGGCGGTGCTCGCCGACCGATGGGAAAAATTCCGTTCCCTCTGGAGCCTTGAAAAGTCGCTGGGAGGCATCTACGGCGAAAAAGTTGTTCGCTCGCTCGCCTCCTACCGAAGGGCGCTCACTGATTCGCGAACGCGGATCGGGTCCCTGGCGCTGGGCCGGACGTATGAGACGGACGAAGAAGACACGGAGTTCTGGCATTACGGCGGCGCTAGAGTCGATGCAGTTCAATATTCGTTTTATGTCCAGGAGCAGGGTCAGGTGGTACGCCGCTTCCGTCGCCTGCAGGATGCGCAGGCCTTTGTGAAGGAGCGTTATGCCGAGCGGTGGAACCGGTGGATGGAGGGCAAGAGTTCGGCGCCGCAGCCGGATGCCAAGAACGGCTTCCGGGTAAATATCGGCGGAGCTTCCAAGTCCGATTCCGATCCGCTCGGCCTTTATATCGGTCAGTTTGTTCCGGCGGTTCTCGTGCACATTCCGACTGGCCGCGTGATGGGCGCCGCGACGATGGATCCTGTCGCGCTGCGGGATGGATACATGTGGTCGCCGTTCCGTCCGGCGTTGCAAATCCCGGTTGACGCGGAAGCGGGCCAAGTCCTCCGCGACCAATGGAATGCGTTGAGGGGGCTCGAGCTTGGCGCCAATAAAGACGAAGCCAAAGCCGATTTTGCGGCCCAAGCTCAGAAGTTCGGCGCTCTGGGTGTTTTGGATGTCATCGAAAAGGGCGGAACGTTTTACCTGATTGCGTCGGGCATCTCGAATCCCCAAACTCCGATCGTGGATACTCTGCACCTGAATCCTGAGACAGGGGAATGGGACCCTGATCTTCGGCTCTTGATGGGAAGCGAAGCTGCTTCGAGACGGTCGTTCACGGTCTCGGCTTCCGACACGCGCATCGCCTCGGGGCTTCAGGCACCGTCCATGCTTCCGGATTATGCGCAGGCGAATTTTATTTCTCAAGTCCGGCCGGCTTCCAAGGCGGAGGAGCAGCGCAACGCCGCGATGATGGAAGATATCCGGTTATTCGGCGGCGGTGTGATCGGCGGAGTGTTGTACGTCAGTGACGGATCCGGCGAGATTCAGAAGAGTGAGGAAAAAGCGCTAGAGCTGCATCTGAGGCTCTTGCAGGAAAAAGTTAATGAGGAAGGCCGGTCCCAGTCGGAAGAAAAAATCCGCCTCGCCGTCGAGCGGATCCGGGAGATTCGCCGGACGCGCAGCTGGACCGACGCCGACGGACGGCTGCATGCGATCTTTGAGGGGCTCGTGCCGGTCGCGGCCAAGGCGGACTTGTGGGAAGACAGGGTGCGCCGCCGTTTCCGCGGCGAAAAAATCAAGAGCGTCACCGATCAGGAATTGGATGCGGCCGCCGACGAGTCGGTGGCTCTGCACCCCAAGCCGACTCTCGGAACCCTTCTTCGACTCCGCCGGCTTGTCGAACAACGCCTGTCAGCGGAAACTGCATCCAAGGAAGGTCCTGAGGCGCTTCTTAGATTGGTCCGCGGGATGAAGCGCTTTTATTCTGATCCGGATGTGGCGCTTCCGCCCAATACGCTGCTCGAGACGGTTCGCATTCTTGACGAGATCCGCAAGCGCGCCGTCAGTGAGGACATCCAGCGCGAAGCCGGTGAGGCGGCGCTCGAAGTCGGATTGCGGCCGCTCGGACCTGATTCTGACGAGCTATTGAGCTATGTGGAGAAGCACGCGAAGGCGCGCAACTCCCTCAACAGCGAGGTGCAGAACCGCTATATTGGCATGCCGGAAGACTGGAATCTTGAGAACTATCCGGACCGGCGGGCCGAATGGATGAACTATCTTCGGTATATCCTTTTTGATCCAACGACACGCTCGCCCAGGCCCGGACGTGAAGGCGTGCCGGTCGGCTCGGAGGCCGGTGGCTGGATTGCCGAGGCGCTGCGGCTCGGTCCGGCAGAAGCCGAGTCCGGGTCTGATGCTCTTTTGGATTCCGATCAGAGGATTCTCGTTTCGCTGTCGCCCGACAGACTCATGACGAGAGGGGTGGTGAGCCTAGCGGTCTCGACGTCCCTTAAGCCCGGTGTCCGGCCCGAGACGCGCGCGCGGTTGGTTGAAGCGGTCGGCGACATGGTCCGGAGGCTCGATCTCAAAAACGCCAGCACCCACAAGCGGAGCGAAGTCATTTTGCTGCATCCAGTCGTTGTCGAAGCGATCACCGCTCTGGACCAAATGTCCGGGCTTCGGGAATTTGACGACCTGAAGCAGAGCATCCGGAGGACGCAAAAAAGAATTTTGGATCACGCGCTCCAGGCGCTTCTGGCGGACGAGAAGGACACGCTGGGAGTGCCTTTTTTGATCAACGCCTGGTCCCGCGTGCTGCCCGTCATCTTGATGCATTCCGAGACCGGCCGGCCCAGAACGCAGCCGGACGGACTCGAGGCGGCTTTGACGGATTCGGACGCGAGACTGTGGTTGGAGGTGGTGACGCAGATCATGGAGCGCAGAATGAAACCTGCCGTCCGATCTATCGCGGGAGACATACCCTTGGACGTGAAGCGCGATCTTAAGCGGGTGTCAGAAAAATTCAAGGGCACCGACCTGTCGGATGCGGCACAGCGTCTCGCAGAAACGGCCGGAGCGTTGGACGGGGCACGGCTTGCATCGGGCAGCGTAGGGTCGTTCGATGAAGATGAGGCCGACGGGAGGATGAGTCGAAGGGGATTTTTCAGGTGGACGGCTTTGCCCGCGGTGTTGTCGGTCGCCGGACCTGCTGCCGAAGGTCTGGCAAAAGCGCTCGTCCGGCGCAACCGCGAGAACCCGATCGTCGGCCGGAAGGTCATCACACCGGAAATCGGTTCACCCGGAGTTTTTCAGATCCAAATACCGGTCATATTCTCCAGAAGGATTCCGGTGGGAGCCGAAGAAGCCGCGGAGAGTTTTAGTGATGCGGGATCCAGGCTCCTTGTTTCGAATATCGATGGCTATCAGATGGGGGTCCATGATTCCGGCCGGCTGCCGATGGATGATTTTATTCTGCGGGAAAAAATGACAAAAGTGAGAGGAAACTCGGGGCCGTTGAAGCTTGAGCCGCACCATTTTTATCCCGAAGAAAACGGCGGGTACAGCATCCGGCTGCGGGTTGTAAGTTTGTTCGGCGCCGAACCGGCCGTGGATTTGGGGCAGCCCTGGACGCCGGAGCCGGAACGCATGACGCTTCTGCGCGGGGCGCTCAAAGGTGCGATGTGGGGACTTCTCGGAGCGGTGTGGATTCTTGCGGCGCCTCAGCGCCGGAACTTCCGTGACTGGATCGACGGCATTGACTGGTCGGTTCGAGAGCCGTACGAGGCGCCGGAAGATGATGAAGCATGGGTCGCCCGCCTGCAGCAGATTCTGAATCCGGACGATCGGGCTTCGGACGGCGCCCGGCTTGCGTCTCGGAGCGGGTTTGAGGACGAGCTGATCGAACGTCTGAATGACCTGATGGCCGACATCCTTCGTTTCCCCTACCATGAGAGCCGCGCCGCGCAGCCGCTCCACGCCAAGGAGGAGGAACGGATGATCAAGGCCGTTGTCCAGCTGGCGCTGGCTCAAAGGGAGATCGCCGCATCTTCAGCCGTCAGCGCCTACAATCACCTGGTCCGCGCATGGCTCAATCTGGAGTATCCGTCGACGGAATTTATCTCCTCCTGGGCTCGGGATGATGACGACCAGGATTTTTATGAGGAATTCCAGATCCAGCTCGTTGATATCATCCGTTCTCTTGTGAGCGAATATCCGGGATCGGTCCGGTCAGAGGATCTCGAAGAGATCCGCCCGGCCGCCCAATATCTATTGGCCGAGACGCTGCGCGCCGCCGCAAATCTGCTGCCAAAACGTTCGAACGAATCCGGGACTGCGTTGAAGCTGGCGGATCTTGTCGACGGATTTCCGGCGTCTACGGAGAGCCGCCGCGACAGTTCGGATTGGAGAGTTGAGGTGACAGGCGTCGCGCAAAAAGTCCAAAAGTGGATCAAGATCATCGAAAAAAAGCCTTATATCGTTCAGGATCCCGAACCGGCGCGGGAGCGGCAGGCGGCCGAGAAGGTGCTTAACCCGATTTTTGCCAGCTCGGAATTCGGGCGCGGCAAAAAGGCCAGCCGGAAGATCGGGAAGTTGCATGGGGCGATGTCAGTCGACAACCTGGTTCCCGGATCGCCGGACTGGATCGCCGGCGACGAGGCGGGGATCGAAGCGATGAACGTCATCTTGGCCGATCGGACTCTGATCCGCCGGCTGCCGCCCGCCCGCCGCGATCGGCTGCCGTCACAACTCCGCCGGGACCTGGAGTTTCTCGCTGCGAGAGAAGTTGTGAATGAGCGTCAGCTCGTACGGCTGAATCGGACCGCGATCAGCCATGCCTACGGAAAAGGAGTGCCCTCATGGGACCCTGAAGCCCTGGTGAAGGATGTTGTGCAGGTATCGGCTCCGGAAGGTGCTCAAGCGGATGAATTGATCACGACGGCTCTCGCGAACGCGCAGCACCTGACCGTCATACTCACCGCGCAGGCCCTGACTCCCGGAGGGGCGCTGTACGGTTATCAGGCGGCAGCCCGCGAGCTGGAGCGTCTCCTCGGTTCCGACGGCGAAACAGCCGGGAGCGCTGCGCTGATCCTGTCGGATATCCGGAAGACGCAGAATGAGTTCTGGTATGATTCCAACCGCGCCATCACCCACACCAACAAACTCCGCACCTGGTCCTACGAGGAAAGGCGGAATCTCTACCAAACAGCCGACCGGCTCCTGGGTCAGATCGAAAAATCCGCCCAAGAAATTAAAGCGTTGAAGACGACGGAAAAAAGCTCCGATCAGACCCAGAACTTGATTCTTGAACAACTTCAAACGATGATCATCACCCTGAGGTATCTGTCCGAGGAGGGCCGGAAGGAGCGCTACGCGCGCACGATCTTAATGGGACCCGATCGGATAGAGCGTGCCGTGTACGACGAGGTTCTGACTGCCCGGATTGAGAAACTCTCGTCCCTGTCGGGGGGAGGCAAGCCGGATCTGCGTTTCATAGAGGAGCAGAATGCCGTCGCTTCAAACGGGACCGGTCCCGTCCGCATGGTCCGGACATTCTTCCAGGATCAGGCGCTTACTTTGTGGCGGGCGCGGGTCGGCATTTTCCTGGCCGAACATTCTCTCAACCGATCGGTTATCGGCCGATATTTTCCGCATTTTATAAGGTATGGACGCATCGACCCCTCCCGGAGCCAGGAGGGTCCGGACAGTCTGAGTTTGACGGCAGAGCAGCTGCGCAAAATGAGGATTTATCCAGACCAGTTCGAGCACCCGCAAGGAGAATCTGCGCTGTATCTGTTGGAGGAAGAGCCGGCGGCCGAAAGGCTCGACGATTGGGTTCAGGCGGGCGCTGCCGACTTGCAGGTTTTGAACGCCCTGCTGGCTGTGACGGCGGCCTTCAAGTACCTTCATGAATCCAGCTTTTTCCTGGCGCAGTCGAAGATTCCGCTCGACCGGATCCGGATCACGGGCAACGGCGGGTCCTACGAGCCGTTTTTTACCGGAATTCTGTCACCCATCTCGCTGGAAACGGATTCGCGTGTCGGCGTGGATGAGTTCAAGTCGTACATGCGCTCGATCGGCGGAAGTGTGGAACTTCCGGACGGCAGGAAGCCGGCCAGGACTCATTTGATCCGGATTGACGAAGCGGCATTGCAGGATGTGATCCGATCGGTTTCTCGATTGCTGCCGGCAAGTTCTCGTGTAAAAGGGGACTTGTTCAAACTCTCGCGCCAACAAAATGTGGAAGGCATTCGCGATTACTTGATGCGGATTCGCAGCCGGCTGTCGAACAAAGAGCCCGACGGTGCCCGGCTGGCGGTGGCCGGGCGTCGGCTTTTGGCCGGGGCGCTCACACTTCCCGATAAATCGATTTCTGCTGAAGAGGCGGACCAGTTGTGGCCTGGAATGCGGAATGCGGCCGAGGGTGCGAGCCGGTATTTGGCCGGCAGCCGTTTGAGCTTGGCGGTGGACGGAACGCGGCGGGTTGGTTTGGTGGTGCCGTCCATGGAGCGCTCGCGGACCGCGTCGGTTGTACCGGGACCGGAGTTGCAGTTCACGGCCGGCCGCCTGGTGTCCGGTGCCCGGCTTGCCGGCGCGTTGGGGCGCAAGTTGGATCGTTGGCTTGGAATTCTTGCACGCGCCGGTGATACCGCAATCAGAATGCAGCTGATCGCGAATATCGGAGACTGGGGTCAGGACGGGGTCCGGGCCAACGCAGCCAGTCTTGGGCGGATGGTATCGGGTCAAAAGGGCGGGAGCTCGGTGAGGTTGATCACGACCCGTGTTACAGGGTTGGTTCAGCCGGGCGCGGATGAGAATGCCCGGGGTTATGTTCAACGGTCCGAAGTTTTGGGACAAATTCGCAAAGCCGGCCGCGAAGGAATATACAGTGTGGTGGTGATGAGCGGCGGGGCCGTGCAGGAGTTGTTAAAAGATTTGTCGGCGGCTGACCGGGCTGAAATCGAAAAATGGATTGTTTTTTCGCCCGTCGGCAAAGCCGATTCGAACTCGCCCTATGTCAACTATCCCGCCGCGGCCGGCAGAGGCACACAGCTCGCCTTCGTAAAAAGCAAAGCCGGATCGCCGGACGCCGTAACGGCGGCTGATATCACCCTGTCGGCGATCGGTCGATTTTTTATGAAGGGTGCAGAAACTTTTTATCGCAGCATGCTCACGCTGCCTCCGGCCGATCCGGCGGCGCAGCAGGATTACTATAAAGATCTAAAGGCAGCTGAATTCCGGCCCCTCAACGTCGGCCGGCTCCTCGACGCTATGCGCCGGATGATTCAGGCCGTCGCGAAGGCCGCCTAATTTTTCCATAATTCACCTTGTCATCGGCCTCCGGGGGAACTATAATCGTTCGGTAATTTGTCGATTTGTCAAATCGTCCACAGAGACTTTTTCAGCGTTATTAAACCGGCTATTCAGGGGATTCGGATGCTTTTTAATCACAAAAATACGGCTTTGGTTCTGGCGATGCTGGTCGGGCTTTCGAACGCCGCAGCTCCTGCTTGGGCTGCCCCCGCCGGTACGGCACAGACGGCCGCAACGGGTGCCGGCACCTCCGCCGCATCTCCCAATCTTTCTGCGCTGCCTTCGTCCCGTCCCGCTGCGAATCTTCAGTCGGTCACGGCCGTTGAAGTGTCGGGATTGGTCGAGCGCCGTGTCACGGACTCCGACGTGTGGACCGCTGTGCAAAAAGGGGACCGGTTCAACGCGCTTGATGTCATCCGCACCGGACCCGACGGTTCCGCCCGCATCGAATTTGACGGCAAGATCCGCATCCAGATCCTTCCGGACAGCGAGCTCACAATCGAGGAAGCTCAGCGGGATGGAGACAGGACGCGCCAAACGCTTCTCAAGCTTAATATCGGCAAGCTCAAGGCCGACGTCGATAAGCTCGGCCCCGGCTCCTCCTTTAAGGTAAAGACGCCTACGGCCGTTTCGGCGGTGCGCGGCACCACGTTTTATCTGAGCGTCGTTCGTTTTGCCCAGGGGCTTCAGGGCATCATGACCAATCTTTATGTCGATAAGGGCAAGGTCGACTTCGCGTCGATCGAGAACGAAATCAACTCGCTGCTCGTGGAGGCGTTTCACACCTCTTCCGCCGCCGGCGACGGCACGACGACCGAATCCAAGGAATTGACCCCGGAAGAGCGCGAAGCGCTGATCGCGGAATTCGAAAAAATCTTCGCCAACGGCGGTAATCCGCAGGGCGGCATCGAAACCGGCGCGCTTCCGCCCGGATTTCTTTCGACCTTTTTCCAGACTCTTGGGGAAGGTGATGAGGACGCGGTCAACCGCCTGATCGACGCGCTGCTCGATACGTTCGGGGAGGATTTGGACGTCCGGGACGACGAGGATGGAGACGGGGATTCGCTGGACGACCTTGAGCTCGCGCTGATTCAGTCGCAGGCCGACTTGCTCTCCAACGGGTTGGATTATTCGGGCGGCTTTGACTTCGAGCAGGTCAGTGTCCGGTCCGGATACGACAACGGGATCGTGAGCGGCGACCGCACCGAGATCCTGGGCAGGATCGAAACTGCGACGGACGTTGCGGCGGCCCGCTCCGACCTGCAGCAGCTTCGCGACCTCCGCTCGGCTGAGCGCGATCAACTGCGTCAGTCGCTGGCCAGTATTCTCGACAATCAGGACTTTTTGAGCGAGATCGCGGCCGAAGACAAGCGCGTGGACGCCCAGACCGGCAAGGTCTTCGTCGACGTGCACGGCAACCGCGTCCGCACGGACCAATACGTTTATCACGAAGCCGGAAGCGATCTGGTTCGGGTCCTTTCGCTCACGCTGCGCGCGGGCGGTGAAGGCTCGTACCAGAACGGCATCACGTCGGTCGAGTTCGGCGTCCGGTTCAGCGAGAACTTGGACGGGGAGACCGTGCTGCGTAATCTGCCGTGGAATGACTATTTGAACGTGGTGACTAAGGAGGAATTCGACGACCGGAGCCGATACCGCCTGTCCGACCTGTACCTGGACCAGTACATCGTCCACGAGAGCTCCGGCGGCAGCATGCCCTCGGTGCACCCGGTGAATTTTTATGCCGAATTCAAGAACCCGGCCGGCGACCGCATCCGGTTCTCGGAGAACTACTCAACGCTCCAACAAAGGTCGTTCTACACGGATAATTCGCATGAGGAGACGACGGATCTTTGGTATCAAGGCCGCATCCAGGAGCTGACCGAGATCCAGGGTGCCGGGTGGGGCGGTGAGATCATCAGTTACGGCAAGCAGGTCGTGAGCGGCGGCAATTACAGCTATATCCAGAACATCGGCATGGCGAACGTCAGCACCGGCGTAGACGACATGCCGCAGTCGGCGGACTTTGCCGGGGACACCGAGGGCATTTCGGATCTCGACGAGTGGTTCGGAGCGGATCACTTCCTGAACCACCCGCTCAACACCGACGGCAACTCGAACAACGACGTCCATCCGGCGTTTTTTGAAGACCGGTTCACCAATGGATCGCGGCTCATCGGCATGTTCATCCCGATCGACAACTTGGGACGGGTGATCGACGCCCCCGGATTCTCGGTCGCCGGACTGCGCGATCTCATGAATCCGAATTCGGAAGTCGTCGGCGGGCAGTACAATCTGGAGGCGATCTTCTCGTACCATCAGAGCGAGCCCGTGGACGAATCCGGTTCGACCGAGGTTTTCCGCATCGACGCGATCATTACGCCGGAGATTTTTACTCCGTACGGAATCAACGCGTCGAGCAGCATCTTCCCGGATCGGCTGATCGACGACGATCACGATTCGCAGAACAACCTCGATTAGGACCGGCTTGATTCAGACGATGATCTTCCGGCCGACGTTCTTATCGGGACTGACGGTGATCGAACCGCGCGCGTTTGAAGACGCGCGCGGTTTTTTTGCGGAAACGTACCGGGAGGACCTGTTCGCCGCCCAGGGGATTTCCCACCGTTTCGTCCAGGACAACCACAGCTCATCCGTTCGCGGGACTCTGCGCGGACTCCATTACCAGAAAGAACCGTTCGCGCAGGCCAAGCTCATGAAAGTGGTGGTCGGCGAGATCTTCGACGTCGCGGTCGATCTGCGGGCGGGATCGCCGACGTACGGCAAGTGGTTCGGCGAGACCCTTTCGGCGGAGAACCGGAAGATGTTGTACGTGCCGACGGGATTCGCGCACGGATTTTTGGTTACGAGCGACCGTGCCGACGTCCTGTATCAGACGAGCGCCTACTATTCGCCGGCACACGAGGTCGGCATCGCTTGGAACGATCCGTTCATCGGCGTGAAGTGGCCCGATCCGGGATGCGCGTACATCCTGTCCGACCGCGATCAAAAAAACCCTCCGCTTGCTATACTGCATCCATGATCCATTTATTTATGGGCTTGAGCGCTCCGGGCATGGGCGAGTGGGGAGTCATCCTCCTCCTGGTTTTGGTGCTGTTCGGCGGCAAGAACATCCCCGATCTCGCGCGAGCGCTCGGTAAAGGCGTCCGCGACTTCAAGCGTGCGCTCAACGACGTCCGGGACACCGATTCCGGCGATTCCCGCCCGCCCGATGACCATTCCCGATCCAAATAAGAAAAAGGTCGGCGACCACCTCGACGATTTGCGGCGCGTGGTCGTCTGGAGCGTCGGCTCCGTGGCCGCCGCCTCGGCCGCCGTCTGGTTCTTTTCCGAAGGGTTGGTCGCCTGGATCACCGAGCCCGCGCGCCGGGCGATCGAAGGCCCGCTTTACTTTTTTTCCCCGTCCGACGCGTTCATGATCCGGATCCAGATGTCGCTGGTCTGCGGCGTCGCGATCGCTTCGCCGGTCATCGCGGCCCAGGTCTGGCTGTTCGTCGCTCCGGCGCTGTTCGCGCACGAGAAAAAATCGGTTCTGCCGTGGGCCGCCGCAACCGCCGGCCTCTTCCTGATCGGCGCCGCGTTCGGGTATTACTTCATCCTCCCCACTTCGCTTCAATTCACGATGAGCTTCGCGACCGATGCGCTCAAGCCCATGATCTCGATCCGGGAATATACGGCGTTTGCGGGGGATATCGTGCTGGCGTCGGGAGTGGCGTTTGATTTTCCGGTGGTGGTCGTAGCGGCGGTGGCGATGGGGCTGGTCCGGACGGCGACGCTGGCGCGCTTCCGGCGCCACGTCTGGGTCGTGATCGCCGTCATCGCCGCGATCCTGACACCGCCTGACGTGGCGAGCCAGATGCTGCTCGGCATCCCGATGCTCGTCCTGTTCGAAGGCAGCCTGATCGTCGCCCGCCTCTTCGAGAAAAAAATTAAATAGGGACACGTACTATTTAATTTTTGAACATTTTTTGTGCTAATCTGCCCACGTTATGCCTAGACAAGCCCGGGTCATCGTCCCAGATTTTCCTCATCACGTTACACAGCGGGGCAACCGCAACCAGACCACTTTTTTCTCCGACTCAGACAAAAAGGCCTATATTTCCATATTGATTAATGAACTGAGACGGGCTCGGACCGTTGAGATATGGGCTTATTGCCTGATGAATAACCACGTCCACTTCGTGGCCGTTCCCAAGACCTCGGATGCCTTGGCCGATGTTTTTGGGACAACGCATAAAAAGTATTCGCTCATGATCAATCGGCGAAATAAGTGGAAGGGATATTTGTGGCAGGGGCGATTCGGCAGCTGCGTGATGGATGAAAAGCATTTGCATGCGGCCGTCCGATACGTCGAAAACAACCCTGTAAAGGCCGGTATCGTACAACAGGCGGAACAGTATCCCTGGTCCAGCGCGTCCGCGCGGGTTTTGGGCCGAAAAGACCCGCTTTTGACCCTTTGCTATTTGGATAAAGAGATCCGTGATTGGAAAAGTTATTTGAAAAAATCAGACGACGAGCGTGTTCAGGAGATTGAAAAATCTGCCAAAACCGGCAGGCCCTGCGGGGACGGTCTTTTTGTGAAGAAAATCGAAGAAATCTTGAACCAAACGATATCGAAGCGCCCGCGAGGACGCCCGCAAAAAATTAAATAGTACGTGTCCCTATTTATTTTTTGCGGGTGAGGGCCCAGAGGAGGAAGAGGGTTTCGGCGGCGAGGTAGTAGAGGATCCAGTTCATGCCGCCGGAGCCGGAGCCGTAGCTGTGGAGGCCGCGGCCGAGGACGAAGTTGACGCCGTACCAGGTGAAGAGTACGAGCTGAAAACCGACGATCGTTCCGATCGCGAGCCCGAACGGACTGATCTTCTTGAAATACCGCAGATGGATCATCACGAGGTAACCCAGGAGCGTGATGAGCGCCCACGTTTCCTTCGGATCCCATCCCCAGAAACGTCCCCACGATTCGTTTGCCCAAATCCCGCCCAAAACCGTTCCGACCCCGATCAGGATCGCGCCGAATTCGATCACGCGCAGGATCAGCCGCGCGGACGCGTCGGCGTCTTTGTCGTTCCAGCGTTTGAGGATGCGGTCGGCGATCAGGTGGCGGTGGCCGAGCGCCATCGCCAGGCCGAACGCGCCGTAGCTCGCCACGATCGTGAGCACGTGAACAGTGAGCCAATAATTGGATCTCAACACCGGAACGAGCACGTCCATCGACGGGTCGATCGGAAGCAGGTTGGCGTAGATCTCGATGAGCGCGCTGATGATCGCACCGGCGGCCAGAGGCGCCGCGGTGCGGCGGAGCGCGGCAAATCCGAATGCGAACAGCATGAGCGCCCAGTTCATGAAGATCATCGACTCGTACATGTTGGAAACGGGCGGGCGGTCCAGGATGACGGTGCGCAATCCGAGTCCCAGCGTGTGGAAGAGCCAGGCGGCGACCACGAGACCGACGCCGGTCCGCCTCAAGGCCGGCCGGCCGGCGAAGGCGAGGAACAGGAAGCCCGCCAGGTACAGCATCCACGCCCACTGGAACGGATGGAAGCTGAGATAGAAGAGTTCCAAGCCGGTTTTGGCTTTCGCCGCTTCGGCGGAGGCGCCTCGGACGGAGGCGTTCCACCCGGCGATTGCTTCGGAGCAGGCCGGGGCGGGAGATTCGGCCTTGCACGCGGCCAGGACGGACCCAAATTTTTTGGCGGCGGGATCTTCGGTGTCGAATCCAGAGACCCAGGCTCCCGAACCGCTCTTGGGATCCGGAGGGACCACGGTGAACAGCTCGCCCGAGACGAGCATGTTGACGGTGTGCAGCCGGCCCAGAAGCTGTTCGGCCTTCTGCTCGACCGCCGTCGGCCGTTCGTCCTTGTCGCGTTTGGCCTTGGAGGCTTGCGCCAGGCGCATCACTTCCGGGTAGGCGTGAGCCAGCTCGTTCAGCGTGAAGTAGTGGCGGTCCTCGGCGGCTCCGATGATTTTTTTGAGTTCCGGCAGGTCGAGCCGGATGAATTCGAGTTTGCCCGCAGCCGAACGGTCCAGGGCGATCGACCAGAAGACGGAGGAGGCCGGCTGCTTTTTCCAGCTTTCGCGCCCGCTGACCAGCCGCAGCGTTTGCCGGGCGAACGCTTCGAACGACTTCACGCGTCCGTTGTGCTGAACCGCGATTTCGCGCACCTCGCGCGGGAGGTCGGGTTGCGCCTGAGAGGCGGAGGCGGAGAGGAGCAGGAACGCGGGGAGGAAAAGGATGAATTTTTTCATATTAGTGAACATGGTCTCCGCTTGAAAAGGGTCGGATGTAAAACAACGTGATGACACCGGCCAGAAGAATGAGCGATCCCGCGTACGTCAGGCCGATCCCGGGGTTTTTGGCGATCGTGAAGACCGACGCTTCGCCGAACTGCGGATCTTGGATGTACGACGACTGAAAAATCCGCCATCCGGCGTAATCCAGCGGTTCGTTCATTTTGATCGTGCGCTCGATTTTGACGCCTTTGGCCGCGTCGAACAGCGTCACGTCGCTCTCGAAGGACGCGGGGTTGGACGTTCCCGGATAATCGATTTTTCTGAAGTCCCGCAGCTGGAGCGTGAAGGGGAGTTCGAGCGACCGGTCGGTGAGGTTGAGTGTCCAGCGGCCGGAGGACGTTTGGATCGGCAGCGGCCGGGACACGAGCACCCATGCCTCCTGCGTTTTGCCGTTGGCGTCAACGTAGGTGACGCGGGAGCCGGTCTCGCCCTCGTCGGAGCCCGTGGGAAGCGGGCCGGTCGTGCGGCTCACGGCCGCGTGCGGCAGGATCTGGTCGACGGTGATCTTCATGTCCATCCAGCCCGTTTCGAACGTGGCGCCCTTTTGGACCGTTCCGGATTTGCCGGTGCCGTCGCTCTTTTTGGACTTCCAGGTCCATTCGCCTTTGTCTCGGACCTCGAACACCAGTTCCGGCTGCGAGGCGTCGTGTTCGGCGGCCGAGTGCGGTTCTTCCGCGCGCAACTCGACGCGCAGATCGAAAATATTCGGCGTGTCCTTGCCGTGCAGGGAGTCGAAGTCGGGAAACAGGGCGAAACGGGTGTGGTGTTCCTTGGCTCCCTTGCGGTCGGCGACGGTGAACTCCACGGCCGGGTTCCATTTGCCGGAGGCCGGTTCGTCGACCAGCCGGTTGTCGGCGACGCGGGCGTGGGTCAAAAAGCGCACGTTCGACAGTGTGAATTCGCCGTCGGCGATCGGGAGCGGGTCGGACGATCCGGCGGCCAAGGGCAGTTCGACGGAATCGATGGGGACGCCGCTTTTCCTATATAAGACGAGCCGGGCGGGGTGGACGTGCAGTTCCGGACCGGCTGCGGCCGTTTCCGCCGCTTCGTCCGCGTCTTCGAGCCGGAAACGCGCGGGCCCCAGCTCCAACTCATCCGCGAACGGGTTCTCGGGATCGCGGAGGATGAGCCACTCCTGCCGGCGGACGCCGACACGTTCGCTGGCGAGCGTGAATTGGACGGCGGGGTTGTAGAACTCATTGTCGTTCGTGACGTTCAGGCGCGAACCGGCGTTGTCCGACAGTTCATGGAAAAAAAGCTTCAGTTCGGAATCCGGCACCTTGAGGCGGTGGGGTTTGTCCGAAGCGTTTTGCGGAAGCCGGAACTGGTAACCGGAGCCTTCCTGGGGCGAAACCAAGATATCCGAGCCCGTCTGCTGCAGCCGGTTCCATTGCTCGCCTTCGAGCAAGGTCATCTGGCCCTCGGCGCCGGTGAGGCGGGTGATGAGCGTTCCGATGAGCAGGGTCAGGATGCCGATGTGGGTGATGATGAAGCCGACATGGCGTTTCTTGAACGGCCAACGCGTGAGCGTGGCGCAAAAAATATTCACCCACACCAATCCCAAAAACACGTCGAACCAGCGGGCTTCATAAAAGTGCCGCTTGGCGAACGGAGTTCCGTGCAGGGATTCCAGGTAGGTGGACACGATAAGAATGCCCGTGAGCCCGGAGATTAAAAAGACGGCAAACGATAAGGAGCCGAGGGTCTTGATTAGTTTCATCGGGTCATTATACTCGACCCATAGCCTTCAGGACAGACCCCACCTGGATACTGGATGGCCGTGCTTGCGTTCTTCAAAGTAAGCGCCGGTTATCAACCGTTCCCGTTCCTATGCAGTTCAAACAGGCCTTTGGACATTCGAGGCCCGGGGTGTTTTTTACCCCGTATAAATTTCGCAAAGAGCACTTCACGCCTCCGTAACGATTCCGTTACATGGTGCGTGTAACATTTGCTCATCGAAGTGCTCTGGAAGAAAAACGGATTTGAAGGACACACCCCATGTCGCACGAAATACCGACCCCGCTTCCTCCAGCCGAAGGAGCAGCCACCGGCAAAACCCACCGGGATCTCTTTTGCCTGAACTTCAAATCATTCAAGAACCTTTGGGCAAAGCCAAGCGTGAAGCAAAGCTCGTTCCCCGCAGCCCTGCGCCTGACCGCACTCACGTTGGTCGCCGCCATGCTGATGCAGGATATTTTGTGGGCTGCGCCGGCAGCCAAGCCGTTTGAGTTTCCCCGCCGTTTGGGCGAGGTGGTTCGTCAGAGCGGCGGCCAGGGCGGTGAGATCGTCATCAATATCCAGGACGCCCACAATCAAATGGGCGCGCAATACGGCATCGCCTCGATCCTCGAAGAGCTGACGCAGCGCTATGGTCTCGGGATGGTCGCGCTGGAAGGCGCGGGCGGTACGGTCGATACGTCGGTGGTTTCGAGTTTGCCGAGTCCTGAAGCGCGTAAAAAGACAGGTGAGTTCCTGTTGAAGAGCGGGCAGATCTCCGCCGGCGAATATTTTTCGATTATCACTGATACCGGCAGGAACGTCGCGCTGTACGGCGCAGAAGAAGAGACGCTCTATCGCCGCAACCTTCAGGCGTTTCGCAGGGTTGCCGTCCGTCAGACGCGGCTGGCGGAGCCGATGCAGGCAGTGGATGCCTATCTGAACAAATTGGAAGCCCGTGTTTTTTCGAGGCCGCTTCGGGTATTCCGCGCTCAGGCCCGCCGCTGGATCGAGCACGCCGATTACTCGCGCAAGTCCTGGAAACGCCTGACCGGCGCCGCCGCGCCTGCCGGCATCCGGCCGGACGGTTTTGGCGAGATCCGCAAATGGCAGCGCACGGCCGCGATCGAAGAACGCATTGCTTTTTCCCAAGCCGCCCAGGAACGCGAAATGCTGTTCCGCGTGCTGGCACAGACGCTAGACTCCCGGCGCGCCCGCCACCTGGCATGGAAGACGCTTCAGTACCGCCGCGGCAAGGCGTCGACCGCAGAGTTCCACAACTTCCTGATTCGCACGGCACGCAGCGCGGGTGTCCGGATCACCCGCTATCCCCAGTTGGCCTTGTATGCGCGGTACGTCTTCCTGTATGAGCGCATCCAGCTCGCAGAGCTCATTACTCAAATCGCCGAATGGCAGGAGAACGTCGAGAACCGTTTGGCGAAGACCGCCGATGAAAAAGCATTGCTCGATGCCGCCCGGCAATTCGGGCTGATCCGGAAGCTGGTCGGCCTCAAGCTGAGTCATCCCGAGTATGTCCGGGTCCGGTCCTGGTTCAGGGACAATGCCGGAAGCCGCTGGATCGATACCGTCCGGCGCTTGGATGTTTCGGCCGGACTGCCGCTCACGGCGGAGGACGAGCGCCGGCTGGTCCGCGCGTTGCCGGATGCGAGACGCTTTTATCAATTGGCGATCCGACGCGACCGGATGCTGCTCGAGAACACGCTCAAAAAAATGCGTCAGGACGGCGTGCGCACGGCAGCACTCGTGACCGGAGGGTTCCACTCCGAGGGCTTATCACAGCTGATGAAGGACGGCCAGGTGTCGCACCTGGTTATCATGCCCAAGTTCGATCCGAAGGACGGCGAACGCCCGTATCTGACGCTTCTCACACGCCGCCCCTCGCAGATCCGCGAACAGCTCGATGGCAGCCGGTTCACGCTTTCGGCGCCGCTGGAGCGTTTTACGCCCGAGTGGCTGGGACAGCAGGCCAATTTACGCGAGACCGTAGCGCTTCTGGCTGTGAGCGCGCGGCTGGTCGGCGCGGACCTGCTGAAAAGCGAAAATTCGGACCCCTATTTGCAACAGCTGGAGCGCGCCTGGAAGCATTCCGGGAGAACCGGCGTTTCGCCGGAAAAAGTCCGGCGGGAGCTCGGCGGCATCCGGCGCGTCCAAAAAATAGGAACGCCCTCCGGACCCGCTTACGCGGTCACCTTCGGAGACGGCGCCGAACTGCAGGTGCCGGTGACGCCGAAGGGAGAAATCGCCGGTTTGCCGAAGGCCGTTCAGATCGACACGACGCGCTTGAACCCGGTTTTCATCCGGCCGGCGCTTTTGCAGCCCGACACATCCAAAGAAGGTCCGCCCGCCGCACGGCGTCTTTCTGACCGACGCCCGCCGCCCGCTGCAGCAGCGTCACACGCGGCTCCCAAAAAATCCGCTCCCCGGCCTGCCGGATCACTCAAGCTGCGAACGGTCCAGGAGGGCGACGCGGACGTCGAAGCCTATCTGAACCAATTCCCGCCGCCGGCCGCAAAGAAAAGCCCGCTCCCGGCAGCCGCCGCGCGTATGGCATCCGGTGTATGGAATGGCCTGATCCGCCGCGCTTTGCCGGAAGCCGCCGCCGCGGCAGTTGCCGTGTCATTCGGCTCCGCCGTTTTTCTTCTGCCGCAGGGGTGGCCGCTCGTACTGGGATTGGCGGTTTTTTTCAGAGCCGTGAACGCCGCCGCCTTTTTGGCGCATGGCTCCGGCCATGCTCTGAACGCCGCGACGGTCGGTGCGCCGGTCGCTTCGTCGGACTTTATCCGTGAAGGGGTTTCCTGGGGTGACGTCGGAGCATCTCTGATTCCGTTCGCTCCGGTGCCGCAGGCCCTGGCCTCCGTCGTTTCCCTGGAAAAAATTGCCGGCGGTCCAGCCAGGCGCTGGACGGCGCTCGGAGGAATCGCCTTCAACACGGCCACGATGGCCGCCGCCGCGGCGGTGAGCGGTTGGGCCTCCGATTTTTCGGGTTTAGGGCACTCCTTCCTCAATTTTGCGGCTTATTCGGTGGCTGCGGTTTCGGCCCTCACGGCTGTTTCGCTGCCGGATCTGGGCGTGATCTTCGGCGGCGGCGGAGCCTCCGCCTGTGGACCGTACTTTGTGATCCGCCTTCGCCCGGCCGGCGAAAAGAGCGTCTCCGTTCTCAGCGGAAGGACGCTCGAACTTTCGAACATCCTCTCCCGTCACGCGTCCACCCGCGGCGGACAGTCGGCCGGATACGTGATGTTCGCGCAGATCGGAAAATCGGTGAATCTGCTGTTCGACAAACTGGTCAAGGGCAAGCGCCGCAAGATCGTGGATGTTCTGGCGCAGAACCTCAACACTTTTTTAGAGGCGGTGACCGCCAAGGGTTATCGCGCGCTGAAGCGCTTTGAGGCCATCTTCATCCACCTGCGGTACGCGACGATCGGCGCGACCCATTGGCACAACGCGCAGCCGGTCTGGCACGAGGACCCCGTATTGCTCAAACATTTTAAGGTCGATCTGTCGAACGCGACTCGGGCCGTGTCCGCCGAAAAACTTGTTGTCGCCAACATGAACGAACACAACGGCGACATGGACGCGGTGCGCATGAAGCTCCGATTCGGCGGAGTCCTCGAGACACGGACCATCATCCAGAACGATTCCAGCAGCCGGCGCCACGCGCGCGCGTTTTTCGTGAACGCCATGCCACGATCGAGTTCGAAGGGCGATTCCGATTCCAAGACGACCGCCGAGTATGTGGACTTTAATCTCACTCAGGGCTTGCTGGGCAAATCGCTGCGTCATGCCTGGTTCTCGCGCGTTCCCAACTTCGAGGATGTTGTCGATGGAAAGTTCAAGCGCCCGCCGTTTGACGGATGGGAGTCGCGGATCGAAGGCGACGTCGCGCGGCTTCTGGGACGTACGGCCGCGCAAATCCTTGCTCCGGGAGCGGCGGATCTGTCCGGCGCGCTGCCGGAAGTCCGTGAGGATTTCCGGGCGATCGTACGCCGCCGCGTCGGACGGGAAATTCCCGCGGACCGGCTGGAGGAATTCGTGCAGTTGGCCGAAGAGGCATTTTTTGACCACAGTCTGCAGTGGGTGATGGCCAGCATCGCCCGGGAATTCGAGGGCACGTTCGCGCTTCAGGTCGTGACGACGCTCGAACGCCGGGTCGGTATCTACAATTACACGCAGTCGTTCTCGATCGGCGTGAATCCAGCCCGCGGCGAGATCGTCGGCAGCGCCGAGCCGATGGGGGTGACCTCCGCTTTGGCCACGGGCCGCCTGGAAGACGACGCGCGGCAGGTCATGCTGCGCAGCGGCCAATACGCGCTCGTGGAATTGGCCGCTGAAAAAGTGACGTACGGAGCCGATTCGAACACGGTCCGCATCTATGACGTGCAGGAAGATGCTCCAAACCGGCTGCAGGACCCGCGCGGTGAAAACCCGTGGTTTCCGGTGCACGGCAATCAAAAAATCGACGTGCCCTCTCCGGGAGCGGATTGGGCCAACATGGACGAATTGAAGCACAACCTCCGCGACATCCCGTACGTCGCCGCCGCTGTCCGGGATTCCGTCCGTCCGGGCAAACGCAACCACGCGCCGATGCAGTACCTTCGCCGGCTGATCCGCGACAAGGCGCAGGCACGCGCGGGCAAGGTTGACGGCGATGAAGATCAATCGGGCGCGTACGACCTCATTTTTCACGGAGTCGACCATAACGAGGAGCTGCTCGACCAGCAGATCCAGCTGATGCGCGACGCAGCGCCGCACCTGAACATCGTCAAAATGAATTCGGGACAGTTCATCCGGTTTTTGAAGCGCGCCCAGAACCAGAAAAACCGGGGGTTGAAGACCCGCGGCATCAATGACAAGACTATCGTGATCGGCGTGAGCACCTCCGCCCAGACGCAGTCGGTGCTTGTCGCCAATCATCTGGCCCGCAAGTTCCAAAACGCGCCGCGCGCGACGGTCGCGAACCCCGGCCGTGTGATCACCGTGTCGCAGCAGCTCTTCAACGCCGCGAGCGAAGCGGCGGGGCAGGGGTACATGCCGGGGGACCCCGTGCTGCCGATCACGTTCCAGACGCTTTCGCACCTGACGCGGGAGGGCAAGTACCGGATGCGCTGGAACGAGGCGGCGACGGTTGAAGTCGCCGCGACGAAGGCCGCGCTCACAGAAATCTTCATGGGGATCATGGACGAACTCGTGACCATCCACGAGGAGACCGGCCGGCGGCCTTTCGGCCTTCAAGAAGAGATCAGCCGCCAGGACCTGCGCGGCTTCCGCGCGTTCCAGCAGGTCAGTTACGGTCTGGAACTGCCGGAACGGGTGGGCGTCACGTCGGCCGACGCGCGTACGGAATCCCCGCAGCTGGCCGTTCTCGAATCGGCCGCCCGTTACCGTGCGGACAATGTGACCGAGTGGGTGGACGCCTATGTTCCGTTCGCGCTGTATGTGATTGTGAGTTCCACGATCGGCTGGGGCGCGTTCAGCTTTTTGATGCCCTGGGTTCCGGCGCACGTGATCGGAGCGCTCAACGGCGTTTTTGCGCTTTTCGCGCTGTGGATCGGGCATTTGGTGATCCGGACTTCGCACGGCCGGCCGCTGTTCGACCGCATGGGACCCAAGCCCGAGGTGTTCATCGACCGGGGGCCCGTCGCAAGCATCGTCGACCGGTACAACGCGACGCTTTTCTCACTGGCGTTTTCGTTTTTGACCCCGATCACGTGGGGCGCGGATATCGTGCGCGGGGCTCTGCACCGGTTCGGCATCGTCTCGCACCGCGGCGTGGTCACGATCCACCGGATCACCGACGAACGGCTGGGAGAGGAAGTCGCGTTAGAGGCCCAGGACGCCAACACCGTGCTCGGTCAGATCGGCGGAATCGAATTCAACTACGGCCGGCCCCAGGCGCACATCAAGGTCCGCGAGGGTTCGGCGTTTTCCAAACGCCAGATCCGTCCCGATTCGCCTCCGCTCACGATCCTTTCCGATCATATGGGTCCTCTGCGCGCGAAGTACAACGGCCGGCTCAGCCGGTACGGGCTTGACTGGATCAACCGTTTCCTTCTGGATCTGAGCGACGGAATCGTTGCGGAAATGTGGATCGGTTACCGGCAGGCGTCGCTTATTTCCGGGGTTTTTGAAAAACACCTTCAAACCCTTTTCGGCAAACGCATCGGCACCGGTCTGGCGCGGGTGTTGGGAGTGCAGCGCGCCTTCGAGCCGGGGAACACCGTGAATGAGGCGAAGACCCAATCCACCCAGCATCCCGTCGGCGCCGGTTCGACGAGTCTTCCGACGATGAGTTACCGGAACCCGAACGCTCCTTCCGCCGATTCGGTTCCGGAAGAAATGCCTTCCCAGGCGCTCGTTCAAATTCAGGACAACGGGTTCATTCTGATCACCACTGAGGAGGACGGGGAAACGCGGGATTATCTGCTGGAGCCGGCGGGCGACGGATACCAGGGCGTCAAAGATGAGACGCGTGAATGGCGCGCGGAATGGAATGTGTCCGGATCGACGCCCCAACTCATTGTCCGCGAGAACGGAAACCCCTTGTTTGCGGTCAAAGCCTCGGGTCTGTCGTCCGATCAATTGGCCGTGCTGCTCCGCGCCCACGCGCCGTCCCGCGGCAGCGGTCTCCTCCGGCGGATGCGTCAGATGGTTACAGCCGGCTCGCTCGCCGTTTTACTCGGCCTGGCCGCCGCCGGATCGGCGGCCGCGCAGCAACCGGCTCCGACTCCAACCCCGGCTCCCAATCCCGCCGATAATCCGGCGCTGCAGGAATATTTGGACGCGCTGAACGCCGTATACGACCAAATGCGTCAGGAATCCCAGGCGCAGATCGACAGGCAGATACAGGACTTTCAATCCGCCCAGACGCGAAACGCAGCCAACGGCGCGTCAGGTCCCGCCGTTCCAGCGCCTGCGCCGATCGATAATTCTTTTGCTTCCCCATCGGTTTCGCCGGCTCAGGGTCCTGAACCGTTTATCATGCGGCCTTCCGATGATCCGTCCCGCTATCTGCCGTCCATGAAGCGCTCAAATCCTGGTTCCAGGAAAACGGCCGGTTCGCTGAATCTTGATGACCCTCAAGGGCTCGGCCGGTTTTTTGAATCGGAAAACGGGCTGCTGAATCCCGCGCCGCTTTCCGGCGGAGCCGACACCTTTTTGGCGCAAATCATTCCAGGGGATGAAGCGTCCAACCCAGCTGCTGACGACAAGCCGTCCGTCCAGTCCGCTCCGGCTCCGGCCGCATCGGCACGGTCGTCGGCACCGGCCGCACGCCCGGATTCCGCCGCTGACAAGGGACCCGACCGACTGAGCGCCGGAACCATCCGGGCGCTTCTGGCGGTCGCGGGGTTGGCGCTCGTCGGCGCAATTTATTGGGTCGGCTGGATCGCGTCGACCATGATGCGGCGTCCTGCCGTGCGTTGGGCCGCGGGCTTGACCGCAGCACTGGCGTTTTACGGATTATTGCCGCGCTCAGCGGAGATGCCGGACGCGCCCGCCGCGCCCGCTGCAGGTGTTCAGCCGGCCGCACCGGCCCCGGCACCGCACGCTGATCCCGTCCAGCCGAAGGCGGAACCGGTCCGCGCCAACCCCGAAATCGAGAAATGGCGGCTTCGGCAGGCGGATCTGGACAACCAGCGCTTTTTACAGGAAGTCATGGTCATAGAGGCCGAAACCGGTTTGAACCGCAAGCGGGAAGAGCTGCGGTCCGCCCAGGCATCGCTGACCCGGTGGACCGACGAGCGGACGAAGGATGCGGCCGAGCGCCGGGTCCGCGTCGAAAAGGCGCTCGAGGAAGTCAAACACCACATCTTGAACAACGGAACCATCCATGAACTCGGGATGCCGGCGCCCCGGACCTACACCGTTGCCGAAATGTTCCAGGGCTTCGCGGATCATCCGTTGACCCGGATCCGTCCGGTCGAGCGGTTGGCCGCTGAGCAGCGGGAATCACTTGGGCTTGTCTTTGATTCCGCGCGCAAGCTTTTTACATTGCCCGCGTCCCGGGAAGCCGGATCCCTGCCGGTGGATTTGGCGCCTGACACGCCGGTTTTGATCCTCAACCGCAACAAACAACCCGCGCTGTATGAAGTGAAACTGGGAGTGGCGATCAGCGGCGGCGATCCCTGGACCGCGTTGGACAAGGCCGCCTGGGAAGGGAAAGAAGCGTCGGAAGCCAAGGCGGTCCGTGTCCCGATGGAAGAAAAAATCCGTCAGCTGGAGTCCGAAGTCAACAGCCGGCAGCAGGAGCTTGAGCGGCAGAAGGAAGCGCTGAAGATACTGGAGGCCGATCTCGAAGAAGCGGCTCAAAAACTCAAAGAACTCGAACCGCCGGCCGGCATGCGGTCTGCTTCCGGAGCGCGGATGGCAGAGTATCACAACCCGCTGCTTGATTTTGCGGGCCAGATATTCAGAACCGCGCGCCACGCGGTGTTGTGGACCCTCCTCCTGTTTACGGGCGGATACGCGTGGTTCCACCCGGAAACGTTTTCGGACAAGCCGTTCGGCGCGCTCGAACAACGGCTCAATCCCGGAGGCGAGATCACCCTGACTTTTCCTCCGCGGCAGGGTTTTGCAGGGAATTCCGCCGCCATCACGCCCAGCGCTCCGGCTGCCGGCCCCGCGCCGTCACAGACCGAAGCCGCGCGGCCGGATCTGTCCAAGCCGGAGGTTCGGGCCCGCTACGACGCGCAGTTGACCGCGATGATCGACGGAGACCTGGCGGACAGCGCGATCAAGTCGGTGTTGACGCCGTTTCTCAAGCAGTGGAGCAGCCGGTACCGGCTGATCGAAGCCGAAAGGACCAATTACGATGCGGAGTTCTTTGCCAGCTTCCAATCCAAGACAAAGCATACCTGGCAATTCGAAGAAGCCCTCCGCAGCATCTACCAGAAGGGCGCGGCTTCGGCGGAGGAATACCACCATTACATGAGAACCAAGATCGACATGACTGCCGAGTACGAGGCCAAGATGACCGAGTTCAAGACGCGCCTCCAGGAGCTCGAGGAGGAGCGGATCTCGATCCTGTTCCGGCTGCTGGACCACAAGCCGATCGCGATGGAAGCGAGGATCCGGCTGATCGGCTTTATGACGCAGAATCACCGCGGCGATATCCGGCTCGTCAACCCGCTGTGCCATCTGTACGAAGGACTTGACGATCAGTTTACGCGGGACGACCTGCACACTCCCGAAAAGGCCCGCGCTTATATGAACTATCTGCGCGCCATCGACGATGCCCTGCGCGGAGTCGGACCCGCGGCCTTGCCCAAACTCATGGATGTGTGGCGCGGCGATGATCCGGCCGGCAGGCAGCCGGGGAGCGGCCGCGAGGCCGACCGGATGATGTACCGCGGGACGCCGACCGCCGCCGCCCTTCACGATCTGCTGTCGGACCTGGGTGCCCCGATCCAGGAAATTTACAATCACACCGTGCCGACGCCGCTCCCGGACTTCGGCTTTGAGTCCGATGCCCACGACTACGACAACCATGCGTCCCAGCGTTGGACGCTGCAGGAGTACCAGCGACGCGACCGCGGTCGCGGAGCGGCGGTTTTTCCCATCCGTTCGGATGAGGATGCTGAGCGCAAGGCTGCATTTGAGGCCGCGGTCGTGTCGGGCCGCTTGGAGGGCCTGATTCCCGTGATTACCGACCCGAACCCTCCGGTCCGCGCGTACGCGGCTTGGAAGCTTGGAGCTTCGGGCAACCCGAGATACGAAAAATACGTGCGCTGGCTGATCCACGACTCCGATCCGACTGTCCGGTCCCGGGCCGCGGCGGCGCTCGGGTATTTTACGGTGAATGGGGATGCGAACGCGCGTGACCCAAAAATTCTGGACATGCTGCAGTCGCTGAACACCTTCTCGAACGAAGACATCGATTCGCGCGTTGACATCGTGCGGGGCTTCGGCACGCTCAAAAACCAGCAGAAGGCGCTGCACCTCCTGTCAATCGTGCTGGGTGTCGGGAGCGAAGAAATCGAAAAAGATCTGCGCACCCTCTGGAAGGATCCTGCCGAATGGGAGGAAGTGCGGAAGTACCGGGAGCGGATTTTCAACACGGAACGGCCGCAGCCGGAACAGCCGTATGTGCAGCTGCAGGCGCTCCGGGTGCTCGCGCAGATCGGCGATTCGCGCGCGTTCGACATCAACCGGCGCTACTGGAGTTCGCTGCACGACGCCCGCATGCTTTGGAACGCGCTTCCCTACGGCAACCGCGAGCGGATGGTGACGTCGGCCGAGGCGCTGCTCGAGCATCTGGCGGGCGCGCTTGAAGGGCATATGGAGCCGGCAGTCCTGGAATCCCTCGAGCGTGAGGAGGGACAAACGCACGCCCAGCAGATTTACATGCGCAAGATCCTCAAGAAGGTCAACCCCGAGCGCTACCGGGAATTGATGAGCGGCAGCGTTTGGGAGATGAGGCTGTTGAGCTTTTTGGAGTATTGGCGGGTGACCCAGTGGTTGTGGTACTGGCTGCCGGCGTTCTTGTTCGTGGTTGAGCTCGGAACGCTGTTGGCGGTCAGGATCGTGCGCTTGGTCAAAACCGGTCCGTCGGGGTACGCTCCCAATCCGAATCCGGGTGAACCCAAAGCGAGGGCCGTTCTGACGTTCGGCGCCGAGCTGATCCGTTCGGGCGCGGGGCTGTTGCACCGTTCGGCGCCGGAGGAGCGGCCGGAGCCTGCGGCAGCCGAAGCGGTAACGGCAAGTGCGGCGGCCACGGCAACGGTCGAACGGCAGGAGGCGGCCGAAGAGCCGGCCGCTTTTTCAGGTTCTCCTGAGTCCGCACACCCGACTTCTCAGATTTTATGGGGTCATGCGCTGCAGGCGGCGGGTTCCGCGGCGTTGGCGGCCGCCTGGTTTTTGCTGCACCCGCTGTGGAGCGGCGTTCTGATGCCGGTGCTGCGCCGGCCGTTCACCCTTTTCTTTTTGGGAGCGGCGGTGTACGGAGGCGTCACGCTCTACAAGCGCACCCAAGATTTACCAAAGGTTCCTGTGAACGTACCCAAGGCCGCGCAGTCTTTGTCCGTCGAACCGGCTCCGGCCGCGCCGGCGCCTGCCGTGTCGACGCCCATGCAGCCCGCGAAGGATGAGCCCACACCGCTTCCTCCGCTTCCACCCTTGAATCCGCCTGCGGCCGCTCCGAAGGCAGATCCTGAGGTTCTGCGCCGCAAAGCCGAAATAGAGGCGCAGATTATCGGGCAGCGCACCAAACTCGGCGAATTGCGCGATCAGCAAAAAGAGCTGGAATCCAGATTCGCGTCGTTTCAGGCGGAGGTCCGGCCCTCGACCGGTCTGGCCGCGTGGACGCAGATGGAGACCGGCGTCTGGACCCAGGTCCCGTCCTCAGAGCTTGCTGAGCGTCTTGTCGTCAATAATGGAAACATCGGGTACCTTCCTGACAATTCACGTCCCGCCGACGTCAGGCCGATCCGTTTTTCGGCGACTGACGGCCTCCGCGAAACGCTTCAACGGGCGGTCACCCTGGCAGCCCAGCGGACCCTCGACGCCGACTGGGAGCGTCTGGCCCAGTTCCGCACGCGGAGCCGGGCGATCATCGACCGTTTGCGCGCAGCTCCCGGATTCGAGAGCAACGCCGCCGCCCAAAAGTATGTTTCCACACTGCAGGACTCCGCATGGATCGGCCATCCCTTCATCTCGGGGATGACGAGCCACCTGTCGACCGATCCTTACGCGCTGAACTATGCCATATTCAACCATTCCTACATGGCCGGCGTCCGCCCCATCGGCGAACTGTTCGAAAAATGGGATCAAAAAGCGCTCAAAGCCATCGGCGTGGCCAAAAAGGAAAACAGCACCGACTTCAGGTATGGCGGCTTCACCCTGCCGCGTGAGACGCTTTGCGTGGTGGCCGGACCCATGCAAGCCGGAAACCCCAACGAGTTGTATTACGTGGTCCCCGGATTCAAAAAACCGGCGGTCAACCCGCAGGCCCTGCCGGATCTGGCGCCTTTACTCAAGGCAGCCGATGCGGCCCGCGACGCCTGGGCGGCCGAACAACAAAGCGAGCTCCAAGCGTTGGAAGAAAATCTGGTTCGAGTCCGGGCCGAAGCCGCTGCTGCGGAACGGATGATCGAAGAACTCGATCAAAAATCCCGTTCGACTGCGCCGTCCTCGGGCGCGCGTCTGGCCGGAAAGCAATTCGCGGCGTCCTATTTGATTCCTGCATCTCCGGAGCCCGTCGCGGTCCGGCTTCCGGGCAAATTGACGGTCGGCATTCTCCGGTCCGGCGAGAGCAAGGACAATATCGAAGCGTTGTGGAAGGACGCGTTCGAGTCGATCGCGCCTTATTCACCCGGATTGAATTCCCGGATCACCGTCCGCTTCCTTTCACAGTCTGATTTGGAATTCCGCGGGAACCGAGAAGGGGAGGATGCGTTGGAGGGGATCGACCTGATGTTGGACCGTTCCACCGTCAAGCGCCCCGAGGCCGTCGCCGCCATCCTGGGCAAATTGGCGGAACAAGACGCGGCGGATCTGCGGATCGTGACGCCCTTTGCCGAAAAGCTTCTCTCCGGAGAGAATTCCGCCAAGCTGACGTCTGCGCAGCTGGCCGCGCTTGTGATGGCTTTGGCCAGGTCGATTCCGCCGCCGGCCAAGCGGCTGATCCTTGCCGGCAACGCCGGCGGCGCACCGACGCTTGCTCCCGAGCTAGCCGCGCCGGCCGGCGAAATCGATTCCATCCAGGCCGCCGATTTGGATCCCGCGACATTGGCCGGACTGCTCGACGAGCGCCTGGCGCTGGCGCTGATGCCCGAGCGTCAGGATTCAGCCGGTGAAGCCGTCAACCGTTTGAATGCGATCTCCAGGAAGATCGCGGATTATCTGACCGGCGGCGCAGAATCCGCCGCAGCCCTGTCCGAAGCCGAGGTCCAAAGACGCGCGTCCTTGATCGCTGGGCAGACGGCCCGTCTGCGCCGCTCGCGGCTCGCCGTCATCGACCGAAGCTACCGGGACCCGCTCCGTTTTGACAATACGGATACGAGAACGATCGTGACGGACCTCGAAGTCTTCATCAAGGACGGGAAAAAAGGCGAGGAAGGGCTGCCGTTCCGTTACCGGCTCGAGCGTGCCAAGCGTCTGGCAGCCCAGTTCGAACAGGTGCTTTTGGTGCGTGACCCGTCCCTTCCGAATCTGAAGGCCCTGCGTCAGAAGTACCCGCAGACGGAGTGGTACGGAAAAAATGTGATCTTCGCCCCCGGCGCAGATTCGGTCGAGTCGGTCACAGAATACGATTCCGCCCGCCGTATCCAGGGCAAGGCCGCCTATCTATTGCCGGATCCCGGCACGTTCCGCCCGGAAACGCCGCAAGGGCCCCGCCGGAACTGGATTCTGGCGCTTGCGCCGGATTCTAAAACGACGGTTCGGTTCCTGGAGGCCGGCATGCATGTGCTGTATAAGGGTTATGAAGAAAATCAGGGCCTGATCTTGGGCGTCTCGTGGAAAGGCGGCATCGGAATCTTTGAATTCAAGGGCGATGTTTCCCGTTACCTGGAGGAATTTGTCCGCGGCGCCCGCGTGGCGTATCAGTCTGCTTAAAAGGCCCCGGAGTTGATATAATCCGGTAGATGGAACGCTTTTTTCTCTTCTCCCTTTTCCTCTACCTGCTGAGTCTTTTGCTGGCGGTGGCCGGCGGCCGGACCGAGCTCCGCTACGCCCATTTAGCCTCCAAGATCAGCTACGCGCTCGGAGCCTTCATGACGGCGGCCGTTCTGACCGGCCGTTTGCGGGCTCAAGGGTCCTGGCAGCCCGCTCATTTTTTTGACGGCGTGCTGCTCACGCTCTGCATCCTCGCGGTTGCATACGGCGCGGTGCGCCTGTTCGTCCGCGTCCGCTGGGCTTCGGCGATCCTGTCCGCCGTCAGCCTCGCCTTGGGAGTGATGGCGCTGTACCGCGCGGGCGGACCGGCCGGTCTCGGCACGGGAGCCGCGCTCGAAGGCCTGCTCAAAGGCCATGTTTTTTGCATGTTTACGGCGTTGGCCGCGTTTACGCTTTCCTTTATATTTTCTGCCCTCTTTTTGATTCAGGACCGGATGATCAAGCAGCGCGCGCTCGCGGCGCATCTGTCGACGCTCCCGCCGCTCGAGCTGACGGCCCGGCTCAATTTTGCGGCGCTGACCGTCGGAACGGCGGCGTTGGCGATGGGCGTGGCCGGAGGAGCCAAGGTCATGGGCGGCTTGGACCGGCCCGCCGACGTTTTTGGGGACCCGACCGTGGCGCTGTCGGTGCTCATGCTGGTTTTGTATGTCTTTTTGGTCTGGATGCGTTTTGGCGCCCGGGGCCGCTCCCGGACCGTGGCGTCCGTCAGCGCGGCGTTTTATCTGCTGATGCTGTTCGTGTTTTGGGGGGCGCACTCGAAGCCATGATCTTCGTCGTCGGTATGAATCACAAGACCGCGCCCATCGGCCTGCGCGAAAAGTTCTCCGTCACCGACCTTCGCTATCAGGCGTTCGGCGCGTTTCTCGCTTCGGGCGGCCGGATCGCGGAGCAGGTCATCCTGTCGACCTGCAACCGGACCGAAGTGTACGGGTGGGCGGCCGACCCCGACGCGGCGCTGCAGCACGTCGTGCGCGCGTTCGCCGAATTCTCGGGCGAGCCGGAGTCGTCGTTCCGGAGCCACACCTATTTCAGCACGGACGCCGATGCGGTCCGGCATCTCTTTGCGGTTGCCGCGGGCCTGGATTCGATGGCGCTCGGCGAAACCGAAATTCTCGGTCAGGTCAAGGACGCTTACGCCAAGGCACATGCGTCCGGCCGCACGTCTCGCGCGATGAACGCGCTGTTCCAGCGCGCGCTCCGGGTCGGCAAAAAGGTGAGGACCGAAACGCCCATCGGCGAGGGCAAGATCAGCATGGCGTCGATCGCGGTGGACCTGGCGCTCAAAATCTTCAGCTCGCTCAAAAACAAGCGGGTGCTCCTCATCGGGTCCGGCCAGATGGCCCGCGCGGTCTGCGAGTCGCTGATGGGCCGGGGAATCGGAGAGCTGGTCATCGTGAACCGGAACACCGAACGCGCCGAAGGTTTGGTCGAGGAGTTCGGCGGCCGCGCGGTTCCGTATGAGCGGCTTGACGAGGAGGCCGCTTCGGCCGACATCGTGATCTCGTCGGCCGGAACGCCGACTGCCTTTATCCACCGGGACCGCGTCGGGACCTGGATGAAGCGCAAGAACGGCAGTGCGATTTTTTTGATCGACCTGGGCGTGCCGCGGAACGCTCACGAGGACGTCAACGAGCTCCCGGACGTCTACCTTTATAATCTGGACAACCTCCAGGTGATCGCCGACCGCAACGCCCGCGCGCGCCAGGCGGCGGTGGCGGCATGCCGATCGATCATCGACCGGTCGACTGGACAATTTTTGGCCTGGCTGACGGCAGGATCTCCCGATACGACCCGTCTCAACGCAGAGGAAAAATCATGAAGCCGAGCTTTTTCAAGTTCCCGCGTATCGGACGTCCCGGTCTGACTTCGGCCGCGGCAATCATCGCCTTGCCGACTTTATGGTTCTGCACACCCTTGTTTGCAGCCGCAGGAGCCGCCCCGGATTCCGGCCACGGAGCAGGCGCGGCGCAGATTTTTCTGTGGATCGCGCTGCTCATTCTGGGAGCCAAAGTGTTCGGGATGATCGAAAAATTCGGACAGCCCGCCGTGCTCGGCGAGATTCTCTTCGGTGTTCTGCTCGGAAATCTCACCCTGATCGGATTCCACGGACTCGAACCGCTTCGAACTGATCCCATGATTCACTTCCTGGCCGAATTGGGCGTGGTCCTGCTGCTGTTTCAGGTCGGACTCGAGACGACCGTGGACGAGATGCGCAAGGTCGGCATCCGCGCGTTTTTGGTTGCCTGCGTCGGCGTCGTGGTCCCGTTCGCTTTGGGGACGTTCGTCGTCGGCCCGTTGTTTTTTCCGGATGCCGGCTTTAACGCCTACCTCTTCCTCGGCGCGACGCTGACCGCGACCTCGGTCGGCATCACCGCGCGTGTGTTCCAGGACCTGGGTAAGATCCACCTGCCGGAAGCCAGAATCGTCTTGGGAGCGGCAGTGATCGACGACGTGCTCGGGCTGATCATTCTGGCCGTGGTATCGCTCGTCGTCACGACCGGTGCGGCGAGCCCTGTGATGATCAGCTGGATCACGCTCAAGGCATTTTTGTTCCTGGCCGGATCCCTCGTCGTCGGCCGCATGCTGGCGCCCGTGAACAATGTGCTCATGTCGCGCTTTTCGACCGCTCCAGCGATGAAGTTGACGCTCGCGCTGGCGACCTGCCTTCTGTTCGCCTATGCGGCCCATCTGATCGAATTGGCTCCGATCGTCGGCGCGTTTGCCGCCGGGCTCGTGCTCACGCCGTTTCACTTTAAGCACTTCGACGATCCCAAGATCGTGCAGGAGCTCGAGAGCGCATCGGCCAGGTGGCCGGAGCCGGCCCGGACGGATCTTAAGCGGGTTCTGGACCATCACAAGGACCATCACGCGGCGCATCTGGTCGAGCCGGTGGCCGGGTTTTTGGTCCCGATCTTTTTCATCATGACGGGCTTTTCGGTCCGGCTCGAAACACTTTTTGACGCGCACGCGCTGCTCCTGGCTCTCGGCATCACGGCGGTCGCCGTCGCCGGCAAAATCGTCGCGGGTCTTGCGGCTGGCAAGGTGGACAAGTGGGTCGTCGGCGTCGGGATGGTTCCGCGCGGCGAAGTCGGATTGATCTTCGCGATGATGGGTATGAAGCTGGGGGTCGTTTCGGACGAGGAATTCGCGGTCATCGTCATCATGGTGATGCTGACGACGATTCTGACGCCGCCTGCATTGTCGCTGCTGATCAACCGCCATAAGAAAGCAGCCGCATGAAAGACACCATCCTTCCCAAGCAGAACGTCATCGCCATCGTCTACGACTTCGACGGAACGCTGAGCCCCGACAACATGCAGGAGCGGACGATTTTCGAGGACTACGGACTCGACAAGGACGAATTCTGGAAGCGGTCGCAGGCGCTGACGCGCGAGCAGGGGTACGAACGCACGCTCGCGTACCTCAAGATGCTGATTTCGGAGCCCATTTTCGCGAAGCGGCCGCTCAATCCGTCGCGCCTGGCCGAGTTGGCCAAAGAGCGGATCCGGTATTTCAACGGAGTGGAGACATACTTCGACCGGATGGACGCTTTTTTAAAAGACATTCCGGAAGCCGTCGAACGCGGCATCACGATCGAGCATTACGTCATTTCCAGCGGACTGATGGAAATTCTGTCCGGTTGCACCATCGCCGGCCGCTTCCGCAAGGCCTATGCCTGCGAATTTGCCTACGAGAACGGCCGTCCCGTTTTTCCGAAGCTCGTGATCAACGACACCAACAAGACGCAATTCCTGTTCCGCATCAATAAAGGGAAGTTGGACCTGTCCGAGGACATCAATTCGCATATGCCGGACAACGAACGGCCGATCCCGTTCCGCAACATGATTTATATCGGCGACGGAGCGACGGATATTCCTTCCATGACGCTGACGCAAAAAGCGGGCGGCCAGGCTATCGCCGTGTTCGACAAGAACATTGGTGTGTCCGACGAGGTGAAGGAGATGGTCTTCGCGGGCCGGGCGGACCACTTTGCCGAGGCCGACTACGCCGACGGGTCACTTTTGACCAAAATTCTCAAGACCGCCATCCGCAAAATCGTCTACGACATCCATTACCGGGCCTCGGCGCGCCGGTCGATGGAATGGGTCAAAAAGAACAAATAGACGCCCATTTCCGAGTTAAATCCTTCTAATCCATAATAAACAATACTTATCACAAGTTGACATACACTGACTCGCATGATAGCGTGTGGGTGTATGCGGAGAGTCATAAGGCCTCAACTTAGCGGACGATCGGCGCTGATTCCCTCTATTATGGCAGGGGCGTCGTTGGCTCTGTGTCTGTGGGCCGGGCCCGCAGCCGCCGACCCCGTCGTTGAATCCGGCCAAGCCACCTTTGACACTTCCCAGCCCAATCTTCTCGAGATCACCGCTTCCGACAACGCCGTCATCAACTTTGATTCTTTCTCGATCGCCGAAGGCCAGGAAGTCCGCTTCATCCAGCCCTCAGTCGACGCCAGTGTCTTGGCCCGGGTCACCGGCAACACCGTTTCCGATATCTTCGGCGTCTTACGAGCCAATGGAAGGCTCTTTCTCGTGAACCCCAACGGCATCCATATCCATGATACGGCCGATATTCAGACAGGGGACTTCATCGCCTCGACCCTGGACATCTCAAACGCTCTTTTCACCTCCGGCAACTACAACTTCTCCAATTCCGGCAATGCTCAGGGCATCACAAACAATGGCCATATCTCAGCCTCCGGTAACGCCCTGCTCTTAGCCCCGGAAGTCCTGAACTCCGGAACCATCCAAGCCCATGCCGGCAAAGTCATCCTCGGCTCCGCCGAAAAAGCCACCCTCTCCTTTGATAATGAAGGCCTTATTCACTTCACCATCACCGAAGGCCTGCACGAAGCCTTAAGTTCCAACCCCCAAGTCTCAAACTCAGGCTCCCTCTCAGCCGGACATAACGTCACCTTGACTGCCAAGAGCTTTGATGAAGCCATGACCTCCGTCGTCAACAACACAGGCGTCATTGAAGCCGGAAAAATCGTTGAGACCAACGGTGTCATCGAACTCATGGCGGATGAGGTGCAGGTCGAGGGAACCCTCAAGGCCCAGGAAGTCAAAGTAGAGGCCAAGAACGCCACCATCACAGGGGACCTGACCGTAGAAGGCAAGCTCACCTTAAACGGCCTGATCCAGACCCTTCCCAATACCCAGATCTCCGCCCAGTCGCTTCATATCACGGAAGATGCCGTCCTCCAGGTCCAGGGCAACACGCACTTCCTGATCCAAAACGATTGGACGAATGAAGGATCTTTCCTGGCCGGGGATTCCAAAGTCGAGTTCATCACAACCCAGGATTCCCTGATCTCGGGATCCAATACCTTCCACGACTTTTATGTATTAACGCCTGAGAAGACGATGCGCTTCGAAGCCGGCAGGACCCAAAGTTTCACCGGGAGTCTCACGCTTCAAGGATCCTATGGCAAGCTCTTAAATATCCGGTCCACCCAGAATGGCACTCCCTGGATGATCGGACAGGTGAATACTTCGGACATCAAGTTCTCAAGTCTCCAGGATACGGTCTATGTCTATGCCCATGGCCCGCCAAGTCTGGAAGTCTCACTCACGAAGAACGAAGGCAACAATCAGAACATCTCCTTCCAGGCCCTGGACTTCACCGGTTCTTCCTCGAACCTGTTCTCCGATCCCTTGAACTGGTCCGGCGGCTTTGTCCCGGGTACCCCGGACTCGGTCAACCTCCTCTCCAACATCTATATAGACGGCTCCCGCACCTTCGGCGGCAACTTCACTGCCATCATCCCCGACATCGAGATCACGTTCCAGGCGGGGGAGACTTACCGCTTTTTGGGAGACGTACGGATCATCGGAGCCAAGGATAAGCCGCAGTCTGAAGGCGGCGAACAGCACATCAAGTTTTGGTCCTCCATCCGCGGAACTCAATACTTCCTGGACTTAAATAATCCAAATAGTCAGATTCGCCCGGGGGTTAATTGGGACCGTGTCTCGTTCCAGGATGTCCGGATGGTTCACTTTAGCTTCATCGAGCACGGTGCCAACCGGGGCAACAACTCCAACCTCCTCATCGACCCGACTTGGGACGGGGGCGGGGATGGCACAAGCTGGAGCGATGGCACCAATTGGGACGGGAATGTGGTTCCGGACGGAACCGACGCCGTCGTTCTAACGGGTACTTTTAACATCAGTATCGATAACATCGGTACTTGGTCGGGTGGCGATCTGACGATGGACGCATCCTATATAGGGACGGTCACCGTCAATGTTGCAACCCTGACAGTAGGTAACTTGACCATCAATCGAGGTAACTTTGCCCTAGGCGCACACACCATAAATATCGGAGGAAGCTTGTCCATCACCGCGCGTAATGGAGCTGACGGCACAACGGGCTCTGCCGGAGTCGATGGGGCGGGTGGCGTAAACGGTACGGCAGGCACTCCGGGAACCGACGGGGCGGATCCTGACTTGAATGCGAGCTTTGACGGTTCGGGCGGTGTCGTTGCCTTGACGGGTAACCTCACGGTCACCGGCGGAAACGGCGGAAGCGGCGGTGGGGGTTCTTCCGGAGGCAACGGTGAGGCGGGAAGCGTAGGAGCACACGGCACCGGGGGTGACGGCGGTTCGGGCGCCATCGGGGGGCATGGGCAAGCGGGCGGAACGGCGAGCTTTACGGCCGGCTCCACAACCACAATCGGTGGAAGCGTAACGGTTACGGGCGGTAATGCCGGAACTGCAGGCGCTGGCGGCAGCGCCGGCACCGCCGCGGACGGCGAAGACGGGACGGCTTCGAACGGATCGAATAGCGGCAGCGCTGGTGCGGGCGGCAACGGCGGTAATGCCGGCGCCGGCGGCGCAGCCGCCGCCTCAGTTGGCACCGGCACTATTACGGGCAACTTGACGCTGATCGGCGGCGCATCCTCAAGCGGCGGATCAGGCGGTAACGGCAGCAGCGGTGGAATGGGCGGTGATGCCGCTGCTCCAGCGGACACGGGTAACGGCGGCAATGCAGGCAACGGTGGAGCTGGCGGCACCGGCGGTTCCGGTGGTGCGGGCGGCGCTGCGAGTGCGCCGTCGTTCAATGGCACCATTAGCGGTTCTTTGACCATCACCGGAGGGACAGCCGGGTCTTCTGGTTCGAACGGAGCAGGAAGTCCTGCGGCCGGCGCAGGCGGTAATGATGGCGGCGGCGGCGGAACGATCGGTTCCGGCGGCACAGCGGGTTCCGACGGTGCTGGTGGCTCGGGTGGTTCCGCAGGCAGTGCTACGTTTACCGGGTTCGGGCAGACGAACATTGCGGGAAATATGACCAAGAATTTAACCGGCACATTTGACCCCAACGGCGGCATTGTGGTTCTGAACGGAACCAACCAGACGCTTGACGGGAACTTCACGTTTGCGGTTCTGACCAAGAGCGTCACGACGGCCAGGACGCTCACGTTTGCGGCGGGAACGACCACCACGATCACCGGCACCGCTACGCTTAATGGCGCTTCGGGACAGCTCTTGTCTCTGAGATCGTCCTCCAACGGCAGCACGTATACCATCGACGCGAGCGGGACCAAGAATTTTTCGTACTTGGACGTAAGAGACAGCATAGCAACGACTGCAGCCTCGACAGCCGTCTCGACCAATTCCGGCAACAACACGAGCTGGACCTTCGGCACGACCCGCACCTGGGACGGAAGCTCCAGTACCGCCTGGAATACGGCGGCCAACTGGAGTGGGGACGCGGTACCCACATCAATTGACTTGGCTGTGATCGCCGACGTGGCCACCGACCCTATTTTGGATACCAACGTCACCGTTTTTGGTCTGACGGTGAATTCGAGCGGTATTCTGGATCTGGCGGGATTCAACCTGACTGTTTCGGGGATATTGGATAACAGCGGCACCGTCAAACTAAAAGGTTCTGAGACCACCGTGAGCATCAGCACCATCGACGCCAACTCCGGCACCTTCACCTACTATGGAGACGGGGCAGGAGGCACCACCAGCTTCACCATCAAAGACTTCGGATCCACCGATTACTACAACCTCACGATTGATGCCCGGTCCGACGAAACTTTTGCGCTCGGCAGCGGCACCGTGATCGCGGGCGGCCTCACCGTCACGACCGGAACCTTTAACGGCTCCACCCGGACTTTAGACATTGACGGCAACGTCACGATCAACGGCGGAACCCTCACTGCTCCCTCAGATACCTTTACCGTAGGAGGTAACTGGTCTCAAACCAGCGGTACCTTTACCCCCGGCACCAACCGTGTGACGTTTGACTCAAGCGGCACCCAGACTCTGGATTCCGGAGGGACTTCGTTCTACCGGATAACTCATTCCGGCTCCGGCACCCTGCAGCTGGCCAACGACACGACGCTCACCGTGACGAACGACTTCACCAACTCTGCCGGCACCTTCGATCTCAATGGAATCAACTGGACCATGACCAGCGCCACTTTCAGCAACACTGCAAATGTAAAGGCCAAGGGGTCCGAGACGATCACCGGCCTCACCCAGGATACCAATTCCGGTACTTGGACCTTTGTCGGCGACGGAGACAGCTCGGCCGACACCTTCACGCTCCCCGACTTCGGGTCCACGGATTACTTCAATCTCACGATCAATGCAACGGATTCAACCGATGTGTTCCAGTCAGGCGCGGCGAAGGTGATCGGCAGCAGCGGCACACTCACACTGACGCAAGGAATCCTGGACCTCAACGGCAACAACCTTACGATGAGCGGCGCTACCTTCGTGAACAACTCCACCCTCCGACTCCAGGGCGGCGAGACGCTCACCAACTTCACCAACGACACCGACTCCGGAACGGTCGTCTACAACGGTACGGGTACCTACTCGTCGGGCCTTGTGGTTGGCAGCACCTACTATGACTTAACCTTCAATGGGTCTGGCGGCACATGGATCTTGAGCGGCAACGTAGGCGTGAACCGCGATCTCACCATCACCGCTGGTACGCTCGACACGAAGAGCGGAAGCAACTATAACATCGTCATAGGAAGACACTGGTCCAACTCCGGCACCTTCACTTCAAGAAATGGTACGGTCACATTCAACGGCACGACTGCCAGGAATATCACCTCGGGCGCGTCGTCATTTTATAATCTCACGATTTCCGGGAATACCGCCACGCTTCAGGATAACCTCAGCGTCACAGGTTCTCTCTCGATCACCGGCACCAGCGGCACCAACGGCACAGACGGCGGAGATGGAGATGCAACTCCCGGATCCGATGGAGCGAACGGTACCAACGGATCGCTTGTTTCGGGCTCATTCAACGTTTCGGTGACGATCAATCTTAATATCAGCGGAGGCGATGGCGGTTCGGGCGGTTCGGGTGGTGAAGGAAGCGATGACAACGCAACGGGCGGAGGTTCGGGCGGTTCGGGCGGTTCGGGCGGCAGCGCGAGCATGACGATGGGTTCGGGGTCACTTACGATCGGCAGCGCTTTGAGTATTGCCGGCGGTGCCGGCGGTGCGCTGACGAATAATTCTGCCTGGGGGAGCAACGGCGGCAGCGCCGGCGATAATGGGCAGTCTTCGAGCGGCGGCCCCGGCGGCAATGGCGGCAATGGCGGTGCGGCGTCGTTTACAATTGGGTCCGGATCTACCAGCATTACCGGTAACGTTTCTGTTGCGGGTGGGATCGGTGCCGGCGGCGGCACGCCCGGTGACGGCAACAGCGGCACTGGAGCCGGCGGCAACGGCGGCAACGGCGGCAGCGGAGGAAGCGCGACTCTGACGGGGACCTCAACCTCCTTTTCGGTCGGAGGCAACCTCAATATCGACGCGGGTGCAGGAGGCGCCGGAGCAAACGGTGAAGCCGGCGGCGCGGGCAATGGCGGCAATGGCGGCAATGGCGGCAATGGTGGCACTGCGAGGGTGACCGGGTTTAGCGGGACCGTCACTGTCGGCGGGACTTTTACAATTTCTGCAGTTGCGGGCGGCGGCGGCAATGGCGGCGGGGATTCCGGCGCAAACGGCGGCAATGGCGGCGCCGGCGGCAATTCCACGGCGCAGCTTGACACGTCATCCGGAACCTTCAATTTTGCCGGGGCATTGACTGCTTCCGGCAGCAGCGGCGCTGCAGGCTCCGCGGGCAATGATGATGAGGCCGGCAATCCAGGTGCCGCCGGTTCGGGAGGAACGGCATCCAAGACTGTCGGCATAGCCGGCAATATCTCGGCGACAAACGTCACCTTGAGCGGCACGTCTCTCACACTGCCGAGCGGGATACTCACGTTCACGGGCGCTTGGAGCGGAGGCGCGTTTACCCATAACTCAGGCACCGTCGTCATGAACAATGGGTCGTCAAATTCAATCACCTCCGGGGCGGGTTCGTCATTCAACAATCTTCAAATTACGGGCGGTCAGACGGTCACGCTCGGCGATGCGATCGCCGTCGCCGGAACCCTGACGATCAAATCCGGAACGCTCGATCAGGGTGTGCACAACATGGATTTGGCTACTGTGTTTATTCATGGAACCGGCGCGTGGACAAACAATTCGACGGGCGATATCAACTTCACCGGCGGTACTGTGACCAATAACGGCGCTGTGACCTTCAACGGGAATGGAGGAGGGGCAGGCGACGCCGATGATATCGTGATTACCGGGGCCGCGACGTGGCAGGGTGCAGGCACTTTTAACTTTACGGATGTGGATCTGACCAGTCAGACGGCCAGCGGCCGGACCATCCTTGCCGCCAGCAGCACCAACACCGGCGGCAACTTACACTTCGTGTTTCCGGGATCGGTTATTACTTGGGACGGGGGAGGAGACGGCATAAATTGGTCGGATGATGCGAATTGGAGCGGAGACGTGGAGCCCACAAGCAGCGACTACGTCCAGATAAATGCATATGTGACGACCGTTGACGCGTCATTCGGCGGCTCTGTCGACTACCTTGAGCTGATCGGAGGAGGCTCGACGACGATCGATGCCGCACTTTCGGTTAACTACTTGTATATCAACAACGTAACTGTGACTATGAACGCGAACCTGTCCCCTTTGACCACTGAGATTGCGGCGGGGACCTTGGATGTAAATACCAGCACGCTGACAGGAGCGGTGATACTCACGGGCGGAACTTTGGACGGCGATTCGGGAACCTTGACGCTGGACAACGTCGGTATCTTCGGCGGAACGCTCATCGCGACATCCGGTTCGTTTACGACGACCGGTTCGTGGACTTATTCAAGCGGAACCTTCAATCCTGGAGCAGGAACGGTTTCTTTTTTGACTGCCGGAGCCACGGTTTACCTGCGCGGAACATCTTCGGCGCCCTTCTACGACCTCACGCTGTCTAACGGGTCGGGTGCGGCTACTTATGTTTTGTCAGCCGATCTTGATGTGGACCGTAATATGCTGATCGATGATGTTACCGGTAATCTGGTGACCCTGGACTCCAGTACCAGCAATTACGCGATCACCGTCGGCGGCAACATGACCTTTGCGGACGCCAACTCGGTTTTAACCGCTCGCTCAGGAACGGTCACCTTTGACGCCGCAAGCGGTACCAAGACGATCACGTCGGCAGGAGAAAGCTTCTACAACCTCGTCTTCAACGACGGCGGAGGAACGGCCACCTGGGAGCTGCAAGACGCCCTCTCGGTCGGCAACAATCTCACTCTCACCGGCGGCACCCTGCACTTGAAGGGCCAGAGCATCACGGTCACGGGAACTTTTTCCAACAGCGACATTGTGAAGCTGAACGGCGGCAACACGATCTCGCTCACCCAGGACACCGATTCGGGCACCTGGGAATACGTCGGTGACGGCGCGGGCGGTACCACCACCTTTGATATCAAGAACTTCGGATCCACCGACTTCTATAACCTTACGATCAATTCCACCGCCGGAGACGAAACCTTCCGGATGAACGGTCAGGATCTGGCCGTCGCCGGAACCATGACTGTCACCTCCGGCACCTACAGCGCCAACACCCGGACTACTACTGTTACCGGAGCCGCCACCGTGAACGGCGGAACTTACACGGCTTCCACCGCCACTCAGACCTTCAACGGCGGTCTCACGATCTCCAGCGGCACCTTTACCGGATCCAGCGGCACAGTCGACGTGAACGGTAACCTGGCGCTCTCGGGCGGGACCTTGACGGCCCCCTCCGGCACGTTCACCGTGAGCGGCAACTGGACCGTCTCCAACAGTCCCACCTTCACAGCCGGCACCAACACCGTGACGCTGGACGGAACATCGGGCACCAAGACGATTACTTCCGCGTCGACGAGCTTCTACAATCTGACCTTGAACGACGGCGGCGGAACGGCCACCTTCGAGCTTCAGGACGCACTCGACGTCGACAACAACCTCACGATCACTGGCGGCACGCTCGACACCAAGTCCGGAACGAACGCCGCCATCACGGTCGGGGGCAACTGGTCCAATGCGGACACCTTCACGGCCAGATCGGGGACAGTGACATTCAACGGCGCCTCAGGAACGAAGACCATCACCTCCGGCGGATCGTCCTTCTACAATCTGACCCTGAACGACGGCGGAGGCACGGCGACCTTTGAGCTGCAGGACGCGCTCGACACCAACAACAATCTGACGATCACCGGCGGCACGCTCGACGTGAAGTCGGGATCCAATTTTGGGATCACGGTTGGGAATAATTGGTCCAACGCCGACACCTTCACAGCCCGCAGCGGAACGGTGACGTTTGACGCGACCGACACCGGCAACACGATCACCGACGGCGGATCCGATTGGTACAATGTGACGTTTAACGGCTCCGGCGGCGGTTGGAGCTTTGCCGATGCGACCGTGATCTCGAACGATTTAACCGTCACCGCCGGAACGCTATCGGGCACGTCTGACATCACGGTGAACGGCGGAGATGTCACCGGCAACGGTACAATCAATCTGACCGGCGGGGTTTTCCTCCTCGACGGGACCGGGAACTTTGGCGGCAATACGGGCTGGACGTTCAACGATTTAACCTTCGGCGACGGCTCGGGCGGCGCGACTTCGACCAAAACGGGGTCCGGGGCGATCACGGTGTCTGACGATTTCGTCATCGCCGCCAACCAAACCCTGAGCGCCGGGGACGACACCTGGAACGTGGCGGGGGATTGGACGGCGTCCGGCACATTCACGGCGGGAACTTCCACGTTCGTGTTCAACGGCACTGCCAATCAGATATTAACCGGCGACAGCGTTACTTTTTATAACCTGACCAAGACCGACGCGAGCAACAATACGACGGACGTGACGCTGACCTTCGCGGCCGGCGACACCTTTACGATAGGAGTCGGCGGGACGCTGACCATCACCGGCATCGACGATAACGACCGGGTGAATCTGGTTTCTTCGTCCCCGGGAACGGAATGGATGCTGGTGCTCAACGGAACCGCAGACATCGATTGGGCGGATGTGACCGATTCCGACGCCGGCGGCGGCAGCACGGTCGTTCCGGCCGACACGAACGACGGCGGCAACAACACCAATTGGACGCTGTCGAGCACCGTGGACGTGAGCGGCACCGTCTACAGCGACGAAGGCGTCACCGGCATCGCGAACGTGACCGTCGCCATCTCGATCAACGGCGCAATCGCCGCCGGAACCGACGACACCAACGGATCCGGAGCCTACTCGATCACGGGTCTTACGATCGTTTCCGGAGATGTTCTGACTCTGTACCTCGACGGGGAGACACAGGATGGCGTCACCGTGACCGTCACAGACGGAGCAGCGCTTACGGGTATCGACATCTACCAGAACAAACTCATCGTGCGCTATGAGACCGGCTCCAGTATCACCAACGCCAACCTCGAGACCGCTGAGACGAACGCCGATGCCGATATCACGGCCATATACACGGTCTCGGGAGGCAATCTTACGGTCGCGACCAATAAAGAGCTTTTTATCCACACCGGCGACACCTTCGCCCCACAAGGGAACGTAACGGCAACCAATTTAGAAATCAACGGCACAGGCATATTCGATGCGAATCACACCTCGGCGATAGCGATTGCCATTTCCGGAATCTGGGATGGTGAAGACGGAACATACACCAAGGACTCCAATCAATCGGAGACGATCACCTTCTCAGGAGACGGCAGTAACAGAACGATGATCTTCGGGTCAGGCGCCTTTAACAACGTGACCTTCAATGCCCAGGCGAGCTGGACCTTGTCGGGCAACCTCGATGTGGACGGCAATCTCACGGTCACCGCCGGCGGCATCTATCAAGGGACTGGCAACATCAGTGTCGACGGCACTGTCACGATCAGCGCCAACGGCAACTGGATCAACAACAGCACGGGAGATGTCGTGCTCGGCGGGAATTTGACCAACGCAGGTCTTATCATGTTCAACGGCAGCGGATACGGCAACGGCGCAGATGAAATCGCCATCACCTCCACCAACGCCTTAAACGACCGCACCTGGACCAAGTCGGGCAGCGGCGTGTTCATGCTGACTGATGTGAACGTTTCGGATCAGGACAACGGAGCCAGCACCACGATCACTTGCTACAGCTGCACTCTAAGCGATTCGGATTGGACCCCTTCGGCTTCCAATATTCAAGGCATCTTCTGGGATAATGGCGACGCCAACGGTCTTACGAGCGACGCGGACAATTGGTCCACGAATTTAGCCCCTGATGCGAACACCTTCCTTGTCTTCAACGACACCTCGGACACCGACGCCGATGTGGACGCGGACTTAGACGCCTTCGGCATCTATCTGACCCACGAATACACCTCGGAATTCCTCCGGGGAGACGGCAAGCTCATCACGCTCACCGACGGGGGAGCCGGGTTTTCCCAGAAGGCGGGAGCGCTCAATCTGATTCGCTGGTTGGCAACTATGAGCTACTACAACGGCGACAGCAACCGCGTGACGCGTTATATCCCGGATGGTCCCGGCAGCTACGATTACATCGAAATCATTTTTGTCGGATTGACGAATGTCCCCGGCTCCGCCACCGGGGTAAAAGGCGTGGCCAGCGAGTCGGTGGATTTAACCCGTGTCTTGGGCGCCTATGTCTCCGGAAGCGGCATCTCGTCGAGTTCGCCCGGGTTCGGGTCCCTTCAGTTGGAAGGAGGCGGATTTGGCATCTTCTCGAGTCAGAACCTCTTCGAAAGTTCCCCGGAGATTCAGAACGAGCTTTTTGCGAGCCTCGACTTAAGCGGGATGAACGCTGGGATGATCCAGAATCCCAACCTCCTTCCTGAGGAAGACGCGCTTCTGGGCATGGCCCTCGTCGCTTAGGCCGCCGCCTTTTCCTTCCCGACCCCGGCCGTGATACCATGAGCGCCTTGAGAATCTTTATCTTAACCCTGGGGCTTATCGGGATCATGACTTCCTCCAGTGCCGCTGCTTCAACTCCCGGATCCGAACGGACCAACCGCCTCGCCGGCGAAAAAAGCCCGTATCTGCTCCAGCACGCCTCCAACCCGGTCGACTGGTACCCGTGGGGCGAGGAGGCGTTCGCCAAGGCGCGCGCGGAAAACAAACCGATCTTCCTCTCGATCGGATATTCCACCTGCCACTGGTGCCACGTCATGGCGCACGAGTCATTCGAAGACCCCGCGATCGCCGAATACCTCAACCGGCACTTCGTTTCGATCAAGCTCGACCGCGAGGAGCGGCCCGACCTCGACCAGATTTACATGAGCTACGTGATTTCTGCGACGGGATCCGGCGGCTGGCCGATGACGGTGTTTCTCGACGCGGACCGCAAGCCGTTTTTCGGCGGAACCTACTTCGCGCCGACCGAAGCGCACGGCCGGCCGAGCTTCCGCCGCGTGCTCGAGTTCATCGAGAGCGCCTGGCGCACCAAGCGCGACCAGATCGCTCAAGCCGGCGACGACTTTGTGCGTTACGCGAACGCGCGGACCGCGCCTTCCGAAGCCGAGCTCAAACTCCCGGACGAGGGGACGATGACGCGCGCGTTCCGGGCTCTCTACGAAAATTACGACGGCGTGCACGGCGGCTTTGGCCGCGCGCCCAAATTCCCGTCGCCGCATGTGCTGTCGTTTTTGCTCCGGTATTACAGCCGCACGGGCGACGAGGACGCGTTCGCGGCCGTCGAAAAGACGCTCACGGCGATGGCCAGGGGCGGCATACATGACCAGATCGGCGGCGGGTTCCACCGGTACTCGGTGGACCGCGAGTGGTTCGTCCCGCACTTCGAAAAAATGCTCTACGATCAGGCGATGCTGCTGCGTGCCTATTCCGAGATGTACCAGATGACGCAGGATCCGTCCTACGCGGCGGCCGCGCGCGGCATCGCGGATTACGTGCTGACGTGCCTGACCGCGCCGAGCGGCGGGTTCTATTCGGCGGAAGACGCCGACAGCTACGAGCCGGGCCTGTCCGCCGAAGCGCAGAAGACCGCGCATAAAAAAGAAGGCGCGTTTTACGTCTGGCGCGCCGCGGAGATGCGCGCGCTGCTCACGGAAAAGGAAATGCGGGTCGCCGAGCTTGTGTTCGGCGTCGAGGACAGCGGAAACGTGAAGCACGACCCTCAAGGAGAATTTACCGGAGCGAATATTCTGAAGGTCGCCCGTACGGTCGAAGATGCCGCCAGGGAACTCGAGATCTCGAAGCAGGAGGCCGAAACGCTCTTGGACTCCGCCAAGAAAAACTTGGCCGTCGCGCGCCTCGCACGGCCCCGGCCCCATCTGGACGACAAAATTCTGACCGATTGGAACGGCCTCATGATCGCGCATCTGGCGTTCGCGTCCCAGGCGCTCGGCGAGCCGCGTTATCTGGCCGCCGCCGAGAAAGCGGCGGAGTTTATTTTGGAAAAACTCGTCACCGCGGACGGACGGCTGCTCCATCGGTACCGGGCGGGGGAGGCGGGGATCGCTGCCCAGCTCGACGACACGGTGTTTTTGGCTTACGGCCTTCTCGAGCTGTATCAGGCCGGCGGCCGGGAAAAATATCTAGGACTGGCCCAGTCGTACATGGACCGGGCGCTGTTGGACTTCGGCGACCCCGCCGGCGGATTTTTTATGACGTCCGAAGCGGCGTCCGCCGATCTCATCATGAGGCCCAAGGATGTGAACGACGGTGCGCTGCCTTCGGGTAATTCCATTGCGCTGCTCAATCTTCTGACGCTCGAAGCGATTCGCCGCGACGGAACTTACGGCGAAACCGCCGACCGCGAGTTGCGCGCGCTGCACGAGCCGTTGACGCAGAGTCCGTCTGCACATGCCCAGGCGTTGATTGCGGCTGACTTCTGGCTCGGCCCCAGATCCGAAATCGTCATCGCCGGTGACGCAGACAGCGCGCAAGGCCGGGAAATGGTCCGGGAGGTCTATCTTCGGTTCATTCCCAACCGGGTCATTCTGCGCCATCCGGCCGGTTCACTGGGGGACTTGATTCGGTCGCTGGTCCCGTGGATTGCTCAGCAGCCGGCCGTTCCAGGCAAAACGACGGCTTATATTTGCCGCGACGGGGTTTGCCAGCTCCCTTCGACCGACCTGCCCCTCTATCGCCGCCAGCTCGACGACCTGGTTTGAGTCGAAAACCTTAATTTGACAAAAAATCAAAGTACTGCTTTAATATTGCGACTTAGAAAAACTATGAAAAAATACTTTTTACCGCTTCTAGCGGCCTGCTGCACACTTTTCTCATCGACGGGTTACTGCGCTTTTCAGCAAAGTGTTACGGTGACGGCGGATGTGGCGGCGAGCCTTTCGATGACGGTGGTCGTTAAAGAGCTCGACACCAGCGGCAACCCGATCGGTTCGGACTTGGGCACGGCCATGAACTTCGGAGCGCTGGTCAAAGACGGGCTTAACGCCCAGTGGGGAACCCGGGCCTTCGGCGTTTTTTTGAGCACCAATACGTCCGCGCGTCCTTACACGGTCGCCGGAACCATGCCGGCTCCGACGAGCGGAACCAATACGCTTCCCAACGCCACGTTGCTCAAGATTATCGGTGCGACCAAGGCCGGCGCGGACATCACCGGCGACTCGTTTAATCCGAGCGCACAGGCCGCCGTGATGAGTAATCGGATTATCTATACTTCCTCCACCGCGGGCGATTCGGCTGTGATCAATCTGACTTACGGCATCAGCGGCGCGAACTCCGACGGTTCCGCTCCTTTCCCTGGCTGGGTGGGTATTCCACCGGACTTTCCGGGCGGCGATTACTCTTCGACCGTTTCCTACTCGCTCGTTCTCCTCTAAAAGCCCGATTTTTTGTACTGCCCGCCGGCCGGCTTCGGGGGCGGGCGGGTGTATAATAAGACTTTTAAATCCGGTTTTGAGATAAGGCCCCAACCCCCTTGACCCATAAGAGGTGTTCCATGCGTTCCAGCCTAGCGGATCCCCATGCCCAGCAGTTGGCTGACTACATTCGCCTGAAGCTCAATTACATGGGCTTTGACATCGAGCAGGTTTCGGATGAGTCTGAGCTTCTTAAGCTCGCTGACCCGCTGTTCCGCAGCCATCGCGAACGGAGCCGCTTCGCCGATCACGCGCTGAGTCCCGCGGACCAGCGCATTCAGGATTATCTGGACGACGTTTTGTCCGGCGTCGAAGGGCTGCCCCGTGCCTCCACCCGTCTGCCGCTCAATCCCTTCATCCTCGATCGTCCCGGAATGGCGCGTCTGATGTCGCTGCCGAGCGCGAGCGACGAATTTCATTCGGCGATCATCGATTCGTACCGCATCTGGCAGGGAGTTCTCCACAACCCGCGCAACGATCGCCGGACGACGCAGGGAGTGTTCCACGTCACCGAAGGGGGCCTCCCGATCCCGGATGATAAAAAAGCGGTGCCCAAATCGGTCTTCGGGCGGCTTCTGATCGAGGCGTTCCGCCCGCCCAAAGAACTGCTGCAGCTTCCGTTCACGTCCGCCGAAGCGAAGCCTGCCGAACTTTTTGTTTCGCTGCTGCTCAGACCGGTGATTTGTCCCGACGTCCCGGGATTCATCAGCGAAAAATCGATGGAGATCCGCTTTTTCGTCCCCGGCAACCTCGTTTCCAATCTCGACTTCGTCGAAACGATCTTCGGCAATGCCGGAGATCCCTATATTCCCGATCACGACGCCGGCCGCGACGTCGAACACTGGTCCGGCCACACCGGCTGCGTGATCCTCGCGCCGCATCTCACGACCTTCCGGAAAAAGGATCTCGGCCTCCCGCATTACGACCAGGCGAACGAACGTCAGCGGCGCGACGGCATGTGCTGGAAGGACGCGTCCGAGCTCTATAACGACGGCGGCGCCTTTAAAATCACCTGCCGTGACGCGCGCGGCGTCATCGTCACGATCATCGCCGACAATTATTTCGGGTACTGCAAAAAGGAAGTGAAGACCCAGATCAGCTACGCCGCGAACCTCTACGGTCTGTGCGAAGAGGAGCATTCCGGCGGCGCGCTGGCATACGCGACCTACGACCTCGGCGAAGAATTTGTCCTTGAACCGCATATGTCGCGCAGCCGCAATACGATGGCCGACGCGCTCAAGATCTACGGCAAGAACGTCGATGTGATGCCGGAAGGGCACGCGGTCGACCGGACGCATCGCGATGTCATCCTCGTCCCGGAAGACGCGCGCTTCAACCTTCAAGACCAGGCGATCAGCTGGAATCGCGGGGGCAAGGCCTGCAGGATCAAGCTCCTGGCCGACCACACGTACCTGCTCCCGTCCGGTTACAAGGTGCGGATCAAGCGCCAGACCGGCGGTTATGCCTGGCATTTGATCGGCACCGTGCCCGAAGGCGTGCTGTGCCACAAGCCCTGCACCGTGTCCGGCGGCGGGAAGTCCGAGATCTCCAAGTCGATCGTCGACGCGATGATCCAGGGACCCGTTTTTGTCGCCGATTTCAACAAGGACATGGACGCGGTCGAAGAGCTTCTGAAGCGCGATTACTCGGGCCGGTTCAGGCCCGGCAGCGCGCCCCCTCCCGGACGCCCGAGCCGGCCGGTGCTGTCGAACGAACGTTCTCTCGGCTCGGTGATCAAGCTGTTCACCGTTTCGGAAGAGCACACGGACGAGTACAACGCGTGGCTCCAGTCGATCCCGGATTACATCAAGGAGATTCTGTTCTGCGTGAAGCGGTTCTACCGCGCCGATTGGGGCGGGGATTGGCGCAGCCGTTTTTCGGTCGACCTCGTGAACGGCCATCCGGGGCACGAGCTCAAATTTAAAAACCGCAAGCTGGTCGCCAACTATCTGCGTGTCGGACGCGAAAAGGACGGATCTTGGCGCATCTTCCGCGTTCGGACGGACTATTCGGCTGCCAACAAGATCCAGGCCGCCGACGACATCACGGCCTCCGTCACGGTTCCGCGCGCGGCGATGCAGCATTTGAACCCTGACTTTTCGAACCCCAGTCTGAAGATGATCCGCAACTGCGAGAACTATCTGTTCCAGCGTCCGGACGACGCCGTTTACCGGGGATTCGACAAGCAGGCCGAGACGGACCTTGCGACGCCGGGGACTTTTATTTCCAACTTCGAACCGCTCGGGCTCGAGCCGGTCCGCGACATCGTTCAGGACGTCGTGAAGTTTGATCAGTTCACGGATCCGATGAAGAAGCTGCTCCGCGACTTCGCGGCCAACGCCGGGCCGGACCAGTTCGTGGTCTCGTCGGCGCATTCCCGGATCGTCGACGGCAAGCCGACCAAGAACCCGCGCTACCTGCAGAAGCGCCCCGACCATGTGAACCCGCGCTCCGTCTACATTGCCGAACTCGCCGCACGGCTGCGCCGCCTGGTTCCGGTCGACAAGCCGGTGCATCAGCCCGTGAACGCGGTTCTGCCCGGCCGCCGGAACAATCCGCCTGACCGCAAGGCGGGCGTGCCGGCGCTGGCCGTGTACAATCCGGTTCATTTTCAGGAATTGCCGGAACTGTTCATGGACTTCATTTCTTCGCTGACCGGAAAGTCGCCTTCGACCACCGGCTTCGGTTCCGAAGGCGCGCTCACAAAAGGCCCCTTCAATGCGCTGCCTCCGATCGTGGACCTCAACAACGCGTTTCTGTCGTTCGTTCTCACCGGGTACGACGGATTTTCTTCGGCGGCGAGCTACATCGGTCCGAATTACCGGGTGGACCACGACATCTCCCTGCTCGTTCCCGAGATTTGGTGCCGGATGCGCGCGGAAGAGCAAGAGGCCGTTTATCTGATCCGAAACGGATTTTTGGAACGGGTGGAGGACTTTGACCACAAGGGCAAGCGGGTCCAGGCCAGCATTCTGGGATATCGGATCACGCAGCGTTTCGTCAACGCGTTCCTAGGCCGCGTGTTCAACAATCCGAACATCGTTTTTACCCGCGAGATGCTGAAGCCCGAGCTTCAGGACGCGGACGCGTTCGTGGAGGGGATCGAAAACATCCTCGTCACCTATCGGCGCGTCGCCGAGCACTACTTCAACGACGGCAGTATCGAAGCGGCCTGTCCGCCGCTGAAGGCGCTGCTGCATATCATGGCGCACGGACATTACGAGTCGAAGCCCGTCATGCATCCGGACATCCGCCGGATGTTCGAGCGGGACGAAGTGGTCCGAAGCGCCTGGTATCGTGAGCGGCTCGACATGAAGCAGCGCAATGACCTGCTGCTGTACCAATCCCATGTCGATTATCTGACGGAGCTCTCAGGGCCGACGGCCCGGGTGTCGGAAGGCGAGAAGGAGGCGGTTCGTCAGAAATTGGCGGACGCGCAGAAAAAACTCGCGCATGCGAAGACCGCCGCTTACCGCGAAAGCCTCGTCGGCACCATCGGCACGGACCCGTTCCTGTTTCGTGCGGGGCAGACCCGCTGATTCCGGCGGCGTTTAGGAAAAAAAGATAACGAGAACCTGCGCGACGACGATGCGCAGGACCATGACGAGCGGGTACACGGCCGCGTAGGCGACGACCGGGGCGTTGGACGAGGTGATTTGGTTCGCGAAGGCGAGCGCCGGCGGGTCGGTCATGCTTCCGGCGAGGAGTCCGCACAGCGTCAGATAATTGGTCTTTTGCCTGATCCGCAGGAAGATCCCGACGACCAGCAGGGGGATCAGGGTGATCAGCGCCCCGCCCAGGAACCAGAGCGCGCCTTGGCCGCTCAAGAAGATCTCGACGAATTTTCCGCCCGACTTCAATCCCACGCACGCCAGGAATATCGCGATTCCCACTTCTCTCAACATGTAGTTCGCGCTCGGGGGCATGTACCACACCAATGATCCGACACGTCCGATCCGGCTGAGCAGGATCGCGATGATAAGCGGACCTCCCGCCAACCCCAGTTTGACCGGAGCCGGAATGCCCGGGATCTGGAACGGCCAGGATCCCAGCACGACGCCGAGCGTGATCCCGATGAAAACGGGGATGAGTTCGGGATGGGACAGATCCTTCACGGAGTTGCCGACCTGACTGGCGAATTTGGCGACCGCTTCCTCGGACCCGACGACCAGGAGCGTGTCGGCCAGCTGCAGTTGTGTTTCCGGCGTCGCCGCAAATTCCAGCTCTGTGCGGATCACCCGGGTGATCGTGACGCCGAAATGATAAGCGTTGAGCTCCTTGATCGTCTTGCCGAACATCTCCCGCTTGGTTACGATCACGCGGCTGGTGATCAGCCGTCCCTTGATTTCGCGATGTTCGATCTTTGCCGCGCTGCCGACCACGAGCCGAAGCGCTTCCAGGCTCTCATGAGGACCGACCGCGCGCAACAAGTCGCCGATCTGGACCTGCATGTCGGGCAGCGCCGCGTGCAGGTGGCCGTCGTGTACGATCCGCGAGAGCACGAGACCCTTCGTCGAGGGGATGTCTTTGACGCGGATGCCGGCGAGGTTGGGGTTTTCGATCCGAAGATCCATGACTTCGACTTTGGCGATCGACGCGCGGTCTAGTTTGGCGTAGTCGTGGGCGGCCTGCTCGGGATCCAGCCGGAATGCTTTTTTGATGACCAGCATTGTGACGATGATGCCGAGGATGCCGAATGGATAGCAGACGGCGTAGCCCATGCCCGTCAGGGCGGTCTGCGCTTCCGGTCCATGCAGGTCGCGTAGCGCTTGCTGGGCGGCGGCGAGACTAGGCGTGTTGGTCGTCGCGCCGGACAGCATTCCCACCGCGGCTTCGAAGGGAATGTGCAGGACCCGGCTCACGAGCACGGTGATCACGGCTCCCAGGAGGACGATGGCCGCGGCCGCCCCGTTGAGTTTGAGACCGTCTTTTTTGAACCCGGCAAAAAATCCGGGTCCCACCTGCACCCCGATCGTATAGACAAAAAGGATGAGGCCGAACTCGCGCATGAATTCGAGAATCTCGGGGTTCATCGTCAGGCCGAAGTGGCCGAAGAGCAGACCTGCAAAGAGGACACCCGCGACACCGAGTTTGAATGTGACAAGGCGGAAGCTCCCGACCCAAAGTCCAAGAGCAATACTCAAGGACAGGATGAGAACGGTCCAGGCGGAAGAAGCGGGGTTCAAAAGATCGGCTAAGGGATTCATGATTATCTCTTGTTGGGTAAAAGGGCATTATAACGCTAAACGGAAAAAAGCGGATTCGATGTTCTGGCCAACCCCGCCTCTCCCTCAGTCCATACAATTTGGTGCAAGGGACTTTAACATCTCACTTGTCGTGCTCTGAATCAGCACCCATTCAATATATTTATTCTATTAAATTATTTGTGATTACAATTGTCAATTTTATTATGACATATATTGATTTTTGATAAATTTTGGGCATACTCTGCCTATGAAAGTCAGTTACCGATATAAACTCCATCGGATACGCGTTCTGAGTTTGGCGGTTCTTTTGGCCTTCTTGGGCCAGATCCTCGCCGGTGAAGCTTCCTTTGCCCTGGCTTCAGACCTCGTCCCGGGCGGTTCGTCGAACCAAGCCCCGCAGGGTACCGCCAAAACTCCTGACGCCATTTTGGGCCAGACGGGGGAATGGGACGAAGTTGAGGTCCAACAGGCTACCGAGTCCGACATCACGCGGTACCCGAGCGGTCGCCTCCTGCGCAGCCGGGATGCCAAAACCGGAACCGTCACGGAATACGCCGATGATGCGCTGAACCGGATCTCGCGCGTGCTCTATGCGGACGGCAGTGAAGAAAAAATTCTCTCTTACGAAGGCAATACGGACCAGCCCAAAAAAGTGGAGCGGTACAATTCCGACAAGGTTCTGACTCACATTTTTACCTACACCTATACCAAGACGGCCGGTGTCGACTATGTTGCCGTCGGTGTTCGAGGCCTCGCGTCGGGCACTTCGTACAAGTTCACGTACCGTATCGACGGGGGTCTCCGGAAGCTCTCCCGTTTTGAAATATCGAACGGCGAACGCGGATTGAATGATTACAAATATAACGTGGGGAGCGGGGAAGCGCTCAGCGGCGGGCTTTCGCTGCTTTCGGATTTGGGCCCGATCAACGATCAGCAACTGGTCGGAGACTGGAGCATCGACATTTTGCCCGACGGCACCGCCCGGTGCGCGAATGCCCTTTGCTCCGGCGCCACGTGGGACGCCGTGACCGGCGCGCTTACGATCACCCTTCCCGATACACGTTACAGCAACGGAACTATCCGGATGCGGCTCGCGGAAGATCTGAACGGACGCGGGCCGTCGGGAGTCTCGGAGTTCTATTTCAAGGGCAACACCAAGTCGTATACCACCTCCACCACCTACACGACGCATCCCTGGGAAATGGGAGTTTATCTGGACCGCAACGGACTCGTGGTGCGTACGGAGATGACTTATAAGAAGGACGGTCTCGTCACACGCCGCGATTTTAAGCATCAGACTTATGATCTGAACGGCGTCCGTGTCGTCCGGCTGACCGGAATGGATGCCAAGGTCACGAACGCGGCGGGGGCAGTGACCCAGGTTCGGAGAAGCGCACGGGAATTTAAGGTATTTGGAAACGATCTCCTGCTCTCCTCCCGGACGGACTACAACCCCAACATGCTGTTCAGCTATTCCGGCCAGATCGTCGACGAGCGGTATACCTTCGATTACACCAGGATCGATGGCAAGGCCTATCTCGCCTCGGTGTACGGAGAGTTGTACTATTCGACGGGCCGCAAGCGCTTCTACACCACCGTGTACGGGATGAAGAAAATCGGCACCGAGGTCGTTACGGCGACAGTCGACACCCGCGGAGAGGAGTGGATGGGAAATATGTACTTCCGGAGTCAGCAGACGCAGGGCAGCGAATACGAGGTTTTTGGTGGAAAAACTCTGCGGACCAATACGGTCTACAGTTACTCGGTGGATGAATTCCGGTCAGGGGTTCTGTCCACGACTACGTCACAGAATCAGCTTACCCAGGAGCGCACGACTGACGGCGGCTACATCCGGCTCATCGACACGACGAACCGCGTCCTTTCGCATATGGACCTGTCCGTCTCCGAATCGTCGTCGAGTTCGGTGTACATCAACATGGGTTCTCAGGCGAACGGCAGTGAATCGACGACCGTCACCAACGGGATCCGGACCGTGACGCGGACGGCCGGGTACGAAAAGGCGCTGGCCCTGCACCAAGCCGCCAACCCCGATGTCTGGAAGAGCTTCACGAACCTTTCGGACAACCTGCGTCCCAAGGACAAGAGCGAATACGACGCTTCGGGCCGGCTTATTCAGACGACATTCGTCAACGGGGATGTGAAGAAGTTCGGAGCGGACGGCCGGGTCACCGAGTTTTATGACGCTGCGGCCAAGACCACCACGGCTTATCATCCCGGGACGGACCGGATCAAATCGGTTACGGATCTCCGCGGAGTGACCAAGACATACGGAATGGACGGTGTTCTTGTCCGTCAAGATGAGCCGAACGGGGACTATGCGGTCTTTTCGAATACAGGTGTGAAGGTTTATGCCTTTGAGTCCGCCACCGGCAACCGGACTGAATACGATCCGGCGGACGGAGCGGTCCAAAAAATCCTGTTCGGCGACGGCCGGATCCTGATCCATTCCGGCGGCAAGCCCGCCCGGGAGGAATTCGCCAACGGCGATTACCGCCTGTTCGACTCCGCCGGGAAGACCTCCGTGTTTTACTCCGCCGGAAACGGCACCGTCCGCCGTTATCTTGACGGCATCCTCGTCCGCGAGGAATACGCCGACGGAGGATGGAAGGAAATGGACGCGCAGGGCAAGGTCGTCCGGAGTATGGACAAGGACGGGTACGACCAGGACGGCTTCGGCCGCGACGGCTTCCACAAGACTTCAGGCCTCGACCGCGAGGGTTACGGCCGCGACGGTTATCACGGAACCAGCGGGTTCAACCGTCAGGGTTACGGCCGCGACGGGTTCGACCGTGACGGTTACGACCGGGCGCTCTTCGGCCGGGACGGCTTCCATAAGACCACCGGCCTCGACCGCGAGGGTTACGGCCGCGACGGTTTTAACCCGAGCGGAATCGACCGCGAAGGTTATGCGGCAGACGGGTTTCATTCCGTCACCGGCCTCGACCGCAAGGGCTTCGCCAAGGACGGCTTCGATCCCTCCACCGGCCTCGATCCCGAAGGCTACGGCCGCGACGGTTACCACGCGGCGACCGGGTTCAACCGCCAGGGCTACGGCCGAGACGGTTTTCACCGGACCACCGGCTTGGACGCGTCCGGATACGCGCGGGACGGCTTCAACGCCGCAGGCATGAACCGCGCCGGAGACGTCCGGGCTCTTGACGCGGACGGCAAGCTCCGGAGCTTTTTCGACAACGCGGCCGGAATTCTGACCGAGTACGCCCCGTCCGGAACGGCGCTGCGTGTCGCATACCCCGATGGTCGCGTGCTTCTCAACGATGCCCAGGGCAGACCCGTCATGGAAAAGCTGGCCGATGGCACCAATCGTCTCTACAACTCCGAAGGCTGGGTCTACCGCGAAGAGCGTTCGGACAAGAGCTTCCGGCTGCTCGACCGGGCGGGCAACGTCACTCTCGAGCAGAATGACCACGCGATCCTGGCTTACGACACCGCCGACGTGCAAAACCGCGTCGGACGCCTCGTCCGCAGAACTCAGATCGCCGATGGCCAGACGCAGGATTACGGCTACGATGGGCTGACCCGGATTCTGAAACAGGTCGAGACGCGTACGGCGTCCGGCAAGCTTCTCTCGAAGACCGTCTACGACGCCGCCGGCGCGCACGAATACACCTATCACGCGGACGGAACCACGCTCAAATCGGTCCGGCATCCCGACGGGTCGTACCAGCTTTTCTCCGATTCCAAGCAGCTTATCGGGGAGCGGTTCTCCAAGGCCGATGCGGAGGGCGCGGTCGCGTACGAGTATGATTCCAAATCCCGCCGCATCAAGACCGTTTTTTCGGACGAATCCTATATCGTCGCCACTTACAAGGACGACCCGGCGCTCGCGGCCTCCGCCCTGAACACGGAGACGTTTTTTGACAAGAACGGCAAGCACTTGCGCACGCTTATCTACAATTCCAAGGGAGAACAGGTCCGCCGCATGGTGACGGAGAATGCGCGCACGCTGGACTGCTTCCTCGACGAATGCTGGAAGGAAGACATGGGCTTCGGATCGGATTGGTCCGCCGCGGGAACCGGAGGGGCGCGGGTGGCTGTGATCGAGACCGGATCCGCCGATTCGGACCACGCCATGGCCGTGGCCGGCATTCTCCGCCGCATCACCGGCCAGAACTCTCAAGTCAGTGTTTTTACCGCGCCGGACCATATCCGGGTGATCGACGCTATCAAGATGGCTGCGACGTCCGGCTTCCGAGTCATCAACCTGTCCCTGGAATTCATGCGCGACGGCATCATCGGATGGGGCGCGGCGCTCGGTTACGACGCCGACCGGGCCGTCCGCGAATTCAAGTCCCTGCTCCAAAGCGCGGTGGACTTCGCCCGCGGCCTGGGTGCGACCATCATCGCCTCGGCAGGCAATCAGGGGAAGGACTTTTCCGTCCTGGCCGAACTGGACGGCGTGATCTCGGTCGGCGCCACGGATTATATGGGCCGTCGCATCGCCGGCTCGGGCTATGGATCGGCGTTGGACTTCATGGCCTCCGGCTACAAGGTCTTCAGTGAAGGCAAGCTCTGGACGGGCACCTCGTTTGCGGCTCCGATGCTGACCGGCATGTTCGCCGGATTGTCGATGATGGGGGGCTCCTATAACGAGAACCAGATCCTGGGCGCGATGCGCGCGTCCTCCACGGACCTGGGCGACTCGGGTTGGGATGCCTATTTCGGCTGGGGCAAAGCGAACGCCGGCCGGGCTGTTTCGAGTCTGGCATCCGGCCTCTATCAGATGTTCGTCGATTAAATCCCGCCCTCTCTTTCCTTAGACCGGCATAAAACCGATACAATTTGACGCAGGCGGATTTGGTGTCTAAACTAGGGACTTTTACACGCCCCCTCGCGCACTTTTTTTAAGGAAAAACCTTTGAATTCAGCCGCCTCCGCGACCCAGCTCGACACGCTTTGCATCAACACCATCCGCTTCCTGTCCGCCGATGCGGTCGAAAAAGCCAAGTCCGGCCATCCGGGCGCTCCGATGGGCATGGCGCCCATGGCTTACGTGCTCTGGAGCCGTTTTCTCAAACACAATCCGGCCGATCCCAGCTGGCCCGACCGCGACCGCTTCGTCCTGTCAGCGGGTCACGCGTCGATGCTCCTCTACAGCCTTTTGCACCTGACCGGCTACGGCCTGTCCCTCGACGACATCAAGAATTTTCGCCAGTGGGGATCGAACACCCCCGGCCACCCCGAGTTCGGCCACACGCCCGGCGTCGAGACGACCACCGGTCCGCTCGGCCAGGGCTTCGCGACGGCCGTCGGCATGGCGATGGGCGAGCGCTTCATGGCCGCGCGGTTCAACCGTCCGGACGCGACGCTTGTCGACCATTACACCTACATGATCTGCGGCGACGGCGACCTCATGGAAGGCATCTCGTACGAAGCCGCGTCGCTCGCCGGCCATCACAAGCTCGGCAAACTGATCTGCCTGTACGACGACAACCGGATCACGATCGACGGCACGACCGACCTCGCGTTCGGCGAGAACGTCGCCGGCCGCTTCGAAGCGATGGGTTGGCAGGTGCTGCGCGTCACGAACGGCGACGAGGACTTGGCCGCCATCGACGCGGCGATCCGTCAGGCGCAGGCCGAAAAGAACAAGCCCTCGATCATCCTTGTCCGCACGACGATCGGTTACGGCGCTCCCAAGAAGAAGAATTCCCACTCCTGCCACGGCGCGCCGCTGGGTGCAGAAGAAGTGAAGGGCGCCCGTCAGGCGCTGGACTGGCCGTACGCCGAATTCGATATTCCGGCCGAAGCCCGCGAACAGTTCTCCCAGGCTCTGACGAAGGGCAGGGAGGCGCAGAGCGCATGGCAGAAGGCCAAGGCCGCCTATGCCGCAAAATACGCCGCCGAAGCCCAGGAGTTCGACGCCTGGCTCAGCCGCAAGAAGCCGCAGGATTGGACCCAGGCCGTCCCGGCATTCAAGCCCGAAGACGGGGCGCTTGCGACCCGCGCCGCCTCGAGCAAAGTCCTCAACTTCGCTGCGGCCGCGCTTCCGAATCTCCTCAGCGGTTCGGCCGACTTGAGCGAATCGGTGAACACGACGATCAAAAACGGCGGATCTTTCTCGCCCGCGACGCCGGCCGGACGCAACGTCCATTACGGCGTGCGCGAGCACGCGATGGGCGCCATCGCCAACGGCATGATGCTGCACGGCGGACCGATCAGCGCCTGCGGAACCTTCCTTATCTTTTCCGATTACATGAAGTCGTCGATCCGCCTCGCCGCGCTCATGAAAGTCCCGACGATCTTTTTGTTCTCGCACGACTCGGTCGGTCTTGGCGAAGACGGTCCGACGCACCAGCCGATCGAACAGCTCGCCGGCCTGCGCGCGATCCCGAATCTCACCGTGCTGCGTCCGGCCGACGCCAACGAGACTCGCTCCTCCTGGATCCTCGCGCTCGAGCGCGTGGCCGGCCCCTGCGCGATCATCCTGACGCGCCAGAACGTTCCATTCCTCGCCGGCGCGGCCTCGCAGCCCGAAGCCGTGTCGCGCGGCGCGTACATCCTCGAAAAAGAATCCAAGTCCTCGCCCGACATCATCTTGATGGCGACCGGCTCCGAAGTGCATCTGTGCTCCGCGGCCAGGAAGTCCCTGGAAGAAAAGGGGATCTCAACCCGCGTTGTCAGCATGCCGAGCTGGGAGCTTTTCCGCGCGCAGAGCGCCGAATACCGCGAAAGCGTCCTGCCCCGCGAATCGACCGTGCGCCTGGCGGTTGAAGCCGCGTCCACGCAAGGTTGGCACGAGTGGGTGGGTCTTGAGGGCGCGGTGATCGGCATGACGAGCTTCGGCGCGTCCGCCCCGTCTCCGGTTGCGCTCGAGCGTTTCGGCTTCACGGCCCAGAACGTTCTCGACCGCGCGCTCAAGCTGCTTAAAAAAGCTTAAACTTAGTCAGCTCCAGTCAGTTATATACACCCGCTTCATCATTGAAGCGGGTGTTTTTTTCCTTATACTTGCGGGTAATATTCTTTTTCCCCTCTATATAAATAAGCGGCAAATAAAAGAAGGGTTGGATGGGCTTTAAGCGCTTTTTAAAAACAACGGCTATGACTTTGGCGATCGCTTTGATCGCTCAGGATATTTCCTGGGCGGCGGCGTCGCTGGGAGAGCGTGTGCCGGTGCGGCCGGAAGCCAAAGGCTCCGGTCTGGCCGGTTTGGTCGCCAACCCGCTGCGCATCGACCTTCCCGCCGGAACGGTTCAGCTCAAAGAAGCGCATGCCGGATCGAACGGCCGCCTTCTCGTCCTCATCGAAGATCCCCACGGCAATTACGAAGGCCAAAAAAACATCGCCGCTGCGATCCGCGCCCTGTCTTCAACCTACGGCATCCGCACCGTCCTGCTCGAAGGCGGCAGCCGCCGCGCGGACCTGGGTTCGTTGCGCGCGGTGGTCGGCCCGCGTGAATTGAAGCTCGGCGCCGAGCAGTTGCTTCGCGAAGGAATTTTGAGCGGACCTGAGCACCTGAGTTTGACCGGCGGAGCCGACGTGGAATTACACGGCGTGGAAAACACCCGGCATTACGGCGCGGCGTTGTTGGCGTATGCGCGCGTCGCGTCGGTGAGGGGAGCCGCATCGCGCGAATGGCAGGAGGTTCGGAACGCGCTTCAGGCATTCAAAGACCGGCTGTATCCGGATACGCTTCTGGACTATGAGCGGGCGAAACGTGAAGCGGGAGCGGATGGCTCGATCCGGGCGATCGATGGTTTGCTCAAGCTGGCGGACGCGGCGCGCGTGAGTCTCAATGCGTACCCGTCTTTTTTGAAGCTCAAGGTTCTCAAATGGACGGATGCGTCGATGAACTACGAGGCATTGTCGCTGGAGCAGGACGCCCTGCTGCGGCGGCTGGAGTCCGGTCCCCGGTCGCAGGCCGCACAGGCGTTGGCGGATGGATTGGGCCGCGCCGCGCTTCCCGCCGAGCGCGAGCGTCTCGTCCGGTCGCTCCTGGACCTCGCGGAAGGGGAATATCCGCATCTGCGCCGCTACGCGGAATATCTGGGGACTTTTCGCGGGATGGATTGGGACGCTCTCGCCCGTGAATCCGAGGAGCTCGAAGCCCGCTCCTACCGTCAACTGCTTCCGGACGAGGACGCGCGCAAGATCGCGCTGCTCGGCATTTATTTTGACCTGATCCAAAAGGCCTTCGACCTCAAGCTCACCTCCCGTGAGTTCCGGCAGCTCCGGCAGAACCGTAAGTATTTTGAATCAGGGGAGTGGAAAAGCTTTTTACATAAAAAATCGGATCAGCTCGGACTTTTGGATGTCCGGATTCCGGAAACAGCCGTTTTGGACCGCTCCTGGAGTCTGATCCGTGCTTTTTACACGCTCGTGAATCTCCGCGATCATTCGCTCGTCGCCCGCGCCGGCCGGACGCTGGATGCCTCGGGGCAAAAGGCCGCGGTTCTCATCGCCGGCGGTTATCACACCGACCACCTCAAAGAGCTTCTGGCGCAGGAGGGGTACGGCTGGGCGATCCTGACCCCTCAAGTCCGGACACAAACCGACCGCGTCCAATACGAAAAAATCCTGCTCATGCCTTTGAAGCGCGGTATCAACACTTCTGCTTCGCCCGGTGTTTTTCGCCACATCCCCAAACTGGCGCTGGCCGACACCGGCGTCTTCGACTCTATGGCTGCTGCCCGGCTTGCCGGCGCGGAAGGGACCGAATCTCAGATCCGCTCGGCGCTGAGCCATTTACGCCAAAGAGATCTTCGTGAAGATTCCGGCGCGCGGCTGGCGTCGGGACAGGAGGACGAGACTCTGAAAAAATCGGGACGTCTCCACTTGCGCGGGCCGATGAAGCTGATGCTGATCGCAGACAGCAAGATCCGTTCACTTCCGTGGAAGCTGATGCATCAGGGCGATGGGCATTACTCGAAGCGTCCCGACGAATCCGATCCGATCAATCCGTCCAAGCTGAGAACCGACATCAAGCTGCTGGAGGAGGAGTTGGAGCGGACCGGCCGCGAACCTGTCTCAGATCTGCGCGAGGTCCGCTCCGAGCGGCTCGCCCGCGAACTCGCCGAAGCCCGTGAGAAGCTCGAGCGCTACACGCGGCTGTTTCCGCGTGCGGAGATCAATTTGCGGGCGGTGTTCGCCGCGCTGGAAGACGAGAGGATCTTTCCCCGGGACCAGTTCCCTTCAGCCGGTCAAGTACGCAGGAACATGATGATCGCGGCGGTGATCCCGCAGACGCGGCTCCTCGTGCCGACTCCGTCGTTCCGGTATCGTTGGGGAAGATGGCGGATCAGCCGGAACCGGCCGATGATGTACTGTTCGATGGAGGAGTTGGCGCGTCTGAGCAGCTCCTCGGGGCTGGACGGACGGGAGCGGTCGCCGGAAGTGATTCGGATGGCCTTCGACATTCTGTACGGATGGGAATGGTATCAGCAGATCCAAAAGTTGCGCCAAGCGCGCGTGACCGCCGGCACGATGGCGTGGTCGATGAGGCAGTTCGACCGCGAGTGGAGTCTCAAGGAAAAAGAATACGTCTCGTCCCGGCTCCGCATACGCGCCTGGTTCCAGTACCTGATCGATTGGGTTCAAACACGCCTGCAGGCCCGGAAGATCCGGGACGAGTTCGAGCAGCTGATGCTCGAGGCCAAGCCGCTGGCTCTGGAGGTAACGCAGATCGCCCGTCACGCCCCCCGGACGCCGGACGGAATGATCGACCGCATCCAGCATGAAGAGCAGTACGCGTCTGCTTCGAAAAAAGATCCCGCATTCGAAAGACGGAGGATGCTCTTCCGCAAGCTTCGGGAACGCATCATCGAATATCAGACGGGACTGCTGCGGCTGACGCACCGGGCGATGGCGTTGGGCGAATTCGATCTGGTGTACCGGATCAACGGCTGGAGCGGACAGTTTTTGTCCCTGCTTCCGGTGGTGGACACGGGGCTTCTGATCCCGGAGCGGTTCCTGCGCTTTTTAAAGAACCTTCTGAGAACCGGCCGGTACGAAGCGTTCCTGGACATCCTGACGGCGATGAAAAACGGCTATATGAAGGTTCAAATCCCGACGTTGGACGCCCGAGGCTGGGTCGTTTCCCATACGAACGAAAAGATCTCTGTCCGGGAGGAAAAAAAGATCTTTGCTGACCTGGCCGGAGACGCCTTTCATCAATGGATCGGGTTTACGATCCGGCGCCAGCTCGAGGTTCTGCGAACGCAGGACAGCGATACCGGAGACGCCGGCGACTCGGAAAGGGACGATTACGAGATCCTGACCCTGGTCGAGCAGCGCATTTACGGGCTGCTGGACCAGATCGCATTGGAGTTTACCGGCGCTCCGCGGCACCCGGGCGTCGGTCAGACGCGGCTGGAAAAACTCGAGCAGGAAGCCGACCCGGTGCTGGACGATATTCTGCGCCGCACGCTCGAGCTTTCCGGAACCAAGGTACTTGCCGGCGAAACGACAGCCCAGAAATGGTCCTGGGCCAGGAAAAAACTCACCCTCGGCTCGGCGCACTTCGACGACCTGCCCTTCGGCAAGATCGACACGGTGGTCGAGTGGGATGCGGTGTTTTCGAGCCGCGGAGCCGGAGGCAAAAAGCTTTTTGACCTGACGGAAATCCTCCTCAATATCGCCTCGAGCGCGATCCGGCTCGACGGTTCGGATCCGGCCGGTTACAACGTGACGGACCCGGAGCGGATCGAGTTCGTCCGCGTACGGATGAAGCTCGTCGATGACGTCATTCAAAAATTACGTCCCGAAGGCGCCGCGTACGAATCACTTCCGAGCGCCGCGCGGTGGTGGCTGTTCCACACGACCTATCCCATGCCGGCGGAGATGCTCAAGAAGCGTTTTGCGGCCTTGAACGAGATCGCAGACGACGACACCCTCCTGCTTCGGACCGCACTTTCGGGAATGGCGCTTCGCGGCAAGTCGCCGCGGGATGGCGAAGCCGAGGCCTGGGGTGTCGGATTGTTTTATAAACGGCTGCTTGCGCACTGGCCGCAGTGGGCGAAACGACGGGACGTTTCGCAGCGCGCGCAGATGCTGATCCACCCGCTCGCCGGTGTTGACGCATGGGAGCCGCTCCTGTCGGGAGCCGAGCAAGCGGGGATCCCGGCGCGCGCGTATTTGGGTGAAGCGGTCGCGGTCGTCGAATCGTTATCGCCTTCAGCGTTGCCGGAACCCTATCGGTGGGCCGTGGAGTGGTCTGTTTCTGAGTCGATCCTGTACCTGATGCACCGGACCGAGGCCGCAACCTCGACGGCGGCGGATTTGAACGACCTGGTCATCGGCGGACCGATCGCAGCCGATTATTTTAGACTTCTGGAACGCCCGTCGCGCCAGCCGGCCTTGGACGGATATGAGCGGCTGAAGCAGCGTCTCCGCGCGGGGCAGGGCGCGCGGCTGGCGGAGGACGCAGTTGTCGCCCAGCAGGTCGATTCATTGGCCGCACGCTACGGAGAAGCGGCCCGATTCCGGATTTTGGACGGACTGGAAAAGATCCGGATCAAAGCCGGGCATCTGGAACTGACGGACGTTCAGACGTTGGAGAACATCCGCACGGCACTCTCGGGATTGTCGGAAGACGAACGAATGCGACACGCGGCGCTGGATGACGCGGTTCTGTATCTCGAGCGATATTTGGACGGGCAGCTGCTGATGGCGGATTGGCCGCACGAGCGGACAGCCATTTTGAAAAAAATCCTGTCCGCGGACTGGAAGATTTTTGAATCCGCGAATGTCGGCACGCAGGTGTTCGTTCTGAAAAGCATGACTTATCCCGATCTGGTCCTCAAAATCGTACCCAAGCGTACTCACCCCCTCTATCAGGGCTGGGTCAGAATCAAACAGACCCACCAGGACATCATCCGCGACGTGCTCGAAGGGGCGTTGACCGCGCAGAACCCCGAGCTGCGGGGAAGCACGACGGAGCCCATTTTGATTCCTTTGAGCGCGGAGGACATCGCGTCGTTGTCCGACGGTATGCGGGAAATGATCTCGGATGAATTTCCGTACGTGATCCTGCAGAAGCGGCACCGACTGGTGCGTCGCATGGATTATCCGGCATATTTCCGGCTGTTCAAAGAATTGCTTCGTAAAGGATATATCTTTGCTGATATTTTTTCCCTGAAGCAGCTCGGTTACCGACTGCAGAATCCGGACCGCTATATCCTGCTGGACACCGGCAGCGTCCGTCCGCTGCGTCCGGGCGACAGGGCCGAAGAGTATCTGTACAACCTGTTGGATATCTACCCTCAGGACGCCGATTCAGGATGGGCGCCTTCTCCCGAGTATTGGGAGCACTACGAACAGGTCCGGCGGTTTTTAAAAGAACTGGAGGCCGAGGGGTTGATCGAGGGGAGCCGATTGGCCCAGCTGGTCCCCTGGCAGCCGGTTGTTTTGGATCTTCTGCCCGGTCATTCGACGCGCATCATCAGCGGTTCCCAGTCTTTTGTCCTTGCTTTGGACGACGGGCCCGCCGACAAGACTTCTTACACCGGTAGGCCTTACGTCCAAATGCGGGAGCTGGATAACATTTATCCGGTCACGATCGAGGCTGGCCAGCCGCCCAGGATCGTCGTTCAAATGGACGGGGGGACGGAGCCGTTAATTCGGATCAACGGCCGGGTGATGTCCCAGGTCCATTCCAACGTTTATTTCGGAAAGATCGAGATCGACGATCTCGGCGGGGGCAAGGTCGAGATCCGTCGGACACAGGCCGGGGACAACCCCCGACCGGTTCATATCCTCGCCAATCTTCCGGACGGCCGGAAGGTATATGGCGCGCGGCTGGCGGGTCTCGAAGACCCCTGGACTGTCCTCATGCGCGGGATCAGCGGGGGCGATCCGAAGGCGCCGGGTTCGAAGGACGGTTCCGTCGCCCGATATTCCGCGGCGTACTTCGGGCTCCTGGATTCACGCGGCCTCCTGGACGGGCAGACGGTCATTTATCCTGCAGCGGGATATGACGGGTATATCGGCTTATACGCTCCGACAGTCGCGATCACCCGAAGCGACGAACGGATCGATTTTCTCGAGCACTCTTCGCGCGCAGCCGCCGCCGGCATGCTGGGCCTTCCGTACGACCGGGTCCGCATGAGTTATGTCAAAGGCGATATTTTGGATGACCGAATGTATGCCAAAGCCAGGAGTTTGGCGAACGTCAATTCCGCGGATAGCTTGACTCTCCTCATTAAAGGGCTGAGGTCCTACGTTTTTGGTTTTAGGGAGCAGGCTAAAGCGGACGCAGATTTGGGAAATTACCTGAAACAGGCCGTCCGGTTGCTGCGTCCGGCCCAAATTATCGTCTCGGATGCCGCCGACCTCGATGTCGCTCGGCGCGTTCTGACGGAGGGAGGGGAATACACGCTGTACGACGAATGGCTTTCGCGGGAGGAAAAGGAGGCGCTGGAATCGTCGCTTCGTGCCGTGGCCGGCTCGGGCAGCACGTTCAGCAGATTCAACTTCATGGGCGTGAATGTTCAAGCCCCGACCGCTGCTGCCGTATTCCGCAGGAATGCGAAGCCGGCATCAGGCGCGCGGATGGCCTGGTCGTGGAGCCACGACAAAAACAGCGACTGGTCCTGGGAGCGGCGGAAGGAGCCGATGACGAAGGTGGTCAGAGCCTTGGAAAAAATGGGGATCAGCCGGTTCTACGGACCCGAAGGCCGGGAGAAGCTTCCAGACGGGGGGCCTACGATGAGCACGCTGTCCTGGTTTTCGTTGCCGTGGCTCGACGAAGCGGATAGAAAATTCTATGCCTATATCCGGCATTTGATCGAAGTCTACAAGATAAACGGCATCTATCTGGCTCCCGGCATCAATGATCTCGAGTTGGGAGATTTTCTTCTGAGGGGAGACGCGGCTTCGGGCGTGGATGTCTGGCTGCGTAGAGGGCCCGAAGGCACGATGCTGGAACTGCAGCTCGCCAAGGACAGCCGGACCTTTATCAAACTCTCCGGCCAGCCGGACTACTGGCCGCTCGAGAAGCAGCCCGGTGAATTGCTGCCGGAGGAAGGTCAGGACGGCGCCCGGATGGCGGCATCGGATCGCGGGCGGGGGAGTGTGGCGACGGTGTATTTCGAAGGGGAACCGTATGCGTATCACGACTCGGGCGCACAGGGAAGCGTGTATGTGAATCACGCGAAAGGGCTGGCGATCAAGATTTTTGACCAAATACCGGGCGTCACGACCCGGGTTTTGGACCGCGTCGTTGAGGTCAATGGAGGCCTGAAACGACATGGGCTGGATGTCGTCGAAATGCTCGGGGTGATTGAAGTCCGGACCGGGGCCGGCGAAACGGCGCCTGCGATTTGGATGCGCTATGTGGAGGGAGAATCACTCGAAGACCTGTATGAGCAGCTTATTCAATCGTCCGCCTCCGGCGCCGGAGCAGCCATAGGGCTTGCGTCACGTGCGGAGATCCTGCTGGATGAGATCGATGCATTGACCGGAGGTTTGGCCGACCGCCGGTTCGCGGGAGGCCTGGATGCGCGGCCCGACTTATCGAACTTTGTCCAGCCGACCGGATCCGGAGCCGTCAACGTTGATCCGTTGGAAGTCGGGGCTCTGCGTCTGGGGATGGATCGTGAGTCGCGGGGAAATCGTCAGAGTCTGCGCCGGCTCAGGGAGCCGCAGCGTGTCGGCGATCTGTGGGAGGCGGCATATGAGCTGTCTTTTCCGCTCACCGGCAAACCGGACGAAAGAATCGTTTTTTATGTTGATTACCCGGACGGCGAGGGACCGTTTCCGACGGCCTTTATCGTCCATGGGTGGCAAAGCAGCGCCTCCGAACCCCTGATTGCCGAACTTGCCCGGGCGGTCGCCGGCCGCGGCTTTGCCGTGGTTCGGCCCGATCTTCGAGGACATCGCGGCAGGGTTTGGGACGAAACCACGCGCGCCTCCGCCGATAACCGCAACGCCAGCAGCGGAGATGTCTCCACTTTCACGTGGGGCGATTCGATCGACGATCTGCACCGAATCCTATCATCGCTTCGAACCGCACAGCCCGGCATGTATCCTCGAATGGATCTTGAGCGAACCTTCTGGTTCGGCCATAGTTACGGAGGCTGGACGGTAGAGCGCATCGCCTCGCTGGCAGCCGGCGGCAACGATCCGAGATTCGCCGGATTGAAGATCGGGGCCGTGTTCGGCATGGCCTCACCCCTTGATCCGTCCCGAGCGCTTCTTCAGATTATCCGTAACGGCGCATTTGCGCGGTCCATTGCTGCGGCGGTTCCGGATTATCGTCTTGAGCAAAAGTGGCGTGAATGGAGAACCGCGGCTCGTGCGCCGATCGGCAAGTGGCAGGGTTTTAAGCCCTGGTTTGCACAGACCGGGGAATGGGTGAACGATCCGTTCGACATCTCCTTTATGCAGGAGATTCCCCATCATTACGTCGTCGGCCAAATGGACAATCTCATGTTTTTGGGCGGGCCGATCCTCGCGATTTTTTACGCGATGTATGCACGCTTTATCAACCTGCATGCCCCTGCATCGCTCACCATCGTCAAAGGGATGGGGCATTTTTTCGAAAAGAAATACCGGACTGCCGTGATTCAAAAAATTTTGGATCGGCTGGATGCCTCCGTGCGGCCGGCCGGCGAAGCGCAAGTCCCTGCGGTCGAGATGCTGGACATCGATCAAGAGGGCTCGCCGCATGCCGGATTGGACACGCTTTTTCCAATACAAACGAATCACGACCGCGCGGGTGCGCTTGCGATCGCTTCGGTCGCACAATTCTTTGACGATCATCCGCGCTTCATCCCGACGCATCCGGGCTCACGCTCTCAGGAGACGGCCTCAAGAACCCGGCTCCTGGTGACGGATGACGGATCCGTTCAGGTGAGGGGCGGGGAGGGCGTTCGGAAGATCGGTTATCTCGAGCTTCTTGCAGGGCCGGAACGCACCGCTCGGATCCGCCTTGAACCCGGAGAGAGCGATCGCCCGGCGGTTTGGGGAGTCGCGTATCCGTTGCTGCGGCTCGCCCTGGCTCTTGAAGGATGGAACCTCGAGGAACCGGATGCGTTTCATCAGGCTCTTGATCGACCGGATCTCTACTTTGTCACGCGGTTTGCGCCCGAGGGAACCCCTGAGGTGATCTGCCTCAAATATACGGCCAACGGCGTTCCTTATATGATCCGGCTGCAAACGGATGAGGGCGGGCATGGATCCGAAAGAGCCGTGGATAGGTATTACCGAATTGAGGTGATCCGGGATCCGTCCGGGCCGCGAGATGGGGGCGATTATGCGGGTGGCTTGTCGGTGACGACAGTTCCGGACGGCACACTGCAGAACTATGATATCGATATTTCCAGAAAGAGAACGCGCCGTTTTCCATGGCTCGAAGGCTTTTTGTCCGATTGGCTCCAACCGCAGCGGAACCGCTCCTTCGACTGGTTCAACCCCGACCTGACTTCCTCCTCAAGCCCCGTGGGCGCGCGAATGTCGCATCAAAAATCCGTCAGGCACTTTTTGAATGAGGCGCTGAAACTGACCGGGTGGGTCGGCATCGCGTATATGTCCGTAGTTGCCTTGAGTAGTTTGAGTCCGCAAGTCTATTGGGAGTATGCCTGGGGTTGGAGCAATGGCATTCCCACCATGCTCAAGGGGTGGTCGCTCCTCGCATTGATTATTTTTGCCAGTCAATACCCCAACAAGTGGAAGCAGGTGGCGATCGTGGGTGCGCCGATCGGGCTGATGTTCGCGTTCGGGTTGGATCACATGAACCTGCAAAACCTCGGACGGGCGCTGGCCCGCGTATGCACGGTGTTCGTCACCATTTTTGTCGCCAAAACAATGAGAGAGGAGGGCTCGATTGCGGATCGCGTTTCCAGCGCATGGGGATGGGCGCTCAGTTCGGGCCTCATCGGATCGTTTCATCAATACACTGTCTGGCTGCCGTTCGTGCTGAAGGCCATTCCAGACGCGGCGCATCGATCGGCTTTTGATATCGGCATCGCCGCGAATTTGGTGCACACCCCCCTCAGTTTGACGATGGCGTTCGTGTTCGGAGAAAAAATCAATCTCTGGCGCGAACTGCGGCAGCAAGGCCTGACCGGGTTCGTTCGAAATCCGCAGGTCCGCATGGTGCTCGAGATGCTGCCATACAATTTTTGTTACTGGTATCCCGTGACGCGCCTGGCTTACGGATCGGATAACCCGTGGAATTTCTTTGCAGTCACCTCGGTCGCCTCGGCTGTCTGGGTGTGGTTCGTGAGTTCCAAAATCACCCGCATCGCGACGGAAGCCGCGAAAACCAAACCCGCTCCCGGTCCCAAATCGTCACATGGAGACGGGGCGGATGATTCCGGCGCGCGGATGGCTGCATGGGTGTTTTTGTCTCCTCTATATTTGGCGGTTGCCGGGCTGCGCCATTTGGCGGTTTGGATCATGGAGCGATTCAACGACCCATTGGTCGTCCGGGTCGATCTGAAAGACGCCGAAGCCCTGCGAAAGGCCATTCCGCGCCTCGCCGCATACTGCGAAACCATCCACTTCCTCTCTTACCCGGACGAGGACGGCGTTTTCCGTCACATCGATCTCACCGGAACCCGGGCCCGCTTCGGAGCGGGGCTTCTCAGCATCATCGACAACGACATCCCGACACGTCTGCTTCAGTCCGCATCCTACCCGATGCGGGTCGACGTGCGCCGACTGCCCGACGACAAAAACCATATGGCGATTTTTGACTCTGGTCATCTAAAATCGCCGTTTCCGCGGATATCCGCGGCGCGGCTGTCGGTAGCCAAAGACCGTACTGCGGAAGGGGCATCTGACAGAAGCGCCTACATGACCCATCAGCTTAAACAAGCGCCCGCAGAAAAATCTTACCTGCTGTTGAATCCCTCGGAACGCGAACTTTTTTTCCAGGCGGAATCAATTTTGGACAGCGGGGATGCGGACAGGATCGCCGCGTGGATGCTCCGGGTTGACGCCCAAGTCATCCCGGATCTCCGGTCCACCGGAAGTCCTTGGGCCAGACAATTGGGCACGGCCGACCGCTGGCTGGCATTCCATACGATGTACCACATCGACGGTCAGCAGCTTTATGAACAAAGATTGCGCACGCTCGCTGCCGTGGCTTCGGACGAAACGCTCGCTTGGAGAGCCGCGTTTTTTGGTCCCCACCTTCGGAATAATCGCACGGGCTTTGATGACGAAGACCTGATCGGAATAAAGCTTTTTCTCTCACGTTCCCTCCCGGCGCTTGCCCGGCTACAAAACAAGATGCGCACCGCCTCTGAAGAGGTGTCGTACCGCAGGCGCCAGAGATGGCTGTTGAATGCGTTGGTGTTTCCTGAATCGGCGGGTGCTGATGCGCGGCCCCGTAAGCCCGAGCTTCGGGACCTCTTGGACGAATTGACAGAGTCCAGCGGAACGGATGTCCGTTCGCTGGTGCGCTCCGCCTGGCGTGCACTTCCTGAGGAAGACCGAGGATTTTTGATCGAAAGACCCTTCATGTTCACGGAACAATATCTTGTTGCTGTTTTGCGGGACGTGCAAAGCCCCGACTTGACGCTCGACGCGGTCGCTGCCGGCGAAGCAGCAAGCAGGCGGTTCTACCAGCAGCATCGGGAAACCCTCTCCGGTGTGACCGCAGCGGCCCGGCAGGAAGAAGCGCTCCAGTCCCTTCTGATCGAATCCGGACTTCCGGCCCTATCCGCTTCCGGCGCGCGGCTGGCGGACATCGGATCGCGTAAAGAGGTGTATGAGGGGATCTTTGATACAAATCCCGCTGTTCGCCGGTCGATGGCGCGCGAGTGGACAGCCGATTCAGACACCGCGGTGGAGATGGGGCAAGTGCTGGATTTTATTACGACGCTCCGCCTGCCTTCACCCTATGACACCGAAACGATCCTGAAGGCCCACCAGGCAAAGAACCCCGGCTATGACCGGGAAGGTCGCATCGCGCACGCCCGTGCCGCGGCGATCTTTTCCATCTACGAGTGGCTGTCGCCGGAGAGTCAGCCGCACGTGGAGGTAGCCGAGGCGCGGCTGGAAGAGGGGTTGATCCGGCGCAAACTCACCGAAGACGGGGAATGGCTGAAGTTCGATCACGCCCAGCCCGGGAACTTTCCGAGACTGTCTATGAGCAGCCAGCTCGCGCTCTGGCAGAACGTCTACCGGCCGTGGATCGCCGCGCATCCCGACGATTTTTGGTACAGCCCCCTTTCGATCGAACGCACGCTATCCCTGCAGGAGCTTTTTTTCCTTCTGCGCTGGTGGCAGTCGGATCTGGATGTTCTCGTAACCCACGGCCGTTCCGCCGACTTCGCGCAGGAATATCCGTATCTCGCTCCGCTCGGACGGGACACGATCTTCGGCATCAATCAGAAGGTCGCCAAAAAACTCCGCGACAGTTTTAAATTCGTGGACTGGAGCTTCGACGCGTTTCTGGGGCTGCTCAAGGGTTCGCAGGACACGTTTGACCACGCGATCGCGATCCGAAACGCGTACGATTCTACAATTTCTTCCCAGCTGGCGCGGCATTCGGAACCTGACGGTGCGCGGCTGGCGGCGAATGTCGAGCAGCAGATCCGTTACCATCTGAGCATTTTGGAATCGTCCGATACGGACTCTGAGCGGAAACAAATCGCGATCGCTGCGATCCGCGAGCTTGCCGATCCGATCCAAAGCGTTCCGGAGGATATTTTGACCAGAACCATGGCCGTGTATGACCAGACCGACGATGCGGACATCCAAAGAGCCGCCTTTCGATGGCTCGTCGAATACGGGTATCAGATCGACGCGGTGCGCGAATGGGTCTTTGGGATCATTGCAAAAGAGAGTGCGGCCCCCGCCGGAATTGAGCGGGATGACATCGACCAGTTCATGCTCGCCTTGATACGACACACGTTCTCTGCGCGATTTGATTGGCTCGACCTGCGTCAGTCCGAGAATGTCCTGGAAGGCCTGTATTTGGTCGGTGGTGCGGTTATGGATTCCATGCGCGAGGCGCGGAAGCCGACGCACGGAATGAGGTCTTACCTTCATTTTATCCAAAGAGTGGCGACAGCAGGCAGGGAAGACGCGCTGAGGGAGGACGATCTGCAGTCACTCTCATCCTTAGGAAATCCGGCCGCACTTCTAAAAGAAATCGAACGTCAGCTTGATCTTGCCGCCCGGCTCCACAAGATTGATCAGGCAGCCTTCACGATCCAACGAAGCATGGCTTTTGACACGCGGTGGAAGAATCTTTTAGACAACCCCAATTTTCCAGCCGCCCAGGAACTTTATCAAAAAATCAACCAAGGCCGGGCGGACCTGGCGCTGTCCACGCCTTCCCGCCGTCCCGATCCGGAATCCGGGAAAGACCGAAGTTCCTTGGACCCGGAGCAGATCGCTTTTCGGATAAACGTGAGAGCCGATGTGAAAAAATTCGGAAAAAAACCGGCGGATTACCTGGAGTCCCTTTTGAATCGTGAGGGCGAGGTGCTGATGCTGGACCTGGATTGGTTCGGCGCCGGTTTGGCAGAAAAGGTCCTCGAGCAATTGAAGGAGCTTCGGCGAAAAGGATTGCTGGAATACTGCGCGCTTCCGCTGCCTCCGCGCGCCCTGCCGCATTTGGACAAAATTCTGGAGGGTGGGGATTTTTCTGTGATATCGCGTGATGCCAGCACATGGGTCAACGTTGATTATGCGGATGAGAGGCCCTCTAAGAGCGATTTGAAGGAGATCAAGTCTGAGACGCTCGGCCTATTGTCAGAATTGCGGCAACAGGGCTTTAAATTCATCTTTTATGCGCCCGACGATCATCGTTTGCGCGGGGAGCTCAGGACGCAGGCGGCTGCGCGTCAGCTGCACGATCAGCTCGCGAAGCACAAGTTTCCGCCCACGGTCGTTCTTGGCCCGCTCATCGGGTCGGATACGGACCGATCCTCCAGAGCGGACTCTCTGGTTCTGGAATTCGAGAGCATTCCATCCGAACGAAGACATCGGACGATAGCGCTCCGTGTCGATTCCGGAATCAACGGTTTTGACAAAGATCGTCATGACCTTATCGAGGCGCTTGAGCTTCCTGAATTCGGAATCGACTTGAAGCGGTCCGCCGTCATCGGCCCCTTTCGATCGATCCTACAAGGTGACGCCTATCAGAAGGCCTGGGACGGACTTTTGCATTTTCATCAGGAAGACTCCGATGGCGATAATTCAGGCGGATGGGACTGGGACGGGAATGATCCGCCGACAGGCGATCCTGACCTTTCTGACGCTGACTTAAGACCCGCAACAGCCGACGGCGCGCGGATGGCAATGGATGAGGAGTTCCGGCGTAAATGGCTGGATAAAAAAGTGCAACTCAACGAAGCGTTTGCGGATTATCTTCATCCCAAATCGCAGGAAATTGTTCAAACCATCCGAGGCTTCGCGAATCACGGCAAAGACGGATTCTGGCGTGAAGTGGCGAATCAATGGCTGACCCGTGAAAATTGCGCCTCAAACCCGGTTTATTTGGAAGAGCAATTCGATGGGGTCGCCGCCACGATGCGGATGCTGGGATCAAAAATGAACGACTTTGGCGTTGAAGATCATCGGAGTGTTTCCCGGCGGCAGTATTACCATCTGGAAGCGCGTGTGTGGAAGGCCGCCGCCGCCGCAGCTGAGCGCGGAGAGTTCGATCCTGGTTATCTGAAGGAATTCAAGGCGGTTGAGATCGCGCTGAAGGCGCTCATCCCCAAAGTTACGTTGGCCAGCGTGCGGGTGAACGAGCTTTATGACCGGATCCAAAATGCCAAGACCGCGGACGAATTGGACGCAATCCGGCTGGACGTGGACCTCGAACCGTTTTTAGGTCAGGGGTCTGTCGAAATCGTCGGAGGACTGAATCCCTACTGGATCCGCGTCTCGCGCGAGGCTTTGGCGGATTCGTCTGATCTGGATCTCGGGATCGAGACCGGGGACGAACTGACGCCCGACCGTCTAGCGGAAAAAACAACGCAATTCCAAAAAGGCCTGGAGCTTCTGACTCCTGAAGCGCGGTCGGCGATGGCCGCCGGCAACAACCTGATCATCGGTCCCGGGCGCAACACCCAGGAGATTATGATGCTTCATCAGGAATTTCCTCAAATGCGCCGCGAAGCCGTGATCGACTTGAGTCCGTCCAACCTCGTGGAGATCAAGCGCCGGTTGGAGGCTGATCCGGCCGTAAGCGACGACATCCGGTCCAGGACCAAGCTGCATCACAAGCCTTTTTGGGACGACCGGAATCTGACCGGAACCTACAGCCTCGTCTATTCCGATTTTGTCTTCAATGACGACTTTTTGGAAGGTGAATTCCGACGGGGCGGGAGAAGGCTTGCGACTTGGCCACAGGCCATCGAAGGGCTCGGGGAGCTCGTGGGCGAGAACGGGGCGGCCTTTATCCGTGGTCCGGCGCCTGAATGGAGATTCAAGGAAAAAGGCTTTTTTGTGAGACCCGTCGGACCCGCCAGATGGGGAGAGCGTCCATTGCTGGTGATTTCCCGGTCCGACCGTGTTTTTGCATCACCCCGCGGCGCGCGGCTGGCGGAAGTTCAGCCGGAAAAAAATCCAAACGCATCTTTCCAAAGAATGGTGACTGTGATCAGGGATGGCGGCATTCACCTTCATCCCTCCCTGGAGATTGCGTCGATTGCACGAGCTTATCAAGGCACCGAAATACGCCTGCATGACGGCAGGCAATCGGTGAATGCAAAAGAAATGTCCGAAATAGGTTTGTTGGCAGCCGGTCAAGGAGCGATGCTTACCGTGTCCGCTGTGGGCCCTCGCGCCGAAGAAGCCGTCGATGAAATTACCGGGTTATCTTATTTTGCGCCAACAAAAGCCGCGCGGCTGGCGCAAAGAGACCGCAGTCCCAAGACAATCCGACTAACCGAGAACCGGCGGCAAGAGCCGGCTCTGATCGTGGAAACCGAACCCGGTTCCGGATCCGCAAAGAGGGACGGGTCGAAGGAGCTTGGCGCGAGGATGGCCGCCGGCGTCAAGGAGATCGGGGATCGGGATTATTCCGTGGCGTTGCCGGCCTATTTGAGGCAGTTGGCGTCCGAGATCATGGCCGCTCAAAACGACGGCTTTTCGGTGAAGCTCCGGCTTCATCCGGAACGCTTCATGATCGTCAACTGGCTAAAGGCCGCGGGCTTCCAACAGCATCCGTCGGAACCGGGCGTTCTCGTTTTGAAGGACGCGGAGGCCGCTGGGCAGTTTTTGTACTATCTCTCCGACGCCATGCGCGGCGAAGATTCCGCGATCGTGATCGACCCGGCAAAACTGGTGTTCGAAGCGGCCGAGGATGCGGACGGCAAAGACACGCCCCAAGTCTTGTTATCAGACCGTCCGGATGTGAGCCGCGCCGAGACGGCGTTGGCGGATTTTATCGTCGAAAATGGCAAATTCATCCGCGAAACGAGCTGGGTATTGGGGGATATGCTGAAGCCCGGACCGGCAAGAGACGAGGCGCAGAGCTGTGTCTTGGAGACCATGTCGCGTATTCAAAAAAAGCACGTTTCCGGAGAAGGGGTGGACATGCTCGCGGCGGCTCTAAAGTCTTCGGGACTCGATCCGAAGACGCCTCCGGCGCGGATCGGTGACGCCGAGTGGAGCGGCTGGCTCCGCCGGTATTTGATCGATGATCTTGATGAGGTCATCCGGCTGGGCGAACGTGGAAAAGCCGAAGGCTTTTCCACGGCTGAGCTGCTGCGGATCAGCGAAGCCACCGCTCAGATCAAGGGTCGGATCGGAATCATCGTCGATATCTTGGACCACAACAAATTCAAATCCCCCGGATCGAATCAATGGACGCTTCTGCACATCCAGAGCGTCGTTTATCACTCTCAGATCGAAGAGGAGATAATCGGTCTCGATCTGCTGCCGGACACCGGGGAGGACCTGCCTGAGCGCGGGATCCGGCAGATCGTTTTCCTCTCTCCGGAGCAAGCGCTCAAAAAGGTCCGGGACCCCCAATTGGCGGCCGAGCTGGAAAAACTTCAAGGCTACCTGATGGAGATGCGACGGGCTTATCTGAGCGAGGATCACCCCTACCTGGGAGCGTCGCTCGGCCGCTATTACAGCGATCGGGTGTACCGGATGCATCGGCTGATCCTGAGGTTAAAGGGCGCGGCTCAAGACGCGGGAGCAGCCCACCATTTCATCCACCGCCTCGCTTCCGAGCTCTACTTTTTGGGTCTTTTGGGGTTGGCGGATATGAACGAAGGCGGAATGTTCTATTGGAGCGAAAAATACCCCACCAGCCTGCGTCGGGATCGTGCGAGTCTCATGACGTACGCTCAAAGCGAGTTGATGTCACTGTCACAGTCCTTGCTGCGTTCTTTGAGCAGCGACGAAGCGTTGAGCGGCGAATACTATGCGCAGTGGGAGGGCTCCGGAGCCAAGCGCCCGATCGAGAAAGCGGCGCTTGAGATCGTTCGTGCCGGCCACGATCTGCGGGATGAGGCATTGGCCCGTCAATTTGTGGAAAACGTGCTGAACGACCCGTATTTCATCGGACCTTCCGAAGGCATAGATTATCCCGTGGTCTTGACCGCCCGAAAACTCGAGGAAGTGCCCCGCATTACAGACGGACATCTTCAAGACCTGGTGACAGTCGCGCTGGAAGTACTGAGGTTCAGGGATGTCCAGTATTTGATGGCGACGATGCGGCTCACGGATATGGCCGAGGGCGTATTGAATCCGTTCGGATTGGACCGATACGTCAACTTTAAGGACATCGGATTGTTGACCGGCTTCATCGTCACGGAGCTGAACTCCGCTTCAAGTACAGCCGATTACATCCACATCCGCGACGAGATCAGCCGGAGAAGATCAGAGTTCACGGACAACATCATCAAAAACCTCAATTCCCACCGCCGGTCCGGGGATGACGCCCGCAACGTCGCGATCGATCGGGCTCAGGAATACTTCCATGAAGCCGCCAGACGTCTCGGGGTCGCGTCGCATCGGATCCAGGATACGATCGATGCGGGCCGGGATGAGATAGGACCTATCGGCGAAAAGAAACGCCGGTACAACCGCCCGAGCCTCGATCCGAACGACCCTATTTTGAAGGCAGCCCGTCACCTGATCCGACGTGCGGATCAAAATAAGCTTTTTTCAGGTATGGAAAAGGTCGAAGACCTGCGTCAGGCGAACATCCTTTTGGAGCATGTCGACAACGCGTTCAACGGAAATGGCGAGTCAAAAAAGGTTTTTGAAGGCACTTTTCTCCAGCAGCATCTGGACGAGGTGGCGCGTTTGAGAAAAGCATTCGCGAAGAAAAAAAGCGTCACCGACAGCGTTTCTTCGAACGACCGGAAAATGCTCCTCGACCTCGCCAAAATTATCGACCCCGAATCAGAAGCCGGCGCGCGGATGGCGGAATCAAAGGCGGATATTCGGGTTAGGGAGGCGGAGCTGGGAGACGCGGAACAACTTTTGCCCATCTACCGGGATGACTATCAGACTATTTTTAAAGGATATGACCCGCTTCCCGATCCGGTGATGCTGGCTTCTCTCAGGAGTTATATAAAGGGCGGGACCGGCAGTCTCGTCCACAAAACATGGCTGGCTACCATTGACGGCAACATAGGGGGATTTTTGGTCGCCGGCCGGATTGGAGATCAGGGATTCATCAACGTGATCGCTGTGAAAAATGAATTCAGGAGAAAAGGAGCGGCGAAGGCTCTTGCTTCCCAGGCGATGGATTGGTTCGCGCACGATACTCCCGTGACCTATGTGCGCGTGCGTGATCTATCCGACGGTGCCACAGGGGACTTGCTGGCGCGTCATTTTGGTTTTGAGTCCAAGCGAAATGAGCCGAGAACTTTCTTTAAAGAAATCACCCCAAGATCTTCCCGCCCAGGCGCGCTGATGGCGCAGTCGATGCGCACGGTCCGCCGGGAAGATCTGGCGGCGGATCTCACCCTTTCGTTAACCGAATTAATGTCGACGTATCCCGGAGTTGGTGTAATCGCCTCGTTTCAATTCGAGGAACCCGGTTTGGTGCATTTTGCCGCAGCGCCGCGCCGCATACCCGGTGCCAAAGGATATCCAACTCACGCTTCTTTGATTCGGAACGCCGGCCGGAACGAAGACGATTACATGATTCGTTTGGCGATCTCGTCGGATGATTCGGATCGTTACAACGTCCTGATCGTTCCCACCGCGGCTGACGGGCGCATGCCGGAGTTTGCAAAAGTTTTTGACGACAATCTCCTGGTCTTGAGAGCTCTACAGCAAGCTTTGGGCCAAATTGATGCGGGTCGCCAGGTACTGGTATATACGCGCCCTTTTAAAGACAGCCGTTTTAAAGCGCACTTCGTCGGGGCTGGTATGCTGATGAACCAAGACACGCCAGATTCAATTTTGATCGAGCGCATAGTCGGGGAGCGATCGGGTGCGCGGATGGCGGCGAATCCGGATCCGGCTTCTGCGAAGCGCGGGTCAAGAGCTTTTTCTCCCACTCAAGGCAAAGTCACAGCGATTTTTTCGACAGGTATCGCCGGAGGAGCGCTGACGGGATTGTTTTTTCTCGCCCCGTCATTCAGGACGATGGGCGTATTTATGGTGGCACAGACGCTCATCACCGCCTTCGCGTTCTGGACGGCAAGGATTTTTTGGTATCCGGATTGGAGCGGTTCGCAAAAGCGGTCGTTCCGGCATCGATGGGCTCATGTTCTGCGGGCGGAACAGATTCTGACGGGGGCCTTTTTGGCGGGCGTTCCGATTCTCGCCGCATCGGGCGATCCATGGAGATCGCTCGTCATCAAGCCCGGCTTGGAGTTTTACGGGTGGTGGATGGCTTTCTTTGCGGCGTTCGAGGCGATTCACCACTTCGGTCTGAAGCTCGGATTGAGTATCGGGCCCGAAAGCACGTTTCTCGCCGGGCTTCGGGAGAAGAAAGGGGCAGGTCCTGTCTTCCGCTATCTTAAAGGCGGGAGCATCGGAGTCCGCCTTCGCAAAGATTCTATAACCGGACCTCGTTCGGAATCGCAAATTGGGGACGGACTGGGAGCCCGACTGGCTTCAGAAAACCATGAATCCACCTCAAACGACCCGGAGGGGACATCGTCCGGTTTAGGTCTCCATGAACTGAATCTGATCAGTCCGACGCTTGGGGCACCCCTTTCCAATCGAGAGTTTGCGGACCTTCTCGTCGAAAGGGCGAAACGCGAAGGAATCACCATCAATTTCATTCACGGTTCTCCCGCGCTTTTCACGCGAACGATGTGGAAGATGGCAGCGCATGAGCGGCGAAAGAGGCGGTGGCGCGGAGCGGCCCAATACGCGCTCATGAGTTTGGGCCCCATCTTCCCGCGCCAGGTCACCACCTATTACTTTGGAGACGGAAGCGGCGTATCGCGGATGAACGTCATTTCACGTTTTGGAATTTCTTATTTTGATTTCATCAATGCGGCTTTGCTGGCCCTTAATGTTTTTAGCGCGCAGTACGTAAATGCAGCGATAACCGGGGCATACTTCGCGGTCATAGTCATGGCGGTTTGGTATTCGAACAAGGAGAACGTCGAACTTCATGAGCTGATGCACGTGTATCAACACCTGATCACGCACAGGATGGCGAGTCTTCGCCGACTCTCGGCCATGAATGTCATCAACGACCCTGATAAAAGAGAATTTATGGAAACGTCTCTGCTTCGATTCAAAGGCGTCAAACACGTCACGCCCGCCCAATTGGCGGAATTCGAGCGCGATTTTGTGTCACGGGTTTTGCAAACCGGATCCGGTCCGGAATCGTCCAAAAGGGACGGGTTGGGCGCCCGGCTGGCTGACCAATCAAATGACGCTGGTAACCCCTCCCCACAAGACCCGGAGGGGAGGGCGTCCGGTTCTGGGTCTGGTTTTGTGGAAGCGGACGAGCTGCTTGCATGGGCCGGCGAGTTGCAGCCGCAGGTTGCCGGCGGATGGCTGTCTCGGATCTGGCGCCGGGATCCGCTGACCGCTGCAGCGGAAAAAATCGCCGAGCGGGTCATGTTTGAGGCGGACCCTGTCCGGCGTTCGGCTTACCTTCAGGCGCTGCGCGGCTTCAACGCTGAGGGGGAGGGTCCGGATTCCGGTGCGCTGGTCCTGGATGTGCGCCGTGACATGCTTCGCCGCGCCTGGAACCATGCGCTCGCGCTCGACGCCTGGTTCCAACGCAGGGCGTTCCTCAAGGCGTCCGTTTCCACGGCGACGCAGGTCGCTCTCTCGCGGTATCTGCCGGCGGCGGAGCTGGTGAGCCGCTATCCGGTCGCGCGCGACGGCAGGACGGTCAGGCAGATGCTGGCCCCCATCTGGACGCCGGAGCTGGTCCGGGGCATTTCTCGCGTGCTCCCGGGTTCAACGACGGACGACGGGCGTTCGGAGAACAATTTGACCCGCTATCTTCCTAAAACGTTCCAGGAATTCGAAGCATTGAACCTGATGCTGAAACTGAAACCGGATTACGTGAGCCGGCTGTATCCGATTCATCGGAAAGCAAGCGGACCGGATGATTCGGCGAAGTTTCGGGAATACTTTGACTTGGACAGCGTCTCATTGTCCGACAGGGAGCGTTCGAGTTTTTCCATCCTTGCTTATCCCTATCAAAAATTCGACGAATACCCTCCCGGCGTCCAAAAACAAATGATCCAGGCGTCGCATCAGTACGCCGAATCGCTCCGTCGTTTCAACCGCTTTTTCGAATCGCTGGATGCCGACATGCGCGCCCTGCTGAGCCAGGTGAATCCGTTCAGCGCCGAATTCAGCGACTTGCGGGCCGTCGCCCTGGACATGCTGGAGTCGCCCAAGTCGGTGCGCCAGGCGAAGCTGCGCGAGCTGCTCGACGAAATGCTTCTGGCCAGGCGGGAATCGGAGAACGAGGAGCGCAGCCGGACGGCCCGGCTGAACCACGCTGAATCGTCCAATGACGAGTTCGCCTATGATGTGTTTCCGTCGGCCGGAACGGAGGCGGCGAAGGATCTTATCCGGGCATCCGGTCTCAAGCTGGATCTGATGAAGCGGCTCCTGGCTCACTTCGAGTTCGCCGAAGATACCGATAACGATATCGATACCGGACGCCTTCCCCGGTCGGAACAAAAGGGAGGGGTTGGACCCGCCCAGGAAGACCCTCAAGATGAATCCGGTGCGCGTCTGGCCGGATCGAACTCACTCGACCGTCTTTATGAAACTCCCCGGTTCATCGGCCTTGTGCCCGGCATGGCTCCCAAGAAGCGTAGGCTGAACCGTGAGGCCAATCAGGCCGCATTGGCGCAGTATTTAAAAGCGGGCCGCAACAAGTTCACCTATTGGACGCCTGGGCAGATCCGGCGCTATCTGTTGAACGAAGTGCCAAAAGCAGAGCAATATTTTAGCGAAAGGACTGGAGTTCCATTGAACGCCGCCCGCTTTTTGCATCTGGGAGTCGGCAGAGGACAGAGTTTAAGTTACAGCTCCACCTATCGCTCGTTCGTCCTGGGTCTTGGATACGGCGACTGGGGCATCGAGGAAACGAAGCGCAGCGTCAAATTAGCGATCTATGAAGAATTGATGCACCAGCTATCCGACATGGGCAAGCCACCGCACAAAAACGGCAGCCGGCACTGGAACAAGCCGCAGAGAGAATTGTACATAGCACGCGGAATGCGGGGGCACCGGTATCTGGAAATGCCGGGGTATGCCGATTTGAGCGATCCCGTCAAAAAGGAACTGATCGCGCTGGCCAAAAGCCCTCACGGACTTAGCAGCAGATTCTACGAGGAGATCCTCGTCAATAAGCTGCAATTGCTGACGGATCGCGATAACTTCACCCAGGTTGATCGGGATATACGAAAAGTCGGGCTGCGTAATTTTAAAAAGGAGCTTCGAGCCGAATTCGGCAGCGGAGCAGATCCGCGCTCCGAGAAGGACCGTTTTGTGGATAAAATCACGACCCTGGCCTATATGGCTCAAACTGCGGAGGCGATCGGCGATCTGAAAGACCGGGACCGCACGGTCCGTATGGCGAGGCTGCTGACCCAAAAATACATTCGGCGATTCGGCCCGCAGGTCATCGAAGCCGGAGCGTTTGACCGTTTGATGCGTGCATTCCGTTTAGTCTACCGGCTCGTTGAATTCAAGGACGGATATGGAAATAAAAAGCAGGGCGCCCGCTTGGCCGTCCGTGTTGTGGACTGGACGGCTCAACTTGGGCTGGAAGCGGCGGCGCTATGGACGCCGGATATTGCTTGGGCCGGAGAGCAGGAAGGCAAGGGTTCCGAGCAGAGAGTGTTTGAGGAACTGTTAGAAACTCGGTCGGAGCCGGTGAAGGTGTTGATTGAAAAGGGGACTTTTGAAGGTGCTGGCCGGTCGGAGGAGATGCGGCAAGAACTGAGGCGGCTGGGGGCGCGGTTGGCGGAAGCGGGGGTATATCTGGAGTTCGAAGGAATGCCGGGGATCGGCGTGCCGGCGCCGGCGAACAGCGAGGTGGCGGAACTCAAACTGGACGCCTGGAAGCTGAAGAAGGGTGTCACCGGCCTCGTCACGATGAAAAATCCTCCGGTGATGGCGCTCCTTCTTCTGGCTTTGTTGGCCCGGACGGAATTAAAAGACCTGTCGATGCTTTTGGAGCGGTATCAAACCGAGTGGACAACCCTTTTCGGAATGACCGTGACCCTGGCAACCCTCATTCTTTTCCGGGTGGTGCCGAGGCGTCTTAAGATGCGCATGGTTTTTCGCAAGTATGTGGTTCGGCCGACTCGCACCGTCACCGCATTCCTGACCCACACCCGCATCGCTCTTCAGGCACTCGCCCAGTCGGCATAGAGTCAATTGAAATCCCGATATTTGTCCCGTATACTATATATGACCATAGTCATATGACTATGGTCATATAAGTAATCCATGGAGGATTCATGAACATTTCGGCGGGTACCTTTAAGGCCAAATGCCTCAAGCTGATGGACGAGGTCGAAAAAAATCACACCGAAATCATCATCACCAAACACGGCCGGCCGGTGGCGAAGCTGGTGCCGATCACCGACGACTGGAAGCCAGGCAAAAAAGCGTCTGGATTTATGAAGGGCACCGCCGTCATCTTGGGTGACATCGTGGGTCCCATCGGAGAGAAGTGGAGTGCGAATGAAGACTAATGCCCCTCCTTTGTTGCTGGACACGCATGTTTGGTTTGGGTTCGTGAACGGGAATCTGAAAAGTGACGCTCCGGCGATTGATCGGCAGATCCAGGAGCATTCAGAAAACAGCTTGGTTTGCGTTTCTGCAATTTCGATGTGGGAAGTGGCTATGTTGGAAGCCAAAGGCCGCGTGAAGTTGCCGACGGATTGCCTGGCCTGGTTGAGGCGGGCTCTGGGGGCTCCAGGAATCGAGCTGGAGGAACTTTCGCCGGAAATAGCGGTCGCGAGCACCCGATTGTCCGATAACTGTCCTCGCGACCCTTCGGATCGGATCATCATCGCGTCCGCGATGAGTTTGGGCGCGGTTTTAACCACGCGGGATCAGGAAATCATCACTTATTGCGAAGATCACAGGATCCCTCATCTGGCGTTTTGATCAAAAAAGCGCCGGCTTCGTCACCGCTTCCAAGCATTCTCCGATGGTGGTATGATTCGGGCTTAAATTTAAGGAGCCCGCATGTCACAGAACCGTCTTAAAGCCGTTTTAGACCTCGGACAGAGCATCTGGTACGACAACATCCAGCGCGGCATGATCGCGCGCGGCGACTTCCAGAAAATGATCGCCGAGGACGGCTTGCGCGGCGTCACGTCCAACCCCACGATTTTTGACAAAGCCATCTCCAAGAGCTCCGACTACGACGCCGACATCCTGAAGGGCGTCGAAAAGGGCCTCTCCGCCGAAGAGATCTACTGGGACCTCGTCATCAAGGACATTCAGGCCGCGGCCGACATCTTCAAGCCGGTTTACGAGGCCACCAAGGCCGTCGACGGCTACATCTCGATCGAAGTCAGCCCTCTTCTCGCCCGCGATACCGAAGGCACGGCCCGCCAGGCGCGCGAGCTGTTCAAGCGCGTCGACCGCAAGAACGTCATGATCAAGATCCCCGCGACCAAAGAGGGGATCCCCGCGATCAAGGCCGTCGTTTCCGACGGCATCCCGGTCAACGTGACGCTCATCTTCTCGGTCGAACGCCACATCGAAGTCATGAATGCCTATCTCGACGGCCTCGAAGAGCTCCACTGGAAGAAAAAGTCCTGCGCCGGCGCCGCGTCGGTCGCGAGCTTTTTCGTGAGCCGCGTGGATTCGCTCGTCGACAAGCTGCTCGAGGAAAAGATCAAAGCCGCGACCGACCCCGCGCAAAAGGCCGCGCTCACCGCGCTCCTCGGCAAGGCCGCCATCGCCAATTCCCGCGCCGCTTACGCCGAGTTCAAGAAGCTGTTCGCGCCGAACGCGGCGCGCTTTTTCCCGCTGCGCTCCAACGGCGCGCAGGTCCAGCGGCCGCTGTGGGCCTCGACCAGCACCAAGAACCCCGCCTATCGCGACACGCTCTATATGGAAGAGCTCATCGGACCGCAGACCGTGAACACCGTGCCCCCGGCGACCGTCGACGCGTTCCGCGACCACGGCGTCGCCGCGCTCAAGCTCGAGACGGGCGACTGGGCGGGCGAACTGGCCGCGCTTGCGAAGGCCGGCATCGACCTCAAGGTCGTCACGCAGCAGCTCGAGAACGAGGGTGTCGATTCCTTCTGCGATTCATTCAAACAACTGTTGGCTCATCTGGAGGAAAAACGTGGCAAACTCGCCGCTGCCCGTTAACGGGAAGGTCGTCATGAAGACGCACTTTAATTGGGGAAAAAATGAAGCCGCGGTCGTCCGCGGGCTCAAGGGCCTGTACGAGCAGTCCTTCTTTGAGCGCATTCTGAAAAATGATCCTCTGATCTGGAAGGAAGACCCTTCCCATCACAAGGAAATCCGCGAACGCCTCGGCTGGATGCGCGCACCCAAAGAAACCGCGACGCGCCTCGCCGAGATTGCCGAGTTTGTCGCCGACGTGAAGGCTCACAAATACGCGTACGCCGTCCTGCTCGGCATGGGCGGTTCCAGTCTCGCGCCGGAAGTGTTCCAGACGATTTTTGGCAACAAGCCGGGACATCCGAAGCTCGTCATCCTCGACAGCACCGACCCGCGCCGCGTGGCCGATGTCGACAAGCTGATCGCGGGCAAAAAAACGCTTTTTATCGTTTCATCCAAATCCGGCAGCACGATCGAGCTGACCTCGCTCTTCAAGCACTTCTTCGCCGAAGCGCTTAAAAAAGAAGGCGACCAGGCCGGCCGTCACTTCATCGCGATCACCGACCCCGGCACGGCGCTCGAGCGCCTCGGCAAGGAGAACCGCTTCCGCCATGTGTTCGTGAACCCGCCGGACGTGGGCGGCCGTTTCTCGGCCCTGACGCTGTTCGGTATCGTGCCCGCCGCGCTCATCGGCGTCGACGTCGCGAAGATTCTCAAAAGCGCCGAAGCGGCCGCCAAGTTCACGCTGCACGAGATGGACCCGGCCAAGAACCCCGCGTCCGACCTCGGTATCTCGATGGCCGCGCTCGCGAAGCTCGGCCGCGACAAGCTGACCTTCGTGACGACCCGCGAGTGGGAGTGCTTCGGCGACTGGGCCGAACAGCTCGTGGCCGAAAGCACCGGCAAAGAGGGAATGGGCGTCGTGCCGATTCCCCGCGAAAAGCTCGCCGCCCCGCGCGCGTACGGCGACGACCGTTACTTCGTCGGCATCGTGCCCGCCGGCCCCAAGGGCCTGGTCCTCAAGAAAAAGCTCGCCGCGTTCGAAAAAGCCGGCCACCCGGTCTTCGTCTGCGAAGTCAAAGACGACTACGACCTGGGCGCCCAGTTCTTCCTGTGGGAAATGGCGACGTCCGTCGCGAACGCCTACTTCAAGACCAATCCGTTCGACCAGCCCAACGTGCAGGAAGCCAAGGATTGCGCCAAGCGCCTCCTGGCCGACGTCACGCCCGAGACGAACCTGTCGCCCGAGACCGGCAAGCTCGTTCCGGGTCTGCGCGCCTGCGGTACGGCCGGTGTATCGAAGGACATGGGCAAAGCCTGGACCGCGTTTTGGGCATCGGTCAAAAAAGGCGATTACGTGAATCTGCTGGCCTTCGTGCCGGACCGTCCCGCGGTCCGCAAGACGCTGGTCCAGATCCAGGACACGCTGCGCGCCAAGACCGGCCGCGCGGTGGTGCTGGGCATCGGTCCGCGCTACCTGCACTCCACCGGACAGCTGCACAAGGGCGGCGCTGACAACGGCGTCTTCCTCGTCGTGGCCTCCCCGGCTCACAAAAAAGAAAACCTCCCGGTCCCCGGCGAGAAGTTTAGCTTCGGCCAGCTTGTTCTTGCGCAGGCCCGCGGCGACTTCGACGCGCTCAAAGGAAAGGGCCGCCGCGCGCTCTACGTCGAGCTCGCCGAGCTCTCGGACCGCAACCTCAAAGCCCTCCTGGCTTTGACTAAAAAAATCTGAAGGCCGTCCTCCTCGTCAGCCACGGCTCGCGTTCGGCCCAATCGCGCCGCGAAATCGACGCGCTGGCCGGCCGCTTGGCCCGGCTCTCGGGCGCGGCCGTCTTTGAGTCGGCCTTCCTCGAGCTCGAGCAGCCGTCCATCCCTCAGGGGCTTGAGGCCTGCGTCCAAAAAGGCGCGACCGAGATCACCGTCCTCCTCAACTTCCTGAATTCCGGCCGGCACGTCCTCGAAGACGTCCCGGCGCTGGTCCGCGCGTTCGCGGAGGCCCGTCCGGGCGTCGTTTGCCGGATCACGCCGTGCCTGGGCGCGCACGAAGGACTGGACGCCCTCTATCTGGATCTTTTAAAACGATGCTGAACCTCCTTTCTAAACTCACCGGCAAGCCCAACCCTTTCGCGCCGCGCGCTTACGGCGAGCTGCTCAAGATCACGGACCGGGCTTACATTTTTCGCAACATCACCAACTCGTCGTTTGTGATCGGCGACCGCGGCGTCGCGGTCATCGACACGCAGGTCAATCAGCCGCTGGCTGAGATCCTGCTCCGAAATATCCGGTCGGTGACCGACAAGCCCATCCTGTACGCCATCAACACGCATTATCACTGGGATCACACCAACGGGAATCAGCTGTTCAAGAATCTCGGCGCAACCGTGGTTTCGTCCCGTCTGACGCGCGAGTTCATGACGACGCGCTACGAGCGGCAGAAGGACTTCCTCCTTGGCCGCGGGTTCGAGATTGCGCACGATCCGATGTTTCCGGAAGAAACGTTCGAAGGGGAGCGCACGCTGGATCTCGGCGGCCAGACCCTCAGGCTCTTTTTCGCCGGCAAGGCCGAGTCGGACGACGCGACGGCCATCTGGGTCGAACGCGAAAAAGTCCTCATGGCCGGCGATACGATCATGACCGGCAGCTTCCCGATTTTTGGCCAGCCGGTGTGGGATGAGGGGCTCGAAGGGGCCGGCCAGTGGCAGGGCACGATCGCCAAGCTTCTCAGTCTCAAGCCCGCGCACATCGTTCCGGGCCACGGCCCGATGGCCTTGCAAAAGGACGTCGACTTTTTGCTCAAGATCGCCGACTACTTTACGGCCGAGGTCAGGGCCCGGGTCGACCGCGGCATGCCGCTCGAAGCGATCCTGGCGGACCTGGAGCCGCGGCTGCCCAAATGGATCACCGAGATTCCGGTTGTTTGGGGCAATCCGCGCTACGCCATCCTCAGGATTTGGCGCAGTCTCACGCTCACGCCGAAGGCCGACCAACTGCCCGGCTGGCAGCAGTTCAAGCCTTCCGCGATTCCGACCCCCAAGAAGCCCATCACAGCCGAACACGACCTCGAAGCGATCGCGGCCGAAGCGGGTGAAGGCGGGGATGACGGACTGCGTCTGGCTGCGCTCGAGTTCGCGGTACGCCGCCGCCCGAACGACGCCGATGCGCACGCCGCGCTGGCCGACGCGCTGATCGAAGTTTCGCGCAAGGAGGATTCGGTGCTCGAAAAAGGGGACTTTTTCAGCCGGGCCAAGTCCGCGTGGCGCCGCGCGCTCGAAATCGATCCGCAGCACGTGCCGAGTCTCATCGGCAAAGGGCGTTACCTCACGATGATGGCCTACCGCGGCGGAGACGATCCCGCGATGGGAATGATCTTCCTCGAGACGGCGCGGAAGCACGCAGCGCGGCGCGAGCACCTGGCCGAGATCAATTTTTATGAGGGAATGGGACATCGCCGGCTCGGAAACGAAGCCCGCGCCAAAGAACTTTTTGCCGAATCCCTCTCGCAGAATCCCGGTTTTATGCCGGCGCGGCTGGCTTCGGCCAGCTAAAGAACTTTAAAAAAAACATTGCACTCTCGGAGTGCTTGTCTATAATACACTCACTTTCTCGAGAGAGATTCCGGTTTGAAGCCGCGGCTCGCGAGAGAATTTTTCGTCCACCAAACAAGGAGAAACGCATGGCCAAGAAAGCAAATTCCGCGTTCATGAAGCCGATGAAGATTTCGGAAGATCTCGCCGCGATCGTCGGCAAGGGACCGATGCCCCGCAGCGAAGTTGTCAAGAAGCTCTGGGCCTACATCAAGAAGAACAAGCTTCAGGACCCCAAGAAGAAGCGGAACATCAACGCTGACGAGAACCTCAAGGTCGTGTTCAACGGCAAGAAGACCGTTGATATGTTCGAGATGACCAAGCTGGTCTCGAAGCACCTCTCGTAAACGTCTCTTTCTCTCTCAAAACCCCGCCGGGTCCGCAAGGAAACGGCGGGGTTTTTTGTTTTTTGCTGTGCTAGAATAGGCCCCCATATGAAACACTTTTTACCCACCCTCCTCGTGCTGTCGACCGTTTTCACCTCGTTTCCCGCCGCCGCTGCCGATCAGCCGGCCAAACCCGACAAGGCGCTCCGGATCTATCTGCAGACCGGCGCCAAAAAGACCTATGTGCGCGGGTATCAGTGGATGACGCTGGATTTGAACCGCAAGCTCAGTCTCATCGAATCCGCCCGCCGCGGAGCGCTCAAAATGAACGCCGTGATGGCGCGGCCGGCCGAGGTATACGTCGCACAGGTCGACAAATTCTTTCAGTACAACCCCGCGCTCATGGAAATGGAAGTGGGGCAGGTGATTCAAGGCATCGCGATTTCGATCAAGGACTGGGAAGACGGAAGCACGGAGAAAAAATAACATGTCAGACGCGCTCAAAGATTCGCCCAAAGTCCGCAAGAAGATCAAAGCCGGCTCCCAGACCGTCGTCGTGTACGACACCGCCGCCGTCAAAAAGCTCGGCTACGGCGACCCCTCGCGCCTTCCGTTTTCCATCAAGATGCTCCTCGAGAGCGCGCTGCGCAACTGCGACAACTACCAGGTCACCGTCGAGGATGTAAAAAAGCTCGCCGGCTGGACCCCCGCGACCGCCGGCCAGGTCGAGATCGCGTTCAAGCCCGCCCGCGTCGTGCTGCAGGACTTCACCGGCGTTCCCGCCGTCGTGGACCTGGCGGCGATGCGCTCGGCCATGAAGCGCATGGGCGGCGACATCCACAAGATCAATCCGCTCGTGCCGTGCGACCTTGTCGTCGACCACTCGATCCAGGTCGACGCGTTCGGGACGTCCAAGTCCGAAGCCGAGAACGTGAAGCTCGAGTTCGAGCGCAACCAGGAACGCTACGAGTTCCTCAAGTGGGGCCAGAAGGCGCTTAAGAATTTCCGCGTGGTTCCGCCCGCGACCGGTATCGTTCACCAGGTGAATCTGGAATATTTGGCGACCGGCGTCATGACGCAGAAGGTCGGCAAGGAAACGGTCGCGTATCCCGATTCGCTCGTCGGCACCGACAGCCACACCACGATGATCAACGGCGTCGGCATCGTCGCCTGGGGCGTGGGCGGCATCGAGGCCGAAGCGGTCATGCTTGGCGAACCCATTTACATGCTCATGCCCGAAGTGATCGGGTTCAAGATCAAGGGCAAGCTCAAGGAAGGCGTCACCGCGACCGACCTCGTCCTCACCGTGACCCAGATGCTTCGCAAGAAGGGCGTCGTCGGCAAATTCGTCGAATTCTACGGCGAAGGCATGGAGCGTCTGAGCGTTCCGGACCGCGCGACGATCGCGAACATGGCGCCCGAATACGGCGCGACGATGGGGTATTTCCCGGTCGACAAGAAGACGTTGGACTTTTATCTCAACACGGGCCGGCCCAGGCAGCTCGTGACGCTGGTCGAAAAGGCGCTCAAGGCGCAAGGCCTCTTCTATAAGAGCGGACAGCCGGAGCCGGTGTTCAACGACAAGCTGGAGCTCGATCTGGAGACCGTCCAGCCGTCTCTGGCCGGACCCAAGCGTCCGCAGGACCGGGTGAACCTGACCGACCTCAAGGCCGTGTTCGCCAAGTCGCTCACCGCGCCGATCGCCGAGCGCGGGTTCGCCTTGAAGCCCGAAGACGTTTCGAAGACGGGCGTCGTCGCGGACGCGTCCAAGGCCCAAATTGGCCACGGCGCCGTCGCCATCGCCGCGATCACCAGCTGCACGAACACGTCCAACCCCTCCGTCATGATCGCCGCCGGCCTCGTCGCCAAAAAAGCCGTCGAGCGCGGCCTCACCGTCCCGTCCTACGTGAAGTCGAGTCTCGCGCCCGGCTCGCAGGTCGTGACCGAGTACTTGAAGGCGTCCAAGCTCCTCCCGTATCTCGAAAAGCTCAAGTTCAACGTCGTCGGCTACGGCTGCACGACCTGCATCGGCAACAGCGGACCGCTGCCCGACGCCGTCGCCAAGACCGTGACCGACAGCGACCTCGTCGTCGCGAGCGTGCTCTCGGGCAATCGCAACTTCGAAGGCCGCGTGAACCCGCATGTGAAGGCCAACTTCCTCGCCAGCCCTCCGCTCGTCGTCGCGTACGCGATCGCCGGGACCGTCGACAAGGATCTGACGCGCGAGCCGATCGGCCGCGACAAGAAGGGCAAGGATGTGTTCCTCAAGGACATCTGGCCCACCCAGAAGGAAGTCGATCAGCATGTTCAGAAGTTCGTGACCGTCGGCGCCTTCAAGCGCAAGTACAAGAACGTCTCCGCCGGCACGCCCGAGTGGAAAAAAGTAAAGACGGTCGCGTCCGACCTGTTCGCGTGGAATCCGAAGAGCACGTACGTCCAGGAGCCGCCGTTCTTCCTGAACCTGACGCGCGAGCCGGGCAAGATCCAGCCGGTGAAGAACGCCCGGGCGCTCGCCGTCCTCGGCGACTCGGTGACGACCGACCATATTTCGCCCGCCGGCAACATCAGCGGCAAGTCGGCGGCAGGGAAGTACCTGGTCGAACAAGGCGTCGATCCCAAGGACTTCAACAGCTACGGCGCACGCCGCGGCAACGACCGCATCATGACGCGCGGCACATTCGCCAATATCCGCCTGCGCAACCTGCTCGTGCCCGGATCCGAAGGGTCCGTGACGAAGCATTTGCCGACGGGGCAGGACATGAGCATTTACGACGCCTCGGTGAAGTACCAGCAGGAAGGTACGCCGCTCGTCGTGTTGGCCGGGAAGGAATACGGAACCGGTTCGAGCCGCGACTGGGCCGCCAAGGGCACCGCGCTCCTCGGGGTCAAGGTCGTCATCGCCGAGAGCTTCGAGCGCATCCACCGGTCGAATCTGGTCGGCATGGGCATCCTGCCTTTGCAGTACCTGAACGGCCAGACCCGCGAGTCGCTCGGCCTCAAGGGCGACGAGACGTTCAGCTTCGAGGGTCTCAACGATTCGCTCAAGGCCCGTCAGGAAATCACCGTCACGGTGTCATCCAACGGCCAGACCCGGAAGTTCAATGCGGCCGTCCGCATCGACACGCCGGTCGAAGTCGATTACTACCGCAACGGCGGAATTCTCCCCACCGTTTTAAGGAAGCTCCTCAAATGACGCACAAACTCAATTCCATCAGCGCCACCATCACCGAAGGTCCGTCGCGGGCGCCCGCGCGCGCCATGCTCAAGGCCATGGGCCTGACCGACGAGGACTTGAAGAAGCCGCATATCGGTGTGGCGAACACCTGGATCGAGACCACACCCTGCAATTTCCACCTGCGCCGCCTGTCCGAGAAGGTCAAGGAGGGGATCCGTGCCGCCGGCGGAACGCCGTTCGAGCTGAACACGATCGCCATCTCCGACGGCATCACGATGGGAACCCAGGGTATGAAGACGTCGCTCGTTTCGCGCGAACTCGTCGCCGACACGATCGAGCTCGTGGCCCGCGGACATTACTTTGACGGCATCGTCTGTATCTCCGGCTGCGACAAGACGATCCCCGGCACCGTGATGGCGATTGCCCGCCTCAACATTCCGGCGCTCATGATCTACGGCGGATCGATCGATCCGGGCCAGTACAAACATTGCGACGTGACGGTCCAGGACGTGTTCGAAGCGGTCGGCAAGCATGCCACCGGCAAGATGAACGCGGCGGACTACAAGGACCTCGAAGATCACGCCTGCCCGGGCGCCGGTTCCTGCGGCGGACAATTTACGGCCAACACGATGGCGATGGCATTCGAAGTCATGGGCATCTCGCCGATGGACACCAACGGCATTCCGGCCATGGATCCCGAAAAGGACCATGCCTGCCGCGACGCCGGCCGCGTCATCATGGATCTCGTCCGCAAGCAGATCAAACCCGACCAGATCATCACCCGCAAGTCGATCGAGAACGCGATCGCGGCCGTCGCGATGAGCGGCGGTTCGACGAATGCCGTGCTGCACCTGCTCGCGCTGGCGCACGAAATGAAGGTCAAGATGTCCATCGAGGACTTCGGCAAGGTCTCGGACCGCACGCCGCTGCTTGGGGACTTGAAGCCCGGCGGCCGCTTCGTCGCCAACGACCTGTACCATGCCGGCGGCATCCGCCTCATGGCCCAGCGCCTGCTCGACGCGAAGATCCTCCACAAGGATTGCATCACCGTGACCGGTAAGACCATCGGACAGGAAGCCGCGAAGGCCCACGAAACGGAACGCCAGCAGGTGGTCCGCCCGCTTTCCAATCCGCTCAAGCCCTCCGGCGGTCTCGTGATCCTCAAGGGAAACATCGCCCCCGAAGGCTGCGTGCTCAAAGTCGCCGGCGAAAAGCGCGTTCTGCACGAAGGTCCGGCCCGCGTGTTCGACAGCGAAGATGCCGCGTTCAAGGCCGTCCGCGAAAAGAAGATCAAACCCGGCGACGTCGTCGTGATCCGCTACGAGGGACCGCGCGGCGGACCCGGCATGCGCGAGATGCTCGCGGTGACCGCGGCGCTCGTGGGTGAGGGACTCGGCGACCAGGTTGCGCTGCTCACCGACGGCCGCTTCTCCGGAGCCACGCACGGCCTCATGGCCGGCCACGTGTCGCCCGAAGCCGCGCTCGGCGGCCCGATCGGCGCGATCCAGAACGGCGACCTCGTCGTGTTCGACATCCTGCGCCGCCGCATCGACGTCAAGCTCACGGCCGCTGAGATCAAGCGCCGGCTCAAAAAGATCAAACAGCATCCCAGGCACCCGTTCTGCACGGGCGTCATGGCCAAATACGCGCAGCAGGTGTCGTCCGCGTCCAAAGGAGCGGTCACGACGGCTTTATAAAAAGCACATCGTTCGCTGTCGGAAGCATCGAAGTCCGGGTCCGGAGTTTTCCGGGCCCGGATTTTTTTTTAGATGAGTTTGGCCTGGAAGGTGAAGGCGAGCGAGAGCAGGATGAGGAAGCCGAACACGTCCGTGAACGTCGTCAGAATGATGCTGGAGCATTGAGCCGGATCCAACCCGACCTTTTTCATGACGAGCGGAATCACCGCTCCGCAGAACGTCGCGATGCCCATGTTGCCGATCATCGCGACCGTCACGACCAACCCCAGCCACAGACTGTGATTGAAGATGAGGCAGACCAGCCCGGTGGTCAGGCCGACCAGGAGACCGTTGATGACGCCGGCGACCGTTTCGCGGCGGATGACGCGCCAGGCTTCGCTGCGGTCGGTGATTTCGTCGAGTGCGAGTCCGCGCATCACGACGGCCAGCGACTGGGCTCCGGTATTGCCGCCCTGGCCCGCGATGATCGGAAGGTAGGCGGCCAGAACCGTGATCTTGGCAATCGTGCCCTCGAAAACGCTGATGATTGACGCGGCCAAAAACGACGTCGCAAGGTTGACCTGCAGCCAGGGGAGGCGCTTCTGAATTTTGGTGAACACGGTCGACCCGGCGGTTTCTTCCGCGCCGGCACCGAAGAGCTTCTGGATGTCTTTGGACGATTCTTCCTGGGCGAAGTGAATGATGTCGCCGAACTTGAGCGCGCCGAGGAGATGCCCCTCGTCGTCCACGATGGGGACGGCAAGGTAGCGTTTTTCGATCGCCTCTTTGGCGACTTCGTCCTTGTTGCGGTGGACGTTGATCGCGTAGACGTCGCGCTTCATGATGTCGCCGATGAGCGTGTCGTCCTTGGCGACGAGCAGGTCGCGCATGATGAGCACGCCCTTCAGGCGGAACTCGTCGTCGACCGCGTACGCGTAGAGCAGGGGAACGCCGTTGTTGGACAGGAACCGGATCATGTCGATGGCTTCCGCGACCGTCTGAGTCTCGCGGAACGACAGGTAATGCGGATCCATGATCGCGCCGACCGAATTGGGGGAATATCGTCCTGAGTATGTTGAAGATGCGGGTGCGCTATCGGTATTCATGTTTCGGCATTATATATGAAGTAGAAGTTTTGATCAATAATCAAAACCTGCCCTAGATACCTGATAAATGTAAAATGTAAGTAGAATAAATATAATGATACATTTAAATAAAAATGATAAAAAATTGATATACATCTTGATTTCTGATAGCCCCGTGGCATACTCCGATTATGAGAACAATGATTTTTATGAAAACACAGAACAGGCGCCTGGGACTCAAAGTACTTTCCTCCTTGATGGCGGGAGCATTCCTGCTGAACACGCTTTTTACGGGCACGGGAGTCGCGGGAGTGTTTTCGGCGCCAGCGGAAGAAACGGCCCAGGGTCAGGAATCGGGTCAGACCCCGGACGCGGTGATGGGGGCCATGGGCAATGAATGGTATGAGACCACGGTGGACGAATCTGCAACCGAGAGCGCCGAGCCCGCCCAGCTGGAATCGCTCGAAACCGACACGCATTATGCCAACGGCCAGATCAAGCGGTCCGGCGTTTTGGGCAACTGGCTGACCGGCGCAGTTGATCCTTGGGGCGGGGCAGCATTTTATGAGGACTTCTATCGCGAGGATGGCAAAATCGACCGTCGCGACTGGCATTACAACTACACCGACGTCTACGAGTACAACTCCGACGGCTCACTTCGCCAGATTGTCCGTGGCGGCAATACGCTGGTTGAGTACGACGAGACAGGCCGCGAGGTTTATCACGCCAATCGTGACGGCAGCGCTGTTCGGCAGAACGAGGACGGCGGATATACGGAGTACACCGTGACGGACGGATTTAAGGTTTTTGACGCCAAGGGTGCCTTGGTCCGGCATACGGGGCCTTCGGGAGACTGGGCCTACACTTATCATGAGAACGGCCAACTCAAAACCCGAGATAATCTTCTTTGGGGTGCACGCGAGTCTTACGCCTATGACGAAGATGGACGCTTGCGCTACCAATATGCCGCAGGAGTCGAGAAGCGCTTTGAGAGTGACGGATCCTACTGGACCGGTGATGCCTATGGCAATCGCCAAAGGTATTCCAACTCGGCCATCAGCGGCCAGCGCGATATTTACGGTGGGGACATTCTTCTTGAAGAGTTTTTGATTGGCGGCATGCATCGGACCTACTGGGATTGGAATCTGACCAAGACCCAGGATGGTACGAATCGGTCGGTCGTCCGCCTGGAGGATGACGGCGGGATGTTTCGTGAATACGACTCCAACGGCAGCCTCATCTATAGCCTTAATAAGTGGACGGGAACCCAGTCTCGTTACATGATGATCCAGCTTAGCGGAATGTCATTTGCCGAGAGAGTGCTGGAGAGCGAGGACTATGGCAACGGAAGCTGGATGCGGCATGTCTACCATAACCCATACGGTCAAATTGATAACACCCGTCCGAATCGGACCGAATATTCAGACGGGCGGGTCAGGGAGTATGGAGATCATGGGCTTGCCGGCGTCGAATACCGGGACATTGAACCGAACGGCAATTGGACCGATGCCAGTGATTATCGGGGCGCCATCCGGTCGTTTGATGCAAAAAGCGGTGATATGACCTATTACAGTTCGTGGGGCAGCATCGATCGTATCGAGCATGCCGACGGCTCCAAGTCCGAATTCGTACGGCCGGCGGACTGGGGTCCGGCCTATCGCGTTCATACGGCAACCGATGGAACCGTCACGGAGTATCATCCGGATTCCAATGTCGCCCGCAAAATCAAACGCCTCGACGGCCGGGTGCAGGAATTTACCATCGCCGGCAAGCTTCTGCGCGTGACTCAGCCCGATGGCAGCTCGGTCGAGTTCTATGATTCCGGCGTCAAGAAGACCGAGGTGATCAAGGATGCGGCCGCCGGCGCCTCCGAAACGATCGAATATCGGGCAGATGGAACTCGCATTACCTCCAATAAAGATTTTGACTGGGGGGCCGAAATTGTGAATTACAGCTCCGAAGGCAAGCCTGCAATCCGGACGGTGTACCAGTACCACCCGTCCATGCCCCAGGCGAAGCTGCTCGGGAATGCAATCATCATGAATATCACCGAGTACCGTCAGGACGGAAGTGTGATTCGCGAGCGGGACTTCGCGGCCGGAACGACCGCCGGCTACTATCCCAGCGGCATCAAAAAATTTGAGGGCGGTGCGGATGGATCGATGACCGCCTATGCCGAGGATGGTACGAAGCTGCTGCGTCTCCTTGCAGACGGTTCCACGGAAGACGGCCGCGGCCTGTTTGACAGTCTCGAAACCGGCAAATCCATTCTGCGATTTATGGATATCAGCGAAAAATCCATCAGTCTTCTCGACGGCCCTTGGATTGAAATCCGCGAAGGCCGCGTCACTGCTTCATCCGCCGCCTATCTCAAGGCTTTGATGCAGTCGGCCAGCGAGATTACGGACGAAACAGAGGCGAATCGTGTCGAGCCCGCATGGAATCTGACCGGCAGTGATCGGATTGATGGAAACGACATGGTGTTCTTGGATGCGCTTCTGGCACGAGCGGTTGAGGGCGGTGTTGCCGCCGTGGATGCGGTCATCGCGGAGGACGCAGCACTGGGCGGCCAATTAATGGCGGCCGAACTGGCCCGCGTCACGGAAAGAATGGCCCAGATCCAGGCTCAAAAGCTGGAAGAATTCGGAGCCGACGGCTTTAACGGTTACGGATACGATGCGGAAGGGTACGGCCGCGACGGCTACCACAAAGACACGGGACTCAACCGCAATGGCTATGACCTTGCGGGCAATCGCCGGCTTTATCATCCGAACGGCGCGCTGAAGCTGTCCTATGATCAGGCGACGGGCGTCACCCGCGAAATGAGAGACAACGGGTCTCTGCTTCGGGAAGCCGATTCCAAAGGCACTGAGCGCACCTTCTTCGAGAGCGGGCGGATGAACAGGCACTTCGACGGGCCGAGCCGTGAGTCGGTTGTTTACTTCGACCTTCCGGGCTCGGTCGTGGCCAGCCGTCATCACGCCGATGGATCCGAGGAATACTTTAATTCGGACGGCCGCATGACCCGCCAAGTTCTGGCGCATGCGGATGCGATGGGCGCCGTCGCTTATCAATACGACCTTTTTGGACGCGCGTGGTTGACGGAGCTGGCGAATGCGGAGTCGGTCGTCAGCACCTTTATCTACGCCGATACTTCCGACCGCTCGCAGATCGACCCTAAGGAATTGGGCCGATTGGTGCGTGAGGAGGTTTATGCAGACGGGGTCAAGGTTAAGACGATGCACTATGTTTCATCTTTCTCCAAGACCACGCCGCCTCAATACAATTACCAGTATGTCCGCCGCATCGACCTGATCGATCCTGCGACAGGAGCGGTGAGCACCCTGGATTGCCATACATCCGATTGCATGGAGGAATCGATGGGGATTCTGAACGGATGGGGCGAGGCGGACGATGCCATGGCGCACGTGACCATGATTGAGGTCGGCAGCGCTTATCAAAGCGGCTTGAGCGCGCATCTGACCGCGGTCGCGGGAGTATTCGAGGCCATGATCAATCCCGAAACGGGTATCAGCACGTCCGATCCGTTGACAACATCCGATCTGAGCGGCGGAGCACTGACGCAGGTAGCGGGCGGTTCCGTCAGCGTGATCGGAGGCATGACGTATTCTTCGATGCTGGCCGCGGCGATCGAGCAGGCCGTCAAAAACGGCACTTCCGTGATCAGTCTTTCGCTGGAAATTGAATACGACGAATACATACAAAAGGCCGTTGAATATGCCCAGAAGCAGGGGGTTGTTGTCGTAGCAGCGGCCGGCAACGACGATCCGGCTACCTATGGTCTGGCCAACGCCAAGGATGTCGTGGCGGTCGGTGCCGTGGACTACCTGCATCGCCGCCCCGCGTTCTCCAACCAGGGTTCTGTCGACTTGGTCGCTTCGGGCGTCAACGTACTCTCCTACTCGGGACTGGGAGTGATGAAGAACTTTTCGGGGACTTCCTTCGCGGCGCCGATGGTGGCCGCAACGATCGGCAAGATGATCGGGTACTTCAACATGCTCAAAGCCGGCTACTCGAACATCACCCGCGATATGCTCTCCCATTCCGTGATCATGAAGCTGCTCGCGGATTCTTCACAGGACCTCGGCGAAGAAGGCGAAGACCGGTTCTTCGGGAACGGCCTCATCCGGCCCATGCACGCCATGGCCGCGCTCAAGTCCTGGTTCACCGGCATCGTCGCCAGCCTCGTTTAGAATCGCCTTTTCATTCCCGTCCGTCCGCTTTATAATTGCCCATCATGAAACAACGCACGCAAGTCCGGCGCGTCCAAACGACCGAACGGGTCCGGGTCGCGCTCATCCAGATGAAAATGTCTCCCGACAAGGCCGTGAATCTGAAACGGGCCGAGGATCGGATCCGCGCCGCCTCCGCCAAAAAAGCTCAGATCATCTGCCTGCCGGAGATGTTCCAGACAGAGTATTTTTGCCGGACCGAGGATAAGCGGAATTTTGACCTTGCGGACACGATTCCGGGCGAGGCGACGGACCGCCTCAGCCGTTTGGCCGCCGAGCTGGAAGCCGTGATCGTCGCTCCGCTGTTCGAAAAGCGCGCCCGCGGCCTGTACCACAACTCGCTGGTCGTCATCGACGCGGACGGCAAGCTCCTCGGCACCTACCGCAAGATGCACATTCCGGACGACCCCAACTTTTATGAAAAGTATTACTTCGCGCCGGGCGACCTGGGATTCAAGGTTTTTAAGACGCGCTATGCCACGATCGGAACCCTGATCTGCTGGGACCAGTGGTATCCCGAAGCGGCGCGCATCACGGCGATGATGGGGGCCGAGATTCTGTTTTATCCGACGGCGATCGGCTGGCATGCGTCGGAACCGAAAGACGCGCGGATTTTTCAACGCCAGTCGTGGCAGACCATCCAGTCGTCGCATGCCGTCGCCAATGCCGTCTTTGTCGCCGCCGCCAACCGCACGGGACATGAGAAAAAGCTCCAGTTCTGGGGAACCTCCTTCATCAAGGCGCCGGACAGCTCCACGCTCGCCGAAGCCTCGGTCGAGCGGGAAGAGATCCTGGTCGCCGACTGCGACCTCGCCCTCATCGAAAAACAGCGCCGCGAATGGCCCTTCTTCCGCGACCGCCGCATCGACGCGTACGAACCGCTTCTGCGCCGCTTCGGCAAATAAGGACGGCCGCCCGATGACTCCGCAATCCCAGGGTTTTTATATGCCGGCCGAATGGGCGCCGCACGCGGCGACGTGGCTTTCGTGGCCCAACAACAAGGACACCTGGACCGAAGACATCCAGGAAGTCGAGGCCGCGTTCGCGAAGGTCGTCGAATGCCTCTCGCAGGGCGAGCTCGTGAAGCTCCTCGTCGATTCGGAGTCGGAGCAGGAGCGCGTTCGCAGCATCCTGACCAAGAACCCGGTCAAGTGGGGCAACGTGCGCTTCATCGTCCATCCGACGGTGGACGTGTGGATCCGCGATTACGGCCCGAACTTCGTGATCAAGGAAAAGGGCGCCGGCGGTAAAAAAGAACTCGGCTGGAACAAGTGGATCTTCAACGCCTGGGGCAATAAGTACGCGGACCTCGCGACCGACACGCAGATCTTCGACCAGATCGAATCGCGCGTTCCGGGCCGCCGCTTCGATCCCAAGATCGTCCTCGAAGGCGGATCGATCGAAGTGAACGGCAACGGCGTCGTATTGACGAGCGAGCAATGCCTGCTCAACAAGAACCGCAATCCCAAGCTCAATAAGGGCGAGATCGAACGGAAGCTCAAGGAGCATCTGGGCGTCGTGAAGGTGCTCTGGCTCGCCGAAGGCGTCGAAGGGGACGATACGGACGGTCATATCGACGACATCGCGCGCTTCGTAAGCAAGAACACCATCGTCGCGGTGTACGAAAACGATCCGGCCGACGGCAACCATAAGATTCTGCACGACAACTGGGAGCGTCTGGAATCCATGACCGATGCCCTGGGCAATCCGTTCAAACTCGTCAAACTCCCGATGCCCGATCCCGTCATTTATCAGGGGAACCGGCTGCCGGCGAGCTACGCGAACTTCCTGATCGCCAACAAGCATGTGCTGGTCCCGATCTTCGGCTCCCGCCGCGACAAAGAGGCGCTCGCCATCCTCAAGCCGCTGTTTCCGAACCACGAAGTGGTCGGGATCAACTGCAAAGTCATGGTCCGCGGCTTTGGCACCATCCATTGCGCGTCCCAGCAGGAACCCGCCGTCTAGCGAATTACCTCCTCCGGATCCGGTTCTGCTCGAATCCGTCCTGATCTTATAACCATTGCTTAAATATGCTTAATCCGTCGAGGTTGATGAGGCGGGTTCCGTCATTATACTTCTAGGTAATATTCTCTCGAGCCCTATAAGTACTTATTAACACTGGAGACCGAGCCGTTGCCGAGACGTTTTTTGCTCAGATGGACTGCGCTCACTTTGGCCATACTTTTATCAGCGCATGAAGTATGTCTGGCGGCAGCTCAGGTTGGTCCGGTCTCCGCAGCCCCGGCCGCTTCGGCCCAATCCGCCTCCGAGCCATCGCTTCAAGATCTTTTGCTCGCACCTTCCCAAATAGATGCTCCTGTCTCCGCTGTTCGTTTCCGCGACGCCCGCCCTGGAACCAACGGCCGGCTCGTCATCCTGATCGAAGACGCCCACGCCAATTATGACGGCCAAAAAAACATCGCTTCCGCCATCCGGTCATTGACCCAAGCTTACGGCATCCGAACCGTGCTGCTGGAAGGCGGAGACCGGCGCGCCAATTTGGACGCGCTCGCCCCGCTCGTTCCGCCGCGCGACCTCAAGATCGGCGCGGACAAGCTGTTGCGGCAGGGCGTCCTGAGCGGCCCTGAGCACTTGAGCCTGACGGAGCAGACGCCGGCCGATTTTATCGGCATCGAAAACGGTCCGCATTATCGCGCCGCGCTGTTGGCGTATGCCCGCGTGGCGGAGCTGAGGCCCGCGGCGGAGAGGGATCTGCGACAGGCGCTTGCGGCGCTCGACGCCTTCAAGGACCGACTGTATCCCGAAACGCTGCGGCGTTATGAATCCGAGGCAAAGGCCGCGACGCCCGGATCCGACCCCGGGTCTTTGAAACGGTTGCAGGAGCTGGCCGAAAAAGCCGGCGTTAAGCTGGACGGTTATCCGGCCTTGCGCGAACTGAAAAAGCTTCAAGCAGCCGAAAAACGGGTCGATTTTGGATCCATCCACCGCGAGCAGGAAATGCTGATGTCCCAATTACGGGCCGGCGACGCGGCGGAGGAGTCGGCAGTCCTCGCAGACCGCATTGGCAGGACTTCGCAGCCGGCCGAGCTTCAGAATTTGATCGGTCGTCTTCTGGGCCTGGCCGCGCATCCGGAAAGGTATCCGCATTTGTCCCGGTATGCCGAATATCTGGATTCCTTTAAAGACTTGGATTGGGATGCTGTGCTCACCGAGGCGGAAGTGCTCGAAGCGCAGTGTTACCGCGAACTGCTTCCGGATCCGGACGCCCGCCGGATCGCGGTCTTGGGGATTTATCTCAAGCTCGTTCAAAAGGCGCACGACCTCAGACTGAGCTCGCGTGAATTCGCGCTCCTCCGGTCCAATCGAAAGGACTTCGCGGCCGAAGCGTGGACGGGATTTTTAAAAGAAATGGCCTCCGCTCTCGGCATCCGCGATCTACGCCTGCCCGAAAAACCTTCATTCGACCGCGCCTGGCCCGCCGTCCGAGCTTTTTACTCCCTCGTGAACCTGCGCGACCGCGCCTTTGCCGCCAACGCCCGCCGCGCGCTTGATCAGACGGGCGACAACGCCGCGATCCTCGTCGCCGGCGGTTATCACACCGAACATCTCAAGGAGCTCATGACGCGCGAAGGCTACGGCTGGGCCGTATTGAGTCCTCAGATCAGGACCGAAACGGACCGCGACGCTTACGAAAAAATCCTTCTCACGCCCCTTCGCCTCTCGATCCGCACGTCGGCCGCCGCGGTTGCCGACAACCATATTTCCAAGGCGCTGCTGGCCGGCAATCGTTTGTCGAAGGGTCTCGATCCGCTGATCGGGGCCGTTTGGAGCGACCCGTCTTTGCTGATGGGCCTCGATCGTCTGCGCCAGGGCGCGCGGCTGGCGGAGGAAGAGCGGTTCACGATTCATTCGTACCGCGAGACGATCGAGAAAAAAACCGACCGCCGGAATGACGGAATCTGGGACCGCGGGCAGCTACTGCGGCTTTTGACCGATGCTCTGGCGCGTCTCGGCGCAAAAGACATGACGCCGGAAATGGCGCTGGAGAGCTGGTCCGGCCACGACATCCTCACGCTCATCGATGCGTTGATTCTGAGTGACAGGGGACGGCCGGTCGGGCTCTATTCCTACTTTTATTTTATGCCGCTTGGAACGGGGCAGGCGTACGCCAACGGCATCTACCTTTATCCCGAATACCGCGGCATGGGTCTCGGCACCGCGCTGATGAAGCGTCTGCTGGACCGGTTGCGGTTCTTTGGCACCAGGTTCATGAACATCGGACGCAGCGCCATGTACCCCCACATCTCGATCGACGCTTCGCCTGAGGCTCAGGGGATCCAGGAAAAGTTCATCGGTCAAAATCCGCAGTCTGTCCGCCACATCCTTCGCGACACGTCCGGCCGCCTTCTCGGTTATCAGATCGACCTCGAGGCCTACCGCCGGACCCGCTCTGACGGCGCGCGGCTGGCGGGCCGCGGCGGGGAAAAAGCGCGGAAGAACGCCTTGATCGCGGAGTTGGGGAGGGAGTCCGGGGTGATCGAGCGGATGCAGCTGGCGGATGCGCTGGGGCTGGATCTCCGTCCGATCGACGCGGGGTTGTTGGACGCGGTGTACGTCGGACATGCGATGGCGATGAAGCGCGTGGTGAATCCGGACGACAGACCGCTGGTCGCGCTGAACGGCGGGTCCGGAGCGGATGCGTCCAGCCTGCTCTTATCCACGAATGCCCGGCGCAGTTACTTCGTCGATCAGACCAAGGTCAAAGCCGATGATTTGAGGGCGGCGCTCAGCAAATGGAATCAGCTCGGGGACTTGACCCGGGAGTACCGGCGTCAAAAATTCCTGTTCGGGCACGCCGTATCGAGTCCCGCCGGCCTGATCTCTCCCGCCCAAAAATTCCTGGGAGAGCTCCAGGCGATCGGGGTTCGGAAGGATTCGATCCGAATCCATTCCGATTCGGGCGCCGCGACCGTGACGTTCCGCTGGGCCTATCCCGGGCTCCGCGAAAAGCGCTATTCGATCACGCTGATCCAGGCCAATGTGGTGGAGTCGGAGCTTTATCCGGACGTTCTCAAAAAAGCCCTGGCCCGCAAAATCGACATTTATTACCAGCGGGCCCCGTGGGACATGGCGTCGTGGTACCCCCGCTTTTTACCGGAGCTGGCGGCGTCCGTGCGCGAAGGCGGATTCCTGATGACGGACGACACGAATTACGACGGCTCGGTTTACGAGAGCCGTTCGTTCCAGGCGCCGCTTCAGGATTTGGGATTTGCATCGGAGAGGTCGTTCAGCGACGAGCTTCGCCGATATACCGAGGCCGGGTTCAAGGCCCGCCGTAATATTTTTCAGGCGCATCATCGGACCGACGACGAACTCCATTACGGCTTCGATCTGGCGCTGCGGCAGCGCCGTTCGGCCGGCGCGCGGCTGGCGTCCGTCGGACGGGACGACGGATTCAAGCCGGGGGATTTTGTGAAGCTCGGGCCCGATTCTCCGACCGGCCTGATCCTGAGCCGGCAGGCCTCGGCCGGATCGCCGCCCGTGTATACGGTGCGGTGGCGCCGCGACGGCCGGTTCGAGCAGCGGGTCCGGGCGGATCAAAACGGACTCGTCGCGATTCCGGCAAAGGAGGCCTTGCGCGAATGGGCCTCGGTCTCTCCTACTGCGCTGGACGAGCAGGCCCGCAAACCCGGCGAAGCGTTTACCGAGACGCTGAGCCGTCAGCACCGCCGTTTACGGCGGTATCTCGCGGATTCTCGCGACCGGCACGGCCCGCCCTTGAAGCGTTATGAGCTGTTCATTCACTTCGCCACAGACGGCGAGGCCCGCTTTTTGAACCGCGTGCTCAAGACTCAAAACGAGACCATTGACCTGTATACCCGTTTATTTCCCGGCGAGACTCCGGAATTCGTCACCGCGCTTGCGCTCGCGGACTGGTACCGCAGCCAGATCGCCCGCAAGGAACGCGGGCATCGCAGCATGAGCCGATTCGGGTTCGCCCGGGTGCTGCTCGCCAAACTGTACAAGCGGCGCCATCATTTTGTGGCGGGCAGTCGACGGCCGGACAACATGCCGTCGGATGTGCGGCGGATCGTCCACTGGGTCTTCTCGGACGGCAGGAGCATCCTCGCCGGCCCCGTCCGCAAAACTGAATTTGTCCGGTTCCGGCGCATGGCGGGCCTGGAAAATGCCCACGACGCGCTGAGCGATGAACGCATTGCATCCATGCAAAAGGACGCGGAGCTGATGCTGCGGATGTACAGCTTCGATCTTGCGTTGAAGACTCTGGCGGCGATCACGGAGCGGCAGGGCACGTTGCCGCCGCTCCCGGTGCGGACGCCGGTCCCGCCGGTCGACCCGCAGATCGTTATCAAGAACCTGTCCGTTCGGACGCTCGAAATTTTGGGACGGCGCCTCCAGACGGCCGACACCCGGCAAATCACGCTGTCCGGACCGCAATTTCCCTATTGGCAGGCATATTTAAAAATGGGCGTCGGACCGGAAGTGATTGCGCAGGCGCTGGATCTGGCGCGGCGCGACAAAGCGATCGTTTCTCACATCAGCATCAAAAAGAAACAGATCCACATCCGCATGCTCGGCCCTCACAAGAAGTCAAAAAGCGAATTGATCAAAATCCAGAAGCGCCTGGAGGCGGGCGTGCCCGAGCTGGAAAAACTACCCCCCGTTTTGCCGGCCGCACCGGCCATAAAGGCAAAAGACCTGGCTTTGTCCGAGGCCGTGGCGCGTCTGACCGGCCAAAACACCGCGGCGATGCCGACGATCGAAGACCTTTCGCTGGTCCTCAGGAAAAAGGCTTATCGCACCGTCGAGCCGCTCGGAAGGATCGACAGGGGCCGCGTTTTTCTGTTCACCGTCGATCCGGCGACGAGCTTCATGGTCAACGTCACCCCCCAAAGCATGTCCGTCGACGCCGTTGACCCGGATCGCCCGGGAGAGCTCCGCCGCCTGAACACCTATCAGCCCGAAGGCATAAAGGCTGTCTACAACCGGACGCTGAAGAAGCTTGAAGATTCGGTTCGCGAAGCGCGCCGCGCCGACGGCGCGCGGCTGGCAGATGTTTCGAACGAGGAAGTCAAAACGACTTTGATGGGCCGGTTGAAATCGGCGTTTACCACGGCGATCGCATTTGTCACCCGGCATCGGGACGGATCCCGGCATGGAGTCCCTGACTTCAGCGGACAAGAAGGGGATTCGATCTTGAATGAGACAAGCGTCAAACATCCGTCTATTCGACGGGCATTTTGGCAGGGGCGGACCTACCTGATCGAGGAAGAGCCGGGCGGTGAGTATCTGATCGGTTACAAGTTCGCCAACGGCGATGACCCCGGCGGTAAAAAGCTTATCAGTCAGTATCAGAACATGCTCGCGGCCCGCCGGATCGGCATCCCCGATGCGCCTGAGCCGCTGGCGGAGGTCGGAAAACTCAATGACATCATCGGAAAGTACCCGACCAACCTCAATCCGGAGCATGTTCTCAAGTTCAGGGCCAAAAAAACCTCCCGTCAGTACCTGACCCGCCGTTACACCGATATCGATCCCGCGCTGCGCGGAAAAGCGCTCGATGAATTTTCCGGAAAGGCGGTGCGCGATCTGAGTCTGGGCATGCTCCACGGACGGATCCACACGTCGCTGACGCCGCTGACGCATTCGGAAGCCTTCGGAGAAAAATGGTTCTGGAACGTGGATCCTATCGGCGAGGTTCAGAATCTTCAGGAGAGCATGCGCTATGTGAATCTCCGCAGATCCGGGATCGACGACTACGAGCATTTTGACGCGGTCAACGAGAACACGAATCTCGATTTTGCGATGGGTCAGGAGATGGTGGAGTGGCTGATCGCCGTCGCCTATGCGGGCTTCATCAACGGCCTCACCCGGGCGCAGATCGAAAATATTCTCATGAACGGGTACGGGATTTTTTACGCGTTGACGGGAATCGGAACGGATCCGGAGCCGCTGCGGCCTGTATTGAGGCAATTCCTCAAAAAGTTCCAGACCGAATGGCAGGGCGACCGACTCGAAGTTCCTTCAGCAACCCGTTCGGACACGTCGCTCAAGCATCTTGTCGATCTGACCGAGTCTTTATTGCAGGCTTTGCGGAGCAGCAGCGCGTATGGAGCGGTGAAGGAGCGGTGGCTCAAGGCCCCCGACGGATACCGGTCCGACGAACTCATATCCGACCCGGCCGGAAGGCTGATCCGGAAGTCCTGGCGGGACGGAACGATCAAGGTGCTGGGATCGGACCTTAGGGTTCTACGCGAGATCCGGGCGGAGGAATCGCCCGAGGCGGTTACCGCCGGAACCGACGGACGGATTTGGACGGTGAGCGTCGGAGGCCTGACGGCGTACGATGCTGCGCTGCGCAAGACAGGCGGGATCATCGGTAGATTCCATCCTTCCATCGAATCGGACCCCGGGAACAGGATCGTCCTGGCCGACGTTGCGTCCGGAGACGTTCTGGTTTATGGCCCTGATCTCGATTTGATCCAAAGAATATCAAATCCGTTTTTGGGCGGAATCCAGACGGTTCCGGTTTGGGCGCTGAACGACGAGGGTCGTTTGGCCGTCAGAACTTCGAACTCGGATTCGGCCGATCATTCGATGGCGATTTATGATATCGTCACCGGCCGCAAGCTCCATCAGATGCAGGCCGACCTGCCGATCGACGTCATTGCGGCGGATCGCGAAGGCAATTGGATCACCGGCGGCGGGGGACGGATCGCCATTTATGATCCGGAGCTTAAAAAGACGCGGTTATTATCATTGATGAACAGCGTGACCGCGATCAATGTGGACCCCAACGGCCTTATTCTGGTCGGAGACGAGCACAGCAACCGGGTCTTGGTGTTTGATCCGGAGCTGAAGCTCAAGAGCGAGATCCGCAGTTATGGATACAATCATCGGCTGATTCTGTACGACGACGCTTTTTCCTATCAAGGGGAAGTAAGCGGTTTGAGGAACCCCTACCGCATCGTCGAGAGCGGCGCGTACGGCTTATTCGTGATCGAAAAAACCAAGAACCTCGCCCTGATCCGGAGAATGCCGGCCGTTGGCGCGCGGCTGGCTCAGGGCCTCAATTATTTTGTCCGTTTGCGGGAAACGATTGCGGCTGACCCGGAACGGGGGATTGCGGAGTATGCGAAGTTCGTTGTGACCCAGACCCGGTCAGGTCTTTCGGACTACCTTGAGCTTCTACGCGGGCTGGATCGTCTCGCGGGCAGCGACCACGCCGTCCGGAATTCCGAAGCGATCGAGCGGATGCGCGCGGGTCTCGAAGTCAAGGAGGACGTCCGATCTGAAGCGTCTCTGAAGTCTGTCTCGGGTTTTCTCAAGGATTTTTCCAACACCAGCATTTATGACCAACCGCTCAGGCAAATCCAGCTTCAGCCGGAATTGCTCGCGTCCGACGAGGTGCAGTCCGTTCTGGTGCAGATTTCTGCTCTGCGCCGATGGATGTGGAGGCTGTCGGAGCATTTGGAAATCCTGCTCAAGGACACCAGCGGCAGTTACTCGGGAATTATTGATCCGTCGATCGACGCGGGCCGGCTGCTGGAGGAAGCGATTGAGCGCGAGCGCGGTCGTCATCCGGAGCATCATAGGCCGGTGGAGATCGAGACCGACTTCGAAAACGGCCTGCCGTCGATGACGGGCGACCGTGTGCGTCTGTTGAACGCTTTTCGCGAATTGATCCGCAATGCGGTGTTCGCTTCGATCGTCCGGGAAGGAAGAAGCTACTTCAGTTACCGGAGCCGGTCCCGGATCCTGGTCAAAGCTCAATTTATGGCGGAGACGCAGCATGTCCGGGTGACGATCGAGGACAACGGCGTGGGAATGAAACCCGAAGACATTCCGGACATATTCAAATTCGCTTATTCCAGGGACCGGTCCGAGCAGGGCGTTTATTTTGGCGGCAGAGGTATCGGAATGCCGACGGCGGTTGAGACGATCGCCGAGCATCGCGGTCTCCTGCAGATCGATTCAGACCCTTCTTGGGGCACGCGCCTCGAGATCGATCTTCCGGTCGATTTTGCGGCCGGCGCGCGGTTGGCGGGAACGGGTGGGTCGGAAGGGTTTGAGCAGCTGTTAAGGGACTCGGAGATCGAACGGGAGCGGCTTTTCCGCCGGCTGGGCAAAGAGGCCCCGCATGCGGCGAAGGTCGAGATCACACCCGAAATGGTTGCAGCGGTTCAGCCGGTTGAAGTAGCTCGGCAGATTCTGCCGCGTTTGATCACAGCCTTTCGTCGGAGTCATCCGGAAGCGGACCGGGTCAGCGGCCCCGCGTTCCTGATTGCGGGATTCGCGATGCCGGTTCTTGCGGCCTCGGTTTGGCTTCACCCGATGTTTGCGGTCACGGCCCTTCCGCTGGTTCGGGCTATTAAGGAAGTGAAGCGTCGGGCGGAGCTCAAAGCGATGCTGCAGGTGCTTGAGGAAATGCGTGTGGAGCTTGAGTCCTCGGAGCCGGGGGATCCGGACGCCGCGGAATCGATCGCGGATCTTGCTGAATGGGCATTCGTGCTGCTGAACAGCAGCTCGGCGCAGCTGCGGGCCGTCGCTCATCAATCGCTCTACGCCATTGCGCAGATCGCCGGGGAAGTGAAGCCGATCTTTGACCAGCGTGTCCGGGAGCTCAATGAGTGGCATCGGTTATGGATGCCGCATGCCCGCTCGGTCTATTTTGACCCATCCCTCGCGTTGGACCCGACGCTGATGGGCGGCCGGCCCGGGCGATCTGAATCACCGAGCGTCTATCAACTGAGCCCTGCAGCTCGGTCCGGCGCGCGGCTGGCGCAGAGCGGGTGGAAGCGGATCCTTCCGGACTGGCTCAAGCGCCGCGCGACTGACGTTGCGCCGATGAGGGTTGTCCCAGCAGCGCCGCTGCACGATCTTACTGAAGCGGAAGCCGACCGACTGGCCCGCGAGGTTCTGAAAAAAATCGTTCCTGATTATGGGGATCCGGAATCGCAATTCGAGCCCGTACATGTCATGACGTTCGGACCGGGACGGACGGTTCCGATCGTCTTGAGCCGAGAGGGGTTCCGGGTTCCGGGGCATTCCCATCTGGCCCCGTACGCGCATGTGATTCGTGTCGGACCGCTGATTTTTGTCAATCTCACCGAAGGCTTCTCGGGCAATGGCCGGGACTCGCTGGCGGTGCGCCGCGAAATGGACCGCTTGATCCGCTTGCTTGGAGACGTGTATGAAAAGCACTCCGGCAACATCCTGCTGATTCATCCGTCCTCTTTCGCCGCGATGGAAATGAAAAAGTATCCGGGCATGTCCATGAGCATGTTCACCGCGGTGATGATCGGTCAACTGCTGGACGATTGGCGTCAGGGCCGGCTGCCGGAGGGATGGTGGCTGGATGTCGGATCAGGCGAAGACGCCGTCCTGTCGCGCATCCTGATGCGTATGAACCGCAAGGCCGTGCTGGTCGAAAAGGAGGAGAGGGGGCTTGAGGTCTCGCGCGCCTATCTTTGGAAAGAGTCCTGGAACGCCCCGGGTCGCGGGGTGAATCCGGATTATTTGGAGCTTCCCGGCGACGTGACGGCGGAAGAATTTGACGGCAAGCTCGAGACAGCGATGCATGTGATCGGGGCGCCCCTGACCGGCATCGTCGCCGACATGGGGCCCTGGCAGATTTATGGACCAATCGACCGATTGGACCAACGGCCGGATGATCATCCGGATGCCGCGATCTCCCGCATCGCCTCCAACCACCCGCAAGTTCGCCGCGTTATTCACGGCGGATACACGACGGATCCGGGTTTTGTTGATGAATGGGCTCATCGCATCGCCATGCAGCAGAACCGGACCCGCTATCAGCATTCCGGCTTTCAAGTAGACCAGCGGGATCCGTTTGCCGGTGCCGAAGCGAAGAACCGCGAGTTTCTGCGCGTCCTCACGGCGGAACGGCCTGCGGAGTCCCCCTTGGAGGGCGCGCGGCTGGCGAATCAAGGTCAGGCAGGCGCCGGGATCGTGGATGTCCGCGCTGAATTGATTCGAGCAGCAGTCTCCGCCGCAGACCCGGATTATGACTGGAGATCAGAGGCCAGCGCCCGTGCATCCAATCTTCTGGAATCCGTCCTGTCGGACGAAGGCCGGCAGCTGCTGCTGCTCAATCTGGATCGCTTGAAGCTGAAGTCCGCGCGGGACGGATCGACGGACGCCGTGCGGCTATTGATGACCTCGGCGATGTACTTGCTTGAGCGAGGAGGCAGCGCCGACCCGGAGGAGATGGCCGCCGTTGGACGATTGGTCGATCGGTATAATTCGGATGTTCAAAGCGGAAGATGGTACGAATCGGCGGGCCCTCTTTCCTTGCCGCTCCTTCTGGTCTTGAATCTCTCCTACTTCGTGGATGCTAATGATAAGCGCCTGATTGAAGGGTATCAGCGGCTTTCGCGCAATCTCGTCCTGCTTCCGGGCGACGCCGGACTTGAGGCGGTGGCGACCGATCTGCTTTTCGGGGCAGCGCACCTGAACCACAAGCGGGATTTTTTTGACATCCACATGTACATGCCGTCGCTGCGCCGGGCGCTTGAAGCGCAAACGAACAATCCTGCTTTGCGCGGGCGTTTGCACCAAGCCATCGGCCGATTCCTGGCCGCTGTTCAGCCGGCCGGACTGCTTCGGGGCAGATTGATCTGGCTGGAAGACCGCCAGTATTACAAGGACCGGAAAGATGCGTGGAAACCCGGCTATGAGTGGTTCGCCGATCGTGCGGACCGGCTGATCCAAATTCTGACCGAACAGGAGGGCATGCTCCGGAACGCCCCAAGCAACAGGATGCCCAACGCATGGAGGTTGGGGCTTCTCTTCACGGTTGAAGCGGCTGCGCTGGCCAACCCGCACCTGTCGGCATCATTGGACCGTGTTTTGATGGATCCCGATGCGCATCCGGAGGATTTTGACAGGCTTCTGCAGGAGCTCCAAAAGCACGACGCCCGTTTCGGCGATCGGAGCGACAAGAGCATCAAGAACTGGATTCACCGTTTTAGGCCCAGCGCGGTCAAGCCAGTTCAAAAAGCCATCCTGGACTTGCGCGCATTGCAGGAAAGCAAGAGCGGCGCGCGGCTGGCGGGCTGGCCGGATTCTTTCATGCAGTTCTTTGGATTGTCGGGATGGAAGCCGGTCGCCGGCGCCCTGGCGTATGCTTCAGAAGCGGAAGGCGAACGGGCTCTGTCGCAGTTGTCAGATCTGTTGAAGGGGGCCGAGGCCGGTTCGGAGCGCCGGGTATTGGTCCGGCTGGAGCGCGGCGTCCTCGCGATTGATCCGGCCAGGAGGTTCGAGCAGAGCGAGGTGCTGGCTGCGGCTGCGGCTCGGCTGGCAGTTCGGGGGATTTATTTGGAACTGAGCCAGGTCGAGAACTTCACGGGCCGGGTTCCGGCTCCGGATGCGGCCGATTATTCCGAAGCGGTCATCGCCTTGAATGCTGCAGATCTTAAGCCTGGCGCCGTGGGATTTGTATCGGATCCGAACCCGGACGTGATCAGGGCGGTTCTGGCAGGCGCGCGGCTGGCGCGCTGGGAAGGGGGCGCCGCCTCCTTGGCCGCGGACCCGATCTGCACGTCGGTACTGAGCACGCTTTTTGGTGTCGAACTGCCGGTCGCAATTCTAGCCAAGGTCCAGCGGGTTCCTCAGGAAGCGGCCGAGCGGGAGGTTTTGAACCTCCATAAGCTCCGGCCGATGCGCCGGGCCTGGGAGGTTTTTCAGCAAATCCTGACGGCTATCCGGTTGGCGGCGATCTCAGCATAACGCGTCGATTTGACCGCTTTTTCACCCAAAACAGTCGGGGGTGGTAAAAATCGGTTAGAATTGCTATATTATGCTGATGAAAATATCAAAAACACTACTTTCCGTTTTGGTGGTCTCGGTTCTGGTCGGCGGCGTTTACGGAGTTCGGACGGCTCGGGGGACTGCGGCGGATCAGCCCAGGCAGGCCATGATGGCGGCGCCCAAAGCCATGGGTGATGTGTCCGCTCCCGTCCGCATCGTCGAATTCATCGATTACCAGTGTCCCTCCTGTGCCAAAAGCTCCTACTTCCTCCACGAACTCGCCAAGCGTCATCCTCAGGACATCTACATCGAAGTCAAATACTTCCCGCTGCGCGGTCACGCGCATAGCATGGTTGCCGCCAAGCTGGTCGAGTGCTCCCGGATGCAGGGGAAGTTCTGGCCCACGCACAACGCGGTCATGCTGTCCCAGCCTTCTTGGCGGGACCTGGCCGACGCCACGGCCATTTTGCGTCAAGCGGCCCATCAGTCGGGAGTCAATATGACCGAGCTCGACCGGTGCCAGGCCGATCCTTCCGCCGAGCAGCGGATCCTCGCGGACCGGAATGAAGGGCTTCAGCTGGGCCTCAAGTCGACCCCCACTTTTTTCATCAACGGGACCATGATTGTGGGCTTTCAGGCGATGTCGGCGGAGATGACCAAGCGATTCCCCGACGCGGCCACGATCGTGCTGCCGGCCGACAATACCGCGCCGAGACCCGCAGCTGCCGGAGCGGATCCGCACGCCGGACATGCCCACTAAGCACGCCAGGCAAGGGAAGCGGCCGGCCGCGCTTCCGCCGGCACGACCGGACCTTTGGACCGCCGTCCGTGTCGGAGTCGGGTTCATGTTCGCCGTCTCCGGTTTTGAGAAGTTGATCGGGCCTTATCAGAATTTTGCGTACGTGATCGAGCAGTATCAGATGATCGGCGGCGGGCGCGCGGCATTGTTGGCGCAGACACTTCCGTGGCTTGAGCTCGTCGCTGGCGTTTTTTTCATGCTGGGACTGTGGACCCGTGTCTCGGGCAAGGCAATCCTGGCGATGTTCGGGATTTTTTTGGTCGCGGTCGGTCAGGCGCTCGTGCGCCGGCTGCCGATGGACGAATGTGGATGTTTCGGCGAGCTGATCTCGATTCCGCTGCCGGGTGTTTTTGCGATGGATTTGGTTCTGACGGCGCTGGTGGTTCTGGGGATGCGCGCCCGGCCGGGCTTCGGCGCGTGCAGCGTCGACGCGGCGTATGTCCGATGAACTTCGGCGCCGCCTGGGAGCGGCGCTGGAGCTCTTGATCCAAAAGAAGCCCGAGGCGTGCGCGGCAGAGCTCGAGGCAATCCTCGCCGACGCACCGGACTTCCTGGAAACGTACGAGAGCCTCGCGGTGGTTTACAGCAAGCTCGGCCGTCTCGACGAAGCGATCGATCTGATGAAGCGCCTGGCCGAAAAGGACCCCGAGTCGCTCATGGCGCATGTGAATTTGTCGGTTTTTTATATGAAAAAAGGCATGAAGGACGAGGCTGAGGTCGAAAAAGCCAAGGCCACGGTCCTTCAGTTCAGCCGCGGAAGCAAAAAGAAATAACCTTTGTTTTGAGCTACGACCTTTTGATCTTTGACCTGGACGGAACGCTCGTGGATACGGCCCCCGACATCATGGCCAGCGCGAACTTCGTGCTGCGCGAGACGGGGTACCGTGAGCGCGACCTGGCGGAAGTGAAGCACGCGATCGGCCGCGGCGTGCACGAGCTGCTGAATCAATTGAGCGCCGCGACGCAGGGGCGCGAGCCGCTTGCGGGCGAGGCGTTGGAGCGGGCCTGCGAGCTGTACCGGTCGCATTACGTGGACAACCTCGTGGTGCATTCGGTCGAGTACCCGGGCGTGACCGACATGCTGCTGGGTCCTCTGGGCCGGTTCGCGAAGGCGATCGTGACAAACAAGCCGCATGTGCTGACGGACCGGCTGCTCAAAGAGGTCGGACTCGACGGGATCTTCGACCCGGTGATCGGCACCGGCTGGAAATATGCGGCCAAGCCGTCCGGAGAAGGGGTGCTCGCGGCGGTCGCGCAATACGGCGCGGATCCGGCCAAGACGATTTTGATCGGCGACAGCGAGATCGACCGGCAGACGGCGGTGAACGCCGGTATCAAGTTTGGATGGGTGACTTACGGTTACGACACAGTGACGCGCGACGGCAGTTTTCGCGTGTTCGATAACCCCCGGCAATGGGAGGAGCTGACTCATGGAAATGTTTGACGCAATGAAAATGTCCGCCGACAAACGCGCGGCGCTCGACGTCGCGGAATCGGCGCGCGAATCCGACTGGAAGCTGCCGAGCTTCGTTGCCCAGGTGTTCGAAGGCAAGTTCGACTGGAAGCTCCTGCATCCGTATCCCGCGCAGTCCGCCGAGGACCGCGCCATCGGCGACGCGTTCGTCGCGAAGGTCGAGAAGTTCCTCAAAGAAAACCTCGATCCGGACGAGGTCGACCGCACCGGCATCATCCCCGAAAAAGTCTACGAAGGCTTCGCCCAGATGGGCCTTTTCGCCCTCAAGATCCCCAAGGAGTACGGCGGCCAGGGCTTGAGCCAGATCAATTACAACCGCATCGTCGGTCTCGTCTCCAGCTATTGCGGTTCGACGGCCGTGATGCTGTCGGCGCATCAGTCGATCGGCGTGCCCCAGCCCCTCAAGCTCTTCGGAACGCCCGAGCAGAAGAAAAAATTCCTCCCGCGCTTCGCGGGCCGGTACATCTCGGCGTTTGCGCTGACCGAGCCGGAAGTCGGTTCGGACCCCGCCAAGATGTCGACCATGGCCACTCCGACCGAGGACGGCAAGGACTTCCTGATCAATGGAACCAAGCTCTGGTGCACGAACGGTCCGATCGCGGACATCCTCATCGTCATGGCCCAGACGCCCCCGAAGGTCATCAAGGGCAAGGAACGCAAACAGATCACGGCGTTCATCGTCGAAAAGAACATGCCCGGCATCAAGGTCCTGCATCGCTGCAGCTTCATGGGCCTGCACGGCATTCAGAACGGTCTCATCAAGTTCGAAAACGTCCGCGTCCCGCGCGAGAACATCCTCCTCGGCGAGGGGCAGGGCTTGAAGCTCGCCCTCATCACGCTGAACACGGGACGTCTGACGGTCCCGGCGGCGACGAGCGCGATGGCCAAGCTCTGCGTCAAGATCGTCCGCGAATGGTCGGTCAAGCGCAAGCAGTGGGGCGCGGAGATCGGCAAGCACGAAGCCGTCGCCTCCAAAATCGCGACCATGACCGCGAACACGTTCGCGATGGAAGCGATGACTTGGTACGTATCGGCGGTCGCCGATTCCGGCAAGACCGACATGCGCCTCGAAGCCGCGATGTCGAAGCTGTTCTGCACCGAACACGCCTGGCGCATCGCGGACGACACCGTCCAGATCCGCGGCGGACGCGGGTATGAGACGGCGGACTCGCTGCGCGGCCGCGGCGGAGAAGATCCGATCCCGGCCGAGCGCATCCTGCGCGACTGCCGCATCAACATCATCATCGAAGGCACCAGCGACATCATGCACCTCTTCATCGCGCGCGAGGCGATGGACTGGCATCTGAAGCTCGCCTCGCCGCTCTTCGGCAAGGGGAGCCTGGGCGTGAAGCTCGGCGCCTTCCTCAAGCTGGGTCTCAAGTACGCGACCTGGTACCCGAAGCTGTGGCTTCTTCCGAACTTCGTCAACGCCAGCGGCGTTCCGGGCAAGCTCAAGGGGCACCTCAAGGCCTGCGAGCGTCTCTCCCGGCGCACCGCGCGGAACATGTTCCATGCGATGGCGATCCACCAGTCGAAGCTCGAACGCCGGCAGAACGTGCTGGCCCGCCTCGTCGACGTCGGCACCGACATCTTCGCGATGAGCTGCGCGATCTCGCACGCGTCGCACCTAGCCAAGCAAGGCGACGCCGGCGCGGCCAACGCGGTCGCGCTCTGCGACCTGTTCTGCCGCCAGGCCCGCACCCGGATCGACCGGGCGCTGGAAGACGTGCTGTGGAACGACGACGACACCGTCTACAAAGTCGGACGCGAGGTCTTCGACGGAAAATACACCTGGCTCGAGAACGGTATCGTTAAATAAGAGGGAATGGCAAACAACATGAAGACGTTCAGCAAAATGATGGTGGTGGCAGCGATCGTGACGATGCCGGTTGCGGCGCAGGCGGCGGATTTGGACAACCGAATTTGGGAATCAAAAGAGATTCTGAAGGAATATATGCAGATGCCGGAGCAGGACCGGATTCCTTCGAGCCTCCTCAAGAGCGCCAAGGCGATCGCGATTTTTCCGAGCATGGTGAAGGCGGGATTCGTCGTTGCCGGCCAGTACGGCAACGGCGTGGTGCTGGTGCGCGACGAAGCGACCGGCAAGTGGAGCGCTCCGGCGTTTTACCGCATGTCCGGCGGCAGCGTGGGCTTCCAGATCGGCGGTCAGGCCTCCGACGCGGTGCTCGTGATCACCAATGAGCGCGGCGTGCGCGGCTTCCTCGAGAACAAGTTCACGCTCGGCGTGGACGCGTCGGTCGCCGCGGGTCCCGTGGGCCGCGACGCCGAAGGCAAGACCGACTGGCAGATGAAGTCGAGCGTCTATTCGTACTCGCGTTCGCGCGGCCTCTTTGCCGGCGTGGCGCTGGACGGCATGGCGATCAACGAAGACCGGGACGCCAACAGCTCCTATTACGGCGCCGGCTCCAACTCCGAATCGATCCTGATGAAGCGTTCGGTCCAGGCCTCCGACAAGGGCAAGGAACTCATCGAGACGCTGGCTCAGTACGCGTAACTTGGCTTCGGATACCCGCCCGCGCGTTCAGCGCACCCTCGTCTTCGAGTCGAAGCGGCTCACGGTCCTCCGCGACCGGGCAAAAATGCCCGGTGGCGGCGGCCGCGTGTCCGAAAAAGTCTGGATCCGCCGGCCGCGCGTGAGCGCGATGGTCGTCCTGCGCGCGCCGGACCGGTTCGTGCTCGTCCGGCAGTACCGGTACGGGATCAACAAGACCCTGTGGGAGCTGCCCGCCGGGACCGTGGACGCGGGTGAATCGCCCAGGACGTGCGCGGTTCGGGAATGTCAGGAAGAGACCGGCTGGATCCCGGGCAAGGTCGTCAGCCTCGGCTGGTACGCCGGCGCTCCGGCCGGCAGCGACGAAGTGACCTACCTTTATTTGATATCCGGCGTGACAAAGGGCAGAATGAACCTCGACGCCGACGAGCATATCACCGTCGGCGAGTTCAGTACGGCCCAGGTGAAGCGCATGCTCAAGTCCGGCCGTATCTGCGACGCCAAATCCATCATCGGTTTATACCGGTATTTTGATCTGAGGAAAAAATGAGACTCCAATCGTATCTCGCGGACGCGGGTGTCGCGAGCCGCCGCAAATCGGCCGAACTGATCGAGCAGGGGCTCGTAAAGGTGAACGGCACCGTCGTCAAAGCCGCCGGGCATCCGGTCGACCCCGGCAAGGACACGGTCGAATTCAAGGGCCGCAAGGTCGAGCCGGAAGCCTGCGAGTATTACCTTTTTTACAAGCCGATGAACGTGATCACGACCGCGGCGGACGAGCAGGGCCGCAAGAAAGTCACCGACTTTTTCACCAAAGTCAAAGCGCGTGTGTTTCCGGTGGGACGCCTCGACCGGAACTCCACGGGACTTCTGGTCATGACCAACGACGGTGCGCTCGCGAACGGCCTCATGCACCCGTCGAAGGGCGTCGAAAAACGCTATGCCGTGCTGCTCGACGGTCCGCTGGGTCCCGAGCAGATGATGAAGTTCCAAAAAGGCCTCAAGATCGAAGGTCAGACGACCTCCACCTGCAAGATCACCGACCATGGCCCCGTCGACAAGCGCGGCTTCGCGTACGAGGTCGTTCTGCACGAAGGCAAGAACCGCCAGATCCGCAAGATGATGGAGATTCTGGGCCGCCACTGCAAAGAAATTCACCGCTTCGAGTACGGTCCGCTCAAACTCGGGCGCCTCAAGCCCGGCGAATACCGCCCCCTGTCCGCGGATGAGGTCCAGACGCTCAAGGAATGCGTCGGTGGCTAGACTCAAAGTCGTCCAATACCCGCATCCGGTGCTGCAGACACGGACGGAAGAGGTCACGTCGATCGGCGACTGGGAACGCAACTTCGTCGCCGATATGATCGAGACGATGCACGAGGAAAAGGGCGTCGGGCTCGCGGCCAATCAGGTCGGCGTCGCGAAGCGCATCTTCGTCGCGTCCGCCGACGGCGTCAAAGGCAGGGAGCTCGTTTACATCAATCCCGAGATCATCCGCCAGTCCGGCGAAGTCCGCGACTTCGAAGGGTGCTTGAGCGTCCGCGAAGCGTACGAGCCGGTCAAACGCTTCCGCGAAGTGACGCTGCGGGCGACGACGCTCGATGGGAAGACCGTCGAAGTCGCGGCCAAGGGCCTGCTCGCGCGGATTTTCCAGCACGAGATGGACCACCTGAACGGCATGATCTTCGTCGAACGCCTGGGCTGGCTCAAACGCCGCAAGATCCTTAAAAAACTCTCCGCGCCTTCCAAATGAAAATTCTGTTCATGGGCTCGGGAACCTTCGGTCTTCCCGTGCTCGACGCGATCCGTGCGTCGCGCCACACGCTGGCCGCGGTCGTGACCGCGTCCGACAAGCCGACCGGCCGCGGCCGGGTCATGACCCCGTCGCCGATCAAGACCTGGGCCCAGCCGCACGGCATCCCGGTCCTGACCCCTCTCAAAATCAACACCCCCGAATCTTTGGCCGATCTGCGCCAGGCCGACGCCGACGTGTTTGTGGTCGCATCGTACGGCGCCCTTCTTTCCAAAGACGTTCTGGCCGTCCCTCCGCGTGGCTGCATCAATGTGCATCCGTCGCTCCTGCCGCTGTACCGCGGCGCTTCGCCGATCGTCCAGACGCTGCTCGACGGCCGGACGGAAACGGGAATGACGATCATGGCGATGGCGCTGGAGCTCGACGCGGGGGACATTCTTCTGCAGGAGCGTTTCGGGGTGGGCGCCGACGAGAACGCAAGAGAGCTCACGGATCGCCTGGCCGGCATCGGCGGACGCATGACGGTTCAGGCGCTGGATCTGATCGAAGCCGGCCGCGCGACCCGAACCCCGCAAGACGCTTCCAGGGCGACGTACTGCGCCAAGATCAAAAAAGACGCTTCGCTCATCGACTGGACCCGGACCGCTTCCGAGATCCACAGCCAGGTCCGCGCCCTCGTGGTCTGGCCGGGCGCGGTCACGCGCCGCAACGGCAAAGCGCTCCGCATCCTCGAAACGCGCATCGCGGCCGCAGACGGCCCCGTCAAAGGGAAGCCGGGCGAGGTGATGGAACTTTTAAAAGGAGAGGGGATACGGGTGCAGACGGGATCGGGAACGCTTTTTCTCAAACAGATCCAGCCCGAAGGCGGCCGCATCATGTCCCACCAGGACTACCTGAACGGCAGCTCGCTCAAGCCCGGCGAAACACTCATCTAATCCGAACAAAATAATAAATAGGGACACGTACTATTTATTTCAAATTAAATAGTACGTGTCCCTATTTAATTAGAGACCGACTCGGATCGAGAAGTGGGCTTGGGGTTGGTTGTCCGTATCGGTGGAGTCGTCGCCGACGGGCCAGCCGTAATCGAGCTGGGCGGAAATATTCTGCTTCAAGTGAACGCGAAGACCGCCGCCGATGCCCAATAACATCCGATCCTTGACGTCGGTCCGGGCGCCGCGTTCCTGGGCAAAAACTTTTCCCCCGTCAAAGAACACGAGCCAATCAACCGACTTGCTGAAGGGGTCCTTCGTAAAAGGGAACTTGATGCTGTCGGGCAGGGGGGTCGGGGCGACCAGCTCCATCGTTCCCATGAACCCGTAGTCGCCTTGCGAGTCTGATTCCGGATAGCCGCGCACACCGGAGTAACCCCCGAGACGCATCAGTTCGACCGCCGTCAGGGTGTCGTCGGTCCATTGGCCTTCGCCGCGCAGCACGCCTGTGAGTCCCAGCGGCAGGCGCTGGATCCGAGAAGCGGAACCGGTGTAATAAATAAAATCCCCGCCCGAACCGTTCCGCGAAGCGTTGAGATCCTCCGCTTCAGATCCGCCCAGGAGACCCGGAATACCCCAATGCACATCGCCCGAAAGGCTGGTCCGTCCGCCGCCGCCCAGATGCGTCCAGCGCGGGCCGGTGACCAGGACGCGCATCCGGTCGAGACTGGTCTTGGTGTCGCTGATCGTGGACTTGGAATCCTTGATCTCAAGGCCGGCGTACCAGGACAGCTGGTCCTTCTGCGTGATGACGAGTTCCTGCGAGATGGCCGGCGTGACGCTGGTGTAAAGGCCCTCGATGTCCAGGGGTTTGAGGTGTTTGACGAGCCTGCTGTCGACGTAGCTGCCCGACATCATGAAGGTTGTGCCGGTCTGCCACATCGGCAGCGACCACGACGCCGACAGCGCGCGGAACGCATCTTCTTCGGCGATAGAGCCGGTGACCGACAGGGAATCCGCCTTGCCGAGGAAATTATTGTGAACGCCGGTGACCATGTGACGCGACCGGTGGGTGAGTTTGGAGCCGCGGTTGTTGAACTCGTAATACGCGTGCATCGGCAGGCCGTCGTCGATCTTGAGGTGCAGGTCGGACGTCTCCGGCGTCTGACCGGGGGCGAGGACCGCGGCGATATGGAAGTCGGGGTTCCGGTTCACGAAGCGCAGGCGGCGCTCGAGTTCCGAGTACCGGAACGGCTTGTCCTTGGGCATGGCCGCCGCTTCTTCAAAAAATTTGGTCGAAAAATACCGGTTGCCTTCAACGACCGTTTTGTCCAACCGGCCTTCGAGCACCTGGATCGTGACGACGCCGTTCACGATCTTCTGGGGTTTGATGTAAGCGCGGCTGGTCAGGTATCCGCGGGCGCGGTAATGGAGTGTGACCGCCTTGGCGGCGAGTTTGAGGTCCTCGAGACTGACCGTCTCACCTTCATGTATCTTGACGTAAGGGTCGAAGTCGGAAGAAGGGAAGACCGTATTTCCCTCAAAAAGGATCTTGCTGACCTGGAAGCGGGGACCGGCGTCGGGCCCCGTTGCCTTTTCCGACTCGGCTTCAGCCGGCGCTAAAGGGCTTTGGGCGGGAGGTTCAGCTTCGCGGGCCTCCGTTTGACGGCGGAATTCTTCGGCCTGGCTGGTCTGTTGTTGAACGGCGTCTGCGAGGGAAGGGTCGTTATCTGCGGCTAAGGCGACGGAATCCGTACCCCGGGTGAGCAATAGGACATGAAAAGCCGTTAAAAAGGCTGCAATAGCGAACCTGCGGTTTGAGTGCATGAAGCATTTTGGCACATTGTCGGAGCTGGTTCAATACTTATTGAATTGTTTGTAATTATGAGTTTTTGATTAACCGTGTATTACTAGTGTATACTTGGTTCAAGCATGGACACACCCCGGGATTTTAGGAAAGACATCGCCCCCGCGGAGCTCATCCGAAAGGACTTCGAGCTCATCCGTTCCCACGAACAATTGATCGCTTCCAACGACGTCGCTGATATGATCTTCGTCCAATCCATCGAAGGTCGGGCGCATAACGGCGCCGGAGTCTTCAACAAACGCGCCTACGTCAACACCAATATCGACGACATCGTCCGGGCGCTCAAGCGCGACCCGGTCAAAACCAAGCAATACCGCCAGGGTCTGATCAACGACATCATCGATTTCGTGAAGACCACGATGCACGGCGAAAAGCTCGACCGGCTGGTCAATCACCGCGGCGAGCCGTTTCTCGGGATCGAACTGTTCCGTGACCGGCGCGTGAACGCGCGCGACATTCTGCGCGGAATTTTTTTGGGCGGCCTGCGCGACAACATCGACGTCCGCAAAGAAACGGAAGCCCGCTACCAGATCAAGATCGGCGGCGGCAAGTTGTACTTCGTCAACGCGAATGTGATGACGAGCATGGGGCTGGACGGCGAGCATCTGGCGCATGACCCGCATGAACATGAGATTGAGGAGTTCAAGCGCGTCGGGCTCATCATGGAGGAGTACGACCCGGACATGGGCGACCTCATCCGTTACTTCTATATCCGGCACCGGGTCGGGCCGGGCCAGTCGGATGACGCGGCGATCGTGATGGCGGGGATCCTATACAACATCGACGTCGCCCTGGGCATGTTCCTGGCGGACGCGATCGACACGCTCGAAAAATATTCGACGGAGTTCAAGGATCAGGACCAGGAGCTCGCATACTTCATCGGCCGCGGATACAAAGAACTCAAGCTGACGATGGACGACGCGTACGAGATGTGTTTCCTGGCCTCGATCCCGGAAGCGGAAGAGGAGCTCGTGCCGGACAGCTCGCTCCGGTATCTTTTGACGACGGCCAATCAATTCAAGATGAGCGCGTTTGAATCGCATCTGGCCTTCGCTCAAGGTCAGCCGGTCCCGCCGATCCCGGTAGGGTACAAGCAGATCCCGAATGCCCAGTTGTATACCTATATCAAGCGCCGCCTCATGAACGTGCGTCGTCTGGACGCGCTGTCAGTCCCCGAGATCGCGCTTCAAGAATGGGACCAGCCCATCCGTGAAGTCGCGAAGAAAAACTTCGTCGTCCTTGAGGATGGGGAACAGCTCGCCGCTGCCGTCCGCAAGTTCAAGGAGTCCAAAAGCGAAATCATCATCATCGTGAACAAGCACGGCAAGATCGTCGGCACCCTCACCGCCGCCGACCTCATCGGCCTCGCCAGCATTTAGCCCACCACAAAAAAGATCTCCCGCCTCTTATTGCCCTCTCCATTGGTGTATTCCAATTCAAAATTGACAACCATATAAATAAAATAAATAAACTTGCCAAAATAGGTCTGTAACCATACAATGTTATCTAATATTAGACAATTATATGAAACGCTTGCAGAACACCCTCATAGGCCGCATCTCTCTCCTGGGACTCCTGGGAGGGCTATGCTTATTGGGTTCTGCTTCAGCTTACGCACTTCCATCCGGCTGGACGGTCGAGAATGGTTCGGTAACAGTTGATGACTCAACTCCGGATCTTTTAACCATCACCGCCTCAGACGGCGCCATCATCAACTTCGACTCCTTCTCGATTGCAGAAAACCAGACCGTCAACTTCATCCAAGCTTCCGAAGCATCCACCCTTCTGTCCCGCGTCACCGGCGGCTCAGTCTCCGAGATCTTCGGAACTCTGAACGCGAATGGTCAGATCTTTTTGGTGAATGCAAATGGTTTTAATATCGGACAGAACGCCAATATCTCAGCCGGGTCTTTGGCAGTCTCAACTTTGGACATCTCAAACGCCCTTTTTGCATCCAATCAATTCGTGTTCGAAAACGAATCCGGCGCCTCCTTCATCCACAATGCCGGACACATCTCCGCCAAGAACGTGGTCCTTCTTTCCCAAGAAATCTTAAACACCGGTTTGATCGAAGCCCAACTCGGAACCGTCGAGATCGCCGCTTGCGAAAAAGCAACCCTCTCTTTTGACAGCGAAGGGTTGGTGAGCGTATCGATCGATCAAGCTCTCGTTCAACAGTACTCATCCAACCCCAACGTCAAGAACGACGGAACCATTCGTTCCAACAAAGTGGTCCTTACCGCCAAAGCTCTGGACAACATCTTTGAAGGGGTCGTAAACAACACCGGGGTCATCGAAGCGACGCATGTGGTTGAGCGTGACGGCGTGATCGAGATCGTTGCGGATGAAGCCCGGCTGGAAGGAACCCTTAAGGCGGATGAAGTGACCGTTGAAGCCAACTCCGTCCAGGTCACCGACAACCTTAATGTCGAAGGCAACATCACGCTTCATACCACTCAAACTTCAGATCTCAAGAGCATGAACGTGACCGGCAACCTGACCTTAAGCGGCCAGGGTGCCTTATATAGGGTAGTCGAGGGTTCAAACATCACAGTCGACTCCCTCATCATAGGTCAGGGTGCAACCCTTCAGGCCCCCGCCACCCAAGACCCTATCGCTAACCCTGACTATTCAGTTCTTTTTACTCTTCAAAGAGACTGGGTGAATGGGGGAAGCTTCCTGTCAGGCGACTCAAGAGTCGAGCTTGAAGGATCGGAAGATTCCCATATCCTCGGATCCAATGCCTTCCATGACTTCTATGTGATAGCCCCTGAGAAGACGGTCGAGTTCGAATCAGGCGCTAGCCAGAGCTTCACTGGAACCCTCTCGCTTCAAGGTTCCTATGGCCATCTCTTGAGCGTAAGGTCCACCCAGGCGGGCGTTCCCTGGATGATTGGACAAGTCTCAAATCACAACTTTATCTATACGGCAGTCCAAGACACGGTGTACTTCGATTCCAACGGTCCGCCGAGCTTGGAACTTCTCCACTCGATGAATCTCCAGAACAACTCCGGTCTCTTGTTCCAAGCCCTCGTATTTGACGGCTCATCCTCCACGCTCTATTCCGATCCCCTGAACTGGTCAGGCGGCTTTGTCCCCGGGTCTTATGACTCAGTGGATATTCAGTCCAACATAACAATCGACGGTTCCCGGTCGTTTTACAACTTCACGTTGACCGTTCCTGACCTTGAAGTGACCTGGGAAGCAGGTCAGACCTACACCTTCCTTAATAACGTCACCATCCTCGGCGCCCCCGACCTTCCCCAGGCCCAGGGCGGGGAACAGCACATCAAGTTCAGGTCTTCTAACCCCGGCACCCAATACTTCCTGGACTTTGGCGACCCTTCCGCCTATGCATCACGCCTTAACTTGAACCGAATCAATGCCCGGGATATGAACCTCATCCACTACCTCTTTATTGAACATGGTGTGAACGGCAGCAACAACTCCAACGTCCTCTTCGACCCGACCTTTGACGGGGGTGGGGATGGAACCAATTGGTCGGATGCGAATAACTGGGACGGAGACACGCTTCCGGATAACCAAGACGCAGTCCTCTTTAATGGAACGTACACCGGCAACATCACGATCGACAACGTGGGGACGTGGTCGGGAGGCAACTTCACAATCGCTTCGGGATATACGGGAACGATCACGCTGGGGGTTGGTATCACGGTGGGCAATATGTCCATCGCGAACGGGACGCTGAATGCGTCGACCTTTAATATCATAGTGGGGGGGAGCAGCTGGAATCAGACCGGAGGAACCTTTACCGCCGGAACCGGCGCCGTCAGCTTCCAGGGTACTGGCGGAACCATCACCAGCTCAAGTGCATTTAATGACTTTGAGGTCAATGCTGCCGGTAATACCTGGACACTGGGCTCCGCTTTGGATATTGCCGGGATGAACATTGCCGCCGGCACTTTGGATGTTTCGGGATCCAACTATCAGATTAATGTTGGAGGCTCCTGGATCATGTCCGGCGCCTTCACCAAGCGAAACGGACTCGTCGTCTTCGACGGCGGAGGATCGATCGCAATGAGCGGCAACTACTTTTACCATTTCCAATTATCCAATAACACCACGGCCACGCTGGACAGCGCTTTTGATGTTGACGGTGACCTTACGATCGATTCAGGTTCGACGCTGGATGTTTCGGTGTCCAATTATCAGGTTAATGTCGGCGGGGATTGGAATGGTCTGGGTACTTTTATGTGTCAAGCCGGACTGGTCGTCTTTGATGCCAATGGCGCCATCACCGGCGGTGCTTTTTATGATATGCAGATCTCGAACAATGCCACGATGACGTTGAACAGCGGAATGTCGGCTCATACCCTCACCATCGATTCCGGGTCGACCCTGGATGTTTCGGCATCCCACTATCAGATGAACATCAACGGCGACTTTATAAATTCCGGAACCTTCACATTCCGAAGCGGCCTGGTGGTCTATGATGGCACCGGGACGGCCACTTCAGCCAACTTCTACAACCTCCAGGTCTCGAACAATTCCACCTTGACGCTGGGTAGCGCCATCACCGTCAGCAATGACCTCACGATCGACTCCGGATCGACGCTGGACGTCTCGGGATCGAATTATCAGATCAATGTCGGGGGGGACTTCTCGAATTCCGGTACGTTTAATGCGCAGGCGGGAGTTGTGTACTTTGACGGAGGACAGTCCACATCTCTGGACTTCAACGTCTACGACCTTTATTTGACCAATAGCACGACCCTGACCCTGGGGGCTGCCATCACGCTTCACGGGATCAATATCGACGCCGGTTCCACGCTGGACGTGTCGGCGTCGAACTTTCAATTGGACCTCTCGAGCGGTTTTACCAACAACGGCACTTTTAATCCCCGGAACGGCCTGGTCGTCTTCAACGTCTCAGAGGGCATCACCGGAGGCACCTTCTACAACCTCCAGATATCCAACAACAGCACCATGACCCTCGGCAGCAATCTTGATGTGGACAATGATCTGACCATTGACGCGGGTTCCACGCTGGAGGTGTCGGGTTCGCATTACCAGGTCAATGTCGGTGGAACTTGGGCGAATTCGGGAACCTTATCTGCCCAGAACGGACTGGTCGTGTTTGACGGGGGGCAGACCCTTACCTTGCCGACGGGCATCACTTTTTACAGTCTCCGGCTTTCCGGGAACACCACCATGACGTTGGGGGCAAATCTGGATCTGGACGGCGACCTCGTCATCGACGCGGGTTCTACGCTGGACACTTCGGGAAGCAATTATTCGGTCGACGTGGCGGGGGATTGGACCAACGCCGGGACGTTTACGGCCAACTCGAGCACGGTCACGTTGTCCGGAACCGGGAGCTTTTCCGGAGGCGCGAACGGATTTTATAACCTTGTCGTGTCGGGGTCTTACACGCTCGACGCCGATTTCCACGTGGACAACGATTTAACGCTCACAGGCACTCTCGACACGAACGCCGCCGGATGGTCGATGTATATCACCGGGAATTGGGACGCCTCCGGCGGAACGTTGAACACGGATCTGAGTCCGACGCTTCACTTCAACGCCGTTTCGGGGACCAAGACACTCAACTTTGGCGCGTCGACCTATGGAAATATCAGCTTCGAAAACGGCGGCGGCAGTCCGACGTATGAGTTCCAGAGCGCCCTGAACGCCGACGGAACGATCACCATTGCCGCCGGAGCGACGGTGGACGTCAAGAGCGGGTCTAATTTTCAGATCAACGTCGCGACCGGCTGGGACAATTCCGGCACCTTTGTGCCTCGGTCGGGAATTGTGGTCTTTGACGGCACGGGCACCATTGCCGGAGGGAATTTTTATGACCTTCAGATCTCGGCCGGCTGCACGGCGACCCTGGGCAGCAACTTGGACGTGGATAACGATCTCACGATCGGTGGAACAGCGACCTTGGACGTTTCGGGGTCGAATTATGACATTGCTGTTGGAGGCGACTGGTCCAATAGCGGGACCTTCACGTATCAAACCGGGGCCGTGGTCTTTGACGGCGGCCAGTCCACCGCGTTGAACGGCAACTTCTACCTTCTGGAGCTCAGCAATAACACCACGATCACGCTGGATGCGCCTTTGGATGTGAACGGCGCTCTCAACATCGGCGCGGGATCGACCCTGGATGTCTCAGGATCCAATTATCAGCTGAACGTTGCCGGAGACTTCGCCAATTCCGGTTCCTTTATCCCGCGGGGCGGTCTGGTCGTGATCGACGGGACCAGTACCGTCACCGGAGGCACTTTTTATGATTTTCAGATCGCGAGTGGCGGCACGGTGACTTTGGGTAGTGTCTTGGACGCCGACAACGATATCACGATCGATGCGGGGGCGACTTTGAATGCGGGGGGTTCTAATATCACTATTGGAGGGGATTGGTCGAACGCCGGCACATTTACTCCCAATATTGCAACAGTCGTCTTTGACGGCGGTCAAACCACCGCGCTTCAGGGGAACTTTTATGACTTGCAGCTGTCCAACAACACCACGATCAACCCGTCGGCTGCATTGGACATCGATGGTTCGCTGACGATCGACGCCGGCTCATTGCTGGACCTTTCGGGCGCCAGTTATCAGATCAACGTGGGGGTTGATTGGATCAATAACGGTACTTTTATTCCGAACGCGGGGTTGGTCGTTCTGGACGGAGCCGGTACGGTGACTGGCGGTAATTTTTATGCCCTTCAGATTTCCAACAACAGCACGGTGACGTTGGGGGGCGCGCTTGACGTCAACAATGATCTCACGATCGACGCGGGTTCCACACTGGACGTCTCCGGGTCGAACCATCAGATCAATGTCGGGGCCAGTTGGATTAATGCCGGTACTTTTAATCCGCGGAACGGTTCTGTGGTGCTGGACGGAAGCGGCTCAGTGTCGGGAGGAACTTTTTACAATTTCCAGGTCTCCAACAACAGCACTGCAACGCTTGGAAGCAATTTTGACGTGGATAATGACCTCACGATCGACGCCGGATCGACGCTGGATGTTTCGGGATCCAATTATCAGATCAATGTCGGAGGGGGCTTCTCGAAGGCCGGTACCTTTAATGCGCAGGCGGGAGTTCTGTACTTTGACGGAGGACAGTCCACATCTCTGGACTTCAACGTCTACGACCTTTATTTGACCAATAGCACGACCCTGACCCTGGGGGCTGCCATCACGCTTCACGGGATCAATATCGACGCCGGTTCCACGCTGGACGTGTCGGCGTCGAACTTTCAATTGGACCTCTCGAGCGGTTTTACCAACAACGGCACTTTTAATCCCCGGAACGGCCTGGTCGTCTTCAACGTCTCAGAGGGCATCACCGGAGGCACCTTCTACAACCTCCAGATATCCAACAACAGCACCATGACCCTCGGCAGCAATCTTGATGTGGACAATGATCTGACTATTGACGCGGGTTCCACGCTGGATGTGTCGGGTTCGAATTACCAGGTCTATATCGGAAGAGACTTTATCAAGTCGGGTACCTTTACGGCTCGCAGCGGCCTCCTGGTGTTTGACGGAGGTCAAACGATAACGGCCCCGGGTCTGAGTATTTACGACCTTCAGATCTCCAATAACAGCTCGGTGACGCTTGGGGCCGCAATATCGGTGCATGCGCTCACGATCGACGCGGGATCGACCCTGGATGTTTCGGGTTCGAGCTATCAGATCAGCGTCAGCGGGGATTGGACCAATAGCGGCACCTTTTCGAGCCAGACCGGTTTGACGATATTTACCGGCTCAGCCACCGTTGTGGGCGGTTCGTTCTACGATCTCCAGATTTCCGGCAACAGCACGATGACTTTGGGCGGGGCGATGAGCGCTCACGCACTGACCATCGATTCCGGGTCGACCCTGGATGTTTCGGGATCCAACTATCAGATGAATATCAGCGGTGATTTTACAAATTCCGGAACCTTTGCTTTCCGGAGCGGTCTGGTGGTCTATGACGGCCCCGGGACGTCCACTTCGGCCGACTTCTACAGTCTCCAGGTCTCGAATAATGCCGTCTTGACGCTGGGCAGCGCCATCACCGTCCAAAACGATCTGACCATTGACGCCGGGTCGACGTTGGATGTCTCCGGCTCGGATTATCAGATCAATGTGGCGGGGGATTTCGCGAACGCCGGCACTTTCAACGCCCGGAGTGGTCTTGTTGTCTTCGACGGCGGACAGGCGATCACACTGGAAGGAAGCTTTTTCAACCTTCAGCTTTCGAGCAACACCACGATCACTTTGACGGGCGCTTTGGATCTGGATGGTGGTCTGACGATCGATACGGGATCCACCCTCGGGGTGTCGGGTTCCAATTATCAGGTGAATATCGGCGCGGACTTTGCCAACGCCGGCACCTTCGTCGCGCAGGGAGGGCTGGTGGTTTTTGACGGCGGTAGTACGTCCACCGTCACGGGAGGCAACTTCACCGACTTCCAGATATCAAATAACACCACCGTAACGCTAGGCGGGGCGCTGGTCGTAGGCAATGATCTGTCCATCGATTCCGGTTCGACGCTGGATGTTTCGGGAGCCGACTGGCAGATCAATGTCGGCGGGGATTGGTCGAACGGCGGTACTTTTAGTTTTCAGCAGGGCGCAGTGATCTTTGACGGAGGAGGCTCCTCAATTATCATTCTCGGCGGCGGTTTTTACGACCTGCAAATCTCGAACAACACGACGGTGGTGTTGGGGATCGGGATCGAAGTTGCGCACCTGCTCACCATTGACGCAGGATCGGAGTTGGACGTCTCGGGAGATGATCATCAGATCCTCATCGATGGGAGCTGGACCAACAACGGTACATTTACCGCCCAGCAAGGGACCGTGACTTTTCAGGGTGACGATCAAACCATCAACGGCAGCACCACCTTCTATAACCTCACCAAGACCGGCTCCGGAGGTTCGATCACCTTTGCCAACGGCAGCACTCAGACGATCTTGGGTGCTTTGACCCTTCAAGGCGACGGGGTAGCCGACCTTGTCCTCCAGAGCGATTCAGGCGGCACTCAATGGTCGATTGACCCTCAAGGCACGAGGACGATCTCGAATGTCGACGTCATTGATTCCAATAACATTCATGCGACGGTGATCGATGCAACCGACGGTACCAGCGTCGACAGCGGCAACAACACCAATTGGGACTTCGTGTCCGGCCCCACGATCACCGGCACGGTCTTTACTGACTTCGGTGTGACCAATATCGGGGCCGGCAAGACTATTGCCATCTCGATCAACGGAGCTGCTGCGGACGGGACGGACGATACGGACGGATCGGGCGCATACTCGATCACTCTTTCCACTGCTCTGGTTGACGGGGACATCATCACGATCTACATCGATGGGGAAGCTGAGCAGGGTGTCACGGTCCAGATCAACGATGCAGCTACTTACACCGGACTGGACGTCTACCAGAACTATCTGCTTATCCGTCAGGACGGGACAGGCCCCGCTACGAACACGACGCTCAACACCGCCGACGCGAATGGGGACGGGGATATCTCCGCCATCTACGGGGTCTCAGGCGGAGATCTGACGATGGCGGGGAGCAATGGCCTTGCGGTTATGAGCGGCACCTTTACCCCCGGCGGAGACGTCACGACAACTAATATGCTCATCGCTGCCGCCGGAACCTTCTCGCCCGGAGCTAATACCGTCACGGTCGGAGGTCTTTGGGAAGTGGGCGGCACGTTCACGGCGGGGACGAGTCTTGTGGTGTTCAACGGCACGACTACGCTCATTCCGGGCGGACAGTCGTTTTATGATGTCCAACTGTCCAACAACAGCACCGTGACCTTGAACAGCGCCTTGGACGTCGATATGAGCCTCACGATCGACGCCGGGTCCACGCTCGATGTTTCGGGATCCGACTATCAAGTGAATGTCGGCAGTGATTTTAACAACGCTGGAACTTTTACGGCGCGGAACGGTCTTGTGGTCCTGGACGGCTCCGGCGCCCTGAACGGCGGTACTTTTTACAACCTCCAGATCTCCAACAACAGCACTGTGACTCTGGCGAGCAATCTTGATGTTGATTTGACTCTCACAATCGACGCAGGTTCCACGCTGGATGTTTCGGGTTCCAACTACCAGATCAACATCGCCGGAGACTGGACGAATAACGGAACCTTCACTGCCCAGGCAGGCAGCGTGGTGTTCGACGGCGGAGACCAGTCCTTGGCGGGGGACACCACGTTCTATGATCTCACCAAGATCGACGCGGCAGATGACAGCACGGACGTATCCCTGACGTTCGAAGCCGGATCCACGTTCACCGTCACGGGACTCCTGACCATCAACGGCATCGATGCGGATGACCGCGTGAATCTTCTGTCGTCGAATCCCGGTACTCGCTGGGATTTGGTTGCCAGCGGCACCTTCGATGTGGATTGGATCGAGATCACCGATTCCGATGCAACGGGCGGTCTTGAGCCGGTGGCGACAAATGCCGTGGATGGAGGTAACAACCTTGGATGGGACTTTGGAGCTGAAGCGCCGGCGGCGACGGTCGTGACCGAAGAGACGATCACCAACGAGCTGCAGGCCGCGATCCAGACTACCGGCGATTCCGGCGGATTCGGCGGCGGCTCGTCCGGTTCGGGCGGTTCTTTGGATGGGGGAAATGAAAATTCCGGACCCGCAGCTGATCCTTACGTGACCGCACAGCTTGCCGGCCTCGATCCTGCTATCGTGGAACTCATCGAATCGCACATCACGGATTCCACCACCGACCTGGTGATGGACGGCTCCAGCGGCGTCATTTACATCGCTGACGGGATCAGCGACTCCATTGTGGCGGTGAGCTCCACGACAGGGGATGTCGTCAATACCTTTAAGACGGGTTCACAACCCTCCCGCATCGTGTTAACTCCGGACGGCAACTTCCTCTTTGTCTTCAACCGCCTGGACGGCACGGTCTCCAAGATCAACACCAAAACCGGTACCGCTGAAGAGACGATCGAGGTTGAAGGTGTTTCCACAATCGGCCTATCCTCGGACGGCCGGTCCATCCAGCTCCAAGACGCCTCCGGAGGGGTCAAGTCGACCCTGCCGACGGGCCGCTCCGCTTCCTAGCCGACCTTCGCCAAACCCTTGTTTGACTTGCCTCCGGACCGGGTCGGGGGTATAATTCCGCTTTCTTATTACAAGCTTTTTCAAGGAGGAACATCATGGCGATTCGTGTAGGCATCAATGGTTTTGGACGCATCGGGCGCAACATTTTCCGCGCCGCACAGAGCAACCCGGATATTCAGATCGTTGCGATCAACGACCTGCCCGTGCCCATCGAGACGCACGCGCATCTTCTGAAGTACGATTCCATCCTCGGCATTTTCCCGGGCGAGGTCCGCGTGAAGGACACCAACCTCGTCGTCAACGGCCGCGAGATCGCGATGCTCTCGTTCCGCGACCCGGCGCAGATCCCCTGGGGCCAGCACAAGGTCGACATCGTCGTCGAATCGACCGGCGTGTTCACCGATAAAGAGAAGGCCGCCGCGCATCTGAAGGGCGGAGCCAAGAAAGTCATCATCTCGGCCCCCGCGACGAACGAGGACATCACCATCGTGCTCGGCGTCAACGAAGAGAAGTACGACGCGGCGAACCACCACGTCATCTCGAACGCGTCCTGCACGACGAACTGCCTCGCGCCGTTCGTCAAGGTCCTGCGCAACCGCTTCGGCTTCAAGCAGGGCTTCATGACCACCATCCATTCCTACACCAACGACCAGCAGGTGCTCGACCTCGGTCACAAGGACCTGCGCCGCTCCCGCGCCGCGGCCCTTTCGATGATCCCGACCACGACCGGCGCCGCCAAGGCCGTGTCGCTCGTGCTCCCGGAAGTCAAAGGCCTGATCGACGGCTGCGCGATCCGCGTCCCGACCCCGAACGTGTCGCTCGTCGACCTCGTCTGCGAAGTCGAGAAGGACACGACCAAGGAAGAGATCAACGCCGAACTCAAGCGCGCCGCCGGCGCCGAACTCAAGGGCATCCTGGAAGTTTGCGACCTGCCGCTGGTCTCCAAGGACTTCAACGGCAATCCGCACTCCTCGATCATCGACTCCCAGATGACGAGCGTACTGAACAAGCGCCTGGTCAAGGTGTTCAGCTGGTACGACAACGAGTGGGGCTATTCGAGCCGCGTCGTCGACCTCTGCAAATTCATCGGCAAAAAACTGCCGGTCGAAGCAGGCGTCCGCTAGGATCTGATCTTCAAGCCCGGCCGCGCCCTTCAGAAGGGCGGCCGGGCTTTTTTTCGAACGAACGTTTCGCGAGCATTTCTTAAGGAAAAAACTTTTTCATGAAACAGACCATCGAAGACCTTCAGCTCAACGGCAAGCGCGTCCTGATCCGCGTGGACTTCAACGTTCCGCTCGATGCCAATCAAAAAATCACCGACGACACCCGCGTTCGCGAGTCGCTGCCGACGATCAAGTACGCGCTCGACAAGGGCGCCTCGCGCGTCATCCTGATGAGCCACTTGGGCCGCCCCGACGGCAAGCCCAACTCCGCGATGAGCCTGAAGCCCGTGGCCGACCACCTTTCCAAGCTCCTCGGCCGCCCGGTCGTGCAGGCCTCCGATTGCGTCGGCCCGAACGTCGCCGCCGAAATCGCCAAGGCCCCCAAAGACGCGGTGATCCTGCTCGAGAACCTGCGCTTCCACGCCGAAGAAGAGAAGAACGAACCCAATTTTGCCAAGGCCCTGTCGGCCAACGGCGACGTGTACGTCAACGACGCCTTCGGCACCAGCCACCGCGCGCACGCGTCGGTCGCGGGCATCGTCGCGCACCTGCCGTCCGGCGCGGGCTTCCTGCTCGGCAAGGAGATCAAGTACATCGGCGGAGCCACCAAGAACCCCGCCAAGCCCTTCGTCCTCATCCTCGGCGGCGCCAAAGTCTCCGACAAGATCGGCCTCATCGAGAACATGATCCCGAAGGTCGACATGATCGTGATCGGCGGCGCCATGGCCTACACGTTCGCCAAGGTCACCGGCTACCCGATCGGCAAGTCCCGGTTCGAAAAGGACAAGGTCGAGCTCGCCGGCGAAATCCTCAAGAAGGCCGCCGCCCAGGGCGTCAAGGTCCTGCTTCCCGTCGACCATGTGGTCGTCCAGGAATTCCGCGAAGACGCGCCCTTCCAGATCCAGGAAGGCATCCAGGAAGGCTGGGACGGCGTCGATATCGGCCCCAAGACCACCCAACTCTTCGCCGAGGCCCTCAAGAGCGCCAAGACGGTCGTCTGGAACGGCCCGATGGGCGTGTTCGAAATGAAGAACTTCAAGAACGGCTCGCTGGGCGTCGCCCAGGCGCTGGCCAATAACCCCAACTGCGTGTCGATCATCGGTGGGGGAGACACGGCGGCGTGCGTGACCCTGCTCGGTCTGGCGCCCAAGATGTCCCACATTTCCACCGGCGGCGGCGCTTCTCTCGAATATCTCGAGGGAAAAAAGCTCCCCGGCATCGACCTTTTACCGGAGAAAAAATAGCCATGAGAAAGAAAGTCATCGCAGGCAACTGGAAGCTCCAGAAGACCATCGGCGAAGCCGTCAAATTTACGACCCTGCTCAAGCGCGAAAATTTCGGCGACGACGCGCCGGAAATCATCCTGTGCCCCGTGTTCACGGCGCTGTCGGCCGTCTATGACGCGATCGGCGACTCCGAGATCAAGCTCGGCGCGCAGAACCTCTACTGGGAAGACAAGGGCGCGTTTACGGGTGAAGTCTCCGGCGTGCTCCTCAAGGATACCGGCTGCGAATTCGCGATCATCGGCCACTCCGAACGGCGTCAGCTGTTCGGCGAGACGGATGCGACCGTCAACAAGCGCATCCAGTCCGCGGTCGGCGTGGGTCTCACCCCGATCGTCTGCGTCGGCGAAACGCTCAAGGAGCGCGAGGCCGGCAAGACCAACGAAGTTCTCGAGAAGCAGATCAAGGGCGCGTTCGCGGGCGTTTCGCCCGAAGACGCGGCCGGCTGCTACATCGCGTATGAGCCCGTCTGGGCCATCGGCACCGGCAAGGTGGCGACGCCCGAGCAGGCGCAGGAAGCGCATTTGTTCATCCGCACGCTCATCGGTCAATTGTATTTCCCGGGCCTGGCGCAGGAACTGCCGATGCTGTACGGCGGTTCGGTGAAGCCCGAAAACGCCGCCGAGATCCTCCGCCAGCCGGATGTCGACGGAGCCCTCGTGGGCGGAGCGAGCCTCGAAGTCGCTTCGTTCGCCGGGATCATCCGCGCGGCTCAAGCTCAGGTGGTGTCATGATCTACGGTATTTTTGTTTTTTTTCATATCATCGCGTGCCTGGTACTGATCGCGGTCATCCTGCTCCAGTCGGGGCGGGGCGGAGGTCTCTCCGAAATGGCCGGCGGCGGCGCCCAGCAGACGCAGAAGATGTTCGGCACGCAGACGAACGCGCTTCTGATGAAGTTCACGTCGTACTGCGCGATCGCGTTCCTCATCACGTCGATTTCGCTGGTGCTCATGACCTCGCGCCGGTCCAAGTCGCTCATGGAAGGCGCGCGGATCCAGCCGATTTTTGACACGACGACCCCCGAAGGCAAGCAACTCGACCAGAAGGCCCTCGAAGACGCCGTCAAGGCGCTCGCTGCTCAGGCCAAGGAAAGTCAGGCCGCCGGGGAAAAGACCCTGATCTCGGCCGAAGACGCCGTCAAGGAAGCTGCCAAGAAGGTCCAGGCCGCCGCAACCGCCTCGGCTCCTTCCTCGCCGGCCGCTCCGGAAGCGCCGAAGCAGTAACGGGACATCGACACGGCGTTGCGCACGCAGCGAACCGGTCTTCAAAAAACGCCGCGAATTCTGTTCGCGGCGTTTTTTCTTTTTCTGACGGCGGTTGCGCTGCCGGTCCCGTCCGCGTGCGCGGGGGATTCCTTCGTCACGGCGTCCAGCGCCGAACCTTCCAACCTGATTCCGTTTTTGGCGACCGATTCGGCGTCGCACGACGCGGCCGAACGCATCTTCAACGGCCTTGTCCGTTACAATCCGCAGCTGGAGCTCGAGGGAGACCTCGCCGAATCCTGGGAAACCCTCGACGGGGGCCGGACCTTCGTTTTTCATCTGCGCAAGGACGTGCGCTGGCATGACGGCAGACCGTTCACGTCGGCCGACGTCGCGTTTACCTTCGCCAAGCTCACCGACCCCGATCTTCCCACGCCGTACGGCAGCGACTTCAAGCGCGTCTCGAAGCTCGAAACGCCGGACGCGTTCACCGTCCGGGTCCATTACGACGAGCCGTACAGCCCGGCGCTCTCGAGCTGGGGGATGTCCATCGTGCCCAAGCATCTGCTCGAGAACGAAAACCTGATGAAGACCGAATTCGCGCGCCGGCCGGTCGGGACCGGCCCTTACCGGTTCGGACGCTGGGTATCGGGGGACCGGGTCGAATTGTACGCGAACCCGGATTATCACGAGGGCCGGCCGGGCATCGACCGGATCGTAATCCGGGTCGTGCCCGATCCGGCGACGACGTTTCTGGAGCTGCATCAGGAATCGATCGACTCGACGGCTTTGACGCCTTTGCAGTATGCGCGGCTGACGGATTCGGATTTTTTTAAAAAAACCTACGGCAAGTACCGCTACCCGAGCTTCGGTTATACGTTTGCGGCGTTTAACCTGGCGAGCCCGTTGTTTGCCGACGCGCGGGTTCGGCAGGCGCTGGATATGGCCATCGACCGGCAGGAGATCATCGACGGGGTCCTCCTGGGCCTCGGGAGGCCCGTCACGGGCCCTTTCAGCCCCGATTCGTGGGCTTATAATCCCGACGTGAAGCCGAGCCCGTTTGATCCGGCGGAGGCCCGGCGGCTGCTCGAGGAGGCCGGTTGGCGCGACACGGACGGCGACGGTGTGCGCGAAAAGGACGGCAAGCCGTTCGAGTTCACGATCGTCACCAACCAGGGTGTGGTCCAGCGCCAGATGATCGCCGAGATCCTGCAGCGGCGGTTCGCGGACGTGGGTGTGAAGATGCGGATCAAAATCATCGAGTGGAGCTCCTTCCTGAAGAATGTCGTCGACGCGCGGAAGTTCGATATGGTGCTGTTGGCGTGGGGGCTTTCGCGCGACCCGGACCCGTACGACATCTGGCATTCGTCCAAGACGGGGCCGGGGGAATTCAACTTCATTGGCTACAAAAATGACGAGGTGGACCGGCTCATCCTGGAGGCGCAGCGGAATTTTGACCGGGACGAGCGTGCGCGGATCTGCCGCCGCATCCATGCGTTGATCGCGGCGGACAAGCCCTATCTCTTTATCTATGTCGCCGACGCGCTGCCGGTGGTGCATAAGCGCTTCCAAAACGTCGACGTGACGCCCATCGGCCTCGGTTACCGCTTCATCGATTGGGACGTACCGCCGGCCGATCGCAAATACACCCGCTTCGAACTTTCGTGATGATTAATATTAGGGACACACACCGATTCTTATGAAAATAATTAGTGTGTGTCCCTATTTATTTCGGCGGGTGTTGTGGATGGTGCCGATCTTGTTTGGGATCAGCGTGATGACGTTTGGAGTGACGCAATTGGCGCCGGGGGATCCGAGCGATATGGCGGCGCAGCTCAATCCTAAGATGTCGGCGGAAGCCAAGCTCAAATTGCGCGAGATCTACGGCTTGGACCGGCCGATCCTCGAGCGGTACGCGCGCTGGGCGTCGGCCGCGGCGCGGTTCGACTTTGGCCGGTCGTTCCGCGACGGCCAGCCGGTGATGGAAAAGATCGCCGAGCGGATCCCGGTAACGCTGGCGATCAATTTGACCGCTCTGTTGCTGACGGTCGCGCTGGCCGTGGGTATCGGCGTTCTCGGAGCGGCGTTCAGCGGCCGTTGGCAGGACCAAGTCCTGACTTTTTTTGCGTTCGTCGCATTCGCAATGCCGACCTTTGTGCTGGCTATCGCGGCGATGGCGTTCTTCGGCGTGCATCTGCACTGGTTTCCGGTGTCGGGGGTGACGTCGTTGGACTTCGAGCTGATGAGCGGATGGGAAAAGGCGCTGGACGTCGCCTGGCATCTGACGCTGCCGGTGCTGGTGTCGGTGCTGGCGCACTTTTCGGGCCTGGCGCGGTTCATGCGCAGCGGGATGGCCGAAGTGCTCCGTCAGGATTACATGAAAACCGCATGGTCCAAGGGCTTGCCGGCGCGGACGGTTTTTTTCCGGCATGGGCTGAGAAACGCACTGCTGCCGCTCATCACGATCCTGGGGATGTCGGTGCCCGGCGTGCTCGGCGGATCGGTGATCCTGGAAACGGTTTTTTCGATCCCCGGCATGGGAAAACTCATGATGGAAGCGGTGATGGCGCGGGATATGCCGGTGTACATGGCGGTCTTCACGCTGAGCGCGCTGCTCACGCTGATCGGCAACCTGATCGCGGATCTCGCTTACCGCTGGGCTGATCCAAGGATACGCAACTCATGAGCGACCGATTTGATCTTCACCGCATCATGACGGGATTGGCGTTGGCGTGGATCGCGGCTTGCGCGGCGGCGGCGTTGTTGTCGCCGTGGTTGGCGCCGTATGATCCGGCGGCGATCGATATTCAGAGCATCCTCAAGGAGCCGTCGGCAGCGCATTGGTTTGGGACGGATCATCTTGGACGCGATGTGCTGAGCCGGCTTGTCTTTGGCGCGCGTATTGCGCTGGTGGTCGGGTTCGTGTCGGTGGCGATCGCGACGGTGATCGGGGTATTGGCGGGCTTGGTCGCCGGTTATCTGGGCGGGCTTGTGGATCGCACGGTGTCCGGGTCCATCGACTTGATGCTGTGTTTTCCGACATTCTTTTTTATTCTGGCGGTGATGGCCGCGATCGATGAGCCGGGGATATTGCCGATCTTGGTGATCTTGGGGCTCACCGGCTGGATGGGGACGGCGCGGCTGGTGCGCGCGGAAGTGTTGTCGCTCAAGGAGCGTGAGTTCGTTCTCGCGTCGCGGTCGGTAGGCGGATCGGACGCATGGATCCTGTTCCGGCATATTTTACCGAATGCGATGGGGCCGGTGTGGGTCAGCGCGACACTCGGGGTTGCGGGCGCCATTCTGACCGAGAGCGGATTGAGTTTCCTTGGCATCGGCGTTCAGCCTCCGACCGCCAGTTGGGGCAATATGCTGGGCGACGCGCGCGCGACGCTCGGGGTCGCGTGGTGGATGGCGCTGTATCCCAGCCTGGCGATCCTGTTCACGGTGCTTGCGTACAATTATTTAGGTGAAGAGATCCGCCGCCGGCTGGACACGCGCACTGGCAGGGGGCAGGAATGACCGTGCCGCTTTTGGAAGTGAAGGGGCTGACCGTGGAATACCGGTCCGGCAGCGCGTGGACCGCCGCGGTGAAGGATATTTCGTTCGGTGTGCCGGCCGGAGGCGCGCTGGCGCTGGTGGGCGAGTCCGGTTCGGGAAAAAGTTCGGCAGCGGCCGCGATCGGCCGGCTCACGGACTTGGCGGGAGCTCGGGTGTCGGGGAAAATCTTGTTCGAAGGCCGGGATGTAACGGCGATGAACGCCGAAAACTTACGGCAGTTCCGCCGGCACGGGGCGGCGTATGTGTTCCAGGAGCCGATGGTGTCGCTCAATCCGGTGCTTACGGTGCGCCGGCAGATCGAAGAGGTGCTGGACCCGTCGGATCCGGCTCGCGTGGAGAGTTGCCTTGTGGAAGCGCAGATCCCGGCGTCGGACGCCGCGCGAGTGGCCGGATCGTATCCGCATGAGCTCTCCGGCGGGCTCCAGCAGCGCGTGATGATCGCGATGGCTCTCGCCAAGAATTCCAAGCTTCTGATCGCCGACGAGCCGACAACGGCGCTCGACGCGACGGTGCAAAAGGGGATTCTTCAAACTCTCGCATCCCTGAGGCAGTCCCGGAGACTGGCAATGCTTTTTATCACCCACGACTTGCAGGTGGCGCGCGCGGTCGCTGACCGGATCGCTGTGATGCAAAGGGGTATGATCGTCGATATTCTGAAAAAGGAATCAGCTTTTGAGCCCGGTCATGAGTATTCGCGGCGTCTCATGGCCGCGTCGCTGTTGGACCAGGCCCCGAAGTCCAGGATCAACTTAAAGGACAGCGGGGACACGTTGGCGTGAGCGTCAACATGTCCCCAGATCATATGCTGGCAGCACAGAACGTTACCAAACATTACTCCATCCGGAGCGAAGCCGGCGGATCAAAACGCCTCACGGCGCTCGGCGGCGTCAGCGTGTCGCTGATCCCGGGGCGGACCATCGGGCTGGTCGGCGAGTCCGGATCGGGCAAATCGACGCTCGGCAGGATACTGGCCGGACTAGAGAAGCCGGACGGTGGGGCCGTGACTTTTGAGGGGGCGCCGATCATTGGAAGCTCACCGTCCGGGCGCCGGAAGTTCCGCCGGGCTGTGCAGGTTGTGTTTCAGAATCCGATGAACGCGCTGAATCCCCGATGGACCGTGCGGTCAATTTTGGAAGAACCGTTCCGGGTGAACGGGGAATCGGCTTCGAATATCGGACGCCTTCTGGAAGAAGTGCACCTGCCTTTGCATTTTTTGACGCGCCGGCCCGGCGAGTTGTCGGGCGGAGAACGTCAGCGGGTCTGTATCGCAAGAGCGCTCGCGCTCAAACCTCGGATCGTCATCTGCGACGAAGCGGTGAGTTCGCTCGACGTACTCGTCCGTGCAGAAATCTTGAATCTGCTGCTGGAATTGCAACGCTCGCATGGAATAGGCTATCTTTTCATCTCCCACGACATTTCGGTGGTACGTCATATGAGCGACGATCTTGTTGTCATGAAGGACGGGCAGGTCGTCGAATTTGGTCCCGCCGCCGACATTCTGGCTTCCCCCCGAAGCGCCTACACCCGCACCCTCCTGGACGCAGCCTATCTCAAGCTTTAAGGCCTCCGATCCCGTCGATAAGCATACTTATTTTTGATAATAATCAGATAATTTTAAGAATCAAAAAAATACGGGCGGCACCTTGAGCGGCCGGGTATTCTGGGGCATACTTCGGACACTGTTTTGGACCGCCTATTGATTGATTTAGGGAAGGGACCCCGTTTGCCCGGATTTTTCAGTAAAAAAATAACACTTAAGGCAACTGCGGCGATTCTGCTGCCGGTCTGGCTTCTGGCCGAGGCCGCGCAGGCGGCGCCTTTGGTTGAAGCTGTTTCCCGCGCCAACACGGCCATTCATCCGTCGAATCCGTCCGCTTCGGACTGGGCCTCCATCATCCGGAATCCGTCATTGCTGGAGGCCGCGCCGGGAGCGGTCACGATCCGTGAGGCGCATGCCGGCACAAACGGCAAGCTCATCATCCATTTGCAGGATGCGCACGCCAATCCCGGCGCGCAAAAACATTTGGCGGAAGCGCTGGACCATTGGATGGCGCGATACCCGGTGCGGATGGTGCTTTCGGAGGGCGGCGAAGGAGAGGCCGGCGTGTCGGCGCTGAAGTCCGCGGCGGACCCGGCAACCTGGAAGCGCGTGGCGCCTCAGATGCTGCGTGACGCCATCATCGCCGGCGAAGAGTACTTGCAACTTATATCCGATCACGGAATGACGATACGCGGAATCGAAGATGAGCAGCTGTACAGGGCGAACGTCGAGATTTATCGCGAGCTTGCGGCCGGGCGGGAGCTGCGCGCGCGCTTTTTGCCGCGGGTCCGCGCGGCGATCGGCGCCCTTAAAGAGCGCCGGTATCCTGACCTGCTGCTCCGATACGAAGCGCGGCATTCGACCTCCGCTGAGCCGGCCGTTTCGATGGAGCCGCTCCTGGAGCTTGCTCGCGGCGCCGGTGTCCACCGCGGTGCGGAGTATCCGAGTCTCGATGCGTTGGAGCGGTTGATCCGGGAAGAGAAGCTCATCGATTTTGACCGTCTTAACCGCGGGGATCCTGCCGAAACCCAGAGGTATGAGGAGTACTCCCGCCGTCTGCGCTCTGCGGAGTGGACGCAGATGCTGGAGGAAGCCGAACGGCTCGAAGCCGCCATCTACGGCAAGTTGCTCGACTCCCCGGACCAGAGGCGCCTTCGGGCGCTGGATGAGTGGGCGGAGCTTTTGGAAAAAGCTTTTTCGATCCGGCTCACGAACCGCGAGTTCGAGCGTCTCGAGAGGCTCAGGCCCGGGTTCGCACCCCAATCGTGGCAGGCCTGGCTGAACCGGCAACTTGCCGACGCGAGTCTGTTCGACCGCGTCGTTGCGGATGAGCCCGCTGTCGCTGAGTCGATGGACCGCGTCTTCAGGTTCTACGACCTTGTCCGCCGGCGCGACGAGGCCTTCGTCGAGCGCGCGGAACAGGCCTTGCGTGAGAGCCGGTCGGACGCCGCGTTTCTGATCACCGGCGGTTATCACACCGGACACCTCATCCGGCTTCTGCGCGAACGCGGATATTCCTGCATCGTCGCCGCACCCAAGATCGACACCGAGACGGACCTCCAGATTTACGAAAAAGTTCTTCTTCAGCCGGAAGCGCCGGATGTCGACACCCTGCGCTCGCGTCTGGCCACCCCCGCCATCGCGGCCGCCCGCATGGCTGCCTTCAGCAACCGCCCCGCATACCGGGAGCTGCTGCCGCGGGTCCGCGAGGTGGCTGCGGCGAGGATGGCGGCGGGGGATCCCGTGGATCGCGAGTGGGTGCGAGAACTGTTGAACGCCTTTGATGTGCTGATTTATGGCGACGAAGAAGAGGGGTACGGAGAGGAGTGGAAGCATGGCGCGGCTGACGAAGCGACGGAGGAGGTTCTGATGGCCCGGATCGAACCGTTGGTCAGTCAGGCGGATGGAATGAACGAGCTCAATCGGGACCGATGGATCCGGGAGTTCATACCTCAGCTTCTTGAGTATCTGAATCAGCTGGATTCCAACACCACTCCCGAAAGAATTCAAGCGGGCCTACTCGGCAAATTCAACCATCTCTGGGCCGCGCCCAGGGGCTATGTGGTCAAGCAGCTTGATTGGGATGGGGAAAATTTTAGCATCTATCGGCTGAGCCGTGAATCGCGGCAAGTGCAACTTGGCGGAAAGCCCGCCTATCTGATTTTTACCGATGGATCGCAAATCGACAGCATGGGAGATGAAGGGTACTTTGGTTACACCGATGTTGACGCTGTGCTGGACATGGGAACCAGGGTTCTGTCGATCCATGAAAAAAAGACCGAAGACAAAATCACCAATTTTTACACGCCTCTTAAATCACACTCTCTCGGTTCTGTCTCCGATTGGAGCGGGCTTTCGTACGCAAAATTCAGGAGGCAGTATTATACAGGGGTGTTCGCTGATTTTTTTGCGAAGCTTCACTACTCCGACCGGTACAACGAATATGCCAAGCACCGGTTTTTTGATCGCGAGGAGGGATGGACGGAAGACGGGCTGCTTCAGGACTCGGTCCTGGAATCCATTCAACATCAACTCAAGACCGGATCAATGTTGAGCCGGCTAGCGGTCGAAATCGCAAAGGCTTACCCGCCCTCCTCCGACCAGCCGGAAAGGGCGTCAAGTGTTCTGCGTCAGTATTTTAATGTTCTGAATTATTTGTATGGCAAATCCGTAGGATCGTCCGCCGGAGGGACCTACCGCGAATTCATGACATGCTTTTATGCGCGGACACGCGGGCTCAGCGTGGAACCGTCCTCGGATGAGACCTGGCAGATTTATACCGCCAGCCGACTTATGAATATTTTTGCGGCGCGGCGCTGGGGGCTTATCTCGGACAGTGAATGGACTCCGGAATCCATTCTGAAGCAGCTCCAAAGTCCCGAATATGACGATTTGCTTGCGCGCCGGGTTCGGAGCTATCTTCAGGCAGGTCGGGGCAATCATTCTCGCATGAGGGAATTGGCCCAATGGGTTCTCCAAACACAATTTGCGTTGGATCCGACCGAGCTGCCGATTGACCCCGAGCGCGGCGCGATGAAGGATCTTTTGGACCATTTAGACGCCGGTGACTTCCGTGCTGCGATGCGGAGAGAAGGGGTGATGCCCCTCGATTTCATTCAGTCGCCGCCTGCCCAGTCATCTCTCGACAAGCTTCTATCGAGTTTGCGCGGCGCCGGCGAATGGCGTGCCGATGCCGCCTCCAGCAGCAATCTTCTTGAAGATATTCTGAGGTCGTTCGCAAAAGTCCCGCCTTTTTACCTCAATACGACGGAAGTTACGGCTTACCGGGGCCAGCTGATCATGGACGGCTTGTCGTCGGTCAGCGCCTGGATGAATGACCGGCAAATCGGACTGATCAAACAACATCTTTTAAACGGCCCCAAGCAGGCCGCGCGGCTCGCTTCGGTTCGATATGAAGCGTTTCGTCTCGAAGGCAATGCGGCTGATGCGGCGCAGGTTGAACGCCGGATTGCAGAACTATTTTTACCTGCTGTCAGCGCTTTGGAGCCGGACCAAAAGTTGTATGCCACCGTGGAAGTCGGCACGCGGTTTGAGCGTGACGCGCTCGCGGACCTGGGATTCATGGTCAAGCGCGGAGGCGACGCCGAAATTGCCGCAGAAATTGCCAGTCTGATCGAGCAGAGCAGGATCGAGTCGATGAGCCTGTCCGGACTCGATCTGACCTTGACGCTCAGGGGGATGCGCGAAGCGGGTTTGCCCGATATTATCTTGCGAAGAAGCTACAACCAGCAGTTCAGTGCCACTATCCGATCGGCGGTTGAACCGCGTGTGCTGGACAACACGGCCAAAATGCAGGCGGTTGTGAGTTCGCTTGCAGCGGGTCTTCGGACGGGGGATGTGTTGATCGATGTGACGACGCTCGACGCATGGTCTTCAGGGCCGCGCGTGATGGAGTTCCCGGCAGACCCGGCGCTGCGCGAGACTCTTTCGGTCGCATTGGGTGTTTTGGATGTGAACTTGGCGCCTTCCCAGATGGCGGACGCCTCCGAGTGGCGGGAATATTTGACAGCGTCCGCTCCGAAGTCACCTTCGGGTGCAGACTCTAAAACGGTCAAAACGAAGGCTGTCGCATCCGAGCGCGAAGAACTTGTCGCCAACATTGCCGATGCTATGGACGCATGGCTCGAGAGTTGGCCGGGACAGGAATTTGGTCAGCGGCAAGATCTGGCGGCAGGACTCGCTCATTACTTCCGGATCCTGACCAGGCCCTTGCGGGAATCGAATCCGGAGACCTCAACCCAGACGCTTCAACAGATCGGTTTGGAGCGTCTGGCGCAAGATCCTTCGCTCTATAAACGCATCCAGACCCGTCAGATCGATCCTTTGACGCTTTTTAAGCGAGTTTTTGTGGCCCGCCGACGTGAGCTTCGAGACAGGGTGAAGGCCTGGCAGAACAACGGCAGCGTGAGCGACGAGAGGCTTTTGGCGTTGGCTCACGATCTGAATTTTTATCTCGTAAAAATGCGGCGGATGGTCATGGTTTTTGAAATGATGACAGCCGATTCGATGGTTCTCCCGTCGGACCGGGAAGCTTACAATCACCTCCTCGCGGATCTGATGTTCACTGAAGACGTTCATCTGAAGATATCCCGCGAATTGGTCACTCACCACATCATGGCTCAAGACGCGATCGATCAGGAAGGATTGACGGTCAGTTATCTGGAAGATCCGGCCGACGACGCGGCTCCGGTTGACGCGGCGTCCTTGCGGTCGATGGTTTCTGAACTTCGCGGACACCTGACGCAGGACATCTCGGTCTTGAACGACGGCTTCATCGCGGCCACTTTAGGCCGGCGTTATGAAGAAGTTCTAAAGTTGACCATGGATCTGGAGTCAGAGTTGGTCACGGAGCCGGAGTTGTCGGATGACGCGAAATATTTGATCGGCCTGATTTTTCAATCGCTGATCGTGACCCGGCGGAACCACATGAATTATTCATGGGCCCCGCTCGAAGGCGCCATGCAGCCTTCGAGGGAGACCGCGGGAGTCCGATCGGACGATCCGTACGTGCTTTTGTTTGAGCGCTTACTGCCAGCGGCCGGCATCCACGGCGCGGATGTCCGCGCGTTGTTTGAGGCCGACGGCGCGCGGTTGGCGGGCGGGGAGAAGAAGCCTTTGAGTGCGGACGGGAAGGGCCATCGGATGCTTACCCTCGGCGAGGGGGAGAAGCTGGTCATCGGATCGGGCGCTCAGGTCGTGGTGCATGTCGTGGATTGGGATCAGCTGAATCTCAAGGCTGATCTCGTTGTTTCTGCAGACATGCGCATTCCGGTTGACGGACCCACCGAGCCATCGAGCCGCGCCATTCCGTCCATCGAATACCGGCGCTTTGCGCGCCAGAACCCCGACGCTAAGCCAAGCGGAAAGTTGGTGCACATGAAGGTCGCGCCTCATCGTCCGACGCTGGAGGATTTGCTGCGCCAGTCTGAGCTGCGGATCAACGGAAAAGAAATCGTGATCAAAGCCATCGACTTTACGGACGAAAAATTAAAGCTGAGCGTCACCGCGCCGCGCAGCATCCGCGTGCGCACCGACAGGGAATATCGGGGCTCGAAGGGCGCTCGGCTGGCCGGGATGATGAGCGAGATCTTTGCCGACATGAACCGCGATCTCAAGCAGATGGTTCTCGCTCTGAACGACGGAATCAAGCTGCGGGATTTTGCAGCAGCATCCTCGACCGAAGCCGCAGCCGACACGGCGATGCGCCGGATTTTGCGCCGGATGCCATGGCGGGATGCTCGGGGCGTTATTTTTCCCTGGCGCAGCACCTGGCTTGAATATTGGGAAGGGATGGGCGACGCAGCGCAGGATGTGAGGGAGCGGGCAGCCTACTGGTATATCGCAATGGGATTCCAGGTACCGCGGCGGCCGGACGGCGGCGTCAACCCCGATTTTGAGAGGCTTCGATCCAAGTTCGACGCGATTTATTCCCAGGCCCATCGCGCCGGATACAACGGCGCCTCCAGCGCGCCGGTTCTCTTGGATATCCGCATCCCGAGGCCTGGACACCAGCCCATTCCGGCCCAGTTAACGATACCAACCAGCGGCAAACTTAGGCGGAAGGCAATGCCCGTCATCATCATCTATGCGGGACTCACCAACGGAGGGCAGCAGCCCTACTTTGATGAGCTCGAGCACATGCTGGTGCGGCGCGGGTTCGCGGTACTGCGGCCCGATCTGCCGGGACATGGCCGCAATCATGAGCCGATCAAGGCCGCGGCGGAGCTCAATGAATTCACGGCCGCGTGCCTGAATTACCTGGAGACAAACCCCGATTATTCATTCGGTTCCGCGGGTCTTTTTGGATTTAGCTTCGGGGGTAATGCGGCGCTGAGGGCGTATCTCAGCACCGAGTTGCGCGGGCGGCTGTTTGCCGTCGTGTCGATGAACCCTCCTCTGGAAAAGACCTTTTTGGACCGCCGGGCGATCGGCCGGCACCGGGAATTTCTCGGGTACGTATTTGGAGAGAATGACCTCGAAAAGATCCGCGACATCGCGGCGGGTTTCAGTATTTCGGTGTCCTCGCTGGACCGGGATATGAATTTTTCGGACTTCATGTACATCCAGGGCGGCGCGGACAGCGACGTGTCGCATTCCGACGGACTGCGTCTGCGCGAATTGATCGGCGAGGACAGCGGACCCGTCTACTATGATCCATCCGGCCGGCATTACTTTTTTGGAAATAGAAAGAGCCGCGCTTTTGCGCGCACCGCAAGGTTTTTCCGTGACAAGCTCCCCGCCGAAACGCAAGCCGCCAGGCTCGCGGTGGATGTCGCGCTTGCGGAAGAGCCCGTTTCGAAGGAATTTGTGGCGCCGGTTGCGTGGATGGAATCTGTGAGCGGGGCGTTTTTTCCTTTCCACTTCCAGAGGTCCCATGATCCGGTGACGGGCCGGGGCGACTGGGGGGTCGGCGACTTTGAGAGCGCGATGGCCGCATCGGATCTGTACCGGGACCTCGGGCTCAAGGTGCAGCAGCACTTGCCTCTGAGCTGGTCGGGCGCGTTTGACTCGCCGTATGCCGAGAACAGTTCGCGCGCGATCGATCCGCGTTACATCAGCGTGCCGATGCTGATCGACGACATGGAGAGGATGGTTCGCGACGAGTCGGCGGCGGTGGACCTGGCGCCTGTCCGCGATTTCTTGAGCCGCAACGCTGGCCGCATCCGCGCCCTGCGGGAAGCTTCGGAGATCGACCATATGGCCGTGATCGGTCTCAAAATGGAAGCGCTGGAGCTCCTGTGGCGGGCCTACCGCAGCGCGCCCGCGGCGGACGGAACCGCTTTGGGTCTCGCGCACCGCAGCTTCCTCGAATCCAATGCCGACTGGCTGGAAGACCACATGCTCTACGTGCTTCTCAAGGAAGAAAATCTGGAGCGCAAGCCCATGAACGGCTGGGATTGGCGGACCTGGGAAACGGGGCTTCGCGACCGTGAGCCCGGCGCGATCGCGTCGGCCAAGGCCCGTCTGAGAGACCGGCTCGACTTCTACATGTTCGTGCAATTCGTTGCGGATCGGCAGTTCCAAACAATGAAGGGTCATGCGCGCGCCAACGGTTCGGAGATTGCCGTCGACATTCCGTTCGCCCGCGACGGGGCCGACGTCTGGATCCATAAGGACACCGTCTTCGGGCTTCGCAAGGAAAACGGCTACCGGCGCCTGGTCACCCAGGGGGTGCCCGCGGAGCCCGCGTATCCGGCGGGCCAGTACTGGCAGTTTTATCCGTACGACTGGTCGAACCCCGCCACCGCCGATTACCTGAAGCGGCTGTTCGCGTTTCATCAGAACCGCGCGACGTATATCCGGCTGGACCACGTACTCGGATTTTTCCGTCACTATCTGTTCACGGAAGACGTTGCCGCGCAGATGACGCTGGGACGGCTGGGTTTGGACGATGCGTTCCGCCGGATTCGAGGAACGGCCGTCTCGCAGGCCGCCGGTTCGCCGCAGGACGCCGGGCGCATCCGGGCGGAAGCCGTGGAGCAGGCGCGCAAGGTTCTCTATGAGCGTCTCCGCGGCCTCGATCCGGCGGCGTTCGGTCTGCCGGAAGATGCGGTCCGATACCTGTTTGGGCCCGACGGCGGGCTGACACCGGATGCTGCGGTCACGATCGCAAGGGAGACTCCGCGGGATCAGTATGGACTGCCGGTGCCGGAAGGGTCTCATTGGGACCGGCGCAGCGAGGTCGTCGAAGCCAAGGTTCATTTGGAAAAGCCCGTGTGGGATTATTTGCGGCTCACGCCGAGCGCCGGGGCGGGGGATGCCGGCTTCTTCGAAGAGTATTTGTTCAACGGCGAAGGCCCGCAAACGGGAGACAGCGTGCGACTGTCGTACTTCAAACCCACCATGCCGTCGATTCTTTCTGACTTCTTGGCGCTGGCTCAGGCAAAGGGGACTACGGTCATATTTGAAACGCTCGGCACCGTGCCGCAGGAGATTCAGGACTTCGTCGTCCAGCTCGCCGGATACAATTATTTTCCTGTCATGTGGGGCTTGAGTCCCGAAAGCGCCTACCACGCCTCGCGCCACACCCCGAACTCGATGGCTACATTCGGTCTGCACGACGCGTCCAACATCCGGACCCGCTGGGAAAAGGAAATGTCCGACGATGAAAAAAACCGCGTCCTCGATCAGCTGCTTCCGGGCCTGCCCGAGTCCGAGCGCGCCGCGCACCGCGCGTCCCTCACTCCGCAGGTGCACCAAAAACTGCTTGAGCAGGTGTTTTTGTCCAAAGCGCTTCTGGCGATCCCGACTTGGTTCGACGTTTTCGGCCTTGGCGAGGAACACCGGTTCAACGTTCCAGGCGTGTCGACCGGACAGTGGCGCAAGCGCCTGCCCTCGACCGTGCAGGAGCTGACGGCCGCGGCCCGCGGCGAGGCGTCCACGGTTGCGGCGGAATCCGCCGTGCGCTTGCTGAAGGATCTCGTCGCCGCGAGGAATCAAGTCTTCGCGGTTCCCGCGGACCGGCTTCTGCTGCGTGCCAATCCCGATGTCCAAAGCGGCGTCGTCCAGCGCCGCCGGATTCCGGCAGACGGATCCGAATCCGCCGAGCCGTTCGATGTAGAGGTTTACACCCGCCGGTCCGTTGAGCGGGTTGCGGTCCGTGTATGGAACGAAGCGGACACAGCCGGACAGACCTTTGAGATGCGCCGGATCGACGATCAGGCCGGTTTGCCGGATGACGTTTCCCGGTGGGCGATTCGTTTGCGGCCGCTCGCGCCGGGCGTTCATTTCTTTGAGTTGCAGGCGACCGCCGGAGACGCAACCCAAACCAGCGCCACCGGCCGGCTCATTGCCGAAGGCGCACGGCTGGCGTCGACACAAGACAGCAACGAGACCGTCTTGACCGATGACCAGGATGCCGTGGCGGAACGAAATCAGCGGATCATCCGCGATTTTGAGCAGTTATCCGGTGTTGTGAAGGGTGTGGATATGGGGGGCCTGGATGCCGAATTCGCGAATAAGGTCGACGCGGGCGCCTGGCTGAAGAACGCACGATTCATCAGTTACGATCTTCCGCCGATGACACCGGTTGCTTTGGAAGATCTCCCGGGCCGGTTGGTCCTGCAAGGCGCCGAATCGACCGGTCTTGGAAGCGGCTCGGTCGATGTGGTCACGATCAACATGCCAAGTCCGGGTACGCTTGAGTCGGTGCTGCCCGGCATGATGCGCGAAGCGCGCCGGATTCTCAAGCCGGAGGGAAGGCTTGTTCTTGTGATCCAGCGGCCCAAGGCGGGTGAGGCGGTTGTTCAGTCGATCGACGAGCTCGTGCGCCGGCCGGGGCCCGGCAAGATCGACAGCGTTCCGCTGGCCCTGCGGATTCTGGCGGAGACCGGGTTCACGGCACAGGCTCCGATTGACCTGAGGGCGGCCGGATCTGAAGCGCTGCCTGATCGCTTTTCCGACCTGGCCAACAATTACCCCTCCACGCGATTCGCGGATTTGCTGCGTCGAAGCGGCTGGGACGTCGTGACCGTCTTCGCGGAGCCTCAACCCGCCGGTGCCCGGCTGGCGGAATTTGAAGAGAGAGTGAGGGAATTTGCGTCGATCCTGCAAACAGACCGACTTGCGGACGCGGGCCTCCATCTGCTCGGTATGCTGGCGGCCATGCCTGATATTTTGACGGGTATGGAAAGGAGGCGCTTCCACAACCTGATCTCAAATTGGCAGGAAAAGGCAGGGGCTCGCCGAAAAAACAATGTTCTCCAGATACTGGACGAGGCGCTCGAGTTGGCGTCCACCGACGAGCTCGACCCGTCGGAAGCGCGGAAAACGATCCAGCGGATCGACGGCATTCATCAGGCAGCTTCCTATCAAAGCCGCACGGCGATCACGGCGGAGCATTTGCTGGAGCTGTGCGATCTGGGCGCGGGGGATCTGGTGCTGAGCGAATTGTCCCGTCTGCCGGCGCTCCTGGCGGAACAAGCGCCGTATGCCGAAGTGTGGGCAACGGCGCGGCGCAACGGATTCGTTGAAAAAGCGGTCTCCATCGACGACAGCATAAAGGCAGCCCGCCGATTGTCAGCCGAGGGCAGGCAATTCGAAGCGGGGGCTCTTCTGAAACGGGCAGACATCCAGCAAAAAGCAACGCTCCGCTTTGAGCCGCGGACAGCCTTTGGCCAGGACGCCCAAAAAATTCTCGTCCAAATGCACCAAGAGTCAACCCGTCGCCCGGTGAAGGGCGTTGATGCGCCGTTGAGCCTCAAGCAGGCGAGGGAGGCCATCGTCGCTCAGTTTAAGAGCGGCCGAATCGATTCCCCGGAGTGGGGTGATTTGACGGCGAGGCTGATGTCGAGCCGGTCGGGCCGGATCTCTTTTGCATTCACGGACGCCCGGGGAAATGTCAGGAAGCTCATTTTCGACCTCCAGACCAAACGGCCCGCCGAGGTCCTGTTCAGGCGTGTGTACCAGCCGACAACTTTTGCCTATGAATTCATCCTTTCCTACGTGGACGCCGACACCGGACAAACGTTCTCGAGGACCTTCGAGGTCAAAAGAAACGCTTCCGGGCGCCCGGACCTGGACGCCGAGAATCTGATCAAGACCGTGATCCATCCGACGCCGCTGCGCCACCGGTTCGGGTGGGAGGCCGCCTATCCCGAATTGACGGCGCAGTTCGACAGCGAAGATTTGGGCGCTTCCGGCACGCATCGGGACATGGAGGTCTATTATGCCGCGAACGACCGGGGGAACATCACCGTCAAAAACAGGCGGCCGGCGCTGTTCGTCCTGGGCTTCGAGCCGGGTCAAGCCTTTTGGATGCGGCGCACGTGGGACGATGCCCGTGGACGGCCTATCTTCACTTTCATCGCCCTCGACTCGACGGGCGATCCGCAAATCCGTGATGGTCACCTGGATCTGCGGGTCTTTACGGCAGAGCTCGGAGGCAGGGACCGGACGCGGGTGACGCCCAGAAGGATCGATCCGGATGCATTCCGCCGTCAGGCAGTGGTTGCGGAAGATGCCGCGAAGATCAAGCCGCTCCTCGCCGCGCATATTCGTTCGGCCGAACCCGAAAGCCCCGCTCACCCGGCGCCCTTTGAGGGGCTCTATACCCGCTCCAATGCGGTGGGTGCGAAGAATTTTCAGGCCAAAGGAGGAGACGACCCTTTTCGGGCGATCTTCGCGCTTGGCGCGCCGAACCGGTGGTACGAATTAAGCAGATATTACGACGCGGACCTTCGCCGCACGGTGTATGCTTCCATCGAAGTGGAAGCCGATGCGCAGGGGCGCTTGCAAAGACTCGAACACACGAGGCGCCTGCATCAGCTGAACCTGAAAGACGGCAATGTGCTCAAGTCCTATGCCGTCCGTCCTGTCCCGGCTGCGGTTCCGTCAGATCCTTCCGCCGCCCGCCTGGCGGAATTCTCCGAAACGTTCCAAGTCACACACGCCAATAAGGGGGGCGTGCATCTCCATCCTTCGCAGCGGAGCGCTCATTTGGCCAATTGGATCATGCAGGACCATCAGGTTCAGATTTGGGTAAAAAATCTCAAAAATGGCAGAACTGCTGAGGCCGACGATCCCATTCAAATACTGTCGATCAATATCGAAAAAGGGGACAAGCTCGAATTAAAACTGGTTTCCATCCTGCGGAACGACCCGGCGGCCGTCGCCCGCGTCCGGCCCGCGGTCGAGAGATTTTTCCAAAGCCCGAACGGCGAAATCGAGAATCTCATCACCCGGCAGAATTATCTCAGGGACATCCTGCTCCCCGATACCCAAAACGATCAATCCAAAGCCCAGGGTGCGCGGTTGGCGTTGACTTCGCGAAACGTAGGGCATCGGGGCCGGGGTGACGGCCAGGTGGAAAACACAGTGCCGGCGTTCAAGTCGGCGGTCGCCGCCGGCGCGGAAGAGCTGGAGTGCGATATCCGGCTGAGCGCGGACGGAAAAATATTTGTGTTCCATGACCTGGACCTGCACCGCATGACGCAGGGAAAGCGGTCAGACAAAGCCGAGGATCTGACGCTAGCCGAGCTCCAGTCGATCAGCCTTCATGAGAAGTGGATGCCCAGCGGCACGATTCCGACGCTTGAAGAGGTGATCGACGTCGCCAAGCAGGCGAACGTTCCGCTGCAGATCGAGATCAAGTCAGGGGACGGCATCGTTCCGAAGTTGATCGAGACGCTTACCCGCATGGACTTTTTGGACCAGGCGATCGTCATTTCGTTCATTCCGGAGTATCTCGCCGAATTGAAGCGGCTCGCTCCGCGCATCCAAACGGCCTTGATCACGATGCCCCAGGACGGCTCCGTTTACCCGCCGGACACACTTGACGCGGAAGAAAAGCTTTATCCGATCCGGTCCATCGATCAACACATCCGTTACGCGAAGGAACACGGCATCGAAGGCTTGGACCTGCACCTGAGCGATTGGAAGGATCCTCCGACGGTGGATCAAATCCGGAAATCGGGTCTTAAGACCTACGCTTACGGCATCCGGGACAGAGCCGATATGGCGCTGGCCATCGCGACGGGCATCGAGCACATCGCCAACGATTCTCCTAGGGAATTTGCCGACGTGATTGCCGGCATGCGCGAAGAAGAAGCGATGCTTGACGCGCCGGAGTCAGAGTTCGTGCTTTCGGCAAGCCCGTTGACCGACGATGAGTTCAACGCGTTGTCCGAGATGGCCCGGTACGAGAAAAGCGATCGCGTGGCGAATCTTCAGTACTTCGGGGATTATCAAAAGTTTTTGGATCATCGGGCCGGTGACGACGAAGCCGAATTTAGATTGCTGCTTGATTACCTGGTGCTGAAACTGGAGGGGATCAACCGCGCGGATTTGGATCGGGGTTTGATCCGGTTGACCAACGCCAATAAACTGGCATCGGACCGCGGGGATGTTGAAGGCAATTTTGCTCAGTTGCGGGCCCGGTTGCTCCCGGAGACCGCCAAGGCGGCCGCTCCCGCAATTCTTCGCACCGGCAAACGGGGTTTCCACACGCGTCCCGGGGAATTGTTGATCAAGCTGCTTGCGAGCATTTCGGAGCATGCCTTGGTCATGGTGGCGGAGCGGGACGATTTTATGGGCAACGCCTTCGTGTTCGAAGGGGACCGCAAAAATGGCTTGTTCGTGAGAGACAAGACGCCGTTGGTCGTTTATTTGGAAGGGATTCGCGCAGATGTCACGCGGCATCAGCTGGAGGCCGCGGCCAAGGTGATCGCAGAGTATCTCGGGGACAGAAAAAACGCCGACCAAATCGAATCGGAGCTCGACCGTGCGGAAGATTTTGAAGCTCTGGAGCTTGCGGCGCAGGGAAGTATCCGCGCGGAATATTTGGACCGGTTAAAAGCTATTTTTAATCCTGCAGCGCCATTGTCCGAATCAGGCTCTGACAAAGGCGCGCGGCTGGCGACATCATCGACAGCAGGATTCAATCAGATGGGTTCTGTCGGTTGGTCGGACCTTTCTGAAGAGAATCGTCGTCGAATGATCGAGGACTATTCGGTGATTGCGCGCGGATCCAATTTAGAAGGTTCGGTGAGTCTGGCGGGGCCTGGTGCGGCGGAGTGGTATGTGACGGGTCAGATTGAAGGTCGGACACTTCTTGTTGGCGACGTCCGGGAAGCGTTAAGTCCAATCCCGGCCGACGACCGTTCATCCCGCGAGTCTAAGAAAACCTCACAGGATGCGGTTGATTTTGCTGAAAAATCGGAAACAAACCTCCTGAACTTTGTGATTCAAAAGATTGCGGAATCGGCCGGGATATCGGCCGACAAGGACGTGGCGATCCGGGTGACGATCGGTGCGGATCCAGGCCTCTTGAGCACTCCCAGGGGGAGAGCGGCGGCGATCGCTTCGGTCGAATACCGGGTGAGGCAGCTGATCGTACTTCGCCGTGCGGACACGCAACTGTTTTTTGAGTTGGACGAAAATCCCGCATTGGATCCGGAAATGATCGAGGCGGCCAAAAAAATCGGCAAGGAACTTTTTTCCATTCAGGCGCCTAAGGGCGCGGCGCATGGCTATCTGTCCGACGACGTGACGGTCCGCTTCAAAGGCAACAACCTCTACGAACAGCGCTTGCGCGAAAGCGAGACCCCGGCGATCCGCGCAGCGGTTCTTTTGGCGGCCGCGATCGCGCGGGCAGAGGATCCTGCTCATTTGCCCCAGCCGCTTCTAGAGGCCTGGGCCGCCCTAGCCCGGGTCGTTCACGTGCCAGCGGACGTCGCCGGACGGATCGTCGCCGGAACCGCGTCCGTAGCCGAACGCCGGACCTACGCCTTCAAGGCGCTTCCGGCGGGCCTTTCCGTCAGCCAAATGCTCGACTTCTTCCGCCGCGGCGCCCGCCTCTCTGAAATATCCGCCTAAAGACTAATAAGTAATACGTTTGTAAATATTGACTTACCTTCCTGTTTTGGGCATACTTTCGCTAAGAAACAGGAGGCTCTCATGACAACCACCGTGATCACCAGTAAAGGCCAGATCGTAATTCCGGCCGCGATCCGCAAGCATCTGAATATCGGTGCAGGGACACGGCTCAACGTTTTTGAGCAAGGGGGGCAGATCGTGATCCAGCCGCTGACTCGCGGCTACTTCGAGCGGATGGCGGGAATGGCGGCCGGCAAGGGCAGCTTGACCAAGATTCTGTTTGAGGAAAAAGCCCGTGAGAAGCGCCGAGAAGATGCCAAGCTCAGAAGGTTCGGAGTATGAAGCGGGTCCTGGACGCGTCGGCCTTATTGGCCTATTTGCGCCGGGAACCCGGATACGGTGAAGTCGTCAAGGCCTTGGATCTTGCTTATACTGAAGATGACACGCTTCTGATATCCGCCGTCAATTGGGGCGAGGTGTCTTATGTCATGGAGCGTGACATGGGGGCTGAAAAAGCCCGCTTGATCCTGCAGGCAACCGCCTCGTTTCCCATCGACATCGTACCCGCCGACAAAGAATCTTCGGAGTCTGCCGCTGAATTTAAATCCTCAGGAAAACTAGCTTATGCCGACGGCTTCGCCGCCGCGCTCGCCCAATTTAGCGGCGGAGAACTCCTGACCGCCGACCGGGACTTTGAGTCCGTCCGCGGCCAGATCAAGGTCCGCTTTATCCGCTAAACCTCTTCGAGGGGATTTCTTGCTTCCCCCTCTCAAGGGCTATATAATCTTGGCTTCCAAAAAATCATGACAACCATTGCCCAAGCCCCTCAAAAAGCCCTTCAGATCGGTTCCTTCACGCTGGCCTCGCGCCTCATCGTGGGGACGGGGAAGTACGCCAATTTTGAGGTCATGAAACAGGCGCTTGAGGCGTCCGGAACGTCGATGGTCACGGTCGCGATCCGCCGGGTCAACCTGGACTCCAAGGAACCCACGCTGCTCGACGCGATCGACACCAAAAAATACATCCTGCTCCCCAACACCGCCGGCTGTTACACCGCCGAAGAGGCGCTGCGCACCGCGCGGCTGGCCCGCGCCGCCTGCAACACGGCGCTTGTGAAGCTCGAAGTGATCGGCGACCAGCGGACGCTGATGCCGGACAACGTCGGCACGCTTGAAGCGTGCAAAATTCTCGTTAAAGAAGGCTTCACCGTGATGCCGTATTTTACGGACGATCCGGTGATGGCTAAGCGGCTTGAGGACGCGGGCGCGGCGTGCGTGATGCCGCTGGCCTCGCCGATCGGATCGGGTCAGGGGATCCTGAACCGCGTGAACATCGAATTCATCCGCGAAGCCGTCAAGATCCCCGTGATCGTCGACGCCGGCGTCGGCACCGCGTCGGATGCGGCGGTCGCGATGGAGCTCGGCGTGGACGGATTGCTCATGAACACCGCTATCGCCGCAGCCAAAGATCCGGTGCGCATGGCGACGGCGATGCGGTTGGCGACGGAAGCGGGGAGACTCGCTTTTGAAGCGGGCCGGATGCCGCGGCAGAAGTACGCCAACGCGTCGAGCCCGACACAAGGCCTGATCGAATAGACTTTTAATCAAAGGGGACACGTTAGCGAGGACGCTAACATGTCCCCGAGTTTTACACCAAGGAAACCCACATGAAACCCAAGAACACCTCCCGCAATTACAACATCGCCGTCATCGGCGGCGACGGCACCGGCCCGGAAGTCGTGCGCGAAGCCATCAAGGTGATGAACGCCTCGGCCAAGAAAAACGGATTCAAGCTCAACTACACGATGCTCGACTACGGCGGCGAGCGCTATCTCAAGACCAAGCAGACCATTTCCGATCAGGAAGTTCAGGACCTGAAGAAGTATGACGCGATCCTGCTCGGCGCGATCGGCCACCCCGACGTCGCCCCCGGCATTCTCGAGCGCGGCATCCTGCTCAAGACCCGCTTCGGCCTCGACCAGTACATCAACCTGCGCCCGGTCCGCCTGTATCCCGGCGTCGATACGCCGCTCAAGGACAAGGGCCCCAAGGACATCGACTTCGTCGTCGTCCGCGAAAACACCGAAGGCCTCTACGTCGGCGAAGGCCAGTTCATCGACAAGGGCACGCCCCAGGAAGTCGCGCTGCAGGTCTCTCGCAACACCCGCAAGGGCGTCGAGCGCTGCATCCGCTACGCGTTCGAATTTACGCGCAAGCGCAACAAGCGTAAGAAGCTCACGCTCTGCGCCAAGACCAACGTTCTGACCTACGCGCATGACCTCTGGTGGCGCGTGTTCCAGGAAGTCGCCAAAGAATATCCGGACGTCACCACCGACTACGCGCACGTGGACGCCACCTGCATGTGGATGGTGAAGAACCCCGAATGGTTTGACGTCATCGTGACCGACAACATGTTCGGTGACATCATCACCGACCTGGGCGCCATGATCCAGGGCGGCATGGGCATCGCGGCGGGCGGCAACATCCACCCCGAGAGCGTGTCGATGTTCGAACCCATCGGTGGTTCCGCACCCAAGTACACGGGTCTCGGCGTCATCAACCCGCTGGCCGCGATCGCGGCGGGCGGCATGCTGCTCGAAGAAGTCGGCGAAACCGTCTCGGCCCAGGCGATCGAAAAATCCGTCATGCACGTCTGCACCCAGCTCAAGAGCCAGAGCGCCGGCAAGATGGGCTATTCCACCAGCGAAGTCGGCGACCTCGTCGTCAAAGGACTCTAAAATGGCGAAGTCAGAGACAGAAGTCCTGCGCTTCAAGAAAAAGCCCGCGTACAACGTCGCGATCATGGGCGCCACCGGCGCCGTCGGCGTGGAGATGATGCAGATCCTCGAGGAGCGCAAGTTCCCGATCGCCAGCATCAAGCTCCTCGCGTCCGAGCGCTCGGCGGGCCGCAAGATCCGCTTTGGCGGCAAGACCCACACGGTGCAGCTGCTCACGCAGGATTCGTTCAAGGGTGTGGACATCGTCCTTGCCTCGGCGGGCGGTTCCATTTCGAAGCAATTCGCCTCGGCGGTGCTCAAGGCCGGCGCGGTGATGATCGACAACACCTCGGCGTTCCGGATGGACCCCGAAGTTCCGCTCGTGATCCCGGAGATCAACGCCTCCGAAATCAAGAACAGCGGCAAGAAGCGCATCATCGCCAATCCCAACTGCTCGACCATTGTCGCTCTCATGGCGCTGTATCCTTTGCACAAGGCGGCGGGCCTCAAGCGCTTCAACGTCGCGACGTATCAGGCGGCTTCGGGCGCGGGTGCGCAGGCGATGGAAGAGCTGCGCGTGCAGGCGGGCGAAATCCTCGCCGGCAAGAAGCCGACGAAGAAGATCTTCAAGCACCAGATCGCGTTTAACGTCTTCAGCCACAATTCCAGCGTCGGCCCGGAAGGGTACAACGAGGAAGAGATGAAGATGGTCAAGGAAACGCACAAGATCCTCGGCGACAAGGACATCAAGGTCCAGGTGACCTGCGTCCGCGTCCCGGTGATGCGCGCGCATTCCGAGGCAATCTACGCCAAGTTCGACAAGGCGATCACGCCCGATCAGGCGCGCAAAGTACTCGCGAAGGCCCCGGGCGTGAAGGTCGTCGACAAGGTCGGCGCCAATTATTTCCCGATGCCGGTGGATTCGGCGCATCAGGACGACGTGCTCGTCGGCCGCATCCGCCAGGACCTGTTCTCGAAAAAGACCATCGGTCTTTTCGTGTCGGGCGACCAGATCCGCAAGGGCGCGGCGCTCAATGCAGTCCAAATCGCCGAAAAGCTCATCGGGAAAAAATAAACCTGCGGCCGCCCGGTCCTACCGGGCGGTGCTGGCCTACCACGGGAAAAAGTTTTCCGGGTGGCAGACGCAGCAGCAGGGGGAGCGGACGGTCCAGCAGGTTTTTGAGGCGGCGCTCAAAAAAGCGTCCGGCCAGGAGCCCAAGCTCACCGCCGCGTCCCGCACCGACGCGGGCGTCCACGCCAAGGGACAAGTCGTCCAGTTCGAGCTTTTTCCTTCCAAGAATCTCACGCTGTTCAAGCTCAAAGAAGCGCTCAACTTCCATCTGCCGGACGACGTCGCGGTCCGCGACCTCCGTTTTGCGCCGCCCGGCTTCAACGCCCGGTTCGGTTCCAAGGCCAAGCACTACCGGTACGAGATCCATGCGAGCCGCGCGAAGCCCGTCTTCGACGTCGACACGGTGCTTTGGGTCCATCCGGACCTCGACGTCGACGCGATGCGCGAAGCCGCTCAATCCTTCGTCGGCCGCCACGACTTCACGTCGTTTTCGGCGCTCACGGACGACGCGGAAGACCGGGTTCGGACGATCACCCGGTTCGCGATCCGCCGCTCGGGCGACCGTATCGTCTGCGACATCGTCGGCAAGAGCTTCCTGCGGCATCAGATCCGGATCATGATGGGCGTTTTGGTCGAAGTGGGGAAGGGCCGCCGCCCCGCCTCCGACGTCCGGCGCCTCCTCAAGGCCAAGGACCGCCTCCAGGCCGGCCGCACCGCCGCCCCGCACGGCCTCGCCCTCCTTAAGGTATACTATTGACCCTTATGAAACTGAATTCGATCCCCGACATCCTGAAGGACATCCGGCAGGGCAAAATGGTCATCGTCATGGACGATGAAGACCGCGAAAACGAGGGCGACCTCGTGATGGCGGCTGAATTCGCCACGCCCGAAAAAATCAATTTTATGGCCCTGCACGGCCGCGGCATCCTCTGTGCGCCGATGGACTCCAAGCGTCTGGAAGAGCTCGACATTCATCCGATGGTCGGTCAATCCGGCGACACGTTCAAGACCGCCTGGACCGTTTCGATCGACGCCAAGCGCGGCATCTCGACCGGTATTTCGGCGCAGGACCGGGCGCATACTTTTCATCTGCTCGCCAATCCCAAGTCCCACGCGTCCGACTTCGTGAAGCCGGGGCACGTGTTTCCGCTGCGGGCCAAAGAGGGCGGCGTGCTCGTCCGCGCCGGCCACACCGAAGCTGCCGTCGATATCGCGCGTCTCGCCGGCTGCCGCCCGGTCGGCGTCATCTGCGAGATCATGAACCCGGACGGCACGATGGCGCGCCTGAACGACCTGCGCAAGTTCGCCAAGAAGCACAAACTCAAGATCTGCACGATCCGCGACCTCATCCAGCACCGCCGCAAGACCGAGAACCTGGTCTGCGCCGCGGTCCGCACCCAGATCACCAACCCTTACGGCACATTCAAGCTCATCGCGTACGAGTCGACCGTCGACAAGGACCTGCACATCGCGCTCGTCAAAGGCGAACCCGAGAAGCACAAGGAAGTGCTGGTCCGCGTGCATTCCGAATGCCTCACCGGCGACGTGCTGGGCTCGATGCGCTGCGACTGCGGCCCGCAGCTCGACGCGGCGATGAAGCGGATCTCGGAAGAGCCCTGCGGCGTCGTTCTTTACATGCGTCAGGAAGGCCGCGGCATCGGCCTCCTCAACAAGCTCAAGACCTACGCGCTCCAGGACGGGGGAATGGACACCGTTCAGGCCAACCTCGCGCTCGGCTTCGGCCCCGACCTGCGCCAGTACGGCGTCGGCGCGCAGATCCTCGCCGACCTCGGCATCAAAAAGATCCGCCTGCTCACCAACAATCCCAAGAAGATCGTGGGCTTGAGCGGCTACGGCCTAGAAGTCACCGGCCGCGAACCGCTCGAAATGAAACCCAACCCGCACAACGCCAAGTACCTCGCGACGAAGCGGAAAAAAATGGGACACCAGCTCAAACACTCATGAAGAAGCAGCCGAACCGGATCAAAGGCGGACTCGCCGCAGGCAAAACGCGCATCGCGATCATCGTCGCGCAGTTCAACGAGTACTTCACGAACAAGCTGCTCGACGGCGCGATCGACACGCTCACGCGTCACGGCGTGAAGCCCTCCAATATTGATGTTTACTATGTGCCCGGCGCGTTCGAGCTCCCGATCGTCGTGAAACGCATCCTCGCCAAGCGCCGCGCCGACGCGGTCATCACGCTCGGCATGGTGATCAAAGGCGAAACGCGCCACTTCGACCACGTGGTCGACGAGTCGGCGCGCGGCGCGATGCAGGCGGCGCTGGAGTCGGACATTCCCGTGATCCACGGTGTCGTTTCGGCCAACGATTTGAAGCAGGCGATCGACCGCACCGGCGGCAAGGTCGGCAACAAGGGCCGCGACTGCGCGCGCGCCGCGATCGAAATGGCGAATTTACTGAAAAAAATTTAAAGGAATCCCATGAGAAAACGCTCCCACAGCCGCGAATACGCCGTCCAGCTCCTCTACCAGTTCGAGATCATCAAGGATCTCACCGAAGAGCAGCTGCTCGACTTCTGGAAACAGCTCGACGAAAACCGTGAAGCCGGCCCCATCGACAACGAGGTCAAGAAGTTCTCCGAAGAGCTCGTCCACATCGTCCGCCGCAACCGCGCGCCGATCGACCACATGATCGAAGCCTGCGCCGAGCACTGGGACATGAAGCGCATGGCCATCGTCGACCGCAACATCCTGCGCTTGGGCGTGGCCGAGATCGTTTACGCGTTCGACGTGCCCAACAAGGTCGCCATCAACGAGGCGATCGAGCTCGCGAAAAAGTTCGGCGACTCCGAGAGCGCCCGTTTCGTGAACGGCGTGCTCGACCAGATCGCGAAAAAGCATACGCCGGCCGGTAAACAAGACTAGATCGTCGTCCGCGCCGAAGGCGGAAAGAGTTGTTTGCTCCGGACGGAGCCGCTCGCGCGCCGTCAAAGACTAAGCGCGCTCGCTCCTTGCTCCTCGTCGGCGGGGACGCCTCCTCGGAGCAAAAGTCCTTCGCAAACAACTCTTTCCGCCTTCGGCGCAGCCCAAAATAAATAGGGACACGTACTATTTAATTTTTTATGAAAAATGCTTTGGATGAAAAGTGGATGCGGCGGGCCATTGGACTTGCCGAGCGCGGCATCGGGACGACTTCGCCGAATCCGAGGGTGGGGGCGGTGGTGGTTGCTGATGGGCGGGTGGTTGGTGAGGGGTATCATCGCAGGGCAGGCGAACCTCATGCTGAGGCGAATGCTTTGGCGGCGGCGGGGAAGCGCGCGCGGGGCGCGACGCTGTACGTGACCTTGGAGCCCTGTTCAACGTTTGGCCTGACCCCGGCGTGCACCGACGCCATTCTCAAGGCGGGTGTTCGGCGTGTGGTGTATGGTGCGACGGATCCGAATCCCCGGAACCATTCCAAGTCGGCGCGTATCCTCAAAGCCAAAGGCATCAAAGTCGAATCCGGCCTCTGCCGCGAAGAGTGCGAGGCGCTCAATCGGCCGTTCAATTCTTGGATGGCGCGCGGCCGGGCGTGGGTGACGCTCAAGCTCGGAGCCAGTCTTGATGGACGCATCGCGACGCGCACCGGCGAGTCCAAGTGGATCACCGGCCCCGAGGCCCGTCACAAAGTCCAGGAACTCCGGTACGCGGCTGACGCGATTCTCGTCGGCGCTCAAACAGTCCGTCAGGACGATCCGCGCCTCGACGTCCGCGGAGCGAAGTCCAAAAAAATCCTCAAGATCGTTCTCGGTTCCAGTTCCGTTGTGTCGCGCAAGTCCCGCCTGCTCGAATCCGGCGATCCGGTTTGGATCATTTCCGCGAAGCCGGGACAGAAGCGCGCCGACCTGCGTTCGCTCGTGCGCGAGCTTGGCCGCCAGGGTTATCTGCACCTATTGGTCGAAGGCGGGGGAGAGGCCGCTGCCTCCTTCTTGGAAGCAGGCCTCGTGGACGAAGTGTATTGGTTCACCGCGCCCAAGATTATCGGCGGCCGTGCGGCCAAGGCTTCGGTCGGCGGAGACGGCATCGCCCGGCTTCAAGACGCCGTGACCCTGTCCGACGTGACCTGCGCGAAGATCGGCGAAGACTTCCTTTTTCATGGATACACGGTCCCGGCCCGCGGGCCGAAAAAACGCTGATGTTCACCGGCATCGTCCAGACGGTTGGAATCGTTCTCGCCGCAACCCCTGCACCGAAGGGTCTTAAGCTCTCGGCCCGCCCTTCCAAACCCTTTAAGAACGTCGAACTCGGCGAAAGCATCGCCGTCAACGGCGTCTGCCTCACCGTGACCGCGCGCCGCGCCGGCCGCATCGACTTCGACGTGATCCGCCAGACGCTACGCGTGACGACGCTTGGGACGCTCGCCGCCGGCGACACGGTCAACTTGGAGCGCGCACTCAAATACGGCGACCGGATGAGCGGCCATTACGTGCTGGGGCATGTCGAAGCGAAGGCCAAAGTCCTCAAAGTCCTGAAGACAAAGAAGGAAACAGAGATTCAGATCGCCCTGCCGGCCAAAGCGGCGAAGGGGATAGTTCTCAAGGGTTGTGTGGCGGTGGACGGGGTGAGTCTGACGGTGAGCCGGCGGACGCCGAAACAATTCTCAGTGCACGTGATCCCGCACACCTGGTCGGTCACAAATCTGAAAAACCTCGAGCCCGGATCCTCCGTGAACCTCGAAGGCGACTTTTTACTGAAAAAGCGCCGCCGCTAGAAGCGCGCGGGAGAAAAAGCTTTTTCGAACTCGGGATCGGCGCCTGAGCCTGTGATCAGCGCTGCGCCGAGTTCACCGCAGCCGGCCGCCGCTGTTACGCCGTAGCCGCCGAGGCATCCCGACCAGAAGAAGTTCTTTTTGACCGGATCCTGCCCGACCACGAACTTCCTGTCCTTGGAAAAAGTCCTCAAGCCCGACCAGATCCGTGTGTGTTTCGCGCCCAGGATTGCCGGAAAAAAGCTTTTTAATTTTTGCTCCAGCAGCCCCGCCGCGCAATCCGAGACGCCGGAGGGTCCGGCCGGGTGGGCATCCTCATCGCAGGGGCTGGTCATCACCGCCGCCCCGTCCGGCCGCACATACACTTCCTTCGTCACATCCCAAATGATCGGGAATTCCAACGCCGGCTTGAACTCTGCCGTGACGAACACATGCCGCCGCATCGGCGCGACGGCAAGATCCGAAGCTCCTGCCATCCGCGCGACTTCGCCCGCCCACGCGCCTGCCGCGTTCACCAGAGTCGGCGTTTCGAGCAGGTTGCCGGCCGTCGACTCGACTTCGTAGCCGCCGCCATCCGGCCGCACGACCCCGCTGGTCGTGAACGCGAACCGCACGCCGCGCTTGTGCAGATCCTGCCACAGCGCCTTGGCGAGCCGGGCCGAGTCCAGAATCCCGTCGGACGGACACCAGAGCGCTTCCTCGAATTCCGTCCGGTCCAGCGCCGGAAAGCGCCGGACCGTTTCCGTCCGGCTCATCCGTGCGACGTCCACGTCTTCCGCCCGCGCCGCCCCGGCCGAGGCGTCAAAAGCGGACAGATCCGCCGCAGTCCCGATATGCAGCGAACCGCAGGGGACGAAGCCGACGCCGGGATATTCCTTGAGCCAGCGGTCCTTGAGGAGCCGCGTGCTGCGGACCATGAGCCGGCAGGTCGCCGGATCGCGGACGAGCTGGCAAATCATCGAAGCGCTACGGGAGGAAGCGGCCAGTCCGGGCCCCGGTTCCCGGTCCGTCACGGCGATTTCCGCGCGCCCGGCCATAAAATAGGCGGTCCAGAGACCGGCGAACCCGGCTCCGGCGACGATCAAATCAAAGGTTTTTTTGCGCGGCATAAGGGCATATTGTACAATAATCGCTTTGGACGAACCGTTTGACCGGCTCCCCGCGCCAGAACCCGAAAGGCAACGAAGTGTCCGAACGCATCCGCCTCACCCGAATCGGCTATGAGAAGCTCAAGACCGAGTACGAGGAGCTGACCACCAAGAAGCGCCGCGAGATCGCCAAGGCCCTGGAGCACGCCCGCGCCTTCGGCGACCTCAAAGAAAACGCCGAGTACGACGCCGCCAAAAACGCCCAGGCGCTCAACGAAAAGCGCATTTCTGAACTTTCGGACCGGCTGTCCCGGGCTGAACTCCTGGACGACTCCGACCTCGAAAAAGACAAGATTCTGATCGGCGCGACCGCTCTTCTCCGCGACCTCGAAAACGACGAAGAGTTCGAGTACATGTTCGTCTCGACCGAAGAGGCGGACTACGCGGCCAACAAGATCTCCGTCACGTCGCCGATCGGCCAGACCCTCATGGGGCACAAGGTGGGGGATGAGGTCGTGATCAAGGTCCCCGCCGGCATCCTCAAGTACAAGGTTCTCAAAATCAGCCGGTGAAGCAGTCCCGTCGGCGCGCCGCCCTGGCGGCGCTTCTGATTTTTGCCGCCGCGGGCATCGCGGGTTGCGCCGCTCCCAAGTCGCAGATGCGGCAGTCGGCCGTGTCCGACGCGCCGCAGCAGCCCTTCACCATCCCGTCCTACGACCTTCTTCCGTCCAGTGTCATCCCCGAGGCCTCCAAGGTTCCGGTGTATCACACGGTCCGGCCCAAGGAGACGTTGTGGCGGATCAGCAAGCAGTACCACGTTCCGATGAACGCGATCCTCGAAGCCAACGGCATCAACGACGCGCGCAGGATCAAGATCGGCCAGCAGCTGCTGATCCCCGGCATCACCCGCTCCGCCAATTACAATTTTGTCATGCCGTACCTCCCGTCCGCTGATCGCTGGCGCTACATCGTCGTCCATCACACGGCGACCAAGGACGGCAACGCCGCGACGATCAACACGCTGCATCTGCGCCGCGGCTGGAAGCAGGGACTGGGCTACCACTTCCTGATCGACAACGGCACCGCGGGCCGCGCGGACGGCGAGATCGAAGTCGGGCACCGCTGGTCGCGCCAGATGGACGGCGCGCACGCCAACAAGTCCAACATGAACCACATCGGCATCGGCATTTCGCTGGTCGGCAACTTCAGCGAAACCAGCGTTTCCGAAGCCCAGCTCCGTTCGCTGGCGATGCTGGCCAAGGCGCTTCAGACGCGCTATGGTATCCCCGCATCCCGGGTGATCGGGCATCGCGACGTGCCGGGCGCCGCGACCGAATGTCCCGGCAACAATTTTCCGTGGAAGCGTTTCAAGCAAATGCTGGAGGAGACCCCGTAATGGCATCCGACTTCAAGACCCCCGAAGATCTCCTGAACTTCGGCCGCAACATTCCCCGCAACCCGTCGTTCTGGACGACGCTGGCGCTGGCCGGCGTGCTCGTCCTTGTCGCGCTCACGATGTTCTTCTCGGTCGGTCCCGACGAAAAGGGCGTGGTGCAGATGTTCGGCAAATATATTCGTACGGTCGACCCCGGACTTCATATGAAGCTGCCGCTCGGCATCGAAACGGTCACGCCCGTGCGCGTGGAACGCATTTTTAAAGAGGAATTCGGCTTCCGTACTGCGGGTCTCTCCGGCCGCACCGAGTATTCCACCGGCAACTACCTCGACGAGTCGCTGATGCTCACGGGCGATCTGAACGCGCTCGAAGTCACCTGGATCGTCCAGTTCAAGGTGTCCGACGCGCGCAAGGCTCTGTTCAGCCTCCGCGACGCCGTGCGCACGCTGCGCGACGTGTCCGAAGCGGTGATCCGGCGCCTCGCCGGCGACTACTCGGTCGACGAAGTGCTGACGAGCCGCCGCGTGGAGATCGGCATCGAGGCCGAGCGCGAAATCCAGGAAATCCTGAACAGCTACGACAGCGGCATCCGCATCGTGACCGTCAAGCTTCAGGACGTGACGCCGCCGCAGCCGGTCAAGGCCGCGTTCAACGACGTCAACGAGGCCAAGCAGGAACAGGAGCGCACGATCAACCAGGCGCTGCAGGCCTACAACGAAGTCATTCCGCGCGCGAAGGGTGAAGCGGAGCAGATGATCTTCGAGGCCGAAGCGTACGCCGTGACCCGCGTCAACGAGGCCAAGGGCGACGCCAACCGCTTCGAGGCGCTGCTCGAGGAATACCGGAAGTCGCCCGAAGTGACCCGCTCGCGCCTCTATCTCGAAACGATGGAAAAAGTTCTCACGCAGCCGAAGGAAAAATTCATCATGGACGGCGAAGCTTCCAGCCCGCTGCCGTTCTTTGACCTCCGTCAGAAGGGGAATGCCTGATGCCGCGCTCAGCCACCATCGCAGTTGTCGCTCTTTTTGCCGTCCTGATCGTCGCCCTGCTCGGAAACCCGTTCTACATCGTCCCCGAAGGACGGCAGGCCGTCATCACCCGATTCGGTGAACCCGTCGGCGGAGCCGTCAAGAAGACGGGTCTCCACCTGCGCCTGCCGTTCGTCGAGCAGGTCCATCTCTTCGAAACGCGCATCCTCGAATGGGACGGCGACGCGAACCAGATCCCGACCAAGGACAAGCGCTTCATCTGGGTGGACACCACGGCCCGCTGGAAGATCACCGACCCGCTCAAATTCCTTCAGACCGTCGGAAATGAGTCGGGCGCCCAGGCCCGCCTGGACGACATCGTCGACGCCACGACCCGCGACGTGATCTCGGACCAGCTCCTGATCGAGATCGTCCGCAGCTCCAACCGCGAGTTGTCGCAGAACCTGATCCAGGAAGGCGTGATCGACAGCGAGCTCACCAAGCCCGACATCATCAAGCGCGGCCGCGAAGAACTCACCCGCGAGATCCTCAACCGTTCCCGCAAGATGACTCCCGAATACGGCATCGAGCTCGTGGACGTCCGGATCAAACGCATCGTGTACATCGACGACGTTTTGCGCAAGATCTACGAACGCATGATCGCCGAGCGCAACCGTGCTGCCCAGCAGTTCCGCTCCGAAGGCTTGGGCCGTAAGGCCGAGATCAGCGGCCGCCGCGAGCGCGACCTCAACGCCATCCGCTCCGAGGCCTACCGCAAGTCTCAGGAGATCAAGGGTAAGGCCGACGCGGAAGCGACGCGGATTTACGCCGACGCTTACGGCAAGGACGCCGACTTCTACCGTTTCCTCCAGACGCTGAAGAGCTACGAAAAAACCGTCGACGCCAAAACGACGCTCGTGCTCTCGTCCGACAGCGACTATTTGACCTACCTCGAATCCATCGACGGCGCATCCGCCGGAAAGAACAAGCCATGAAGACGTTGAGACCCGTGTTGGCGGCCGCGTGCGCTTTTTTCGCCATGACCGCCCCGGTGGCCGCTGCCGATGTCTCCGCCGCTCCGGACCGGTCGGTGGAAGCGAAGGCTCTGATCCAGAAGGGCCTTGCTGCCTACGACGGGTTAAAAAGTTATCAGGCGCGCATGCACCGCGAACTGCGCCTCAAAGGCGGCCGCCTCAAGATCGACGAGATGTACCTCCGCTACGACAAGCCTCAGACCGTGCTGCTCAAGTACACGGACGGACCCCAGGAAGGACTGCAGGTGCTGTATTCGGAGGGGAATTTTGACGGCAAACTCATGACCCGCCCTCCGGGGCCTTTGTTCGATTTTATCCCGATCGTGGCGATGAGTCCGGACGACAAGCGGATCAAGAACGAGGAATCCCGGCCGATTCAGAACGTCGGCATCGGTCATTTGATCCAGAAGTTTCAGGCGGATTGGTCGGCGGCCGAAGCCGCCGGACAGGCGAGCGTCGTTTCGATCATCCCGGACGAAGTCGCTGTATACAATTCATATTCCTCCGAGCCGGTCAAAACGACGCGGCTGGAAGTGTTGATGAAGACGCCGGACCGGGCTTATCCCAAGGTCGTCGTTCACTTCCGCCAGTCGGACGGCCTGCCGGTCCAGATGGAGCTATTTACCGAAGGATCCGCATCGCCCGACGAAGTGTATACGTATTACACCATCACGCTCGACCCCGCGCCGGACGACGCCTTTTTCCTCAGCATGGTCGACAAACGCCTCATCGAGCTCTACCGCAAGATCTGACCTTCATGCGCCAGATCGACTTCGCCGCGATCGACGCCGCCCGAAAAGCCCTGAATCTCGACGCATACGCGACTCTCGAAGAGATCCGCTCCTCTTACAAAAAGCTCGCCGCCGAGTTCCATCCCGACCGGCACGCCTCCGCACCTGATGCCGATCGGCTGAAGGCCGAAGCGCGCTTCCAAGAAATCTCCAACGCTCACGACCTGCTTGGCGACTACGTGGCTCGTTATCTTTACTCCTTCAAAGAAGACGACGTCCGCCGCTCCCTGATCGACCCCGCCACCCGAGCCCATCTCAAGCGCTATTACGACGGCCAGTACGGCTCGCTCGATATTTAAAAGTTCCGCTTGGAGCGTGGGCAGGAAGACCTGTCCTCTCCGCGCATAGCCGTCGGCGCGCTGTCTAAGACGAGGCGCGCCGGCTCCATTTGTCCTCGTCGGCGGGGA
>CAYSFB010000001.1:49605-303182 GCA_964430735.1 uncultured Planctomycetia bacterium | reverse complement strand
GCCGACGCGTCGCTTCCCGACGCCGAGCGCGATGCGCGCATCGCGAAGCTGCGCGACGAGTGGCAGTCGCTGCACGACCAGGTGATCGCCGCGGGCGGCCTGCACATCATCGGCACCGAGCGCCACGAGTCGCGCCGCATCGACAACCAGCTCCGCGGCCGCACGGGCCGCCAGGGCGACCCGGGCTCGTCCCAGTTCTTCCTGTCGCTCGAAGACGACCTGATGCGCATCTTCGGCTCCGACCGCATCTCGGGGATCATGCAGCGGCTCGGCATGCAGGAGGGCGAGGCGATTCAGCACGGCCTCGTGACCCGTTCGATCGAAACGGCTCAAGGGCGTGTCGAATCCCGCAACTTCGACATCCGCAAAGAACTCCTCAAGTACGACGACATCATGAACCAGCAGCGCATCGCGATTTACACCGAGCGCCGCCGCGTGCTCGAAGGGGAGAACCTCAAAGACTATTTCCGGGAGGCGTTCGAGGACATCATCAACGACGCCGCCGTCGGTCTCGACAAGGCCGCCGCCGTCTCCGACGACGAGGAATCCGCGCGTCAGCGCCAGTCCGTGGCGGATTACCTGCGTTCCGTGTTCCCGCAGGTCCCCGAGGAAGGGCTCCTGGCCGATCCCGACGGATTCCGTGAAAAGTTCACCCAGACCGTCATCCAGGCCTACGAAGAGAAGGACAAGCAGTTCGGCGGGGACATTCTGCGCCGCATCGAGCGGATGATTCTCCTCGAAGTCATCGACGGCAAGTGGAAAGACCATCTGCGCGGAATGGACGAGCTCCGCGAAGGCATCGGCCTGCGCGCCTACGGCCACAAGGACCCGATCGTCGAATTCCGCCGCGAGGGCTTCGCGATGTTCGAAGAAATGACCCGCAAGATCAAGGAAGACGCGGTGAGCTTCGTCCTGCGCGCCCAGCCCATGAAGCAGGAGGAGATCGAAGCCGAGCCCGCCGTCAGCCCGATCCAGCAGAACCTTCAGTTCGTACACCCGTCCGCACAGCCGCTTTCCGAATCCGTCCCTCATCCTCAGCCGCCTGTCCGGCGACCGGCCGACGCGCTCCCCGACGGTCTGCCCCAGCCCAAACAGCGTCCTCAGGGCGTCCCGGCGCCAGCCGCCGCGCCTGAACCGCTGCGACGCGACGAAGAAAAAGTCGGCCGCAACGACGCCTGTCCCTGCGGCTCCGGCAAAAAATACAAAAAGTGCTGCGGTCAGGATAAATAGGGACACGTACTATTTAATTCATGATCCTCCGCGTTTACTTCAAAGAAATCCTGCTCGTCGCGCTGTATGCGGCGGTGCAATCGGCGATCTTCCATGCGCCGCAGCTGTGGCCGCTCGGCTTCGTCTCGCTCGTCCCGCTGTTCGCCTTGATTTATCTCTGTCCCACCCGTAAGGACGCGCTCATCTTCGGCGCGCTGGCGGGCGTCCTCCAGACCGCCGGCACCTTTTACTGGATTCTCCACGTCACCAAGTTCGGCTACCTGGCCATGTGCGTGTATTTGAGCGTCTTCACCGCACTGTACGCCGTTTTGGCCTACAACTCCGTCCAGGTCCTGGGCCGCGCGGGGACCGAGGGCTTTCGCTGGGGCTGGCTCAAGATCCTGACGCTCGCGTCGCTGTGGGTGATCGTCGAATTCGTCCGGTCCAACATTCCGGTGATGCGCTTCCCGTGGGCGCTGCTCGGTTATTCGCAGTGGAAAAACATCCCGTTCATCCAGTCGGCCGAGGTTTGGGGCGCGTTCGGCGTTTCGTTCCTGCTGGCGCTTTTTGCCGCGGGCGTCTTCGGCGTGTGGATGCTGGCTTTGAGGTTTTCGCGCGGCGAAATCGACCTGCGGCGGTACGCCCTCCAACTGGCTCTCATCGCCGGCCTGCCCCTGGCCGCCGTCGTTCTGAACGCGGGCTACGGCGCCGGAGCGCTTGCCGAGATCCGCAAGTCGGTGACGCCGTCGACGCCTCAGACCCGCGTCGCCGTGGTGCAGGGGAATATCCCGCAGGAGCAGAAGTGGGATCCCAAGATCCAGGAGATGATTTTTCGCAAATACGACGGACTGAGCCGGCATGTGATCATGGACGGGCCGGACATCGTGATCTGGCCGGAAACGGCGTTTCCGGGCTTCTGGGAAGTCGAGCCCGAAATGGTCTCGCGCGTGTCGCGCCTCGCGCGCGAAATTCCGGCGGAACTCCTCATCGGCACCCCGACGTACGGCGAATCCGAATACGGCGTCCAAAAAATGAACAGCGTCATCCACATCGCCAAAAACGGCAAGGAGCTGAAGCGGTATCACAAGATGCGCCTGGTGCCGTTCGGCGAGTACGTGCCGTTCTTCAAGTTCATCCGGCGGTTTTTTGACGACATCGGCCACTTCGTCCCGGGAGAACAGTACACGCTGTTCCGCACGCCTGTCCGCTGGGGTTACGGCATCACGCCCGACAATCGCCCGCGTGCTTTTTCGACACTCATCTGCTTCGAAGACATCTTCCCCGACCATTGCCGGACCTTTGTCCGGAAGGGGAGCTCGATGCTGATCAACGTCACCAACGACGCCTGGTTCAAAGATTCGACTGGTCCGTACCAGCACGCGCAGTCGTCGGTGTTTCGCGCGGTCGAGAACCGCGTGCCGGTCGTCCGGGCGGCCAACACCGGCCTTTCGTGTTCGATCGACACCGCCGGCCGCATCCTCGACACCGTCAAAGACGGCGGCAAAGAGATCATGGTCGCCGGCTTCAAGTCCTTCGACGTGACGCTGAACCACCGGCCGACGCTGTACACCCAGTACGGCGACTGGTTCCTGATCGTCCTTTTGACCCTCTTCCTCCTGACCCACCGCCTCAACAATTCCCAGCTCAATACGACCCCCGCCGACGACGTCGACTGACGCCCGGCCCTCCGCGGAATCCTTTCCCCCGAACCTTGAAAACCCCCGGTTACAGGGTAAACTTTGTCCTAGGGGACATACTATTGAATAGAGTTGGGGCAAAATCTATGGGCGCTTACTTTAAACATAAGCTAAGGGTTATTTCGATCCTGACGCTTCTGAGCTTCGCGGCTCACGATGCGGCCTGGGCGGCCCCCGGTTTGTCCGCGCCCGCTCCGGCCGCGTCCGCCGCGATGACCGCCCCCGCGCCCATCGGCCAATTCATCGCCACCCCTCAGCAGCTGGACATCCCCTTGGACGCGGTCACGCTCCAGGAAGTCCATGCCGGAACCAACGGCAAGCTCATCATCCATATCCAGGACGCCCACGCGAACCTGTCGGGCCAGCAATCCCTTGCCAAGGCGTTGGACCACCTGATGTCGCGTTACGATCTGCAGGTGGTTCTGGTCGAAGGCTCCGCGCGCAATTCAAGCCTCACCGAGATCCGCAAGCTCGCCCCTCTCAAAGAATGGAAAATCATCGCCCGCCGATTCCTGTACGAAGGCATCATTTCGGGCGAGGAGTACCTCAACCTGACGACTGAACATCCGATGAAGATCCTCGGTATCGAGTACCGCGACCTTTACGACGAATCGATCAAGGCCTACGCCGCGCTCGTCGACCGCCGCAAGGACATCCTTCACTACCTGTACCAGTCAAAGGTTTCGCTGGATCGTCTTAAGCAGCGGTTCTATCCGCAGAACCTGAAAGACTACGAAGCCAAAAAGGGAACGGACGATTTGGCCGGCGTCGACTTCAAGAACGGTTTTTCGAATCTTCTGAAGCTCGCGGAGGAGGCCCGGTACCCGCTCGAAGGAATGCCCAACGCGGTCAAGCTCCGCGGTCTTCTGCAGGAAGAATCCTCGCTCAACTTCGACCGCGCCAACGCCGAGCAGCAAAAAGTTCTGGAGTCCGTTTCGGCCTCCGGCGGCCGGGAATCCGTCAAAGAATTCGTCGAGCAGTCCAAGCGCCTGCGCCATTCCCAGGTCTCCCAATACCTTTTGATCGAAAAACTCTTCAAGACCGCCGAGGAGCGTCAGATCGCCATCGATGCGATGCCGGAACTCCGGGCCTACAAGGACTATTTGGCGAAGTTTGCGGGGCTCAACCTGGAAGCGCTTCTGGCCGAGCTCGATCTCCTTGAGGATAAAGTGTACGAAAAACTCCTGCCGAACGGCGACGCCCGCAAGGTGAGGGCGATCGACCGCTTCCTCGGACTTTTGGGCAATGCGTACAAGCTCCAGATGTCCAGCCGCGACTTCGGGATGCTGACGTTCAACGAAAAGGACTTTCCGACCGAATCGTGGCTGGCCTTCATGAACCAGAAGCTCGCCGAATTGGGCTTTTTCCAAAGCATGCTTCCCTACAAAAACTACCTGGAAGAGGCGAGGGCCGACTTCAGCAAGTTCTACACCCTGGTCGGTCAGCGCGACCAGGCCTTTGTCGAAAACGCCAACCGGCTGATGGCGGAGAACAACACGAGCGCAGCCGTCCTGATTGCCGGCGGTTATCACACCGCGCACCTGACGGAGCTCCTGCGGGCCGAAGGTACGTCCTACGTCGTCCTGACCCCCGTCGTCACCGACACCACGGATCATGAGAAGTACGAGGAGCTCCTGTTGCAGCACCTGAGAGCCCAGGAGCGGCGCCTCTCGTCCAAGAAGGACACCGCTCCCTACCGGGCCCAAAACGTCGCCCAGACCCGAATCCCGCGCGGTCTGCGCATGCTGGCGGCGATTTACGACCGGCTGCAGAATCTAGACCCCGATCTCAAACTTTGGGTGATCTCCCGCCTTAAGGACATCAAGGACAAGGAACCCGATGCGTGGCCCAATCTCTCGTTGGAGGTAATCCTGGAAATGATCGAAGAGCTGCGTGCGGAGAACCCTGAGGCTCGACTGTCACGTTCACCACTCATCGAACCAACGTTGAAATCGGCACCAGCGACGGTGCCCCTAAACGCGCCCTCCGAAGGGGCGCTCTACACCACATCCGCCGCCCGGCTGGCAAAAGAAAATCGCAGGTGGACGCAGGCCGACGAGGACTTTTCGAAACTGGTAATACAGGCATTGGGGGCAGCCCTCTTGACCACCGCTTTTTCGCGGGGCGTTGCTGATGACGAGGACTTTTTGGAAGTCGGAGATGATGAGGTCGGCGATGCCGATGATGACTTCAATGAAGATCAGTCTTGGTTCAGCGGTGAATTTGCAGTCGGTGAACCGGACCCCGAGCAAATTGCCGATCTGATGAGTCAAGCTTTTGACCAAATGATTCGGGCTGACGAACAGGAAAGAGAAGAGGCTGGTAAAACGCTCAAGGACATCCTGATCAAAGCCGGCAAGACAGCGAAAGAACGCGGGATTTTGGCGGGTGAAGCGCTCGAAGACTGGAATCGCTTCATTGAGCAGGCGGTGCAGGATGCCGTTCGAGAGCTGGAGGGGCCGATAACTGGGATCCGGCTGTTTTCCAGGTGGGTGGAGTTATACAACGTCCACTGGGCCGCGCAGCGGGGATACTTCGTCAAAGTCTCAGAGACTGCTAGCCCGGAGGACATAGCAGGGCTTGCGGAAAATGTTCCATATCAGCTTCAAGATCTGTTCGGAGACACTCCGTTGTCCGTCACAGTTAATGATGTCGTCACGTATTTTTTTGTGGTGGAGGGCGGCCTGCCGACACTCACTGTAGCGGATCCCTTTGGCCGATCTATTTTGATCGATCGACAAAAATTCGAAGCGGCCATTGATGCGGCAACCGATGATTTCGAGCAGTCGTATCGGCGTATGCACGGCCAAGCCCCTCCGCCGGAGGCGCTGAACAAATTCCGAGACGGCCAGCGCATCTCACGTTACCGCTCCATGTTTATTTCCAACCTGACACTCTTCCATTACTCGGACGATCACCAGACATTCAACGCTGAGTGGCAGGGTCGGGAGGAGGGCGGGACGGGAAACGGCCCGACGTCCTATCTGACTGGCGCCGTGCAACATCCTCTCCATCGGGCGGGTTTATTGTCGGAAGCCATGCGACTTGTCGAAAACGGCCATTTATCCGCAAGGTGGCCCAATGTTCCATCGGTCGGGGATAGGGCCTTGAGAGGATTTTTTAATGCGAACCGAGTTGCATATACCAAGTTGGTGGGTTTGTACGCAAATTTGAAACTCGGAGATAAAGATCTAGAGAGGGTGATAAGCACACCCGCTTTAACCGAGGTTCTGAGCTCCGATTCAGCCGATACCAGGTTTCTTGGCTACAAAATCGCGTTGATTCTGCTGGCCGACGCAGCGGGCTTATTGCCCGAAAAATCTCTTAGTGCCCAGCAGTTTTTGGCCTATTTGGATGACGCAGAGATCATCCGAGGCGTCAGTAAGCGGCTGATAACCGAACTCGATGAGATCGATATTAACGACCCGGTTGCCAAAGAGCGGCGTCGGCAACTCGTTGAGAGTATTCTAAAAAATGAGTTCGTTTTGGACTATAAATCCCTGCCTCTGGACGCGGATGGAGGGCAGTTGCGCGGACTGATGGGCCAGGCTATCAAGTTAGAAGCCGGCGTGCGGAATGCCGCGGGAGATTCAATACCGAACGCCAATACTCTGATCATCCGGGCTCCGAGGCCGAACCACTACTTTGGAATGCATCACAGTGTTTGGAAGGCGCTGCGAGAAGCGGCGGCTGTTGGCGGTTACGAAATCACCGCGGAGGAACAGCGCCAAATCGGCTCCAAGCTGGTCCTGCTCATCGTCGCCGCGCTGAAGGTCTCCAGGATGTACGATCAAGACAGCGACTTGCTGTCAGGGTTGTCATTGAATCTGATCAGAGAGACAGAGCTTCAGAAACTTATCCTGCACTGGACCCCAGGGATGAAGTTGGCGCTGATCCGAGAATCGAGAAAAGTTTTTGGCAAGCGACCCGACGGCACACCGATCAACGGCGACGCGGCAGATGCCATGAGAACGTGGATTGTTGCGACGAAAGCCAGCATAGAGAGCATGCAAACGTTGTACGACGGCTCCTTGAATCCTAGCGCAAGCAAACTTCTATCGGAAATGATCAATGAGCGGCTGAAGACATTCGAGGAGCGGGTGCTCTCTCAAACGGACGATCTTCGGGTCATCATGTCATGGGAAACGTTTATCAACTCCATAGAGTACGTCGATCTTGCCGGAGAGTATGGCGACAACGATGAGCGGATGCTGGTTTCTGCCGCACAGTTTCTGACCCACATCACTCGAGTTACGGACGGACGATACCCGGGCCACGACAACTGGCTCGATCATTTGGAGTCGCTCCTCCCCAAAGGCTCCCGCCTGGCTTTGCGGGCTGTTGACGCGGTTAAGAGGTGGGCCCGGCTGCAGTTTACGATGGCGGAAATGCTCCTGGGTGTCACGGCGATATCCATAACGCTGTGGTTCCACTCGAATTCGCTTTACCTCAAAGCACGCTTCGGAAAGGACTGGACGTCCCAAGTTCTGCATGAACTGCATGAAGGCGTTCGAACCAATGACGCTCATAAAGTTGTGTCCGCGATCGACGAGACATGGGCCTATCCTCACTTTAAGTCTCAAGAGGAGTATTGGGGCGCTATCCTGGCGGGCTTGGAGAGCCCGAATACGGAGTGGCGGAGCAAGTCCGAGGCGGTTGTCAAAGGGCTTCAATACGAAGTCGCCAACGATCGCTGGGAGGGCAGCGCGGTGGACGGGCTTCTCGACACGAGGATTCGGTGGTATGAAGATGAAAAAGCGCTCAATGCAGTTTTGGTCCAGCTTTACGCGCACACCGGTTCGTCCGAATACCTGAAGGCGGACAACTTTTTTCATAAAGAAGGAATTGCCAACGCCCGCCGGATTCTTGAGGAGAAGCGCGGAGGAAGGCCGAGGGATGTCAATTATGACCTGTTTCTGCAAATTCTGCGGGTCGGAGCGGTGAAGGATATGCCTGCTGATCTCACCGTTGAGGAAGTCCGGGCCGCCAGTCGCCTCAAGGTCTACCCCATATTTAAGCCGATGGTCGCAAAGGCATTTACCGATTATTTGATGAGACGGTATCGGGAGCTGCTGGCCAGCGACCCGCTGACTCGTATGAACATCGGGACCGGCAAAAGCGACGAGCGGCGGCAAATAGTCGGTCTGCTTGAGCAATGGGCCAACGACCCGTCGAGCATGTACTATCACGCGGCCGACGAGCAGCTGAAGCATCTTCCCAAAACAACAGACGGCTCTCGGCTGGCGGTGACCGACAATGTGAAAGACGTGGAGGAGGCCGTCCGTCAAGTCGAGTCTGCGATTGCCAGGGTTATGCATGTTATCGTTAAGGTACAGGATTATAAAAGCATCGTTGAGAATATGAGTACGGTGCTTAAGCCGAATGCGGACGGGTCGGCCAGGTTGACTTTTGTTAGGGGTGAGGCCGGATTTGACAATGTGCCGGATCTGATGCTTTCGGAGCCCGACATGGCATGGTTGGCATGGTTTGTAATCGGATCCCCCAATCTCACGTCCCCCGGATATGCTCCCAATCCTAACGGTCTTTGGACGATCCGGACAATACTGCTGAGTTATCTCACACTTTTGAATGCCCGGGGCGGGATCGAACTCGGGTACAAGGAGCGGAGAGACGTGGGCACTTTGCTTGATCGTTTGATCATGCTCTATCGAGACATTAATGATCCAAAACTGGGGCTGGTCAACAAAGAGCCGGCCATGGCCGGGGATCTGAATAAAAAAATAGCCGCCGCCTATCAAACTCTCAGCAAGGACGGCGAGCAGATAAAGTCCGCTGTCGCCGGATTGCCAATCATGCCCGGCGGAGCCCGGATGGCGGTGGTGCAGGACGGACCCGAGAGCGTGCGGGGTGATGAGACCGTCGAGGATTTGCACAAACTTACGTTTCATTTGGATCTAGCGATTCGCAGCCTGACTCCGCCCGCGAGGGTTCAGCGGATCGATAAGAAGACTGGTAAGCCCTCGACTATCCGGATGCATCCGTCGAAGGCGGACCTTTCGGGCCGACTGACGGATCTGAGTCAGATCCAGGATGATTTGCGAACCATCTATGATTCTGATGTTCAGAAGCTTTACGGTACTTTGTCCAACCTCGCCGCATTAGCCGCGAGCATCAGGTTTGACAGGGCTCATGCGCCGATTTCCGATTTGGAACAGGATTCGGATTCCAACACCAGTCTTCGGTTCAAAGTCGAGTCCTATCAGACCGCCGCGCTCAACATTATCTCCGCTTTGCAAAATCTAAAACTAGACCGCGCATTCGAGGCCTTGGTGACGTTAAGCGCAAAGCGGCATGAGCTAAGCATTTTTTACGAAGCATCGAACCCGGAGTTTGACAAAGCGAACGCCACCCGCGCGCTGAATACGTTTGTGGATAAGTTATCCAAAATAGCTGCGACTTTGCCTGAGGCATCCGCCAGACAGATCGGTTATGGCGCACGGCTGGCTGACGGACCCCACGCGCTTTTGGATGATCGAGCAAAACTTCCCGATCAAGACGTGGCACTGGCTGAGGCGGTAGTAACAGGGCCTGTGTCCGAAGCGGTCGCACATGATGCGGTGAAGGCGGGGGAGGCGCTGCCGCTTGCTGTGAGCGAGACTCAAAAATTGACCGTCATAATCGAGATCGATCAAAACGGCAATATGTTCGCTGCGTCAGGCAAGACCCGCTTCCCTCTGCCGCGCAAGGGGAATATGCGTTCGACGGGCATCGATCCGACGGGAGCGGCGGAATTGTCTCTCTCTTATGCGCGGAGTCTGTTTGGCGAAATCCGCAGAAGCGTCACGAATCTGGTGCGGAGATTCAAGCGGGTTGAGCAGTCCCTCCCCCCCGTTCCTATCCTGACGATTTCGGATCTCTCTGATGTGGGTTCAAGTCGGGATTCAGCGGAAGGGCATGCCCGGGTCCAGGAGCAAATAGATTCCTGGGACAGCCGGTTGGGCGCGCCTATCTCGATCTTGACGACGGATGTGAAAGGAGATCATCAGGACTTATACGACGTTTCTTATCATCTGACCCCCGGCATTCCGGATCTTCTTCAAGCAATGTACGAGGCGGTCACGGTACGCGGGGAGATGATTGTGTTCACCATGAGTTCCGATGCGCTCCAGGCGTTGTTCAAAAAACTTCCGGCGGAATTCATTGCGGCTGACGGTGCAACGGTTCAGACGGCCGAGTTTATTAACAAATATGCGGTCGTGAGCCCGGTAAAGCCGGTTGCCGAACCGGGAGAGATGGCGGATCTGCCTTTTGGTCATTTGCGCGGTTTTGCATTTGCGGGTATCAAAAAGCGGACAAACGGCGATATGAATAAGGCCTATGAGCAATTCAGTGATTTTGAGATGGGCTCCCGATCCTTGTTGGGAGAAGTCGGACCTCAAGCGATCCGATTGGTGTTTCACATAGAAATGACCGAGGAATATTTTAAAGCCCTTCAGAAGATTGAGCTGCCGACCCTCGCGCGTATGCTCAATGAGCTTGTCCGATACCTGGACATCATTCGCCAGTCGGTCGATTCGGCCGCATAATATCCATTCTTTAGAACGCCAATTTTCTGCCAGTCATACTTTGTGAATATGCAAGTATATGTGCACATATACTTGATATATTTAATGCAGGGATATATAATTTTTTCAGAGGTGAATAAATATGGCGCAGTTGACCGTCTATATAGATGAGAATACATTCAAAAAAATTCACATGGAAGCGAAGAGGGAGGGGACTTCTGTGTCTAAATGGGTCAAGTCCAAACTGGAGGCTTCGTTGACTCACAAGGGGTGGCCGCCGGGGTACTTCGAATGGCTACGGTCATTAAAAAATAATCCCGTGGATATTGAGTTGCCGGAAGACATCGACCCCAAATACGACCGCCCGGTTCCAAAGCTGTGACCTACTTCTTAGACACGGATATTTGCGTTTTTATCCTGCGTGGAAGGTTTTCCTGTGAGGAAAAGCTCGCAAAGCTGCCACCTCGTGATGTCAAGATGCCTTCGATGGTCCAAGCGGAACTCATGACGGGGGTCCGGGCATCCCGCGACCCCCTGCGATCGGCTCAGGAGCTCGAAACTTTTTTGGCGCCCTACGAAACTGTTCCTTTCGACGGACTGGCTGCTGGCGCGTACGCGGAAATCCGTTCAATCCTTGCAAAATCAGGTCAAATCATCGGCACGGCAGATTTGGTGATCGCCGCGACGGCGCTGGCCCATCATGGGACCCTGGTGACCCATAATACGCGCGAGTTCAGCCGTATTCCCGGTCTGCAGATCGTGGATTGGACCCGATAAGCGGCTTTTTGCCGCCGCCCAAATTTTTCCTTCCCTCCCGCAAAGTCCCTGTGCTAATATACGCGCCCTCGACCTAAGGTCGGGTCTCACCGCCTCCTCGTAAAAAGAGATAAGCATTGGTGAAGTTCAATCGGGAAGCAGCTGCCGTTATTCTCGCCGCCGGGGCGGGTACACGGATGAAAAGCGATCTTCCCAAAGTTTTGCACCCCGTTTGCGGGGTCCCGATGCTGGGACATGTTCTCAGCACGGTTGAAGCGCTGGGCGTCCGGAAGACCCTTGTGGTCGCCGGGCATTTACGCGCCCAGGTGCGTTCATATATTGGAAAAAGGGCCGAGGTGGTTACGCAGTGGCCGCCTCGCGGAACAGGCCATGCTCTTTTGCAGACGCGCAAGCAATTGCGGTCTTACTGCGGTTCGGTGCTCGTGCTCTGCGGCGACGCTCCTTTAATCAGGCGCTCGTCGCTGGAGTCCCTCATCCGGTTCCGCCAGGCAAAAGCCGCCTCCTGTGTCATCTTAACCTTTAGTCCCGAACGCCCGACCGGCTACGGCCGCATCCTCCGTGATGCCAAGGGCCGAGTCGTCCGCATCGTCGAAGAATTAAACGCGACTCCGGCCGAAAGGCAAGTGCGCGAAGTGAATTCGGGCGTGTACTGCTTCGACGCGCAGGCGCTGTTCAAGGCGCTGGCGAAGGTGAAGCCGGACCCGATCAAAAAAGAGATTTATCTGACCGACGCGGTCGCGATCCTGGCCGCCGAAGGCAGGGTCGAAGCGATTGAGACGGACCGGCCCGAAGAAACGCTCGGCGTGAACACGCGAAAGGACCTCGCACTCGTGACGAAGATCCGGAAGACCGAGATCCTCGAGCAGCTGATGGACCAGGGGGTCACGATCGAAGACCCTGCGACGACGTTCATCGGCGAAGGCGTCAAGATCGGGCAGGACACCGTGATTCATCCGAACACGGTGATCGACGGACCGGCGGTGATCGGCCGCAAATGCTCGATCGGACCGTTCGCGCATATCCGCGCGGGCGTGACGCTCGGCAACGAAGTGACGGTCGGAAATTTTGTCGAAGTGGTCCGCTCGACCGTGGGCGACCGGACGCTCGTGAAGCATTTGACGTATATCGGCGACTCGGCGGTCGGTTCGGACACGAACGTCGGCGCCGGAACGATCACAGCGAACTTCGACGGGAAGAACAAGCACCGCACCGTGATCGGACGCAAGGTCAAGGTCGGCAGCGGAACAATTTTTGTGGCGCCGGTGACGGTCGGAGACGGCGCGGTCACGGGCGCAGGCGCCGTGGTGACGCGCGGAACCCGCGTGAAGTCCGGTCAAACGGTGGTCGGGATTCCGGCCAAACCGGCTAAAAGGAAAAAATAGCATGCCCAGAGGCGATAGATTACTGTTGGTCAGCGGAAACGCGAACAAGCCCCTCGCGGAGGAAGTCGCGAAGTACCTTTCGATCCCGCTCTGCGGAGCTGTGGTCGACTCCTTCTCCGAAGGCGAAATCCGCGTCCAGGTGCTCGACGACGTGCGCGGCTCGGATTGTTTTGTGATCCAGCCGACCTGTCCGGACCCGAACAAGAATTTGATGGAGCTCTTGACGCTCATCGACGCGCTGCGCCGCTCGTCGGCCGACCGCATCACCGCCGTGCTGCCGTATTACGGTTACGCGCGCCAGGACCGCAAGGACCGCCCGCGCGTTCCGATCACGGCCAAGCTCGTCGCGAATCTGATCACGGTCGCCGGCGCCAACCGCGTGCTGACGCTGGATCTCCATGCGGGCCAGCTCCAGGGATTTTTCGACATTCCGCTCGACCATTTGTACGCGGTCAACGTGTTCATCGACCACATGGAGCGCAAGAACATCAAGGACCTCGTGGTCGTGTCGCCCGACGTCGGCGGCATCAAGATGGTCCGCGCCTACGCCAAGCGCATGAACTGCGACTTCGCCGTAGTCGACAAACGCCGCACGGACGACACGAAGGTCGAAGTGATGAATATTCTCGGTGAAGTGAAGGATAAGAACGTGCTGATGGTCGACGACATCGTCGCGACCGCCGGCTCGCTGTGCGAAGCGGCCGAAGCGCTGCGCCGCGCAGGGGCGAAGAGCATCACCGCTGCGGCGACGCACGGGATTTTGTCGGGTCCCGCGATCGAGCGGATCGAAAAGTCCTGCATCGACGAGCTGTGCATCACGAATTCCATTCCGCTTTCGAAGGAAAAGGTGCACCCCAAGATCAAGGTCTTGTCGGTCGCGCCGCTGTTGGGTGAGGCGATCCGCCGCATCCACCATTCAGAATCGGTGAGCGGCCTGTTCGGGTCGATCGTCATTTAAACGAACTTTTTAGGAGGAACGAAGTCATGAAACAGGTATCCCTTTCGGTCGAAGCGCGGGCGACGTCCGGCAAATCATCCAACAAGGTCATCCGCCGCGACGGCCGGATCCCCGGCGTGGTCTATCACCGCGGCGAGGCCTCCAAGAGCGTGTCGCTGTCGTCCAAGGAGTTGAGCCAGATCCTCCACTCGGACGCGGGCCACAACGCGCTGATCAATCTCACCGTCGCCGGTGAAGCGGCCCGCAAGGACCCGCGCCTCGTGGTGCTCAAGGAGATCCAGAACCACCCCGTTTCCGGTCATCCGATCCACGTCGACTTCCTGCAGATTTCGCTCACCGAGAAGACCCGCTTCGTCGTTCCGATCGTCCTGAAGGGCGACGCGGTCGGCGTGAAGACGGACGGCGGCGTTCTCGAAGCCCCGACCCGCGAAATCGCGATCCGCTGCCTGGTCACCCAGCTGCCGGAGCACATCGACGTCGACATCACGAACCTGAAGCTCAACCAGTCGATCCACGTCGCCGACGTCAAGCTCGGCCAGGGCATGGAACTCATGAGCGATCCGCATGCGGTCGTCGCGCACGTCGCGGCGCCGTTCGTCGAGAAGCCGGTGGACGAGACCGCGGCTGCGGCGACGGAACCGGAGCGTATCGAGAAGCCGAAGAAGGAAGTGGAAGGCGAGGCGAAGGGCGGCGACGCGAAGACCGCTGCGCCGAAGGCTGAGGAAAAGAAAAAGTAAACGGCCGCTGAACGGCCCCGAGCCGCCTCACAACCATGAAACTCATCATCGGTTTGGGGAACCCGGGTCCGGAATACCGGGAGACGCGTCACAACGCGGGCTTCCGGGTGGTCGACGAACTCATCCGCCGGCGCGGATGGGGCGAGGAGCGCGAAAAACGCTCCACGTTTGGAGGGCAGACGGTCCGCTACCGTTATGCGCTCCAGGGGAACGGAATGGCGGCCTTGAAGCCCCAGACGTTCATGAACGCGTCGGGCTCGGCCTTTGCGGCCGCGCTCAAAGATTTTGGTCTCGCGCCCTCGGACGTGCTGGTCGTCTTGGACGACGTCAGCCTCCCGCTCGGCAAGCTCCGGTTCAAACCGGCCGGCTCGTCGGGAGGACAAAAAGGGCTCGAAGACATCCTGAACACGGCCGGCACGCAGGAGATCGCGCGGCTGAGGTTCGGGGTCGGGGCCGAGAGGCCCGGGGGCGATCTGGCCGGCTTCGTGCTGGCCGCGTTCGCGCCCCAGGAACACAAAGTTTTGGACGAGACGATCGTCCGCGCCGCTGACGCGGCCCAGCTGTGGGCCGAGCGCGGGATCGACGAAGCCATGAACCGGTTTAACGGAACTGAAGCTTAAGCAGGTAAGAAGGAGAGCCCATGAATCAATACGAAGGCATGTTCATCATCAATGCGACGATGGACGCGACCGCGATCCGCAAGACCGTCACCGACATCCAGGACATCCTGACCCGCGAAGGCGGCAAGATCGTCGATCCCGGCGTCGAGGAGTGGGGCCGCCGCAAGCTCGCGTATCTCGTCAAGAAGCACGCCGACGGACATTACGTCCTCGTCAACTTCGACATCGCGCCCGACAAGATCGCGCGCGTGCGCAGCCTGTTCATCCTCAACGAGCAGATCCTGCGTTTTCTCATCGTCCGCCGTGTCCCGCGCCAGGTCGTCACCGACGCGCCGCGCGAAGAGTCCCGGTACGAGAGCCCGGTCAACGCCTAACCCGCACGGGAAACTCAAGGAGCATTTATGGCCAGTCTCAACCGCGTGATGCTGATCGGCAATCTGACCCGCGACCCGGAATTGCGTTACATTCCGAGCGGCACGGCCGTCACGACGTTCACGCTCGCCGTCAACCGCGTCTACAAGACGCCGTCCGGCGAGAAGAAGGAGGAAGTCAGCTTCATCCGCGTCGTCGTCTGGGGCAAGATGGGCGAGACCTGCGCCGAATACCTGAAGAAGGGCAGCTCCTGCTTCGTCGAAGGACGTCTGCAGAGCCGCAGCTGGGACGCCCCGGACGGCCAGAAGCGTTCGATCACCGAAGTCAACGCGCTCAACGTTCAATTCCTCGGCGGACGTCCCGGTTCGGGCCGCTCGTCCGAAGAGTACGGAGAACCCCAGCACGCGTCCGCCGGGCAGGGGCCTCTTGAAGAAATTTCGCTGGATATGCCGTCCGAGCCCCCTGCGGGGATCGGCGGAGACGTCGCGCCTTTTTAATTACAGAAACGATAGGAGAAAAACATGCCGCCCATCAAACGCGGCCGCGCAGCCGCGGCTAAGAACAAGAACAAGAAGAAAAAAGTTTTCCGCAAGAAGGTCTGCAAGTTCTGCACGGACAAGATCTTCATCATCGACTACAAGGACACCCCGCGCCTGCAGCGCTTCCTGACCGAGAAGGGGAAGATCATTTCCCGCAAGATCAACGGAAGCTGCACGGGCTGCCAGCAGGAACTGACCGCCGCCATCAAACTGGCGCGCGAAATCGCCCTCCTGCCGTACGCGGCCTAAGGGATTAAGGAGAAACCCATGAAAGTCATTTTGAACCAGAACGTCGAGAACGTCGGCGCCGTCGGCGAAGTCGTCAAGGTCTCGGACGGATTCGCGCGCAACTACCTGATCCCCCAGGGCTGGGCCGCCCCCGCGACCGCCGGCAACATCCGCGCGATCGCCATCAAGCAGGCCAAGGCCATCGAGAAGGAAAAAGAGACCCGCTCCAAGGCCGAAGAAATCGCCAAGCGCGCCCGCACGCTCACCGTCGCCATCGAAGCGGCGGTCGGCGATGACGGCAAGCTGTTCGGCTCGGTCACGTCCGCCGAAATCGCCGAAGCGCTCGCCGCGCTGGGCGTCGAAGTGGACAAAAAGCAGGTCCGCGTCCCGAAGGCGATCCGCAAGACCGGTTCCCACGACATCGAACTCCGCCTCCACCAGAACGTCCGCGCGCTCCTCAAGGTGCAGGTCACCACGAAGAAGTCCGCCGGCAAAGAGGTGAAGGAAGCCAAAGAACCGAAGCAGCCCAAGGAACCCAAGGTCGTCGCGGAAGCCGCCGAAGCTCCCGAAGCCAAGGCCCCCAAAGCCGCCAAGGAAAAAAAGGCCTCGAAGAAGTAACTTATCCAGCTGTTTCCGAGTGCCTGGCGTCTGACTGACACCAGCACTGCGGATTCGGGGCTTGCGCACGAAGCCGCGGGGGATGTTCCGCGGTAACGGAGGCGCCGGCCAGACCGGTCGAGCACGGGTTTTGAGTGATCACGACGAATTCGCCGCAGTTGCCGCGGGACATCCCCCGCGGCAACCGGCTCCTTACCCGATCCCCCGGGGGTTTGACGACTATGGCACTTCAATTTTCCCAAACGGCCGAGCTCGCCCGGTCCAAGACGCTGCCGCACAACATCGAAGCCGAAGCGGCCGTCATCGGCTCGATGCTGATCGACGACCTCGCCATCCCCCAGGCGATCGAAAAGCTCCGCCCAGAAAGTTTTTATCACCCCCCGCACAAGCAGATTTTCCGCGCGCTCGTCACGCTGTTCGAAGGCAACCGCGCGGTCGACCTCGTCACGCTGACCGAAGCGCTCGCGCAGGACCAGACGCTCGACGCGGTCGGCGGCGCCTCGTACATTTCCGAACTTTCTGCGGCGGTCCCGACCAGCGCGAACATCGGCTACTACATCAAGATCGTCCATGAGAAGTTCATCCTGCGCAGCCTCATTCATTCGGCGACGCAGATCGTTCAGGACGGCTACGAGGCGTCCGATACTGCCGACGCCCTCCTCGACCGGGCGGAGAAGGCGATCTTCGAAATCGCCGGCCACCGCTTCGGCAGCGAGATGATCGCAATCAAGGACATCGTCAAGAACTGCATCGAGACCATCGACCGGCTCTACCAGCGTAAAGAAAACATCACCGGCGTCCCGACCGGCTTCCACGAATTCGACATCCAGACGGCCGGTCTCCAGCCGTCCGACCTCATCATCATCGCGGCGCGTCCGTCGATGGGAAAGAGCGCGTTCGTCACCAACATCACCGAACACGTCGGCATCGTCGAAAAAATACCGACCGCGATCTTCTCGCTCGAAATGTCCAAGGAGCAGCTGACGCAGCGCATGCTGTGCTCCCAGGCGCGCGTCAACGCGCACAAGGTCCGCACGGGCTTTTTGGCCCAGGCCGACTGGCCCAAGCTGACCGACGCGGCCGCCAAGCTCAGCAAGGCCCCCATTTTTATCGACGACACTCCCGGCATTTCGGTCCTGGAGCTGCGCGCCAAGGCCCGCCGCCTCAAGGCCCAGCACAACATCCAGCTCGTCATCATCGACTACCTGCAGCTCATGCGGGGGGACGACAGCTTCGAGAGCCGTCAGCAGGAAATTTCGACCATCAGCCGTTCGCTCAAGGCGCTGGCCCGCGAGCTGCACTGCCCCGTGATCGCGGTCAGTCAGCTGTCGCGCGCCGTGGAGAGCCGCACGGACCACCGTCCGCAGCTGTCCGACCTGCGCGAATCGGGCGCGATCGAACAGGACGCCGACATGGTGATCATGCTGATGCGCGAAGAATATTACAAGCCCACCGAGGAGAACCGCGGCATGGCCGAAGTCATCATCGGCAAGCAGCGTAACGGCCCGGTCGGGACGATCAAACTGGCCTTCGTCAAGGAATTCACGCGCTTCCAGAACCTCGACCTGGTCCGCAGGTCGCCGGACGAATCGGGAGCGTAAGTCCGGGCTTCTTGACAGCCCGGTCCTGTGCTATATTATTCGCTTAATCACCGAGGACAAACCCATACCATGATGCTCAAATACCTTCGTTTGTTGATGGCCGCCGCGATCCTTTTCACGGGCTCCGGGGCTTTGTCCGCCGGCGCCTTCGCCGATGACTCCGGCTCCTCGGTCTCCGAGGTCGTCGTCCAGGGCAACGAGACCGTCGCCCTTCAGACCATCCTGACCCAGCTGCGCACCGTCGCCGGCAAGCCCGTCTCGCCGCAGGTGCTGAGCGAAGACTTGAAGCGTCTCTACAGCCTCGGTTACTTCAAGGACGTCCAGATCAAGCAGGAGACGGACCCCGCCACCGGCAAGGTCAAGGTTCTCTTCATCGTCAAAGAAAAGCCCGTCCTGCGCGAAGTCGAAATCGTGGGCAACGTGAAGATCAAGCTCAAGGACATTGAAGCCAAGGTCAAATCCAAAGCCGGCGACTTCTTCGACGAACAGCAGGTCCGCCGCGACGTCGACGCCGTCAAGAAGCTCTACGAAGAAAAAGGTTATTACGACGCCGGCGTCCGCTACAAAATGGACTTCGACCCGACCGCGAACCAGGCCAAGCTTTCGATCATCGCCGACGAAGGCGCCAAGCTCGTCGTCAAGCGGATCGACTTCGAGGGCGTGAAGTCCGTCAAGGAAGGGGATATCCGTTCCAAGATTGAGACGAAGGCCGCCCAGTGGTTCTGGATCTCGGGCGTGCTGAAGAAGGACGCGCTCGACCTCGATCTCCAGCGCATCCAGGCCCTGTACGACGAATACGGCTACAGCGACGCGAAAGCCACGTACAAGACCGAGAACCTGAACGACAAGGGCGACATCCGGCTCATCTTCGTGGTCGAAGAAGGCCGCCTCTACCAGGTCGGCGATGTGACGTTCAAGGGCAACAAGGTCTTCACCAACGAAGAAATTCTCAAGGCGATGGAGCTCAAGAGCGGTTCGGCATTCTCGCGCAAGGGCCTCCGCCAGAGCGTGACGAACATCCAGGACCTTTATTTCGAAAAAGGTTATATGAACGCCAAGGTCGCGTTCGATTCCGTCTACAACGAGCAGACCCAGAAGGTCGACGTTTCGTACCGGATCACCGAGAACAATGTGACCTCCGTGAACCGCATCATCATCCGCGGCAACAACAAGACCCAGGACATCGTCATCCGCCGCGAACTGCGGGTTTATCCCGGCGAACCGTTCAACGGCGCGGCCCTCAAGCGCTCCAAGGAACGCCTCTTCAACCTCGGCTACTTCGAAGAAGTTCAGCTCGACACGCAGGACACCGAAAACCCCGACTCCAAGGATCTTGTCGTCACGGTCAAGGAGACCAAGACCGGCGAATTCAGCTTCGGCGGCGGATTCAGCTCCATCGACAAAGCGGTCGGATTTGTCCAGGTGCGCCAGTCCAATTTCAACATCGCTGACTGGCCTTCGTTCACCGGCGCCGGACAGGACCTGACCGCGCGCATTCAGCTCGGCTCCGTCCGTTCGCAGGGCGAGCTGTCCTGGACCGACCCCTGGTTCATGGGCAACCCCTTCTCGCTGGGCTTCGACGTGTACCGCCGCGAGTTCAACAAGACCCGCAGCTCGGGTCTCTTCTTCGATCAGGAGCAGACCGGCGGCCGCATCCGCGTCGGCAAGGAGCTCACCGACTACGACACGCTCAGCACCTTCTACGGCTATGAGCAGGTCGAAATTTCCGACATTCCCGACGAGGCCTCCGCGGACCTCAAGGCCGAACTCGGCAAGACCAATATTTCGCGCGTCGGTGCGATGCTGACGCACGATACCCGCGACAACCGCTTTGTTCCGACCGAAGGCGTCCTGCTGCAGGGCGGCGGCGAATTGGCCGGCGGCATGTTCGGCGGCGACCGCGACTTCTGGAAAGTCACCGGCTTGGGCGCGGCGTACCGCGAACTCTTCAAAGACAACGTGCTGGAACTCAAGCTGCGCGGCGGTATCGCGGACGCTTATGACGACTCCGAGAAGGTGCCCATCTTCGAGCGTTACTATGCGGGCGGTGCGAACACGATCCGCGGTTACCGCGAGCGCCGCATCGGTCCCCGTGACACCGGCACCCAGGACCCCATCGGCGGCAACGCCTATTGGGTCGGCAACGTCGAGTACACCTTCCCGGTGTTTCCCGGAGTGATCAAGGGCGCTGCTTTCTACGACATGGGTACCGTGGACGCCACGATCGACGACATCGGCGACCAGGGACTTTATTCCGGCGTCGGCGTCGGCATCCGGGTCAAAACTCCGATCGGCCCCCTCAAGGTCGACGCGGGTTACCCGCTCGATGACGTGGAAGGCGAGAGCAAGGAAGTGCGGTTCTACTTCAACATGAGCCGCGGCTTCTAACATTTTTGATCCCATCAATTAACAAGGAGATATGAGACCATGAAGTCACAGTTGCGCGTCCTGAGTTTACTTGTGCTGGCCGTTTTTCTCACCGCGGGTTCCGCGTTCGCCGAAGCCAAGATCGGCTTCATCAATATCTCGCAGGTGTTCGATTCCTATGAGAAGACCAAGCAGTTCGACGCCGACCTCCAGAAGGAATCCGAATCCAAGCGCGTCCAGCGCGATACGCTGGTCAACGCGATCAAGAAGCTCCGCGACGAAGTCGAGCTTATGGCCCCCGAAGCGCGCGAAGAGAAGCAGCGCCAGATGGACCAGAAAGTTCAGGAGCTCCAGGCCTTCGACCGCGACGCCCGTCTCACGCTCCGCAAGAAGCGCGACGACATGATCCGCGACATCCTCAAGGAGATCGACGAGGTCATCCAGGCTTACGGCAAGGAAAAGGGCTACGATTACATCTACAACGACCGCGTGCTGGTCTTCAAGAAGGACCAGAGCGATCTGTCCAAGGAAATCACCGCCCGCCTGAATGCAAAAAAGTAATTCAGAAGCCGCTCCCGTTTCCGACCTGACGCTGGCGCAAGTCGCCGCGCTGGTCGGGGGCGAGGTCGTCGGCGACCCACATTTCCGCGTGTCCGGCGCCTGTGGTATTCAGGAAGCCGGTCCCGCGGAAATTACTTTTTTAAGGGACGCCAAGCATCTCCCGGCTCTCCAGAAGAGCCGCGCCGGCGCCGTCATCGTCGGCCGCGATTCCGCCTACCGCGAACGGCCCGTGGTCGTCACGGACAATCCCGCGCAAGCGTTTCTCCAGGTGCTTTCCGTCTGGACCACCGGCAAAGAGGATCTGGCCCGCACGGGCGTTCATCCCTCCGCGTCGGTCGCCCCGACCGCCGTGCTGGCAAAAGGCGTTTATGTCGGCGCCGGAGCCGTGGTCGGTGAGCGGACCCAGGTCGGCGAAGGCTCGAGCATCATGTCCGGCGCCGTCATCGGCGACGATTGCCGTATCGGCAAAGACACACTCATTTACGAAAACGTTTCGGTGCGCGACCGTTCGCGGATCGACGACCGGGTCGTGCTGCATGCCGGCGCCGTCATCGGCGCCGACGGATTCGGCTACGAGAACATCGGCGGCCGCTACATCAAAGTGCCGCAGCGGGGCAACGTCTGGATCCAGGACGACGTCGAGATCGGCGCGAATTCCTGCGTGGACCGCGCCCGGTTCGGCACGACGCTCATCAAGCGGGGGACCAAGGTCGACAACCTCGTTCAGATCGCCCACAACGTCGAAATCGGTGAGAACTGCCTCATCATCGCGCAGGTCGGCATCGCCGGCTCCGCCAAGCTGGGCGACAACGTCATTCTCGCCGGCCAGGTCGGCGTCGTGGGCCATGTGACCGTCGGCGCGCGGTCCATCATCGGCGCGCAGAGCGGTGTCTTCACCGACGTTCCCGAGCAGTCGACCCTGTTGGGCAGCCCGCCGCTTCCGTTCCGCGAGGAAAAGGAGCGGATCATCTATATCTCGCGCCTGCCCAAGCTCTTCAAAGACTTCAAAGAAATTCAGAAAAAGCTCCAGGACCGCTAGTGCGCTTCCAGAGGACGTTGCGCCGCGAGGCGGTGATCGAAGGGATCGGCATCCATACGGGGGAACCCTCCCGGCTCGTATGCCGTCCGGCCGCCGAGGGGACAGGTATCGTCCTGTCGCGGACCGATTTGGCCGGGGAGCCGCGCTGGAATCTCACCGGCGGGTTGGCGGCTGACGCGGTTCAACAGGGCGCCGGCCGGCGGACACTCCTGTCGGGCGCCGGCGGATCGGTGGAGACGGTCGAACACTTTTTGGCGGCGTTGTGGGCCTTGGGAATCGCGAACCTGAAGGCGGAGTTGACCGGACCCGAGCTTCCCATCCTGGACGGCAGCGCGGCCGGCTTCATTGAGCCCTTCACTGCCGCGGGGCTCGAGGATCAGCGCGCCCCGATCGGATCGTTGATCGTCCGGGAACCGGTTTTTGTCAGCGGCGAGCGCAGCGCGATTCTCGCGCTTCCGCACGACGGGTTCCGGGTGACGTACACGCTGGACTACCCGTATCCGGGCCTCGAGGCGCAGACCGTTTCGATCGACCTCACGCCGGAACGGTTCGCGGAAGCGATCGCTCCGGCCCGTACGTTCTGCGCGCGCGAAGAGGCGGAGCGGCTGCGGGCGCAAGGGTTCGGCAAGGGCGCGACGACGGCGAACACGCTCGTCATGACAGCGGACGGGCCTTTGGACAACCGGCTGCGCTTCCGCGACGAATGCGCCCGGCACAAAATTCTGGATCTGATCGGGGACTTGAGTCTTTTGGGCAGCGATCTGCGCGCGCACATCGTCGCGGTGCGCAGCGGACACGCGCTCAATCACAAGCTTCGCGAAGCGCTGGCCGCCCAGGCCGCCGCTTCTTAGACGATTCAAATAAAGAAGGGGACGTTCATGAATCTTCCGATGGACCGTGACGCGATCAAATCGATCATCCCGCACCGCGAGCCGTTTCTGCTCGTCGACCGGATCACCGAGCTCGACGACAAACATGTCGTCGGCTGGAAAAAAGTGCTTCCGGACGAGTATTACCTCGCGGGACACTTTCCGGGCAACCCGATCATGCCGGGCGTCCTGATGCTGGAAGCGCTGGCGCAGACGATGGGTGTCATGGTGCTCATGCGGCCGGAGCACAAGGGCAAGCTCGGCTACTTCGCCTCGATCAACAACGTCCGTTTTCGCGAGCTGGTCCGCCCCGGCGACGAGCTTCGCCTCGAAGCGGTCCACGTCAAAGACAAAACCAAGTTCTACATCGCCCAGGCCTCGGCGACCGTCAACGGCAAGCTGGCCTGCGAAGCCGAGCTGATGCTTTTTCTGGCGGAATAACAATCCCGTGACTGCAATCCACCCGACCGCCATCGTTTCTTCCAAAGCCGTTCTGGAACCGGACGTCGAAGTCGGTCCTTATGCGATCGTTGGAGACGGGGTCCGGGTCGGTGCCGGAACCCGCATCGGACCGCACGCGGTCCTGTCCGGAGACACGCAGATCGGGCCCGGGAACATGATCGGCGCCGGCTGCATCGTCGGAGGAGACTCCCAGATCAAGGCCGCGCACGCCGTCGGCGCGCTCCGGATCGGCGCCGCCAACACGTTCCGCGAGTACGCGACAATCCATGCCTCCGGCACCCAGGGAGCCGCGACCGTCGTCGGCGACCGCAATTACATCATGTCCGGCGTTCACGTGGCGCACGATTGCCGGCTGGGCAACGACATCGTCATCGCCAACGGGACCCAGTTGTCCGGGCATGTGGAGGTCAGTGATCACGTCTTTTTGAGCGGTCTTTTGGGAGTCCATCAGTTTGTGAAGATCGGCGAGTACGCCATGGTCGGCGGGCTCACCAAGCTGGTCACGGATGTCATCCCTTTCGCCCTGTGTGACGGCAACCCCGCCCGGGTCCGCGGCGTCAATTCCATCGGTCTGCGCCGGGCCAAGTTCCCGTCGGACCGCGTTCGTTACATCAAGCAAGCGATCCAGATCCTGTACTTTTCAGGGCTTTTGAGAGGCGACGCGCTGCAGGCGGTTGCGCCGCTCGCATCCCAGTCGCCGGATGTCCGGCGGATCCTGGATTTTGTGGCCGCATCCAAACGCGGCATCGCGCCCAGGGCCGTCGGCTCGGGCGAGGAATAGCGGAAGCGCGCCATGCCGGTCTGGCGGGGAGCCCAACCGATCAAAAAAGGCGAGCGGGTCGCGCTGGTCGCGGGCCGCGGCGGGTTCGCCGTGCGCGCCGCCGAGGAATTGCGCCGCGCCGGGGCTAAGGTGCTTGTCATCAGCGTGGAGCGGGATTCGAGCGATGTGTTTGGTCCGTTCGCGGATGAGCTCCTTGAAGTATCCGTGAGCGAGGGCGCCAAGGCGCTGGAAGCCGTCAAGTCGCGGGCGATCCGCCGGGTGACGTTCGTGGGTAAAATCGTCAAACGCAAAATTTATGACCCCGGATTCAAGCCCGACGAAGTGTCCGGGACCGTGATCCGGACCGCCGGCCGCGAAAAAGGCGACCATCAGATCCTCAAGGCGCTCTCGGCTTTTCTGCGCGTGCAGGGGATTCGCGTGTTCGGGATTCACGAGCTTCTGCCTCAGTGGATCGCGCCCGGCCGTATCCTCGGCCGCCTCGCTCCGGACGACCAGATGAAGTCGGACATCGCCGTCGGTCTCAAAAAAGCCCGTGCCGTGGGCCGCCTCGACATCGGTCAGGCCGTCGCGATCCGCGGCGGGACTGTGATCGCGGTCGAAGGGATCGAGGGCACGGACGCGATGATCGACCGGGTCGGAGCGCTGGGGATCCATGGCGCGGTGCTGGTCAAGACGGCCAAACCCCAACAGGACCTCCGATTCGACATGCCCGTGCTCGGCGAAGAGACGATCGAGCGCGCCGCCCGCGCCGGGTTCGCCGCCGTGTGCGCCGAAAAAGGAAGGACACTTCTGGCGGATCCGGGTAAAATGGTCACTCTGGCCGACCGGCTCGGAATCGTTCTCATCGGATCATAGGAAAAGCAGCATGAACGCCAAAGTTTTGTTGATATCGGATTCCGACGACCTCAAAGCCCTTCAGCAGGCGCTCAAAGACTCGCCGCATTTTGTCAGCCGTCAGGCGGCCGTCAAAGACGTCACGGCCGATCTGGCCGCCAAAGCCAAGCCCGAGCTTCTCGTGGCTTCCGCCGCTTCTTCCGCCGCCCTTCTCGCCGTCTGCGAGCGCATCAAGTCCGAAAAAGCGCTCGCCGAACTTCCGCTGTTCGCCGTGCTCGACGTGAAGGAGCTGGCGCATCCGTCCTTTCAGATCCCGGCCGGCGTGTACGATGTGTTCACCCGTCCGCTCCGGGTCGAGGAATGCGTCGCGCGCCTCGTCCTTGCCTACAAAAAATTCCACCGGATCACCGACAAAAACGTCATCATCTCCGGCGACCTCGAAATCGACATCGGCCGTTATGAAGTCCGCGTGGGCGGGGACAAGGTCGATCTGACCTACACCGAATATCAATTGCTCAAGTTCCTGGCCAGCCATCCGGGCCAGGTCTTCGACCGCGACGCGCTGCTCAACAAGGTCTGGGGTTATGAGTACTTCGGCGGAGCCCGGACGGTCGACGTTCACGTCCGCCGCCTGCGGTCCAAGATCGAGATCAAGAAGCGCGCCTTTATCGAGACGGTCCGGAACATCGGCTACAAATTCATTCAACCCGACTCCGACTGACCCCTTCTGGAGCATGAAAAGGAAACTTATGAGCCCCCAAACCAGCCCTTCCCGTTCCGGAGCCAAAGCCCGCCGCGACGCCGCCGTCTTTTTGACCCAGCAGGCCCGTGAGCATGACGTCAAATTCATCCGCATCTGGTTCACCGACATCCTCGGCTTCCTGAAAAGCTTCGCGATCACCATCGACGCGCTCGACAAGGCCCTCGAGGAGGGCGTCGGCGTCGACGGCTCGTCGATCGAAAGCTTCGCCCGCGCCGAAGAGCACGACATGATCGCCGTCTGCGACCCGAAGACCTTCCAGGTCCTGCCGTGGCGCCCGCGCGAGAACGCCGTGGCCCGCATGTTCGCTGACATCCATCACATGGACGGCCGCCCCTTCGAGGGCGACCCGCGGCACTGCCTCAAGCGCCAGCTCAAGCGCGCGGCCCAGCTCGGCTTCACGTTTTACGTCGGACCCGAAATCGAGTTCTTTTATTTCAAGTCGACCGACAAGCCCGAGCCCACCGACCAGGGCGGCTATTTTGACCTGACGCCGCTCGATACCGGCAGCGACATGCGCCGCCAGACGGTGCTGACGCTCGAGGAGATGGGGATTCCCGTCCATTCGAGCCACCACGAAGTGGCCCCGGGCCAGCACGAGATTGACCTCAAGCACATGGACGCGCTCACGATGGCCGACAGCGTGATGACGTACCGCCTGACCGCCAAAGAGATCGCGCTGCGCAACGGCGTTCACGCGACCTTCATGCCCAAGCCGATCGAAGGCCAGAACGGCAGCGGCATGCACGTGCACCAGTCGCTGTTCCACGCGGCGCGCAAGGGCGTCGCCGAGCGCAACGCGTTCTACGACGCGCGCGACAAGGCCCAGATGTCGCCGGTGGCCAAGGCCTATGTCGCCGGCCTCCTCCGCCACTCGCGCGAAATGGCGATCGTGACCAACCAGTGGGTCAATTCCTACAAGCGGCTCGTGACCGGCTACGAAGCGCCCACGCACATCCTCTGGGGGCAGAAAAACCGCTCTGCCCTCGTCCGCATCCCGGCCAACAAGGCCGGCCGCGACGAAACGGCCCGCGCCGAATTCCGCTCGCCGGACCCGGCCTGCAACCCGTACCTCGCGTTCAGCACGATGCTGGCCGCGGGTCTGAAGGGCATCGAGCAAAAGTACAAGCTTCCCAAAGCCGCCGAAGGCGACGTCGTCAGCTGGTCCCGCGAAGAAAAAGCGAAGGCCGGCGTCGAAGAAATGCCGACGAGCCTGGGCGAAGCGATCGAAGTCGCACGCAAGTCCAAGTTCCTCCGCGAGGCGCTGGGCGACCACATTTTCCACTCGCTGATCGAAAACAAAGAAATCGAGTGGGAAAACTACCGCCACCACATCTCCCAGTACGAGCTCAAGAAAGACCTTCCCACACTATAATTTCTCTTCGTTGATCGGTTTGCCCGCAGGGAGGAAGCAGCATGGCTTTTCCGGGCATAGCCGCGGGCGCGCTGTCTAAGACGAGGCGCGCCCGCTCCATTTGTCCTCCTCGGCGGGGACGCCTCGTCGGACAAAAAGCCCTTCGAAGCCATACCGCTTCCTCCCTGCGGGCACCCAGCAACTGCGTTCAAGCGAATAGATTTAGGACGCCCTGCGGCAGATGTAGGTCTTCGTAGAACTTTTGCTCCGACGAGGCGTCCCCGCCGAGGAGGAGCAAGGAGCAAGCGCGCCTAGTCTTTGACAGCGCGCGAGCGGCTCTGTTCGTAGAAGACCTGCATCTGCCGCAGGGCGTCCTTGGGTCAGATGAGCGAGAGGAGTTCGTGGGCGGCGCGCTGCGCAGAGCCGGGGGCGCCTAGGTGGGGGCGGATGGACGAGAGAGAAGAGCGGGAGAGGGCGAGGGCGGAGGGGTTTTGGAGCCAGTTCAGCGTCAGGGACTCTAGATTTTCCGGGGTGAATTTTTCTTGGAGGAGTTCGGGCATGATTTCTTTGCCGGCCAGGAGGTTGGGCATGCCGAGATATTTGACCTTCACCAGGAAGCGGGCGATGACGACGGTGATTGTGGAGGTGCGGTAGCCGATGATGCTGGGGAGCTGGGCGAGCGCGCATTCGAGCGTGACGGTGCCGGAGCAGGCCCAGGCCAGGTCGGACTTTAGAAAAAGCTTTTGCTTGTCGCCGCCGCGGACGCGTTCGAGGCGGGGGCCGGCAGCCGGGGCCAAAAGAGGCGCGTAAAAAGCGTCGGGCAGCGTGTCGGCTTCCAGGAGCGACCACCGGATGTCCGGATATTTTTTGGAAATACGCCCGGCGGCTTCCAGCATGACCGGGAGGAGCTTCCGGACTTCGTGCGGACGCGAGCCCGGCAGGAGCAGGATTCGTTGCGCCGGAGCGGCATCCCGCTCGGGGGCGCGGCCCGGGTCGGCCGGCCAGGCTTCGACGATCGGATGTCCCACCCACTTGGCCTTCACGCCGCGCTTTTCCAAAAAATCCTCTTCGAAGTCGAACAGCGTCAGGACTTTTTTGAAAACTTTGGCCATCGTCCGGGTCCGGCCTTCCTTCCAGGCCCAGACCTGGGGGGAGACGTAGCCGACGACGGGAATTCCGGACGGCAGCAATTTTTTGGCGAGGCGCAGGTTGAAGCCGGGGTTGTCGACCAGAACGATGAGGTCGGGACGGATCGTGCGGATGTCTTCGAGGATCTGTTGGAACAGCCGGAAGTATTCGGGCAGATGCTTGAGCACTTCGGTGAGTCCCGTGGCGTGCGAGGTTCCGCTCGACCGGAAGCTGTCCAGGCGGAGCGCTTCCATCTTGGAGCCGCCGACGCCGTGCAGCCGGACGGCCGGATCGATCTCCCGGAGCGAAACGGCAAGCGCGGCGCCGAGCTGGTCGCCGGACGCTTCGCCGGTGATGATCAGGATTTTTTTTCCGTCAGACGGAGATTTTTTCAACTTTTTTGCGCTGGATCTGGTCGAGGATCTGGAGGGCGACGGCCAGCGCCGCGCGTCCGTCGGCACCCGAAACGCCGCGCACCTGACCGCCGCGGACGCAGGAAACGAAGTTCTTCACTTCTTCTTCGAGCGGCTGGGACTTGGTGACGGGGACGGGCTCGTACGCGGTCCGGCCTTCGGCCGCACGCTGGCGGGTGAGGGTCATGAGCTCCTGCTGGAAGTAGTCGAGCGAGAAGTACTGATGTTTGTCGAAGATGCGGATCTTGCGCAGGCGCTTCTGGGCCATGCGGCTGGCGGTCAGACTGGCGACCGCGCCGTTCCGGAAGAGGATGCGGCCGTGGGCGAAGTCTTCGCGTTCCGAAAAAAGGTTCATGCCGACCGCTTCGACCGAAGTCACCGGCGACTGGACCAGGTCGAGGACGATGTCGATGTCGTGGATCATGAGGTCCAGGACGACGCCGACGTCGCTGATGCGCGGGTCGTAAGGGCCGATGCGGTCGCATTCGATGAAGACGGGATCCTGTGCGAGTTTTTTGACGGTGCTGACGGCGCCGTTGAAGCGTTCGATGTGGCCGATCTGGAGGATCGCCTTTTTGGCCCCGGCGAGGGCGATGAGGTCGTCGGCGTCCTCGAGGCGCGTGGTGATGGGCTTTTCGACCAGCACGTGCACGCCGGCCTGGAGCAGGGGGCGGGTGACCTGGTGGTGGCTGACGGCCGGCGTGCAGACGCTGGCCGCGTCGATCAGACCGATGCAGTCCTCGATGCGCGAAAAAGCCCGCGCGCCGACGGCCTTGGCGAGCGCTTCGGCTTTTTCGGGAAGGGGATCCACGACGGCGACGACGTCGACGTCCGGAAGCTGGCGATAAATTTCGGCGTGGCGGGAGCCGAGGACTCCGCATCCGACCACACCCACTCGAAGTCGGGACATAATCGGTGAATTATAACACGGGTGTTGGAGGCGATGCTAAAATAGCCGGCCTATGAACCCGTATCTGCGCCTGCTCCAATACATCCGCCAGCACACGCGCATCTTCGTCCTTTCGGTCGTCGCGATGCTGCTCACATCCCTGTTCAAGGCCTCGCCCATCGCGATGCTCATTCCGCTCATCGACCGCATCATCGCCGACCGGCCCGTCGTCGTCCCGCAGACTCAAGGCATCCCCGATTTTGTCCTCGGCTGGATCGATCAGATCAACGCCATGCCCCGCACGACGATGCTCAACATCATCATCGCCGCGGCCGTCTTCATGACGCTGTTCAAATCCCTGTTCATGTACTGGCAGACCTACCTCATGAACGACATGAGCCACCGCGTGATCCACGACATGCGCAAAGATCTGTATGCGAAGCTCATCCACAGCCCTTTGAGCTTCTTCGCGAAGCGCCGGTCGGGGGAACTGGTGTCGCGCGTGACGCACGACACCGGCATCGTCCGCGACGCGATCTCCGAAGGTCTCATGGACCTCATCTTCCAGCCGATCGAACTCGTCGTGAACATCGCGATGCTCCTGTCGATCCGCTGGATCTTCGGCATCCCCTGGTCGCTCGTCATCCTGATCACCGTCGTGACGCCGCTCGTCATCGTTCCGGTCGTCCAGATCGGCAAGATGCTCAAAAAAATGAGCCGCAGCTCGCAGCAGGCGATGGCCGACATCAACGCGTCCCTGTACGAAACGGTCACGGGCGTCCGCGTCGTGCAGGCCTTCGGTATGGAAGGGTACGAAAAGAGCCGCTTCGGCAAATTCAACGACGAGTTCTACCGCTCCACGATGAGCCTGGTCGCGCGCAACCAGTTGATCGCGCCGGTCACGGAGCTCATCGGAATTTTTTGCGGATGCGCGGTCGCCTGGATCGGCGCGACGCGCGTCATCAATCACGAAATGTCCGCCGGCGCCTTCCTCGCATTCGCGACGGCGCTGTTCTCGCTGTTCCGGCCGCTGAAGCGCCTGTCGCGCCTCCACGCGATCAACCAGACTTCGATGGCCGCGGCCGAACGCGTGTTCCAGGTGCTGGACGAAAAGGAGGAGATCCTCGAGCCGGCCAACCCCGTGTATCTGCCCAAGCTCGCCGACACGATCGAATACCGGAATATCTCCTTTTCCTACGAGCCGTCCCGCAAGGTGGTCGACGGCGTCAGCTTCACGGTGAAGAAGGGTGAAATCGTCGCGCTCGTGGGTCCGAGCGGCTCGGGCAAGACGACGCTGCTCAATCTGTTGCCGCGTTTTTATGACCCGACCGAGGGGGAGGTGCGCATGGACGGCCGTCCGCTGACCCAGGCCGCGATCCAGTCGCTGCGCGGACAGATCGGCATCGTGACGCAGGAGACCATCCTCTTCAACGACACCGTGAGCGCCAACATCGCCTACGGCAAAAGCGACTTCGATCCCGCCCTCATCGAAGAAGCGGCCCGCGTCGCCAACGCGCATGACTTCATCCAAAAGCTCCCCGAGGGCTACAACACCCGGATCGGGGACAGGGGATTCAAGCTTTCCGGCGGTGAAAAGCAGCGCCTCGCGATCGCCCGTGCCGTCCTCAAGAACCCGCCCATTCTCATCCTCGACGAAGCGACTTCCGCGCTCGACACCGAGTCCGAGCGGCTGGTTCAGGATGCCATCCACAAACTCATGGTCGGCCGCACCGTCCTCGTGATTGCCCACCGCCTCAGCACGGTCAAGAACGCCGACCGCATCCTCGTGCTGCAGAACGGCGCCATCGTCCAGGAAGGCCGTCACGACGACCTCGTGAAACAGCCGGGGCTCTACGCGCGCCTGTACGAGATGCAGTTCAACGCCTAATTAGTTTTTGTTCTACTAACAAATACCTTTTTCGTCCCGTGCCTTGTAATCCTTTTCCCTGTGAAATAGACTTGCAGGGATGAGTCCCGGTCGGTATAATGCCCGGACCTCGAAAACTCGGGGCCGCGGAAGTCTCACCGCTTCTCGTCATCTTTTATAGTCGTAAGATCATCACTGTCGTGTACCGGCGCGCAAGCGAACGCTGCGTGCCGGATTCGAATTGGAGGACGTGTTTTTGTCTACTGAATTAGCGAACAATCTCTTGGAAGCCGGCGTGCATTTCGGCCACCAGACGCGTAAGTGGAACCCCAAGATGAAGCGTTTCATCTACGGCATCAAGAACGGGGTTCACATCATCGACCTCGAAAAGACGGTCAGCAAGCTTGAGCTTGCGCGTGAGTTCGCACGGAAGACGGCCTCCCAGGGCGGCAAGATCCTCTTCGTCGGAACCAAGCCCCAGGCCCGCGAGATCATGAAGGAAGAGGCGATCCGTTCCGGAATGCCCTACGTCGTGAACCGCTGGCTCGGCGGATTCCTCACCAACTTCAACACCATCCGCAAGAGCGTCGCGCGTTATCAGGAACTCCTGACGATGACGACCGACGGCACGTTCGAAAAGATCACCAAGAAGGAAGCCGCCGGCATCCGCAAGGAAATCGTCAAGTTCGAGAAGAACCTGGCGGGCGTGGCCCAGATGGACAAGCTTCCCGCGGCGGTTTTTGTCGTCGACGTGAAGCATGAGATCATCGCGGTCAAGGAAGCCATCCGCCTCGACATCCCGGTCATCGGTCTTGCCGACACGGATTCCGATCCCGAAATCGTCAACTATGTGATCCCGGGCAACGACGACGCGCTGCGCTCGATCCGTCTCATTTCCAAGTCCATCGCCGATGCGGCCATCGAAGGCCACGGCGGTCGCACCACCCCGCTCATCGACTCGAAGGCCCCCAAGGTCATCGAACGCGTCCGGCCCGCGGTCGCCGTCGCCAAGGAAGCCTAAAATGGCCAACGAAGCGGAACTGGTCAAAGAACTGCGCGAGAAGACCGGCGCCGGGATCCTCGACTGCCGCAAGGCGCTCGTGGAAACCTCCTGGAACGTCGAAAAGGCCGTGGACGAACTTCGCAAGAAGGGCGCCCAGATCGCCGGCAAGAAGGCCGGCCGCGAGACCAACAACGGCCGCGTCGAGAGCTACATCCACATGGGCGGCAAGATCGGCGTGCTCGTCGAGATCAACTGCGAAACCGACTTTGTCGGCCGCACCGATCAGTTCGCCGAATTCTGCCGCAACGTGGCCATGCAGATCGCGGCGACGAACCCCATCTGCATCCGCCGCGAAGACGTTCCGGCCGCCGCCGTCGAGCGCGAGAAGGCGATCTTCCTCGAGAGCGTCAAGGGCAAGCCGGCCAACGTGGTCGATAAGATCCTCGAAGGCAAGCTCGACAAGTTCTACAAAGAGAATTGCCTGCTCGAACAAGCCTTCGTCAAAGACGACAAAAAAACCATCCAGGAGTACCTGACCGAAGTGATCGCCAAGACCGGCGAGAACATGGTCATCAAGCGTTTCAGCCGCTTCGTCCTGGGCGAGTAAGTTCCGTCATGGCCAAACCCGCCTACCGCCGCATCCTCCTCAAAATCAGCGGAGAATACCTCGGCGGCAAGGACGGGTACGGGATCAGTCCCGAAGTCGCCCTCAGCCTCGCCAAACAAATCAAAGAGATCCACGAGCTCGGCGTCCAGACGGCCGTCGTCGTCGGCGGCGGCAACATCCTCCGCGGGACCAACGCGTCCGCCAAGGGGATTGAGCGCGCCACCGCCGATTACATGGGCATGCTGGCGACCGTGATCAACGGGTTGGCGATGCAGGACGCGCTTGAGCGCGTCGGCGTGTTCACCCGGGTCCAGACCGCGATCCCGATGGCGACGATCGCCGAGCCGTACATCCGCCGCCGCGCGATCCGCCACCTGGAAAAGCGCCGCGTCGTCATCCTCGTCTGCGGAACGGGCAACCCTTACTTTACGACCGACACGACCGCCGCGCTGCGCGCCACCGAGATCGGCGCCGACATCATTCTCAAGGCCACGCAGGTCGACGGCATCTATACGGCGGACCCGAAGAAGGATCCCAAGGCCAAGCGCTTTAAAGAGATCCGTTACATGGAAGTGCTTAAGCGCGGCCTCAAGGTCATGGATTCGACCGCGATCAGTCTGTGCATGGACAACAAGCTTCCGATCCTGGTGTTCGACCTGTCTAAACCGGGCAACATCAAGCGCGCCGTTCTCGGCGAAAAAATCGGAACGCTGGTCAAAGAGTAAACGTACCGCCGGCTTCGCAGCCGGCAAGGAGCGGAATATGTGGCAGGATACGGTCAAAAATTTTGAGTCCAAAATGAAAAAGGCGGTCGAAGCGACCGTTCACGAATTCGCGCGCCTGCGCACCGGCCGCGCCAACCCGTCCCTGCTCGATACGCTGCGCGTCGATTACTACGGGGCCATGACCCCCCTGAAGCAGCTGGCGACGATCAGCGCGCCGGAACCCCGGATGATGGTCATCCAGCCGTTCGACGCGGGAAGCGTCGCGGCCATCGGTCAGGCCATCCAGTCGGGGGATCTGGGATTGACCCCGATCATCGAAGGCAAAATGATCCGCGTGCCCGTGCCGGCGCTGTCCAAGGAACGCCGCGAAGAACTCGTGAAGGTCGTCAAAAAAGTCGCCGAAGACGGCCGTGTCTCGATCCGCAACGCCCGCCGCGAAGGCAACGAAGAGATCAAGAAGCTCGAGAAGGACAAGAAGATCACCGAAGACGACCGCAAGAAGGCTGAGGACATGATCCAGAAGGCCACCGACGCGCAGACCAAGGCGGTCGACGAACTTGCGACGGCCAAGGAAAAGGAATTGATGACCGTCTAGTCCGGACCTGTTTTTCGCCCCGCCCGATCGGGCCTCGAACGGCCCGCGCAATCTTCACGAGACCGTAGCTCAGTTGGTAGAGCACTTCCCTTTTAAGGAAGGTGTCCTGGGTTCGATCCCCAGCGGTCTCACCATTTTTTCCAAATAACAGGCTCATCTGCTGCGTTGCTCGGGAGCTTGCGCACCGTAGAGTGCGCGGCGCTCCCTCGCGCCTTGCATCTGAACCTGTTATTTGGAAAAAATGGGCCTGAGTTGGGGCATATTGGGAATCGGTTTTTTTGCGTACGCCGCGTTGCACGCGGCGCTCGTGTGGGGGAGTTACGCCGCTGGGGCGGCGCTCGGTCTAGGGACTAAACCTTGTAGGGGTTGGGGGCGTCTAATGGGGGAGAATCGTTTATAATAGCGCTTCACCACGGAGGCCTTTGATGAAAAACCCCCCGCTTTTTTCGTTCCTGACTTTTTTGACGGCCGCTTCGACGGCAATCGCCGGCGAAACGCAGAGTTCGACGCTAGCCGACCAAAAAAACCTCCAAGTCACCGTTTACAACAATCAGCTGGGGCTCATCAAGGACACCCGGACGATCCTTCTCCCGGTCGGTGAAGGGGAGCTGCGGTTCATGGACGTCGCGCAGCTTGTGCAGCCCGAGACGGTGCGCGTGAAGTCGCTCAACCAGCCCGCCGGACTCGCCCTGATCGAGCAGAACTACGAATACGACCTCATCGATCCCGAAAAGCTCCTCGAAAAATACATCGGCAAGGACATCCAGATCCTCACCGAGAACGAGTTCCAGGACCGCAAGGAGCAGGTGACCGCGACGCTCTTGTCCACGGCGGGTCAGCGCGTCTACAAGATCAACGACAACATCTGGATCGGGCATCCGGGCTATCACGTCCTGCCCGAGATCCCCGAAGACCTCATCACCAAGCCCACGCTCACCTGGCAGTACAAGAACCAGTCGGCCGCCGCGCACGAAGTCGAGGCGACCTATCTCACGAACGGCTTCGGCTGGAAGGCCGACTACGTGCTCACGGTCGGCAAGGACGACGCGGCGGGCGAATTGTCCGGTTGGGTCACGATCGACAACAACACCGGCGCGACTTACAAAAACGCCAAGCTCAAGCTCGTCGCGGGGGACGTCAACCGCGTGTCGGCGCCCGAATACGCGCCCAAGGCGATGATGATGCGCGGCGTCATGGCGATGGACGCGGGCGCGGCGCAGTTCTCGGAGCAGGCGATGTTCGAATACCACACGTACGACCTGAAGCGCCGGACGACGCTCAAGAACAATCAGACCAAGCAGATCAGCTTCCTGCCGTCGACGCCGCTCAAGCTCCAAAAGGAATACACGGTCCGGTCGGAGAATTACTTTTTCATGCAGCAGTGGTCCGGCAACGACCAGCCGCAGCCGGTGAACGTGTCGATCCGCTTCCTCAACGCCAAGACCAACGGTCTCGGGCTTCCGCTGCCGGCGGGCATCATCCGGATGTACAAGGAAGACAAGGAGGGCGGGCTGCAGTTCGTGGGCGAGGACAGGATCCAGCATACGCCCAAGGACGATGAGCTCAAGCTCAATGTCGGCCGCGCGTTTGACGTCAACTTCAAGCGCAAACAGATGAGCTTCCAGCAGCTGACGACGCGGATGAACGAATCCGAGTGGGAGATCACGCTGAAGAATGCGAAGGATGTGCCGGTGACGGTGCTCGTGGACGAGCCGCTGGGGACCAATTGGAAGATTTTGAGTTCGTCGATCCCTTACAAGAAGCTGGACGCCTTCAACGTGCGGTTCGAAGTGACGGTGCCGGCGAATTCCAGCACGACGCTCAAGTACAAGGTCCAGACGGGGTTCTAAGCGGAAGCTTTTTCCAGAAGAAGCTAGACGAGGTCGGCGACTTTTTTGAGGACGTCGATGTAGGTGATGATCCCGACCAGCTTGCGGGTCTGGGGGGAGATGATGGGAACGCAGGCGTATTTGCCGCGGACCATGGTCAGGGCGGCCTCGCGGAGCGTGTCTTCCGGGATGAGAACCGCCGGCTCCTTGGTCATGTGCATGCCGACCCGCATCGCGCTCAATTCGTCCTTTTCGTAATACCAGCTGTCTTCATTTTCCTTGGGCGGATAGCACTTGTTGAGGTCGGTGTGCGTGAAGATGCCGATGACTTTGTCGTCGCGGTCGACGACCGGCAGGTGGCGGATGCCATAGAGGCGCATCAGCTGATAGGCCTCGTAGAGGCTGTCCGTGTCGCGGACGGACTTGGGGTTGGTGACCATGAATTCTTTGATGAGCACGGCCTTGTTCATGGGCCCATTGTACTAAAAATCGGGGATTTGGGAGGACGGGTCGGGTGAAGCTGATTTCTTGGAACGTCAACGGGGTGCGGGCTGCCGTGAAGGCCGGACTCAGGGAATTCGTCGCGGCCGAGAAGCCGGACGTGCTGTGCCTTCAGGAGACCAAGGCCCCGGCGGGCGGGATGAAGCTCGATTTGCCCGGGTACCGCGAGTTCTGGAACGACGCCGTGAAGCCGGGGTATGCGGGCACGGCGCTGTTCAGCCGGCAGGAGCCGCTCAAGGTGACGCGCGGGATCGGCGCGGCGAAGCACGACGGCGAGGGGCGGGTGCTCACGGCGGAGTTTGCGGGGTTTTATGTGATCAGCGTTTACGTACCCAATTCCAAGCGGGGGCTGGAGCGGCTGCCGTACCGGACGAAGGAGTGGGACAAGGATTTTTTGGCGTATGTGAAGAAGCTCGATAAGAAGAAGCCGGTGATTTTTTGCGGGGATCTGAACGTCGCGCACCGCGAAATCGACCTGGCCAACCCGAAGGCCAACGTGAAGAACCACGGGTTCACGCCCGAGGAACGGGCGGGGTTCGACGCGCTCGTGAAGGCGGGGTTCATCGACACGTTCCGGGAGTTTGAGAAGGGCGGCGGACATTACACCTGGTGGAGCCGGTTGTCGAATTGCCGGGCGCGGAATATCGGGTGGCGGATCGACTACTTTGTGGTTTCGCCCCGGCTCAAGGGGAAGCTCAAACGGGCCTGGATCCTCAAGGACGTGAAGGGGTCGGACCATTGCCCGGTGGGGCTGGAGCTGGCTTGAAGGTATTTTCGATAATCGAAAAAAATATTTCGATTATAGTTGACATTCCGGCGGGGCGGGGGCATACTGTGGGTGTGCTCAAGGGGTACAGGAGTCACCGATGAAGCGTCGTCCGGCCGAAGAGGATTTTGAGTTCGACATGGACGAGCCGGTATTCACGACCGGGGTGGTGACGCGTCTCATCGGGATTCCGGTCTGGGTCTTGAAGCAGCTGGATCGGGAATGCGTGGTCTGTCCGCCGCGGCCGAGCGAGGGTTGTTCGCGGCTGTACTCCAAGCGCGAGATGGTCGTTCTGAGAAAGATCTGGCATTACATGAAAACCAAGAAGCTCAAAGTGCAGGGGGTCAAGGTGGTTCTCGAGATGGAGCAGCAGATTTTGAAGGTCCGGAAAACCCGGTAAATTTTTTTGTCCATGAATTAGCACTCGGTATTTGAGAGTGCCAAAGTTACCAATAACAAAGGGGGTTAGCATGCATATCATCACACGTCGGAATTGCTTCTGGGGGCCCGCAGTGGACGTCCAGGAGGCTGCGGACAAGATCGTGGTCAAGGCGGACCTTCCCGGTATCGACCGGAAGGACGTCGAGGTCTCGGTCGAGGGTGCCACGCTCGTCATCCGCGGCGAGAAGAAGGAAGAAGCCAGGGTCGAGGACCGGGATTATCTGCGCACGGAACGCGTGCACGGCAGCTTCGCCCGGGTTCTGGAGCTTCCGGTGGAGGTTGACGAAGCGAAGGTCTCGGCGCAGTATAAAGACGGGGTCCTTGAAGTGACCCTTCCGAAGCGCGAAGAGGTCAAGTCCACAGCCCGCAGAGTCGAGATCAAGTGACGGTTCGGCGGCGGATGAGCGATCATCCGCCGGCCGCGCGGCCCGGTCCGGCCCGGTACACGAAAGGCAGCACGTGAGTCAGAAAGACTATTACAAAATTCTCGGGGTCGGAGAGACAGCGGCGGAAGCCGAGATCAAATCGGCGTACCGGAAGCTGGCGCTCAAGCATCATCCGGACAAGAACCCCGGGAACAAGGCCGCTGAGGAAAAGTTCAAAGAGATCTCGGAGGCGTATTACGTCCTGAGCGACAAGAAGCGCCGCGACGAGTACGACATGGTCCGCAAGGGCGGGTTTGGCGGCGGGTCGTATCAGGGTGCGCAGGGGTTTGATCCCGGCGAGTTCATGAATTTTTTCCGGTCGGGCGGCGGGGCGCGGGGCGGAGCGGGCGGCGCGCGCGGCGGGGCCGGATTCGGGGCGTTCGAGGATATTTTGGGCGATCTGTTCAAGGGGACGGGCGGTCGGAGCGGAGGTCAGCAGTTTTATTATTCGAATGCTCCCGGCGGCTCGGACGGCGGGTTCGACGGAGTCGAAGGGGACCGCGAGGACACGGATATTCAAACCGAAGTGACGGTGCCGCCGGCTTTGGCGCAGAAGGGCGGCGAGGTGAAGTTCAAGACGCGTTCAGGGCAGCAGTTCACCGTGAAGGTCCCGATGGGGATCAAGGACGGTCAGAAGCTGCGGTTGGCCAATCAAGGCCGCGAATGCAAATGCTGCGGCAAAAACGGCGACCTATTGGTTCAGATTCGCATCAATAAAAAAGCATGATCCGGCCCGGGCCGGAAGAAGAGGTGGCCCATGGCTCAACTCGATAAATTTACGATCAAGGCGCAGGAGGCCGTACAGGGCGCTGTCCGGTCGGCCGAGGAATTCGGGCATCAGGAAGTCGGCGCGGACCATTTGTTTCTGGCGCTGATCACGGTCCCGGACACCATCATCGGTTCGGTGCTCGGAAAAATCGGCGCCGATCCGGAGCGTATCGCCCAGGATCTGGAGTCGGCGCTCAAGGTCCGGCCGCGCGTGCAGGGCGACGGCGTCGAGCGTTACCTGTCATCCCAGGCCAAGGCCGTGCTCGCACGGGCGGAAGCCGAAGCCCGGGATCTGAAGGACGACTATGTCAGCGTCGAACATCTTCTGCTCGGACTGGTTCAGGAAGCCAAGGACGCCACGGGCGATCTGATCCGCCGGCACAAGATCACCAAGCCCGCGGTTTTGGCGGCGCTCAAGGACATCCGCGGCTCCCAGCGCGTCACCGACCAGGACCCCGAATCTAAATTCCAGGCGCTCGAAAAATACGGCCGCGACCTCACCGAAGCGGCCCGCACGGGCAAGCTCGATCCCGTGATCGGCCGCGACCAGGAAATCCGCCGCGCGATCCAGGTGCTGTCCCGCCGCACGAAGAACAATCCTGTTCTCATCGGCGAGCCCGGCACCGGCAAGACCGCCATCGTCGAAGGCCTGGCCAAACGCATCACCGACGGCGACGTGCCGACGACGCTCAAGAACAAGCGCCTCATTTCGCTGGATCTGGGCGCGCTCATCGCCGGCGCCAAGTACCGCGGCGAATTCGAGGAGCGGCTCAAGGCCGTCCTCAAGGAAGTTCAGTCCAGGGCCGGCGAAGTCATTCTCTTCATTGACGAGCTGCACACGCTGGTCGGCGCGGGTAAATCCGACGGCGCGATGGACGCGTCCAACATGCTCAAGCCCGCGCTTGCGCGCGGCGAGCTGCGCTGCATCGGCGCGACGACGCTCGACGAGTACCGCCAATACATCGAAAAAGACAAGGCGCTCGAACGGCGCTTCCAGCCGGTGTTCGTGACCGAGCCCACGCCGGAGGACGCGGTCGGCATTCTGCGCGGCCTCAAGGACAAGTACGAGGTCTATCACGGCGTGCGGATCAAGGATTCTGCGATCCTGGCCGCGGTGAACCTGAGTCATCGGTATATTTCGGACCGCTTCCTCCCGGATAAGGCGATCGACCTCATTGACGAGGCGACGTCCAAGCTGCGCATCGAGATCGACAGCATGCCCACCGAGATCGACGAGCTGGAACGCCGCACCACGCAGCTGGAGATCGAAAAGCAGGCGCTCCAAAAAGAAAAAGACGCCGGAGCCAAGGGGCAGTTGGACAAGGTCACCCGCGAGATCGCGGAGCTCAAGTCTCAGTCCGATACGCTCAAAGCCCGCTGGAAAAAGGAAAAAGACGTGATCGACCGGATCCGCAAGGCGAAGGCCGAGATGGACAAGGCGCGTTCCGAGGAAGAGCGTTACGAGCGCGAGGGCAAGCTCGACCGCGTCGCGGAAATCCGTTACGGCAAGCTCAAGGAGCTCGAGCGAACCGTCGAGACCGAGAACGCGCGCCTCGCCGAGGTCCAGAAGCAGGGGAAGATGCTGAAGGAAGAAGTCGACGAGGAGGATATTGCCGAAGTCGTTTCCAAATGGACCGGCATTCCCGTCTCCAAGCTCATGGAAGGCGAGATGGAAAAGCTCGTCCGCATGGAAGACGAAGTCGCCAAACGCGTCGTCGGCCAGGAAGAAGCCGTGCGATCAATCGCCAACGCGATCCGCCGGTCGCGCTCGGGGCTCGGCGACGAACGCCGCCCGATCGGTTCCTTTATCTTCCTCGGTTCCACCGGCGTCGGCAAAACGCATCTGGCCAAGTCGCTCGCGTGGTTCCTGTTCAATGACGAAAACGCCGTGACGCGCATCGACATGTCGGAGTATATGGAAAAGCATTCGGTCTCGCGCCTCATCGGCGCACCGCCCGGCTATGTCGGGTTCGAAGAGGGCGGCCAGCTCACCGAAAAAGTCCGCCGCCGGCCGTATTCCATCGTCCTCTTCGACGAGATCGAAAAAGCGCATCCGGACGTGTTCAACGTGCTGCTCCAGATCCTGGAAGACGGCCGCCTCACGGACGGTCAGGGCCGCGTCGTGAACTTTAAGAACACGGTCGTCATCATGACATCCAATGTCGGGAGTCAAATCCTGCAGGAAGCGCCCAAAATGAGTCAGGGTGTGAAGGACCAGGTGCGCGCGGAGCTGAAGAAGTTCTTCCGTCCCGAGCTCCTGAACCGTGTCGACGACATCGTCGTGTTCAACCGGTTGTCGGAAGAGGACCTGGTGAAGATCGTCGATATCCAGATCGCCGAGCTTGCCAAGAAGGTCGAGGCGCGCGGGATGAAGCTCGTCCTGTCGAAGGAAGCCAAGGCCAAGCTCGCTCAGGACGGCTACGACCCGATCTACGGGGCCAGGCCCTTGCGCCGCCTCATCCAGCAGGAGATCCAGGACCGGCTGGCGCTCGATATCCTGAAGGGCACGCTCAAAGCCGGACAGACGGTCACGGTCGCCGTGGGCAAGGACGGGGAATTCGAGCTTCAGGCCGGCGCGGCCGCCGGCCGTAAACCTGCGGATTTGACCGTATGAGGAAGCGGCACTAGAATACTGCCCATGTCTTCATCCCGACTCGTCATGATGGTTCTGGCGGTATTCTTGTCCGCCGCCGGCTTGGGCTCAGCCCCGGCCAGCGCGGATTCCGCCGCTTCCGAGTCCCGGACCCGGACAACGAACGCGGACTTTCCGACGCAGCTGAGGCCGGAGCCGGACAGCTTCAAGTCGCTGGCCAAGATCCCACCCGCGACCGAGATCGCGATCGAGGACATGCGGGTGATCCAGCTCGGCAAGTTCAAAGAAAATTGGTATTTGGTCACGTACGAGGGCATTACCGGATGGGTGCGCGGAGACGACTTGGACGGCGAGACTGCCGAGAAAAAATATTCCGTCACCTACCAGGCCCCCGAGCTTCCCGGCGTTTCGACGCCGGGCGGCGTTTCGTTCTAAAAATACAAAATAGCTTCGACCGGTCCTGACCGGTTTTTATCCGACATCCATCTTTAATGAGTAAGGAGGAAATCGAGATGAAAACACATGCCAAATTAACCGCCGTCAGCGCGGTTCTTCTTGTTGCGGCTTTTGCCGGTGCCGGATGCGCCGGAGCGGCCGACAAAGACAAGGGCAAGGCCGACGAGTCCATCCGATGGGAAGCGCCTGCCGCCCCGTCATCCCAGGAATCCGCCCCGCCTCCGGCCGCTGCCTATGACGCCGAAGACGATTTGCAGAGCATGTGGGAAGAGATGAACCGGATGCACCAGTCGATGCTGAGTTCGATGGGCGGTTGGGGCTGGTCCGGCGGTGGATTGAGCCGCCCGACGCACACCTCGGTCTACAGCTATTCCAACACCGAAATGCACGCCGATGTCGCCGAGACCGACAAGGAGTTCATCATTACCTGTGAGCTGCCGGGCGTGCCCAAAGACCGGATTCAGATCGACGTGGACGGCAGCGTGCTGCTCGTCCGCGCGGTCCGCGATTCCGGCGTCGAACGGTCAGGCGACGAGGGCGGCCAAAAGTACCACTACCGCGAACGCTCCTACGGCACGACCGAGCGCCGGTTCCGTGTGGGATCGGGAGTCGATCCCAAGAAGATCAAGGCCAGTCTCAAGGACGGCGTGTTGACGTTGCGCGTTCCCAAAGGCGAGGCGGCGCGGAAGGTGCAGATTCCGATCGAGGGGTGATCGTCCGCCTCTGATACAATAACCGCCTTATGGAAAAGGCGGTTCTAGTCACCTTGATGTTCGCGGACCGGGCTGACGGCTGGTCGGCGCAGGATTCTGCGCGCGAGCTGGCGGAGCTCGCCAAATCCGCCGGCGTCTCCGCCGTGCTGGAGCTCACCTTCGTCATGAAGGCGCCGCAGCCCCGCATGTACATGGGGCCGGGGCAGGCGGACGAAATCCGCCGCCGCGCGGAAGCCGTCGAAGCCGACGTCGTCATCCTCAACCGCGACATCTCGGGGACCCAGCAGCGCAATCTCGAAGAGCTGGTGGGCCGCAAGACCATCGACCGGACCCAGCTCATCCTCGACATCTTCGCCAAGCGCGCCCGTTCCAACGAAGGCAAGGTGCAGGTCGAGCTCGCGCAGCTCTCCTACCTCATGCCGCGTCTTGCCGGCCAGGGCGTCATGCTCACCCGGCAGGGCGGCGGCATCGGTACGCGCGGTCCGGGCGAACAAAAACTCGAAGTCGACCGCCGCCGTCTTCGCGACCGCATTGTCTTCCTCAAAAAAGAACTTCAAAAAATGCAGGACCGCCGCGAGAGCTATCGCGAACGCCGCCGCGAGCACGAATTGCCGGTGGTTGCGCTGGTCGGCTACACCAATGCGGGGAAGTCGACGCTTTTTAACGCGCTGACCGGTTCGGAAGTCATCGCGAAGAACCAGCTGTTCAGCACGCTCGACTCGACGGTGCGCGTGTTCGAGATCCCAGGCGGACAAAAGGTCATGCTCGTGGACACGGTCGGTTTTTTGCATCTCCTGCCGCATCATTTGATTGACGCGTTCAAGGCGACGCTCGAAGAGGTGATGAACGCGGACCTCCTGCTGCATGTCATGGACGTGGCAGACTCTAAGGCTGTGATCCTTGAGCGCTCGGTGCGCGGCATTCTCGACGAAATGGGCGCTTCGACCAAGCCCCTCATCACGGTTCTGAACAAGGCCGATCAAGTGACCGAAGCGGACCAAAAAAAACTCGCCAGGCAATGGGGTGACGGGGTTTGGGTGTCGGCCGTCAATCGCACCGGATTTGATACCTTGGCCAAGCATGTCGCCCAAGGGCTCAAGCCCTGGATCCATGAATACCGGTTCAAGATCCCGGCCGGGGAGGCGAAGCTCATCCATCGGATCTACCAGGAAGGCCGGGTGATCACTCGTTCGGATGACGGTCAATTCGTGAACCTAAAGGTCGCTTTGGCGCCTGCCATCGGCGACTCCATCCGTGCCCAAGTGAAGGCCCTCCAGCCCAAGTCCGCTAAGCCCGTCCGGTCCTCCAAGAAGCCGGTCTCCAAACGCAGCTAGCACTCCACTTTTTGGAGTGCCAGCAACTTGACAACTTTTTCCCTCGTGATAAACTACCTCTGGCACTCGACAGTCAAGAGTGCTAAAAACCATTTACACGAGAGGATCTGACGCAAGCCATGTACCAAGACGACCGTTTAGACGGTATCTTTAAATGCATCGTCGAGGCCTATATCCAGACCGCTGAGCCGGTCGGGTCGAGGACTGTTTCGCGCATGTACCCGGCAGGCCTTTCGCCGGCATCCATCCGCAACGTGATGGCGGATCTCGAAGAAATGGGCTTCATCCAGCAGCCACATACCTCCGCCGGCCGCATCCCGACCGCGCGCGGTTACCGTTATTACGTCGACCGGATGATTGCCGGCGAGGCCAAGCAGCCCGCCGATCTTCCGGAAGCCCATGAAACGCTGGCCCGGGCCAACGATATCGAAGACGTGGCCGAAACGGCCGCGCAGATCCTGGCCGAGCTGACCCAGAACGCGGGGCTCGCCTTTGTCCGGAACCTTTCGCGCTTTTCGTATATTCAGGACTTGGACGCGCGCGGCGGAGCGGCGGATGCCGCGGCGGCCCGCCGGACGGGGGACTTCCACCGGCTCTATGTCGACGGCGCGCGGCACGTGTTCGGACAGCCGGAGTTCAGCGACATTCAGCGGGCGCAGGCGCTGCTCCGGGCACTGGAGATCAAGCGGGCGCTCATGCAATTCCTCGAAAAGGACATCGACGACGACGCGACGCACGTCTACATCGGCGAAGAGATCACCTGCGAGGGTTTGCGCGAAGTGAGCATGATCGTGAAGCGCTACACGTTCCACGGCCGCCCGATCGGCTGCCTTGCCGTGATGGGCCCGATCCGGATGCGTTACGACCGCACCGTGGGCATCGTGTCGCGGCTGGCGGACGAAGTCAGCGAAACGCTCGACGAAATTTAAACCGAAGGTTGGTCATACCATGACGCACGAATCACAGGCCGAGCAGCAGCCGACCGTCACCGTTCCCCAGGCGGAGTGGGACGCGCTGCAGCAGAAGCTCAAAGAGGCGGAGGAAAAGTATCTCCTGGCCGCCGCCGATTTCGAAAACATGAAAAAGCGCCTCCAGAAGCGCGCCGACGAATCGGTGAAGTACGCGATCGAAAAGGTCGTCACGGACTTCCTGCTCGTCGTGGACGACTTCGACCGCGCGATCTCGAGCCTCGACCAGGGCCACGACCCGAAGACGGTCCTCAAGGGGCTGCACCTGGCGCAGAACACGTTCCACAAGATTCTCGAGCAGAACGGCGTCGAAGTGATCGCGAGCGTCAACCAGCCCTTCGATGCGAATCTGCACGAAGCGGTCGCGGAAGTCACGGACGCGTCGCGCGACGAGGAGACGGTGATCGAGGAAGTTCAAAAAGGTTTTACGCTGCACGGCCGCCTCGTGCGTCCGAGCAAAGTGAAGATTAGCAAAAAATCATAAGCGGAAATTTTTCCGCTGACATTAACGGAGGATTGGAGTCATGGCTAAGGGAAAAGTGATCGGCATCGATCTGGGTACGACGAACTCCTGCGTCGCGGTGATGGAAGGCAATGACCCCGTCGTCATCGCCAACGCCGAAGGCGCGCGCACGACGCCGTCGATCGTCGCGTTTACCAAAAAGGGCGAAAAGCTCGTCGGTCAGGCCGCCAAGCGCCAGGCCGTGACGAATCCCGAGAACACCGTCTACTCGATCAAGCGCTTCATGGGCCGCAACCACAAAGAGGTCGGCGAAGAAGAGAAGCTGGTCCCGTACAAGGTCGTCGACGGACCCAACAACGACATCCGCGTCGCCACCGGCGGCAAGCAGTTCTCGGCCCCCGAGATCTCCGCGTTCATCCTTCAGAAAATGAAGCAGACCGCCGAGGATTATCTCGGTTCGCCCGTCACGCAGGCCGTCATCACGGTCCCGGCGTACTTCAACGACACGCAGCGCCAGGCGACCAAGGACGCCGGCGCCATCGCGGGCCTCGAAGTGCTGCGCATCATCAACGAGCCCACGGCTGCGGCCCTCGCGTACGGCCTCGACAAGAAAAAGAACGAGAAGATCGCCGTGTACGACCTCGGCGGCGGAACGTTTGACGTTTCGATCCTCGAAATCGGCGACGGCGTGTTCGAAGTCCGTTCGACCAACGGCGACACGCATCTGGGTGGCGACAACTTCGACCAGCGCATCATCGACTGGCAGATCTCCGAGTTCAAGAAAGAGCACGGCATCGACCTGTCGAAGGACCGCATGGCCCTGCAGCGCCTCAAGGAAGCCGCGGAAAAGGCCAAGATCGAGCTGTCGAGCAACATGTCGACCGAGATCAACCTGCCGTTCATCACGGCCGACGCCGAAGGCCCCAAGCATCTGACGATGACGCTGACGCGCGCCAAGCTCGAGCAGCTCGTGGACGACCTCGTCCAGCGCACGCTCGATCCCTGCCGCCAGGCGCTCCAGGACGCGAAGCTCGCGACCTCCGAAATCCACGAGGTCATCCTCGTCGGCGGCATGACGCGCATGCCCAAGATCCAGCAGATCGTGAAGGACTTCTTCGGACGCGAGCCGCACAAGGGCGTGAACCCGGACGAAGTCGTCGCGATCGGCGCGGCCATCCAGGGCGGCGTGCTCACCGGCGACGTGAAGGACGTGCTGCTCCTCGACGTGACGCCGCTCTCGCTCGGCATCGAAACGCTGGGCGGAGTCTGCACCAAGATCATCGAGCGCAACACGACCATCCCGACCAAGAAGAGCCAGGTGTTCTCGACCGCCGCGGACAACCAGACGGCCGTGACCATTCACGTCCTTCAGGGCGAACGCGAAATGGCCGCGGGCAACCGCTCGCTCGGCAAGTTCAACCTCGAAGGCATCCCGGCCGCGCCGCGCGGCCTGCCGCAGATCGAAGTCGCCTTCGACATCGACGCCAACGGCATCGTGCACGTGTCGGCCAAGGACAAGGCGACCAACAAGGAGCAGAAGATCCGCATCGAAGCGTCCGGCGGCCTCTCCAAAGATGAGATCGAGAAGATGACCAAGGACGCCGAAGCGCACGCCGAAGAGGACAAGAAGCGCCGCGAGCAGGTCGAGTCGAAGAACAACCTCGATTCACTGATTTACGCGACGCAGAAGACCCTGACCGAGCACAAGGACAAGCTGGACCCGGCGGATGTGAAGAACGTCGAAGAAGAGCTGGTGAAGGCGAAGGCCGTGCTCGACAAGGAAGAGTCCGCGGAGAAGTTCAACGCCGCCATCGAGTCGCTGACCAAGGCGTCTCACAAGCTGGCCGAGGTCATGTACCAGAGCCAGACCGCGGCCGGAGCCGGACCTGCCGGCCAGGCGGCTGCGGGAGCGGGTCCCGCGGGCGGCAAGGATGATGTGGTTGACGCCGAATTCAAGGTGGACGACGACAAAAAGTAACAGTTCGTTGAAAAAGCCGCATCTGCTTCGTTGCCGGCTCGCTCCCTTGTGCGGCGTAGCGCTGCTACGCCTCCGCGGTCGCATCGCCGGCGCCTCGCATATGCGGCTTTTTGAACGAACTGTGGTTAAGTTTTTTTAGAATCTTTAGGTTTAACAGTTTTTCAATAAGATAGGCAGATATGTCCACTCAGGATTTGTACGTTCTGTTCGGCGTCGCCAAGACGGCTTCGGCCGAAGAGATCAAGAGCGCGTTCCGCAAGCACGCGCTCAAACACCATCCGGACCGCAACCCCGGCGACAAACACGCCGAGGAAAAGTTCAAAGAGTACTCCCGCGCCTACGAGATCCTCTCGGATCCCGAAAAGCGCGCGGCGTACGACCGCTACGGAATGGACGGCGTGAACGGCGGAGCCGGGTTCGGCGGCGCGGGAGGGGCGGAAGGTTTTTCGGACGTTTTTTCGGACATCTTCGAAGACTTTTTCGGCGGCGGCCGCGGCGGCCAGCACCGCACCCAGCGCGCCGCGCGCGGCGCGGACCTGGGCGTCGAGCTGGAGCTCACATTTTTGGAAGCCGTCCATGGTTGCGATAAAAAAGTTCCCGTCCGCCGTGAAGAAGTCTGCCGCACCTGCGCCGGCCAGGGCGCCGCTCCCGGAACCCAGAAAAAAGTTTGTACGACCTGCCGCGGCGCCGGGGAAGTCCTGGCGTCGAGCGGATTTTTTCAGATCCGCCGGCCCTGTCCGTCCTGCGCGGGGCAGGGGTCGATCATCGAAAAACCCTGCGGTTCCTGCCGCGGTTCCGGACGCGAGTCGACTGAGCGGACCATCACGGTCAAGGTTCCGGCTGGCGTGGATTCGGGGATGCGGCTGCGCGTGTCCGGCGAGGGCGAGGCAGGGCATAAAGGCGGCCACCGGGGCGACCTTTACGTGGACATCCACGTCGACGAGCACGAGATTTTTAAACGCAGCGGGTCGGACATCCTGTGCGACGTGCCGATCAGCTTCGCGCAGGCCGCATTGGGTGCCGAGATCAAAGTCCCGACGCTCGAAGGTCCGACCGAGCTCAAGGTCCCGGCGGGCACGCAGACCGGCAAGGTGTTCCGCCTCAAGGGCAAGGGGATTCACTCGATCAAGGGCGACGGGCGCGGCGACGAGCATGTTCGCGTCGTCGTCGAGACGCCGACCGCGTTGAGCTCCAAGCAGAAGGAGCTTCTGCAGCAATTCGCAGAAATTTCGGGCGAGAAGGCCCATCCGATTTCGCATTCGTTCATGAAAAAAATGAAAGACCTCTTGAAGGTCTGAGGACCAAAGGAGACGCCATGCCGAATTACGATTACCGCTGCCTGTCCTGTGGACACGAATACGAACTTTTTCAGGGCATCACCGAAAAGCCCGCCACCAAGTGTCCCCAGTGCCGTAAAAAAGTCCAACGCCTTTTCGGCGCCGGCGCGGGAGTCACGTATCAAGGCACGGGCTTCTACGTCACCGACTACAAGCGCGCGGGCGCTTCCGGGTCCTCCGGCGCCTGCGGTCCCGGCGGCGGTTGCGGCAAGCCCGCCTGCAAATAACGCAGCGCCGGTCTTTTTGCGCTAGAATAACCCCTTCGTTTCAACCACTTTTATCAAGGAGCCCACGTGCCGCAGATCCTGCCGTTCCATGGTTACCGCTATAATTCCGCCAAGATCAAGAAGTTCGACGACGTTCTGAGCCCTCCTTACGACGTCATCTCGCAGAAGGAGCAGGAAGCGCTCTACGCCAAAAGCCCTTACAATTTTGTGCGTGTCGACCTTTCCAAAAAAGTCACCGGCCAGGACGCCTATCGCGCGACCGCCGGCGTGATCGACCGCTGGATCACCGACGAAGTCCTCAAGCAGGACGCGACTCCGACGATTTACGTGTACGCCCAGGATTACAAGAACCTCGCCGGCAAACCCGCGTCGCGCGTCGGATTCATCTCTTTGATGAAAATCGATCAGAGCAAGGTCAAGAAGCACGAGCATACGCTGGCCGGACCCAAGGTCGACCGCACCGCGCTCATGGAGACGCTGCGCGCGCAGCTCTCGCCGATCTTCGGCATGTTCCGCGACCCCAAAGGCACGGCCCACGCCGAGCTCAAGAAGCTCGCCAAGGCCGAACCCGCGATCGACGTGACCGTGTCCGGCGTGCGGCACCGCTTTTTCCCCGTGGCCGATGTGAAGGCGATCGCGAAGATCTCGCAGGCGGTCGGTCCGCAGAACATGTACATCGCCGACGGCCATCACCGCTTCGAAGTCGCCACCGAGTATTACAAACGCCACGCCAAGGACCGCGTCGGCGGCAAAGGCGTCGTCCTGACATACCTCTGCGACGCGTTCCGCAACGACTTCACGATCTATCCGACGCACCGCATCCTCAAAGGGCTCGAGGGGGACTGGAAGGCCACGGTCACCAAAGTCGTCGCCAAACACTTCAAGTCCGAAAAAGTCGCGTCGCTGGCGGCACTGGTCGCCGCGATCGAGAAGAAGCCCAAGGGCGGGCTCACGATCGGCATGATCTGCTGCGGCGAATACCGCAAGCTCACGCTCAAGACCAAAACGCGCGACCTCGATGTGACCGTCCTCCAGAAGCTCCTCATCTCCAAGCTCCTCGGCGAGGAAGTCGCCAAATCCGACAAGATCCGGTTCAGCCGCGATCCCAAGGAAGCGGACACCGCCGTGCGCAAGGAAGGCGCGGATCTCGCCTTTATCCTTCCGTACATGCCCGTGTCCGAAATGATGCGCGTCTCCGACCTCGGCATCAAACTGCCGCAGAAGTCGACCTACTTCTACCCGAAGCTCCTGTCCGGCCTGGTCGTTTACAAATTCTAGACCGCCGGCAGCCGGTCTGCCCGTCGTCCCGTTGGTGCTATAATGGCGGCGATGAACTTCAGACTGATGTTCGGGTCTTTGGCCAGCTATCTGTACGCCGGCTGGATCGGCAAATTTCCGAGCCGTATCTTGCGCCGCGTGTATTTGGGGATGTATCTGGGCCGACTCGGCGCCGGCACCGACGTTCTGAGGGGCTGCAATTTTCTGAACGGACGCAAGGTGTTTCTCGGAGAGCGCAATGTCGTGAACTCCGGATGCATGCTTGACGGACGCACTTATCGCATCATCACCGGGTCCGACGTTTCGATCGGGCCCGAAGCTTCCATACTGACATTGGGGCACGATCCGCAGTCACCCGGATTCGAAGACCGGGGAGGCGACGTCGTCATCGGCGACCGGGCATGGATCGGTTACCGCGCCGTGATTCTCCCCGGCGTGACCATCGGCGAAGGCGCGGTGATCGGCGCCGGCGCCGTGGTGACAAAGAACGTGGACCCCTATACGATCGTCGCCGGTAATCCCGCCCGCCCCATCGGCACCCGCAACAAGAATTTGACCTACCGCCTCCAGTAATGCCAACGTCCCACCGGACCCCTGCGCGTTTGGCTGTCCCGGCGTTGTTGACCGTCACCGCATTCGCGGCCTTTCTGGGAATCCTGAAGTACGACGAAGTTCTCCGCGATCGGTTCTGTCTGGGTACGAAGATTTATTCCTGGGATATTCAGGACGGCCAGGTGATCCAGCGTTCCGACGGCGAAAGAACCGTTGTGAGTCTTTTGGGCCGGTGCGGAATCCGGGCCAAGTCCGTGGAAGTTTGCGTCATGCCGCCAGCCCGTGCTCAAGACCCTGTCCGGCCGGAGGATTGGGTATCTTTGGATGCCGCACCCAAGATGTCGCGTTTTGCCGGCAATGTCCAGGTTCAAGACGGATGGAGCCGTATCTTCGGCCGCAGTCATGGCGAGGGATTTCGGTCCGCCAACAGTCTTATGTTGGGAGCGGGGGAGGTGTTTCTGGTGGCGGGTCAATCGAATGCCTCCGGAAGCAGCTCGACCCTTTTTCAGGCAACGAGCGATGACGTGCGGAAGGGGCAGGTTCAGGCGGACGGGAGTCTGCGGTGGATGCGGGGGGATGATCCGCAGATTCGCGGAGGAGGCGGATCGCATTGGCCGCTGACGGGAGATCTGTTGGTTCAAAAACTCGGTGTGCCGGTGGGATGGATCAATGTCGCCGAGGGTGGAAGCAGTATCCGCAAATGGGAGCCGGGCAGCGCAAACTTCAATCGCCTCGTGAAGGCGATGAAGGCCGCGGGTCCCAACGGCGCGAGAGCCGTGTTGTGGGCGCAGGGCGAGTCGGACGGGCACATGAGCACCGAAGAGTACCGGGACCGCCTCGTTCAAATCATCAAGTCTGCCCGCGACCGGTCGGACGTCGACATTCCCTGGATGGTCGCGGTTTCGACCTACAACGGACGCGTGACTTCTGAATCGGTTCGGACCGCGCAGCGGCAGCTATGCCTGGACGGAACGGTCATCTGCGGGCCCGACACGGACCGTCTGGCGGAAGCCCGGTACCGGGAGGGCCCCCTCTTCGTACATTTCAACGAAGCCGGTACGCGCGAATTGGCTGTCGGCTGGTTTGAGGCCATCGATCAGAACATTTTTGGAAACATGCACCAACCCGCCGCGGACCATGTCTGACCGGTCCCGATCCTGGATTTGTTGCCAGTTGGGCGCGCGGGAGCATTATGCGATTCCCCGCGCGCTGCATCTCGAGTCCCGGCTCAGCGCTTTGCTTACCGACGCTTGGGTTCGGCCCAAATCCGTGTGGGCCCATTCAAACGCCTTAAAGGGACGGTTCGATTCCGCTCTGGCGTCGGCCCCTGTCCACGCATTCACCGGCCGTCTGCTTGCGCTCGAAGGCGGGTTGCGGCTCAAAGGTGTCCGGGGCTGGGCGCAGGTTCTGGCCCGCAACCGCTGGTTCCAGGACCGGTGTGTTGCCCGATTGTCCGGGCTCGTTTCGGAATCAAAAAAAAATCGCCAGATTCTATTTTCTTACAGCTATACGGCGCTGAAGCCGTTCCGTTTTGCCAAGGCCTCGGGCTGGACGACGGTGCTGGGTCAAATCGATCCAGGTCCGTATGAGGAAGAGATTGTCCGCGAGTTGTACGCCAAGTACGCTGGGATTGTCCCGGCCCCTGACCCCGTCCCGTCCGGCTATTGGGACGATTGGCGCGAAGAAACTGCCCTCGCCGACATCATCATCGTCAATTCCGATTGGTCCGCCCAGGGATTGCGGCGGGCCGGAGTGCCGGCGCGTAAAATCGTCACCATCCCGCTGGCTTATGATTCTGCCGGATCCGCATCCTTAGCCCCCCGTTCCTATCCTCCGACTTTTTCGCACGACCGCCCTTTGCGCGTTCTTTTTTTGGGCCAGGTGGGTCTCCGGAAAGGTGCGGCCGAGTTGGCGGAGGCGGCCCGGATGCTTGAGGGGCAGCCGGTTGAATTCTCCGTCGTGGGTCCGGCGGATGCGGCCGTGAACGGGCTTTTTGCCGGATGCGCCAACGTGCGTCTTCGGGGCCGGGTGAGCCGGTTGGAAGCGGCCGGCCATTACCGGGCTGCGGACGTCTTTATTTTGCCGACGCACTCCGACGGGTTTGCCCTGACGCAGCTTGAAGCGCAGGCGCACCGTCTGCCGCTGATCGTTTCGGATCGTTGCGGCGCTGTTGTGAGGGACGGAGAAAACGGCACGGTTCTCAGGGAGATCAGCGGGAAGGCCGTCGCCGATGCGCTGCGGTCCTATCTCCTTAATCCTTCCCGGCTCAAGGCACAGTCGGACCGGTCGGTTTTGCCATCCGGGTCCGGAATCAGCCGGTTGGGGCGTCAACTTATCGGAGCATGCGATGCCCATACTTGATTTTGACATTCTTCTAGGGATCCAGGTCGTTCTGACGGTTTTTGGGATGTATTGGTTGATTAGCATGAACGACGTCGTCCCGCTCATCATCAGCAGCTTCCTTTTGTATTCGGGCGCTTACCGTTATTTTTCGGCGACGTCGGGCATCGGCCGTTGGGTGGTCATGTCAGACGAATGGAGTTTTGATCCAATCTCTTCCGAGGCGGCCCGCGAAGCGCTGCTCTATATCATCCTCGGGCAGACGATTTTACTGATCACGTACTGTTTTGCACGCCGAAAGCCGGTGCATATTTTGCGAACGGTGCCGGACCGGGCTTTTTTAAACTGGCTTGGACCCCAAGTTCTGCTGTTCGGGGCGGCATGTCTGCCTATGGTGATCATGCTGCGCCGCCAGGTGATGGAGCAGGTGATTCAAGGCGCTTCGCAGGCGTTTGATATCAGCGGATACCTGTCCCTGTTTCCCATGGTCATGATCGGCATCATGCTGCTGACCGTTTTGCTGTGGAAGTTCGGATATTTCAGGATTCCGCTGACCCAGTCTCTCGGGCTCATGGTTGTGATCGCCTTTATTTTTCAGACGTTCCAGCCTTACGGACGTTTCCAATTACTGGGATGGATCATCGCGTCTGCAATGGTCGTGACCGCGGGGCTTCAGCCCCGCATCAAGGTCATCGTTTATGCCTTGGTCGGCGTCGCGGCGTTGACGGCTTTTTCGGCTTCTGGAAGCGTGCGCACCATTAAAACTTACGACCAATCTCAAGCTCTCAAAGACTTGTCGATACAGCGGGCCATCCAGGCGGAAGACGCCAATATGCTGGACGGGTTCGTCATGTTGCGGCAAATTTACCCCAAGATGCTTCCGTACTCCAAAGGAGGCGAGCATCTGGAAGTGCTCCTGAGACCGATTCCGCGCGCCTGGTGGCACAACAAACCCGTCGGCGGGTATATGAATAAATTGGGCTGGACGATCGATGACGGGCAGGGGACGGTGGGAATTTCTCCGACTTTGATCGGAACATTTTATGCGGAGGGCGGATGGATCGGTATTTTGCTGCTGTCCGTGATTTATGGAGCGCTTTTTGCCGCGATTATGAATTACAGCCTTGAGATCCGGCCGTTCCCGGGTCTTATGGTGCAGGCCATTTTTTGCGCGGTGCTGATACCGCTCTTGCGCGGAGGCGATCTGCCCGGAGTCATCGCGTGGACGGGGATGGCGTTTTGGCCGTGTTTTTTGCTGCTGTGGGTTCGCCGTGATTATTTTGGAATGACCAAGCGCGGCCGAAAATGGGCCGCAGGCTTGCGGACATGAGTCCGGACGCGCGCCGTCTGAACGTGCTTCAGGTGGTCTCCTATTGGGGGCCGCAGGTCGGCGGGCCCGTCGAGCTGATCGGCGAATTGTCCGCGGCATTGCGAACCCGCGGTCACGCGGTGACGATTCTGGCGATCGGAGCCCCGGGCTTGGGCGGAACCGAGCGTGTTTGCATCCGTCCGGCCGGCGGCCGGACCGTCGATATTCCGGTCCGGCTGGCTGGTGCTTCAGGCTTGCCTTTGGCGTATTCGCCCGATTTTGTGAGCCGGTTCCGGGTGCTGGCGGAGCGCTCTCAAATGGTGTGCATCCACGGCTTGTGGAGATTTCCGTGCACGTTTGCCGCCGCCGAGTGCGCCCGAAGGGGTATTCCGTACGTTGTGTTCACACACAACATGCTGACCCCCTGGAGTCTGGCTCAGAAGCCTTTGCGGAAAAAAATTTATTGGAATCTGTTCGAAAAAAACAATCTCGACCGTGCACGTGCCGTTTTTGTCATGCGCGAGGACGAGTTCGGCATCATGGATCGCAGCGGAATCCGGCACCCCGACCGGAGTGTCTATCTGCCGCGCACACATCGCGCCGCCGTGAAGGCCGCCCGCGAAAAGCGCGAAGCCGCCCGTCACAGCCGCCAGGCCGGCGAATCCGTCATTCTTTATCTGGGGCGGATTCACCCGAAGAAAGGACTCGTTCATCTGATTGGCGCCATGCCGGGGATTTTGGCGAAGAATCCTGATGCCAGGCTGATCGCCGCGGGACCCGTCGAAGACAAGGATTACATGCGGCAGATCCGGAACGAGGTCGCCCGGCTCGGACTGGACCGGAGCGTGACTTTTGCCGGCGCGGTGGCCGGCAAAGCCAAAGAGGAAATGTTCTGCTCGGCGGATTTGTTCGTATTGCCGTCAGCGGACGATAAGCCGTTGACGATCCCCGAGGCCCTCAGCTACGGCATTCCGGTCGTTGCGTCTCCCGGATGCGGCTGGCCGCAGCTGGACGGCGCGATGGGGCTGATTGCGTCGCCGGACCCGGAGGCGCTTGTGGAAGCGGTGAACCGTTTACTCGCCGATCCGCTTCGCGCCGAAGCGATGGGCCGAACCGGGCACGACTATGTTCTCGAACATTTGAGTTGGGACGAGCGGAGCAATCCCGCCGCCGAAGCGCTGGAGCGGTTGGCGTCCTGACGGCGCCCGTCCCAAAACAGAGCTTCGTGGGATATGATGGATGCGGCAGGGATGAAGATCAAATATGCGGAGCGGAGGCCGGCACATGCAGATCAACAATAAAAATTTTAGACCGGAACCCGGTGTTCGGGGGCGCTCGATCCTGATCGACGCCTGCTGGCAAATCACAAGCCTGTTGACGCTGCGGAACCCGCTCTGCGTCTGGAGCGGAGTCAAACGGGCGGTGTTGACCGGCTTTGGCGCCAAAATCGGGCGGGGAGTCGTGATCAAGCCGTCCGTGCACGTCAAATATCCCTGGAAGCTTGAGATCGGCGACGACTCCTGGATCGGCGAGCGCGTATGGATTGATAATATCGTGTCCGTGAAGATCGGTTCGGACGTTTGCATTTCGCAAGGCGCGTATATCGGAAACGGCAATCATGATTGGACCGACCCGGCCTTCCGCCTGACCGCATCTCCCATCCGTTTGGAGAAGGGGTGCTGGATCTGCGCCCGCTCCATCGTCGCGTCCGGCGTCACCGTCGGAGAGGGCGCCGTGCTGGCCATCGGCAGTGTGGCTACCGGCCATCTGGAGGCCTGGACCATTTATGCGGGCAATCCGGCGCAAGCGGTTCGACCGAGAAAAATGAGCGCGTGATCTCCCGTTGAAGGTATCGGTCATCACCGCGTCTCTCAACTGCGGCCCGGCGCTTGCGTCCTGCCTTCAGAGCGTTCGCGATCAGACGCACCCCGATATCGAGCATTGGGTGATTGACGCCTGTTCGACGGATAACACTCCGGAGGTGGTGCGAGAGTACGGGAGCCGGCTGGCCGGGTATGTCCGGGAAAAAGACGGCGGGATGTACGAAGGAATCAATAAGGGGATCGGGTGCGCGACCGGCGACGTGATCGCCGTCTTGAATGGAGACGACGCTTACGCCGATCCATCCGTCCTTGCCGACGTCGTCAAAGCATTTGAGGTCACGGGCGCCGATTGTGTGTACGGTGATGTGGCGTATGTGCGCCGGACCGATCTCCAGCGCACGGTGCGGTACTGGAAATCAGGAATTGGCGGCAAGCGGCAGATGCTCCGCGGGTGGATGCCTCCGCATCCGGCATTTTTTGTGAAGCGCCAGCTGTACAGCGATTACGGCGGATACGACGTCCGGTACCGGATCGCCGCGGATTACGAGCTGATGCTCCGGCTTTTGTACCGGGAGGGGATTTCGACGCATTACCTGGACCGGCTTTGCGTGCGCATGAGACTCGGCGGAGCCAGCAACCGTAACATCGGCGCCATGGCGCAAAAGTCCCTGGAGGACCTCAGGATTTGCAGGGCAGCCGGCATTCCTCATCCTATGTGGACGGTTTTTTTGAAAAATGTTCAAAAACTACCCCAGTTTGTCTTCAAACATGAAAAATAAGAACGCGCTCTACGAGGGCTCGATCAAAGTAGTCAAGTTCTTGTCGGCGCTCAAAGCGCGTCCGGAACACATCATGGTTCCGGTGTTCTTTGCGCTGGCCGCTTCCGCCTTCGAGGCGATGGCCCTGATTGTGATGACGCCGCTGATCCAGGGTTTTTTGGCCCACGACTATTCATTCGTGAATCAATCGTCGATGATCCGGCACGTGACCGCTCTGCTTCCGGCGGAGGCCCAGTCTTCCAATACCGCTCTTTTTGCACTGCTGATTCTGGCGCTCGTGGCGGCCATGACTCTGAAGAGTCTGGCGACCTACCTCAGTCAAATTATTCTTTGGCATCAGGCCAGAAAGCTCAATCACGATCTCCGGATACTCCTGATCGATCGGTACCTCAAATTCGGAAAGCTTTATTTTGACCGCGCCGGCACCGGCGAAGTGGCTCAAGTGCTGATGACCCATCCGGTCCGCATCATGCAGGCGCTTTCTGGTCTGAACGGACTGTTGAGCGCCGTGTTCCTGATTCTGATTTATGCGGCGGGGATCTGCATCATCTCCTGGCAGCTGACGCTGGTGGCGTTGCTGATGATCCCGCTCCTCATGCTCTCACTTCGATCGCTCATCAACCGGATTAAAACATCCTCGGAAGCCGACCGCTCGGCGCGCGCCGCTCTCAGCCAAAAAACGGTGAATATCCTTCAAGGGATTCCGCTGATCCAATCCCAGTGTTCCGAAAAGCTCGAGACGGCCGAATACCGTCGCCTGAGCGAGCGGCTCCTCACCGCCGAATTCAGCATTGATCAAAAGCGGCTGATCGTTCCGCCGGCCCAGGAAATTCTTTCGCTGGTTTTTTTGCTGATCATGCTCGGCTTCATGTCGGTGCTGATGGCCCGGCATCAGGCCGCATCGGCGGCTTCCTACATCGTCTTCTTTTATATTCTCAGACGCATGATTTACACCGTCCATGTCTTCAACCAGTTCAAGGCCGATTTGGCATCGGTTGCCAGCCCGATCCGCGAAGTGCTCGAGGTTTTGGAAGATGAGGGAAAACCGTATGTGAAGGGCGGAGTCCGGGAGTTCGAGTCTCTGAAGCAGGGGATCGAGGTCAAAGATCTTACATTCGGCTACGGCGGCGGTCAGCCGATTTTGAAGCGGCTTCATCTCAAGCTGCCGCGCGGAAAAATGACGGCGCTGGTCGGACCCAGTGGGGCCGGCAAATCAACCATCATTCATCTTTTACTGCGCTTCTATGACTGCGCGCCGGACGCGATTCTGATTGACGGGATCGATATCCGGGAATATTCGATCGACTCGCTGCGAAGGAGGGTTGCCTGGGTCAGTCAGGATGTGGTGATTTTTGCGGACACCCTCAAAAACAATCTCCTCTTCGGTATCGAGCGCGACGTGGATGCGGGCGAACTCGAAGAAGCGATCCGACGCGCCCGGCTTTTGGATGTGGTCCAGAAGCTCCCTGACGGGATCCATACCGTGATTGGCGAGCGGGGCGTTACGCTGTCTGGAGGAGAACGTCAGCGCGTATCGATCGCTCGCGCGATGTTAAAAAAGTCCCAAATCCTTCTTTTAGATGAAGCCACCAGCGCTTTGGATTCGGGAACAGAGAACTTGGTCCAAGAAGCGTTAAACGAGCTAATGCATGGTCAAACAGCCGTTGTGGTTGCCCATCGGCTCTCGACCATCCGAAACGCCGACCATATCGTCTACATGGAAGACGGTAAAGCTCTGGAATCCGGCGCGATGGACGACCTGCTCGCTCTAAGGGGGAAGTTCTACCAGGCCTGGCAAGAGCAAAAGTTCGCTTAGAGCCCACCCGCTTTTACATTTAATATTATAGTAATCTTCCATTGACTCTAATATACAAAAATGTATAATTATGAGTATGAAGGCCTTACGCTTCTCGATCGGTTTGTTTTTAATAAGTCTTGGACTAACGGCGCCAGCCCAGGCAGCCGAGTACGAGGTTTTGTATGCTTCGGGCGCTTATACCACGGATGTTCAGGGTAAGGCGGTCAGCACGCTACTTCCCCAGACCAAGCTGGATGATGAGCGCATTACCGTCGATGTGGGCGGGGTGCTTTTTCTTCAAAAAGCCAGCGGTGGATATCTTCAAATATTTCAGAATTCCTCCCTATTGCTCCAGGAGACCAAGATTACACTCCGTGTCGGCGAGCTGATCGTCCGCGACGCTCCAAGACTCGCGTTGGCGACCGAAAAGTTCGAGGTCGTGACCGATAACGGATTCGGCGACATTTATCTTTTCAGCCGCGCGAACAGCACGTTCGTTTCGCTGGCCAACTCCAGCCGCCCTGCCCGAATCCGCCCCGTCGGCGGTGAGCCGGAAATCAGCCTCGAGTCCGGCAGCACGGCGCTGGTTTCCGGATCCGAAAAGATCAAGACGCATTCATTGATTCCCCGCGGTGCGGCCAAAGTCATCGCCAAGCTGGGTCCCGCGATTGACTATTTGCGCTCCGACAGGAAGTCACAAGAAACCCTTCGCGTGTTGCATGCACAGAAGGCCGAGATCGCGGTTCCTACGGCTTCCGGCCGTGAATTTAGAAGCCTGATTCCGGGGGAAACGTTGGTGCTGCAACCGGATTTTGCGCCGCTCACGTTCCGTTTGGAGGGACCCGATTCTGTCATGTCCGTGGGAACACTTGAGCCGGACGGCAGCACAAAGGTGCATAATTTTTCTGGTGAACTGATGTTCAGCTTGAGCATGGATGAAAAGACTACCGGGAGCAAATCATGAAAAAATCAGCATTGATTCTCGCTCTGTGTTTGGGAATCGCGGCGCCCGGGATGGCCGCTTCGCTGAAGCCGACCTTCGAGAACCCGTACAAGGTGTTTTTTGACGAGGGCTCAGGGACCTACCGCCCCTACACCCAGGCGGACGCCCAAGCCGGATTGAAGTCCTACGGCCGTGTGCTTGCGGAAGAGGCTTTGGCGGCGGTAATGACGAAATTGGCGGATTCCAGCATTACGGACTCCGAGCGCGCGGCGCTCAATGCGGCAGTTGAAGAGGCGCAAACTCAGATCGAAGAAGCGACTCTGGAGCAGCAATCGATCGCGGCGCTGGGCGAGAACCTCACGGCCGCGCAAGAAGACGAGATTGTCGAGGCGAACCAAAACCTGCTGCTGGTCGAAACGCCGTCCGGCACCATCGTAACTCCGTAATCAGGGGGCTGAAAACAGCCGTCATTTTTGATGCATAAAAAAACCGCATTCCTTCTGCTGGCAGGTTCGTTCGCCTTTTCGTGGACCGCTCACGCGTCGTTCGAAAGCGAGCTCGAAAGCCTGAACCGCAAACAATCCTCGAAGGTGCTGGAAGACTTTCGGAAGGATATTGACACCCAGCTTGAAGAGCTCGCCCTGACCTCCCGGCAGATCGAAGAAAGCATCCGAACCGAGAGCCCCGCCGGCACCGCAGGAAAAAAAAGCCCGCAGGACAAGGGTCTGACCACGGTCGATTCGCAACAGCCGGTTATTCCCAAGGATAATCTCAAAGAGCTTTTTGGCTTGCAGGCGAGCGCGGAACGGACGAATGTGCCCTTGGATCTGCATCCGACCATCGGGATGAAGACGCGGGCCGAGAGCAACGTCTTCGAAAAGCGCATTGATGCCGAGCCCGAAATCATTTATTCCTACAGCCCCGGCATCGAAGCGACCGGCCGCTGGAACGGCTGGACTTACCGCAGCGATTACGAGCTGACACGGCTGCTGCACCAGAACTTTGACCACAACGACCGGGCGGATCATGATTGGACCCAGTCGCTTTCGCGCGGGGGGAGGATCGCGTGGAACTTCACCGGCAATTTTGGGATGTCCGCCATTCGGACCGAACTCGATACTCAGAAGCCTTCCCAGTACATGACTCATTCCTATTCCGTGGAGTCGCTGTTCACCGTATCGGACAAAATGCGACTGAAGGCGAGCTACGGACTGAGCGCACGCTCATTTTTGTCCGACACCAAGAGCAACATCAGTTCCCGCGCCCACGACCTCGACTTGAACCTCGCATACGATCTTTCGGACAGAATCGAATGGGTCAACGGTTACACCAAGCGTCTCAGCCGGCCGCCGGAGGGCGTCATGGTCGATGTGGACTTCGACAATATCTACACCGGCTTTAACGGCAAGTTTACGGACAAGTTGTTGTACCGCACCCGCTTGATTTACCAAATCACCGAGGGGGATCTGGACGGGACTGAGTCGCGGGACGCTTTTCTTTACGCGGCGGCTCTGACTTATCTGTATTCGGCCAAGACCCGCTTTACGCTGACTTCGCAATCCGACTATGTCCCGCAGGTCACGCAAACAGCCACCGACCCTCTTAACTACACGTTCGGACTGTCGGTCGACTATCAAGCAACGCGCCACATCTCGCTTCGGGCGGGGCAGTCGGTGCGTTTGATCGATTACGACGCAGATCCCGTCATATTTCAGGATCCGGATTATCCGAACAGCACGGTCAATGTTTCGCGGCAGGATGTCCGCTGGGACACCAATGTCTCTCTTGTTTACGCCATCGACTCCACTTCGAGCCTTCAATTGAATTACATGTTCCTTGATGTCGATACCACCATTAAAACGAGTGACCGCACCAACCAAATATGCGAGATCAGTTATGAAAAAAAATTCTAAAGGCCTCAGCCGATTTTTCGGTCTGGCCCTATCCGGACTTGTGGTGTTTTCGGCCTCCCTCTGCGCCGCCGACGCGGGCGAAACGGCTCCTGTGTCCGCCACCGCGCAAGCCGCCCACCGAGTCATTTCGACGGGGGATCTGCTGGCCATTGATGTCTTTAACGAAAAGAATCTGACCGGCCAGTACCGCGTCAACGAAACAGGGAAGATCATTTTTCCGATGATCGGAGAAGCCCAGGCGGCCGGACTGTCGATGGAAAGCTTCAGGGTGGCGCTGACCGAGGGTCTTAAAAAGTTCATCAAAGATCCGCTGGTCCGGATCGACCATGTCGAAGAGGCGATCAATAGCAACGGCTCGCAAGCGGCGGACGCCAATACGGTGATCGTGCTCGGCCAGGTGAAGAGCCAGGGGCTTCAAGCCCTGAATCCCGAGGGTTCAACCCTCCTTCAGGCGATTGCGCAGGCTGGTGGATTCGGCGTTTCCGCCAATCCGCGTGCCGTTAAAGTCGTGTCGTATGCGACCGGAACCCGCCAGACCAAGGTGTACAATCTGTTCGATGTGCTCGAAGGACGCGCGGAAGATCCGGCCATTTCCCGGGGTGATTCCATTTACGTTCCGGAGTCCCTGTTCTAAGTGTTGAACGTGAACAGCGGGGGCGCCGAGCATCACCCGCATCACGGATCACATGAAGGTGATTCGGGCGAGATAACCGGGATTATTCAACTCGCGGAATCGTTCATGCGGTACCGCTGGTATGTCGCCACTATTGTTTTTGCCTTCGTTCTCCTCGGAATTTTTTACGCCTCCGCGCTCAAAGACCGATATCAGTCCTCCGCCAGCATCCTTGTCGACAACGCCAAAACACAGACCACGACCTATCGAGAAGCGATCAGCGGCAATATGTCGGGCGAGGTGAGGGGGCTGATTGACACGCAGATCGCCATAGCGACCAGCATGCCCGTGCTCCTCCAGGCGGCGAAGGATACGGACGCCAAGACCCACTATGCCGTGGCAACCGACCAGCAGGCAGCCGGCCTTTTGCAGGCAAACACCCGCTCCTTCCAGTACAAAAAAACCAATATTTTTTACATTCAAGTGGATGACGGCGATGCCGTGTGGGCGTCCAAGCTCGCGAATGCGACCGCCGAGAACTTTATTGAGGAGAGTCTTCGTCAGAGTCTCAGGAGCAATCAGGAGCTGCTGAAGCTGCTTCCCGGCGGCGCGGAATCGGATCCGACGGTTCTGATGGAAAAAATGGCCGATCCGTATTTTATCGAAAGTCTTCCGAGCGTACAGGACAATCCGACGATCCAAGAGCTCAAACGCGAAAAATTGCGGCTGAACAGCGAACTCGCGCAGCTCAAGACCCGGTACACGGACGAAAATCCCGCCGTGATCGAAATGCTCCGCCAGATTGAGCACAACGAACAGCAGACCAAGATCGAGACCGCCGGTGTGGTCGCCGGCCTCAAGCGGAACCTCGCCAGCGAGTTCAAGTCCACCAACATGAGCATCTTTGAACGGGCCAAGCCCGCGGACGAGCCCTTTGCTCCGAACCGCACCAAGCTCGTTTTGGTCTTCGGCGCCGCGGGGATCATAGTTTCTTTTATGTTCATCATGTTCATGGGCGCGCTGGTCGTGACGGTGAACAGCGAGGAGGACCTCGCGAGAATGGTGAATGTCCCGTATCTGGGGCATATGCCCGTCATCGACTCGAAGGTCTGCAAGTCCGAAAAATTTGAAGATCTTCTGAACGTTCAGGCCGTCCGGGACTCGATGGCCATGCTGCATACGGCGTTTATTTTTTCGATGCCCAAGGATCGGAACAAGCTCATCATGATCACGAGCTGCATACCCGGGGAAGGGAAGTCATCCATCAGCGCCCTCCTGGCGTTTACGATGGCGAATCTGGGTGCCGGCAAAGGAGCGGCGGAGCGGCTGCCGGAGCAGCGGATCCTTCTGGTTGAGGCCGATATCCGCAGACCCGGGCTCACCGGACGCTTGGATCTCGCGGATCCGTCGGCCCCGGGCTTGGCCGATTATTTGACCGGCGCGGCGACCCTTCAGCAGATCATCCGCCCCATCATCGGCCAGCCCAACGTCGACATCATCTCCGCAGGCACCGCTTCCAAAAATCCCGAAGGATTGTTCACTTCAAAGACGTTTGACGAGCTGATCAAAGCGGTCGAATCGAAGTACGAGCGGATCATTTTTGATTCGCCTCCTTTCCTCAGCATTCCGGAAGCCGCGATCATTTCCCAGAAAATGCACGGAACCCTCTTTGTCGTCGGCTGCGGGATGCTGAAGCGCAAAGTGCTGATGCGGGCGATTGAAAAACTGAAGCTGATGAACACCATTCTCTACGGAACGATCTTGAACCGTATGACGACTCTGAACCGGGATTATTATCAGGGGTACCACTACTACTCTCGGAATTCAAAAACCGACCGGTAATGTCTCCGGCAGCGGCTTTTGACAACGCGATCACGCGTCGAAATCTCCATGAAGCGGCGGTATGGATGGCCCTGTTCGCAGGCCTGTACGCCTCGAGCGGATCTCCTCAATGGGCCAACGCCTTATTGCCGCCCCTCCTGATACTTGCTCTCGCTCTGCAAATCAGCTTCCTCTCGCCCCGCAAGGCCAAAGACGAGTATCCCTCCCATATTCTGATCGCATTATTGATCGGGTGCCTCTTCGCCTTTTATGTTTTGACCACGGCCATTCGGTCGGGACACGCCCCGATTTATAGGGCCTTCGTGGCCTGGATCGGGTTTTGCGCCTTCGGGGTGACGTTGTTGCCGATTCTTTCGCGGCCCAAGCGGATGTTCCGGCTTCTGATCGGCGGCTTGATGATCGGATTGTTCGGGACCGCGTCGGGTTTGGCGCACCGGTATTCCGGAACCTGGAACCTGGCGGGGACGGAACTGGCATCCATCTCTTCCCGATCCTTCGGCGTGTTTTATTACGAAAACGCCTACGGGGCCTATGCGGCCCTGACGCTTCCGATCGTCTTCGCTCTCCTGTTCCGGCGGAAGTTCTCCGGCGTTTCCTTATTGCTGGGTCTGTCGGCTCTCGTGCTGACGGCGGGACTTATCTGGTCCGGAGCCCGTTTTGCCCTGATTGTCATGACGGTTTTTTACATCCTGGTCCTATTGGTCGGCGGATTCCGCAAGTTCAAAGGCATCATGCTCGTGGTCGCGGGCGGCGGGATTGCCGCCGTTTACGCGGGCAGCCGGTATCTGGGGCCTGAGTGGCGCGGTGCTTTTGATGCCGAAGCCATACAGCAGTCCATTCTGCTTCGCTTGTCCCTGGCTCAAACCAATTTTAGAATCTTTGTTGAACAGCCTTTGTTCGGGTGGGGGATGGGAATGTTCGGGTTTGTTTCGCCCGCCTATGAGACAGTGGTCGGCGATGTGATCAATTCCTGGGGGCATTACGAGCATGCGCACAGCAGCTATCTGGATCTGCTGACCGAGGCGGGGGTGGTCGGAGCCGTTTTGATCGTGCTCATGCTGGGCTTTTTGATTGTGCCGCCTCTGCTCAAGCCGAATGGCGATCAGCCGGGTTCGCAGCGGAGGATGATCCGGACGCAGGCGGCTCTGGCTTTGATTCCGTTCGGGTTCATGCTGCTGTCGGATTCGCTGCTTCGGGTGCCGATTGTCGCCATGCATTTTGTTCTGCAGCTGGGACTGCTCGCGCGGTCGCGGGACCCCTATATTCAGGAGGAGCGCCCGTCCGCCGGTCGGTACCCCGCCGCCACCGAAAAACCCCTGCTGAGAACTCCGGTGATCGCCTGCATCCTCGCGGCGCTGATCGCCACCTTGGGGGTAGAAACCGTATTTCAACTGCAGATCTACCGCGCTAAAATACTGAACACGAGCAAGCTTGAGACCCTGCAGATCCTGACCCGGGTCGACGCGCACAATCCGGAGCGTTGGAGCGCCTATGCCGGAGAGTTGTTGCGGACCGCCACGCGCTCCAAGGACCTTGTCACCCGACGGGAGATGCTGGGGCAGGCGGAGCAGGCCGCGGACCGGGCGTTGAACCTCATGCCTGAATACGGTCCGTACTATTATCTGCAGGGCCAGATTCTTTACGCGCAGCGGAACATCGAGCAGGCTCTCGAACTGATGGAACGGGCTGTTGAGCTGTCGAGCCCGAACATCAAATTCAAGGCCGACCTCATGCTGATGTACGTCTTTGAGGCCAAAAACACCGATTCGCTTCTTCGGCGCAACCGCTGGAATCTGAGGGCCAGGGAATTGTACGAATCGATCAAGCGGCTTACCACCGCATCCAAAATCAAGATCCGGGACGTGCGGATGAGCAATGAGCCTCAGAGAAGATACTGGAAGGAATACCTCGCCGTTGCGGAGAAGTATTCGGACGAACATCCGGAAGACGGGAGGCAGCCATGACGTCGTCCTATGGCTCTCTGGGAACCTTGAGCGCGCTTTTTTGCCTCGCCATGACCCTGTCGTTTGTGTGCAGCGCCCTGTGCATCCAGCTGGCCCACCGGGTGGGATTTTTGGATTACCCCGGCAAGATCAAGCTGCATCCCGGTCCCACGCCCTATCTGGGCGGCCTGGCCATCTTTACGGCGTTTTGGGCCGTTTTTGGGGCCTGTCTGCTGATACTGAACTCGGAAGGGTATTCGGGGACGTTTCTGTCATTTTTCAGCACCGCCACTCTGACGGAATACGCGCGCTTCAAAGACCAGATGCTCCCGATGTTTGCGGGTGGAGTGATGATTCTCGTTTTGGGGTTGATCGACGACCGATTTGCCCTGAAGCCGTCGGTCAAGTTCGCGGGCCAAATCCTGGTGGCTGCGTATCTCGTTCAATCCGGCTTTATCGCGGAGTTCATGCTGGACCTGGGTCCGTTCGGCCGTGTCATCACGGTGTTCTGGATCGTCCTGCTGCTCAACGCGTTTAATTTTATCGACTCGATCAACGGGCATTGCGCCGGGATCGTGTTTATCGCATGCGGGGCGTTTTTTTTGATCTCGCAGGCGATGTACCAGCCGATTCTGGGGATCATGATGGTGATTCTCGGCGGCGCCATCCTCGGATTTTTGCCGTACAATTTTAACAAGGCCAAGGCGTTCCTGGGCGACAACGGAAGCCTGTTCCTGGGGTATATGATGGCGGTCGCTTCGCTGCAGGCGACCTACCGGATTCTGCAGCCCGTATCGCTCACGCCCTTTGTCCCTCTCTTCATATTCGGCGTTCCGATTTACGATTTTGTGAGCGTGGTTTGCGTGCGGCTGTACCGCGGGCTGCCGCCCTGGCGCGGGGACCGCAACCACTTCGCGCACCGGCTGATCCGGATGGGTCTGGACGGAAACGACGCGGTTTTTTTCTCTTACATGGTCGGAATCACGACCGGACTCATCGGGGTTCTTTCGACGCAAATCGCATCGCTGAAGGGCAATGCGATCATTGTGGCCATCTACTGCATGCTGCTGATGATCATCGCCATCCTGGAGTATCATTCCGCCCGCCATTCGGGCGAGATGAGCGCGTCGGGTTCACATAAGATCGGCGGTCAAATATGAGTATCAAAAACTGGTTCCTGGATATCGAAGCGGGTACGGACCATCGGAGGCGGCACCTGAGAGTCGCCGCGGTCAACCTGATCCGGATCGATACCAAGGGATTGCCTCAAGGTCCTCTCGTGCTCAACATCACGGATCTTTCGGAGTGCGGCATTGGCTTCAGAACTTCCGTCCGGCTCGATCCGGGTGAGGTCTATCCGGTCCGTCTCCACACGCTCCGCCGCGATATCGCCGCTTCGGTGCGCATCCGCTGGTGCGCATGGATCGGTGGGTCCGAAAGAATCTACGAAATCGGAGCCGAATTCGAATCCTTGTCCGAAGAAGACAGGCCTTATCTGCTCGAGCTCATTCAGTTACACGCCAAAGAAAACTCGTAATCCGATGAAGACCTTTGTCCTTGGCGATTTACACGGAGCGCACAAGGCGCTGTTGCAGTGTTTGGAGCGGTCGGGCTTTGACCGCCAAGCCGACCGGCTGATCGCGCTGGGGGATATCTGCGACGGGTATCCGGATGTGAAGGCCTGCATCGATGAGTTGCGCGGGCTTCCCCGGCTGGAGCTCATTACGGGGAATCACGATTTGTGGGCTCTGGGCTGGGCCCGGGAGGGTCTCAAGCCGGAGATGTGGCTGGCCGAAGGCGGACGCAACACGATCAAGGCCTACGGCGGCAAGCCGATGCCGGCGGCGCATATCGAGTTCTTGTCGGCGGGCCGGTCTTACCTGGAGGAAGCGGGGCGGCTGTTTGTGCACGGCGGGTTTGATCCGGAACGGCCGCTCGGCGAGCACAGTCTTAAAGAGCTGGCATGGGACCGCTCGCTTGTCGAAACGGCCAAGAACCTGGCTCTCGGCGGCGGGGGCCGGATTGGTGCTTACCAAGAAATTTATGTGGGTCATACGCCGACGCTCAAGTTCGGAACGGATCAGCCCTTGAATCTGGCAAATCTGTGGATGCTCGATACGGGGGCCGGCTGGAGCGGCCGGCTGACCTTGATGGACGTCGAGACGAAGCAGTTCTGGCAATCGGACCCCGTGGTTCAACTGTATCCGCGGGTCAAGGCCCGCGGCTGATCCGCGATATAAAGGAGTTTGAGACGATGATTTCTGTACGTCCGTCCGGCGAGCGCGGGTTCTTTGATCACGGCTGGCTCAAGACCTACCATTCGTTTTCGTTCGGGGATTACCGTGACCCCAAGTGGATGGGCTTCCGGACCCTCCGCGTGATCAACGAAGACTGGGTCGCGCCGGGAGAGGGGTTTCCGCCCCACAGCCATCGCGATATGGAAATCATCACGTATGTTCTCAAGGGCGTGCTGGCCCACAAGGATTCGATGGGCAACGCTTCGGAGATCAAGCCCGGCGAAGTCCAGCGGATGAGCGCCGGAACGGGCGTCACCCACAGCGAATACAACCACATGAGTCTGGAGCCGGTGCATCTGCTGCAGATCTGGATCATGCCCGAACGGCGGTCGATTACGCCCGGCTACGAGCAGAAGATGTTCCCGTTGGCCGGCAAGCGCAACACGCTCCGGCTGGTCGCGTCACCCGAGGGCGGGGAAGCGGTCAAGATCCATCAGGACGTGCGCCTGTACGACTCACGCCTGGACGCCGGACAGTCGGTCCGCCATACGCTGAAGCCCGGCCGCGCCGTCTGGATCCAGGTCATCTCCGGATCCGTCGAAGCGGGCGGAGTCACCGGTTCCGCCGGCGACGGTCTGTACGGCGAGATGGGCGGGGAAATCGTCCTGCGTGCGCCGGAAACGGCTGAATTCCTGCTTTTTGACCTCGCCTGACCCGCTCACGACTGCCGTGCCGGATATGGCATAATGATGCTTACACCCAGGAGGTCCCATGCCGTATGACGCGAAGCTCGATGAAAAGCTTTTTTCCAAGTTCTACGAAGGCGAGAACGACCGCGTGGTCGTGAGCGTTTATTCCTACAACAAGGGCGTGAAAAAGCTTCAGCTTTCGCGCGAGGGCCTCAGCGCCGAAGGCGAAACCCGTTTTGCCAAACTCGGACGCATGACCAAGGCCGAAGTGCAGGGCGTGCTTCCGATCATCAACGAAGCCATGGCCTTCCTGGAATAGCCGACCGAACAAAGTCCCACCCGCTTCGTTGTCTCAATGGCCGGCGACATCGATCGTCTGATCCGTTTTTCCGACAAGTCGCTGTTCCGGTACAGCGGCGTCGACCGCTCCTACCTTCACTATCTCCCTGAGTCATATGAATCTGCGCCGGACCGCGCGCGGCCTTTGGTGCTTGTGCTGCACGGCGGCGGCGCCAACGGCGAGAACGCGATGCGCATGGCGGACATGGAAGCGCTCGCCGACCGCGACGACTTCATTCTGCTTTATCCCGACGGCACGGGCAGGCCGGGGGACCGCGTGTTCACCTGGAACGCCGGCCGCTGCTGTGCGTATGCGCTGGAGACTAACGCGGACGACTCGGGGTTCCTGATCGCGATGATCGACTTCTTCATCGAGCGGTTCGCCGTGGACCCGAAGCGCGTGTTCGTCACGGGCCTGTCGAACGGCGCGATGATGACGCATCGCGTTGCGGCCGAGCACGCGGACCGGATCGCGGCGATCGCGCCGGTGGCGGGCGGGTTTAATATCGACGGCGTGACGCCGGCCGGGCCGGTGTCGGTGATCACGTTCCATGGTCTGACCGACCGCCACGCGCCGTATGACGGCGGGACGGGCGAGAAGTCTCTGTTTAAGCGCGCCGACCGGCCGGTGCGCGACGGGATCGATATTTGGGTGCGGGCGAACGGCTGCGTCAACGACCCGGCCCGCACCGAGAACGCCGACTTTGTCCGCGAGCAGTTCTCGAACGGCCGCGGCGGAGCGGAAGTCATTTTTTACACGATCAAGAACTTCGCCCATTCCTGGCCCGGCGGCCGGCCGGGCTTGCGTTACGGCAACGCCGACGAGCCCTTTCCGGGGCTGAACGCGACCGAGCTGATCTGGGAATTTTTTAAGGCGCACCCCAAGGGATAACCCGATGAAACACATGACCCCGCAGCAAATGGCCGACTTCGAGCGCGACGGCTTCGTCGTCATTCGCGGCATGTATTCGGCTTCCGAGATCGCCGAGATGTCCGGCTGGATCGACGACCTCGTCGCCCGCAAGCCCGAAAAAGGCAAGTGGATGCCGTACTTCGAAGACTCCAAGCTCGAGCCGGGCAAAAAGATCCTGTCCCGCCTCGAAAAGTTCGCCGAGTTCCACGAGGGCTTCGGGCGCATGGTCGCGGAGGAGCGGATGGCGGGCCGGGTGAGCGAGCTGCTCGGAGCGCCGGCGGTGCTTTTTAAGGAAAAAGTGAACTTCAAGCTGCCGGGCGGCGACGGCTTCAAGGCGCATCAGGACATTCAGCCCGGCTGGGACGATTACGCGGATTACTTTATCTCGGTGCTGGTGACGATCGATCCGAGCACGGTCGAGAACGGCTGCCTGGAACTGGCGGCCGGCCATCACAAGCGGGGGCTCATCGGCCGCAAGTGGCAGCCGATGGAGGGCAAGGAGCTCGACGGCATCACGTTCGTCAAATACCCGATGGCGCCCGGCGACGTCGCGTTCTTTGATTGTTTTGTACCGCATCAGTCCGAGCCCAATCTTACGCAGCGGCAGCGCCGCAATCTTTATCTCACCTACAACCGCGCCGCCAAAGGCGATCACCGCGAAAAGTACTTCGCGGACAAGCGCGCGAACTTTCCGCCGGACTTCGAGCGCGAGGCGGGCAAGGATTACCGCTTCCGTGTCTAGACTGATCCGCATCGCCTGCTGGGTGCTCGGGATCGCCGCATTTGCCGGCGTCATTCTTAAGACCGGCGTCCACAACCTCGAGGCTTATGCCGGCGCGCTCATGGGCTGGGGGAGCCTGGTGCTCTTGTTCTGGGCGTTTGTGAACTTCTGGGACGTGTGGGGCTGGCGGGTCGTGTTCCAGGGCGTGACGGGCAAGCGGGTGCCGTTCTGGACCCTGTTCTGGATCCGCGTCACTGGTGAAGCCGTGAACGGCGTGACGCCTTTTGTGGACATCGGCGGGGAATTCATCAAGGTCCAGCTCGCGGCGCAGCGTTTTGGTCTCGACAAACGCGAAGTCCTGCCGACGGTGGTGATCCAGCGCACGGCGCTGTTCGCGTCCGAAGTCGCGTTCTGGTTCCTCGGCCTTGGCATCGCCGTTGCCGTGATGCCCGCCGTCCGGCAGTCGCAGGGCGCGCTGCTGTGGTCGCTGGCGGTCTGCATCCCGGTGGTCTTCCTGCTGTACCGGCTTCAGCGGTCGGGATTCTTCGCATCGTTTTACGGGCTCTTCAAACGCTTCCTCAAGAAGGAGGACGCGCTGGTTCAGGGACTGGAACTCAAGATCCAGGACGTGGACACGCGCATCGCCGCGTTTTACAAGACCCAGACCGCCCGCAACGCTTATACCTTTATCCTGCACTTGGCCGGCTGGATCGCCGGCGGCGTGGAGACGTGGCTCATGTTCCGCCTCGTGGGGGTCCCGGTCACGCTGCTCGACGGCATCATCCTCGAGGCACTGCTCCAGATGCTCAAGACCGTTTCGTTCTTCATTCCCGGCAATCTGGGCGCGCAGGAAGCGGGGCTGGCGTACTTCGGCGGCTGGTTCGGCTATGCCGGCCCGGCCGGCGTGGCGGTGAGCCTGCTCAAGCGCCTGCGCCAGCTGGTTTGGACCGCCATCGGCTTCGCCATTTGGGGTCCGCTCGCCAAGCCCCGGCGCGTGATATCATGACATTTTTAGCCCCCTAAACCCCTAAGGAATCTCAATGAAATCCAAGCTTCTGCGCGACCTTCTCAAGAAAAAATCCCACCTCGTCCTCGGCGGCGCGCATGACGCGCTTTCGGCCAAGCTCATCGAGGAAACGGGCTACGACGCCGTCTGGGCCTCGAGCTTCGGCATTTCCGCCGCGACGCGCCTCATGCCCGACGTGAACGTCCTCACCATGACAGAAATGCTCGAGGCCGTGAAGAGCATGGCCGCCGCGATCAACATTCCGCTGATCGCCGACTGCGACAACGGCTACGGCAACGTCCACAACGTGATGCGCATGGTCCGCGAGTATGAGAAGGCGGGGATCGCGGGCGTTTCGATCGAAGACAACCCTTTTCCCAAGAAGTGCTCGCTGTATCCGGGCGAGCGCCAGATCCTCGTCGACATCGGCGAGATGGCCGGCCGGATCAAGGCGGCCAAGGCCACGCAGGTTAGTCCCGACTTCTTTGTGATCGCACGCACCGAAGCCCTCATCGCCGACATGGGGATGGAAGAAGCCCTGCGCCGCGCCCTCGCGTATGAGGAAGCCGGCGCCGACGCGATCCTGATCCATTCCCGCAAGTCCACGCCCGACGAGATCATCACTTTTTGCGCGCGGTGGAAAAAAGTCGGCCGCATCCCGCTCGTCGCCGTCCCGACCAAGTACCCCCAGATCAAGTCGAAGGAACTCGCCAAGCTCGGCATCAAGATCGCCATCTTCGCCAACCAGGCCCTGCGCGCCTCGGTGAAGGCCATGCGCCAGGTCCTGACCGACATGCGCAAGGCCGACACCCCCGGCGCCGCGATCCCGAACATCGTGACGCTGGACGAGGTGTTCCGTATGGTGGGACAACCCGTGATGGAAGAGAACGAATCCAAATTTATCCGCGGCTTCAAGAAAAAACCCGCCGCCATCATCGTCGCCGCCGGCTTCGAGAAAAACTTTTGGCCCCTCAACCAGGACCGTCCGAAGGCCATGCTCGAGATTAAAGGGAAAAGCATCCTCGAACGCCAAGTCGAAGTCCTCCGCGGCGCCGGCATCGAAAAAATCGTCGTCGTCGGTGGTTACCAAGGCGACAAGATCCAGATCCCCGGCGTGACGGTCATTTTGAACAAGGCTTACAAGACAGGCGGGATGCTCAAGTCTCTCTTCTGCGCCCAAGAGGCGATGGGGGACGGCTTTATCTTCCTTTATGGGGACGTCCTCTTCGAAGACCACGTCGTCGAAAAGCTGCTCAAGTCCAAGTCCGACTTTAATCTGGTGGTCGATCAGATGCCGGCCCCGGACCAGAAGAACGGCTCCCACAAGAGCGAGCGCGACTGGGTCCACGTCCAAGACCACCTCGTGACCGCCATCGGCCACCACCTGGCCTCCAAGCAGTCGAACGGGGAGTTCGCCGGCCTGGCGAGTTTTTCGAAGCACGCCATTCCCACCGTCGAAAAAGCCTACGCAGCCGTACTGAAAAAGAAGTCAGCCCGCTTCCACAACGCCGCTTCGGCGGACAAGGCGCAGTTCACGGACTTCGCCCAAGAACTCATCACCCGCGGCGTCAAAGCCCACGCCATCACCATCCGCTCCGGCTGGACCGACATCCACTCCTTCGCCGATTATCAGAGGGCTTGGGCGAGTATTGCATAATTCAGAACGCGTATACCCAAGATTCAAGTTTTGGTGTGAGAGCCAATATTGCTTCAAACGCACTTTTTTGAATGAAAATAGGCCCCGAAAACGCCTAACCCCATTTTGGAGCTAGGCGTTTTTGTTTGATGTATAAATGCTAATGCCTCACCGCCGGATATAAAAAGGTTAATTATGTCAGCGACAATTCTTTTTGCAGACATTGTTGGTTTTTCTAAAAAAAATACCGCTAATCAAAAAACTCTTATTCAGTCTTTTACTAAGGAGATACGCACCGATATAAAAAAATTATTAAAAAATCAGGGCATTTTAGCTTTGCCGACTGGTGATGGAATGGCTTTAGTTTTTTTACACCGATCTCGCCAAGAATGGGATCGTTCGAATATTCTATGTCTAATTTATCAAATGCAAGAGTGGGCCAAGCGAATGACGCGTAACAATACATCTGTGACACTGCGAATAGGTGTTCATATTGGTCCAGTAGAAATGATTTCAGATATCAACGGTAAGCGGAATTGTTGCGGCGATACAATAAATATTGCTCAGCGTGTAATGGATTCAGCGGCACCGCGCCAAGTATTATTCTCAGATGCCGCGTTTAGATGGTATAGCGGAACTGAAAATCTGGAACTTTCTGAAAAGCCCTTTTCTCGACGACTTTCCGCAAGATTCGTAGGCCCGATAGATGTTTTTGCAAAACATGGTCTAAGCCTACCTGTTTATAAGCTAGCTTTAAAACCCGAGCAAAAATGGTGGTCAAACAGTGACCCACTTGGAAAGAATATCGTCCCTATTAGGCTGACACCACTACCGAAGGAAATTGCAGGATCCTTCGGCGATCGACTAAAAAGCGCCTCTAGTATTGCGTTTATTCAATTAACTGGAGACCGATTTTTAGATAGTTACTTTTCAGGAAAGATCACCTTTTCTAAAACTTTGGAAAAATTCTGGGTGCTTATGCCCGATCCGATTATTTATTCCCGAATGAAGATCACCAACGCCTATGCCTCCGCTGCAGTCATTAAAGCTTGTATTAATAAGTGGAAGAAATTATTCCAAGTTTTAAAGAGAAAGCACCCGAAAGCGCAATTAAAACTAGGTTTATTCAAAGAACCGCCATATTTTGGAGCATCCTTTGTGGATTGGGGTAAAAAAGGTGGAATAATTCATGTAAGTCCATATATTTGGAATATCCCTGCACCACAATGCCCTGGATATGATCTCGAATGGATTGGCCATGAGCCTTCGCCAGTTTATGCGGCCTATGCTAAGGGGCTAGAGTATTTGAACAGTATGACCCTCAATAAAGCTTTTTAGGAGATAAACATGGCCCGGGTTTTCATTAGTTATCATCACGAAAATGACCAGTCTTATAAAGAAGAGCTTCTGAGAATTAACGAACAATATCGGATATTTACAGATGTATCTGTAGATACGGGGGATATTGATGAGCATTTGTCAGATGAAACAATCAGACAAAAAATTCGGGATGAATATTTGCGTGAAACTACGGTAACAATTTTATTGGTAGGAATAGAAACAAAAAAAAGAAAACATATCGATTGGGAAATATATTCGAGCATGTTTGATGGCCCGGTTAATAAGAAATCCGGAATACTAGTAATAAATCTACCTACGATTAATAGTTCTTTTTATACAACGTCTCATGACAATGAAAAGACAGCTATCTACCCCGAACAATCATCATGGGTGACTTGTAGCCGGAGCGAATATGAGCAACGATATCCGTACATGCCTTTTAGAATTATTGATAATTTGGTGGCGTCAAAATCAAAAATATCCGTCGTAAATTGGGATAAAATCATTCAAAACCCACTTAATTTAAATTTTCTTGTAAATTCTACACATAACGATCGTTTAATTGCAGAGTATGATTTGTCACGCCCGATGATGCGGGCAAATATCTGAATAAACCGGACGTCCTCCCCAGTTGATCAAAAAGGGGTGGGTTAGCGGTTATCTAACCCTTCCCCAAAATGACCAGGGGAGGGCGTCCGGTCTCCCAGGTTCGATTTGTGCTTTAAGGAGTATCCGCTGACAAACCAAAAATTCTTTGAATTCTTACTCATAGTACTGGTACCGATATTGCTATGCATAGCGCTTCCACTGTCTGAGGAGTTGCAAATATTCTTGGCTGGAATTGGCATGGTGCTTATAGCAGCATTTTTAGATAGATGGCGGAAGCCATGAACGTTCATACCGGACCACGTCCGAGGGGACACGTTAGAAATATCTCTCATAGCGGACCACTTCCACCGGACATGGCGCATGTTTAAATAACAATGAATTGTGGAGATGCTAATGTTTGAACAGGCTTTTAAGAATATAGACGATATTCTGCACAAAGATGCGGGATGTGGGAGTGAGTTGGATTATGTGGAGCAGACATCCTGGATCTTATTCTTAAAATATCTAGATGATCTGGAGCGGGATAAGAAGACGGCGGCGGAGCTGGCGGGCAAGTCATATCAGCCCATTATTGATAAGCAGTATCGCTGGGAGATCTGGGCCGCACCGAAGGGGAGGGATGGCAAGTTGGACCATCACAAGGCCCTTACGGGGGATGATCTCAAAGAGTTCGTCGATCATAAGCTCTTCCCATATCTCAAGAAGTTCAAGACAAGTGCGGAAAGTCCGGATACCATCCAGTACAAGATCGGCGAAATCTTCAGCGAGCTCAAGAACAGGATTCAGAGCGGCTATAACCTTCGGGAAGTGATCGATCGTATTGACGGGTTGAGGTTTCAATCGAGCGCCGAGAAGCATGAGATGTCTCATCTGTATGAGGACAAGATCAAGAACATGGGGAACGCCGGGCGTAACGGCGGCGAGTATTACACCCCGCGCCCCCTCATCAAAGCGATTGTCCGGGTGGTTGATCCGAAGATTGGTGAGAAGATTTATGACGGTGCCGTGGGTTCGGCGGGTTTTTTGTGCGAGGCGTTCGAATATTTGAGATCCAAGAAGAACCTTTCGACCAAGGATGTGGAAACCCTCCAGAAGCGGACCTTCTACGGCAAGGAAAAGAAGGCGCTTGCCTACGTTATCGGCACGATGAACATGATTCTGCATGGAATCGAAGCGCCGAACATCCTGCATACCAATACGCTTGCGGAGAATCTGGCTGATATCCAGGACAAGGATCGGTACGACATCGTGCTGGCTAATCCACCCTTTGGCGGCAAGGAGCGAGGGGAGGTTCAGCAGAACTTTCCGATCCGAACAGGGGAGACGGCCTTCCTGTTCCTTCAGCACTTCATCAAAATCTTGAAGGCTGGAGGGCGAGCAGGCGTGGTCATCAAGAACACCTTCTTGTCGAACACCGACAACGCCTCGGTGGCGCTGCGCAAAGAACTGCTCAACAGCTGCAATTTGCACACGGTTCTCGATTGCCCCGGCGGCACATTTCAAGGGGCAGGCGTGAAAACCGTGGTGCTGTTCTTCGAAAAAGGCCGCCCCACCCGCAAAGTCTGGTACTACCAGCTGGACCTCGGTCGTAATCTTGGCAAAACTAACCCACTTAATGACGAAGATTTAGCTGAGTTCGTGAGACTCCAGAAGACCTTTGCCGACTCGCCCAAGAGCTGGAGTGTGGATGCAAAAAGGATCGATACCGAGACATTCGATCTTTCCGTAAAGAATCCCAGCGGCGGCGAGACTGTGACGCACCGGAGTCCACAAGAAATTATGAAGGAAATTGCCATGCTCGATACCGAAAGCGCCAAAGTGCTTGAGAATATCAAGGCTCTGCTTAAATGAAGAAGGACTGGACCGCCAAGACCCTTGGCGATGTTGCCACGATTGGGGCTGGAAATTCTGCCCCACAAGACGAAAAGCTGTTTGAAGCTGGGACGATCCCATTCTTTCGCACGGCAGATGCTGGTCGCGTGCGGTTCGGCGACATTATTGAGTCTCAAGATTATCTGAATGATCGCGGTGTGGTGGGGATGCGTCGTTTCTCGAGAGGGACGATCCTGTTTCCTAAAAGCGGCGCCTCCACATTTCTTAACCATCGGGTGATGCTGGGGGTCGATGGTTGCGTTTCCAGTCATCTGGCAACAATCGTGGCAGACGAGAAGCAGGTGGACTCACGGTTTCTGCTCTACTTTTTATCTACCGTTCAATCCCAAGATCTTGTACAAGATCACGCGTATCCTTCGCTTAATCTACCAACGATAGCAGGTATTCAGCTACAGCTCCCTTCGCTCGCGGAGCAGAAGCGGATTGTGGGGGTGTTGGATAAGGCGTTTGCGGGGTTGGCTGTTGCCAAAGCCAATGCCGAAAAGAATCTCCAAAACACTCGCGCCCTCTTTGAAAGCCACCTGCAATCGGTTTTTGCCCATCCGGGCGAAGGCTGGGTGATGCGCACACTTTCCATGTTATGTCATGATGACAAGGTAATTACATACGGTGTGGTTCAACTCGGGGCAGAAGTTTGTGATGGTGTGCCTTGCTTGCGAACGAGTAATGTCCGCTGGCTTCGCATTGACACCGAAGGAATGAAGCGGATCGCTCCGGCGCTTTCTGAAAGCTATTCCCGCACAGTTTTACAAGGTGGTGAGGTGCTTGTGAATGTACGAGGAACGCTTGGTGGTGTCGGCGTTGCCACAACTGAGATGCGTGGTTGGAACGTTTCGCGCGAAGTTGCTGTAGCTCCGATTGATCCCCGAAAAATTAACCCACGCTTTGTTGCATACTGTATAGGATCAGGGGTCAGCCAAGAATGGCTGGGTGGAATGAAGAAAGGCGCTGCCTACGTCGGAATTAATATTGAGGACCTGCGTAATTTGCCGATTCACGCACCATCAAAGATGGAGCAACAAAAGCTCGTTGAACGTCTTGATGATCTCGTCGCCGAAACTCAGCGGCTGATGCAGATCTATGAGCAAAAGCAAACGGCGTTGGAGGCGTTAAAAATGTCCTTGTTGCATCAAGCCTTTAGCGGAGAGTTATGAACGAATCCGAGACCAGGGCAGAGCTGATTGATCCGGCGCTTAAAGCGAGCGGCTGGGGTGTTGTCGAGGACACCAAGGTGCTTCGTGAGCACAGGATTACTGCCGGCAAAATTCAGGTTGGCGGCAGTCGAGCCAAGCCCCTTAGCGCGGACTATGTGTTGGTCTATCGCGGTCAGAAGCTTGCCGTTATCGAAGCCAAGAGCGATGAGTGTGAGGTGGGCGAAGGCGTCGCCCAGGCCAAGAATTACTCCAAGATGCTGGGTGTTGAAACGGCTATTTCGACCAATGGTCGGCAGATTTATCGGATCTGCATGCGGACCGGAGTAGAGGGCCTGGTCCAAGCTTTTCCCACGCCCCAAGAGCTCTGGAGCAAGGCCTTTGCCACCCGGAACGAATGGCGGGATAAGTTCAATCAAGTTCCATTCGAATCAGCCGCCGTGAAGACCGCCCACTACTATCAGGAAGTTGCGGTGAACCGCGTGATGGATGCGATCACAGACGGCAAGCAGCGCATTTTGCTGACGATGGCCACCGGGACGGGGAAGACCTTCGTTGCTTTTCAGATCGTTTGGAAGCTTTTTCAGTCGCGCTGGAACTTGAAGCGTGACGGATCGCGTAGACCCCGGGTTTTGTTCCTGGCTGACAGAAACATCCTTGCTGATCAGGCCTATAACGCTTTCTCTGCTTTTCCCGAAGACGCTCTGGCTCGGATTAAGCCGGATGAAATCAGGCGTCATGGGCGGGTGCCGACCAACGGCAGTATCTTCTTTACGATCTTCCAGACCTTCATGAGCGGCCCGCTCAAGGATGGGAAGCCGAGCCCTTACTTCGGCGATTATCCCAAAGACTTTTTTGACTTCATCATCATCGACGAATGTCATCGCGGCGGGGCGAATGACGAAAGCAGCTGGCGGGACATCATGGAATACTTTTCTCCCGCCGTTCAGCTGGGACTCACCGCCACACCGCGCCGGGATATCAATGCGGACACTTATCGCTACTTTAATGATCCGGTTTATGTGTATTCCCTCAAGGAGGGGATTAATGACGGCTTTTTGACGCCGTTTAAGGTCAAGCGGATCAAGACGACGCTCGACGATTACATCTACACGCCGGATGATCAGGTGCTGGAAGGCGAGATCGAGCAGGGGCGGCTCTATCAGGAGCCGGACTTTAACCGGGTGATTGAGATCAAGGCGCGCGAGGCGAAGCGGGTGCAGGTGTTTTTGTCGGAGATTGACCCGAATGAGAAGACCCTCGTCTTCTGCGCGACCCAGGACCATGCCGCCGCGGTGCGGGATCTGGTCAATCAGCATAAGCGCAACAGCGATCCCCTCTACTGCGTTCGCGTCACGGCCAATGACGGAGCGCTGGGTGAGCAGTACTTGAGGGACTTCCAGGACAACGAAAAGACCATCCCCACTATTCTTACGACTTCGCACAAGCTTTCTACCGGGGTGGATGCCAGGAATATCCGCAATATCGTTCTTTTGAGACCGATCCGTTCGATGATCGAGTTTAAGCAGATCGTCGGACGTGGGACGCGGCTTTTTGACGGTAAGGAATACTTTACGATTTATGACTTTGTGGATGCGTATCAGCACTTCAGCGATCCGGCTTGGGACGGGGAGCCGATTGAGCCGGTGGGTGTCGGTGCGGGTGAGCCGAAGCCGCCGAGACCGCCTAAGGGGGCGGAGGGTCCTGGGCCCGGGCCCGGTCCGGAGTCTCCTCCAGCGAAGATCAAGGTGCGCCTTCGGGATGGCAAGGAGCGCGAGATCCAGCACATGATTGCTACGTCGTATTGGGGGCCGGACGGGAAGCCCATTTCGGCAGAGGAATACTTGAAGAATTTGTACGGGACGCTGCCGGAGTTTTTCAGCAATGAGGAAGAGCTGCGTAGAATCTGGTCAAACCCCATCACCCGCAAAGCATTGCTCGAGAAGCTGATGGATGCAGGATACGGACTGGATGAATTGGCCGTTTATCAGCGTTTAATCGGAGCAGAAAATAGCGATCTGTTTGATGTTCTGGATTACATTGCTTTTGCAGCGAAGCCGATCACGCGAGGCGCGCGTGTGGCTAAGGCGCAATCCAAGATTTTTCAAGTGCTCAATGACCAGCAGAAAGAGTTCCTGGAATTTGTTCTGTCGAAGTATATCGAAAGCGGGGTAGGGGAGCTGGATCAAGAGAAGCTCCCCGAGCTTCTACTGCTTAAGTACCACGCCCTTAGCGATGCTCAAAAAGTCTTGGGGAACGTGGAAAGTATTCGCGCAAATTTTATCGGTTTTCAGAAGCATCTCTATGAACCAGCTTCGGGATAAACCGAACTAGGTCTGGCTTATACTTTTCCCTTAATTCCGCCCTAAAATGCCCACCCTCCACCCCACCACCCAATTCTCCATCACCAACGCCCTGACCCTGGCCAGGGCTTCCCAAAGCGCTTACGGTCCGGGGGCTTCCGCGGGAATGTTCGTGAGCGTGATACTCAAGCTCCCGGAATTTGAATTTTTCGATAAACAGGACACTCAAGCCTACGTCGCCTGGTCGGACGACACCGCCGTCGTGGCCTTCCGGGGAACCGAATCCATCCGGGATTGGATGTACAACGCCCAGACAAAACTGGTGGACACGCCGGTGGGCCGCGTCCATCACGGCTTCCACTCCGCTCTCAATGCCGTCTGGAGCCGGCTTTTTCCGCTCGTCGTCAGCCAATTTGAGCAGAAGAAGGCCGTGTGGTTATGCGGGCACAGTCTGGGAGGAGCTCTGGCGACCCTTGCCACAGCCCGCCTGCTTCAGGAAGGTCTCAGCCCCAACGGCCTCTACACCTACGGCCAGCCGCGGGTGGGGGATCGCTCGGGCTTCGCCAGGAAGTTCAACAAGCACTATCGAGCCCGGGCCTTCCGCTTCGTGAACAACAATGACCTCGTGCCCCGCGTCCCTCCGCGGAGCATGGGCTACTGGCACATCGGCAGAAGCCGGTACATCGACGCGTCGGATCGTCTTCATCTGTCGATCAAGCGCTGGCGCCGATATCTGGACGCGCTGCGGGGGATGGCCCAAAATGCCGCCCGCCCGTCCAAGCAAAAAGCCATCCGCCGCCTGGACGAGCTCGTGCTCGAAGCCGGCAGGGATTGGATCGAGGATCACGATATCAAGGCCTATATCACCAAGATCCAGAAGATCGCCGCCCATCCCGCCCGTATTATTGCCGCCTGATCGTTAGCTTTTACAAAATTTACTAATCCCGCCGAAAAGTTGAATAAATTTGGGTCCCTCGTCCGTCTATATGGGTAGGGAGGGTGTGTTCATGAAGAGCCAGAACCAGTGCGGGCGGATATTGAATAGTACATACAATATATGTACAATTATCATGTTGGCAGGTGTGTTGTGAGGTTCGAGTGGGATCCTCGGAAGAATTCGGAGAATATCAGGAAGCATGGCGTTTCATTCGAGGAAGCCACATCGGTGTTTCTTGATGAACATGCGATTGAATACTTCGATCCCGATCACTCGGAGAATGAGGATCGGTTTCTATTGCTCGGATGGAGCGGACATTCCAGGGCTTTGGTCGTGTGCTATTGTCACCGGAAATCTGATTCCGTGATTCGGATCATCTCAGCGAGAAAGGCCGATTCGGGAGAAGAAAAGGACTACCAGGAGGGTATAAAATGAGAGCGCATTATGATTTTTCAAAAATGAAGGGAAGGAAGAACCCTTACGCTAAAGCGTTAAAGACGCCGATCACGATCCGATTGGATCGGGACGTGGTGTCTTATTTTAAGTCGCTTACGGGTCAAACAGGCATGCCTTATCAGAACCTCATCAATCTTTACCTACGAGATTGCGTGGTGCATCACCGCAAGCCGAAGATGGTCTGGGGCTGAGTGAGAGTATTGAAACTGGATGTGCTGTAGGGGATGGCCCAAAAAGCCGCCCATCCCGCCCGTATTATTGCCGCCTGATCGTTAGCTTTCACAAAATTTACTAATCCCGCCGAAAAGTTGAATAAATTTGGGCCTCTCGTCCGTCTATATAAGTAAATAGCGGAGGAGGCTCATGGATTCAAAAGGCGAGTATTTCTCAAAACTTTTCCCGACATTGATAGTGGTTAGCATATATGCTAACCTTATCTGGGGCCAATGAGATGCGCCCCAAATCAGAAGACTTCATTTTTTATAAAGGAAGCAAATATCAAGTCGAGTTTTACTTCGACGAAAAAGGTGAGTTGCCTGCCAAGAAGTATTTTGATGCCGGTGATCGCCAGGTCAAAATTAAGCTTTTGGCGCTGGTTAAGTACATGGCTGAAGAGGGCAGGTTGTTCGATGAGCGCAAATTCCGGGTTGTCGATAAGCATGAGAAGATCTATGAGTTTAAGCCGTTGGATGATCGCTTCTTTAATTTTTTCTACGAGGGGGAAGAGGATCATTTTGACCAACGCCTATCGTAAGAAGGGTCAGAAGGTGGATAAGAGGGAGCTCGCCAGGGCGGTCAGTTTGAAAAAGGATTACGAGCTTCGCGTTAAAGAGGGTGTCTATTATGACTAAGAAAACCTATGCTTCCAAGCTGCTTGCCGATAAAAGGTTCAGGGAGGATTTTGAGAAGGCCTACAAGAGCCTCGTTATTTCTGAAAAGATAGCGGAGTTGCGCCATAAAGCACGCCTGACTCAGGGAGAATTGGCCTTGCGAATTCATACGACCAAGTCGGCCATTTCCCGCTATGAAAGCAGTAATTATCGGGGTTACACCCTTACTCTTTTACAAAAGATCGCCCGTGCGTGCGGTGCGGATCTCCACATCGGTTTTATTTCAAAAAAGTCGGTGTGAGGGGTGGGGGAGTTTTTGCGGCGGGTGCCGTAAAAATCGAAACCCCGCCGTGAAGCGGGGTTTCTCGGAGGCCGAAGCCATTTGTTAACTACGAGCTGAGTATACATTGGACGTTCGGATCAGTCAAACAGATGTCCCGCGTTTTGGCGTGTGCTGGATGGGGGCGAATACATTAAGGAGCTCCATGAGCTCGAGGGGCAGAAGCTGGGCATCGTGAAGCGCATTGAAGTAGGTCCCTAGTTTTCCTGACCCCGATATCTGGCCGCTCTAGAGCGGATAGCCCAAATGCTACCCGCCCCGCCTAGTTCAGCGCAGCTCGATAGTTAACTCTCACAAAATTTACTAATCCCGCCGAAAAGTTGAATAAATTTGGGCCTCTCGTCCGTCTATATGGGTAGGAGATGTGATTTTAATATGTATATACAATTGTATGGTATAATTCGGAGGGTCGGCATCGGTGCCGTGCGTGATCCGGCAGGATATGATTTTTCTCAAAACGCTTTATCCGTGCAGGAAGTACACAAAACGGTTCTTAAAAGGAGATTCTCATGAAACGGCTTAAGCTCACGCGTCAGGAACGGGCGATGGAGGATGCGCTGGTCCGCGGAGAATACAAGGACGTGTCCAAGACCGAATTTGAAGAGATCGCCCGCGCGCTGGCGGCCAAGCGCAAGGATGCGGTGCTCAACATCCGCATCAATCGCCAGGATCTGGACTCCCTTAAGGCTCAAGCCCGGCGGATGGGCGTCAAATACCAGACCTTCATCGCCGAGGTGCTCCACCGCGTGGCGCGCAGATCCGACGTCCGTAGCAGCGCTTCATGATGAACTCGGTCTGCGCGGGATCTGGGAAGCCGGTTGTTTTGGTCCACGGCAGTTATGGATCGCTTCAGGACTTCAGGTTGTCGATCTTTGGCCGGGTGGCGGAGCGTTACAAGGCCGTGGCGGTCGATATGCCGGGACATGGGCTCAGCGGCCGGTCAAAAGTCGTGATGACGCTGGAGGATCATGCGGAAGCGCTGCATGCGTTTCTGGCCGGTGAGGGGATCAAGAAGCCGCTTCTGGTGGGCCATTCCTGGGGAGGGGCGGTTACTCTCGCATATGCTCTGAAATATCCTGAGGAAGTATCGGGCATCGTGCTTCTGGGCGCCTATGTCGTTCCCTATGCGCGCCTGGAGATGATCTATCGCGTCACCACGACGCCGGTCTTGGGGGATTTGTTCGTCCGGCTGTTGGTCCGGTCCGCCACGCGGCTCAGGAATCCCGACGCGTTTATCAAAAAGACGTTTTATCCCGATCCGGTCCCTGCCGGCTACGCGAAAACCGCCGTTGCCTTGGCGACGGAGCCGGAGTCTTTTAAGTCCAACGCCCAGGACGTCAAAGAAAACCTCGGACCCAACCTGGAGGCCCTGCGGCCCCGCTATTCGCAGATCCGGGTCCCGGTCACCATCGTCACGGGCGACCAGGACTCGGTCGCGCCCGCCGAACGCCACGCCTATCCCTTGCATCGGACCATCGTTCACTCGAAGCTCGTCGTATTGCCCGGGACGGGGCATCATCCGGCTTTTTCAAAACCCGACGAGGTCATCAAAGCCATCGACTCGACGTGGGCTGACGCTGGGTCGGTGCGGTAGTAGAATGCGAACATCTACTCGTTATCGGTTCAGATCGAATTAACCAAGGGATCAATCATGGCAGAGATTCTTCAAGCACCGTGGATGAAGGGTGTCGCGATCACGACGACGTTGTTGGCGGTGCTCACGGCGGCGGTTTCGGCGCGGTCGACCAATTGCATTTCGGCGACGCAGCTTCTTACTTCGGAAGAGGGGATGCAGTGGTCGTATCTGCAGTCCAAGACGACCAAGATCGCCATCATGGATTCCGAAAAGTACATCTTGCAGGGCCAGATGCTGACCGCCGCCACTCCGGAGCAGAAACAAGGTATCGAAGCCCTGATCGCAGAAAGCACCAAGGACCGCGCCAAATTCGTCAAACAAAAAGACGAGATCAAAGCCAAGGCCAAGGGCTTCGGCGAGAAGCGCAAGGTGGTCAGCAAGCAAGCCCTCCACTTCACCATCGCCGTCGTTCTGCTCCAGATCGCCATCATGTTGTCGTCGGTCAGCGCGCTCTTGCAGCGCAAGTCGCTGTGGATCGTCGGTCTCATCTTCGGCTGCGCGGGGGTTGCGATCGCGGCCATGGGGCTTCTCATGACGCTCAAGCTGGCTTCTCAGGTTCCGATCCTGCCGATCTAGACGGCAAAAGGGTTTGTGATGAATTTGAATGGGTCTGAATGGGGAGCCACGGTCGTCATCACGCATCATGTGCGCGAGGGGTATGAGGCCGCGTACGAGGCATGGCTCGACGAGATCGGCCCCCTCTGCAGAAGCTATCCCGGCAATCTGGATCTGCAGGTCATCCGGCCCGTTCCGGGTCTTACGGTGACTTCTACCGTCGTCATCCGTTTCGACACACACGAACATCTCAAGGGCTGGATGGAGTCGGCCGACCGAAAGCGGCTCATCGAAAAGATCCGGCCGCTGTTGGCGAAGGACGATACCTTCCATGTCCGCAGCGGCCTGGAGTTCTGGTTCGCTCCGGAAGGGTCGAAGGCCCGGGTTCCGGTGCGCTGGAAGCAATTCCTGATCACATGGTCGGCGATCTATCCGCTGGGGATGGCGGTGACGTATTCGATGGCTCCGGCATTGGAGCGGGCGGGCGTCTCGAACCATTATCTTGCCGTCCTGCTGATCAGCGGCGTGACCGTTTGGTTGATGGTCTATGTCGTCATGCCCCATTACACGCGCCTGTTTAAACACTGGCTGTATCGGTGACCTTCAAGATCCGGGTGAAGCCCGGCAGCTCCAAAGAAGGCGTCGAGGTCTTGGAGTCGGGCGAGTTGGTCGTCCGGGTCCGGGCCAAACCGGTGGACGGACAGGCCAATGAAGCGGTGATCCGGGTCCTGGCCGAATATTGGGACGTCGCCAAATCCAAGATCCATATCCGATCCGGCCTCACTTCCAAGCACAAGTTGGTTGAGCTCAAATCATGACAGGTTCCGGATTCGTCAGCGAAGCGATCAAGCCGGTGAAGGGGACTTATGACACCGCGCGGATGGCGTCGGGCGAGCCGGGGATGCCGCATGAGTTTGACTGGCGCAAGGAGCGCTTCCGCGTCCAGAAGGTGATCCGGACCTGGAAAGATACCGGGACCTGCCGCAACGGCAGCACCGACCGGTATATCCGCAAGCATTGGTTCGAGATCGTGACGGTATCAGGACAGGCGATGACGATTTACTTCGAGCGGACGCCGCGCCGCGGGTCTGCGGCGATGAGCGAGCGGTGGTGGCTTTTTAGTTCCGATTAAAGGTCAGGATTTTCATCAGGCCGTTGCCGTAGCGGATGCTCTGATGGAAAAAGCTCACGGGAGCGCCTTGGGCGGCGCCGAGACTGAAGAAGAACGGATTGATGTGATCCAGCGTCGGAACCGCGCGATCCGCTGAAGGCGCGCTTTTTCTAAAATCAAGAAGTTCGGCCGTGTTGCCGCTCGTCAGGTTCTTGACCCACCAGGCATCGAATTCCAAGGCCCATGCGTCCGGCGCGTCGTCTTTGCCGTGCGCGAAGATGAGTCTCAAGTTGTGGCTCAGTGCGCCTGAGCCCACGAGCAGCACATCCCCGGGCAATTGACCCGCCAGAATCCGGCCCATCTCAAAACTCGCCCGAAGCGTCTCCGGCGCCGTCAGCTGAACCACCGGAATATCGGCCTTCGGATACATGCGCGACAGGGGAACCCATGCGCCGTGATCGATCGGACGTTTCGGATCGGTCGCGGCGGGGATCTGCGCAGCCGTCAGGTATCCAGCGATTTGTTGAGCCAGATCGGGATCGCCCGGACAAGGGTAGGTGAGCCGGTAAAATTCCGGCGGGAATCCGGAGTAGTCGTGGACGATGCCGGGCTTGGCGGCCGAGCTCACGGCGATCGGGCCCCGGGCCTCCCAATGCCCGGACATGATCACGACCGCGCGCGGCCGCGGCAGGGTCCGGCCGAGCTCTGCCAGCGCCGCGGTGTAAGCGTCGTTTTCGAGCGCGGGAAAGGGTCCGAAGTCCGATACAAAAATGGCCGGCATGTGCAAGCCTCCTGAATGGGGATATAATGAACGGACTCGAACAATGTTTTTACCAACTCTTTAAAGGAGAGTCATTATGTTAAAGATGATACACGTCGCCTCGCGTATTTTGCTCGGACTGATCTACTTTATTTTTGGCGGGATGGGGCTCATGATCGCGCTGGGCGTGATGACGCCGGAAATGCCGCCGATGCCCGAAAAGGCCCAGCTGTACATGCAGGGGATCATGGCGTCGGGATACTTTTTCCCCCTTCTTAAAGCGACCGAGGTGATCTGCGGGTTGCTGCTGCTCGTCAACCTGGCTTCTCCGCTGGCGCTGGTGATTTTGGCCCCGATTACGCTGAACATCTTCCTGCATCACCTGTTTCTCACGCCGGGTCTCGGCAACTTGATACTCCCGGCAGCGATGGCCGCGCTGCACATCGTCGCGATGGTCGGATATCTCAAGCAATACCGCCCGCTTTTTTCCAAAGACTAAGGAGCCGGAAATGAATTTGGAATATTTTGCCGCGAACATGGTCACTTTTTTGCTCAACATCACGTACACGATGTGTGCGCTTTTTATTGGATTGATCGCGATCAAGTTCGCTGATTCCAAATTGTTGAAGTCGGTCAATCTTGAGGAAGAAATCAAGCGGGGCAATGTAGCGGCAGCTATTTTTGCGTCAACTCTCCTGGTATTTGTCGCCATCATCGTGTCTTCCGGCCTCAAGGGGTAGTCTATTCGTGTTTCGCTCAGAAGACGAAATCGAGGCCCGGCTCGGGCTTGTGAAGCAATTGGGCATGTGGGTTCTGCTGTTTGTCCTGGCGGCGCTCGCGGAGTCATTTACGGCGGAGCAGTCAGCTCCGCCGGTGCCTGCCGCCCGCATTCCCATCGTTAAAAAAATCGAACCTCCTCCGATCGAACCTTCGGTTCCGATCGATCCGGGTCCTGCCGAGGACGCTCCCCGCGACGGGTATTATGCCGTGGAGGGTTCGGACGAAAAATATACGACAGATTACTTTAATTCCATACTGGCTTCGGAGTCCCTCGGCCATTCCGGCGTGCGGCTTTGGCACATGCACCGTCCGGACGGCTTGCTGACCAAAAAGCTTTTTGCAGTGACGGCTTTGGCTCGTGATCTGCGACAGCATCCGGTCAACTCATTTTTAGTGGGGATCCGGCCGTTTGAGACGGACAATCCCTGGCTTGTGGCTCAGACGGTCGCGTTCCGCATGCGCTATTCGCTGGACAAGAATTTGTTTGACGGCGGATATGACGAGGTTTGGCAAACGTCCCGACAAGCTTATCGTCTTTTGAGGGGTGATTGCGAAGATCACGCCATTGTGCTGTCTGATTGGCTGGAGGATTTGGGGTATGAGGCCCGGGTCGTGGTGGGCTCTGCCGGAGGCGACGGCCACGCTTGGGTCATTTGCCGCAAAGATGGACGAACCTACCTCTTGGATGCCACGGACAAGAGCAATCGCAGAATTTTTCCTTATGCGGAACAACTGAGCGATTATCATCCCGAGTGGATGTTTGACCGCGACCGGCTTTGGTCGTATGTCGGTAGCAGCACCAAGCCCGCGTATGACGATTCGTCCTGGACCGGCGCCGCTGTTTTTAAGCCGAACGTGCAGGCGAACCGGAGTCCCGCGGCGTTGTGATCAAACAGGAGCACCGCCCGGGAGGCGTCCGCGAGATGATGGCCATCGCTTTGCCGATGGTCGTCTCCTACGCCTGCGACACCGTGATGATGTTCTCGGACCGGCTGCTGCTTTCGCGCCTGGGTCCGGACGCGATGAACGCGGCCGTGGGCGGCGGGGTCGCGGCGTTCATGATGGCGAGCTTCGGGTTCGGGCTCTTCGGCTACGGCACGGCGCTCGTCGCGCAATACCTCGGCGCCGGCAAAAAAGAGCATTGCGCGGTTGTCGTCAGCCAGGCCCTCGTCGCGGCGCTGTGCCTGTATCCGCTGGTGCTCTTATGCCAGCCCTTTGTGAAGGGGTTGTTCGGCCAGCTCGGGGTTCCGGCATCGCAGCTCGAGGCGCAGGCGGCCTACTTCGATATCATGACGTACGGGACCATCCTGATCTTCATCCGGCAGTCGCTGTCGAGTTTTTTCTCCGGCATCGGCCGCACGCGGATCGTGATGGGCGCGTCCGTCACCGCGATGATCGTCAATATCATCGCCAGCTACATCCTCATCTACGGCAAATTCGGCCTGCCGGCGCTGGGCATCCGCGGCGCGGCTTACGGCTCGCTCATCGCGAGCGTGCTGGGCATTCTGATGCTTGCGGCGGCGTATTTCGCGCCGAAGAACCGGGCGGAATTCTCGATCGGCAAGTCGCTCGTTTTTGTCCCTGAAGTTTTTAAAAAACTGCTGCGCTTCGGCGCCCCTTCGGGAGCGGAAATGTTGTTCACGCTCATGGGCGCCAACGCGTTCGTGCTCGCGTTTCAGTCGCTGGGCCCTGTCGTCGCGACCGCGTCGAGCATTCTCATGAACTGGGACATGACCGCGTACATTCCGCTCATGGGGATGGAGGTCGGCGTGACGAGTCTGGTCGGGCGTTACATGGGCGCGCAGCTGCCGGACGTCGCGCACCGGTCGGTGATGTCGGGGCTCAAGGTCGGCTGCGTCTACGGAGGTGTGCTGCTGGTGCTCTTTGGTTTGTTCGCGGCGCCGATGGCGGACTTGTTTCGGCCCGGCAACGGGATGGATGCGGTTTTTCTCGAAGCGCGGCCGCTTACGGTGACAATGCTGCGGATGATCTCTATTTACATGTTCAGCATCGTGCTCGTCATTGTGTTCGTCGGCGCGCTGCGCGGGGCGGGCGACACGCTGTGGGCGATGTGTTATCACGTGTCGCTGCATTGGCTCGCGGCGCTGACGCTGTACGCCGGCACGCGCTGGATGGGTTTGCCGGTGGTGCAGGCCTGGGCGCTGGTGATCGCGGTGTTTATGATTTTTTCGGGGGTCGCCTGGCTCCGTTATCGAACGGGCAAGTGGCGGTCGATCAAGGTCGTTTCTTAATCGGGGAGGATGCGATGAAAAAGCTTCTACTTATGGCGGCATGGCTCGCGGCGGTTTGCGGCACGGCCGCGGCGGCGCAGGAGACACAGACGGAGACCGGCAGTTTTTATCTCCCCAAAGGGAACGCCGCCGCAGGACGCGAGGACTTCATCCGGACGGGCTGCGTGGCCTGCCACCGCGTCGCCGGAGATGCGGCGCTGCCGGCGCCGGCTTCGGGCGCGGCTGCGCCGACTTTGACCTTCGGCCCCGCGGTGCCGGCCGGGACGATCGCGCAAGCCATCGTCGCGCCGTCGCACAGCATCGCGCCGGACTTCGGCCAGGGGGATCCCGAGGACGCGCAGACGTCGCCCATGACGGACTTCGCGGACAAGCTGACGATCCGCGAATTGCGCGACATCACCGCCTACCTGCAGTCCCAGCAGTACTAAAAACGGGAGCGTCGAGATGATGAGAGCGTTGGTTCGTTTTGTTTCCTGCGCCGGTTCCTGTGTCGGTTTGGCGGCGGCACTGTCGGGCTGCATCGAGTCGACGCATCCCATCGGCGACCGCGACAAGCTGTCCGAAAAGCACCCGCTCGTCGGGTACTGGATTGGCGGGGCCGAGGATCCGGCCGACGGCAACGGTGACATCATCAGCGTCCTCTACACGGGCGATCCCGAGCGCCTGACCGTCGTCGCGGCTCCGAATGCGGTCACCGCGGCTGAGATCGAAGCGATGAAGCAGAGCGCGTCCGACGATATCGAGGTTTATGACGTTTACCCGTCCCGGTCGCGTGCGCAGCTTGGGATTTACCGCAAGAAGGGCTTCGTGTCGGTGAAGCGGCTCAAGGGCAAGCGCGATGAGTTCGACCTCATGGCCTATCGGATACACCCGGACGGCACGCTCACGATGTTGACCGGAGATAAGAAGCGCCTGTCTGAGGCGCAGAAGGCCGGACAGCTCAAAGAGGCCGAATACGATCCGGTGCATTCGCGTATCCTGGCGAATCCGGACCGGCTGGCGGACTTCGTGAACGCCTTCGACGGATTTATCGAGGGCAGCGTGTTCCGCCGGGCCGGCGGACCCGGAGATGCGGAAAAGATCAACGCGTCGGAGCGGAGGCTCGAGGACTTTTTTGTCCGAAACGACTTTGAGCGCAAGATGATCTTCGTGCGGTTGAACGACGAGCGGTTCGAGCGCCGGGCCTCGATCCTCGAAGACGCCGGCCGGGTCGACGTGGGCATCGACTTCGAGAATCCTGAGGACGAGATTTATTTTGAGATCCGCCGTTGGGAAGGGTCCAAGGGGCAATTTGCCGGCCGGACCGTCGCCGACCTGATCGCCTCGGGCGGCGCGGCGGAGTGGATGGCGGACCTGGCGGCCAAAAACGGCGTCGAGCGTCCCCAATGGAAATCGGCTTCGGTCGGGCCTAAGCAGCCGGTGCTCGAAGTCGTGGGGATGGGTGAAGGGGGAGGTTACGGGCCCGCCGAGCCGGTCTTCCGCGCGGTGGCGTTTGATACGGAGTTCGGCGTTTGCCTGGTCAGCGCCGATTGGCCGGAATACGCGACCGACGGCCTGCTTCAGGAACTGTTCGAAGAGCTGGCCGGGCAGCTCTGATTCCGGTTGCGGCGATGACCGGGACCTATCGCAAGCGGGACAGTCTGTTCACCGAGACGCCGCGTGAATGGCGGATCGAATCCGATGCTTTGGTCGAGCGCGCACCGGACGGCGAGGAGCGGCGTCTCAGCTGGAAGACGGTCAACCGCGTTCAGATCGCCTTCAGCCCCACGCGCGTGAAGCCCTGGCGTTACGTGTTCCGGCTGCGGTCGGAGAGCGGGGCATCGATGGAGATCGACAACGTCCACTTCAAAGGCTTCGCCGATTTTGCCGACCAATCCGCCGCGTTCTCTCCCTTCGTCCACCAGGCGCTTCTGCGCGTCGCGGCCGCCCGTCCCGACGCCCGGGTTCTGACGGGATCCCATGCGGCAGCGTATGCGGCCGGGGTTCTGTTCGGCGGGGGGTCGCTCGTGCTGCTGGCGTTTGTGATTTTTTTGTTCCCCGTTCCCGGCGCGTGGCCGGCGACGGCGTTTCTCAAGCTCGTGATCATTGCCTTCATGCTGCCGACATTTTTTAAATGGGTCGTAAAGTCCAAGCCGCGTACGTTCACGATCGGCGAAGCCCCGGACCTTGCCCTCACCACGATCAAATCTAAGGAGAAAAATTGATGAACCGCCCCGCCTGGCTTCGCTGGTCCGCAATGGCGCTCGCGTGCGTAACCGTCTCGTCCTGCGCGTCGAGCAAGGTCGATCCCGTCAACGCGGAGATCCGTTCGGTGATCCGCGAGATCTCCGAGATCCCCAATGATGCACCGGACCGGATCGCCAGAGCGAATGCCGGGTATGAAAAGCTCATGGGATTCGGTCTGAATGCGCCTCCCGTGTACGAGCAGGTACTTCTCGAAAAAGGTGCTGAAAACGAAAAGATCGCCGCGCTTCATGCCGTGAGCCTGCTCTATTCGAAGGAAGGGGAAAATATTGCGCGCAGCGAGATCCAGGACGAGAATGCGGTCAAGTTCTACCGCATCGGCCTGCGCGACGCGTCGCCGTATATCCGGGCGATGGCGCTCCGGCTGATGGCCACGTTGTGGGATCCCAAGGTATTTACGGACATTGCCGGCGTGTATCAGAACGATCCCGATGTACGGATCAAGATTGCTGCGCTTGATCAGATGTCGCGCTATCGGACCGAAGAGGCTCAAAAACTGCTGGCGGAGGCGGCGAGCCATCCCGACCCGCTCGTTCGCGAAGCCCAGCAGAAGGTGATGGCCAGGATCCAAGCTGCGGAGATCGAGCGAAAGGAAGGGATTGAGAGGATGAAAAAAGACCAGGCCCAGCCCAAAGTGCAGGGCGGTTACGGAAAGGGATAAGAATGCGCCGATGCGTCGGACGATGACGCTCGAGTTGACTTCGCTCCCTGACGCTTTAAGATATCGGTTCGTATCGCAGACCCCAAATCAGAAAGGCCTTTGCTCCATCATGAAGATCAAGATGCTCGTTCCGGTTTTTTTAGCATTGTTCGCCGCCGTTTCCGGTTCGGCTTTCGCGATTCAGGAAAAAAGTCTGTATGACCGCTTTGAAGGCAAGTCGGTGAAGGTCTATGTCGCGCCCGTGGAAGACGCAACCGCCGAAAAAGTCGTCAGCGCGGAGATGCTCAAAACCCAGCTCGAAGAAGCGCTCAAGGCCCGCAGAAGCGTCACCTTCGTGATCGTCTCGACCCCGGAAGAGGCGGAGATCACGGTAGCGTCCAGCATCTCCGAGTATCTGTGGACGGACCACGATCCGATCGACATGCTGGTCGGGATCGGCGGCACGGCGATGGACGCGGCGGTGACCGAGGATTACGCCCGGCTGCAGGCCAACTTCACCGTGACCAACGTGAAGTCCGGACGCCCGCTCTGGAAAGAGCGCGTCATGGCCACGATCACCAAGAAGCCCATGTCCCAGGCCGACAGCATTCCGCTCGTGACCGCGGACCTGGCCAAACAATTCGTCCAGACCGCCTTTGCCAAAACCAAAAAATAAAACAGGAAACAGGAGAACCAACGTGGCCAGACAGAACATTTCGACCGGGGGTAAGTGGGAACCGATCATCGGATATTCGCGTGCCGTGAAGGTCGGGCAGTACGTGCATGTGTCGGGGACGACCGCCTCGGGTCCGGACGGACTCGTCGGCAAAGGGGATCTGGCCGCGCAGACCCGGCAGACCCTCCAGAACATCGAAGCCGCGCTCAAAATGGCCGGCACCGACATGAAGGCCGTCGTGCGCACCCGTCTTTACCTCACGAACATCGGCGAGTGGGAAAAAGCCGCTCGCGTCCACGGCGAATTCTTCGGCGAAGTCCGTCCCGCGACCGCAATGGTCGAAGTGTCCAAGCTCATCGACCCGGACATGCTGATCGAGATCGAAGCCGACGCGTATATCGGGTAAGGGAAGCCGGATGAATAACAGCGGTTCATGTCCCTGGCCCGGCGATGACGCACTCATGCGCGCGTATCACGACGCCGAATGGGGCGTGCCGCTGTACGACGACAGGCGTCTGTTTGAGTTTCTGATCCTCGAAGGGGCGCAGGCCGGCTTGAGCTGGCGCACCGTGCTCCACAAGCGCGAGAGCTACCGCCGTGCCTTTGACGGCTTCGACGCCGAAAAAGTGGCCCGCTACACCGACGCCAAGTGCAAGAAGCTGCTTCTCGACCCCGGCATCATCCGCAACCGCCTCAAGGTGAGCTCGGCCGTCTCGAACGCGAAGGCTTTTTTGGAAGTGAAGGCCAAGGAGGGGAGCTTCAGTAAATACATCTGGAAGTTCACCGGCGGCAAGCCCATCGTGAACCGCTTGAAGAGCATGAAGGACATTCCCGCCACGTCCCCGGAGTCCGACGCCATGAGCAAGGACTTGAAGGCCCGCGGCTTCCGCTTCGTCGGCTCCACCATCTGCTACGCCCACATGCAGGCCACCGGCATGGTCAACGACCACCTCGTGACCTGCGAACGCCACGCGGCCTGTCAGAAAAAAGCGCGCTAGTTATTTTTTGATTTTGGCGAGGTCGGAGGGGAAGTCGATCTCGGTCCAGAAGACGTCGCCGACGGGGACGCAGGCGGGAGAAAAGCTTTTCATCAACTCGCAGTAGGCGTCTTCGTATTCGCAGTTCACGGTGCCGCGGCGGACCATCCGGTCCAGGATCGCGGCCAACTTCCTGCCCGCCTTCGGCCCCGCCTTAAAAATCCCGGTCGCTTCGCCCAGCGGCTTCAGGCCCGGGTCGAGCGGCTTGGAAATCTTCACGATGTTTCCCGTTTTGCGGTCGGCCTGCAGGATCATTTCTTCGCCGGTCGACTTGGCGCGCGGGTCCATCAGGAAGGCCGCTTCGTTCCGGTCCTCGCGCAGCTTGCGCAAAAGGTCCGGCGGGAAGTGCACGTCCGCATCGAGGACGATTGCGCCGTTCAAGAGATCCTGTTGGGCCGTCCAGAGCGACACGACGCTGCCGAGCCGGTAACGGCGGTTGGTGCGGAAGCGGATCTTGAGGCCTTGCCCATGCTTGCGGCAGGCGGCCTTGATGAGATGCTGCTGATGACCCACGACGATCGTGACGTTGCGCAGGCCGGCGACGCGGAAGGCGTGGAGGTACCGTTCGAGCAGGGTTCCGCCGTCGGGCAGGGGGAGGAGGCATTTGGGCGTGAGCTTCGTCGCCGCGCCGAAACGCTTGCCGACTCCGGCGGCAAGCAGAACGGCCTGGCCGACTAATTGTTTGCCTGCGCGGTCCGCTTCCGTTTTGACGAGCGCGACGGCGCGCTTCAGCTCGGCTTCGGTGACCTGCCCCAGATTCGCCAGCCGGAAGATTCTGTCCTTCCACTGCGCCTGACCGGCATAGATCAAATACCCGTTTTTCCGCATCCAATCGTGCAGCGCCTCGTAGCCGACGCCGGCCGGCAGGCGCGCGGCGGTGAGGACGTGCGACCGCGCGCCCTCGGGCGCGAGGATTTGGATGCCGGCCGCCTCGAGCGCCTGCTGGAGCGTCTCCGACTTGCGTCGGTAGGACGCGATGCGCCGCGCGACCGTCTCGGTCTTGAGCTCGTCGAGCGCGGCTTTGAGCGCATAGATCAGCTGGACCGAAGGCGTGAACGGCGTGCCGCCGGTGCACTGGACGGCGAGCGTGCCGCCGAGGTCCAGATAGAGCGAACGGTTGGGATGTTTTTCGAGACAGGGAATTTCTTTTTTGGAGACGAGGACGAACCCGACGCCCGGAAAGCCGTGGAGGCATTTGCCCGAAGCGCCGGCGACGTACGCGACCGGCAGATGCCAGGGGATGTGTTCCGCGCCGAGCGAACTCACGGCGTCGACGTGGACGACGATACCGTGTTTCCGGGCGAGGCGCGCGACGGCCTCCAGGGGATTCAGATAACCGGTCGACGTTTCGTGATGGACCATCGCGATCGCGGTGACGGACTTATTTTTCTTGAGAAAAGCATCCGCATCCTTGAGCTCCGGAAACGCCAGGCCCTCTCCGCGCAGGACGTGATGCGCAATCCGGTGGCGCTTCAGGATGTCCGCCATCCGGTCGCCGTACACGCCGTTGGAGAGCACGAGGAATTTTTCGCCGGCGTGTCCCGCGCTCGAGAGCATCGCCTCGACCGCGAGCGTGCCGGAGCCGGCGAAGAGCGCGGCCTCATGCGTCCGGGCGATCCCGAAGACTTCAGGGAGCGACGCGCGGACGGAAGCGAGGACTTGGAGGAATTCGGGTTCGCGGTGGCAGATGTCGGGTTCGAGGAGGGCGCGGCGGACGCGGTCCGAGACATTGACGGGGCCGGGGTTCAGGAGCACCCACTTTTTGGCCGGAAGCGCGACGCGGGTCATTTGCCGGATTGGAGCGCGGCGGAGAACTTGCGGGTGATTTCTTCGGGCGAATCGGTGACGCGCGGGGGTGTTTCGCCCGTCTCGGGCTTCACGCGCACGACGAGCATCGCCGGGCCGGGGGACTTGAACAATTTGACGAGGGCGGTTTTGAGCGCCGCTTCGGTCGCGACGCCGACGGCGGATTTGTAACCGCTGGCCTTGGCGATCGCTTCGATCTTGACGTCCTTGGACAGCGTCTTCTGGCCGCCGGTCGATTCGTAACGGCCGTTGTCGACGACGATGTGATAAAAATTCTTCGGCTTAAACGTCCCCGCCATCGGCAAGTGGCCCAGGTTCATGAGGACGGCTCCGTCGCCGTCGACCACGACGATCGGCTGTTTGGGGCGGGCGAGGGCTGCGCCCAGGCCGATCGACGAGGCCATGCCCATCGACCCGATCATGTAGAAGTTCTGGGGCCGCGCGGCCGCCGCCTGCGCCTGACGGCAGATGAAGCCGGTGGCGATCACGGCGGGCTTGTTGCCGAGCTTCTTGAGGATATGAGCGACGGCTTGAGTGGAGTTCATTGTCCGAAGATCCCGCGTTTGATGAAAAGGGCGAAGGGCTTTTTCTGAACGTTGGTCACGTGGACCGCCTGGCGGAGCGCGTTCGACAGGTCTACGGCGCCGTCGGGAGCGGCGACGGGGATGCCGACGTCTTCCATGATCTTGAGGCAGGACGCGCCCATGACGATATGCTCGGGCGCATCAGGCCCGTGGCCGCGCCAGGTGACGACGGCGAGAATGGGGATCTTGTAAATAAGATTGAGCGAGGTGAGGACGTTGAGCGAGTAACCCAACCCAGAATTCTGGATAAGGACAGCCGGCTTCTTGCCCGCCATATAAGCCCCCGCCGCCAACCCGAACGCCGCATCTTCGCGAACAGCCGGGTAGTACGGCATCGTCTTATCCCCGGCGATATTCTCGAGCAGCGCGCCGAGCAGCGAGCAGGGCACGCCGGTAAAAAAGTTATACCCGTGCGACTTAAGGTCGGCCGAGAACCGCTTGGCGTTTTCCTGATGAGTGGAAGTCCATTTCATAGGCCGAGATTATATCACGCGCGACTTTAACCCAGTGCGGGAGAGAGGGGTTTCGGAGGGGCTTTTTGTCCGAGGAGGCGTCCCCGCCGACGAGGACAAATGGAGCCGGCGCGCCTCGTCTTAGACAGCGCGCCGGCGGCTATGCCCCGGAGAAGCCCCTCTCTCCCGCACTGGGTTTAGCCCGTGTGGTAAAGTAAGCGCCTATGCAAATTGTGGATTTGTTCACGTTTAATCGAAAAATCGCCTCACGGGTCAGTGCCGTGTTGCTCAGGACACCACTGACGCCCAATCATGTCACGACCCTTTCGATGGGCGCGGGGTTGTGGGCTGGATACTTTTTCTCCCAAGGACGGCGCGGGACGATGATCTTGGGCGCGGTTTTTCTGCAACTGGCGTTCATTCTCGACAACTGCGACGGCGATATCGCGCGGGCCAAGAGCATGCAGAGCCGGTTCGGGATGTGGTACGACTTCTGCGCGGACCTCATGGTCGATTTCGCGCTGTGGACGGGGCTCGCGCTCGGAGCAGTGACGCTGGGCGTGCCGGGCGAGGCCGTGCGCGGCTGGTGGATGGCGGCGATCGCGGGCTCGGCGATCAATTTTTCGCGCGTGACGGGCGAGCGCATGGCTGCGATCCGCGCCGCAAAAAGCGCGTCCGACAAAGTCCCGCCTCCCGCGAACCGCTCGGTCTGGCAAACCGTCCTGTACGTGCTCGGCCAGGACGGCGACCCGACGCTGCTCATTTACTTTTTTGCACTCATCGGTTCGCCGTGGCTCTTCCTGATCGCCGGCGCCTCCTACATCAACGCGCTGTGGATCCTGTCCTGGTGGGAAAACCGCAAAGCCGCATCCGCATGAACGGCGATCCTGACTACTCGTACCTGATCGAGACGCCCGCGGCCCGGCAATGGAAGCGTATTGACGTCCGCCGCCGCGCCGGCGTGATCGCGCCGCTGTTCTCCATCTACTCCAAAAAAAGCGCCGGCATCGGCGAAATCCCCGACCTCGCGCTGCTCGCCGACTGGTGCGCCGCGACCGGTCAGTCGCTGATCCAGCTCCTGCCGCTCCAGGACGTCGCATTCGACTTCTGTCCGTACGACGCGGTGAGCTCGTTCGCGCTGGATCCCATGTACCTGCGCCTCGACTCCCTCAAAGGTGTCGCGCGCGGCGCGCACAAGGACCGCATCCGCGGAATCAGGGAAAAGTTCCCGTGCGGCGGCCCCCGCGTCGATTACCGCGTGAAGGCCGAAAAGCTCGGCCTCCTGTGGGAAATTTTTTCGTCCGTCCGTGAGTCGCTCGCCGCCGACGAAGACTTCGCCAAATTCCTCGAAAAAGAAAAGTTCTGGGTCGGCGATTACGCGCTCTACAAAGTGATCCGCTACCTCAACATGGAGCGGCCCTGGCCCGAATGGGACGAAGACTTGCGCCGCCGCCGGCCCGAAGCGCTCGACCGCATCCGGCGCGAGCATGGTCCGTCGGTTCTATTCCACGAATGGATGCAGTGGCAGTTGTGGGAGCAGATGCGTGCGGCCCGCGCCGCGGCCGCGCGCCGGGGCGTGCTGCTCATCGGCGACCTGCCGTTTTTGGTGTCGCGCAACAGCGCGGACGTGTGGGCGAATCAGCACTTCTTCAAGATGCACCTGTCGTCGGGCGCGCCGCCCGATTACTTTTTGGCCGCAGGCCAGCGGTGGGGGATGCCGCCTTACGATTGGGAGGCGATCGCCGCCGACGGCTACCGTTATCTCAAAGAAAAGCTCCGTTACGCGCAGGAATTCTACGACCTTTACCGGATCGACCACGCGATCGGCATGTTCCGCCTCTGGACGATCCGGATGGACGAACCGCTCGAAAACGCCGGGCGCTACGGCACGTTCGATCCGCCCGACGAACGGGTGTGGGAAGAGCACGGCAGCCGGATTTTTGCGGCGATCCTGCAGAACACGCGCATGCTGCCGTGCGCGGAGGATCTGGGCGTCGTGCCCGCCTGCTCGAACCCGACGCTTCGGCGGCTCGGCATTCCCGGCATGGACATCCAGCGCTGGCTGCGCGACCCCAAGGACAACCGCCGCATCGTTCCGCCGGAGGAGTACCGGACCAATTCCATCGCCACGCTCACGACCCACGACATGTATCCCGTGATCCGCTGGTGGCGCGACCTTCCGCCCCATGAACGCCAGGAGTTCGCGGAGTACCTGAAGGTCCCCGCAGGACTCGAGTCCGGCTCCGCGGGGCTCCGCGCCGTTGCCGCCGCCGCGCTCGCTGCGGTCAGTCGCAGCGCGTCGATCTTTTCGGTCCAGTCGCTGCAGGATTGGTTCAGTCTGGGGCTGCCGGATCACGAACCCCGTTTACTTGAACCCACCAACGTGCCGGGCTCCTTCGGCCCCCATAATTGGTCCTGGGTTTGCCCCTATGGCCTGGAAGCCATGGCCGACCTGCCCCTCAATGCCGCAATCAAGGATCTGAATCAAAGTTCTGCCCGAGCTTGAGATATCCTCCGGCCTGACATATACTCTTACTTAAAATTGATTAAAGTTATGCAGGAAAAGTATGTCCAAAATTGATCCCAAAGCCGCCCGGCGCTACGAACGCGCCAAAGACCTGATTCTGGTCAACTACCGGGTGGTCGACTTTAGCCGTGACCTCGGTGACTTTGACGAGGGGATGACGGCGTCCACCGTCGACCTGAGTGCCGGCGGTATGCTGCTCCGGATGACCGAAAGTTTTGCGCCCCGGACGATGATGGATTTGCGCTTCAAGCTCAAAGCCGACAGTAAGCTGATCACGGTGTTGTCGGTCGTGGTCAGCTGCACGCCGGCGGAGCATACCGGTGTTTTTTATGTGGCCGTGGAGTATCCGATGCTGTCGGATGCCGACAAACTCGAGATCGATCAGTACGTCAAGGAGATCAAAGAACGCCGTGGCCAATAAAAAATCTGCCCCCCGCTTCAAATCGGTCCGCAAGCCCCAGCCCGCGCAGCCGCATCAGCATTTGGACGAGATCCAGTCCTGGCTCATCGACGTCATGCGCCAGGAGCATCCGCACGGCACCGAGGAGCGGATGTACCACGACCTGCTGCACAGCATCGAGCGCCTCAAGCAGGGCAACTTCAACACGCTGGAGCTCCGCCTCCTCAACACGGCGCTGCGCGAGCTCCGTTATTCGATGTCGATCTTCAAGGAGTATTACAAGACCCCGAAGGCCGCCGTGTTCGGCTCCGCCCGTACGCCGTCCGATCATCCGGATTACCAGATCGCCAAGCAGTTCGGCCGCGAGCTCACCAAGCGCGGCTGGATGACGATCACCGGCGGAGCGAGCGGCATCATGGAAGCCGCGATGGTCGGCGCCGGCGCCAAAAGCAGCTTCGGTCTCAACATCCGGCTGCCGTTTGAGCAGGACGCCAATTTCATCATCCGATCCAACAAGAAGCTCATGAACTTCAAGTATTTCTTCACGCGCAAACTGATGTTCCTCAAGGAATCGGCCGCGACCGTGCTCTTCCCGGGCGGATTCGGAACGTTTGACGAAGGGTTCGAGTCGCTGACCCTGGTGCAGACCGGCAAGGCCAAGCCGCGGCCGATCGTCCTGGTTGACCATCCCGGAAGCGACTATTGGGCGATCATCCTGGACGGGCTCAAGCGCACGCTCGAAAAAAACCGGCTCATCACGCCGGGCGACCTGTCGCTCATGCGGCATTTTCAGGATCCGAAGGAAGCGGCGGACGAAGTCGTCCGCTTCTACCGCAACTATCATTCGTCGCGGTTTTTTGACGACCAGTACCTGATCCGGACCAACAAGCGGGTTACCGACGGTGAGCTCAAGCTCATCAACAAGGAATTCAAGGACTTGCTGGCCAGCGGCAAGTTTACGCGCCTCGACGACTTCAAGCGCGACGACGAAAAAGATCCCAAGCTCGACCGCATCGTCTTCCACTTCAACCGTTCGGGTTATCACCGCCTGCGCGCTCTGATCGATGTGCTGAATTCGTTCTGATGCGTCCGGCGTTCTTCGCGTTTCTGGTTCTGACGCTCCCGTTTTTTAATCCGGCTTCGTCCGCCTCCGCCGATTCCGGCGCGGACGCCGACTCCCACGGCGTGCTCACGACGTATTACGAATCCGGAGGCGTCGAGTGGGAACGCCGTTACCAGAACGGCAAGCAGGACGGCGTGACCCGGAAGTTCTTCGAAAACGGCCGGCTGCAGGGCGAGAGCACGTTCGCGGCGGGGCGGCTGAACGGCGTGTTCAAGACGTATTACGAGAGCGGCGAGCTCGAATCCGAGCTGAGCTACCGCGACGACCGGCTCGAGGGTTTGAGCCGGTTCTTTTACGAGAGCGGGGCGCTCAAGCGCGAGGTGAGCTTCGTCCGGGGGCTGCGCGAGGGCGCGGCGCGGGACTTTTATGAGGACGGGCAGGTGAAGGCCGAGTGGACGTACAAGGCCGACGCGCTCAGCGGCCGGTCCAAGTTGTATTATGAATCCGGCGCGCTGCGGGCGCTGGCGGACTTTGAAGGCGGCAGGCGTCACGGGGCGCTGCAGATGTTCCAGCCGGACGGCCGGTTGCTCGAGGTTCAGGAATTCAAGGCGGGGGAGCGTGTGAAGTGATTCTGATCGAAGTCGAAGACAATCCGAACTGCGCCGGTTGCGGGCAGATGGCCTTCAACGAAATGCCCGGCGATCCGCGCGAAGTCCGGTCCATCATCGTTTCGACCGCCTCGGGCGACGTCGAATGCGACGCAGCCGCGGTCGGCGTCGACGGCAGCTTCAGCCCGGCCCTGGCGCGCAAGATCGACGACTCGGGCGAAGGCCCGGCGTATCTCATCTTCGGCGGGGAATGGGGCGTGCGGTTCCGGCGGAAGTCCGACGCCGCCAAGCCCTGGAGCCTTCTGGACTCGTCCCAATGGGGCGAGGCGTACAAAGTCTACGGCCTCACGGACGATCTCAAGTTATAAACGATGCAAAGCTTCAAGCCCTTCATCAAGTACTGCATCGTGGGCGTCCTCGGGACCTCCATCGACGTCGGGATCCTGTGGCTTCTGGTGCATTACGGCGGACTGCCGGTGCTCACGGCGACGAGCATTTCGTTCGTCGTGTCGGTGCTGAACAACTTTTTCCTCAACAAGTTCTGGACCTTCCGCAGCCCGTCGTCCAATTACCGCAAGCTGGCCATCAAGTTTTTTCTCGTCTCGCTCGGCGGCCTCGCGCTCACCAACGCGTGCATGTGGCTGCTCGTCCACGCGATCGAGATCTGGTACATCTGGGCCAAGCTCATCACGTCCGGCGTCGTCCTCATGTGGAACTTCCTGGCCAACAAGTACTGGACCTTCCGCAGTCCCCGCCGTCCGGCGCCTCAGACCGCAGTGGACGATTACGACCTTTCCATCATCGTACCGGCCTATAACGAGGAAAAGCGCCTCGAGCGGACCCTGAGACTCATCGCCGATTACCGGGCCTCACGCGGCCTGAAGGCGCAGATTCTCGTCGTGGACGACGGTTCCGCCGACGGCACGGCGGAGCTGGCCCGGCGCCTGGCGGCCGAACTTGGGCATGCGGAAGTGGTGGTGAGTCCGCGCAATGAGGGCAAGGGGAACGCGGTCAAGCTCGGGGTGCTCGCGTCCCGCGGCCGCCGCATCTTGTTTACCGACGCGGATAACTCCACGCCGATCGAGGAGCTCGAAACCCTCTCGCGCCAAATGGACGCCTCCGGCGCGGACGTCGTCATCGGTTCCCGGTACCTGCGCGAAAGCCGCGTCAAAATCAAACAGCCGCCGCAACGCATCCTGATCGGCCGGATCGGGAACTTTTTGATCCGCTCCTTCATCATCGACGGGATCCAGGATTCCCAATGCGGGTTCAAGCTTTTTCGCGGAGCAGCGGCGCGGGACATCTTTGCCCACACCCGCGTGAAGCGCTGGGGCTTCGACATCGAGGCGCTGGCCATCGCCGACCAGCGGGATTACAAGATTCTCGAGGTTCCGGTCAGCTGGTACGACGCCCCCAACAGCCGCCTCCGGCCCCTGCGCGATGCGATCAACACCTTCGGCGAACTCGTCTTCATCAAGATGAATCTCTGGGGCGGCCGCTACGACGCTGACTGATTCCGATTCCGCTTGACTGGGCCTTTTTTCGGTTTATCCTATTGGACATAACATTGAGTGGACGCGTAGCCGTCCGATCAAGTCAGACCAAAGCACTCTGAATAAGGAGGTTCTTCCATGAGCATCAAGATCGGTTCCACCGTCCCCGACTTCCAGGCCACGGCGTATTTTCCCAGCGGCGAGATCAAGCCCCTCAAGCTGTCCGATTATAAGGGCAAGTGGGTGGTCGTGTTCTTCTACCCGCTCGACTTCACCTTCGTCTGCCCGACCGAGATCCAGGGCTTTCATAAGCAGAACGGCGCGTTCAATCAGGCCAACGCCCAGATTCTTGCCGTCTCGACCGACAGCGCCTACTCCCACAAGGCGTGGGTGGCCAACGGTCTTGGCAAGGTGGACTTCCCGATCATCGGCGACACGAACCACGAAGTCAGCCGCCTGTTCGGCGTCCTGATCGAAGAGAAGGGTATCTCGCTGCGCGGGACCTTCCTGATCAATCCCGAAGGCCGCGTGGTCAGCTCCACGGTCAACGAACTCTCCGTCGGCCGCAACGTCGACGAAACCCTGCGCACCCTCGCGGCGTTCCAGACCGGCGGTCTGACTCCCTGCGATTGGAAGCCGGGCCAGAAGACTCTTTAATCCGAACCGAACGGTTCAAGGAGGCGCAACATGAGTTCCTCGAATCCTTCATTTGACCTGTCCGCAGCGCGGGCAAAGGAATCCAGTTTCTTTGCCGGCGTGTACCGCTGGATGGCGACGGGGCTGTTCATCACAGCCGCGTCGGCCTTCCTGGTCCTGTCGTCGCCGCAGCTGGTGATGACGCTGTACAAGAATCCGTTCCTGATGATCGGTCTGGCCATCGCGCAGATCGCGCTCGTCGTCTGGTTGTCGGCTCGCGCGATGCAGATGCCGACGGCGCAGGCGATCGGTCTGTTCTCGCTGTACGCGGCGCTGAACGGCCTGATCTTCGCCCCGATCCTCATCATCTACACGGGCGCGTCGATCGTGACGACCCTGTCGGTGACGGCGGGAACGTTCATCATCTTCAGCGTCTACGGCTTCGTGACGAAGAAGGACCTGTCCTCGCTGGGCAGCATCGCGATGGTGGGCCTTATCGGCATCCTCCTCGCGACGATCGTGAACATGTTCATGAAGAACTCGGCCCTGGACTGGGTGATCACCTATCTCGGCGTCGGTATCTTCATCGTCCTGATCGCGGTCGACACGCAGCGGCTCAAGGCGATCTATCAGTCAGGCGCGGTGGAAGAAAACGCGATCGGCCGGCTCGCCATTTTGGGCGCGCTCACGGTCTATCTCGATTTCATCAACCTGTTCCTGTTCCTGCTCAAGATCTTCGGGCGTCAGCGCGACTGACCTGAACTTCCTTTCCTGATTACGGGAAAAAACAAAAAACCCGCAGCGGTTGCAAAGCCGCTGCGGGTTTTTTGCGTTTAAAAAGCGAAAAGGACTAGGCGAGAACCTTCTTGCTCAGGATCTTCATGTTCGAGTCGAACTCGTAGACCACCGGGACGCCGGTCTCGAGGTTGAGCTCGAGCACCTGCTCACGGGTGAGCTTGTCGAGTTCCATCACGATCGAGCGCAGGGAGTTGCCGTGCGCGGCGACGATGATGTTCTTGCCGGCCTTGAGGTCGGCGACGATGTACTGGTTGAAGTAGGGAAGGGTGCGGGCTGCGGTGTCCTTGAGGGATTCACCGTTGGGAGGGGGGATGTCATAGCTGCGGCGCCAGATCTTGACCTGGTCGTCGCCGTATTTCTTGGCCGTCTCGGCCTTGTCTAAGCCCTGGAGGTCGCCGTAGTGGCGCTCGTTGAGGGCTTCGTGCTTGGTGACCGGGAGACCGGGCTGTCCGGCGACTTCCATGGCCAGGGCCAGGGTGCGCTGGGCGCGCTGGAGGTTCGAGGCGTAGGCCTTGTCGAACTTGATGCCTTTGAGCTTGGTTCCGGCCTTTTTGGCCTCTTCTTCGCCGAGGGCGGTCAGGGGGACGTCGACCCAGCCGGTGAACTTGTTCTCAAGATTCCATTGGGATTGGCCGTGGCGGAGGAGGACCAGAGTAGACATGGGATTGGGTTTTCCTTATAGGTTCCGTTCAAAGGGTGTCAGAAAGCGCTTATTATATCCGGATTCGGGTCCGGCGCAAGTGAGGAAAGGTGTTGTAATTGACAAGAAATGCTAATGTTTGTTATATTTGTATCACCCCATACAAAGGGAGATCATAAAAGACAAGGAGGACCCCATGGAGTTTCTTGAAGAATTAAAAGCGGCGATTTATCAACCGCTTGACCTGTTGGTGACCAAAGTCGTCGGTTTTGTCCCTACTCTCATCAGCGTCCTCATCATCCTGATTTTGGGGTGGGTAGTCGCGCTCGCGTTAGAGAAGGTCGTTGTCCGCTTCCTCAAGCTGGCGCGTCTGGACGCGGTCAGCGAGAAGTCCGGCATCGCGAACGTCCTGCTCAAGGGCGATATTCACAAGACCCTCTCCGAGCTCATCGGCGGCATCATTTACTGGCTCATCATGCTGGTCGTGATCCTGGCGGCGGTGAACGTGCTGAATCTGGACGTCGCGGCTCAGCTGCTCAACAGCGTGATCCTGTACATTCCGAGCGTCATCGCGGCGATCTTCATTCTCGTCCTGGGAATTTTCTTCGCCTCGGTGCTGGCGACGACCGTCCGCACGGCCGCGTCCAACTACGGTATTTCGCAGGCCAAAGGCCTGGCGAAGACCGCACAGGTCGTCGTGATCATCTTCTCGGCCCTCGAAGCGCTCAAGCAGCTGCGTCTGGACGTCTCCGTCTTCACGATGGTGATCCAGGCGATCGTTTTTGCGATCGCGCTTGGCTTCGCGCTTGCGGTCGGACTCGGCTGCAAGGACCTGGTCGGCCGTTCCGTCCAGCAGTTCGTCGACGGGTTCAAGAAGTAATCCGCGGAACTCACAAGAAATGAAAAGAACAGGGTTATGCCGCTTCCGGCATAGCCCTGTTCTTATTTAAAGGAAAACCGACATCGCGTCATGATTCTCCCGACCCGTCTCGAAAAAATCCTACTTGCGGTTTTTTGCGCCGCCTTTTTGAGCGCGGTCACATCCGGCTGCTCCAAAGAGACGGACCGGGCGGAGCTGGAGCTCCTCGTCAACGACGACGCGAACTTTGCCGAGCTCGTCCGCACCAAGACGACGCTGGAAGCGCAGGCCGCCGGCCTGCAAAAAGCCATCACCGACCGCCGCAACGACATGAACCAAAAGATCCAGACCCTGCAGGAAACCTTCGAAGCCGACCGCAAGTCGAAGGAGCAGGTGATCAACGAGTACCGGGGTCTCGTCAAAACGCAGAAGGCCGACTTCGAAGCCGGCTACGCCAAGGTCAAAGACCAGCTCGAATCCCGCAAAAAAATGCGCGGCGACATCGAACGCGCGATCCGCGAGGCCCAGAGCGTGCTCGACCGCCGCGAAAAGCTCGCCATCACCGGCAAGGAGATCGGCGAGTGGGAGGCCCGGATCCAGAATCTGCAGGACCGTCTCGGACCCCTCGACGCGGAGATCTCCGCCCTCGAATCGCTCGCCTCGCTCAAGCGCAAAAAGCTCAAATACCTCTAAAAAGTCCCCGATCCGATACAATACCGGGATGAATTCGCGTCCCGTTTTTCCCGACCGACCGACCTTCGAACGCCTTCGCCGCCGCGGCCTGCCGGTGTCATTCGTCGTGCGCCGCCGCCCGGGGGCTGATCCGGCCGCCGGTGTCCGCGAGCTTTTTGCGCCGATTGCGCGTACCGCCCGGCGGCCGATGCTGCTGGAGTCCTCGCGCGCCGGCGGTCCCACCGGCCGCTATTCGTTCGTCCTCGCCGATCCCTTCAAGATTTTTCGCTCCCGCGGAGCGGGCCGCGATCCGCTCGACGCATTGCGCCGGCTTGTGTTCGCGTGCGCATGTCCCGAGCCCGCGCCGCTCCCGTTCGCGGGCGGCGTTGCGGGACTTTTTACTTACGAACTCAAGAATCGGATCGAGCGCTTCAAGACGCGTGTCCGCGATCCGTGGAAATTACCGGACGCGGACCTCGGATTCTATGACCGCGGCTGGGTGTTCGATCATGTGCGGAACACGTCGTTTGCGTTCAAGTGGTTTTCGGGACGCGAGACGCGCCTGGCGGGATACGCCGAATGCGCCGCGGAGGCGGAAAAGGTGTTCGAGCAATATCAGCGCGTCCCGGAAGTCCGCGCGGCTGTGCTCCGCGAGCCCCGCGTGCGCCTACTCGGCCGGGCCGGCGCGAACCGCGCCCGTTTTTTGACGTCGGTCCGGAAGATCCGCGAGCATATCCGCCGCGGCGACGTGTATCAGGTCAATCTGTCCCAGATCCTGGAATTTGAATTCTCGGGCGACCCGTACGAGCTCTACCTGCGCCAGGCGCGGCTCAATCCGACGTCGTTCGCGGCCTACGCCGATCTCGGCGGTCACACGCTCATTTCCGCATCGCCCGAGCGGCTGGTCCGCGTTGAAGGCCGCCGCGTCTCGACGCGGCCGATTGCGGGCACCCGTCCGCGTTCCAAGGATCCGCGCAAGGACCGCTCGGTCGCAAGCGAACTCCTGCTCAGTCCCAAGGAGCGCGCGGAACACGTGATGCTCGTGGACCTGGAACGCAACGATCTCGGCCGCGTCTGCCGTCCCGGGACGGTGCGCGTCGACGAATTGATGGCGGTCGAAGCGTACTCGCACGTGAAGCACATCGTGTCGAACGTGACGGGGGAGCTGGCGGCCGGCCGCGACGCGTGGGACGTACTCCGCGCGGTATTCCCCGGCGGCACGATCACGGGCGCGCCCAAGATCCGGGCGATGGAGCTCATCGACCGGCTCGAAGGCCGCGTGCGCGGACCGTACACGGGCTCTCTCGGTTACGTCGGCTTCGACGGCAACTGTGATCTCAACATCGTGATCCGGACGTTGTGGACGCGCGGCCGCAGGGCGTACCTGCAGGCCGGCGCGGGCATCGTCGCGGATTCGGACCCTCAAAAAGAATATGAAGAAACCCTTCACAAAGCCGGCGCCTTTCTGGATGTCCTGGGGCTCGGCAGCCGCCTCCGTCCGTAAGCCGCTGCCGATCGGCGTTCTCGACCGCCCGGGTGTTTTTGAAACGCTGCGCGTGTACGCCGGCCGTCCGGCTGCGCTGGCGGAGCATCTGAAGCGTCTGCACGAATCGGCGCACACCGCCGGCATTCGAATCCCGTCGGAAAAAATTCTCGCCGAACGCCTGCTCGCAGCCGTCAAAAAATCCGGCCATTCCAACGCCATCGCCCGATTGTCCGTGCACGCGTCCGCGTCCGGCGCGCCGGTCACGCTCTGTTCGGTCCGTCCCTACGCCGGCTGTCCCGAGGCCTGGTATGCCGAAGGCGTGCGCATCCGCACCGCCGCGGTCCGCCGCCCCGGCCCTTCCGCTTCGGCCGCCCAGGTCAAGGGCAACGACTATCTGAACGCGATCCTCGCCATTCTGAACACGCCCGGCGCCGATCCGCTCCTCTTGAGCGCGGCCGGGGAGGTCGCCGAAACGACGGTGGCCAATCTTTTTATCCTCAAGGGCCGGGCTTTGTGGACACCGCCTGTCGGCTGCGGTATCTTGTTGGGCGTCACGCGGCGTTTGGTGCTCGAGTCCGCGCGCGAATCGGGTCTTGCGGAGCAAGAGACGGCGTTTACGCGCCACGATCTGTTCAACGCGGACGAAGTCTGGCTCACGAACGCGGCGGTCGAAGTGCTTCCGGTCACGGAGGCGGACGGCCGCAGGATCGGCGGAGGACGTCCCGGCCCGTGGGCGGAACGCCTCCGCGCGGCGTACCGCGCCAAAGCACTTCCAGTTTTTTAGAAAAAGCTTTTTCACCACAGGTTTTCACTTACTTTTTCCAAGGAGAAATCAAACATGGGTTACGGATCGGTGCGCGTCCGCACGGCATTGCTCAGCGTTTACGACAAGACGAATCTCGTCAGCTTCGCCAAGGGCCTCGCGGCTCACGGCATCCAAATCGTTTCCACTGGCAGCACCGCCAAAACGCTGCGCGATTCCGGCGTGGCCGTCACCGAAGTCCAGGACGTCACCAAGTTCCCGGAGATGATGGACGGCCGGCTCAAAACGCTGCACCCCGGCATCCACGGCGGCATCCTCGCGCGCCGCGACAAGCCCGAGCATCTCGCCGCCGCCAAAAAGCACGGCATCGGCCTCATCGACCTCGTCGTCGTCAGTCTCTATCCCTTCGAAAAAACCCTCGCGTCCACGAACGAGGCCGAAAAGATCATCGAGATGATCGATATCGGCGGTCCGACGATGCTGCGCGCCGCCGCGAAGAACCATGACGCGGTCGCGGCCGTCTGCGATCCGGCCGATTACGACGAGATCCTCCGCGAGCTCGAAATGGGCGAGGGGTCGCTCACGCTGGACCTGCGCAAGCGTCTGGCCGGCAAAGTCTTCGCCGAAACGTCCAAGTACGACACGCTTATCGCGCGGTACTTCGCGTCGACCTCGGGCAGCGGCGCGTCGTCGGCTGCATCTGCTCAAAACGAGCTTGTTCTCAAGTACACCAAGGTCAACGACCTGCGATACGGCGAGAACCCGCATCAGAAGGCGGCGCTGTACCGCGCGGCTGACGGACTTAGTCCTAAGGGGCTGGCCGATGCGAAGGTGCATGGCGGCAAAGAACTTTCTTATAACAACTATCTCGACCTTGAAGCCGCGTGGGCGCTGGTCAGCGCGTACGACGCGCCGGCTGCGACCGTGGTCAAACACAACAATCCGTGCGGATTTGCGATCCTGCCGGACATCGCCAAGGCCTTCAAGCAGGCGTTTGCGTGCGACCCGCTTTCTGCCTTCGGTGGTATCGTCGCCGTGAATCGTCCGGTCGACGGGAAGACCGCCAAGACCATCATCTCCGCCGGCTTCCTCGAATGCGTGATCGCGCCGTCGTATTCGGCCGACGCCCTCGGAGTGTTCAAGGAAAAGAAAAACCTGCGCGTCGTCGAAATCGGCCGCAAGCCCTCCTCGCCCGAACGCGACTTCAAGCGCATCACCGGAGGACTCCTCGTCCAGGACGCCGCCCAGAAGGACGCGTCCCGCGCGGAACTCAAGGTCGTCACGCGCAAAAAGCCCACCGCCAAGCAGGTCGACGAATTGCTCGCCGCTTTCAAGCTCACGCGCTTCGTGAAGTCCAACGCCATCGTCCTCATGAAGGGCGCCGTCGCCGTCGGCATTGGCATGGGCCAGCCGTCGCGCGTCGACTCGGCGCTCACCGCGTTCCGCAAGGCCGGCAAGCGTTCGCGCGGCGCTGTCCTCGCGTCGGACGGGTTCTTTCCCAAGCCGGATTCGATCCAGCTGGCCGCCCGTCACGGCATCAAGGCGATCATCCAGCCGGGCGGATCGATCCAGGATGCCGAAATCATCAAAGCCTGCGATAAAGCCGGCATCGCGATGGTCCTGACCGGCATCCGCAACTTCAGCCATTGATCCTGGGTCTGGCCGCAGCACCACGCTTCTCCGCGCAATGAATGCGCCGCGGCGGCGCATAAGCGCTGCGAAGCGTGGCGCTGCGGCCAAATCCAATATCAAGCCTTCAGGTGCAAAGTGAGTCCGGAACAATTTTTAAATCAGTTTAAGAATTTAGAGAAGACAGGAGAGTTTCGGCAGGCGCGTACCCTTGATCGGGTACTAGAGTTGCTGGGACGGTTGGGCGATCCTCACAAGAAGCTGCCGCCGGCGATCATTATTGCGGGATCTAAGGGGAAGGGGTCGACGGCCACGCTGACGAGTTCCATTTTGGGCGCGGCGGGTCTGCGCACCGGACTCTACACGTCTCCCCATATCGTGCGCTGGAATGAGCGCATCGTCGCGGAAGGTCAGGAGATCACCGATGGCGAGGCCGCGGTCCTCATCGACCGCTACGGCCCCGTCTTCCTGCAGCCGACGTCCAACGGCGAGACCGCCACGTACTTTGAAGTCGTGACGGCGCTGGCCTTTCTTTATTTTGCCGAACGGGCTCTCGACGCGGTTGTTCTCGAAGTCGGGTTGGGCGGAACTTACGACGCGGTCAACGTCTGTGATGCGCCGGTCGCCGTGATCACGCAGCTCGGCCTGGAACATCAGTTTATCCTCGGCGACACGCTCGCCCAGATCGCCCGCGAAAAGGCGGGCGTTATGCGCCGGGACCAGATCACGATCCTCGAACATCAACCGCTCGAAGCGGCGGCTGCGCTCTGGGCTGCGGCCGAAGAGATCGGCGCCAAGAAGATCGACGCCGGCCGCTGGGAAATCGAGACGGGGGAAACGGGCGGGGACTTCCAGGAATTTTCGATGATGGCCGGATCGGTCGAGTTCGGCCCGCTGCGGCTGCGCCTCCTCGGCAGCCACCAGCTGCGCAACGCGCGGCTGGCCACCCTGGCCGCGTTCGCGTTCGGCGAAAAAACAGGCCGCATCCTCCCGGACGAGGCGATCGCGCGCGGATTGTTCGGCGTGAAGATCCCGGTGCGCATGGAGCTCCTCGACGTCGGTCCCAACCGCCAGTCCTGGCTCATCGACGGCGCGCACAACCGCGAAAGCGCCGCCGCGCTCGCGATGGGGATTCAGAAGCATTTTGAAGGCCGGCCCGTGCGGCTCATCGTCGGCATGATGCGCGACAAGGACCCGGAGAACTTTTTGGAAGAGTTGAAGCCGCTCGGGCCGGTCGAGCTGATCGCCGTCGGAGTGCATTCCGAGCGCGCCTGGAGCGCCAGGGAGCTGGCCGGCCGCTGGCGCGCGTCCGGTATTCCGGTCCGCGAAGCCGCGTATTGGCCGGAAGCCGAGGCGATGATGCGCGAGGCGCTCAAGCCCGACGATCTGGCCGTCGTGACCGGTTCGCTTTATCTGGCCGGCGAAGCGCGCAAAAGTCTCAAACCCGCAGGAGTCGTTTAAAGCCATGACCCTTTCCTATCATCCGGACGTGATCGCCGCGATCGCCACGCCCATCGGCGAAGGCGGCATCGGCATCGTGCGTCTGAGCGGCGCCGACGCGCTCGCGGTCGCCGACCGGATCTTCGAATCCCCGAAAAAACTTGCGCCCTCCCGCCAGGAAGCCTACACGGCCCAGTACGGCCACGTGATCGACCCGGCCGCCGGCGGGGCGCGCGCGGACGAGGCAGTGCTCCTCGTGATGCGCGCCCCCAAAAGCTACACCTGTGAGAACACCGTCGAGATCAATTGCCACGGCGGCCGCGCCGCGACGCAAAAAGTCCTCGGGATCTGCCTGGCCGCCGGCGCGCGTGCCGCGGAGCCGGGCGAATTCACCAAGCGGGCTTTTTTGAACGGCCGCATCGACCTCGTTCAGGCCGAAACCGTGCTCGACGTGATCCGCGCCAAGACCGACAAGTCGCTTGAGGCCGCGCACCGGCAATTACAGGGCGGGCTGTCGGTCCGGGTCCGCGCGCTCCGGGATTCGATCGCGCATCTGTTGAGTCATATCGAAGCGTCGCTGGACTTCCCGGACGACAAGATCGAGCCGATGGAGGCCGACGCGATGCGTGAAAAAGCATCCGCGCTGGTCGCCGAGCTCACGACGCTCGCCCAGTACGGCCGTCATGCGCGCTGGGTGAAGGACGGCCTCCGCGTCGTCCTCACCGGCGAGCCGAATGTCGGCAAGTCGAGTTTGATGAACGCGCTCGCTCAAAAGGAACGCGTGATCGTGAGCCCGCATCCGGGCACGACGCGCGACACGGTCGAAGAGACCCTGCAGATCGCCGGTTATCCGGTGGTTCTGGTGGATACCGCCGGGATCCGGCAAGCGGCCGACCCGGTCGAAGCGCAGAGTATCGAGCGTTCGCGTCGGGCCGTTGAAGAGGCGGACCTCGTCCTTTTCGTCGCCGACGCATCGCGCAAACCGACGTCCGACGAGGCCGGTCATTGGCGTTCGTTCGAGAGTAAAAACCGCCGTCTCGTTCTGAACAAGGCCGATCTGGCCTCTCCCGATACCCGCGCCGCTTATTCGGCCTGGGCCGCCGACGCCGGCCGGCTCGAGACCTCCTGCACGACCGGCTCCGGGATCGAAACCCTGGTCGCCTGGATCGCTGATTTTATCCGGCGGGAAGCGCCCGAACGGACCGACGAGACCTGGGTGTACTCGGTCCGCCAGCAGCACCTCTTTAAAAAAGCCGCGCTGCATGCCGGCCAGGCGCTCCACGCGCTCGAGTCCGGACTCTCGTTTGAATTCGCCGCCTCCGACCTCCGTCTCTCGATGGACGCCCTCGGCGAAGTCGTCGGCGCCCTCGTCACCGACGACATCCTCGACCTCGTCTTCAGCCAATTCTGCATCGGCAAATAACAACTGCTATAATCCGGCCCATGGACTTGCAGGAGATCTGGGCGAAGGCCCTCAAGAATACGGAGATCGTGCGGCAGAGGATGCAGCCGTTGTCGTCGACGGCGGACACGCAGCTGCCGTATATTTTTCTCGCGCCGTCCGAAGTGAATTCGGGCGACACGATTGTGCGTCAGGGGACGATCACGGTCACCAAGCCTTCAATCATTCTGCCCCAGACCTTCGCGCATCTCGAGGGGTTCGACCTCGAAAAGGATCTCAAGTTCAGCCCGGACACCGTCATCAATTTTTTGCTCGTGCGCGGCATCCAGCTGCCCAATCTCAAGCTTGCCAATTCGGCGATGCAGGTCGACGTTTATGAAGGGAAGCTCGAAAAAGCCCGCAGCCTTTACGCCGAACGCCTCGCGCGCGCCGAAGACACGGTCACGACGCTCCTGGCGGGCGCGCCCGAAGCATGGCAGTTCTCGATTCTGATTTTTATCGCGCTGCAGGCGGGCCGGTCCGCCGACCGCGACGTCCGCGCCATCCTCGAGGAATGGAAGCGCCGGGGCCTGCTCCCTTGAAAAAGGCCGCCGTTTTGCTGGCCGCCGTCCTGTTCGGCGGCTGGTGCGCAGCCGCTTGGGCCGCCGTGCCGGACACGGGGGAGAGACTTCGGCGCACGGACCTCGAGCATTTTACGCTTTGGTCGCAGCGTGAACTTTTGACGGAGGATCTGGACGCCGTCCGGCGGAATCTCCAGAGCGTCCGGCGCGAAGTCGGCCGGGAATTCGGAAACTTTTTTCCCAAACACAAATTCGACGTGATGCTGGTCGAGGAATCGGTTTTTCGTTCCTACAGCGGGACGCCAGGGCACGTGACCGGACTTTTTGACGGGACCATCCACCTGCCGGTCGCGGCCGGCGGCGCCGACCCGCTCCGGCTCAAGGCGGTTCTCAATCACGAGTACACGCACGCGCTCCTCTGGCTGGCCAGCGGCGGCAAATGTCCCGCCTGGATCCACGAGGGATTCGCCGTCGAACAGGAAGAGCGGGTCAGCCCGCTCCGCCGGCCGGATCCTTCGGCGCTCGTGAAAGGCGAACGGCTGTTGTGGCCGCTCATGGAATTGGATGCCCGGATGGATGCCCGGTCCCAGGACGCGGCCGCCACCGGGCTGGCCTACCAGGAGGCGTTCGCGGTCGTCCGGTACCTGCGCAGCCGTTACCGTCCGGCCCAGATCCTCGCCTGGATCCGGGCGATGGAGAACGCCTCCTCCTGGTCCGCCGCCGCCGAAAAAGCGCTGAGAATCGGTGCGGCCCAGATGGAGCAGGGGACGGTCCGTTTTTTGCTCTCCTAGCGCCCGGATATATAGAGATTGTCACAAAATCGTTTTGTGTTAGAATATGGCCTCGTTTTCAGCTACCTGTTTTTGCGCCGATAGCTCAGTTGGTAGAGCAGCTGACTCTTAATCAGCGGGTCGTAGGTTCGATCCCTACTCGGCGCACCAATTTTTGACGCCGACGATTCAGCCGCGGTGGCGAAATTGGCAGACGCGCATGACTTAGGATCATGTTCCGCAAGGATTGGGGGTTCAAGTCCCCCCCGCGGCAGTTTCTCGAAAAGATTTTGCGGGAGTAACTCAGTGGTAGAGTGCAACCTTGCCAAGGTTGAGGTCGAGGGTTCGAATCCCTTCTCCCGCTCCAAACTCGGTACCTAGCTAGGAGCAACCGTCCAGATGAAAATCGTGGAATTCTTGAGCGAGACCGCCATATCGGCGGAGCTCAAAGCCTCGGATAAAGAGAGCGCAATCCGCGAGATGATCGACATTCTGGCAAAGGCCGAAGGGCTCAAGAACCGCGACGAAATCGTCAAGGTTCTGATGGCCCGCGAGTCGCTCGGCAGTACCGGCATCGGTCTCGGCGTTGGTATCCCTCACGGCAAGTGCGACGCCGCCAAGCGCCTCGTCGCCGCGTTCGGAATCTCCCGGAAAGGCATCGACTTCGACTCCTTGGACGGCGAACCGGTCCATCTCTTCTTCTGTCTGATCGCCCCCGAGGATTCCGCCGGTCCTCATCTCAAAGCTCTCGCACGCATTTCCCGCCTCCTCAAAGACAAGTACTTCCGGGATTACCTCCGAACGCTCACCGACGAGAAAAAAATTTACAAGGCGATCAAGGAAGAGGACGCCAAGAAGCCTTAACGCTTCTGGGGCGCGCTTGTAATGGGTTTTTATAAGTGGCTGTACCCGGGTCTGCGGATCAAGCGCTGGGTCTTTCTGCTTGCCGCCGGCGTCGTTCTCGTTTCGATGGGCTTCGTCGTCACCCTCATTGAACAGCAGGAGACGGTCGGCAGCCTTTTTGTCGTAGCCGGTATTTTTGTCGTCGTCGTCTCCGTCCGCAAAATTCTGAAGTCCGTCATCACATTTCTGGCCCCGAATCAGGAGGGCCAGCTGATCAACATCATGTACCACCGCGGCGTTCTTGCCAGCGGTCCGCGCGTGGTGGCGATCGGCGGCGGAACGGGTCTTTCGGTGCTCCTGCACGGCTTGAAGGAGCGCACTTCCAATATCACGGCGATCGTGACCGTCACGGACGATGGGGGATCGTCCGGCCGCCTCCGCGACCAATTCGGCGTACTTCCGCCCGGCGACATCCGCAATTGCCTGGTCGCCTTGGCCGACGCGGAACCGATGATGCAGGAATTATTCCAGTTCCGGTTCAAGGAGGGGGCTTCGGACCTTTCGGGCCACAGCTTCGGCAACCTCTTTATATTGGCGATGGCCAAGATCACCGGCGACTTTGAGAAGGCCGTGCGCGAGTCGAGCCGCATCCTGAACATCCGGGGCCGTGTGGTTCCGTCCACGCTGTCGGCGGTGACGCTGACGGCGCATCATGCGGACGGACGCGTCACGGACGGGGAGACCAAGATTTCGGCCTGCGGGTCCCCGGTCGAGAGGATTTTTTTGAAGCCGGAGGGGGTGCCGGCGGCGGATGACGCGATCCAGGCGGTCCGCAACGCCGACGTGATCGTGCTGGGGCCGGGATCGCTGTACACGAGTGTGCTGCCGAACCTTTTGATCGAGAACCTTCTGGCCGAAATCACGGCGTCCCGGGCTCCGAAGATTTATGTCTGCAACATCATGACGCAGCCGAATGAGACGAGTCATCTGACCTCCGACTTCGACCACGTCGAGGCGCTGGTCAGGAACACGCAGCCCGAAGTGCTGACGCATGTGGTCGTGAACAACGGCCGCGTGCCTCAGGCGCTGACCGAACGATATATTAAAGAAGGCGCTTATCCGCTCAGGGGCGAGACGGAAAAAATACGCGCGCTTGGATACAAGGTGATCGAAGCCGACATGGTCCGCGGGGTCGATGTGGTCCGCCACAACGCCCGGCGCCTGTCCAAAATCATCACCGAAATCGCCCAGAAGAAGCCTTCATGACGATCAGCAAAAAAGTCAAAGTCGCCAACCCGCAGGGCCTGCATGCCCGGCCGGCGTCTATTTTTGTGAAGATCGCCAACAAGTTTGAGTCGGAGATCGCCGTGACCAAGGAAGGTCAGACGGTCAACGCCAAGTCCATCATGGGTCTTCTGATGCTCGCCGCCGAGCAAGGGTCCGAGATTGAGATTGCCGCGACCGGCAAAGACGCGGAGCGTGCCTTGGCGGAGCTGGAAGCTTTTCTGGTCAGCGGCGCGGAGTCCGACAAGCCCGAGAGGCCGGCCGGCGCATGAAGATCCTGGCCGGTATCGCCGCCGCCGGCGGCATCGCGATCGGACGGGCCATGCTGCTGGACCACGAGGATCTCTCGGTTCCGGCGACCCCCATCACCGCCGATCAGATCGCGGCAGAAATTCTCCGCTTCGAAGAAGCCCTGACCAAGACCCGCTCCCAAATCCTCAAGATCCAGCACCAGATCACCCAGGAGCTCGGCCGCGAGCACGCGGAGATCTTTGACGCGCATCTCATGCTCATTGAAGACCGCACGTTGATCGAAGAAGTCATCGGCGGCCTCAAGAGCCAGCAGGTGTCGGTCGAGTACGTCTTCTCCCAGGCGCTCAAAAAATACACCTCCGCCCTTTCGAACGTGAACGACGAGTACCTGCGCGAGCGGGTCGCCGACGTCAACGACGTGAGCCGCCGCATCCTCAAGAATTTGATGGGCGAGCAGACCGGCCGCCTGGACCGCATTGCCGACAAGGTCATCGTGATCGCATACGATCTTTCGCCCAGCGACACCGCGACCATGCACAAGAAGAACGTGATCGGCTTCGCGACCGACATCGGCGGACGCACCTCGCACACGGCCATCATGGCCAAGTCGCTCGAAGTGCCGGCCGTCGTGGGTCTCGAGAAGATCACGCAGGCCGTCAAGGACGGGGACGAGGTCATCATCGACGGCACGGGCGGAAAGGTCATCATCAACCCCGACCCCGCCACCCGCGAGCTGTACGAAGCCGAGCGCGAAAAATACCTCCAACACGGCCGCGATCTGCTGCAGTTTACGAGCGCTCCGGCGGTCACGCTCGACAAGCGTTCCATTGCGCTGCTGGCCAACATGGAGCTGCCCGAAGAGATCGAATCCATCCGTTCGCACGGCGCCGCGGGAATCGGCCTGTATCGCACCGAATACCTCTATCTGAACCGCCGAACGCTGCCGACCGAAGAAGAGCAGTTCGAGTCCTACAAACAGGTCGTTTCGGCGATGAGTCCGATGCCGGTGACGCTGCGCACGCTCGACCTGGGCGGCGACAAATTCCTGTCCCATCTGGAAATGCCGCGCGAAATGAACCCGTTTTTGGGCTGGCGCGCGATCCGGTTCTGTCTCGCGATGCCCGAAATCTTCAAGGCCCAGCTGCGGGCCATCCTGCGCGCGAGCGCGTTCGGCAAGGTCCGGATCATGTATCCGCTCATCTCGGGTCTCGAGGAATTGATGGCGGCCAACGCGATGCTCGAGCAGTGCCGCCGCGAACTCGACAAGAAGGGGATCGCTTACGATCCCAAGATGGAAGTCGGAGCGATGATCGAAATCCCGTCGGCGGCGGTGACCTGCGACCTTCTGGCCAAGGAAGTGAACTTTTTCTCCATCGGCACGAACGATCTGATTCAGTACTCGCTCGCGGCCGACCGCGTGAACGAAAAAATCGCCTACCTCTATGACCCGGCCCATCCGGCTGTGCTGCGGCTGGTCAAGATGATCGTCGACGCCGGGCATCAGCACAAGGTGAAGGTCTGCATGTGCGGCGAGATGGCGGGCGATCCGGAGCTTACGATGATCCTGATCGGACTCGGGCTGGACGAGCTGTCCGTGTCGGCGGTGATGCTGCCCGAAATCAAGCTTATCATCCGCTCGATCAAGTACCAGAATGCGCAGCGCATCGCCAAGGAAGCGCTCAAATTCTCGATGGGCAAAGACGTGATCGCCTATGCCCGCCAGGAGCTCAAACGGTCGATGCAGGGCAAGACGCCGCTCGAATTTTTTAAAGACGGGAAGATGAAAAAATGAAGGTTGTGATCCTGGCCGCTGGTTATGCCACGCGCCTGTATCCGGTCACACGGACGAAGCCCAAGGCGCTTCTATCCGTCGGCGGCCGCACCATGCTCGATCATCTGATGGACCGCGTCGATTCGGTTGCCGAAATCACCGAGACGGTGCTGGTGACCAACGAACTTTTTTACCGCCCGTTCACCGTCTGGGCCAAAGGCCGGATGAAGCGGTCTGCGGCCGGCAAGCCCATCCGCGTCCTGAACGACGGCACGACGTCCAACGCCGACCGCCTGGGCGCGACGGGGGATTTGCGGTTCGCGATGCGCGAAGCGCGCATCTCGGACGACATCATCGTTCTGGCGAGCGACAACCTGTTTGACGAGGATTTGACGGGCTTTGCGGCGCGGTTCAACGAACGCGGCGACGGCGTGCTGATCGGCGTGACGGACGTGGGCGACCCCAAGATCGCGGCCGGGCGCTACGGCACGGTGGAGATGGCGGCAGACGGGGAAGTCACGGCGATCGAAGAGAAGCCCATGCAGCCCAAGACCAGCCGCGTCAGCATGGGGGTCTATGCAATTTCGAAGCGGGTGCTGCCGTTTTTGGACGAGTACTTGTCAGGCAAGGAAGTGAAGGATGCGCCCGGTCATTTTATCAAGTGGCTTCTGGACCACGTCGAAGTCCGGGCATATGAATTCAAGGGCCGATGGTATGATATCGGCAGTTTTGACCAATGGGCAGAGGCCGACAAGGCCATGTTCCGGGAGCGTCCCGCTCTCTAATATCCAGTAAAGGAAAGACGAACATGAAAAAAGAGCGTTACCTTTTCACTTCCGAGAGCGTCACCGAAGGCCATCCCGACAAAATTTGTGATCAGATCTCGGACTCCGTGCTCGACGCGATCATGGCGGAAGATCCGATGGGCCGTGTCGCCGTCGAAACGCTCGTGACGACCGGCATGGTCGTCGTTACCGGCGAAGTCACCACCAAGACTTACGTGGACATCCCCAAGCTGGTCCGCGCAACCCTTAAAGACATCGGATACGACGAGTCCGATCTCGGTTTTGACTGCCGTTCTTGCGGCGTATTGACCGCCATCCAGCAACAGTCGCCCGATATCGCGATGGGCGTGGATACCGGCGGCGCCGGCGACCAGGGCATGATGTTCGGTTACGCCTGCCGCGAAACTCCGGAGCTTATGCCGATGGCGATCACGCTCGCGCACCGGATCACGCGCCAGCTCGCGGACCTTCGCAAGTCCAAAGCGCTCAAATACCTGCGTCCGGACGGCAAGGCCCAAGTCACCATTGAGTACGAGGACGGCAAGCCCCTGCGCATCGACGCCATCGTCGTCAGCACGCACCACCAGCCGGCTGTTTCGTCGGCGACCATCCGCAAGGACGTCATCAAGCATATCGTCAAGAACGCGGCGATCATCCCTCAGAGGATGATCGACAAGAACACCAAGATCTTCGTGAACCCCACCGGCCGCTTTGAAGTCGGCGGACCCGTCGCGGACACCGGCCTCACCGGCCGCAAAATCATCGTGGATACCTACGGCGGCGCGGCCCCTCACGGCGGCGGCGCTTTTTCGGGCAAGGATCCCTCGAAGGTGGACCGTTCCGCCTGCTACATGGCGCGTTACATCGCCAAGAACGTCGTCGCGGCCGGCCTCGCCGACCGCTGCGAAATCCAGGTCGCGTATGCGATCGGCGTGCGCGAACCGGTGTCGGTCCTGGTCAACACGTTCGGGACCGGCAAGGTCTCGAGCGACGTGCTTGGGGCTGCGGTTCGCAAGACCTTTGATCTCACGCCTCACGGCATCATCCGGACGCTCGACCTGCGCAAGCCCGTGTACCGCAAGACGGCCGCTTACGGTCACTTCGGCCGCTCGGAAAAGGGCTTCACGTGGGAAAAAACCGACCGCGTCCAGGACTTGAAGCGCCACGTCGAAGAAAAAATCCGTTCCAACGGCCACGGCTCCGCCGCGCTGGTCCGTTAATCCGTAACCGATTCAATTCAAGTTCAGGAGAAATCGAATGGCTTCCAAGTACGACATCAAATCGCTCGCTCTGGCCCCGCAGGGTAAAGGCCGCATCGAATGGACGTCCCGCCAGATGCCGGTCATCGCCGAAATCACCAAGCGCTTTGCCTCCCAGAAGCCCCTAAAGGGCATCAAAGTGGCCGCCTGCCTGCACGTCACCGCCGAAACCGCCAATCTGATGATCGCCCTCAAAGCCGGCGGCGCGAATGTTTCGCTGTGCGCATCAAACCCCTTGAGCACGCAGGACGATGTCGCAGCATCGCTGGTCAAAGACCACGGGATTCCCGTGTTTGCCATCTACGGCGAGAACCGGGACACCTATTACAAACATTTAAACGCCGTGCTCGACATCCAGCCGCATGTCACGATGGACGACGGCGCGGATCTTGTGGCACTGATTCACACGACCCGCAAGAGCTTGGTCTCCGGCCTCATCGGCTCGACCGAAGAGACGACGACCGGTGTGATCCGCCTCAAAGCACTTGAGGCTGACGGCAAGCTCCTATTCCCGGTGATCGCGGTCAATGACGCGAAGACCAAGCACTTCTTCGACAACCGCTACGGCACGGGCCAGTCCACGATGGACGGCGTGATTCGCGCGACGAACTATCTTATCGCCGGTTCGCGCGTCGTCGTCGCCGGCTACGGCTGGTGCGGACGCGGCGTCGCCGCCCGTGCGCACGGTCTTGGCGCACGCGTGATCGTGACCGAAATCGATCCCTTGAAGGCCATCGAAGCGGTGATGGACGGGTATGACGTGATGCCGATGTCCGAAGCCGCCGCCAAAGGCGACGTGTTCGTCACGGTGACTGGGGATTGCGGCGTTCTGCGCCAGGAGCACTTCCTGAAGATGAAGGACGGCGCGATGGTCTGCAACTCAGGCCACTTCGATGTCGAAATCGACGTCGCCGGCCTCAAGAAAATGGCCAAGTCGACCCGCCCGATGCGCGACAACCTCGTCGAATACAAGCTCGCCAACGGCCGCCGGATCTACCTCCTGGCCGAGGGTCGTCTCGTGAACCTGGGCGCGGCCGAAGGCCACCCGGGCATGGTCATGGACATGAGCTTCGCCAACCAGGCGCTGTCGACCGAATTCCTGGTCAAACAGCACAAGACGCTGTCGAAAAAAGTGTATTCCGTTCCCCAGGCGATCGATGAAAACATCGCCCGGCTCAAGCTCCTGTCGATGGGCATCAAGCTCGACAAGCTCACGGCCGAACAGGAACGCTACCTCTCCAGCTGGTCCGCCGGAACCTAAGTCTGTCGGTTCCGCTCCGGCGGAACGGCAGGACATAAGCCTTTTCCGGGGCATAGCCGCGAGCGCGCTGTCAAAGACGAGGCGCGCTCGCTCCATTTGTCCTCCTCAGCGGGGACGCCTCCTCGGACAAAAAGCCCTACGAAAGCCTCTGTCCTGCCGTTCCGCCGACCCGAATCTCCACCCCCTTATTTCCGGACTCACCGTAAAAATACACATTCCTGTCAGCGTTTCGCATTAAAAGAAAAAGGCAGTGTTGGAGAGACTTTTGCTTCGACGAGGCGTCCCCGCCGAGGAGAAGCAAGGAGCGAGCGCGCCTTGTCTTAGACGGCGCGCGAGCGGCTCTGTCTCGGAAACACTGCCTTTTTCTTTTAATGCGGACCGACGGACAGGACTAGATATTTTTACGGATGAGGTAGGCGCCGATGAGGGTGAAGGCGGCGTTGGGGAGCCAAGCCGCGACGAACGGGGGGAGAATCCCGCCCTTGCCGAGCGCGCTCGACACGGCGGCGAACGAGTAGAAGATCACGATCACGAGCAGACCCACGCCGATGGACAGCATCGCTCCGCCCCGGCGCGAGATGAGCGCGAGCGGCGCGGACACCAGCAGCATGACCAGGCATACGAACGGACTCGAAATTTTTTCATACAGCTCCACCAGCAGCCGGTTCGACGCCCGGTAACCGGTGATCCGCGTACCCTTGATGTAACGCCGCAAGTCCCAGTAGCTCATGTGCTCGGGCTGCGCGTACTGCGTCATGAACGCCTCCGGCCCCTCCTTGAGATCGAGCTCCTTGCGCTCCAGCGTCCGGGGCCGGTCGGTCACGTTGCCGTGTTCGTCCACGTCGTATTCCAGTACATCGTACAGAACCCATTGTCCGTTCAGATACACGCCGCTGCGCGCCGTCGTTTTGCGTTTGAGCGTCATGTCGCTGCGGTGTTCCAGGATGATGACGTCGTACATGGACCGGGTGCCGACCATGAGTTCGCGCGCGTACACCATGCGGTGCCGGTCGGTGAGCAGCGCCACGTTCTGGATCGAGCGCTCGTTGATGTTGGTGGATTTTTTCTTGATCAGGCCGTATTTGATGGAGGAGGAGGCGACCGTCGCTTTGGGGGTGATCGTTTCGTTCATCGCGAAAAGGGCGAAGCTGATCACGAGCCCTGCCAGGAATACGGGCTGCAGGATGCGGAAACCGGAGACACCGTTTGACTTCATGGCGGTGATTTCGTTGTTACGGTTCAGGATGCCCAGCGCATACAGGGCCGCGAGCAGCACGGCCGCCGGAAGGATCTGGGAAAGAATGACCGGGATCATGGCCGCGTAATAGAGCCCGATCACACGGACGTCGGTTCCGGTCACCAGAAACTCGTCCAGCTGGTTCAGCAGGTCCACGACGATGAACATCGTCAGGAAGAAGATGCAGCAGAAGATGAACGGCCGGACGAAGGACCGGAGCACGTGGCGGTGGAGCAGGATCATGACCGGATCATCCGCTTGAGCAGGTAGAGGCCGATCCCGAGAAAAAAGACGTTGGGCAGGTGGATGGCCAGCGCCGGAGGAACCGAACCTGTTTTGGCCAGCGCCGCGACGCCGATCTGGACGACCCAATAAACCGTTCCCAGGATCAGCGCGATCGCGTAGCCGACGGACTTTTCGCTGCGGTGGGCGCGAATGCCGAGAGGGATGGCGATCAGCGTCAGCAAAAAGGCGGACATGGACATCGCGATCTTCTGGTGGATCTCCGTTAGGACATAGTTGTCGACGAAGCCTTCGCGCTTGAGCTTCTGGAACTGTGCCCAGAGCTCGCGGACCGAGAGCTCCTTGCGCTTCTTTTCCAGGTTGGCCTTGAACTTGAATCCGGTCAGGTCCAGCGGCAGGAAATAGGTGCCGAACTTCAGCTTGTAGAAACGGCCCGGGTTGTTGGCGTCCGGTTCGTCGGTGGTGCCGTTTTCGAGCTTGAGCTTGATCACGTTCTGTTCGGGCATCGGGATGAGCTGCCCCCGCTCGGCGACGATGGTGCGGGTCGGGCCTTTGGGTTGCGGCTGGTAAATCCGGACCTGATGGAGTTCGTTGCCTTCGATCCGGTGGATGAAGATCACGAGGTCTCCGAAGCTTTTGATAAAAACACCTTCTTCCAGCGCGGCGGCGGGCGATTGCAGGCCGATCTCCGCGGTGACCTGGCGCATCTTGAAGTGACTTTTGGACGCGACCTGATCGCTCAGATAAAACGTGAACAGCGACAGCACGGCCGCCAGGACCAGCACCGGCCGCACGACCCGCGAGAGGCTGATGCCGCTGGCCCGCAGGGCGGTCAGTTCGTGGTCGGCGCTCAGACGGCCGAACGCGAGCAGCACGGCGACGAGCAGGGCCATGGGCAGCGTGTAAATGCACAGGAAGGGCGTGCCGTAAATCACGAGCTGGGCGATTGCGATTGGATCGACGCCGCGGTTCAGGATGAGGTCGACCATCTTCGTGAAGATATTGCCGACCAGCAGCACGAAGGTCAGAATCAGCATCGTTGACCAGAAGTTGCTGCGGATTTCTCTGAGGACGTGGTTGCGGAGCAGGTGCATGACGGCGTTATCCCCGGGCGATCACGCCGGCCGTGACGTGGGGGATGCCTGCCGAGCGGAGGGCCTGCGCGCAGGCGCGGGCCGTGGCGCCGGTCGTGTAGACGTCGTCCGCGAGCAGAACGGAGCGGCAGTTCTTGAGGAGCGCCGAGCGGACGTCGAGCGTGGAAATGGACGCGGTCATCCGGAGGGTCCGGCTCAACGAGGTCTGCTTGGGGACGGTCCGGGTGCGCACGAGCGCCGCGCGGACTGGTATTTGGAAAAAAGAAGCAAGACATTCCGCCCACAAGCCGGCAGCGCCGCCGGACGGACTCAGCGGCGAGCTCCGCCGGTGGGAAGGAACGGGGACGACGGCATCGAAACGGCCGCCGAATTTGGTCATAAATTCCGGGGTTTCCGAGAGTCGCAGAAGCTCGGAATCCAGCCAGCGGCCGGCCCTCGGATCTCCTGTCAATTTGATCCGATGCACGAGCCGCCGCGCGCCGCGTCCATAGGCGTAAAGGGAAAAAACGGCATCCAACGGGGCTTCGGAGGCGTCCGGCTCACCAACACCGGCGCGCAGGGGAAGCAAGGGCCGGCACGTGAGGCAGACGGATTCCCGGGCCGAGAGACCCATGAGACGGTTGCACAGCAGGCAGACGGGAGGAAAAAGGAGGCCCTTGAGGGGCAGGAGCAAGCGCTCGGATCGTTCGGCAAGGGAGGTCGGCATGCCGTTCATCCTACCACAAGCTCACCGCCTTGACTTCCCCCGGCGGGTCGTTAGGATGGAGCGATGAAGACGGATGTGTTCGAAAAAGTGCTGACCCGGCTGGATCGCGTGGTGAGTCGCTGGGATGCCCCGGTCGTGACGCTCATCGCCAAGACGGGGCAGGGACCGTTCCGGGTGCTGATTTCGTGTCTTTTGAGCCTGCGGACCAAGGACGAGACGACTGCGGGGGCGGTGCAGCGCCTATTCGCCCGGGCGGTCACGCCGGAAGCGATTCTCAGGATTCCCGAAAAAGAGCTGCAGGCGTTGATTTATCCGGTCGGTTTTTATCGGGTCAAATCCCGAGTCTTGCATACGGTCAGCCGCCAGATCATCGAGCGCTTCGCCGGACGGGTGCCGGACACGATCGAAGGGCTTTTGGAACTGCAGGGCGTGGGACGCAAGACGGCGAACCTGGTGCTGTCACAGGGGTGGGGGAAGCCCGGAATTTGCGTGGATGTGCACGTGCATCGGATCTCAAACCGAATGGGTTTTGTCCGCACACGCACGCCGGACGAAACGGAAATGACGCTCAGGAAAAAACTTCCCGCGCGTCATTGGCGTACGATCAATCAGATTTTTGTCGCTTTTGGCCAGAATCACTGCCGGCCGGTTTCGCCGCTTTGCTCGACCTGCCCCGTCGCCGACGCCTGCGAGCGCGTCGGCGTCAAAACCTCACGTTAGAATACGACCTTGCCGCCCAGAGTGTCTTCTTCGTCCGTGACGGCGTTCTTGGCCGAGGGGTTCACGTCCGCGTTTCCGTTCTTCCGCTCCGCGTCCGCGCGCGTTTCGTCGTCGGCCACGTCGCTGTACGCCACCGGCTTTTTCAGGCCGTCCAAGGCGGCGATCACCGAATTGATCTGGTTGAATTCCGCTTCGGTCATTTGTTTGGGCTCCGCGGGCCGCGTGCCGGTGTGGGCGACGGACGTCTTTTGTCCGGCACGAACGCCGATGGCTGCGCCGAGTGCTCTGCCGTCCGCCTGACGGCCGTTCACCCCGACTTCACCACGGTAGACGCTGGTTTCGGTGGATGTACCCGCCATTTTGACGCCAAAATACGTTCCGCGGACGGTCGAAACAGCGGTCGGAGTGACGACCCGGAATTTGGTTCCGGGTTCCAGGCGGTCCAGCAGCGCGAACACCTGTCCGCGGCTCATCTCGAGATTGATCGCGCGATCCTTGGTGATCTGGACCAGCGTGTCGCCGGGGATGTGGATGATGTTTTCCTTATCGGAGTCCAGCGCGATCTGGACGACGTTGCCGCTCTTGACGTCGAGCTGGTCCCCGGCATACAGGATGTCGCCCGCCTTGACCGAGTGTTTGACCGACTGTTGCAGGCGGGTCGCATAACCCGACTGTTTGACAGAGATGATCTTGCCGATGGGCTTGGCAGTTGCCGTGTCGGCGTAGCTGACGGACGACAAGGGGAGCGCGAGCGTCAGCGTGAAGAGGGCGGACAGCGCCGCAGCGGGAATCGCTAAAATCGTTTTGGATCTAACCATGGCTTGCCTCCTTCGCGGGGTGTTGGTGGTTCCCCATTGGCGCCTGAACGAAATATACATTCATTACCAACTACTTTCAAGAGTAGCAGATTAGTTTTTATCTTATGACAAAAGTTATCAAAAATAAGTGACAAATGAAAGTCGGTGTGGTACGATCCAGCTATTGGGACCGGTCGAACCTGCACTTAGAAAGGTATCTAGCATGTCAAAAACTCCTCCGCCTCATCACAAAGACAAACGGCAATTTCCTCGCTTTAAATCCTATCGCGTGATCCGCGCAGTCGGCCCGCACGGCCGCGAGATCCAGGGGGATTCGGCGCTCATCAACATGTCCGAGGGCGGATTGTTGTTTTATTCCGTCGAGCAGGTCAAGGCCGACACGCACATTGCGATGAACATCGATATTCCGGAGTTCCACAGCTCCATCCGCGTCGGCGCCCGCGTGACCTGGGTGCAGCCCGCGACCGAAAGGCCCGGCGCCTATTTTGTCGGAGTAGAGTTTGAAGAGCTGGCCGAACCCCATCGGACCATGATCAAAAAGCTCAACCCGGCCGGCAAGACCAGCTGACGCAGCCCCGCCCGTTCCTGCTCTGCAAGCCATGAAGCTCTACCGGATGGACGCCGCGCTTTTGGAGCTTGCTCCGGCGGCGGACCGTTTTTTGCAGGCGTACACCACACAGATGCCGACCGCGGCGCGCGGAGCGTTCATCGACGTGAAGGGCCGCGCTGTCGCGGTTTATCACGCGTTTCGGACCGACGCGGAGCGATCGACGCTCGTCGTCGCCCGAAGCGTTGCCGGACGTCTCAAGGAGCATCTCAAGAACTACCTTTTTTTGACCGGAGCCGAATTGCGCGACCGTCCGGAGAGCGTGGACTGCGACCTGGCGGACGGGTCGCTGCGAATCGGCGGATCGTCCGGGGGCGTTTCCGCGACCGAAGAAGAGTTCCGTTTGTTCCGCTGGTCGGCGGGGAGCCGCTGGGCGCTTCAGGGGACCGACTACGATGACCCGATGCTGCTCAATCTTGCAGATCCTGAATTGGTTTCGTTCACCAAAGGTTGCTATCTCGGTCAGGAAATCATGGCGCGCGTCCATTATCGGGGCAAACCACCGCTGCGACTAACCGCCGTGACCGAAGCGGATTGTCCCAAGGAGCTGCGGGATCAGATGACCTCGCGGGTCCGCGATCCCAGGACGGGCGAGACGAAGGGGTTCGTTTTTCTTCCAGCCGCTTGATGTCATTTGGGTTTTCCTGTGATAAAATCACTCAAATTTAATCAACGAACCGCGCCGGCCCAGCCGTCCGCGCGGGACTAAGAAGGAGAAGTTTTATGCCGCATGTCATCGGAAACAAGTGTCTTGGAGAACAGTATGCGTCGTGCGTGGCCGTCTGTCCGGTGGACTGCATTCACCCGGGCGATTACAAGGGCGAACCGTTCATGATCATCGATCCGGACACCTGCATCGACTGCGGCCTTTGCGTTCCCGAATGTCCCGTCGACGCGATCCACAACGGCGTCACGGTCGACCCCGAATACGCGAAGATCAACGCGGAACTCGCGCCGGCCTTCACCAAGAACGCCAAAGTTGCCGGCCGCGGCCCCACCGATCCTCCGCGCAAACCCGGAAACAAGCTCGTCCGCTAAGCGCGGATTTTTCCGCATCCAAGCCCGATGACACGCCGAGCCGCCGCCCTTGTTCTGGCTGTCGTTCTGGCGGCCGCTTTGCCCGGTCCGGCGGCCGCTTCTCTCGACCTCGGCCGCGTCGACGAATACAAGCTCAAGAGTTTTTCGGAATACTTCGGCCAGTACTTCGACGTCCCCAATGCCGAGTTCGACGACAAGGAGTTCGAGACCAAGCTTCGCGAAGAAGCGGCCGACATCAACGCGTGGCTCTCCGACTCCGCCAATTGGCCCGAGGCATCCAAAATCAAACCCGGAATGATGGCCGACGCCGGCTGGCTGTTTCATTATTTTGCCAACGCCGGTTTGCCCGGAGCCGAAGAGCAGTCGGTTAAATATCTCGGTGAGGCGTCCAAGGCCGATCCCAAAAATTTTGAGATCCCTTTGAAGCTGGCGCGCACCGCCGCCCAAAAAGGGGACGCCCGCCGTGCCGACGTCATCCGCTTCGCCGAACAGGCCGCGGCCGCCGATCCCGAAGCCGCCGCCAGGGAGAACTTGCACCACCTGCTGGCCGTGTCGTACTACGCGCAGGGGGATTTTGCGAAGGCTTACGCCGCGCTCAAGAAGCAGTCCGAGGTGAAGCCGGACTTCGAAAACACGTCGAATCTGATGTTCGCGTGGGGCATGTACGTCGAACGCTGGGGCCGCATCCCCGAAAAAATCGTTTTTAAAACCACCGAAGACGGCGCCGTCCGTCCCGAACCCGTCGCCGCAGGAGCGTAACCATGCTGGACATCCATCTGATTCGTCAAGAAACCGACCGTATCCGCAAAGCGCTCGAAACGCGCCGGTCGTCGGTTGACCTGGGTCAGGTGCTGGCGCTCGACGCCGACCACCGTCAGAAGCTGGCGGAACTCGAGTCGCTGAACCAGCTCAAGAACAAAGCCAACGAAGAAGTCGTCCGCCTCAAGAAAGAAAAAGGGGACGCGTCCGCCAAGATCCAGGAGATGAAGCAGGTCTCGGATCGGATCGGCGCACTTAATCAGGAAGTTGACGCGCTCCAGTCCCGCATTACCGGACAGCTCATGCTCATCCCCAACGTTCCGGCCGACGACGTGCCGGTCGGCCCCGACGCTTCCGCCAACCGCGAAGTCCGTCAATGGGGCGATAAAAAGTCTTTTGCGTTCACACCCAAAGCCCATATGGAAATCATCGATCGGCTGAAGCTCGTGGACATCCCTCGCGGGACCAAGATCTCCGGCACCTCCTTCCTTTTATATACAGGCGAAGGCGCGCAGCTGGAACGGGCGCTCATCAACTTCATGATCGACACGCACACACGGGAGCACGATTACCGGGAAGTTTCGCCACCGTTCCTGGTGAAGCGCAAGTCGATGCAGGGGACCGGACAGCTGCCCAAGTTCGAAGACGATCTGTACCGGATTTTTCGCGGAGAACACGGTGCCGAAGACGGTCAGTCCAGGGAAGAGGACTTGTTCCTGATCCCGACCGCCGAAGTTCCGGTCACCAACATCCATCGCGACGAAATCCTCGAAGCCGACCAGCTGCCGACTGCGTACGTGGCTTACACGCCCTGCTTCCGTCTGGAGGCCGGCGCCTACGGCAAAGACACCAAAGGCATGGTCCGCGTTCATCAATTCGACAAGGTCGAGCTCGTGCGCTTCACCAAGCCCGAAGATTCCTGGAAGGAGCACGAGCTTCTCACCGGTCACGCCGAAAAGATTTTTCAAAAACTCGGGATTCCGTACCGCGTCCTGCTGTTGGCGACGGGAGACATGGGCTTCGGCGCCGCCAAGTGCTACGACATCGAAGTCTGGGCGCCGGGCATGAACGAGGGCAAGGGTCAGTGGCTCGAGGCTTCGAGCTGCTCCAACTTCCTGGACTTCCAGGCGCGCCGGGCCGGCATCCGCTACCGCGATCCCGAGACCAAAAAAACCCGCTTCGCCCACACGCTCAACGGCTCCGGTGTCGCCCTCGCGCGCACCTTCGTCGCGCTGGTCGAGAATTACCAGCAAGCCGACGGCACCGTTCTCATTCCGGAAGTCCTGAGTCCGTACATGGGCGGCAAGACGCATCTTGGCGCGAAGTAAGTTCTGGGCGGTCCTCGCCATCGCCGCCGCCGCGGCGCTCATTTACTCCAACACTTACGGCGTCACGCCCCGTTTTGACGACTCCATCTTCATCTTCGACAGGATCCAGGTGCGCGACCTCGCGCGGACCTGGACCGAAGGGGATCTTTACCGCAAAATCCCGTACCTGACCTTCGCCCTGAACTACCAGTGGACAGGGCAGAACGTGTGGAGTTGGCATCTCGTCAATCTGCTCTTCCACATCGCGGCGTCGCTCACGGTGTACGGCATCGCCTCCGCCGTCTGGCGGTCCAAGCCGATGGCGGCTCATCCGTTCCGTTCCCAGGCCGCCGCTCTGGCGCTCTGCACCGGCCTTCTCTTTGCCTGTCACCCGATCCAGACGTCCGCCGTCACGTACATTTACCAGCGCATGATCGTGATCGCGACGCTTTTTCACGCGCTCGCGCTGTACGGATATCTCCGTGCGCGCGTGGACGGCCGCCGCGCGTATTGGCTGTTGTTCGCCGCGGCCGCCGTGCTGGCGTGCTTCACCAAGCAGGTGAACCTGAGTCTGCCGCTCACGCTGCTTCTGACCGAGGCGGCGTTCGGCTCCGGTTCGCTCAAAGCCTTTTTGAAGCGCGGCGTCCGCTTCGCGCCGTTTGCCCTCATCCCGGCGGCGCTGTACGCGTGGAGCATGCGGATCGACTTCAGCCGCCTGTCCCTTGATACGATCCGCAAGCTTTATCCGCTCAACATCAACTCGACCATGACCTGGACGGAATGGGTGTGGACGCAGATCAACGTGGTCCGGACGTATTTGCGGCTTCTGATCTTTCCGATGAACCAGACGCTGGACTACGAGTATCCGGTCGCCCGTGATTTGGACGCGGGCGTGTGGCTGTCGCTGGGCGTCATCCTTGCGACGCTCGCTTTGGGAGTTGCCTGCTGGCGCCGGCATCGTCCGGTCAGCTGGGGAATTTTTTTCATGGCCGCGGCGCTGTCGCTGGAATTTTTTGCCATCCGCGACATCATCTTCGAGCATCGGCTGTATCTGCCCATGGTCGGCTTTGCCGTCGCGGCCCCCGCCGCGCTGTGGGCGCTGATCGGCGGCAGGAAGCGGGCGGCCGTTGCCATGTTTGTGATCGTGGCGGCCTTGGGCGTCGCGGCGTTTTCGCGCAACGCACTTTGGGCCGATGAGGAAAAATTTTGGCTGGACGGGATCCGCAAGGCGCCGTCGAAGGGCCGGCCTTACTATTCTCTCGGCGTCTATTATGCGCTCAAAGGGGAGCATGCCAAAGCGGTGCCTTTGTACAACAAGGCGATAGAAATATGGCCGAATTACGCTGACGCCTATTGCAATCTTGGGAAGTCGCTCGAGGAGACGGGCCATATGGATAAGGCCATCCTGTATTACGCCAAGGCCCTGGAGTTGGATCCGACGCTGCCGGAAGCGCTGAACAACTTTGGTTCCGCGCTCGTGCGGTCCGGACGGCAAAAGGAGGCGAGGGGCGTTTACGAAGAAGCGATGCGCCGCCGGCCGGACAACTTCGAGGCGATGAACAACATGGGATCCACCTATGCCCAGCTCGGCGAGATGGAGGAGGCCGAAAAGTGGTACCGGTTGTCGATCAAGACCAATCCGCTGCACGCGCCCGCGCACAGCAACCTGGCCTCGGTGCTGGCCAAGCGCAACGACATGGAAGGGGCCGAGGGGAGCTGCCTGGAAGCCATCCGGCTGGACCCCGACTATTTTGACGCGCGTTACAACCTGGCGCTTCTTCATATATGGAAGCAGGACTGGCGGAAGGCGGAGGAGCAGTTCGCTCAGACGGTTCGGCTCCGGCCGCAATTTGCGGAGGGCTACAACAATCTAGGATCGCTCATGGCCACCCGTAAAGAGTATGCGCAGGCGGAGCAGAACTTTAGAAAGGCCATTCAACTTCAGCCGGCATATAAGGATGCGATCATTAATTTGGTCAACACCCTGCGTGAGTTGGGCCGCAAAGCGGAAGCCGAGGTCTTGTTGGCGGAGGCTCAGTCGCGCTGGCCGGGTGATGAGCGGATCCGGGATGCCGAGAAAAATTTGTTAAGAATCAGGAAGTAGAGCATAGTTCATTCCTATTCTGAATACAATTAGTACCAATTTTATTCTTGCGCTAACGAAGAGTTAATGTAGAATAGTTCCATCGTATTTTTAGGTCCACCAATCACAACGGGAGATATCCATTGAAAAAGCTCATTGCACTGCTGAGCATCTCCGCATCCTGCTTGTGGCTCGCGCCTTCGGCGCTCGCCATCCAGTCGGTCACTGCGGACGCAAACAGCAGCGATACGACGGGCGCCCACTTTACGGGCGACTTCACCCTGACGGTGCCGAGCGGCACCAATACCGGCAGCACGTCAGTTACCACCGCAACGCATAACACCGGTTCGTTGATGTTCGCAGGAACGTCCACGGTCGCGGGCGTCGTGGGATCATCGGCCAGCGTTCAGCTGAAGGGCATTGGCGCCGGGGTCAGTGAAAGCACCGTTCGATTTAACAGCAATGTTTTTGCTGTTTCGACCGTGTTGGGCGGGAACGGAACCGTCACGTTCGGCGATAACGCGAATCTGACGAGCACCGTCACGACCGCGACGAACAATACGGGTTCTTTGAATTTCCTCGGCACGAGCTTGATCACCGGTCAGGTCGGTACCAGCACCGCCAAGATCGCCACGATCACGGGCGGCGCGGCTTCTGACGAGACCGTGACTTTTGCAAATGACGTGTATGCCACGACGACCAAGGTGGTGGGTACGGGCACGATTCTCTTCAACGGGGACGTGACGAGCAACGTGGTTTTGGGCGGAAACGGCTTGGCGCGTTTTGCGGATGGCGCTGATTTGACCGGTGCGGTAACGACCGGCACGGCCAACTCGGGTTCGCTGCTTTTCAGCGGCACTTCGTCCGTGTCGAGCACAATCGGTGCCGGTGCGGCCTTGGCGGCAGTCACGGTTGAGGGCGGTGTTGTGACCATCAACGGCGCGACTTACGCAGTTAATTCGACGCTTGTGCGCACCAACACGACCGGTGGCGTCAGCGGCACGCTGAAGCTCGGCACCAACGTTGCCATGAGCGGCACGGGCGCAATTCAGGTCAACGGTTCCGGCGCATTTGATGCGTCGCAGTATGTTGCGACAATCACAGGCGGCCAAGACTTCGTGCTGAACTCGGGAGCAACCCTGAAAACAACGATCGTTTCCACGGGGGCAACCTCCTCGACCGCAGGTCACGTCGTCGCGTCGGCCAACAACAACGATGCTCAGGTGTCGGCCACGTCCAACGTTGATGTCAACGTTACGCCCGGGGCTTACGTCTCGAACGGACAGGTGTTCATGCTGGTCGACGGCGAGGCAACCGGTTCGGGCGTCAATTCACTATCGACGGCCGTAACGGATAACAGCGCGGCTCTGAGCTTCTCCGCAGCTGAAAACGGCACGACCAACGACTTGGTGCTGACGGCGACCCGTGCGAATCTCGCGACGCTGGCCACTGATTCCAACTCGAGCGCAATCGGATCGACCCTGAACGGGTTCAGCTCCGGCGCGACGGGCGATATCGCGGCGGTGATATCCAATCTCGATACGCTCGCCACGGCGCAGCAGTTCTCTAACGCTGTGAATCAGCTCGATCCCGAAATGAACGGCGGCGTCAACCAAGCCAGCTTCAATACGACTGGCGGCGCGTTGAACACCGTTTCGAACCGCCTCGACAACGGCCGCATGGGCGTTGTGAATGGCGGCGGACAGAACGGCATCTCATCCGGTGACGAGTTCACGGATGCCGCGATCTGGACGCAAGGATTCGGCGTGTACGGCGACCAGGATGCCCGAGGCGGCGTTGCCGGTTATACGGCGAACACGTGGGGTGTCGCGGCCGGTTACGATTGGAAGATGGACGAGCGGACTCGTCTCGGCGTGGGCTTTGCCTTCGCCCAGAGCGACGTCGAATCCGACGGCGACGTGTCTCAGACGGATATCGATACCTATCAGGGATCCGTCTACGGAAGCTATGAAGGCGATCCGTGGTACATCGACGCGATGTTCGCGTTCGGCTGGAACGCCTATGAAGGCTCCCGCCGCATCCAGTTCGCCTCCATCAACCGGACGGCCGAGCAGGACTACGACGGTCAGCAGTACTCGACGAAGTTCACCTTCGGGTATCCGCTGCCCATGGCCGATAACTGGAGCCTGGTGCCCATCGTCAGTCTGATGTACTCGCATCTGGCTTTGGACGGCTTCACCGAATCCGGAGCGGGCTCGTTGAGCTTGATCGTCGAAGATCAGGGTTACGACTTCCTCCAACAGGGTCTCGGAGCCAAGATCGTTCACGAATTCGTGGACGGCAACAAACAGAAGTGGGTACCTTCCTTCCACGCGATGTGGTTGTATGACTACATCGGTGACGAAGCGGCCGCGACCTCTGCATTCACGGGCGGAGGAGCCTCGTTCAAGACCGAAGGTCTTGAGCCCGAACAGTCCAGCTTGAACGCGGGTGCGGGTCTGACGGTCTATGCGACCGAGGTGTTGAGCCTCAGCTTCGCGTATGACTTCGACTACCGCGAGGATTACACGTCCCACGCAGGCAGTGCGACCTTGAGGTACGAGTTCTAAGGACAGTTCTGACTTGAATCTGAACGGCCCGGCGGGAGTGATTCCGCCGGGCCGTTCTCTTTTGGGAAGGTGTGAAGGATGCGTCTGAGGGCATGGGTCATTGCGGCGGGAATGGTCTGGTTGACGGCTTCGACTGTTGCCGCTTCTGGACTGGATCCGCAATCCGCCGCGGACACGGTCGCTGCGGCCGGAGGCTTCGAGCGACGGGATGTCAAAGCGGGAGACTTTACCCTCCGTTGTTACGTGAAGATCCGCAGGCCCGGAGCTCCGCTAACGGTTTATATCGAGGGCGATGGGTTTGCCTGGGCCGGAAAAAACCGGCGATCCGCGGATCCGTCGCCGCTGCATCCGTTGGTTCTGAGGCTGGCGGCACTGGATCCGGCCGATAACGTGGTTTATGTCGCCCGCCCTGGCCAGTACGTACGGGGAGCGGAGGGGAGGGTGGATCCGGCCTACTGGACCGGCCGCAGGTTTTCTGAGGAAGTGGTCCGCTCGCTCAATGCGGCGATCGATGGTTTAAAAACAGAGGCGCGCAGCAACCGGTTGGACCTGATCGGCTATTCAGGTGGCGGTGCGCTGGCGGTGCTGGCGGCGGATCGGCGTCCGGACGTTCGTACGCTGAGGACCGTTGCGGGCAATCTAGATCCCGCTGAGGTCAACCGGCATCACGGCGTGACAGCGCTGGAAGCGGGGCCGGACCCCATGGAAGCGGCTGCGCGGGTGTCAGCGATTCCTCAGCGGCATTTTACAGGTGGGAGCGATGCGGTCATCCCGCCCGGCATCGCGGAGCGGTACAAGGTCGCCGCGGGGGCGGGGGATGCGCCGTGCGTTCAGATCACCCGTGTCGACGAAGCGTCTCATGGCGCCGGCTGGATCGAGCGCTGGCCGGAATTGCTGGAACTGCCGGTGGATTGCGGCTACTGATTTGTCCCGCTTTGTGGTATAAATATTTCCCCACTTTTGGAGAGATGGCAGAGTGGTCGATTGCGTCCGCCTCGAAAGCGGATAGTCCGCAAGGACTCAGAGGTTCGAATCCTCTTCTCTCCGCCAAACTCCTCGTCCGGTCATCTGATAGAATAAGAGAACCATGAAAAAACTCTTCTTACTTCTTGCACTGACGGCCGTTTTGTCCGCCGCACCCTTGTCGGCGGCCCACGCCAGTCCGGGCGAAAATGCCTGGGAAGCAGCGAATGCCCGGACCGTCGCGGCGCTGGACCGCAAGGACTTGGCCGGTGCCCGGGATTCCGCCGAAGAAGCGGTACGGATCGCGGAAGAGCATTTTGGTTCCGCGCATATGAAGACGGCGGTGGCGTACCGGAGACTGGCGGAGCTGGAGCAGCTGACCGGAGACACCAAGTCGGCCGGAGCGACCTGGGACCGTGCGGCCCGCTCGTGGAGCGCCGCGCTGGGGCCCAACCACCCCTACGCTTCCGATCTTCTGACGCGTTCGGCGGCGGACTATGCGGGCGCGGGCGATACCGCTGAAGCCATTCTCAAGCTCCAGGAAGCCCTCAAGATTCAAAAGCAATATTTCGGAGAACGTCATACGTCGGTCGCGGCCACGCTTCAGAAGCTCGCCGCCGTCCAGCGCAAGTCGGGAGACGCCGCCGGTGCTCGGGGCAGTGAATCGGATGCCGCCGATATTCTGGCGGCGGCGCTCGAACCCGGACACGCCCGGACGCTTGCGGCGTTCGAGACCCTGGCCCGCCATGCGTTTGAAGAAGGGGATGTCGCTTATGCCCGTGCCGCTGTTCAGCGGGGCGTGGCCTCCGCGGCCTCCGCGGCTCATCCGGCGATTCGGCCCCTGGCGTCGATCCGGGTGTTGGGAGGGGATTTGGCGGTTGACGAACGCGATGTCATCATCGCCGAGGAATTTTATCTCAAGGCCGTGGAATTGCTGGAATCATTGGGAGAAGATTCGCGCTCCGACCGGCTGACGATCTGGTTCAAGCTGCAGGAGCTGTATCACGTCTGGGGCCGCGAGGACGCCGCCGCCAAAGCCGCCGACAGCGCGCGGCAGTTGGAAGCCAAAGCTTGAAATCCGTTTTGCGCATCGGCGCCGTTATTCTGACTCTTTGCCTGCTTTGGCCTTCCAGCGCCCCCGCGTTGCCCGTCGCCGGATTCCCGATCCCCTTTGAAGGGATCGAATTTCCGGTCAACTACTCACGGTACGGAACGTTTTCGGGCGTGGGCACGCCGGAATATCGATACGACATCACAGACACCTCCGGGCTGGCGTTGGCCGTCGGCGCCGGCATCTATCCCAACTATGATTTGTCCGCCAGCCCCCGTTTTAAGCGTTTTGAATCCGAGCATCCGAGTGATCTGAATCCCTGGGAATATCTGCACGCGGATCCCGAGGAGTGTTTTTATGCATGGAGCATGGCGCAGGACGCGGACGAGGGAGTTCGGCTTTTTTACGTCGCAGAAAGCTTGAGGCGCGCCGGGCACATCAAGCAGGCGATCAAGGCTTACTACGCCGCCGTGGTGCACTTTCCCAAATCCGTTTCCTGGAGTCCGGACAAGAGCTTTTACTGGTACATCGCTCCGGAGGCCGTTTCCCGGATCCGCCGGCTCTGCGCCGAACATCCCGAACTGAACCTGGTGCTCGAAAACGCGATGGTCGACGTTGTCCGCGCTCCCGGCAAAAATCCCGCCAAAGACGTCGTCAAAGTCTGGCCCGGAACGTTCAAAAAGAAAAAGCTCACCCGGAAAAGTCCGGACAAGCTCCGCGTCGTCGAGGCCCGCGGCCGCGGCCGCGTTCAGATCGTGAAGTTCCAGAACGGTCACTGGCAATTGCGTGTCGACGGCAAGCCGTTCACCGTCAAAGGGGTGACATACGTCAATACGAAGATCGGCGAGTCACCTCACGACGGAAGCATCCGGCCCTGGATGAAGACGGACGATAACGGCAACGGCCTCAACGACGGCATGTTCGATTCGTGGATCGACGTGAACGGAAATAATTCGCGCGACGCCGGCGAGGAGACGGTCGGCGACGCCGAGCTGTTACGCGCGGCCGGGATCAACACGATCCGGTTCTATCACGGCCAGCTGCCGGGAGGCGCCTACGACCCGTCCGGATACGACAAGGAGCTGATGCGCCGGCTCAACCGCGAGTACGGCATTTACTTCGTGATGGGGGACTTCCTGGGCGCGTACACGGTGGGGTCCGGCGCGGACTGGAATCTGGGCACCGATTACACGGACCCTGTCCAGCGTCAAAAAATGATGCGTTCCGTCGAGGCGATGGTCCAGGATCATAAGGGAGAGCCGTATGTCCTGATGTGGCTGCTCGGCAACGAGAACCAGCATCCGCACACCCGCACCAACGCGGTCAAAAAGCCCCGCGAGTACGCGCGCTTCCTCAACGAGGTGGCCGAGATGATCCATTCCATCGATTGGAACCATCCGGTGGCTGTCGGGAACCTGGGGGCTGAGGGCCTCAAGGAAATCGCGCGGGAAGCCCCCGCGATCGACATTTACGGAGCCAACGCGTATGCGGGCGAATACTCGATGGGCAGCGTCGTGCAGCAGGTGAAGTTCTTCTTCGACCGACCCCTCATGTTCACGGAATGGGGTTCGGACGCATACGCGCAGGGCAAGGGTCCCGACGAAGAGGCGCAGGCCGAGTACATTCGTGGCAACTGGCGCGACATGACGATCCACATGGCGGGAGAGCGCGGCGAGGGAAACGTGATCGGCGGCATCGTATTTGAGTGGATGGACGAATGGTGGAAGTCGGGCCGGGACACCGGTTCCAGCCCCGCGCGCTGGCACAGCGTCGCGGGCGACATGGTTTTTCCTTATCGGGACGGCTGGGCGCACGAGGAGTGGTACGGGCTTATGGGCCAGGGTAACGGAACCGGCGGCAGCCCCTTTTTGCGCCAACCGCGTAAGGCTTACTATGCTCTCAAGGAAATGTGGGTGGAGGGAGACGGTGATGAAAAGCTCTAAGGAAGTGGTCGTGTACACCACGGATTACTGTCCGTATTGCCGGGCGGCGAAAGATCTGCTCAAATCCAAGGGAGTCGGCTTCACCGAAAAGGACGTCACGGGCGACGACGCGATGCGCGAAAAGCTGGTGCAGATGACGGGCGGCAGGACAACGGTGCCCCAAATCTTCGTGGACGGAAAAGCGATGGGCGGATATGATGACCTCGCTGCGTTTTTTAGAAACGGGGGGACGATCTGATGCTATCGCGATTCAAAAAATCGGCCGCTTCGGCCTTCCTCGTCCTATTGACCGCGTTGAACTTCGCGTCCTCCGCGGCACAGGCCGCGGACCTGAAGCTGGCCGGTAAAACGGTTCAGGCGGACCAGGATAAAGACGGCAAGCCCGACCACTGGATCACCTACGACAGTCAGGGCGTCCGCGCGCTGATCGCCAGCGACACCAACGGCGACGGCAAGCCCGATTCCTGGAAGCATCCCCTCCGCGGAATGACGATCCTGCGCGAAAGAGACCGCAACTTCGACGGCCGCGTGGACGAGCGCCAGGTCACCGACTTCATCTACGACAAGACCCTCAAATTCAACCGTCATCTTTACATCTGGAAAGAGTCCGACGGCAATCACGACGGCGTCATCGACCTGTACAAGGTCCGGGGTGAGAAGAGTCCGAAGCCGGACCGGGTCGGGCAAAAAATGGACCCGTCTCCGTGGAGCGAGGCCAAGGAAGCCGCGGCTGAAGCGCAGCGCAAGCTGACCGACGCCGAGAATTCCGCAGAGGTCGAACAGGTCCGCCAGATGAACGCCCGCCAGGGATTGAACCGGAGCTGACGATGCCGTCCGCATTCACGTCCAAAAAAGGGATTTCGCTCTCGCCCAGCGCGCTGAACCTGTTCCGCGACTGCCCGCGCTGCTTTTGGCTGGAAAAAATCAAGAGCATCAAACGCCCGCGTGGAATTTTTCCGTCGCTGCCGGCCGGCATGGACCGTGTGATCAAGACTTACTTCGACGACTTCCGCAAGAAGGGGACGCTGCCGCCAGAATTCGCCGTGGCGGGATTCAAAGACGTCCAGTTGTACGCCAACCAGGCTCAGCTGGATTTGTGGCGCGAGTGGAAGACCGGTCCGCGCCTCGAGGAGTCGGACGGCTCGTCGCTGTTTGGCGCCATCGACGACCTGATGGTGAAAGACGGCAAATACATTCCGTTCGATTACAAGACCAAGGGTTCTCCGACCTCGCCCGAGGACGCCGAAAAGTATTATCAGAACCAGATCGACTGCTACGCGCTCCTGCTCGAGCGCAGCGGTCTGCCGCAGGCCGGGCACGGCTATCTGCTTTATTACTCGCCCAAGCAGGTCAGTGAAAAGGGCTGGGTGAACTTCAACCTGCAGGCGATCCGACTTGAGACCAAAACGGACCGGGCGATGAAGACGTTCAGGGCCGCCGTGGAACTGCTGAAGGGCGATCTGCCCGAATCCTCCGAGCGATGCGAGTACTGCTCCTGGATCCGGCAGTTCGAGCCGGCGCGCAACCTCAAACGCTGAGTCAACCGGAGCCCGGACTTTTCCGATGGATTTATCGATTTTTCCTCCTCTCAACGCCTCGCTGAACGCGCTGACGACTGCTCTGCTGCTGATTGGATACGCGCTGATCCGCGCCGGCCGCAAAACGGCGCATCGCAACACGATGCTGGCCGCCTGCCTGACATCGACGATTTTTCTCGCCTGCTACCTTTACTATCACGCACATCACGGCGTCACCCGGTACGCGGAGACCGGCTGGATCCGCGCGGCCTACTTCTTCATCCTGACGACGCACACGGTGCTGGCGGCGGTCGTGCCGCCGCTCGTGATCGCGACGCTCGTGTTCGCCGCGCGGCAAAACTGGGTGCGCCACCGCTTCTGGGCGCGCATCACGTTCCCGATCTGGCTCTATGTCTCCTTCACGGGCGTCGTGATCTACTGGATGCTCTACCGGCTGTGAGTTCCGTTCGCCGCGTGCTGCTGTTCGACATCGACGGCACGCTGCTCCTGACCGGCGGCGCGGGCCAGGTCGCCTTCGAGCGTGCGTTCGAAGAATGTTTCGGCGTCGCGAATTCCTGGGGTTCGGTCGTTCCCGACGGCAAGACGGACCCTGTCATTTTTTCCGAAATCGCCCGGCAAGCTCTCGGCCGCGAGATTGATTCCGCCGAATACGACGCGCTGTGCCGCAAATATCTAACCTACTTCACGCCGGCGCTTGAGCGCTCGGAGCGTTTCCGGCTCATGCGCGGCGTCGAAGCGCTGCTCGTCGAGCTCGAGGCGCGCAGCGAGCTGCTGTTGGGCGTCGCGACCGGCAACCTGGAGGCGGCGGCGTGGGACAAGCTGCGCCGCGCCGGGCTGGACCGGTTTTTTCGCTTTGGCGGGTTCGGGTCGGATGCCGGATTGCGAGCGGAGCTCGTGCGCCGCGCGATGGATCGGGCCCGGGATCTGGCGCGGGGGAGCGACTTGGCCCCGCGTGATTTTGTGGTGATCGGGGACACGCCGCTGGACGTGGCCGCCGCCCGGGCCAACGGCGCGTCGGTAGTGGCGGTGGCGACCGGCAGTTATCCGGTCCGGGAGCTGGAGGCCTGCGGCGCGGACCTGGTGCTCGAGGACTTCGGTTCGCCCGACGCGTTCCGGAACTATTTGCGGGCACTCTGAAGGGGCGCCCCGCCCCTGTGTTAAAATCATCGCCATGAGCCCACAAGTTTTGAACCCGCCCAGAAGCGTTTTTCTCCAAACCTTCGGCTGTCAGATGAACGAGCGCGACTCCGAGGGGGTCAAGGGTCTCCTGATGGACCGCGGCTACGCGTTCACGCCCAACCTCGAAGACGCCCAGATCATTCTTTTCAACACCTGCAGCGTGCGGCAGCATGCCGAGGACCGCGTATTCGGCCGCTCCGGCATCCTGAGCGGGATCAAACGTGAGAGGCCCGACACCGTGATCGGCGTCATGGGCTGCATGGCCCAGGAGCATGGGGAAAAATTCTTCAGCCGTATCCCGTCGCTGGACCTGGTCTGCGGCCCCGGCAACATCGCCGAAATCCCCGACATTCTCGACCGCGTGCTCGAACACCGCGTGCGCGTGACCGCCGTCGACAAGATCGATTCTCCCGAATACACGATGGACCGCGTGCAGTACCGCTCGCACCGCGTCCGCGCGTCGGTCAACATCATGTCCGGCTGCGACCACAAGTGCACGTACTGCATCGTTCCGATGACGCGCGGGATCGAACGTTCCCGTCCGTCGGACGACATCGTGCGCGAAGTGCGCGAACTCGGCGCCCGCGGTTTCCGGGACATCCTGCTCCTCGGCCAAAACGTGAACTGCTACGGCAAAAAGCTCGAAGAAAACGTCGACTTCGCGTCGCTGCTCGAAAAGCTCGACCGCGAGGCGCGGCCGGAGCGCGTGCGCTTCACCACGAGCCACCCCAAGGACGCCCACGTCCGGCTGTTTGAGGCGATGCGCGACGTGCCGAGCGTGTGCGAGCACCTGCACCTTCCGGTCCAGTCCGGCTCGTCCCGGATGCTGCGCCGGATGAAGCGCGAGCACACCCGTGAATGGTACCTGGAGCGCATCGCCGAATACAAAAAAACCGTGCCGGGCGGCAGCCTGACGACGGACCTCATCACGGGCTTCAGCGGCGAGACCGACGCAGACTTTGAAGAAACCAAAAAGCTCATGCTCGAGGCGGAATTCGACTCCGCATACATTTTCAAATATTCCATGCGGCCCGGGACCCCGGCCGAAAAGCTTCCGGACGACGTGCCGGAGGACGTGAAGCATGCGCGGCTTCAGGAACTGCTCGAGCTGCAGCGTGCGGTTACTTTTTCCAAAAATTCCCGACTCATCGGAACCGAAGTGGAGGTTCTGTTTGAGGAACACAATCCCGAAGTGCCGAACAAGGCGACGGGCCGCACCCGAACCTATAAGCGGGTCGTCGTGCCGGGAGCGCCGGGGAAGGACTTCGAAGGCGTGACGCGCCGCGTGCACATCAACCAGGTGCTCAACGAGACGCTGATCGGGACCTTTCCGGAGGCCGCGCGATGAGCCGCAACATTCCGATCCTGGACCTCAAGGCGCAATACCGCGCGATGAAGAACCAGATGGACGAATCGGTGCTCCGGGTTCTGGCCTCCGGCCAGTACATTCTGGGTCCCGAGGTCACGGCGTTCGAGAACGAGCTCGCCTTTTATCTCAAGTCGCCGTATGTGGTCGGCGTGAATTCCGGAACGGACGCGTTGTACCTGGCGATGAAGACGCTGGGGATCGGGCCGGGGGACGAAGTGATCACAACGCCGGCGACCTTCATCGCGACGAGCCAGACCATCGTCGCGCTCGGCGCCAAGCCCGTCTTCGTCGACGTGCGCGAGACAGACTCCAATATCAACGCCGACCTCATTTCCGCCAAAATCACGGCCAAAACCAAAGCGATTCTCCCGGTTCATCTGTTCGGCTTCGCCTGTGACATGGACAAGATCAGCGAGATCGCGGTGAAGAACGATCTCAAGGTCATCGAAGATTGCGCCCAGTCGGTCGGCGCGTATTGTGGTCAGCAGCGCACCGGGACCTTCGGCGACGCGGCCGCGTTCAGCTTTTATCCGACCAAGAACCTGGGGGCTTACGGCGACGGGGGCGCGGTGGCACTCAAGAGCCAGAAGGCCGCCGAGCACATCCGCGCATTGCGAGCCCACGGTTCGCTGTTCCGCGGTTATTACGACGAACTCGGCATGAACAGCCGTCTTGACGAAATTCAGGCCACCATCCTGCGCGTGAAGCTTCTGTATGTGGACCGCTGGAACGCGATCCGGCGCAAGCTGGCAACGCATTATCACGACCTCTTCGCGTCGCTCCTGCCGGACGTGCGCACGCTCAAGCCGGCGCCCGGCACCACGCCGGTGTATTCACTGTTCTGCATCTCGGTCCCCAAGCGCGACGCGCTGCAGGAGCGCCTGGCCAAAAAAGGGATCGACACGATGGTGCACTACCCGCTTCCGCTGCACCTCGTGAACGCGCTCAAGTTCCTGGGCTACCGCGAGGGGGATTTTCCGGTCGCGGAGAGTATTTCCAAGTCCATTCTCGCGATTCCGATTTATCCCGAGCTCACCTTCCAGGACCAGGAAGAAATTGTCGAAGAGATCCGCGCGGCCCTCCAAACGCTTTAAACTACTGCGTCCCGCAGCCGTCTTTCTCGTCGGTCCCACTGCCAGCGGCAAAACGGAACTCATCCGTCAGATCGCCCGCCGCCTTCCGATCGAAGTCATCAGCTGCGATTCCATGCAGGTTTACCGGGAGCTCAAAATCCTGTCCCAGGCGCCGACCGCCGCGCTGCTCAAGGCGGTCCCGCATCACGAGGTCGGCGTTTTTCCGGCGTCCCGCGAATACGGCGCTGCCCACTTCACGGCGCGGGCGCGCAAGCTCATCCCGCAAATCGTCCGCCGCGGCCGCATCCCGGTCGTCGCGGGCGGAACCGGACTTTATGCCCACATGCTCATCGACGGGCTTTTTGAAGGGCCGGGCGAGTCGCCGGAGATCCGGGAGCGGTTGACGCTGCGGGCCGAGCGCGAAGGCGCGCCGGTGCTGCATCGGGAATTGACGGCGGCTGATCCGGAGGCCGCGGCGGTTCTGCATCCGAACGACGCCCGCCGGATCGTGCGGGCGCTGGAGGTGATTGAGGCGACCGGGCAGAAGTTTTCTGATTTGAAGCGGCGGCGCAAAGGGATCGCCGCCGAATGGCCGGTGCGGATCTGGGGGCTCGAATGGGACCGGCCGGAACTCTACCGCCGTATCGACGAACGGGTTAAAACGATGTTCCGGTCCGGCGCGGCTGCTGAGGTGAAGCGGCTTGCGGGACGCAAGCGCTCCAAGACGGCCGCCGCCTGCCTGGGGCTGCGTGAGATCCAAGGCTGGCTTTTTGAAGGCGTCGCCAAAGAACAGGCGATCGCCGAGCTGCAGATGAACACGAGGCGGTACGCCAAGCGGCAGATCGGGTGGTGGCGGCGCGATGCGCGGGTGCGCTGGATCCGCAGGGAGCCGGGTGACAGGCCGGCGGAGATTGCGAAGCAGTGGGAGTCCGAGATCCGGGCCTGGCTCGAGGAGCAAGCGCTGCTTGCGCAATCATGAAAAGGGGCCTTATAATACTCCGTCTTTCGACGATTAACTTCTTAGCTTTATTGCCAGTGGGAGACGCATGACATTCGGCGGTGTTCTGATCACCATCTTTAAAAATCCAGTGGTGGTCACCGGGTTCTTCGCCTGGTTTATCGCGCAGTCGCTCAAAGTCGTCATCGGCTTTGCTCAGGAGCGGCGCTTCAACTTCAAATGGTTCGTCGGGTCCGGCGGAATGCCGAGTTCTCATGCGGCGCTCGTCATGTCGGTGGCCGTCGCCGTGGGCTTGACCGAAGGGTTCGGGACCCCGGTCTTCGCGTTGGCGCTGACCTTCGCGATCGTCACGATGTTCGACGCGCAGGGGGTTCGCCGCCAAAGCGGGCAGCAGGCCGAAGCGCTCAACAAAATGCTCGACGACATTTACAGCCAGCGCGGAATCCAGGAAGCCCCGCTCAAAGAGCTTTTTGGACACTCTCCGATCGAAGTGCTTGCGGGCGGCGTTCTCGGCGCGGTCGTCGCTGTGGTGCTGGCCTCATGAAGCCGGCCTCGATCCGGATCACTATCGGAGCCGCGGCCGCCGTTCTGATTCTTGCCGCGGGTATCGGCATCGGCCGCTCGGGCAAGCCGAATTCGACCCCGCCCACGGTGCCCGCCTCAACCGAGGCCCCGACCCAAGTCGCAGTGACCGCCGCCTCGGCCCCTAAAGCAGCCGCCGCGCCTGCGGTCACCGCTGCTGCCGTCCCGGTTCCGGCCGCGACCTCCGCTTTGGCCGAAGCGGACGCGCTGCGTACCGCCGGCAAGACGACCGAAGCACGCGCCGCCTATCAGGCCGTCGTCACGTCCCACCCCGAGAGTTCCGCCGCGGCCGCTGCGCAGGACCAACTGAACAACTCAGCACTTTCCGATTATTTCCGCCTGCTCAACGAGAACAACAGCGCCGTCTACGAGGTCAAGGCAGGAGACAATCTGACCCGGATCGCCAAGCAGTTCGGTGTGATGCCGGGGCTGATCCAAACCGCCAACTTCCTGAAGAGCGATCGCATCCACCCGGGCCAAAAACTCAAGATCCCCAAGGCCCGCTGGTCCATCCTGGTCGACAAGTCCCAAAATACCCTCTACCTCAAGGCGGACGAGCAGGTGATCCGCAGTTACCGGGTCGCCACCGGGAAGGACGCGTCGACCCCGGAAGGCACGTTTAAGATTTTAAACCACTTAAAGAACCCGACTTGGTACTATGAAGGGAAGGTGGTTCCGCCCGATTCGCCCGACAACCCCCTGGGAACCCGCTGGATGGGGTTCGACAAGGAAGGGTACGGGCTGCATGGAACCACGAAGCCCGAAGAGATCGGTCAGTTTGCGACGCTCGGCTGCGTCCGGATGCTCAACGCGGACATCGAAACGCTGTTCGAGTTCATCCCGGCCGGAACCGAAGTCACGATCATCGGATAGACTCAATTTTTTCAAGGAGCAGTCATGGCGCATGTCCTGGATTTTGAAAAACCGATTCTCGAGCTCGAAAACAAGATCACCGAACTCAAAAGCCTTTCCCAGAACGGCCCCGTCGACCTTCAGAACGAGATCAAAAAGCTCGAGATCAAGCTCGTCGAGGTCAAGGAACACACGTACTCGCGCCTGACCCCGTGGCAGCGCGTCCAGATCGCGCGTCATCCCCGCCGGCCCTACACGGCCGACTACATCCGGATGCTCATCACCGATTTTGAAGAGATCTTCGGCGACCGCGCGTTTGCCGACGACAAGGCGCTGATCGGCGGGTTCGGCTATCTCGACGGCAAACGCGTCTGCATCATGGGTCATCAGAAGGGCCGCGACGCCAAAGAGAATATTTTTCGCAATTTCGGCAGCGCGCATCCGGAAGGGTACCGCAAGGCTATGCGCCTCATGAAGCTGGCCGAAAAGTTCCGCATCCCGGTGATCTGCCTGATCGACACGCCCGGCGCCTATCCCGGCGTCGGCGCCGAAGAGCGCGGACAGGCCAACATGATCGCGTTCAACCTGCGCGAAATGGCCGAACTGCGTGTCCCGACCCTCGGCTTCGTCATCGGCGAGGGCGGTTCCGGCGGCGCGCTCGGCATCGGCGTCACGGACCGGATGTTCGTCCTCGACAACGCCTATTACTCGGTGATCTCGCCCGAAGGCTGCGCCGCCATTCTCTGGAAAGACCACAAGAAGGCCCCCGACGCGGCTGCGGCGCTCAAGCTTACCGCCAAGGATCTGCTGCAGCTCGGCATCATCGACGGCATCGTGCGCGAGCCCCTCGGCGGTGCGCACTTCGACGCGGCCTTCACGGCGCAGGAAATCAAAAAAACCATTTTGAAGGCGCTGCCCGAATTAACGGCTCTGTCCGAACAACGGCTGGTCGAAGCCAGGTACGAGAAGTACCGCGGAATGGGCCAGGTGGCGGAACGATGAGCGATCCGGCTCAGATCCCCGCCGCCCGGACCCTCCGCTTCGACGTATCGAGTTCGCTGGAAGAAATTCCGGGAGCGACCAAGCGCCTTTTTGATTTTTTGAGCCCCTTGAGCCTGAATGAGTCGGACCGTTTCGACCTGCGTCTGAGCTTCGAGGAAATCCTGATCAACGCGATGAAGCATGGGAACGGGTACAGGGCGGAAGTGCCGGTCAACGTGACCGCTTCGTACGATTCCGGCGAAATCCGGGTCGCCGTCCAGGATCAGGGAAAGGGCTTCGTGGTGGAACGTCTCAAGGACCCCACGGACAGCAGCAACATTGAGGCCTACAGCGGCCGCGGCGTTTATTTGGTGAAGCATTTGATGAGCCGGCTGGAGTACAAGAAAAACGGCAGCCTGGTCGAAATCACCAAACGCCTTCAGAATCAGAAACCCTAACGACCGGCATCACCGAACAGGAGAGGAAGACCGATGGACATCAAGCTCACCGAGATGAACGGAGTCGTAGTCGCGACGGTGGAGGGAGAAATCAACATCTCCACGTCCCCGCAGCTCAAGAAGGAAATGGAAAAGGTCACGAACCCGAAGGTCGTGATCAACCTGGCCAAGGTCGGCTATGTCGACAGCTCGGGCCTTGCGACCCTGGTCGAAGTGCTCAAAAAAGCCCGCGCCAAGGGCGGCGCCCTGTATCTGACGCATTTGTCGGACAAGGTCCGCAGCCTGTTCGAGATCACCAAGCTCGACAAACTGTTCGGCATCTATCCCGACGACGCGACCGCAGTCGCCAAGTTCAAATAACGTGACCGGGTTTTTGTCCGCCGTCGGCGGTTCCGTCCTGTCGGTCGTCCGGCAGATCCGCGAGATCGTCTCGCTGTTCTTCCAGACGCTGTACTGGATCTTCGCCGGTCCGTTCAAGAAAAAGCCGGTTTCGATCGAATACACGGCGGTCCAGGCCGTATTCGGCGGCGTCAATTCCGTCCTGATCGTCTGCTTCGTGTGCTTTTCGATGGGCATGGTGCTGGCGATGCAGAGCGCGTACCAGCTCGAGCGCATGGGGGCGACGATTTATGTCGCCGCGCTCGTCGCCGTCTCGATGGCGCGCGAAATCGGACCCGTTCTGACCTCGCTTGTCATCGCCGGCCGCGTCGGCGCGGCCATCACGGCCGAACTCTCCACGATGAAGGTCACCGAGCAGATCGAGGCGCTCGAGACGCTCGCGCTCAACCCGGTCCGCTTCCTCGTTGTCCCGCGTTTCCTGGCGCTCATGATCATGCTGCCGTGCCTCGTGATTCTCGGAGACGTCGCGGGCATGCTCGGCGGCATGCTCGTCGGCACGACCTACCTGGACCTGCGTCCGGGTCTTTACCTCGATACCACGTTCGACTTCCTTGTCAAAAAAGACATTCTGACCGGACTTCTCAAGGGCTGGGTGTTCAGCATCATCATCACGATGATCAGCTGCCACCGCGGCCTGAACACGCAAGGCGGCGCCGAAGGCGTGGGCAAGTCGACCACGGACTCCGTCGTTCTTTCATTCGTGATGATCATTCTGGCCGATGCGATCCTGACGGCCATGTTCTACTTCACCGGAAACTAAAGGGGACCGAGAGCTTGAGTCAATCTCAGACGATCCAACCGGGCGAACCGCTGATCCGCGTCGAGAACCTTCACAAGACCTTCGGGGGCCGTCAGGTGCTCCGCGGGATCAACCTGGACATCCGCCGCGGCGAAACGATGGTGATCATGGGCGGGTCCGGATGCGGCAAATCAACGCTGCTCCGCCACATCATCGGCCAGACCAAGCCCGACCAGGGCCGCGTCGTGTTCATGGGTCAGGACTTGAACACGCTCAACGAAGAAGGTCTGGACAAGATCCGCCTCAAGTTCGGCATGTTGTTCCAGTCGGCGGCGCTGTTCGACTCGCTGACCGTCGGCGAGAACGTGGCGATGCCGCTCAAGGAGCATACGGACCTGGACGAAGCGGTCATCAACATCGTGGTCAAGATGAAGCTGGAGCTCGTCGGGCTCACCGGCTTCGAGCATCTGATGCCGTCGATGCTCTCGGGCGGAATGCGCAAGCGCGTGGGCCTCGCGCGCGCGATCGTGATGGATCCGGAAGTCGTTTTTTACGACGAGCCGACCGCCGGCCTCGATCCGGTCATGACCGCGGTCGTCGACAAGCTGATCATGGATCTTTCCAAAAAACTTCACATCACCTCGATCGTCGTCACGCACGACATGAAGAGCGTGTTCCGCATCGCCGACCGGATCGCCATGCTGCACCGGGGCGAGGTGCTGGAACTCGGAACTCCGGACGAGATCGTGAAGGCCGCCAACCCCATCCTGCGCCAGTTCGTCGAAGGCGAAGCGGAAGGCCCGGTGCAGTTCGTCCAGCAGGGACAGAATTATCTCGAGAGTTTGACTCAGGACTAACCAAGGAGCAATAGCGAAACATGGCCAAGTTATCCAACGAACTCAAAACCGGCATCGCGGTGCTCGTGTCGGTCTTGATCCTGATCGGAATCTTTTTGAAGACGGGCGACGTCGGCGTGAAGCCCAAGGGCTACACCGTTTCCACCCGCTTCCAGTCGGCCGCGGGCATCAAGAAGTTCGCCCCGGTCCGCCTGGCCGGCGTCGAAGTCGGCGAAGTGCGCGACGTGAAGCTGTTGTACGAAGCGGACGCGACCGTCGTAGAAGCGACGATCTGGGTCGAGTCGCAGGTGAAGCTGCGCAAGGACGCCGAGGCGATGATGGCTTCGCTGGGCCTGATGGGCGAGAAGTACGTCGAGATCCGTCCGGGCGTGAGCCCCGAATTCGTGGAGCCGGGCGGCAGCATTGTTGCGCGCGATCCGGTGAACTTCGACGAGCTGATGGAAAAAGCCTCGGTTGCCATGGACGAAGCGACGGCGACGATGAAGGAATTCAAAACCCTCGCCGTGCATGCCGATGAGCTGCTGGTGGAAGCCAAGCCGAAAGTGATGGGGGTGCTCACGAACCTTGACGGTATCCTGTCCAAGAACCGGCCCAAGCTCGACAACATCATGTCCAATCTCGAAGTCACCTCCGAATACTTCAAGGAATTCAGCGAGGACGTGCGCCATCATCCCTGGAAAGTCCTGATGAAGGGCAAGGAGCTCACGCCTGAAGAGCTTGCGAAAGACCGTGCCAAGCGCGCGGTCGAGCGGGCCCGCCTGGCCGCGCTCGAAGAAATGACCAGGGCCGAACTTCTGGCGCGCGAGGCCGCGGCCGCTTCCGGTACCGCATCGGCTTCCGCCGCGCCCGCCAAAGACGAGGCCAAAAAAGGCGGCTTCCTGTTCTTCTCCAAGTCCTAAACGGCATTTGAGCCGCGCGGTTGCCTGTGCTTAAGTCTTTGAAGATCTCATGGGCGTGGCCGGGCTGGCTCAAATCGGCCGGACGCCGCCTTTCCGCCGTTTCCGCTCCCGTCCTGATCGCCGCGGCGGTTCTCATCGCCGCGGCACTTTCTTGGACCCGGTCCTTTGAGATTTTTGAACTCCAGTCTTACGACTGGCGCTGCCGACTTGCACCCGCCTCCTCCCACGCTTCTCCCGTTCTCATGGTCGACATATGGGACGATGCCCTTGAAGGGATCGGCCGCTGGCCGTTCGACCGGCAATACCACGCAGCTCTTATGGACGCCTTAAATACCCATGGCGCGTATTCAGCAGGGATGGACATTTTATTTGTTGAGGCTTCCGATTCGGATGCTGAGCTGGCAGCGTCTGCCGCGCGGTATGGCCGCGCCTTTTTTTGCGAAGCGCTGCAAGCGCCGGCCGGCGTGGCAGGCCGCGCCGAATCTCCGGGTGTGCTCGCACCGCTCCTGCCGAAGCTGAAGGAGGCGTCGGCGGGAACGGCGCATGTGAACATCGCTGTTGATCCGGACGGGAAGCGCCGCCGCCTTGCTCCGGTCATTTGGGAAAATGGGCAGCCGCGTTTTCATCTGGGAATGCGGCTGGCGATGGACCGTCTCGGGATAAAGCCTGAGGATGTCCAATTTCGCCGCGGCGAGATTCTCCTAGGCGACAAAGCACGGATTCCGATCGACGAGAACGGCGAGACTCTGGTCCGTTTTCACGGCACCTGGAGCAAGGCCTTCGAACACGTCTCCTATCTGGAAGTGCTGGCCGCGTACCGACAGGAATTGCTCGGCGAAAAGCCGGACATGGATTTGAGCCGCCTCAAGGACCGCGTGTGTCTGATCGGCCTCACGGCGACCGCCACACACGATATCAACGCGACGCCGCTGGATCCGCTGTATCCGCAGGTGGGTGTGCACGCCGACTTTTTCCAAAACGTCCTGGACGCGGACTTCATGCGCCGTGCGCCGCGGTGGGTAAATCTTTTTGTGGCCGCGCTGCTCGTCGCGGCCGGGTGGTTCATTTCGCGGAGCAAGCACCTAATTCTGAGCGCGGCCGCATCGGTCGGATGCTGGGGGCTTTTTGCGGCGTTGAACGCGGCTCTCTTTGTCTGGGGCAAAGCCTGGCTGGACTTCTTTTTTCCGACACTGCTGTTTTGGGCGGTGTACCTGTCGGCAATTGTCTGGCGGACGATGCAGGAAAAGCGCAAGCGCGAACAGCTGGAGACGGAGCTTTCGATCGCCAGCAAAATCCAGCGGAGCTTCCTGCCGTCGAGTCTTCCGGTTGTTGAGGGGTACGAGATGGAGGTCTTCATGCGGCCGGCCAAGCACGTCGGGGGCGATCTCTACGCTGTGTTGCGGCTGGACGGGGACCATCTGGGCCTGATGTGCGGAGATGTTTCAGGCAAGGGGATGCCGGCCGCCCTGTTCATGGCGAGGTCCGTCGCCGAATTCAAATTCCATGCCGCCTCCGGCCTCGATCCCGCGGAAACGCTGCGCCGTCTGAACAACGGCCTGTCCGAAGGCGAATCGAGCGGTTTGTTCGTCACGATGAATTATCTGGTTGCGGACCTCCGCAAAAGAGTTCTGACGATATCCAACGGCGGACATATGCCGGTTGCCCGCATCCGGGCGAACGGGGACGTTGAGCAGCTGTCGCCGGACGGCGGCATGCCGATCGGACTGGTCGGTGACGTCGACTTCGGCAGAATCGAAGTGCCGCTGGAGGCGGGAGACGTGTATCTGATGTATTCGGACGGTATTTCGGAAGCCCGCAACCGGAAGGCTCAGGACTTCGAAATCGACCGGTTGACCGACGCTGCGAAGCGTTCGCGCAAAGAACCTGCTTCCGGGATTGCAGCCCGGATTCTCGAACAAGTCGAGCTCTTCGTCAACGGCGCACCCCAGCACGACGACATGACGCTTTTTGTTTTGAAGGTCCGGGATTGATTCCCGACGCGCGCCCGGGCATACTCGTTCAGGCCTCCCCGAGGGGCGGCCGGACATGAATAAAGAATACAAAGTCCTCATCCACACCAAGAATCCGGAGCTGATCCGGGAGTTCGAGGCGCTGGCCGGAAGTTCCAGCTTCAGCTTCGTTCCGCTCCCCGACATCTCGAGCCTCGTGGTGTCGGTCTACGACGAGATGCCGCATCTGGTGCTGGTGGATTTGCGGCGGGCGAATGTCGGCGGGTTCGAGGTTTGCCGGCAGCTCAAGTCCGACGCCGTCCTCGAACACATCCCGCTCATCGTGATGACCGATACGGCCGACGGCGTGGAGTTCCCCGACAGTTCCGCCGACCGCGTCCTGTCCCGAGACGAGCCGACCGCGGACATCTGGTACCAGCTGCGCGAAATCGTGGAAACCAGCGCCCACGCGCTGGATATCCATCCGCTCACCCGGCTCCCTGGGAGCCGCTCAAGCGTCGAGCGCATCGAAGCGATCATCCAAAAGGAGGATCCGTTCGCGATCTGCGCAATCCATTTGCGTCACCTTAATTTTTATTACCGGACCTTCGGCCCGCGGCGCGGCGACGCGCTGGTGCGGCGGACCATGGATCTCCTGATGGACGTGTGCGGCCGGCCCGCCTCGGGCCGCAACTTCGTGGGGCATTTCGGCGACCGTGACTTCGTTGTCACGCTTCCGCCCGAAAAGGCGGTTGACTTCGCCGAGCGGGTGATCGAACAGTTCGAGGCGCGCCTGGGCGGCGTTTCCGGAAGCGCCGACGAGGGAAAGACCGAAGGCGTCGTGACGCTGTCCATCGCCATCGTGACGAACGAAAAACTTCCGTTCCGGCACATCGCCGAAGTGGTCCGGACCTGTGAACAGATGCACCGCTTTCTCAAGCGTTACCCTCACAGTGCCTACCTGAAGGACCGGCGCACCAACGTCCGCGAACTTTTGTCGCCGCTCAGCTTCGAGGTGGCCAGCCGCAAACCGTCGCCTCAGCAGGCCCATTTGTCCGATCCCTCGAAAAAGCTCCATCCGGCCTCGGAGCTCCTCATGCGGATCGCGGCCGTGATTCACTCAGGGGAAGTGGAAGCCCATTACCAGCCGATTGTGGATTGGACGGGGAAGGTGTGTGCCCACGAGGCCTTGTCCCGTTTTACCGGCTCCGACGGCAAGCCGATCGATCCGGTCCGCATGTTCCAGGCCGCGCGCGAAACGGACCTTATCCGCGAGCTGGACGTGGCCTGCGCGATCAATGTGCTGCGCCGCGCCAACAACCTTCCGCCGAGAAGCAAGTTGTTCATCAACCTGAACCGCGAAACGCTGCTGGACGCCCAGTGCATGGAGCGGATCTGGGACGAGGGGTTCTTCGACCCCCGGCGCGTCGTCATCGAAATCACCGAACAATCCCTGCTCAAGCAATCCGCCCAGGTGCGCCTCGTGATGGAGGGACTGGTTGCCAAAGGCGCCCAGATTGCGCTCGATGATGCCGGCGGGGGATCCGTCAGTCTGCGGGAAGCGGCGGAACTCAAGCCCCACTACATCAAATTTGACAAGTCGATCATCCGGGACATCCACGCGTCTGACGCCAAGCGTAAGATTCTCTTGTCGCTTTCGGTGTTTGCGCGGAGCATGAACGCCATGACCGTGGCCGAGGGGATTGAGACGGAACCCGAGTGGACGTACCTGAAACAGGCCGGCGTGGATTGGGCTCAAGGGTACTTCATTGCCAGGCCTCAGGCGCTTCCCATGGAGCGGATCTCTCACTTACCGTAACATGCGGACCGATCGGTGGATACGCGTCTGTTAGCCGATAAAAATCCAAGTAAAAAGACTTAAGGTTTTCTTGAAGCACGGAGGGTCTTATGCTAATATCCTCCGATTATAAAAAATGATTACTATCTCTCCATCTATGGCTGACGCCCAATCCAAATCACCCTCTGACGCTTCGGAAAACGTCAAGATTTCGACCGCCAAAAGCGATCGGAAGAAGGACATTCCGAAGGGCCTGTGGACCAAGTGCGACGCCTGCTCCGAGATCATCTACAACAAGGCGCTCGAAGAGAACCTCCGCATCTGCCCCAAGTGTGATTATCACATGACACTGGGCGCGTACGAGCGCATCGAATCCCTGGCAGACCCCAACACCTTTGAAGAGATGGACTTCGACGTCCATTCCATCGATCCGATCAAGTTCCAAGGCCCCAAGGCTTACGTCGACAAACTGGAAGAAGAGCGCGCCCGCACCGGTCTCCGGGACGCGGTGATTACCGGCACGGCCCAGATGGAAGGGCAGCGTGTGGTGCTTGGCGTCACGGATTCCCGCTTTATCATGGGTTCCATGGGTTCCGTCGTCGGCGAAAAGCTCACGCGCGCCATCGAAACGGCGACGCAGAAGCGCCTTCCGGTCATCATCGTTTCCGGTTCCGGCGGCGGCGCCCGTATGTATGAAGGCGCTCTGTCGCTCATGCAGATGGCCAAGACGTCCGCCGCGTTGGCCCGTCACCATTCCGCCGACCAACTCTTTATCTCCGTTCTGACGAACCCGACGATGGCCGGCATCATGGCCAGCTACGCGTCGCTGGGGGACCTGGTCGTCGCCGAGCCGCGCGCGCTCATCGGGTTCACCGGCCCGCGCGTGATCGAGCAGACCATCCGCCAGAAGCTTCCCGACGGGTTCCAGACGTCCGAGTTTTTGCTCGAGCACGGCTGGCTGGATCAGGTGATCCACCGCCGCGACCTCAAATCCCGTCTCGCCTATTTTGCGGCGATGCTCAAAAAAACGCCGTCAGCCGCCGCCAAGGCCGCCCCGCGGAAGAAAGGCAAATAGGCCCTCCATGTCCCAGGTCAGCCTGATCGACGTTTCCAAAATTTATGCCAACGGGGTCAAGGCCGTGAAGTCCTGCCGCCTCGGCATTGAGCGCGGGGAGCTTCTGGTGCTGGTCGGCCCGTCGGGCTGCGGCAAGTCGACGCTTCTCCGGATGATCGCGGGTCTCGAAGGCATTTCCGAAGGCAAAATCTACATCGGCGACAAACTCGTCAACGACGTTCCGCCGAAGGACCGCAACATCGCGATGGTGTTCCAGAATTACGCGCTGTACCCCCACATGTCCGTCAAAGAGAACATGGCGTTCGCGCTCAAGCTGCGGAACTTTCCGAAGCCGGAAATCGAAGCACGCGTGAAGGAAGCCGCGGACATCCTGGGTCTCAACACCTTCCTCGAGCGCAAGCCCAAGGAGCTCTCGGGCGGCCAGCGCCAGCGCGTCGCCGTCGGCCGCGCCATCGTCCGGAAGCCGATCGTGTTCCTGTTCGACGAACCGCTGTCGAACCTCGACGCCAAGATGCGCGTCCAGATGCGCATGGAGATCAACAAGCTCCACAACCGCCTCAAGACCACGATGATTTACGTCACGCACGACCAGACTGAGGCGATGACGCTCGGCAACCGCATCGTCGTCATGAAAGACGGCGAAATCCAGCAGGTCGCCACGCCCCAGGAGGTCTACCGCCATCCCCGCAACAAATTCGTCGCCGAGTTCATCGGCTCGCCTCCCATCAACATCCTGAACGGCATTCTCATGAAGGCCGGGCAGGGGCTGAGCTTCGTCACCAGCGACATGCGCCTGACGGTTCCCGAGGAGTGGGAGAAAAAGCTCATGCCGTACGCCGACAAGCCGGTCCTGTTCGGCATCCGGCCGGAAGACATTTACGACAAGCTGTTCATTTCGGACACGAACCCCCGCAACATCATCAAGGCCGTCTGCGAAGTCGTCGAGCCGATGGGTTCAGAAACCTTCGTTTATATGAAGCGCGGAGCGGTCAACTTCATCGCGCGCGTTTCGGGTCAGGTCCAGGTCGATCCGAACACGGACATCGACATGGTTTTTGACGTGAACCGCGGACACTTTTTCGACGCCGGGACCGAAGAGACGATCGTGTAAGATGCCCCCGAGGGTTTCCCTCATTCCGTCCTTTTTCCTCCCGATCGCGGCCATTCTGATCTGGAGCGTCCTGTTCTTCTCGTATCTTCCCATCCTTGAAAAAGATTTTGATTTCGCGCGTCAAATCATCCTCGTCAACCTCTACCTGTCCAACATCATCCTGATCCTGACCTGGTTCCTGTGCGGACGCATCCTGTTCATTGTGTTCGCGGCGGTCGTGTCGCTCCTGGCCGCGTACCTGATGCTGGACCTCGGCGAGCCGGGTATGGGCGTACACATCGTCACGGTCGCGCTGCTGTACCTGTGGCTCAAGCACATCACCGACAAGATCGGCCGCGAAAAGCTCTCGAAAATGATGGAGCGCGACAAGATCCAGGAAAGCCTCAATCTGGCGCAGAAATCGCTGGAGGAGCGCTCGCGGCTGCTGGCGGCGCTGAGCCGCAAGCTCGAACGGCTGCAGTACATGCGCGAATTCTCGGACCATCTCAAGGAAGCGGACAGTCTGGACGCGACGGGCAAAATCATCGTGCAGGAAGTCGCGGAGCTGGTGCCGGAAGCGGACCGGGTGCTGCTGTATGTCTCGGAGGAAGCGGGAGAGGGGCTCGGTCTCATCGCCCAGGTCTCGAAGAAGGGCGGGGAGGAAAAGGCCAAGCGCGGCAACGAATACGACGAATGGGTGATCAAGCGTTCGCAGCCGCTTCTGATCGAAGACACGCATACGGATTTTCGTTTTCTTAAAGAAGGGGCGCAGTCGTCCCGCGAGCGGTCGCTCTGCGCGGTTCCGCTCGTTTCGAAGTCCACGGTATGCGGCGTGCTGCGCCTGACTGCGGAAGAGCCCGGCATGTTCCACACGGACGACCTGCGGCTGATGGACATCGTCGCGGACTTGAGCGCCGTCGTGATCCGCAACATCCTCCTGTATCAAAAGACGCGCGAACTTTCGATCATCGACAGTCTGACCGAATGCTATCTGCTCCGGTATGTGCAGGAGCGTGTCACCGAAGAGATCCAGCGCTGCGCCCGGCTCGCAGCCCCGTTCTCGGTCGTGATGGCGGACATCGATTTTTTCAAGAAATACAACGACGAGTTCGGCCACACCGCCGGCGACTTTGTGCTGCGCAGCGTCGCCGAAACTCTCAAATCCAGCACCGGCCCGACGGACATCGTCGGCCGTTACGGAGGCGAAGAGTTCATCCTCATTCTTCCCCAGAAGACGGCCGCGGAAGCCGTGCGGGTGGCGGAGTCGATCCGCGCGGCGATCGAAGCCAAGCCGTTCAAGCTGCGTCGCGAGACCCGCACGATCACGATGTCCTTTGGCATCGCGGAATACCCGTCCGACGGAATCACCCGCGACGAACTGATCCACAAGGCCGACCAGCGCCTGTATCAGGCGAAACGCGCGGGCCGAAACCGGGTGGTGGCCGAATAACCATGTGGTCCTACCTCGCCATCCAGGGCCTCCTGTTCTTCCTGTTTTTCCAGCCGGACCTGGTGTCGTCGCGCCTGGTCCGCGTCATGCTGGTCGCGATCGGCGTGCTGGCGATCGTGTCCTCGTGTCTGTTCGCCGAGATGGACCCGTTCGTCTGGATTCTGTATGCACTGGGGATTCTCCTGACCTACCGGATGGCTCAGAAGGCGCTGCGCTGGGTTGCGGTCAATCGTCAAAACATGCGTGAAGAAATTTCTGTGATCGAAGCCAAGTCGCGTGATTACAACAGGGAAGTCGCCGACCGAGATGCCCGGGTGAAGGCGTTGCAGGACGAAATTCAGCAAGTCTCCCACATGTACGACAAGGTGAAGGAAATGTCGCGGGCGCTCGAGTTTTTGGACGTGTTCGTCGACGTTTCGGAAGTGCTGATGAGCAGCTTTGGCGTCCGCAAGTCGAGGCTCGTGATGCTGGCGAATCAGGCGAAGCAGGGGCTCACGATCGAACGGGTGTACCAGATCGACCAGCGATACCTGCAGTTTTCGAGCCAGGACAAGGGCCTCCTGTCGCCGGACGTCATGTTCCGCGGCGAAGTGTATCCGTTCGACCTTCGGCTTCTGGAAATCATGGACCGTGACCCCCGGCCGCTGGTGGTGTGGGGAGAAGGGGCGGACCGGGGCGATCTCAAGCTGCCGGCCGGGACCGGAAGCTTCACCGCGATTCCGGTGCGCACGACGGACGGTCTGTCGGCGATCCTGACGCTGGAAGGGCTCGAGCGCCGCCACGAAACGGCCATCGCGATTCTGGCCGACCGCTTCATCGCCGAGTTCAAGCGCATCAAGCTCTACGCGGACGTCCAGCGTCTGGCGATCACCGACTGGCTCACGGGCGCCTACGTGCGCCGGCATTTCTTCAAGCGTCTCGAAGAAGAGATCAGCCGCTCGGCCCGCTTCAACCTCAAGTTCAGCTTCCTGATGATCGACCTGGACAACTTCAAATCCTGCAATGACCGTCACGGCCACCTGGTCGGGGACGCCATCCTGCGCCAGACCGCGGAGCTCATCAAAAAGACGCTGCGCGAAGTGGACCTGGTCGGCCGCTACGGCGGCGAAGAGTTCGCGGCCATTCTGCTCGACACGGACGAGAACGGGGCGATGTATGTCGCCGAACGCATCCGGCGCGCCATCGAGCAGCACGATTACAAGGCCTACGACCTCTCGCTTAAAATGACCGCCTCGACCGGCGTGGCGACATTCAGCTCGGCGATCCGGGAACCGGGCGAGATCGTCGAGTGGGCCGACTCCGCCCTTTATCAGGCCAAACGGCAGGGCAAAAACCGCGTCTGCGCCTACATCAACCGCTGACTTTTTCAGCAGACCGCTTCGGCCAAAGCTTGTATAATAACCCCTTTCCAAAACCGGCTTGACCGCTCATCCAGGACAGGGGAAATTTAAGATATTTATGAAGCCCAAATGGGCGATCGGATTGGACCTCGGAGGCACGAACGCGCGCTTGGCGCTCGTGGACCGGAACGCGCGGATTTTGGCGACGGTCCGGCGCGAAGCCCGTGAGGTCGGTTCGCCTGACGCATTTGTCCGCTGGGTCGCCGAAGAATCCGCCGCGCTGCTGAAGCAGAACGGTGTCCGCCGCGCGGATTGCGCCGGGATCGGCGCCGGCATGCCCGGCCCGGTCGATCAGGCCCGCAAGCGCGTGCTGGTGCTGCCCAACCTGCCCGCATGGAACAATATTCCGCTGGCCGAACTGCTGAGCCGGCGCTCCGGTCTCAAGGCCGTGATCGACAACGACGGCAACGCGATGACGATGGCCGAGTTCCGGTTCGGCGCGGCCCGCGGGAGCAGCTACGCGCTTTTTCTTACGCTCGGCACCGGCATCGGCTGCGGGATCGTCCGGGATGGAAAGCTTTTTTACGGATCGACGTTTTCGGCGGGCGAAATCTCGCACATCCGCTACGGCGACGTGCGGACGGGACTCAAGTGCGGCTGCGGCAGCCGGGGCTGCATCGAAACGCGCGTCGGAAATCGGGCGTTGTGCGCCAAGGCCGCGCGGGTGATGGGCCGGGCCGTCCGGCTGGAAGACGTGACGCGGGCGGCGCGCGCGGGCGACGCGAAGGCGAAGCGGTTCTGGGCCGACGTCGCCGAAGAGTTCGGGGATTTCTTGGGCGGGATCTGCAATCTTCTCAACCCCGAAATGATCGTGATCGGCGGCGGCGTGGCCGGCGCCGGCAAATTTTTGTTCGACCCGCTGCGCCGTTCGGTGAAGCGCCACGCGTTTCCGCTGGCGACGCAGCATCTCAAGATTGTTCCGGCCGCTTTCGGCGCGGACGCAGGCATCATCGGGGCGGCGGCTTTGGCCTTCGCCCGTTCGGAGGAAAAAGAATGAAGACCGTTTTGAAACGATTGAGCGCCGCCTGTCTCGCGCTCCTGCTGCTCGTATCCGGAAACGGCGCCGCCCGGGCCGCCGACGCCCCTGCGCCCGAAACGGCCAAGGTTGAGAAGCCCCTGAAGATCCAGGGCGACGCGGTCGAGTATTTTTATGAAAAGAACCGCGCCCGCGGCGAAGGCAACATCAAGATCGACTACGAGGGCTGGGTCCTCACGGCGGATTCAGTTGAGGTCGACATGAAGACCAAGGAAGCCTGGGCCAAGGGGAATGTGATCCTCACGCAGCCGGGCGCGAAGTATTCCGGTGAAGACATCCACGTCGACTTCGGTCAAAAGACGGCCGAGATCAAGGATTTGAAGGCGGTTCTCGCGCCGAGTTACCGCGGCCGCGCGGCCAGCCTCGAACGCACCGCCGGCGACAAGGAGGCCTACCTGCTCCGCGACGCCTACATCACGACCTGCGACGAATCGACGGATTGCGTCGACGGATCGCCCCAGTACCGCCTGGAATCCCGCGAGATCGAGTACTATCCGAACGACCGTCTCGTCATGAAGCACGTGATTCTGCGCCTGCGCAACGTCCCGCTGTTTTACATCCCGGTGCTCGTCCTCCCGATCAAGAACTTCGACCGCTTCCCGATCCAGGTCGAACTCGGCACGACGAGCGAATGGGGCGCGTTCGCGCTGACCAAGGTCCGGTATTACGCCAACAAGGACCACGACGGCAACGTGCTGCTCGACGTGCGCGAAAACCAGGGATTCGCGTGGGGCGTCGAACACTTCTACCGTTCGGAGACCTTCGGCCGCGGCGCGCTGCGCACCTATTTTGCGGACGACGACTGCTTCGAGTCGGGCGACGACTGCTCGCGCGCCAAGGATCACGCGGTCCCGACCGCCAGCCGTTACCGGATCCAGGACCGTCACCGGGCCCGCATCGACGAAGCCACCTCGCTGACCTTCGAGCTCAACAAGCTGAGCGACGAGTACATGATCCAGGATTATTTTTATCGCGAAGAGTTCGAGCGCATCGCGTTTCCGGACAACTACGTGTCGATCGTGCGCGCGACCGACGACTACTCCGCGAGCCTTTTGAGCCGCTACCGGGTCGACGACTTCATCCCCGTCGTCGAACGGCTGCCGGAATTCCACTTCGACACGCACACACGCGCGATCGGGGACTCGAACTTTTATTTCCGGAACGAAGACCAGTTTACGTGGCTCAACCGCACCTTCAAGGATCTGGACTCCGAAGAGCAGAACGAGGATGCCGGCCGCGGCGACGTGCGCAACCGTCTGAGCTATGCGCTCAAGGCGGGCGACGTGGCGATCACGCCCTTCGTCGGCATGCGCAACACGTACTACACCCGGAACATGGACGGCGATGAGCGCACCTTCCTCCGGAACAACGCGGAAGCCGGCGTGGACGCGAGCACCAAGCTCTTCAAGGTCTACGACGCGTCGTTCCATCAGTGGGGCATCGACATCGACCAGATGCGGCACATCCTCACGCCGACCGTCAGTTACTTCTACCAGTCCCGCCCGACGTACGAAAAAGACAAGTTGTTTCAATTTGACCGGCTGGATACGCTGGACCACGAGAGCATGATGACGGTCGACTTCGAGAACAAGCTGCAGATCAAGCACCGGAGGGATCCTTCGAACCCGGAATCGGACATGCTGATGCGCGAATTCGTGCGGTCCATCGTCAGCTTCGAGTTCGTGATGCCCCAGATGGATACGAACAAGCTGCACCAGATTCTCACCGAAACGACCTTTTCGCCCTGGACCTGGCTGAGCACGACGGTCGACACCCGCTACAGCGCCGAGTTCGACCGCTTCGAAGAAGCCAACATCGACCTGACGCACGAGCGCGGTCCTCTCAAGCTCGGCATCGGCCAGCGCTTCCTGTACGACACGAGCAATCAGACCACCGCGCATGCCGAGTGGCGGATGAATCCGGAGTGGAAGTTCGGCGTGTACGAGCGGTTCGACTTCGCGCGTGACTCGGCGTCGGACGGCGGGCGGAACAACGAGTTTGAATTTGTGGTCGAACGCGACAACTTCTATTGCTGGACGGTGCGCTTGATCTATAACCGCAGCCACGACGAGAACGGCTTCTACGTGACGTTCACGCCGAGCGCATTCCCCGAGAATTCCTTCCGACGCATGCAGCATTACCGCGAGGTGCGGAACATGGCCGGTCAAATTCCGGCGGAGTCCGCCTCGTGAATATCGCGGTGATCGGCGCCGGCTATGTCGGTCTTGTCACCGCCGCGTGCTTCGCCAATCTGGGGCACCGGGTGATCAATGTCGACAGCGACCGCCGCAAGCTGGCCGTGCTGAAGAAGGGGAAGCCCCACTTTTACGAACCCGGTCTCGAGGAAATGATCCGGACCAATGTTCGCGAAGGCCGTCTCTCGTTCTCACCTGATGTCACCAAGGCTTCCGCGGCTTCGGACGCGGTTTTTATCGCGGTCGGAACCCCGCCGCTTCCGGACGGCGGAGCCGACTTGTCGGCCATCGAGCAGGTCGCGCGTCAGGTAGCCCTTTCGCTCGGACCCCGCCATAAGCTGGTCATCGAAAAAAGCACCGTCCCGGTCAGCACCGGAACCAAAATCCGCGAGACACTGCGCCGCTACGCCCCCAAGGGCGCCCAGTTCGACGTCGCGTCCAACCCTGAATTCCTCCGCGAGGGGACGGCGATCCACGACTTCATGAATCCCGACCGCATCATCCTCGGCGTGGACAGCGCCAAAGCCGAAAAAGCGGTCACCGCGCTTTACAAGGGCATCAAGGCCCCGCTGGTCATCACCGATCTGAACAGCGCCGAGATCATCAAGCATGCGTCCAATTCGTTTCTGGCCATGAAGATTTCGTTCATCAACGCCGTTTCTCGCATCTGCGAGCTGACCGGCGCGGACGTCCAGATGGTCGCCCACGGCATGGGTCTCGACAGCCGCATCGGAAAAAAATTCCTCAACGCCGGCATCGGCTTCGGCGGCTTCTGCTTCCCGAAGGACCTGGCAGCGTTCGTAAATATTTCCGAAAAGCTCGGCTACGACTTCCGCCTGCTGAAGGCCGTTCAGGAAGTCAACGAGTCCCAGGTGAAGCACTTTTTGAAAAAAGTTGAAGACCGCCTCTGGAACGTCCGAGGAAAAAAGATCGCCGTCTGGGGCCTGGCCTTCAAGCCGGACACCGACGACATGCGGTTCGCGCCCAGCCTCGAGATCGTCAAATTCCTGAAAGATCGCGGAGCGGTCGTGGCAGCCTACGATCCGCAGGCGATGAGCAAGGCGCGCGAAGTCCTGCCCGCGATCCGGTATGCCAAAAACGCATACGACGCCTGCCGCGGAGCCGACTGTCTCCTCGTCGTGACGGAATGGGCGGAATTCCGGACCGCAGACCTGAAGCGCGTCCAAAAATCCATGCGCCATCCGCTGGTGATCGACGGCCGCAATTTGTACGAACCCGCGTCCATGAAGGCGCTGGGATTTGCCTACGAATCGATGGGGAGATAAGAGCCGATGAAGGGCGTTATTTTGGCCGGAGGCCTCGGGACCCGGCTCCATCCGCTGACCCGGATCACCAACAAACACTTGCTGCCCGTGTATGACCGGCCGATGATTTTTTATCCGATCGAGGCGATGGTTGAGGCCGGGATCCGGGACGTGGTGCTGGTGACGGGCGGCAACCATTCGGGCGAATTCATGCAGCTTTTGGGCAACGGCCACAAGATGGGTCTCAAGACGTTGCACTATGTGTACCAGGAAGGCGAGGGCGGGATCGCTCAGGCCCTGTCGCTGGTCGAGCACATCACTCAGAAGGATCCGATCGCGGTGATGCTGGGGGACAATCTGTTCGAAAAGTCGGTCCGGCCGTTCGCGGACGACTTCCGCCGCAATCCGCACGGCGCGCTTCTCGGACTCAAGTCCGTCCGCAACCCGCAACGCTTCGGCGTCGCGACCGTCAAATCCGGCCGCATTCAGAAGATCGTCGAGAAGCCCGTTAAACCCGAATCCACGCTCGCGGTGACGGGTCTTTATTTTTATGACGCGCGCGTCTTTGACTTCATCCGGAATCTCAAGCCTTCGCGCCGCGGCGAGCTCGAGATCACGGACGTGAACAACGCCTACATCGCCCAAAAAAGCCTGCGCTACGGCGTGGTCGACGGCTGGTGGACCGATTGCGGAACGTTTGAGTCGCTGTTTTCGGCTTCGCAGTTGATCCAGAAGGCGAGAACACGGAAATGAAGCTGATCGTTACGGGCGGAGCGGGCTTCATCGGCTCGAGGTTCGTCAGGCTGCTGCTGGAGCGCGAGCCGGCAGCGTCGGTCATCGTCTGGGACAAGTTGAGTTATTCGGGGGACCTCACGCGTCTGGGTGGTTTGGCCGAGCAATACGGTTCCCGTTATCGCTTCGAGCAGATCGATATCGCCCGCCGCGATCTTTTTGCCGGAAAAATGGCCGGTGCAGACGCAGTGTTTCATTTTGCGGCGGAGAGTCATGTGGACCGCAGCCTGCTCGATTGCCGGGATTTTTTTGAGTCCAACGCGGCCGGAACCCAGTCGCTGTTGACGGAGGCCAAGGCTGCCGGCGTCAAAAAGTTCGTCCATGTCTCGACGGACGAAGTGTACGGCTCCCGCGCCGAGGGGGCGTTCCGCGAGACCGATCCCCTGAACCCGACCAATCCTTATTCCGTCTCGAAAGCCGCGGCCGAATATCTGGCACTCAACGCGTTCCGCCACACCGGCCTGCCGGTGGTCGTCACGCGCGGATCCAATACCTACGGTCCCTGGCAGTATCCCGAAAAAGTCATTCCGCTTTTTATTCTGAACGCGCTGGCCGGCAAGCCGCTTCCGCTGTACGGCGACGGTTCCCAGGAGCGCGACTGGCTGCATGTGGACGATCACTGCGACGCGGTGCACTTCGCCTGGCGCAAGGGTGCGGCGGGGGAAGTTTATAACGTGAGCGGCGGGTTTCATCTGACCAATCTGGCGCTCACGCGCCGGATTCTGAAGGAGCTGGGTCTGGAGGGCCGCGAGGGGGAACTGATCCAGCGCGTCGCCGACCGCCTCGGGCACGACCGCCGGTACGCGATGGACGACTCCAAGATCCGTTCGCTCGGATGGAAGCCGGGCCGTTCGTTTGACAGCGCTTTTTCCGAAACGGCCGCCTGGTACCGAAGCCATCTGGATTGGTTGGACGGCATCCGGCGCAAGAGCGCCGACTATCAGAATTATCTCCGCCAGCTCGAGGAAACGCGCGCCGCGGCCGGGACGCGGGCCTGAGATGGCTCTCGACCGGATCTTGATCGTCGGCGCCGGCATGCTCGGCTCGGCGGTGCGCTCCGCTTCCCCGGCGTCCGGCTACGAGACGGTCACCGCTTCCCGCAAAGCCGCTGACACACTTCGTCTGGACATCGCTTCGGATGACAGCGTCAAAGATTTTTTTAAACGCAACGGGCCGTTCGCGGCCGTGATCAATTGCGCGGCGGAGGCGGGCGTCGACGTGTGTGAGGCGCAGCCGGAGGCCGCCCGGCAGGTGAACGCGCTGGGGGTCAGGCGTTTGGCTGAAGCCTGCCGCTTGTCAGGCGCCGCGCTGCTGCATGTGAGCACGGACTATGTTTTTGACGGAACCAAAGGCGGCGCATACTCCGAAGAGGATGCGACCGGGCCTTGCTCGATCTATGGGATTACCAAGCTCGAAGGCGAGCACTACGCGCTCACGCTGCCGGAATATTCGGCCGTCATTCGCTCGACCTGGATCTTCGGCGGGACCCGGATGGACTTCGTAAACGGGATTCTGGAGAAGTTGCGCCGCGGCGAGACGCCTGGCGCCGTGGACGGTCAGACGGCGTCGCCTTGCTACGCGACGGACCTGGCGGATGCATTGTGGGCAGTGGTCGGTAAGTTCTTGCTGCAGGCCCGGGCTTCCGGGCGCCGTGCCAACCGAATTTTTCATTGCGCGAACAAAGGCGGCACGACACGGTACGGCATGGCGGCACGGATCGCCCGCCGACTCAAGCGGTCGGCTGATCTGCCACGCCTTTCGGGGCGCGATCTTCCGGGCTGGATTGCCGTCCGCCCGAAGCATACGGTGCTGACCACTGAGCGCATCGCCTCGGAGCTGGGCATTGTTTTGAGGCCTTGGGAGGATGCATTGGACCGTTACGTGGACTTGGCGGGGGCCAAAGCATGAAAATTCTAATCACCGGTTCCGCGGGGTTCATGGGCCGGCACCTGGCTTCGGCATGCGCGGCGCAGGGCGCCGAGGTCACGGGATGGGCGCGTGAAACGGTCGACTTGCTGGACGCGGCAGCGGTCAAAAGCGGGCTGGAGCAGCTGCGGCCGGACCGGATTTTTCATCTGGCGGCCAAGTCGCATATCGGCCAGTCCTGGCTCAATCCGCTCGACACCCTGCAGACGAACATTTCGGCCCAGGTGAATCTTTTTGAGGCGGTTCGCGCTCTCGGACTCCGGCCCAGAATCGCGGTTGCCGGATCGAGTGAGGAATACGGAATGATCGACTCCAAGGATGTGCCGATCACGGAAGAAACACCGCTCAAACCGGTGAGCCCGTACGCCGTGTCGAAGGTCGCGCAGGATTTGATGGGTCTGCAGTACTTCAAGAATTACGGTCTGGAAATCGTTCGGCTGAGATTGTTCAATCAGACCGGCCCCGGCCGCAGCGAAGCCTTTGTCACCAGCGCCTTCGCCCGGCAGATCGCCCGGATCGAAGCGGGATTGCAGGATCCGGTTGTACATGTGGGTAATCTGGCGGTGATCCGCGATTTTACGGATGTGCGCGACGCGGCGTCGGCCCTGTGGCTGGCGCTCGAAAAAGGCGAGCCGGGCGATGTGTATAATATCTGCTCGGGCGAAGGTATTGCGGTGGGAGGCATCCTGGATCTGCTGCGCCGGGAGTCGACCGTCGATTTTAGGATCGTTCCGGACGGCGACCGGGTCCGTCCCAGCGACCTTCCCGTCATCGTGGGGGACGGTTCCAAGTTTAAAAAACGGACCGGTTGGCTTCCCAAAATTTCTTTTGAACAGTCGATGAAAGACCTTTTGGCGGAATGGAGAACGCATGTTAAAAGCAACGCTGCATCAGCGAATCGATAACCGCAAAGCGACGATCGGGATCATCGGACTCGGCTATGTCGGCCTGCCCCTGGCGCTGGCGTTTGTCGAACGCGGCTTCAAGGTTGTCGGCATCGAAGTCTCAGCCGACCGACTTCACAAGATCAAAGAGAACAAATCCTACATCGGAGACATCACCGACGCGGAATTGGCCGCTGCGACCAAGACCGGCCGCTTCAAGGCCGGCGGGTACGAGCTGGTCCGCGAAGCGGACTGTCTCATCATCTGTGTTCCGACCCCTCTGAGCAAGACCAAGGATCCCGACCTCTCCTTCATTCTCGACGCGGTGAGCCGGATGGCTCCCAAGCTCAAGCCCGGCCAGCTCGTCGTGCTCGAAAGCACCACTTACCCCGGCACGACTGACGAGGCGATCGCTCCGCGTCTGGAAGCGGCGACCGGGCTCAAGGTCGGCCGCGACATTTTTCTCGGCTTTTCGCCGGAGCGGGTTGACCCCGCGAACAAGCGCTTCAAGCTTCATCAGATCCCCAAAGTGGTCAGCGGCATCGACGCAGGATCACTCGAATTGACCAAGGCGCTCTACGGTTCCGTCTTTGACCGCGTGATTCCGGTCTCGTCCACCCGCGCCGCGGAAATGGTCAAGCTTCTCGAGAACACCTTCCGCTCGATCAACATCGCGCTCATCAACGAAATGGCCATGATCTGCGACACGCTCGGCATCGATGTTTGGGAAGTGATCGACGCCGCGTCGACCAAGCCCTTCGGGTTCATGCCGTTTTACCCCGGTCCTGGCATCGGAGGCCACTGCATCAACATCGATTCGATGTACCTGGCCTGGAAGGTCCGCCTGCACGGATATGAGCCGCGCCTCATCGAGCTTGCCCAGACGATCAACGACGGTATGCCGCATGTCATCATCGACCGGATTTCGCGCCTGCTGAACGACCGGTCGCGCGCGATCCGGGGCTCGCGCATTCTCGTCCTCGGAGCTTCCTACAAGAAGAACGTGCGCGACACCCGGGAATCTCCGTCGCTCACGATCATTGAGGAGTTGATATCCAGGGGCGCCCGCGTGGAGTATCACGATCCGCATGTTCCGCAGCTCAAAGCGGCCGGCCGCGCCCTTCGCTCGGTCGCGTTGACCGCCGAACGGCTTCGCGCGTTCGACCTGATCACAATTTTGACCGATCACGAAGCGGTGGATTACAAAAAAGTCGCCGCCGCCAAAAAAACCATCCTCGACACGCGCAACGCCACCCGCTCTCTGAGCGGCGCACACATCCACCGTTTATAAGGACCCCCATGAAGAAGCAAATCCTGGTTACCGGCGGCGCCGGCTGCATCGGTTCGAACATCGTCGAAGAGCTTGTCCGCCGGGGAAAACCCGTCACGGTGATCGACAATTTTTCGGCCGGACTTGAGCGCAACCTGAAGCCATTTGCCGGAAAGATCCGGCTCGTGCGGGGCGACATCCGCGACGCGAAGATGACGGACCGCGTGATGAAAGGGGTCGAAGTCGTGATCCATCAGGCCGCGATCCGGTCGGTGCCCAAGTCGGTGAACAACCCGCTGATGTCCCACGAGGCCAATACAACCGGAACCTTGAATCTCTTGAACTCCGCGGTCAAAAGCGGCGTCAAACGCTTCGTCTACGCTTCGTCCAGCTCGGTTTACGGCGGAGCCCAGGCGTTTCCCCAGAAAGAAAGCGCTTCGCTGCGCCCGATGTCGCCTTACGGGGTCTCGAAGCTTTGCGGCGAAAATTATTGCCACGCGTATCACGCGATTTACGGTCTGCACACCGTGGCGTTGCGCTACTTTAACGTCTATGGACCCCGTCAGAATCCGGAGTCGCAGTATTCGCTCGTGGTGCCCGCGTTCATCGACAAGCTGCGCCGCGGCGAGCGTCCGGTCATCGACGGAAACGGCCGGCAGTCCCGTGACTTCACGTACGTGAAGGACGTGGTGGAGGCCAATCTCCTGGCGGCGTTTGAGGCGCCGCGCTCGGCCGGAAAATCGTTCAACATCGCCGGCGGAGGAGACACGTCCATCCTCGATATTCTGAATACGATCGCGAAGCACATGGGTGTCCGTCCCAACCCGATCTTTGGACCCCGGCGCAAAGGGGACCCGATGAGGACGTGGGCGGATATCTCGGCCGCGCGGAAGGATCTGGGATGGCGCCCCAAAACGAAGCTCGATCAAGGCCTCAAGGAGACCCTTCAGTGGTTCGAAGCCAACAAGCCCGAACGGTTGTAATCACCGGCGGCGCCGGCTTCATCGGCTCGCACCTGTGCGAGCGCTTCCTGGCCGAAGGCCGGCGCGTGGTTTGCGTCGACAACTTCTTGACCGGCAACCCCGCGAATATCAAGCCTTATGCAAAAAATTCCCGTTTTTCTCTGATGAAGCATGACGTCTCCAAACCGTTTCGCGTCGCCGGAGACGTTCAGGCGGTTTTTCATTTTGCTTCGCCGGCCAGCCCGCCGGATTACCTCAAACATCCGATCAAGACGCTCAAGGTCGGATCCCTCGGGACGCACAACGCGCTGGGTCTGGCGAAGGCCAAGCGTTCGGTGTTTGTAATGGCGTCGACTTCGGAAGTGTACGGCGATCCCGCCGTTCATCCTCAGCCGGAAACGTATTGGGGCAACGTCAACCCGATCGGTCCGCGCGGCGTTTATGACGAGGCGAAGCGTTTTTCCGAGGCGATCACGCTCGCTTACCATCGTGAGCACGGGGTCGACGTCAAGATCGGTCGGATCTTTAATACGTACGGTCCGCGGATGCGCGCCCGGGACGGGCGGGTGATCCCGAACTTCATCGACCAGGCGCTCAAGGGCCAGCCGCTCACGGTGTACGGCAAGGGGACGCAGACCCGCAGTTTTTGCTATGTGGACGACCTGGTCGAGGGATTTTTCCGTCTGCACCGCGCGGACACGACCGGCCCCGTCAACCTCGGCAACCCTTCCGAATACGACATGGTCGATCTCGCCAAGATCTTGATCCGGCTGACGGGGTCCCGTTCCAAGCTGGTCTATAAGCCTTTGCCGGTCGACGACCCCAAGCGGCGCTGTCCGGACATCACGCTGGCCAATCGGTTGCTCCAGTGGCGGCCGAAGGTCGGACTGGAAGAAGGTTTACGAAAAACCATCGCGTACTTCCGGGCGCCTGGAGGCAGATGACCGGAGTCGTCATATTTGACTCGCAATGCTCCGGAGCGGCCGCCGGTTGCAGAGAACGTTTCGAACGTTACCGCAGCACTTGCGGTCAGGATCTGAGGGTTTGGTCTTCGGAAGCCGGTCCGGTCTGGGATGCGCAGTCCGTTTTGGAGTGGGCGGTCCGGACGGAAGGTGCGCGGATCGTGTTGTGGGACGCGGCGGGTTCCGTTCCACCCAAGGAGCTTGTGCGGCTGACGGAAGCTTTGGAGGCCGGGAGTTGGCGGGCCGGCATCGGTTCGGACGACCGCGGCTTGGCGCGCGGTCTGTCGTTTGCCGGATCCGTTCTTTTGCGTGTACGCCGAGTAGTTCGGAGGATGTTGGGGCTAAGAGCTGAATCGCAGCCGTTGTGCCTCTTGGTTCCGGCTGCGGTGCTTGTTGCGGTTGCGGATCGTCTGCGCGGGCTCAATCTTGAAACATGGATGGCAGTTCTCTTGGCAGAGGCCGGACGGACGCAAAGTAATATAGAGGAAAAAACCGTTATGTGGTCCAAGGAGGTTCGCCGATGATCCGAGTTTTTTTACCCGCTTACAACGAAGAGATCGCGCTTCCAATCCTGATCGGCAAGATCGACGCCGTTTTTAAAGCCGCCGGCCTGGATTACCGGGTTTTGGTGTTTGATGACGGCAGCTCCGACCGCACGAAGCAGATTGCGCAGGAACTCGCGCACCGCTATCCAGTCGATGTGCGCGGCCACGAGGTCAATTCGGGACTCGGCCGCACGATGATCAACGGCCTGGCCTATTTGGCGAAGACAGCGGCCGACGACGACGTGGTGATGTCGATGGACTGCGACGACACGCATGAACCGCGCTTCGCGCTGGCGGCGATCGAGAAGCTCAAAGAGGGGTATGACGTCGTGGCGTTGTCCCGGTTCCAGGAAGGCGGCGGCCAGGAAGGGCTTTCGGCGTTCAAGACGCTGATGAGCATGGGCGCAGGCATTTTTTTGAAGCTTTTTTTTCCGGTGAAGGGCCTGCGGGAGTACAGCTGCAATTACCGCGTGTACCGCGCGTCCATCCTCAAGAAGGCGCACGAACGGTTCGCTGGAAACGTGATCCAGCTGCCTCATTTGGGCTTCGTCGCGGCGCCGGAAGTCCTGGTCCGGCTGCGGATGCTCGGCGCCCGGATCACCGAGGTGCCTTTTGTTCTGCGCTATGACCAGAAGCCGACCCCCAGCAAGAACAACAACTTCAGGACGATACGGGGGTATTTTGCGCTGGTGAGGTTGTATTGGGGGCGGAAGGCTTGATTCGCAAACGCATCACCCGGACGCAGACCGCGTTCCGGACCCCTTGGTTTGAGCTCAAGGCCCGCAAGGTTCAAGGCGAAAAACACCCTTACTATGCGCTGACAGCACCGGACTATGTTTCGGTCGTTGCCCGCGACAGCCAGGGACGGTACATTCTGGTGCGTCAATTCCGCCCGGCCCCGGACCGCGTGACGCTGGAGCTGCCCAGCGGTACGGTTGATAAAGGCTATTCTCCCGCAGCCACGGCTCGCAAAGAACTCTTCGAAGAAACCGGTTACCGCTGTTCCAGTCTGAGGAAGGTCGGTGTCTTGATTCCGGACACCGGCCGCATGATGAACCGGCTTTGGGTTTATGAAGCGTTGGACTGCCGGCCCGTTCCGGGGGCCGGGCCTGAGGCCGGCATCGAATGCGTATTGGCGAACGCCGATCAGCTACGCCGTCTCATTCGGCCCGGGCGATTCGATCATGCGCTCAACGTGGCGGCGCTCGCGCTGACGGGTTTTGGCATGGTGCATCGCCCCAAGAGCTGATAAAATACCGCCTTTAAATCATGACCCGCTCTCATTCCAAACCCCAGCCCAAGCCGCGTGTTTCCGGGTCCACCCGGACGGACATCTGCATTGTCGGAGGCGCCGGCCATGTCGGTCTGCCGCTGGCACTCGTTTTTGCATCCAAGGGTCAGCGCGTCCTCGTCTACGACATCAACGAAAAAACCCTCGATACGATCCGAAGCGGGGAAGTTCCGTTCATGGAAGAGGGCGCTGAACAATATCTGCGCTCTGCGCTTGCGTCCGGCCGCTTGGAGCTGACCTCAGACCCGTCCCTCATCGCATCCGCTTCGGTTGTCGTGATCACCATCGGGACACCGGTCGACGAGTTCTTGAATCCCGACACCAAAGTTATGAAAATCTGCATCGACCGGCTTCTGCCGTATTTGCGCAACGGTCAGCTCATCGTCCTGCGCTCTACGGTCTATCCCGGCACGACGGAGTGGCTGGATCATTACCTCAAGAAAAACGGCAAGAAGGTGCAGGTCGCCTTTTGTCCGGAGCGGGTCGTGCAAGGCCATGCCATCGACGAAGTCCAGCGGCTTCCGCAGATCGTGAGCGGCATGACGCCTCAGGCCCGGCTGGCGGCTTCGAAGCTCTTCGGCCGCATCGCTCCCGAGACCGTGGAACTGGCGCCGCTGGAGGCTGAATTTGCGAAGCTTTTTTCCAACGCGTACCGGTACATCCAGTTCGCGGCGAGCAATCAATTCTTCATGATCGCGAATTCCGCCGGCGTGGATTACGACCGCGTGCTCAAGGGGATGAAGCAGAATTACGGGCGCCTGCGCGATCTGCCGGGCGCGGGTTTGGCGGCCGGCCCCTGCCTCCTGAAAGACACGATGCAGCTCGCTGCGTTTTCGGACAACCAATTCAGTCTGGGGCATTCTGCGATGACGATCAACGAAGGGCTCGTTCTTTATCTCGTCGGTCAGATCGAGAAAAAATTCAAGCTCAAGGATCTGACCGTCGGATTGCTTGGCATGGCCTTCAAGTCCAATAGCGATGATGTGCGTGCGTCGTTGAGCTACAAGCTCAAAAAAGTCCTCGAGTTCCACGCCAAAGCCGTGCTCACAACGGATCCGCATGTAACAACCGACCGCCAGCTTCTCCCCATCAAGGAAGTTATCCGCCGCAGCGACCTGCTGATCCTGTGCGTGCCGCACGCCGCTTATAAAAACCTCCACACCGGACCCAAAAAACCCGTCGTCGATATCTGGAACTTCTTTGGACGGGGAGTCCGTATTTGACGCTCGCCGTCGGATTGGCCGGTCTGGGTTTTGGCGAGCGGGTGCTGGTTCCGGCGCTGCGCCGCATTCCGGGCGTCCGCATCGCGGCCATCGCATCCGCTCATTCCGACAAAGCCCGCGCCGCCGCCCTGCGGCTCAGTATCCCGAATGCGTTCACCGGTTGGAAGGCGCTCATCGAATCACCGCAGATTGACGCGGTAGTGACGGCGCTTCCACCACGCGAACAGGCGCTTGCTGCGCAGCTGGCGCTCCGGCTCGGCAAGCCCATTTTTTGCGAAAAACCGCTCGCCCCATCCGCCCGGGAAGCCGACGCGCTCGCAGCGCTCGCGTCCAAGCGGCGCATTGTCACAGCCGTGGACTTTGAATTTCCGGAAATCGCGGCATGGAAGGCGGCTAAGCTTCTCTTGGATCAGGGAGGGATCGGCGTGCTTCGCGAATTGCAGATCGTCTGGAATGTCGAGACCTACGCCGTGAAGCATGACATTCATTCGTGGAAGACGGATCCGAAGTCAGGCGGCGGCGTGTTGAACAACTTTGTTTCGCACAGCTTCAACTATATGGAATTCTGGGCCGGGTCCCTTCGCAAACTCGCCTGCCGGTTAACCCGGGCGCAGGGCTTGAAGCGCATCAAGGGCGAAACGGGCGCGGCGATCTGGGCGGAATCCAAGACGGGTGTCGCTGCCTCGGCCGTCGTCACGACGCATTCTCCCGGGGAGGCGATTCATCAGGTCGCATTAATCGGCAGCGGCGGACGGATCGTACTTGAGAACCGCGGGTCCGATTATGCGTCAGCCTTTACGCTCACGCGCCATCTTTCCAGCGGCAAGATCGAAAAAATCGTCCTGAAAGGACCAGTCCGGAACGAAGACGGGCGGATTGCGCCTGCGGCGGAAGTGATGGGCCGTTGGGCCGCCGCCATCCGCGGCCGCGGTCAGTGTCGCCCGGGGTTCCCCGAAGGCGCCCGTGCGCAACGCTTGATCGAGGCAGCACGGCAAGCGGACAAAATGAAAAAGTGGGTGCTTTGTGGCTAAAAAATATCTGGTGACCGGCGGGTCCGGCTTCATCGGCTCGGCCGTTGTGAAGCGGCTGCTCAAAGACGGCCACTCGGTCCGCGTGCTCGACGATCTGTCCCGGGGCCGGCCGAGACGATTGGAAGACGTGCAGGACCGGGTCGAGTTCGTGCGCGGCGACGTGCGTCAGACCGAGGATGTGGCGGCTGCCGTCAAAGGCGTGGACAGCATTCTGCATTTGGCGTTCGTGAATGGAACTGAATTTTTTTACACCAAGCCGGATCTGGTTCTCGAAGTCGGTGTGAAGGGGATGGTAAACGTGATCGACGCCGCGCGCCGGCACGGGACGCCGGAGCTTGTGCTCGCTTCCAGCTCCGAGGTCTATCAGACCCCTCCGGAAGTTCCGACGTCGGAAGCGGTTCCGCTTGTGATTCCTGATCCGCTCAACCCGCGGTATTCCTACGGCGCCGGCAAGATGATCAGCGAGATGATGGCCCTGCATCAGGCGGGTCGTTTTATGAAGCGCGTCCTGATCTTTCGTCCGCACAATGTGTACGGTCCGGACATGGGCAACGAGCATGTGCTCCCGCAATTTGTCCTGCGGATGAAGGCGCTCGCAGAGCGCGGCGCGGGCGAGATCGAGTTTCCGATCCAGGGGACAGGCGAAGAGACCCGGGCATTCATCGACATCCGTGATTTTGCGGACGGCCTGGCTATTCTGCTGGATAAAGGCGAGCACTTGGGAATCTATCACATCGGTACACGCGAAGAGGTCAGGATCGCCGACGCTGCGCGGCTGGTGGGTGATTTTTTTGGCCGTAAAATCCGTCTGCTTCCTCAGCCCGGCGCCAAAGGCGGAACGTTGCGCCGTTGTCCGGATATCCGTAAAATGTCCGCTCTGGGTTTTGATCCGCGCATCCCGCTGGCTGCCGGACTTCCTGTCCTGGCCCGCTGGTACGCCACATACGCTAAGGAGAACGCATGACCCCCTCGACGCTCGATCCCCGGCATTCTGAAACGACGATGCGCCGCACCGCCGGCACCGGCACGAGCATTCCCGTTGACCGCTGTCAGGTCTGCGGCGGAAACAACCTCGAATCCATCCTTTTTTTGGGCGGCCTGCCGCCCGTCAATCACATGCGCCCGATCGGTTCGCGTCCGCAGGAAGAAGTCTCTTATCCGGCGGAACTGTTGCAGTGCAAGACCTGCGCGCTGGTCCAGTTGGGCCTCGTCGTCGATCCCGCGATCCTGTTCCCGCCGGAGTATCCGTACACCAGCGGCACGACCCGTATCTTGCGCGAAAACTTCGCCGAAATGCAGCGCGAAGTGGCGGCGCTTTATCCCATCGAATCCAAGGACCTGGTCGTCGACATCGGGTCCAACGACGGCACGCTGCTCTCGAACTTCAAGAACGCCGGCAACCGCGTTTGCGGGATCGAGCCGACGCTCATGGCTAAGCTGGCCCAAGAGCGCGGCATCACGTCCATCATGAGCTTTTTTAACGCGGCATCGGCCGCGCAGTGCGAACGCGAGCACGGCAAAGCGCGCATCATCACCGCGACCAATGTATTCGCCCATATCGAACATGTCGGCGAAGTGGTGCGAAACATTGTCGGTCTGCTGGATCCGAAGGGGATCTTCATTTCCGAATCGCATTATCTGCCGGCGCTCATCCGCACGCTTCAATACGACACGATCTATCACGAGCACTTGCGCTACTACTCGCTCACCAGTCTTCAGCACCTCCTCGAATCTCAGGGTCTCGAGATCATCCACGCCAAAGAAATTCCGACGCACGGCGGCTCAGTCCGCGTTTACGCGGCCCGCAAAGGCACGTTCCCGGTCCGTGATTCGGTGCGGACGCTCTTGGCGGCTGAATCGGCCATGGGAATCAAGGATCGTGCGCTGGCGGACTTTAAGCGCCGCGTAATCGAGTCGAAGCTCAAGCTTCTGGCGCTCCTGTCGCCGGTCATCGAAAAGGGCGGCCGGATCTACGGGATCGGCGCTCCGTCGCGCGCGAGCACGCTCGTGCATTACACGGGCCTCGACGACGGTATCATCGCTTCGGTGCTTGAGATCGCGGGTTCCTACAAGACCGGCAAGTACATGCCGGGCACGCTGATCCCGGTTGAAGACGAAGCGAAGCTTTTTAGCGATCCGCCTGATTACGCGCTGCTGTTCTCGTGGCATATTGCGGATGAGCTCATCCCCAAGCTTCGGGAAAAAGGTTATAAGGGCGGGTTCATCATCCCGCTGCCCGAACCGCGCATCGTCCGGTAACCGGCTGCGCATCCAACGCCCGCAGCATGGCCACCGTCCCCGAGCTTCAGATCCTGATCCCCGTATATAACGAAGGGGATAAGATCCACAAAGTTCTCGATCATCTTGAGGCGAGCGTCCGCACGCCGTTCGAGATCCATATCCTTTACGACAGCGAAGAAGACAACACGCTCGCGGCTTTGGACCGTTATTTGTCGCACGGGATCATCCGGCGCATCCGCAACCGGGGCCGCGGCGTCCACGGAGCGGTGATGACGGGCTTCGAGGCGGCGACCGCGCCGGCTGTTCTGGTTTTTCCGGCGGATGACACGTTCAACGGACCCATCATCGACCGGATGATGGAAGCGTTCCGCGACGGCGCGGAGCTTGTTTCCGCGAGCCGGTTCATGCCGGGCGGCTGCATGAAGGGATGTCCGTGGATCAAGGCTGTTCTCGTCCGCTCGGCTGCGTTCACGCTGTACCATTTGGCCCGTATCCCCACGCACGATTCCTCGAACGGTTTCCGGCTGTTTTCCCGCAGACTCATACGCACGGTCCGCGTCGAATCCTCCGAAGGATGGGCCTTCAGCATCGAGATGCTCGTTAAATGCCGGCGGTTGGGATGGAAGATCTCCGAGGTTCCCGCGCAATGGTTTGAGCGGGCCACCGGCAAGAGCCGCTTCCGGTTGTGGAAATGGCTGCCGATCTATTTGCGCTGGTACCGGTACGCATTTGCGACTGCGTTCCTGCGCAAAGGACCCTCCGAGGTCCCGGTCCGGTGAAACGGCAGGGGGGCAGGATCGCAGCCTGGGTCGCGCCTGTCTCGCTTTTGTTTGCAGGATGTGTTGCAGCTTTATTGATCTCCGAATGGGCCGCCGCGACATTTGCGGTGGTGGACACGCCTCCCGGGCTTTTTCGGGCCAGCAAAACTCGGGCATTTGAGCATCGACCCGGATTCAAGGGCAAGGACCGATTTGGCCATCCGATCCGGATCAACTCGCGCGGGCTTCGGGATCGGGAGTATCAAATCCCAAAACCCCAAAATTCCTTCCGTATCCTCGTGCTCGGTGATTCTGTGGCTTTTGGCGATGGCGTGCGCGTCGAAGATACCTTTTCTGATGTCCTGGAGCGTCGTCTGGTCGGGCGGTTGGGAGCTCAGGGGCGCACCGCTGAGGTCCTGAATGCCGGCGTGCGAGGTTACAACACGCTGCAGCAATACATGTTGCTGCAGGAGGCCGGAGGCGTCTATGATCCGGACCTGGTCCTGGTCGGGTTCGTCCTCAATGACGCGGAACCGCTTGCCAAGCAGGCGGGGCTCATCGACCCCAAATACGGCACCTTGATCCGGATCAAAAATTGGGTTCGGGATCATTCTTATCTCTACGCCGTGCTTCGCCGGGCGATGGAGCTTTTTCGCCATCAGACGGCCACCGGCCGGCATTCCGAAAGCTATGAAGATCAATTTGCGGACGACCACGGGGGCTGGCGGGCGTGCCGGCAGGCGTTGGCGGACCTCAAGCGCTGGTCGGAGCTGCGGAAGACCCCCCTTCTTCTGGTTCTGATCCCGCGATTTGAGTCTCTCGAAAAGATCCAAGGCTACCCCTGGAGTTTTATTCATCAAAAAGTGGCGTCGGAGGCGGAACGCCTCGGGATCGATACGCTGGATCTTTTGCCCGAGTTCGCGGGGTCCGATGCGTCACAGCTTATTATCGTGCCCACGGACAGCTTCCATCCCAATTCTGAGGGCCACCGGCGGATCGCCTCGTCGATCGAGCAGGCCCTTGAGAAGCGCGGGCTGTTGACCGCACATTCTGCAGAGGGCCAGGCGCATGAGGAGTAAATTCCTGCCGCTCATATTCCTGTTGCTGCTCCCGCTTCAACTCATTCCAGCGATGATTCAAAAGTCTCCGACCAGCGACGAGCTCGCGCATCATTTGGCCAGCGGCTTCTCCCATCTGATGAAGCAGGACTTCCGGATGAACCCCGCAATGCCGCCGCTGCCGCGGTATTTGACGGCGGTCCCGATGGCGCTCATGGGCGCGAAGGGGCCATGGGAGCATCCGTCCTGGGAGGCGGGGGACAGTCCGGCTTTTGCGCGGGAATTCTTTTATCGCGCCAATTCGGATATCGGCGCGGACCGGCTGGTCTTTTGGGCGCGGATTCCGATCGTGTTGCTGTCGATGCTGTTCGGCTGGGTCGTTTTTCTTTGGGCGCGTGGGCTGGCGGGCCCGGTCGCGGGCCTGGCGGCGCTCGCGCTCTACGTTTTTTGTCCCGACATCCTCGCGCATTCGCAGCTGGCCACGTCCGACCTTTCCATCGCTTTGTTTTTCACGCTGGCGCTCGCGGCCTTTTGGAAATATCTGAGCGGCGAGAAAAAGAAATGGCTGGTGTGGACGGGTCTGGCGGCAGGCGGCGCTTTTTTATCCAAGTTCACGGCGCTGCTACTGCCGCCGGTCCTGCTTCTGGTCGCGGCCGCTGCCGGCAAACCCCGCCTGGTCCGTCCCTCGAGGATCGTCCTGACGGCCGCCGTTTGTCTTTTGACGGTCTGGGCGGGGTACTTTTTCCAAATGAAGCCCTTGCTGAAAAATACGCCCGATCCGCTCAAGAAAGAGGCTTTTTTGAGGCAGATCGGCGGAGAGCCCCTGGTCATGATCGCCCGCGACGTCCCTCTGCCGCTCACCACCTTTGCGTCGTCGATCGGGAGCATGGTGTTCACGCGGGCCAAGGGGACCAATGCCTTTTTTCTCGGCGAATGGTCCGAGGGTAAAAAAAGCTGGCCGCAGTATTATTACGCGGCCTTCGGGGTTAAAAACACGCTTCCGTTCCTTTTGCTGATCCTTCTGGCGCTGGCCGGATGGAAATGGCTTCCGCTGGACCGCGCGGCGCGCGCCGTGCTGCTGGTGCCGGCCGTCTTTTTCTTTATTGTGACGATGCCGGACCGGGCGCAGGCCGGGATCCGTTACTTTTTGCCGGTCTATCCGCTTCTGATGATCCTTGCGGGATCGCTTATCGCCCGCGCCTGGTCCTCGCGGATCCGTGCCGCGCAAGCGGGGTGCCTCGCCATTTTGGCGTGGCATGCGCTGGAAGCGGCCCGGATCTTTCCGGACCACCTGACGTATTTTAATCAGCTGGCGGGCGGCCCGAAGAACGGCTATCGCTGGCTCCGCGACTCCAACATCGACTGGGGCCAGGACCTGAAAGGATTGGGCGAGTTCGTCGGGGCTCGGGGGTATCGCGAAGTGGTGCTGATGTACTATGGTTCGGCCGATCCGGCCTATTACGGGATCCCTGCCGTGGAGGCGACGCCGGCCGACTACGAGCATCCGCGCGCGACCGTTTACGCGCTGGCCGTCCATCATATTGACACGATGAAGTGGTTCGAGCGTTATCGGCCGGTCAAGGTGATCGGCAACTCCATTTGGGTTTATGACTTCCGCGACGGCATCCCCGAATAAGCCGGGTATTTCTCGATGGGAATGGACCGCTGCCATAGCGGCGCGTCTGGCGTTGATGCCGCTTGTCCTGCACGGAGATCTGATCTTCATTCAATATTTTCCGTGGCATTGGAGTTACCGCGGCGTTCAGGACATCTACGGCCATTTTGCCGACACCTTTTTGAAGCAAGGGTTTACGTATTATCATCCGATGGTTTTTTGGATCACCGGACTCTGGCAGATGATCACGCGTCCCTTGGCGGCCGGTTTCGACTCCTGGATGCAGCGAGCCGACGGCTTGATGGGTGCGGCGAGCCCCCGCGGCATCCTGGATTATCTGGACGGGTTTGCGCAGATCGATGTGATCCGCTGGCTGTTCCTCGCCAAATTGCTATATTTGATCGCGGATCTGCTGTGCTGGCCGCTGGTCCGCGCCATCGCGCGGCGCGATCCGGGCCTGCGGGGCCTTGAGCGGGCCTGGCTTTTTCATCCGGTGCTGCTGTTCTCGATATTTGCATTCGGCCAATACCGGATCCTGCCGGCTTTGGCGGTATGGGCGTCTGCGGCCCTGCTCCAGCGGGACCGAAAAACCCTGGCGGCATTGGCGTTCGGGTGTGTCCTTTTGCTGGACAACTTCGGCCTTCTGATCCTGCTTCCGACCGTGCTCACCTGGGCGGACGGGTGGCGCGAAAGAGCCCGCCTTTTGGCGACGATGCTCGCGCCGGCCGTTGCGGTGCTGGCGCCCTGGGCCCTGATCTCGAAGGGGTATGTGCTGGCCTGTTACTTTTCGCCGGTGGTCCAGCGCGCATCGATGCAGGGGATCTTCAGGGGCCTCACGCCGGAATCGGCTTTGGCGTTCAAGGCGCTGTTCGCATGTTTATGGGTATGGGTCGTCGCGGCATGCTGGAGGGGCGGCGCGAGGACGCCGGCCGAGCGGCTGATCCTGTGGGCTTCCGCATCGTCGGCGGTGCTGCTGGCGTTGTATGCAACATCCACTACGATGATCCATTACTTCATGTGGGTGCTGGCGTTCTGGATCCTGGTCCGGGTGAGCGGCATTCTGCGCCCCGGATGGCTGGCTGCAGCGACGGTCGGGTTGCTTTTTTTGTTCAATCTGGACTCCCGTGAGATGAATCTGGCCCTTATGGTGCATTTGGATCCGGCTTTGGCGGAGGCACCCAGCCTCCACGAGCTTATGGACCGCTACATGCCTTGGGGCAAGTGTGTCGCGCTGGCGCGGCTGACATTTTCGGTGATATGCTTGTTCTGGGTTTTTCAAATTGTAAAAAGTATCCTCGCATTCAAATCCCGGGAAAAATCGCACGCATGAAACACCGTATCCTGATGGTCGCCGGCGCCCGCCCCAACTTCGTCAAGATCGCTCCGCTCGCGGCCGCGTTCCGGAAGCACCGCGCGGACTTTGAGACGATCCTGGTGCATACCGGTCAACACTACGACTACGCGATGTCCGAAAGTTTTTTTCAGGACTTGGCCATTCCCAAGCCGGACGAGCATTTGGGCGTGGGGTCGGGGAGCCACGCGGTCCAAACCGCCCGTATTCTCGAGTCGTTCGAGCCTGTCCTTCTCAAGCATCGGCCCAACGTCGTGCTGGTCGTCGGCGACGTGAATTCGACGATCGCCTGCGCGATGGCCGCCGCCAAATTGGGCGTCAAGGTCGCTCATGTGGAGGCGGGTCTCAGGAGCTTCGATACTTCCATGCCGGAAGAGATCAACCGGGTGCTCACGGATCGGATCTCCGATTTTTGGTTCGTCAGCGAGCCGTCGGGCGTCCGCAACCTGAGTCGGGAGGGGGTTGAGTCTGAGCGGATCGATTGGACCGGCAATGTGATGATCGACGCGCTGGTCGCCAACCGCCCGGCCATCCGCCGATCGGGTATTTTGGACCGCCTCGGCGTTCGGACCGGGGGCTACGGCGTCTTGACGCTTCATCGGCCGATCAATGTCGATGATCCTCGGGCTTTTGCGCGCATTCTGGGCGTTCTCGAGACGGTTGCCAAGAAGACCCGTCTGGTGTTTCCGATTCACCCGCGGACGCTGGCGAATGCCAAGCGTTTTGGGCTGGATCGGCGGCTCAAACGGATCCCGGGTCTCGTCTTGTGCGACCCGCTGGGATATCTGGATTTTTTAAGGCTCATCGGGTCCTGCGCATTTGCTTTGACTGATTCGGGAGGCATTCAGGAGGAGACGACGTATCTTCGCCGGCCATGCATCACCCTTCGGCCCAATACGGAGCGCCCGGTGACGCTGAGCATGGGCACGAACGTGTTGGCCGGTGAGGACCCCTCGGCCGTGCCGGCGCTCGTCGACCGTGCGTTGGCCGGGCGTTGGAAGCGCGGCCTCGTCCCTCCCAAGTGGGACGGTCGGGCTGCCGAGCGCATCGTGTCCGCGCTCGACAGACGCCTCCTCCGCGCGTCGAAGAGGCGGCGGTGAGCGCGCAGGAGACCAGATCCTCGGAGCCCGTGCCCAAGCGGGTATGGATGCCGGTCTGGTCCGTCATTTTTTTCTCTCCGCTGGCAGCGATCGCTTTTCCCCCCAAAGCAGCCGTCCTTTACGTTGCCGCAGGACTGTCGCTGCTGATCGCTGCCTCCAGCGCGCAGCGCATGCTTCGGTGGAGGCTCGACCGCGTGCTTTTGGCGGCGGCGGCAACGGCGCTTTTTTTGACGGCCTCGGATCTCGCGCTGAGGCCGGTGATCGGAGACAGGATCGGCGGCCGCCCCGAGGACGCGCTGATGAGACGCTGGCCTTCGCTGCCCGTTCAGGCGCGTTTTGTTCCGAATTCCAACTATCGCGGGATTGTGGTCGGTGATCTGATCGGTGTGAGCGGCAACGACGCGGCCGCCGAACCCAGGACGATCGTATTCAGCACGGACGCGCACGGCTTCAGGAACGCTTCCGGAGCGGGTGCATCGGACGTGGACCTCATCGCGCTTGGAGATTCCTTTGGCGCGGGCTTCGGGGTGTCGCAGGAAAAAACCTGGCCGTCCCTGCTCGGCTCCGAACATGGCCGCAGGGTTTATAACCTCTCCACTTTTGGGTCCCCGTGGAACGAGTGGATCCATATGAAAACGGAGCTCCCGAGGATCAAGATCGCCCCCGGATCAAAGCTCGTCTGGACTTTTTTTACGGGCAACGATCTGGGAAGCGACTACGGGCCGATCCATCCGAGGCTGCTGAGCCTCCCGGAGAGGGCCCTGGTCCGCTGGAGTACATTCCGAAATCTCTCTCCGCTGCGCAGACTCTTCGACAAGATCCGCTATGCGGTCCGTCTCGGCCGGTCCGCATCCCGGGACGTTGTTCAGTCGGATGACGGAAGCGGCCGCCCCGTTCTTTTTCTGAAGTCTTTTCTATCCGAAGAAGAGCGTTCCGCCGAATCGGTTCGCAGCCACCCCAATTACAAAAGCCTGGCCGAGGTTTTTCGTGCCATGGCGCGGCTGGCCGCAGATCGGGGGATCCAGGTCCTGGTGGTGTCCGTACCGACCAAAGAGGGCGTGTATCGGGAGCTGATGCGGGGCGCCGGCGCGGCAGGCTCGGACGGCGATGCCGAATCCTCCGGATTCGCGACGGTTGTCGGACAGCTGTCGCGGGAGAACGGATTCGACTTCTTGGATCTGAAACCTCTTCTTCGAAACGCTGCTTGGGCCGGGGGCGCCGCGCCAGGGCCTTCGAGGATGCTGTACTGGCGCGATGATACGCATTGGAATGATGAGGGGCATGCCGCCGCCGCTCTGGCGATCGCCGAACGCTTGAGCCGGCCGTCCGCCGCGGCCGGAGCCGATGGCGCCGCCGGCCGTGTTGCCCGCCTTCCGGCAGACATGGTATAGTCTGCGATTCTTCACTGAGGGGGAATCATGGATATTCTTGTGACCGGCGGCGCCGGGGCGATCGGCGGAAATGTGGTTAGCAGGCTCGCGGCGGACGCGGACGTGCGTTCGGTCGTGGTTCTGGACGACCTTTCGTCCGGATATATTGAAAATCTTCCAGCCAGCCCCAAGCTCACCTTCTTGCGCGGCAGCGTCACGGACGACGAGATCCTCAAAGAGATCTTTTCAAAGCCCCTGACCCACGTCTGTCATCTGGCCGCCAATTTTGCGAACCAAAATTCCGTCGACTATCCGCGCAAGGACCTGGAAGTGAACGGCATGGGCACGCTCAAGGTGCTGGAGTACGCCCACCGCGCCGGGGTCCGGCGAATCGTCTACAGCTCATCTTCCTGCGTTTACGGCAACAAGGGCGGCGTGCTCAAAGAAGACACGCAGGAATTCAGCTTGGATACCCCTTATGCGATCACCAAGCTGCTCGGCGAGCGGTACGTCCGGTTTTTTCACGATTTTTATAAAATGGACACGGTGATCCTTCGATTCTTCAACGCGTTCGGGCCCGGGGAGCGGCCCGGAAAATACCGGAACGTGATCCCTAATTTTATCCACCTTGCCCTTCAGGGCAAGCCGCTGTCGATCACCGGAGACGGTACCGAGACGCGCGACTACAACTTCAACGGCCACACGGTCGACGGTGTCGTTTCGGCGCTCAAGACCCCAGGGATCTCGGGCCGGATCTTCAACATCGCTTCGGGGGTCGAAACGCCCATCCTCCGGGTCGCTGAGATCATCAACGAATGCACGGGCAACAAGGCCGGGGTCGAATTCCGGCCCCGCCGGAACTGGGACAGCGTTTCCCGCCGCCTGGCGTCGATCGATGCGGCCCGCGCCCACTTGAATTACAAGCCGACCACGCCGCTGGAGGAGGGGATCCGTCGCACGGTCGAGTGGATCCGGCTCGAGGCGTCAAGGGGCGGAGCGTTCTGAGTATGATTTACTTTTTGGCGCCGGCCTATAACGAAGAAGCCAATGTCGCGGGGTTGATCGGGGACGTGGACGCTTTTGCCCGGTCGCACGGGATCGAATACCGTCTGCTGATCGCGGACGACGGAAGCGGCGACCGGACGGCCGAGATCGTCGCGGAATGCTCGGCGCGATATCCCTGTGAAGTCCTTTCATACAAACCCAACCAGGGACCGGGCGAAGCGTTCCGCCGGGGGTTCAACTCGCTTCTGGAACAGGCGAAAGACGGGGATTTTATCGTGACGCTCGAATCCGACCGCACGGCGGATTTGAACCTTGTCACAGGGTTTTTGGCCAAAGCGGCTGCCGGAGCGGATCTGGTCGTCGCTTCGTATTATGCCAAGGGTGGGTCCGTCGAGGGGACGGCCTGGCACCGCAAGCTGTTGAGCCGCGCGGCGAACGTTTTGATATCCGGAACGCTGGGCGTGCGCGGCATCCACACGTACAGCTCGTTCTTCCGTCTGTACCGCGTCCGCGCTCTTCGGGCCGTGCGGGAAGCTTACGGGGATTTTTATCAGGAGAAGGGTTTTGCGTGCGTGCTGGAGCTGCTGGTCCGGATGAGTAAGCTGGGTCAGCGGCTGGACGAGGTGCCGATGGTGCTGCAGGGCGCCAACCGGATCGGCAAGAGCAAGATGAGGGTCGGCCGAACGATCCAGGGGTATCTCCGGGTCATTGCGCGCAATGTTTTTACCGGTTCTAAAAAAAATTAGTTTTCCGGCGGCGCTTCTGTTCGCCGCCGCGCTCCTGATCCGCCTTTGGCAGATCGATCTCCCCACCCTCGAACCTTACAACTCGCTGTCGCGCCAGGCCATCGTCGCTTCCGTCGCCCGGAACTTTTATCAGCGAGATTGGAACTTTTTTTATCCTCAGATCGACGAGAACGGGCACGGTCCGTATCTTTTCAACGCCGAAATGCCGTTCACGCCGTATTTGATGGCGCTTGGATATGCCGTTGCCGGCGGCGTCAAAGCCTGGGCCGCGCGTCTGGTGCCGGTGGCGTGTTCGATGATCTCGATCAGCTTCCTTTATCTCTGGATTCGGAGGCGCTACGGCCGTCCGGCCGCGCTTTTTGGAGCCGCGTTTTTTGCCTTCAGTCCTTTGAGTCTCGGGCTTTCCCGGGCTTTGCAGCCGGACGCCATGATGCTGGCTTCCGTGCTTGGGGCGCTCTTTTTCATGGACCGGTACAGGACCTTTGGCCGCGAAAGATGGTTCTGGGCGTCGTCCGTTTGCGCTTTTTTGGCCGTGGCGACGAAGATCCAATCGGCGCCTCTTTTGCTCCCGGCCTTTGTCATGCTTTGGTCGGTGCAGGGACCGGCCCTTTTTGGAAGATGGAAGAACTGGGCTTACGCCGCGATCGCTCTGGGGTCGTTGCCTTGGTATCTCGCGATGTGGCATGCCGGCCGGACCTTGGAACTGGCGTACCTGCCGTTCGCTTTTGTTCATACCCGGGGCCCCGAGGGCTCCGGATACTGGGATCTTTGGGCGCCGCTCTATTTGGTCAGGATCCTCAAGATCTTTTTGCTGCACATCCTGACGCCTGCCGGCGTTTTGGCGGCCGCCGTCGGCGCCTGGAGTTGTTGGAAAAAGAAGGATCACGCCGTGGCCTGGTGGGCTTTTAGCATGGCCGTTTATGTACTGGGATTGTGGAGAATTCTGATCGATCACGGGTACTATCAATACCCCCTCGCGGCTTTTTTGGCCGTTCCGGTCGGCGTCGGGTCGGCTTCTCTTGCTTCTACCGGAGGAAGGTTCCGCCGGCAGATCCGCGCATTGGGGTTTGTTGCGCTGGTTTGCAGCGTCGTGACAACCGCCCATTATTACCGGGGGATATTCTCGGTGCCCGGGAATTTGGCGGTCACCCGGGAAGCCGGAGAGGCGCTGGATGCCGTCGCTCCAAAGGACGCGCTTGTCGTCGCGGGCTACGGGGGATCGAACGTGCAGGTCTATTTTTGTGACCGCCGAGGATGGACGATCGATGTCCGGGGCCGGACCGCGGAGGACATTCTGTCGGACCTGGACCGCAGACGTTCTCAAGGAGCTTCCTATTATGTCCAGTCCCAGCTGAGCGATCTGCCGAACCCTCCCGAATTCATCGCTGAACTGAAGCGCCGATACGTCCCGATCAGGATCGCTTCGAACTATGTCATTTTTGAATTGAAGGACCGGCAGCGCCCTGAACCCACGCCCCATGATTAAAAATATCCTTCTTTTCTGTTTCGTGTGCGGCGCGCTTCTCGTCGGCTGCGAGCTGACCCTCAGGGTCATCGGCATCGCTCAGGCCGCAAGTCATGCTCCGGTCAAGATCGGCGAATTCCATCCGACCCTCGGATGGAAGCTGAACCCTCGATTGACCCGGGGGTCTCACAGCTACCGGTCGGAAGACGGCCGGCACATCGACTTTTATGTGAATGCGGACGGGTATCGGGGAGGGGAATTTGAGTCTGCGGCGGATCCGGCCGTCAAGCGGATCCTGGTGCTCGGCGATTCCTTCGCGCAGGCGGACCAGATCCTCCTGGAGGAGAGGTTCTCGGAGCGGCTGCAGGCCCTCCTGAACGCGCGCGCAGCGGACAAAAAGTTCGACGTCCGGAACCTGGGGGTCAGCGGATACAGCACGGACCAGGAGTATTTGACATATCTGGAAGAGGGAAAAAAGTTCGATCCCGACCTGACCTTGCTGCTGTTTCATGACAACGATGTCTGGATGAACACCGAGGATGTTTTTATCGATGTCCAGAAGCCACGGCTCGAATACCGGAACGACGAGCTCGTGCTGGCTCACCATCCCGATCCGAATTGGGCGCCTTCGGCGGGACCGGGCGCGTCCGCGCCGTCGGCGCGCCCGAACCCTCTGGTCGCCGCCAAGGAATATTTGTCCGGGCATTCCAAGCTTTATGCCTGGATCCGGAAGAAGGTCCGGGAGAGCTCCGTTCTGGTCGGTTGGGCGGCGCGTGCCGGTCTCACCGGAGTGCAATTGGCAGAAATTCCGGCGGATTTTAAGGTCTGGGCCGTGAGGCCCGACCAGCGGACGGAGGAGGCATGGGTCCTCACCGAAGCCATTCTGAAAAAATTACAGGAGCGGATCGAAGATGACGGAGGCCGGCTCGTTATCGTGTATGTGCCGCCGAGACCGGCGGTGTACCCCGAGCATTGGCTGGCCACCAGGATCCGTTATGGGTTCAATGACACCGACTGGGATATCCGGGAAGTCGCCAAGAGGCTTGAAGCCATCTGCGCCCGGCTGCGCCTTCCGCTGATCGACCCGTCAGAAGACCTGATCCGCGCAGCGCGGGAACCCGGGGGAGGGAAGCGAATGTACTTTGCGATGGATTCCCATTGGACCCGGGAGGCTCATGCGGTCGTGGCGGACGTCATACTTAGGGAGGCGGCGGATGAACTTGATTAAGTGGATCGAAAAGCGGGCGATCGCCATTCATCTGGCGGTCCTTTTGCTGCTGATCACGTTTCATTTTGTAAAAAACGCATTTGGAGACGGCAACCTTCCGCCGCTGCACCCGTACGGCCGGGTCTGGATCAACTTGGTTTTTTTGATGCTGCTTCCGACGACCTGGCTCATTTATTTTAGGATCACTCCCGGCTTCAGCGCCCGAAGCATCACCCTCTATCTGGCGGCCGGGGCCCTGATCGCCACTTCCTTCCCGATATTCTCGGGAGACTTGAACGAATACCTGATCCGCGGAAGGATCATGTCGCATTACGGCCTCAGCCCGTATGCGCACTATCCGATGGAGTTCCCCCAAGACTTGTTTTATCCGCTCTCAGTCTGGACGAGGGTCCCGCAATCCTACGGCCCTGTCACCGCATACATCCAGGCTTTGGTGACCTGGCTTTGCGGTCACACCGTATGGGCCCCGACCTGGTGTTTCAAGCTGATGACCTTGGCGATGCTGGCCGTGACCACATTCGGCATCGGCCGGCTTGCCCGCCTCATGGACGCAAATCCGGGCATCGCCATGTCAATGTTCTGCTTCAATCCGTTCGTGATCGTCTCTTTCCTTCAGGACGGGCACAACGACATCTTCATGATCGGCTTTTTGGTGTTTGCGGTGCTCGCGCTTACGGCCTCCAAAAACACTGCGGCGATGCTGTTGACCCTCCTGGCGATCATGAGTAAGTACACGGCCGTTTACGCTGCGCCGTTTTTGTTCATCATGGCGCTCAAGTCCCAGTTCCGCCTGGGCGGTTGGAAAGCCGTCCTTCGGTGGCTTGTCATGACGTCGCTCGCAGGTCTCCTGCTGATCGCTGCGCTGTATGCGCCGTTTTTGGAAAAAATCATGGAGCATTTTAAATTTCTGCTCGCGTTCTCGGACGGATTCTATACGAATGCGGTCCCGTATGCGGTCCGGCAGGCGCTGGGTCTCGCCGGTCTTGATGTGAGCCCCGAGCTGATATCCGCCATCTTCCGCAAGGGATATCTGGTCCTTTACGCTGGTCTGTTGATCGCGTGCTTCAGGGTCCCGCAGGCCGCCTCATCCGCGTTCATGAAAATCCTCACCGTGGCCTTTTTGGGCTTTTGTTTCCAGATCACCTCTGCCTGGTCCCAGTGGTATCTGACGTGGTCGTTCCCATGGCTCATTCTGGCGCGTTTTCCAAAGAACCCATGGCTGTATCTGATGCTGACCTTGGTAGGACTTTTTGCCTATTTCAAACGGCCGAACTACCTGCTGCTGGCGGGATTGACCGGGTACTTGCTGCTGCTCGGGGTTTCGTGGATACGGGAAAAGAACGGGGGAAAGGCGGCGCCGGTCAGGCCTTGACGGCGCGCAGGTTGATCTCCTCTCCCCAACGGGGGAACGCGCGCTTCTCCCAATCGCACACATTGGAAGCGAGCTTTTCGGAAATACCCGCCAAAAAGGGGCCGACGATATGGAACGTTTCGAGCCGTTCCGCCTTGAAGCCCGCCTTTGCGATCAGCTGATCGAGCGTCTTGAGATTGAGCTTGTTGATGTGCTGGTGCTCGTAGCTCACATCCGTGAATTTATTCACAAAAAATTCCAACACCGGCCATAGGCTCTGGTAATTGGGCGTCGTAAGAACGAGCCGGCCTCGGTCGGATAGAAGCTCGTGGATGCGCTTGAGCAGCAGGATCGACTTGTCGTAGGTGACGTGCTCGATCACTTCGCTGATCACGATGTAGTCAAAGCCGCCCTCGGGAAGCTTCAACTCCCTCACATCTCCCGTCAAAAACGTCAGCTTTTCGCTCCCGTACAACCGATTCGCCGTTTCCACCTGACTTTTGGAAAGCTCAAGTCCCACGGCTTTGGCGTAGGGCTTTTTAAGATTGCCCAAAAAAGTGCCGTTCGCGCACCCCAGATCCAGGATGCGGGAGTTTTGGTCCGAATCGATCATCCTCTCGATCTCCTGGAAGCGGTACTGATGCCAAAAGGTGCGGATCTTGCCGCCGTCCGTGCAGATCTTGTCGTAATGTCCTGCGCGGACCTTGTGATAGTCAAAGGAAGTGTCGTTCGATTGGGGCGTCGTTTTTTGATTGGATGGCATAAGACAGGGATTATACACGCTATACGCCGCTTGTAAATAACCTGCCTGGGATGAAGACGAGCATGACCACTATTGACTACTAATGACATCTGTTGATACATTGTGATTTTGGAGGATCTATGGAAATCAAAGAAAACGAGGTCTATACGCACGAGGAGACGCAGGAGCTGCTCAAGATCAGCTCCAGCACGTTGACCCGCATGATCAAAAAGGGGCTGATCCATGCCGCCAAGATCGGCAAGCAGTACCGGATCATGGGAAAGGAGATCCTGCGTGTCCTTTCTCCCCGCCTGGAAGACAAGGTCGGAAAAGCGTACAACAAAGCCCGGAATTGGGCGCATAAGGACTTGGAAGAGTAGCGTGCGGACCAAAACGTTGGTGATCGCCGAGGCGGGTTCGAATTGGCGCGTTTCCGAGAAAGCCCGCGTCAACCAGGCGATGGCCATGAAGCTCGTGGATGCCGCCGCCGCAGCCGGCGCGGATGCGGTCAAGTTCCAGACGTTTCGGGCGGATCAGGTGTATGTGGCCAACGCCGGTGCCAGCGGCTACCTTTCCAAGCGAGGCATCCGGGAATCCATCACGGAACTGTTCGCGCGAATGGCCATGCCGTATGATCTGCTTCCCCGGTTGGCGCAGCGGTGCCGGCAGCGCCGGATCCGGTTCCTTTCCTCCGCTTTTTCCGAGCAGGACTTCCGCGCGGTCGATCCTTATGTCCGAATGCACAAAATCGCCTCCTACGAGATTACGTATCCACGGCTTCTGGAGCTCGCCGCCCGGTCCGGCAAACCCCTGCTGCTGTCGACGGGCGCCAGTGCAGTCGAGGACATCGATTGGGCGGTCCGTTATTTTCGCCGCAAGGGCGGCCGCAGGCTCACGCTGCTGCAATGCACCGCCGCCTACCCGGCTCCGGAGGACGCGCTCAATTTGAAGACTATTTCTTTTTTGAGGGAGCGGTACGGCGTGCCGGTGGGATTCTCCGATCATTCACGGGACCCCTTGACCGCCCCGATCGCCGCCGTCACGCTCGGTGCCGTTTGCATCGAAAAACACTTCACCCTCGACAACCGCCTTCCGGGTCCGGATCATGCGCACGCCGTGACGGCGGAGGAGCTGAAGGACATGGTCCGCGCCGTGCGTGCGTGCGAACGCATGCTCGGCACGGGGGTCAAGGCCGTACTTCCCGCTGAACGCGAACTTCATGCCTATGCCCAGCGCGCCGTGCAGGCCGTCGCCGATATACGGAAGGGGGAGCGGTTGCTCATGGGTCGGAACATCGCCGTTTTGCGTCCGGGTCGGCAGCCCAAGGGGATGCATCCCCGGCATCTCGAAGCGGTCGGTCCGCTTCACGCCCGCCGCGCCATCGTGTCCGGACGCGGGATACGGAGGCAAGATGTCCGCTGATCTGCGGCTGACGGACGTTTACAAAAAAGCGGGCGCCGTCGAAACGCTGTACCGCCTGCTGGGAGAACGCGAATCACACGTCAACATCAGCCACCGCCGCATGCCGAGCCTGGCCGAGCACCGGCGTTTCGTGAAGTCCCGGCCCTATCGGGCGTGGTACCTGATCCAGGACGGGAGCGGTCCGGCGGGCGACGCGCGCGGGGCGATCTATCTTTCGAAGGCGGGCGAGATCGGAGTCTTCATTTTTAAGGTGCATCGCGGGCGCGGCTACGGCGAGGCTGCCATCCGCCTGCTCATGAGCCGCCACGCTTCCACCCCGCGATTTTTGGCCAACATCAGCCCGGCCAATCCGGATTCGATCCGGTTGTTTGAGCGGCTGGGCTTCACCCACATCCAGAACACCTACGAACGGATGGACAAAAAAGGCAAAAGGAGACGCCAATGAATCTCGACAAAAAAACCATCCTGGTCACGGGAGGCACCGGCTCATTCGGCCACAAATTTGTGGAGACCGTCCTCAGGGACTACAAGCCGTCGCGGCTCATCGTCTTCAGCCGGGACGAGCTGAAGCAGTCCGAGATGCAGCGGCGTTTCAATCAGCCGTGCATGCGCTATTTTATCGGCGACGTCCGGGACGTCGAGCGGCTGCGTCGGGCCTTTGAGGGCGTGGATGTCGTGATCCACGCGGCGGCCCTGAAGCAGGTCCCCGCGGCGGAGTACAACCCGTTCGAAGCGATCAAGACGAACGTCCTCGGCGCCGAAAACATCATCAACGCCGCGCTGGACCGCGGAGTCCAAAAAGTGATCGCGCTCAGCACGGACAAGGCCGTCAATCCGATCAACCTGTACGGCGCGACCAAGCTGTGCTCGGACAAGCTTTTTATCGCGGGCAATTCTTATTCTGGAAAGAAAAAGACCACGTTCAGCGTCGTGCGCTACGGCAACGTCGTTGGTTCGCGCGGCAGCGTCATCCCGCTCTTCCAGCAGCAGAAAAAAACAGGGGTACTGACGATCACCGACGAAAAGATGACGCGGTTCTGGATCACGCTGGACGACGGGGTGAGCCTCGTCCTGAAGGCGCTCGACCTCATGAGGGGCGGCGAGATCTTCGTGCCCAAGATCCCCAGTATGAACATCATGAGCCTGGCGCGCGCGATCGCGCCGGATTGCAGGACGAAGGTCACCGGAGTCCGGCCTGGCGAGAAGATGCACGAAGTGCTGATCCCCAAGGACGAGATGCGCCGGACCCTTGAATATAAGAACATCTACATCGTCTGCCCGGACGATCCGGAATGGAGCAACCCTAAGCTCGCGAAGGCCAGGCTGACCCGCCAGGCGAACGAGTACGCGTCCGACACGAACATCGAATGGCTGAAGGTCGATCAGCTCAAAAAAATGGTCCATGAATAAATCGTTCCTTCCCTACGGCCGCCAATCCATCGGCGCCGCCGACCGCCGGGCCGTCCTTCGCGCTTTGCGCGCGCCGCATCTGACCCAGGGCCCCGCCGTCGCACGATTCGAAGAGGCGTTCGCGAAAAAGGTCGGAGCGCCTTACGCGGTGGCCGTCTCGAGCGGAACGGCAGCGCTTCACCTGGCCTGTCTGGCGGCCGGGTACGGACCCAAAGACACGATCGTGACCAGTCCGGTCACGTTCGTGGCGACGGCCAACTGCGCGTTGTATGCCGGCGCGAATGTCCGTTTTGCGGACATCGAACCGGAATCCTGGTCCGTCGATCCCGAGGCCCTGGGGAACGACCGGAGGCCCATGCGCGGCGTGCATGTCGTTCACTTGGCCGGCAAGCCGGCCCGCGCATTGATCCGGCGCGCTTCGGCTCCGACTCAGCAGGCCGGTCCCGTTTGGATCGAAGACGCCTGCCATGCGCTGGGCGCCCGCTACCGCGTCGGCACAAAATGGTTCAATGTCGGATCGGGCCACCATTCTGAGATGACCGTTTTCAGCTTTCATCCGGTGAAGCACATCACCACCGGGGAAGGGGGAATGATCACGACCCGCGACGCGGCCTTGTATGCGAAGCTCGTCACCCTCCGCGCTCACGGGATCGTCAAGGACCCCGCGCATTTTGAAGACGCGGCCCAGAAGAACAACCCTTGGTATTACGAAATGCAGGACCTCGGCTTCAACTACCGATTGACCGACTTTCAATGCGAACTCGGACTTTCGCAGCTCAGGCAGCTGGACGGCTGGGTCGCCCGGCGCCGCGAGCTCGCCGCTTTTTACTCCAAGAATCTGAAGCGTCTGCCGTTCACGGCGGTGCCAACCGAAGAGTCCGACGTGCGCTCGAGCTATCACCTATACGTGCTCGGGATCGATTTTGGCTTGGCGGGTTTTTCGCGGGCGGAAGCCATGCGCCGCCTGGCGGAGCAGGGGATCGGCACGCAGGTCCACTATATTCCGATCTACCGTCAGCCCTATTACCAGAAGCGCTTCGGATTCTCTCCGGCCGATTACCCGGCGAGCGAACGCTACTACGACCGGGCGCTCAGCATTCCGCTGCATCAGACGATGCGTCTGTCCGATGCGCGTCGGGTTGTCCGGTCGCTCGAATCGCTTTTTCTCAAACGGCATGTCGCTCAAAGATAGGCTTCTCAAGGACACGATGTGGTACGCCGGCGCCAATTATCTGGCGATGGGGTTCAGCGTGGTCGTGAGCCTCGTCTCCAAGTCTCTGCTCGGCGTGGCCGGAGCGGGACAATGGACTTTTTTCAAGACGTGCTCGGCTTACGGCGAATACTCGGACCTCGGCGTCAAGGACGCGCTGCTGCGGGAGGTGTCGCAGGCCCGCGGCGCGGGTAAAACCGGCGAAGCGGACCTGCTGCGGTCCAACGCTTTTTTCTTCGTCGGCTTCGGCGCGGCGTGTTCGCTGATCGTGTTGTCGGTCGCGGGCTTTTTGCATGCCGACGGGCAGCTGCGCACGGGTTACGCCCTGACCGGTGTCCTGACCGCGCTCAGCCAGTTCTACAGCCTGGGCGTGGTGCTGCTGCGGGTCGAGAAGCGGATGGGAGCACTGTCGGCGCTCATCGTGTTCAACATGGCGGCGTTCGCGCTGTTCGCTCTTAGTGGTGCCTGGGCCGCGGGTGTGAACGGCATGCTCGCCGGCGCATCGGCGGCGACCTTTACCAGTCTCGTGTTTGTCGCATTCTGTCTGAAGCCCGACCTGAGCCGCCGGCCGTCGCCGACCGTCATCCTTCGCCTGATCCGCACCGGCCTGCCCATGGTCGCGGTCGGCTACCTCATCGCGACGTTCCTGACCGTCGATTCGATCCTGATCGCCCGTTACATCGGTTTTGCGCCGCTGGGCTTCTACAGCATCGGCTTGATGGCGGTCCAGCAAATCGGCTCGATCGGCCGTTTTGCCCAGATCATCCTCTTGCCGCATCTGCAGGAAAAATACGGCGCCACCGGGAACGCGGGCGAATCGGCTTCCTTGTATTGGCGGTTCACCGACGCTCTGGCGCACCACCTGCCGTTTCTGATCTCCCTGGTCGGATTCGGGGTTCCGGTGATCGTGCATTATTTTTTGCAGCGGTTCGAGCCCGGCGTTCCCTCGATGAAGATCCTCATCCTCGGATTTTTCTTCATCGCCGCCGGCGAGATCTCGACCAGCATCCTGTTCACCCTGAACAAACAGAGGAAGCTCATCCTGCCCCTCTCGCTGCTGTTGACCGCGGAGATCTTCGCCGTCGCCTGGACGGCCCGCACATTCGGATCGATCGAGGCCATCGCTCTTCTCACGTCGGCGGCCTACGCCGCCGCGTTCACGCTGATATACTTCGAATGCTTCGGGGAGCTGGAACCAGCGGGCGTGCTGTGGAAGCGGTACGCCGGGATCTGGGCGATCTTCGGCTATTTTGCGGCCGCCTTTCTCGCGGCCGACCGCTGGATCTCGACCGGTTCGGTGATCGGCGACGCCGCGCTCAAGTGCTCCGCCGTCTGGGCGGCGTGGGCTCCTTTTTGGTGGCGGTTCGAACGCCGGGAGCCGGTGCTCGGACCCGTCCTGAGGATCCTCGGCCGGGGGAGAAGCCGTTGAAGACCGTCATTGTACTGCAGGCCCGCATGACATCGACCCGCCTGCCTGGCAAGGTGATGATGCCGATCCTCGGCAAGCCGCTGATCGCATACGAGATCGAGCGGTTGAAGCGCTGCAGCTCCGTTTCCGACATCGTTTTGGCCACGACGGTGAACGCGTCCGACGATCCGCTGGCCTCGGCTGCGGAAGCGGCGGGCGTGCGGTGTTTCCGGGGTTCGGAACACGACGTGCTCTCGCGTTTTATCGGCGCGGCCCGGCTCGCGCAGGCCGAAGCGGTCGTGCGGATTTGCGGCGACTGCCCCATCATCGATCCCCGGATCGTCGACGCCACCGTGCGGGACTTCACTGAACATGCTTCAGAGGCCGACTACGGGTCGAATGTGATGGTCCGGCGCCTGCCCCGCGGGATGGACGCGGAGGTTTTTTGGGCCAGGCTTCTCGACGAGGCGGACCGCTCCGCCGACGCGTACGAACGCGAGCATGTGACCCCGTTCATTTATAATCGTCCCGACCGCTTCCGGCTGCGCCCCTTCGTTTGGCCGGAGGATCTGAACGCCCACCGTTGGACGGTCGACACGCGGGAAGACCTTATGCTGATGGAAAAAATCATCGGCGCCCTTTATCCCGTGAATCCGGAATTCGGCATGCAAGACGTCGTCGAGCTCCTGAATAAAAATCCGTCCTGGAACCTGATCAACTGTCATATTCAGCAAAAAGCGTCCGCATGAGTGGAGGAAACATGATCCGATATTGCAAACGTTGTGTGATGCCAGAAACCCGCCCCGACCTCAGGATCGACGAAGAGGGACTGTGCAACGCCTGCCGTTCCTACGACAAGCGCCCGGCGATCCAGTGGGCGCAGCGCAAGCAGCTGCTGGAGCGCACGCTGGACCGTTACCGGAACAACGAGCACAGCGACTGGGACTGCGTCGTGCCGGTCAGCGGAGGCAAGGACAGCACGTACCAGGTGCTCCGGATGCTTGAGCACGGAATGAACCCGCTCGTCGTGAACGCACGCGTCTGGGAATTCACCGACGTCGGCCGCCGGAACATCGAGGCCATCAAGGAGCTCGGGGTCGATGTGCTGGAATTCTCGCCGAATCCTGTCGTCCGGCGCAAGATCGCCCGGATCGGCCTGAATCAGGTCGGCGACGTTTCCTGGCCCGAACACGTCGGTATTTTTACAATCCCCGTCGCCGTGGCGGTGAAATACAAGGTTCCGCTCATCATCTGGGGCGAAAATTCTCAGGACGAATATGGCGGCCCGGCGGTCGCGGCTGAGAACTCGGTGCTCGATCGCCGCTGGCTCGAAGAGTTTGGCGGATTGCTGGGCATGCGCGTCACCGATCTAATCGGCATGGAAGGGCTCACCAAGCGCGATTTGATCGCGTACTCGTATCCGAGCGACGACGACCTGAAGCGGGTCGGCGTGACCGGGCTTTTTCTCGGGTACTTCATGCCGTGGGACGGACTGACCAACATGCTGATTGCCCAGTGCTACGGGTTCGAGTCGTACCCGAAGAACATCGAGGGCGCGATGGTCGGCTACGAAAATCTCGACAACCACTACATGGGCATCCATGATTACTTCAAGTTCCTCAAATACGGATACAGCCGCTGCAGCGATCAGGTGAGCCTGCACATCCGACGCGGCCGACTCGAGCGCGCCGACGGAATGAAGATCGTCAAGCGCCACGACGGAAATTTTCCCTGGAGTTACCTCGGCAAGCCGCTGGACCAGATCCTGGAGCAGCTGGACCTGAGCGTGGACCAGTTCGTCGCGATCTGCGACCGGTTCACCAACCGGAAGCTCTTCATGAAGGACGCGAAGGGGACGCTGTTGAAGGACCGCAAAGGCAACTTGACCAAAGTCAACGACGACAACCTGTGAACGTAGCGATCATCGATTACGACATGGGCAATCTGGGCTCGGTCCGCCGGGCCTTCGAGGAATGCGGCGCTTCCTCGGTCACGGTCATCACGGACCCGGCCGCCGCCTCCGCCTGCGACCGCCTCGTTCTGCCGGGAGTGGGCGCCTTCGCGGACGGCATGCGCACACTGACCGGGCGTGGCTGGGACGCATCCATCCGCACGGCGGTGGAAAAGTTCCAGATCCCGCTCCTCGGCATCTGTCTGGGCATGCAGCTGTTGGCCCGGACCGGCGAGGAAGGGGGGCCGCGCGAAGGGCTTGGCCTGATCGCCGGCGCCGTGCGGCGGATGGTTCCCAGCGAAGGCGAACGCATTCCGCACGTCGGCTGGAATGAGGTCCGGATGGGAATGCCGAGCCCGTTGTTCGAAGGCGTCGCCGATGGAAGCGATTTTTATTTTGTGCACAGCTATCAATTTGTGCCGGAGGACCCGGCTTCCGTGCTGGCGACGACGCCCTATGCCGGAGGGTTCGTCTCGGCCGTCGCGCGCGACCAGGTCTACGGCGTGCAATTTCATCCCGAGAAGAGCTCAAAAAACGGCTTCAAGCTGATCCGGAATTTTTTGGGCCTGAGAAAATGCTGAAGACCCGCGTAATCCCCACGCTGCTGTGGAAAAATGTCGGTCTCGTCAAAGGCGTCGCCTTCGAAAGCTGGCGCCGCGTCGGAACGGTGCTGCCGGCGATTCGCGTCTACAACGCACGGGAAGTAGATGAGCTCATTTTGCTTGATATCACCGCGACTGAGGAAGGCCGCGGTCCGGATATCGACAGCATTCGGGATTGGTCCTGCGATTGCTTCGTTCCGTTGACGGTCGGCGGAGGGATTCGCAACGTTGACGACATCCGGTCGCTGCTTTTGGCGGGGGCTGATAAGGTTGCATTGAATACGGTCTGTTACGGAGATCCTCAGATTCTACAGCGAGCCGCGGTGCGGTTCGGTTCCCAGTGTCTCGTGGGCAGCATGGATTGCCGGAAAACGGCCGGGGGATATGAATGTTACAGCCACAGCGGATCCCGGCCGACCGGCAAGAAGCCGGCGGAATGGGCGCGTCAGCTGGAAGTCATGGGAGCCGGCGAGATCCTGGTGACATCGGTCGAGAGGGACGGGGCGATGACGGGATACGACCTTGACTTGATTCGATTGGTCACCTCGGCAGTCTCGATCCCGGTGATCGCGGCCGGCGGCGCCGGAGAATACGGGCACATGGCCCAGGCGGTCCAGGAGGGGCGGGCGAGCGCGGTGGCCGCGGCCAGCATCTTCCACTTTACTCAGCAGACGCCCATGGAGGCGAAGCGCTTCCTGGCGTCCAAGGGGATACCGGTCCGGTTATGAGCGCCGTCTATATCGTGACGTCGGAAGCGGAATACAAAGCGGCTGCCGAGGCAGCGGGGCCGGCCGACGTGTTTTGGTGCGCGGACCGGGCTTCGCTGGAGGCGTCGCGCCGCTCCGGCCGTCCGGCAGAACTGCTCGATCAGTCCGATCTAAGGAGCCAGTTCGATGCGATCAACCGATGGGCTTACCGGACATTTGTCGAGTTGTCGCGCCGTCATGAGGAGGAACCCGACAAGTATATTTTTCTTGAAAACCATTTTTATGACGTGCGGTCAGACTTGATCCGGTTGGCCAAATATTTTGCGATGTGGGACCTCAAATTCGCCGGTCGTCTGCCGGAGGCGGTGTTTGTGTGCGAGGGGGCGGACTTCATGTTCGTCCGCAGTCTACAGGCGTGGTTTGAGGAACGGGGCCGACCCGATACGGTGCGGCTCCTGCCGGCACCGGCGCCCGCTCCGCCCGCTCCGGCCTCTTTGATCCGGAGGCTCTTGGCCGGACTCGTTCCGGTCAGCAATGCGATGGCTGCAGCGCGCTTGGCGGTCTCCGGTAGCCGGAAGACGCTGGTCGTTTCCGGCTCTTTTCGACATCTGGAGCCTTTATTCGCCCCGCTGCGCGCAGCCGGTCATCGGCTGGTTTATGCCGACACGGATCTGCGCCCGTCCGCTTGGATGAATTGCCGGCGTCTCGGTCTGATTTATTGCGTGATGAGGATGAGGCGCATGCCGGACTGTCCCTTTGCGCCGACCGAAGCAATGCTGGGCGCCGGGCAGCTGGAAGTTGGAACGCTCCGTTTACCCGCGTCGGCCAACGCCATCTGGATCCAGAACTGGCAGCGTCCTTTTATGAACGACTTTTTTGAATTCAACCGACTCCGCTCCTGGATGCGGCGGCTGCGTCCGTCCGGGGTTCTTCTGGACGACGACACGTCGATCCGGCGCGCGTTTTGGCTGGCCGCGCGCCTCGAGAGGATCCCGTCGTTCGTGGTGTCGCATGGAGTGCCGATGAACCGGGTCGAAGCCGATCTGGACGGCATCACGGAATATCTGGGAACGTCCGACACGCTCGTCAATTCGGACTTCGAGAAGAATGTGTACCGAAGCTGGCGGTTCGATCCGGCCCGCCTCCACGTGACCGGCGTGCCGCGATACGACCGTCTGGCGGGGCTGCCGGCATCCGCCGCGGGGAAGCCGGGTAAGACCGTCCTGTATTGCGCGGGCACGACGATCCCGTACGATTTTTCGAGGCTGATTCCGGTGATGGAGGTCATGTGCCCGGAAACCCACACCCGCGAGATCACGCAGCGCTATCTGCTGGACCTGGCCGCTTCAGCGCAGCAGGCGGGCGCCCGCCTCGTCGTCAAGCCGCACTATGACGACGAATCGATTTACCGCGGCTGGCTGCAGACTGTCGGAGATACCGAAACGGAAGTCGTTCCCGGCGCGTCGGACATCCATGCGCTGGAAGCCCAAGCGGATGTCGTCGTGACGGCGGAATCGTCGGTCATGTTCGAAGCGGCCGCGCTCAAAAAGCCGGTGATCCTGCTCAACTACGCGCCCGGGCCTTCTCAATTGGGATGCGAGGCGTCGGGTCTGGTGACGGAGGTCAAGTCCAGGGAAGCTCTGGACCGATGTCTGGAAAAAGCGTTCGGCGGCCGGCTGCCGAACGTTCGGCCAGACCTGCTGCGATTCTATTGGGCGTATTCGGACGGCGGGAATGCGCGGCGCGCGGCGGCCCGCATCTCGGCCGGAACGGCGGCGCGATGAAGTATTGGCCCGTTTTTTTGCTGATGGCCGCGGCTTTGCTCCTGCGCGGAGTCGGCATCACGTACGGCATGTATCACGCGGACGAGCCGATCGTGGTGAATCATGCGCTGATGTACGCGACCGGCGATCTGAACCCGCACTTTTTTAAGATCCCACCGCTGGTCTCATATCTGTGCTTCCTGGTTTATGGCGGGTGGTTTGCGCTGGGCAAGCTGATCGGCATCTTCGGGTCGGCCGCCGACTTCGAGACGCTGTTCATCCGCCATCCGGAATGGTTTTATTGGGTCGGCCGCGCGGCGCTGGGCGTGCTCCCGGGGACCGCGACCGTCGGCGTCGTCTGGCTTTTGGCGCGTCGCTGGTGCGGCGAGCGCGCGGCATTGTGGGCCGCTGCCGCGATAGCCTTTAATTTTTTACATGCCCGGGACTCGCATGTGATCTATACGGACATTCTGATGACTTTACTGGTGTGGGTCAGCGCCGGTCTGGCCGTCGATTTTTTAAAGAAGCCTGAAAAATGGCCCGCCTTCTGGGCCGGTGTCGCCGTCGGCGCCGCCGCCGCGGCCAAGTACAACGCGCTGCTGGCCGGAGCGGCGGTGCTCACCGCCTGGATGCTCGCATCGCGAAAGATCTCGACCGCTGTCGCGGTTCTCGCGGGAACGACTGCTGCCTTCGCCGCTTTGAATCCGTTCGCATTTTTGGACGCTCCGTTCTTCTGGTCGGAGATCACGTCTCAGGCGACCGCGGAAGGACCTGTTTCCTTTGGACACCTCGTCGGATATTCGCTGGCCGAATCTTGCGGTTGGGGAGCGCTCATGATCGCGGCCGTCGGCTGCGTGACGAGTCTTGTCTCCGATCGTCAGCGGGCGGCGGTGATCTACGCGTTTCCCGCGCTTTTTTTCGTCAAGCTGATGTGCTTCAGCCAGCCGCATGAGCGTTATGTGATGCCGCTTTTGCCGTTCCTGGCGCTCGCGTTCGGCAGGGGTGTGGACATGGTTTTTACCGCGGCGGAACGGAAGGGGCGGAACAAATGGCTGGCCGCCTGCGTCATGGCATCGACCCTCTTGATCGGCGCGGTCAAGATCGTGACGGCGGATATGCTTTTTCTCGCGCCCGACACGAGGGATCAGGCCCGCGTCTGGATCCATGAACATGTGGAGCCCGGAACGCGCATCGCGTTCACGGACACGCGTCTCAGGCCGCAATTGGAGCGTGACCGCCGGCAATGGGACGAAGAGCCGGCTCGCGCGTCCACGAACCGTAAGACGCGGATGGAATATCAGGCTTCGGAGCCGGGAAAAGGATATCGTTTGAGTTTTATTGAAGAGCGTCCGCTGCCTCCGTTCGGCAGTGTTTGGCCCGCCGCACCTGCATCCGTGGAAGCGTTGCGCAAGAGCGGCGTCCGTTACGTCGTTGCGCATCAGGGAACCGAGGGCGAGACGGCGTGGCGGGGGGAGCTCCGGACTCAGGCGCGTTTGATCCGGAGGTTTTCGCCCTACGAAGACCCTTCGCGCGTGAAGCCGCTGGAATCCTGGAGCGTTACTTTTGCCGCTTATGCCTGGCCTGAACTGGCTTCCCGTCAGCGATTCGGACCTGTTCTGGAGATCTACGAATTATGAGTCGCAGCCGGGGAGACATGGGCTGGTCCCTCAAATCGGCAGCGGCGCTGATCCTGCCGTTCTTCGTATTTTTCTCCGACATGATCTTCCAGGGGCGGGGATTTTTTTACGGCGACTACCGCGCGCAGTATTACCCTTGGGCGCTGGAGCTGGCCCGGGCGCTCAAGCGTCTGACGCTGCCCTTTTGGTCGCCGGATATCGGCTGCGGATTTCCTCTGCTGGCGGAAGGGCAGGCCGGGGCGCTTCAGCCCCTCAAGTGGATCCTGTACGGATTGTTGCCGATCGAGTGGGGTTATCCGCTGGGATTCTTGGCGGCTTTTTTTGCGGCGGGCTGGTTTGTTTGCTGTCTTTTGCGGCGGCTCGATCAGCCGTTCTCTTCCGGGATCCTGGCGGCGTGGGTCTATTGTTACGGCAGCGCTTACGCCGGATTGGTGTGGGGGAACGCGTCGCTATGGGTGCTGGCCTGGCTGCCGTTGGTGTTGGACCGCGCGGAAGCGCTGTGCGCCCGGCCGGGATGGGGCAAGGCTTGCAAGCTCGGGATCGCGAGTGCGTTGTTGTGGGTCGGGGGCTTTCCTCAGATGGCGCTGTACGCATCTGTCTTCGCCGGCGGTTATGTCCTTCTGCGCCGGCCCGCCGCGGCTGGATTCGGCGCCTTCGCGCTCACGGCGGGACTGTTGGCCGGATCCGCCCAGATGCTGCCGACGCTGGAGCTTGCGGCCATGAGCGCCCGCAGCCAGACAGGGCTTGAATTCGCGCTCCAAAAATCCCTGCACCCCGCGAATCTCTCGACGCTTGTGATGCCGAGCCTGGGCTTCTGGGGTTCGGATCTCTACATCGGCATTTTGCCGCTCATGCTCGCTTTTTATGCCGCTTGGAGATCAAGGAAAGACGCCGCGGTCCGCGCGCTGACGGTGATCACGGCAGGTGCTTTGTTCCTCGCGCTCGGCAAGTGGAATCCGCTGTACGTGGCGATCGTGCGCAGTCTGGAGCTCTATTCGTTCCGCGCCTCGTCCAAATGGGCGGTGATCGCGACCCTGGGACTGGCGCTTTTGGCCGGGTTGGGATGGGGGGCGTGGTGGAAAGACGGCGCGCGCCGGGCCAAAACGGTTGTGACGGCCGCGGTGCTGGGGTCGATCCCGGTCGTGTGGGCCGCCGGGTATGCGGCGGCGCGTTGGGCGGAACCGGCGATCCGGAGTTGGGCGGAGGCGTATGTGCGCTCCGATGTATACGGAAAGGCCGGACATCCCCACTCGATGGAGAATTACTTGTCGCGTATTTCCGGTTTGATCGGCATCCTGACCGAGCGGACCAGTCTGTCGAATTATTACGTGATCTGCGTCTTTGCGGTTTTTGCGGGCGTCTTGGTCTGGTTTTGGATGCAGCGGCCATGGATGTCGGCCGCCGCCTGGAAGCGGGTCCGCGTGTTCGGGCTGCTGTTGGTCCTGGCGGACCTGTTTTGGTTCAGTTGGGTCGGGTCCGGATTCCGAGGAAACCGCGTGCCGGCATCGACTTTGCGGCCGGACGCGGCCGTCTTCGAAGTACTGCGCGCCGGCGGCGGGCATCGGGCTTATGAATTCATCCGCGACCCCATGAGTCCTCCCGATTGGATCCCCAACTCGAATCTGATCGCCGGTTATCCGAGCGTCGGCGTTTACACGCCGCTGGCTCTTTCTTCGTATTCCAGGACCGTCGACGGGCTGGGCGCGGTCGACGATTCGACGGGAGTCCGCGCCGTGTCTTACGAAGTTCCGGTGAAAGAAGCGGAGCGACTGGCCCGTTTGAATGTGCGATTCTTGATGAGCAAGGAGCCTTTACCGGATTCCGGGCCCTGGAAGCGTATCGAGACCCCAATAGCGGGAACGGTCCTTTACGAGCACCCGGATCCGTGGCCGCGCGTGTATCGCGGCAGTGCGTCGGATCCGGCCGCCGCCGGAAACGGTCTTGAAGTTCTGGAGAGCCGGCCGGGGTTTTATCGGATCGCGGCCGATCTGGATCGGGCGGATCGGATCGTAATCTCGGAGAACGCCGTCGGTTCCGGTAAGCCCTGGGATTCCGGATGGGTTGCACGGATCGACGGAAAATCAGTTGCGATGGCTGCGTCGGATGTCCGGCAGGACGGGTTCGTTTCGATCCCGGTCCCGGCAGGGACGCATGAGGTGACGGCGGAATATCGGCCGATGCGCTTCTGGATCGGACTCGGCATCAGCTTGATGGCGCTCGCGCTGCTGATCGCCGGGGCGCTCAAAAAAAGGATCCGGTCATGAAAAAATTCGGGCTCGGACTCCTGTGGATGCTTCTGGTGACGACGGCGTTTGCGGTGCTTTTTATCTGGCCTCAATTCGCCGAAAAGGCGGGGGGAGCGATCCGATGAGCGCTCCCTGGGAAGCGCTGGCGCTGGGGCTTTGCGTGGTCGCCGGCATCCTCGGCACGGGATTGCGCATCACTGACCGCTGGAAGATCGGCGCATCGCGGCTTGAGCGCTGGGTGTGGACGCTGGCGCTGGGTTTGGCCGCTTTGGCTTACGTCGTTTTGGCGGTCGGCAGCGCCGGCTGGCTGCGCAAGGAAGTTTTTTTGATCGGCTTGGTGTTGCTGCTGTCCGTGGGGTTGCGGAGATTGGCCGGGGAGTTCAAAGCCGGTGCCGCAGCGGCCTCATCCGCTTGGGGGGGAGCATCCTGGTTCGAGAGGTCTTTGGTTATCCCGGCCTCAACCTGCCTTTTCTTTTCGTTGGCGGCGGCGCTCGCTCCCGCCGTGGGTCAGGACGAGCTCTGTTACCACCTCGTTCAGCCCCAGAACTATGTGCGCGCCGGTGAGATCTATGCCGTTCCGTATTCGGTGAATGCGCTGTGGCCCTATCTCTCACACATGCTGTTCACGCTCGGACTTTTGATCCAGGGCGCGGAAGCGGCCAAGCTTTTTCATTGGATCTTTTATGTGCTCACCGCCGCCGCTGTCGGCTCGTTCGCCCGCCGCTTTGTGAGCGGAAAAGCCGGCTGGATCGCCGCCGTTTGTTATTTGGCCACCCCGGCAGCTTTTGCCCAGGCAGGATATGCCTATATCGATCATGCGCTGGCGCTGTACGTCTTCTTGGCGTTTTATGCAGCCTGCGCGTGGGCGCAGCGGCTATCGTCCGGCTGGGCTTGGCTCGCCGGAATCGCCTGCGGGTTGGCGGCGTCCGTCAAACTCATCGGTCTTTTTTCCCTCTTTCCGGTCGCGGCGATTGCATGTATCTGGGCGCATAAAGCAGGTCAGCCGCGGGCATTTTGGATCGGAGCGTTTCGGATCGCAGTCGGAGCTGTGGCCGCCGGCTGTGTTTGGTATATCCGCTCCTGGATCCTCACGGGGAATCCTGTCTATCCGTTCTACCCCGGTATCTTTGGTGGCAACGGGTTTGAAGACCTGACTTATGTTGATTCGCATGGCCGCGGAAGCGGGCTTTGGGCCTTTTTTCTGCTGCCGTGGGATGTGACGATGCATCCTGACTGGTTCGGAGGCGAGCTCACGGGTCCGTTGTTTTTGGCCTGCGCACCTTTGATTCTGCTGTGGGCGTGTCGAACACCTGCGGCCAAGTGGACGGCGGTCGCGTTACTGGCCTATGCCGCGCCCTGGTTCAAGGTTGACCCGAACATCCGGTTTTTTTATGCGGTGTTTGCCTGGTCGGCGGTTTTGTGCGGGATCGCTGCGGCCTCCTGGATCCGGGAGACAGCTCATGCCGCGCCTCGCCGCGTGCTCACGGGACTTTTTTTATTCCTGATCCTGCTGCAGAGCGCATTTGCTCCATATTACTTTGCAGATGAAGCGCGGCTTTGGATCACCGGCGGAGATCGGCGCGCCTATCTGGACGCCAACGAACGCAGTTCGCGTACGGCACGGGAGGCCAACCGGTTTTTGGGCGTGGACGCGTGGATTCTCTCGGCCGGAGAAGTGCGCGGCTTTTACTTTGATCAGCGGTTCACGCTGGCTGGGGATTTTGAGAGAATGACGCCTGCCGCCGATCGGCCGAAGGACGCGGCTGCTTATGCGCGGTACCTGCGTTCGCTCGGATTCACGCATGTGCTGTTGTCGGACCTCGAAGCCGGTCAGGGGACCGCGACCGAGACGGAGCGGATCGTGGCGGAGCGCGCTGCGAGTCGGAAGTATTTTAAAGACGAGCTCGTCGTCCGTTCGCAGGGCCGCTCGTACGTCATTTACAGGATTTTATAAAAACCACCATCGGAAGGGATCCCCTATGAGCTCTCACGACCACCACGCCGACACCGACGCCCTGACCAAGGAAGCCTGGGAAAAAAATTGGGAAGGCATCACGATGGACTCCGTCCTCGAGATCTTCAAGTACCAGCGCGTCCAAAAGCAGATGGAGCTGTACCAGCGCGTGCTGCCCAAGAACGAGCGCATCCTCGAAGGCGGCTGCGGCCTCGGGCCCTATCTGATCCGCCTCCGCCAGCTCGGCTACGACGTCGAGGGGATCGACTACAACGAAGGCCCGATCCGCAAGATCAAGCAGTTCGATTACCGGCTGCCCGTCCAGGTCGGCGATGTGACCAAGATCCCGTTCCCGGACAATACGTTCGGCGGTTACCTCTCGCTCGGCGTCATCGAGCACTTCACCGAAGGTCCCGAAAAGGCGATCCGCGAAGCGCGCCGCGTCCTCAAGCCCGGCGGCGTGTTCGTCTGCGCCGTGCCGCGCAACCATCTGTTCATGCGCCTGGAAGCGCCGCTCCGCTGGGCCAAGAGCTGGACGTGGCTGCGCAAACTCCTCAAAAAGCCGCTCGACACCCATTACTGGGAGCAGTATTTCCCCAAGAACAAGCTCAAACGCATCCTCGAAAACGAAGGCTTCGAGGTCCGCGAGATCCACGCGATGGACCACGCGCACGCGATCGTCTCGACGTTCGGGTTCCTGCGCGACAAAAAAACCTACGACGAGGCCGGTCCCTTCGCCCTCAAGGCCGGCGCCTGGTGCGAAAAGCACCTGCCGTGGATCACCGCCGCGCAGATGACCTACATTTGCTACAAAAAATGAACTGCCGGATCATCGTCCTGAACTACAACGGACGCACGATCCTCGAGCAATGCCTTCCGTCCATTGTCGAGGCCGTGCGGCGCAGTTCGCGCGCCGTCCGGCTCACCGTCCTCGACAACTGCAGCCGGGACGCGAGCCGCGAGTACGTGCGTGAGCATGTTCCGTCGGCGGAATGGATCGACGCTCCGTCCAACCGCATCTTCTGCTCCTACAACGCGCTGGTTGAGGCGACGCCGGAAGAAGCGGTGATCCTGCTCAACAACGACATCCGCGTCGAGCCGGACTTCATCGACCCTCTGCTGCGCGCGCTCGAAGAAGATGCGGACGTTTTTTTTGCCGCGCCGAAGACGATGAAATACGATGGGACCGCGTATGAGGGCGGACGGGCCAAGTGGGAATTCCGTTCGGGATTCCTGTGGGGCGCTGCGGTGTTTCCGGGCCACGAAAAGCAAATAAACACGCCCGGCCCCACGATGCAAACGGGCTTCGGCGCCTTCCGCCGCAGCATGTTCCTCGAACTCGGGGGATTCGACGACCTTTATCTTCCGGGAACGGTCGAGGATGCGGACCTCTGTTTCCGCGCGTACCGGCGCGGCTGGAAGGGGATGTACCGGCCGGACAGCGTCGTGTATCACATGGGACAGACGAGCTTCAAACGCGAGTTCGGATTGAACGGCATCCTGAGGATGAACCGCCGCAACCTCCATCTTTTTATCTGGAAAAATATCCGCAGCCCGCGCCTCTGGGCGCAATACCTTCTGCTGCTCCCGTTCCGGCTCGTTTGGGACCTCGCGCGCGGCCGCTGGGGTCTGGCTCTCGGATTATGGGACGCATTCGGCCGGCTGGGCCGGGCCCTCGACCGCCGCCGCGCGACCGCCGCCGAACGCTCGGTCCGCAACGATGAAGCCATCTTCGCAGTCTCGAGGACCGTGTGAAAAAACTCACCGCAGTCCTCATCGCAAAAAATGCCGAAGCCACGCTGGAGCGCACGCTCGCGAGCGTCGCATTCTGCGACGAAATCGTCGTTTTGGATTCGGGGTCGTCGGACCGGACCGCGGCGATCGCCGCGCTTCACGGCGCACGCGTGCATCTGCGGACCTTTGATTCCTTCGCCGCGCAAAAAAACCACGCCGTTTCGCTGGCGTCCCATGATTGGATCCTGTCCATCGACGCGGACGAAGCGGTCACGCCGGAACTGGCCGCCGAGATCCGCCGGGTGCTGGCGGACGGTCCTGACGCCGCTGACACCGGCGTGGCCGCCGGCTACCGGATCCCGCGCCGGACATTTTTCATGGGACAGGCGCTGCGTTTCGGCGGACATCAATCGGATCGGCCTGTCCGGTTTTTTCGCCGATCGGCGGGATCCTTCGCCGGCAAGATTCACGAAGAAGTCCGGGTTGAGGGACGGGTGGATCGCCTCCGTTCACCGCTCCTCCACTACACGACCCTCACGGCCAAGGACTACCTTCGCAAGCTGAACCATTACACAGACCTCGAAGTCGAGTCGCTCCGCGACCGGAGCCAGGACGGGGGGCAGGGAGCCGGCCGCCGCAGCGATATCTGGCTCAGACCCATCGCCCGATTCGGCCAAAAGTACTTCCTCCAGCTCGGCCTGGCCGACGGCTGGGCGGGCTTTGTTTACGCATTTTTGAGCGGCTATTACGAGTTCGTCCGGTTGGCCAAATTTTGGAACAAACCGGGTAATCTTTCTGCTAACATATGACCTTTTAAGGGCACATTTCCCTAATAGAAAGGCGTTTTTCATGGCATCTCATTCCTGGAAAAATAAGCGGGTCCTGGTCACCGGAGCGGACGGGTTCATGGGCTCCCACCTGACCGACCGCCTGCTCGGTTACGGCGCGCATGTCTCGATCTTCGTGCGCGGCAACTCGGTGAACGGCACGGTTAAATATTCGCTCCGCAACCTCAAGGGCCGCGAGAAAAAGTTCAAAGCCATCCTCACGGGCGATCTGGCCAGCCACGACTCGATCGCGCTCATCAAGGACAACGCCCCCGAATACATCTTCCATCTGGCCGCGGACGCTTATGTCCCGAACTCGTTCGACCATCCGCGCGAAGTCATGGAATCCAATTTCACCGGCACCGTCAACATGCTCGACGCCGCGCGCGAAATGCCCAAACTCAAGCGTCTGGTCTGCACGTCTTCGAGCGAGATCTACGGCACCGCCCAGTACGCGCCCATCGACGAGGACCATCCGCTCAACCCCTCGTCGCCGTACGCGGCCTCGAAGGTCGCCGCCGACCGCACCGCGTATTCCTATTGGAACACGTACGGGACGCCCATCTCGATCATCCGGCCCTTCAACACCTTCGGACCGCGCCATACCTACGACGTGATCCCCAAGTTCATCACGCTCGCGATGGCCGGCAAGCCGCTCACGGTGCACGGCGACGGTCTTCAGACCCGGGACTTCACCTATGTCGACGACATGATCGACGCCTTCCTCGTCATGGGTCATCACCCCAAGGCGGTCGGCCAGGCGGTCAACTTCGGTACCGGCCGCGACGAGACGATCAAAAAAACCGCACAGCTCATCCTCAAAGCCCTGAACAGCAAGTCGCCGATCGTTCACACGGGCGACCGCCAGTCTCAGGTGAAGCGTCTCATCTGCGATTGGTCTTTGGCCAAAAAACTCTTCGGCTGGCGCCCGCGCGTCCGGTTCGAAGAAGGCGTCCGCCGCAACGTCGAATGGGCGCTGCAAAACCGCGCCTAAGCCCGCGCTCCGGGGCGTCCCGGGCGCACATCGAGCCGACCGCCATCGTGGACGCGTCGGCCGTGATCGGCACGGGGTCCAAGGTCTGGGCCTTCGTCCAGATCCGTGAAGGCGTGAAGATCGGCCGCGCCTGCATCATCGGCAACGGAGCGTATATCGACAGCGGCGTCCGTGTCGGCGACCGCTGCAACATCCATAACCGCGCCCTCCTGTACCGGAACCTGACGATCGAGGATGACGTGTTCGTGGGGCCGATGACCGCTTTTTTGAACGACCCGCTGCCGCGCGCCAACCGCATCCGCGACATCCGCGGCGAGGGGATCACCGTGCGCCGCGGCGCGAGCATCGGCGCCGGCGTCCAGGTGCTGCCGAACGTCAAGATCGGCCGCTATGCGGTTGTCGCAGCGGGATCCGTGGTGACGCGCAGCGTACCGGACCACGCGCTGGTCGCCGGGAATCCGGCGCGGATCAAAGGTTTTGTGGACACGGCCGGCAACCGCCTGGAATTTGCCTCGGAGCGCGGCCAGCAGGTAACGCTCTCGAATCCGAAAAAAACTTTTTCGCACAAAATCCCCAAAGGACTTTATGAAACCATCCTCAAAAAAATCTGAGATCACCCGGCCCGTGCTCGACGCGGCCGAATGGCTGGCCGGTTCCGGCATCCAGTCGGCATCTGCGCGGCCCGCGCTGCGAGGAGGCGTATCCGCCTGGTACGAAATCCATTTGCGCCGTTACCCGTTCCTGTACTCCGAAATCACCGGTTACGCGATCACGACATTCGCGTTCATGAACCGGATCTCCCCGGATCGCCGCTGGGTCCGGTGCGCGCAGGCCGCGGCGGACTGGCTGCTGCGCAACGCGATGCATCCGTGCGGCGGCGTCAAAACCCGGTACTACCTGGTCAAGAATTACAAAACTCCGAATTATTCGTTCGATTCCGGTTATGTGTACGCGTTCGACACCGCGATGGCCGGCTACGGTCTGCTGCAACTGCACAAGATCGCTCCCGACCCGAAGCTGTGGCGCGCGGCGCAGTCGATGCACCGCTTTTTGACCCGCACCCTCAAACACCGCGGCGTGATCGCGCCGTACTGGGACGCCAAAACCCGGAGCACGGGGCAGAACTTCGGCAAGTGGTCGGATCAGCCGGGCGGATTCCATGCCAAGCTGGCGCTTTTTCTCATCGATTACTACCGGATCACGGGCGACGCGGCCGACCGGCGTGAGGCCGAGGCGCTTCTCGACCACACCGTGTCGCTTCAGCAGAAGGACGGCCGCTTCATCACGAACCGCTCCGACTCCAGCACGCACCTGCACCCGCACTCGTACACCCTTGAAGGCCTGTTGTACGGCGAGGCCTTCCTCGGCAAAAAGGCCTGGCTCGCGTCCGCCGCCAAGGGGCTCGCATGGGCCCGCAAGGCCATTTCGGAAAACGGGTCCGTGTCCGCGATCTACGAACACGACAGCTTCGCGTTCCACGAACGATCGGACATCGTCGCGCAGATCCTGCGCATCGGCTCCATCCTGCATGCGCGGGGTGCATCCGAGCTCGACGCGCGCGACCTCCAGCGCGTGCGCGCGCACCTCGGGCTTTTCCAGTTCGCGGAACTCGGCGGCCAGAACGGCGGATTCCTGTACGGATCCGACACCGACGGACGCATGCGCATCCATTTGAACGCGTGGGGGACGATGTTCGCGCTTCAGGCGATCTGGATGCACGACACCTTCGTCCGTCAGGGCCGCAAGCCGGACCTGGAACAGCTCGTTTAGGCCATGCCCGCTGCGCCCCGTCCGCGCGTAAAGATCGCGCTCGTGTTCGGAACCCGGCCCGAGATCATCAAGCTCTCGCCGTTCCTGCGGCTCTTCGAAAAGCGCAAAATCCCTTATTTTCAGGTCCACTCGGGACAGCACTATTCGCCGAACATGGACCGCGTGTTTTTCGAAGAGCTCGAACTCCCGCGTCCGGCCTATCAGCTGAAGATCCGCTCCCGCAACAACCGCCAGGGCGATCACGTCGCGCGGATGATCCAGCGCATCGAAGACGTTTTTTACAAGGAAAAGCCCACGCACGTCTTTGTCCAGGGCGACACGAACACGGTGCTGGCCGGCGCGCTCTGCGCGGCCAAGGCCTCGACCGCGCACCGGACCTCCGGCCTCAGACCGCTCCTGTGCCATGTGGAAGCGGGCTTGCGCAGCTATGACCGCGACATGCCCGAGGAAGTGAACCGTGTCGTGACCGACCACCTTTCGGACCTGCTCTTCGTTCCGACGGACCTGTCGCGCCGCAACGCGCTCAAAGAGGGGATCGACCCGCGCAAAATCATCGTCACCGGCAATTCCGTCGTCGACGCGGTCCGGCAGAACCTGCGCATCGCGCACCGCCGCCTCAAGCTCCGCGACCTGACCGCCGAAAAATCCGGCTGCTACATCCTCGTGACCCTGCACCGGCAGGAAAACGTCGACGATCCCGCGCGCCTCAAAGAATTGCTCAAGGGGATCGAGGAAGCGTCGGTCCGGCTCGGGATGCGGATCGTGTTTCCGATCCATCCGCGGACGCGCGCCAAGATCGATGCTTTTGGCATCCGTCTCTCCGACCGCTTCACGCTGATCGAGCCCGTCGGCTACCTTGCGTTTTTGGTGCTTCAGTCGCATGCCGGCATCGTCCTCACCGACTCCGGCGGCCTGCAGGAAGAGACCTGCATCCTGCGCGTTCTATGCGTCACGCTGCGCACCACGACCGAGCGGCCCGAAACGGTCCGCGCGGGCGGTAATATCCTGGCCGGCGTGCGCTCAAAAGACATCGTCCGCGCCGCGCTCCTCATGGCGAAGCGTCCGCGCACCTGGCGCAATCCCTACGGCGACGGCCGCGCGTCCGAACGCATGCTGGCCGCCGCGGTGCGTCATGGCTGACCGACTTCCTCCCGCCTCCCGTCCGCTTCGCGTCGCGTACGTTTCGTACGCGTCGGCGTTTCAGAACATCGGCGGCGGCGAGATCCTCCTGCTCAAGATGAAGGAGTACGTCGAGCGCACGGGCACGGAAGTGAAGCTCTTCGACATGTGGAAGGACCGGCTTGAGGACTTCGACCTCATCCACGTCTTCGGTTCGGTCAAAGAATGTCTGGACCTCATCCGCGTGGCCCGCGTGCGCGGAACCAAGGTCGCGATCACGCCGCTGTTCTGGTCCTCCTGGAAGCGCGCCTTCGGCTGTTACGGCCCGCTCCGCGAAAAAGCGATCCTCACGCTGCGTCATGCGATGAAGCTGGCTTGTCCGGCTTTTCCGTCGGGCCGCCGGTCGATGATGCTGGCGTCTGACCTGATTTTTCCGAACTCGGTGATGGAGCTCGACCAGCTCGCGCGGCTCTTCGCCCTGCCGAAGGAGCGCATGACCGTCGTTTACAACGGCGTCGATCCCAAATTTGCCGACGCCGATCCCGCCGCATGGCGCGCCGCGCACGGGAGCGAAAAGTTCATTCTGACCGTGGGCCGCATCGAGCCGCGCAAAAATCAGCTCAACCTGATCCGGGCCGTGCGCCGGATCCCGGGCGCGAAGCTCGTGGTGATCGGCAAGCCGGTCAGCGGCTTCGAGGCGTATGCCGACGCGTGCCGGCGCGAAGGGGAGGGGTTCACCGTTTTTGCCGGCGGATTTGCGCATGGCGATCCGATTCTGGCGTCTGCGTATGCGGCCGCATCCTTGTACGCGCTGCCGGGCTGGTTCGAGACGCCGGGACTCGTCGCAATGGAGGCCGCGCTGGCGGGAGCGCACGTCGCGGCGACCGAAGGCGGATCGACCCGCGAATACTTTGGATCGCGCGTTGAATATTTTGATCCCGGAAGCCCCGACTCGATCGCGCGGGCGCTCCGGGCGGCGATGGACCGCAAGGACCAGACCGAACTCAAACGGCATATCCTCGCCAACTTCACGTGGGAAAAGGTCGCCGCGGATACGGTCGAAGCCTATCGCGCTTGCGTCAAGAAGGGTCGGTAGAATGCCCCGTTTATCCGTAATCATTCCGGTTTTTAACGAAGAAAGCCACGTCGAGGAGATCGTCGCGGCGGTGACTTCGGTCGCCATCGACATGGAGCTCATCATCGTCAACGACGGATCCGCGGATGCCTCCGACCGGGTGATCCGCGAAAAAATTCTTCCGAAGCATTCCAACATCGTCTACTTGGAGCATCCCAAGAACCGCGGCAAGGGCGCCGCCGTCCGAACCGGCATCGCCGCCGCACGAGGAGAGTACGCGCTCATCCAGGATGCGGACCTGGAATACGATCCGCGCGACTACGCGGCGCTGCTCGCCGCTTTCGAACGCCCCGGGACGCAGGTGGTCTACGGCTCCCGATTCCTGTCCGGCAAAAAAGTCACCAACGCCCTGCACTACCTGGTCAACTGGTTCATCACCGCGACCGGAAACGTTTTGTTCAACGGCCGGCTGACCGATCTCGAAACGTGCTACAAAATGTTCCGCACCCGCGAATTGCAGGGACTCGGACTCGTTTCGGACGGCTTCGAAATCGAAGTCGAAATCACCTGCAAGCTGCTCAAATCCCGCGCGCGCATCGTCGAGGTGCCGGTTTCCTACCGCGGCCGCAATTACGCCCAGGGCAAAAAAATCACCTGGCTGGACGGCGTGAAGGCGATCTGGACGTTATTCAAGCTCCGTCTGTCTTTGTGAGTTTTTTCGCGTGAGTGCTCCCGCGCCGGCCCAACCGTACATTTATCGCAAAGGCCGCCTCCGTTTTTTTGCCTCCGTCTTCGACCGCTGGGCGCCCCTCGTCCTCGGCCGCCGCAAGCCGCAACCCCGCCCGCAGGCCTTCGCGCATATCGCCGTGATCCGCGTCGACCAGATCGGCGATATCGTGCTGGCTGTCCCGTTCCTCCAGGCGCTCCGCCGCCGCTATCCGCTCGCCCGGATCAGCTTCATCACCACGTCCGCCGGTCAGGCGCTCCTAAAATGCGTGCCGGGCCTCGCCGACGTGCGCGTGTTCGACGCGCCGTGGTTCTCGGGCGACCGGGGGATTCTCCAGGCGATGCGCGACCTGCGCGTGCTGCTCAAGAAGATCGATGCCGACGCCGTCGTGGACCTGCGCGGCGACGTGCGTCATTTGTGGTCCGCGCGCCGCGCGCTGCCCGGCGCCTGGATCGAAGGCTATGGAATCACGGGCGGGGGATTCCTGGCGGACCATGTCCCGTCGTACGATCCGGCCCGGCACGCGGCGCTCAAGAACTTCACTTTTTTGGATGTCGCGGTTCCCGCCGGACCCCTCACGATCGACGCGGCCATCGCCGGCCAGCCGCTCAACCGCCGGGTGCGCGACCTGTTGCCGGAAGAAAAAAATGAACCCTGGATCGCGTTCCACATCGGAGCGGGCCACGATTCCAAGCGGTGGCCCGAAGACCATTGGAAGCGCCTCACCGAGCGCGTCTCCAGGGAAACGTCCGCCCGCATTCTGTGGATCGGCGACCGGGACGCGGACGACCGCGCGCGCATCGTCCTGTCGCTGCTCGAGCCCAAGGACCGGGAGCGCTCGATCGTGATCTGCCATCAGCTGAATCTGGGCGAGCTCGGCACGCTCCTGCGCATGTGCGACCTGCTGGTCACGCACGATTCCGGACCCGCGCATGTCGCCGCCGCCTGCGCCGTGCCGACCCTGGTTCTCTTCAGTCTCGTCAACAACCCGGCGGAATGGCGTCCCTTGAGCCCCCGCGCCGAAGTGATCGCCGGCACTCCGGCCGGCATGCACACCATCGATCCGGACGCCGTGTTTACGCGGCTCCGCATTCTGCTGCCATGAAGCCCGGTACTCCGGCCGTCGCCGTCGATGCGCGGATGATCGGGATGGGCGGGATCGGCCGCTACACCGAGTCCCTGTTGTGCGAAATGCTGCGGGTCCGTCCGGCGCATTTCCGCTGGATTCTGGTCGGAGACCCCGGGCGCCTGCGTCCGCTGGCTGCGGCCGCACGGGACGCGGCCGTCGAGATCCGGGACTGCCGCGCGCGGATTTATTCGGCCGAAGAGGCCTTTGGGATGAGCCGGTACTTCGCCGGAGCGGACCTCGTGCATGTGCCGCACTTCAATGCGCCGCTCGCCGCAGGCCCTGCGAAGCTCATCGTCACGCTCCACGACCTCATCCACTTCGACTATCCCGAATATCAGCCGTTCCCGTTCGCGAACCGGATTCTCGAATGGAAGCTCAAACGCCTGCTCAAGCGCGCGGACGGCATCCTAACCGTGTCGCAGGCGACGGCCGACGCGCTTCGGAAGCGTTATCCCTCGCTTCGGCTGGAAAAAAAGTGCAAAGTCATCTGGGAAGGCGCCGAAGCCGTTTTTAATCCCGCCGCGAAGCAGGACGACGCGGATCGTCTCCGCCGGATGAGGGTCGACGCCACCCGCCCGTACGTCCTGTACGTAGGCGCCATCCGCGAGCACAAGCAGGTGCATGTTCTGGCCGGGGCTTTTGACCGCCTCAAAACAGATGCCCGCGCCCGAAGCGCGCAACTCGTCCTCGCCGGCAAGCTGGACGCCCGTTTTGACCGGAAGCACGGGTTCGCATCCCGCATCCTCCAGAATCCCGATATCCGCCACGTCGCGGACGCCGACGACGCGGACCTCGCAGCGCTGTACCGCCACGCCGCCGTTTTTACGCTTCCGTCGGCCGCCGAGGGGTTCGGGCTGCCGGTCGTCGAAGCGATGCAGTCCGGAACGCCGGTCGTCGTTTCGGACATCCCGGTCCTCAAAGAAATCGCCGGCGACGCCGCGCTCGCGTTCCCGGCCGGAGACGCCGCCGCGCTCGCGTCGACGCTGCTCCGGGTACTGACCGACACGGGCCTCAAATTCGAGCTTGCCGGCAGGAGTCTGGAAAAAGCCAAAAGATTCGATTTGTTCAAATGGTCCCATACCGCAACCCAAACCCTCGAGCTCTATGAAAAAGTGCTGTCCTCCCGGTAAGGAAGAAGCGGCGGCGCCGCAACCGCATCCGGCCGACCGGGCGCTCGAGCGCCTCCGTTTCGCCGGCTTCTGCATCACACTGGCTGGCGCGGCCTTCTCGATCAGCGTCGCGTCGATCGGCAGCGTCTTGTATGCCGCGGCGCTGGCAGCCTCCTGGATCCGCCGGCCGTCGGCGTCCGGTTTGCCGCGCCTGCCGTTCGCACCCGTCTTTGCGGCGCTGGCCGCCGCGCTCGCGGGCTCGATCGTGCTCAACGGTTTTCCGGCGCAGTCCGGACAGGGGATGCTCAAATACATCTGGGGCTTCCTCGCGCTCTACGCCGCGCTGGACGTGCTGCGCGGCCATCGCCGCTGGACGATCGCGGCGGGAACCGTCCTCCTGTGCGAAGGGTTGGCGGCTTTTTCCGGAATCGGACAGGACTTCTGGGGCCGGGACTTCATCTGCGGCCGGCTGCCGGTCCTCTACACGGACTCCATCACGCGGATCACCGGCCCCTTCAAGCACTGCAACGACTTCGGCACGTTTTTGATTCCCGGCTGGCTGTTCGGCTGCTCGCTGTTCGTCGAGCGACTGCGCCGCCGCAATTTGCCTCAGGCAATTCTGGCGGCTGTGTTCATGGCGCTCATCGGATGGGCCGTGGTCCGCACGTTGTCGCGCGGAGCGATGATCGGGATGGGCGCGGGGATGCTCGTGCTCGCGCTCACGCTGCCTTACCGACGCTGGATCTTCGGAGTCATGGGTGGATGCGCCGCAGCCGCTTGGCTCATCCCGTCGCCGATCGCGTCCCGGCTGCATCAGCTGCTGAGTCTGGAGGGAAGTCTCGGTGAGCGCATGTACCTGATTCGCGGAGTGCTCAAAATGATTCACGAGTCGCCTTGGTTCGGACTGGGCCCGAACACCTATTCCGAATGGTTTCCGGTCTTCAATCCGCCCGATTCGTTCAGGCCGGTCGTGATGTACGCGCACAACAGCTACCTGCAATTTGCGGCGGAGACGGGCTGGATCGGACTGACACTCTATCTGGCGCTCATCGCCGCCGCCCTCTGCCAATCGGCCCTCCTCCTGAAGGAGCCCGGCTCCGAAAAACTCCGCTGGATCCGCGCGGCCGCGCTGGCGTCCGCCGTCGGACTGCTGGTGAATGCGCTCTTCGAATCGCTGCTCCAGTCGACGCAGCTCCGCACGCTGTTCTGGTGCATGCTGGGCATCGCGATCGCGCGCGTCTGGCCGTCCGGCACCGGGTCAAAGGCGGTCCGCCCATGAAGGTGATCTTCTGCCACGACTGGCTCAACGGCATGCGCGGCGGCGAAAAGTGCCTCGAGTCGCTGATCCGGCTCTATCCGGACGGCAGCATCCGCACACTCTTGGCAAAGCCCGAAAAACTCAGCGACCTCATCCGCTCCCGGCCGATCCGAACCTCCTTTGTCCAGAAGCTGCCCGGCGGCGTCGACCGTTACAAGTGGTTCCTGCCGCTGTTTCCGCTGGCGGTTCGCACGCTCGATCCCAAAGAAGGGGAATGCGATCTGGTGATTTCGACCAGCCACTGCGTCGCCAAGGGCATGCGCGCACCGAAGGGAAAAGTTCACGTCAGCTATTGCTTCACGCCGATGCGCTACGCGTGGCTGTTTTTCGACGAGTACTTCGGCAGTTTCAATCCGGTTCTCAAGCCCTTTCTCAAACTTGTCCTGGCGGCGCTCCGGCGCTGGGACCGCGCGACGAGCCGCAACGTCACGCACTTCGTCGCGATCTCACAGCATGTGCGCGAGCGTATCCAGAAGTTCTACGGCCGCGACGCCGCGGTCATTTATCCGCCGGCGGATCTGGAATTTTATACGCCGGACCCGGCGGTCCCGCGCGAAGATTTTTACCTGCTTGTGTCGGCGCTGGTGCCATACAAGAGGCCCGATCTCGCAGTTGAGGCCTGTAACCGGCTCGGCCGCAAGCTCGTCGTGATCGGCTCCGGCCCCGAGCTCGAACGGCTGAAGGCGATGGCCGGTCCGACCGTCAGCTTCAAGGGCTGGGCCACCAACGAAGAGATCCGCGACCATTACCGCCGCTGCCGAGCGCTGATTTTTCCAGGAGAAGAGGACTACGGCATCGTTCCGGTGGAGGCGCAGGGGTGCGGCGCTCCCGTGATCGCCTACGGTAAGGGCGGCGCGCTCGAAACGGTCGCCGCAAATGTGAGCGGGATCTTTTTTGACCAGTTGACCGTCGACGACCTCGTCGGCACGCTCTGGGGATTTGAAGGCACCGCCTGGGATTCCGCCCGCATCCGTGCCCGCGCCGAATATTTTTCCGAACCCCGGTTCCGGGCCGAATTTGACCGCTTTATCCGCCAGCACGTCCCCGATTTGAGATAAAATAACCGCATTATGAAAGTGCGGTACCGCCAAACTTACTTTACGATCAGCCTGTTCGTGAGCGACATCTTCATGATCCTCGCGGCGCTTCACGCGGCGTTCTGGCTGCGCTTTACGAGCGGAATCGTGCCGGCCTCCATGGGCGTGCCCGACGCCCAGGAGTACACCCAGACATACGCCCTTGTCGTCATCCTGATGATCGCCGTGTACCGCGCATACGCGCTGTATATCGAAGAGCGGGTGCTCGCGTTCTGGGAAGAACTCTCGCTGGTCCTGCGCGCGTCGACCGTGACCCTCCTCATCCTGCTCGCCCTGTCGTTCTTTTACCGCGGATTCGAATTCTCGCGCGGTTACCTCCTCGTGATCTGGATCCTCATTCCGATCTTTGTCCTCGCCGCCCGCACCGCGCTCGGCTACGCTTACATGGGGTATCGCCGCGCCAAGGGCAAGCACAAAGACATCCTGCTCGTCGGAGCCAACCACGACTCGGTCAAATTTGCGCTCGGCATCGCGGCCGAGCCGAGGTTGTGCGCGCGCATCGTCGGTATTCTGGACGACCGGACGGCCAAAGGCGACGCGTACAAGCGCCTGCCGGTGCTGGGCCGGGTGGGTGACCTGGACGCGGTGCTGACCGCGCACGGACAGATCAACGAAGTCGTGATCACGGATCCGGCGCTCGAACACCGCGACATCATGCAAGTGCTCATGGTCTGCGAAAAACATCTGGTCGGGTTCAAATGGTCGCCGGACATCCTCGGTCTCATCGCGACGCGGATGCGCGTCCGCCACGAGCACGGTCTGCCGCTGTTGTCGGTCCGCGAGTCGCCGTTGCTCGATTGGGAAAACCGCCTGATCAAGCGGGCGGCCGACATGCTGCTTTCGCTCGCCGGCCTCGTCCTGCTCTCTCCGGTGCTGGCCGTCATCGCCGTCTGGGTCAAATCCGATTCCGAGGGTCCAGTCTTCTACCGCCAGGAACGGGTCGGGGAAGACGGCAAGACCTTCGACCTCTTCAAGTTCCGCACCATGAAAGTCGGCGCCGAAGCCGCGACCGGCCCCGTCTGGGCCAAAGAAAACGACGACCGCCGCACGCGCATCGGAGGTTTTTTGCGCAAGACGAATCTCGACGAGCTGCCCCAGCTCTGGAACGTCTTCAAAGGGGACATGAGTCTCGTGGGGCCGCGCCCCGAGCGCCCGCACTTCGTCGGCCAGTTCCGCGAGTCGATCCCGCGCTACATGGGCCGCCATCGGATCAAGTCCGGCATCACCGGCTGGGCGCAGGTCCACGGCCTGCGCGGCAACACCTCGATCGAGGAGCGCACCAAGTACGACCTCTACTACATCGAGAACTGGTCGCTGGCGTTGGACGTCAAAATCCTTTTCCGAACCTTCTTCGCCTTCAAGAATGCCTATTAAAAAAATCCTGCTCGTCCGGACCGACCGACTCGGCGACCTGCTCATGAACCTGCCGGTCATCCACCGGCTCAAGCAGAATCATCCGCATGCGACGCTCACGCTGGTCTGCAATTCCGCATGGGCGCCGCTCTTCCACAACCATCTGGACGTGAACCGCGTCATCGCCGTGAACGGTCCGTCCGGACCGAAGGATGCGCGGCAGCGCCGGGCGATGCTCCGGGATCTGCGGGCCCAGCGTTTTGACTGTGTCGTGATGACGGCGCCGTCCAAGGAATGGCATTGGGCCGCGTTCCGGCTCGGGATCCCGGTCCGCGCGGGGTTCAACCGCAAGTGGGGTTTTTTGCTCACGCACAAGACCGAGGACCGCAAGGCCGCGTCGGGCCGGCACGAAATCGACTCCAACCTCGAGGCGGTCGACGCGCTGTGTCCCGAGCGCTGGAACGGCCGGATGGACCTGGGTCTCGACATGCATCAGCGCCGCGCCGAGCTCGTCGAGCCGCTGGGACTCATCGCCGGCAAGAAGCGCATCGTGTTCCACATGACCAGCACCAATCCGGACAAAGAAATCCCTTCCTCCGTTTTTGCCGCCGTGATCGCGCGCCTGTTGGAGCAGCCGCGGCATCAGGTCATCGTCGTCGGCGCCGAAGCCGGCCGTCACGCGGACATGCTGCGCACGTTCGAGGGGGAGTCGCGCTTCATCAATCTGACCGGCCGCACCGGCATCGCCGCGCTGGGGCTGCTCTTGAGGGAGGCGCATTGCGTCGTTTCGACGGATTCGGGCCCGTTTCATCTGGCCTGGATCCAGCGCATCCCGACCGTGGCCCTGTTCGTGAGCGGGGTCGAAGGTTCAACGCCGGCGCGCTGGGGCGTGTATCCCAACTTCGCTCCGTCGCGGACGATCCAGGCCAAACATCAGGAATTCGAACCGTCGACCATCCTCGCCGCCATCCAGGAATGCGCGCTCAACGCGGCAGAAATCCATTGAAGATCCTCCTGATCCATCCGTTCGGGATCGGCGACGTGATTTTTTCGCTGACCGCAGCCGAAGCGCTGCGCCGGCGGGGCCACACGGTCGACTACCTTTGCAACGAGCGCACCGAAGACCTCCTCAAGTTGTGCCCGGCCGTCCGGACGACGCATCGCTTCGACCGTTCAGCGATCCGCACCGATCTCAAAGCCGGCCGCTGGCTTCACGTGTTCGGTACCTACCGCGCACTCGCCGGCCGCCTCCGCGCCGAGCGGTATGACGCGGCGCTCGACTTTTCGATGGGCCGGGAATATGCGTTTCTCGCCCAATGGGCCGGGATCCGCCGACGGATCGGCTGGGACTACAAAGGCCGCGGCTTCTGGCTCACCGACCGCGTCCCGGTGACCGGGTTCGACGACCGGTCGCCGCGCGACTACGCGATGGATCTGGCCCGCATCGCCGATCCGGCCTGCGGCCCCAGGCCGGAGTATCCGCAGCTGGATCTGCGCCGGATGCCGGCGCCCGCCGGCCCGGGTCCGTGGATCGTTGTGGCTCCCGGCGGCGGCGAAAGCTGGGGCCGCGACGCCCATTACAAGCGCTGGCCGGCTGAATCCTGGGCGGAACTCGTCTGTGTCCTGACCCGCGAAACGCGCGCGTCGGTGGCCGTGATCGGCTCCCGGTCCGAAGCGGAGCTGGTCGAAGCGGTGTGTCAGGGTTCCGGCGGCGCCGGAGCCCGGGTGACGCCGGTGATCGGCGCCTCTTTTGAGACGGTGCTGGGGTATTTGAGCGCGGCCCGCGCCTTCGTCGGAACCGACGGGGGGCTCCTGCACCTGGCGAACCTCGCCGGCACGCCGTCTGTCGGTATTTACGGTCCTGTGAGCGAGCGGGGATACGCGCCGCTCGAGACGGCCGCGCCGACCTGCGTGTTGACCGCCGACGTGCCGTGCCGCCCCTGCTACCAGGCCTTCCGCTTCACCGGCTGTGCCCACGCCAAGCGCTGCCTGACTCTGATCCGTCCGGACCGCGCGGCGGATGCCATCCGCTCCCTGCTGACCGCCGAATCTTTGTGATAACATAGTCCTTCTTATGAGCGAAAAAGCACCCCTCTCGGTCGTCGTCATCACCAAAAATGAGTCCTCCCGCATCCGCGAATGCCTCCAAAGCGTCGCCTGGGCGGACGAAATCATCGTCGTCGACGACGAATCCACCGACGGCACGGCCGAACTCGCGCGTTCGCTCGGCGCGAAGGTCACCGTCCGCCGCATGGACAACGAAGGCCGCCACCGCAACGCCGCCTATGCGCTGGCCAGCCACGAATGGGTGTTCAGTCTGGACGCGGACGAGCGCGTCACCCCCGAACTCGAGCAGGAGATCCGCCAGGTCCTCAAAGACGGCACGCCGTGCAACGGCTTCGGTGTCCCGCGCAAGAATTACGTCGGCAACGTCTGGGTCCGCTGGGGCGGCATGTACCCGTCGCGCCAGCTCAAGTTCTTCCGCCGCGATGCGTTCAAGTACGAGGACGATGCCGAGGTGCATCCGCGGGCGTTCATGCAGGACCCGCGCGGCGAGCTCAAGAGCGACCTCATCCATTACACCTACCGCGACTTCAGCGACATCGTTGCCAAGCTCGACCGCCAGACCGACCTCGAAGCCCGCAAATGGTTCCGCGAAAACCGCAAAATCGGCCTCGGCCTCACGCTGTACAAAACCGTCGACCGCTTCTGGAAGTCCTATGTGACCAAAAAAGGCCACAAGGACGGTGTGATCGGACTTTTTCTGTCCGTGAATTCCGGCATGTACCAGCTTTTGACCTACCTCAAAGTCCGAGAGATGCGCACCGGCGCCGCCAAAGTCCCCGCATGAGCTTGTCCTCCGCGCCGCGCGAGACGATCAGCGCGGTCACCATGACGCGCAACTGCGAGGACCTGGTCGAAGGCACGCTCAAGAGCGTCAAGGACTGGGTCGACGAGATCGTCGTGATCGACGGCTTCAGCACCGACCGCACGGTCGAGATCTGCAAAAAGTACGGCGCCAAGGTCGTCCAGAACAAGTGGAACGGCACGCGCTTCTGCGATGAGCGCAACCTCGGGATCCGGCACGCGACGAAGGATTGGTGTTTCCACATCGATCCGGACGAGCGCGCCACCCCGGCCGTCCGAGACGCCATCCTCAAGATGCTCGCTTCGCGCACGCCGCATGCCGCGTTCGAGTTCCGCAAGACCAATTTCTTTTTGGGCCACCGGATGCGCCACGGCGGCTGGCTTCACTACAGCCTGCATCTCTTCCGCCGCGAAAAAGCGCATTACGAAGGCCACATCCACGAAAAGCTCGTCGTCGACGGCACGATCGGCAAAATCCACGCCGACGTTTTTCATTATCCCTACCCGACGATCCGGCTCTTCCTTCCGCGGCACAACCGTTACTCCTCGCTCGAGGCGCTCATGCTGGACGAGGGGAAGGCGGTTTCGGACCGGGAGCTCGATTACAATCTGAAGCGCAAGCCGCTGCAGCGCTTTTTCAAGTTTTATGTCAAAAAAGCGGGGTTCCTGGACGGTTCGACGGGCCTCATTTTTTCGATCCTGTACGCGTGGGTGCATTTTTTAAACTGGGCCAAGTACTGGGAGCGCCGGCATGCCCCTTACGCGGCCGGCCGCTGAGCGTTTGTTAAAGAAGCGCATCGTCTTCATCGACCGGGACGGCGTCTTGAACCGCGATCCGGGCAAGGCGTATTACGTGCGCACGCCCGCGCAGTTCCGCTGGATCCCGGGTGTTCTGCCCGCGCTCAAGACGTTGACCGGTTCCGGAGCCCGTATCGCGGTCATCTCCAACCAGGCCGGCGTGGGGAAGGGGCTCGTGAAGCCGGAAGCGCTCGAGGCGATCACGCGCAAGATATTTGCCGACGCGGAAAAGGCCGGCGCCCGCATCGACGGTGTGTTTTACTGCACCCATGCGCCGGAGGCCGGATGCGGCTGCCGGAAGCCGAAGGCGGGTTTGTTCAAGGCGGCCGACCGCGCGCTCAAGACGGGCCGCGCCGCCCGGTTCATGATCGGCGACACCGAGCGCGACATCGCCGCCGGCAAAGCCGCCGGCTGCCGCACGATCCTGACGCTGTCCGGTAAAACACGCACCGACGCCGATGTCAAAAAATTCGCCGTTTGTCCCGACATCGTCGTCCGCAACCTGAAAGAGGCGGTCACATGGCTTCTGAATCCAAAAAATTCCTGATCCTCCACGCGTCCGCCGGCCATGGGCATCTCAAGGCCGCTGAGGCGATCGCCGGAGCCATCCGTTTCCAGAACCCGGGCGCGCTGGTGCTCGTGAAGGACGCGCTCGACTTTTTTCCCAAGCCGGTCAAAAAGCAATACGTTGCTTCCTATCTCTACACGATCACCAAGCTTCCCAAAATGTGGGGTCTGACCTACGCCGTTTCCGACAACCGCTACCTGTATCCGGTCACCCGGATTCTCCGCCGCATCTTCAACGGCCTCTGCGGCCGCGAACTCGAGAATCTGATGCAGGCCGAGCGTTGGGACGCGGTGATTTCGACCCATTTCATGCCGGCTGAGGTCAGCGCGCATTTGAAGCGGCAGGGCAAACTCAAGGGCAAGGCGGTGACGGTGGTGACGGACTTTTTGGTCCACCGGTTCTGGCTCGCCAAAGAAACGGATCTGTACTGCGGCATGTGCGACGAGACGCGCGCGGCGCTGGAGCGGGAGGGGATCGATCCGTCCCGGATCCGGATCACCGGCATTCCGGTCGCGGACATCTTCGGCAAGCGGGAGCATGCGGCCGCGATGCGGGCGCATCTGGGGCTCGATCCGGACCGCTTCACCGTGCTGTTCACCTCCGGAGGGATGGGCGCTTCGGCCATTCAGGCTCCGGTGGCGGAATTCTGCCGCCGGACGCCGGACGGTCAGGCCGTCGTCGTCTGCGGCAACAACCCGGCGCTCAAGAGTGCGCTGGATGCCCGCGCCAAAGAATTCCCGAATCTCCGCGTGCTCGGCTTCGTGAACAACATGCATGAGCTCATGTCCGCCGCGGACCTGGTCGTCGGCAAGGCCGGCGGCTCGACGACTTGCGAAACGCTCGCGAAGGGTGTTCCGATGATGATTCTCGAGCCCGTCCCCGGACAGGAGGCGTTCAACCGCGATATTCTGTTGAAGCGCGGAGCGGCGCTCGAAGCCAAATCCCTTGCCGAAGTGCCGGATGCGATCGATGCGTTCCGGACCGATGCCGCCAAACGCGAGTCGATCCGCGCGGCGATCCAGGCCGTTGGCAAGCCCGACGCGGCGCATGACGTCGCGCGGCTGGTGCTCGCGTGACCGACCCCGTTCGCAAACGCCGCCTGCTCAAGCAGATCGCGTCGACCGAACAGGCCTTTGGCGTCGATTCCTGGCCCAAGTCCAAATGGGCCGAGCTCCAGCAGGCGCTCACCACGACCCCTTCCGAGATGCTGATCCCTCGCGCCGTTCCGGCCGCCGCGAAGACCGCCGCCGCCCAGGCCCTCACGGCCGCGACCACCTGGGAAGCGCTCGAGGCCCAGGCCAGGGCCTGCACGCAATGCCGGCTTCACTCCACCCGCACGCAAGTCGTCTTCGGGGACGGCAACCGCAAGGCGCAGCTCATGTTCGTCGGCGAAGCGCCGGGGGCGGACGAGGACGAGCAGGGCTTGCCGTTCGTGGGCCGCGCCGGGCAGCTCCTCACCAAGATCATCGAAGCCATGGGCCTCAAACGTTCGGAGGTCTACATCGCCAACTGCCTCAAATGCCGTCCGCCCGACAACCGCCCGCCGCAGCCGGACGAAATCGCTTTTTGCAACCCGTTCCTGCTGCGTCAGGTCGAATTGATCAAGCCCAAGGTGATCTGCGCCCTCGGCAAGCACGCGGCGCAGACGCTGCTCAAGACCGAGACACCGATCTCCCAGCTGCGCGGCAAATTCTTCGACTACCACGGCACGCGGCTCATGCCGACGTACCACCCGGCGTACCTGCTCCGCAACCCCGCCGAAAAGATCACGGTCTGGAAGGACTGCCAGCTCATCATGAAGGAGCTCGGACTGCCGCTTCCCGCAGCCAAGTAACATGCTGGTCGACGTCGCGCTCGGCGTGCCGAGAGAAGAGCCGTATCAGTATCTCGTCCCCGAACCGCTCGAAGCCTCGATCAAGCCCGGAATCCGCGTCCGCGTGCCGCTCGCTGCATCGGAGCGCTTCGGTTATGTGGTGGGCGTCTCGGACGTCGCCGCCGTCGACGTCGCCAAGCTCAAGCCCATCGCCGGCCTCGTCGACGAGACCGTCATCCTTCCGCCGCATTTCCTCGAACTGACCCGCTGGATGAGCCGGTATTATTTTTGCTCCTGGGGCCAGGCGCTGGAATGCGTGATGCCCGCGCCGTTCAAGAAAGGCCGGACCACGATGCGCACGCGCGCCGCCAAGTCCGCTCCGGACAAAGAGCTCGTCCACGCAACCCTCGATCACACGATGACGCCGGCCCAGACCCTGGCCTTCGCCCGCGTCGACGCGCGTCTCAAGTCGGGCGCGTTCGGGGACTTCCTGCTCCACGGCGTCACCGGCAGCGGCAAAACGGAAGTTTATTTGAAGCTCATCGCCGGCGTGATCGCCTCCGGCCGTTCCGCGATCGTCCTTGTCCCCGAAATATCCCTCACGCCCCAGACCACCGAGCGTTTCGTCGCGCGGTTCGGCGCCCGGGTCGCCGTCGTCCACAGCCGGCTCTCGGCCGGCAAGCGGCTGGAGGCCTGGTGGCGCGCACGGTCGGGGGAGGCGCAGGTCGTCGTCGGACCCCGCTCCGCGCTCTTCAGTCCCGTGCGCAATCTCGGCCTCGTCGTGATCGACGAAGAGCACGACGACTCCTACAAGCAGAACGAAACACCGCGTTACGAAACGGGCGAGGTCGCCCGCGAACGCTGCCGGCTCGAAAACGCCTGCCTGCTCCGCGCCAGCGCGACACCGTCGCTCGAATCCTTCCACGCCGCGCAGGAAGGCCGGATCGAGCTCCTGGAATTGCCGGACCGCATCCTGAACCGCCCCATGCCCGAAGTGACGGTGATCGACATGCATAACGAAAAAGCCGGCCGCGCCACGCGCCTCTTCGCCGTCCGGCTCGAAAACGCGATCCGCGAAGCGCTCGCCAATAAAGAACAGACGATCCTGCTGCTCAACCGCCGCGGCTTCGCGCCCTTCATCAGCTGCCCGTCGTGCGGATTCCTCGCCAAATGCCCCCGCTGCCACGTTTCGCTGGTTTTTCATCAGGACCGACGCAAGAACCTCTGTCATCTCTGCCACTACGTCGAAGAAGTTCCGACCTCCTGTCCGTCCTGCCGGAGCCGGGAACTGCGCTTCCTGGGGACAGGCACCGAAAAGGTCGAGCAGGAGGCCGCGAGGATTTTTCCGGGCGCGCGCATCGTGCGCATGGACCGGGACGCGACGGCCAAGCAGGGCGAGCACGAACGCATCCTCGAAGCCTTCCGCCGCCGCGAGATCGACATCCTGATCGGAACGCAGATGGTCGCCAAAGGACACGACTTTCCGGACGTGTCGGTGATCGGCGTGGTCTCGGCGGACACGGCGCTCAACCTCGCCGATTTCCGGGCCGCCGAACGGACCTTCGATCTCCTCACGCAGGTCGCCGGCCGCGCCGGCCGCAACGACATCCCGGGCCGCGTGTTCATCCAGACTTTCGCGCCCGACCACTACGCGATCGCCGCGTCGCGCCTGCACGATTACAAGGGCTTCTACCGCCAGGAGTCGGGCTTCCGCAAGGAACTCAACCTGCCGCCGTTCCGCCGGCTGATCCAGATCGTTTTCTCGGGTAGAATGGAGCCTGAAGTTTTTAAAAAAGCGCTCGAATTCCGCAAGCATTGGTCGGAGCTTCCGCCGGTCGAGCAGGGGGATGTCGAGTTCATGGGGCCGGCGCCGTGCCTGGTCCCGCGCCGCTTCAACCAGTATCTGTGGAACGCGTTCCTCAAGGCGCCCGACGCCGTGCAAGCCAACGCCGCGGTGCGCCGCGTGCTCGAAAAGTTCGATCACAAAGGAGTCCAGATCACCGTGGACGTCGACCCCCGATGAATTTTTTAAGAAGTCTCCCCGAAAAGTCCAAAGACCTGCTCTTCCTCTGCGGAGCGGCGGCGGTGCTTTTGCTGTGGAACTTGTGGGGCGGCAGCATCGCCAGCTGGGACGAGGCCAATTACGCGATTCCCGCCAAGCTGGTGCTCGAGACGGGGGACTGGATCCTGTTTCGCTGGCCGGGCGGCGGATACTTTTTGGACAAGCCGCCGGTGTTCATGTGGGCGATCGCGCTCGGCTACAAGGTCTTCGGCGTCGGGGAATTCGCGTCACGGCTGCCGTCGGCGCTGGGCGGCGTCGGATTGGTCGGCGTGACGTACCTGCTCGGCCGCCGCTTGTACGGCCGCTGGGCCGGGGTGGCCGGCGCCGGAATCCTGCTGGGCACCACGGACTTCATCCGCTACGCGCGTTTCGCCACGCTGGACGTGCTGCAGCTGTGCTTTTTTTCAGCGGCGATCCTGGCCTATCTCGGCACGCGCGAAAAAGCTTCGCGCTGGTGGTGGTTCTGGGCCGCAAGCGCCCTGTGCTTCATGACCAAAGGACCTTTGGTCGTTCTGGCGTGGGCGGCGGTCGCCGTGCATTTTGCGGTCGAGAACCGCTGGGAGCGTCTCAAGACCCCGGTTTTTTGGCTCGGCATCCCGCTTTTTCTGCTCATCGTCCTGCCGTGGCATGTCGCCGCCTTCCGGCTTCAGCCCGAGGAGTTCTGGAACAACTTCATCATCAAGCATTACGTGACGCGCGGAACGACCGTGCTCGACGGCCATGAGGGAAACGCTTTTTTCTATCTCCGCGTGCTGATCAACAAGTATCAGCCGTGGATTTTTCTCGCGCCGGTCGCGCTCGCGGCGGCCGCCGGCCGGCTCGTCCGCGGCCGGGCAGAAGACCGCTCCCGCGAAGCGCTGCTCGTGTCCTGGGCGCTCATCGTGTTTCTGTTTTTCACCTTCGCGATCAAGACCAAGCTCAATTGGTACATCCTGCCGCTGCATCCGGCGCTGTCGATCCTGACGGGTGTCTGTCTGGCCGGCTGGCTCAAGAACCGGGGCGTTTGGATCTCGGGCGCCGTGGCGGCCGGACTTGCCGTGCATGTCGCCGCCGGCAGCGCGTTCGCGGTGGATTATTCGGCCGGCATCCAGCGCCTGACCCCCGTGATTCAGTCGCGCGTGCCCGCGTACGAAACGGTCCATCTGTACGATTATCATGAGCAGCCGGCCGCGCTGTTTTATTGGGACCGGCCCGTCGTGTACGCCGACTCACTGGCGCAGCTCGACGCCGCCCGCAAAAAGCAGCGCCCGCTGCGCCTGGTCGTTCCGGCCCGCGCCTTCGAACCCAACATCCGCGAATTCACCCGGCGCGGCTTCCACGTCGTCGTCCGTACCGAAACTCCGGGCGAAAAGCTTTATCTGTTGGAGACCCGCCCGGCATGACATCCGCATCTCCGATCCGCACCACGGTCCGCGCCCTGAAGCCCGGCTGGCTCGGCGCGTTTTTTTATCGCTGCATCCCGATCCGCCGCAAAGTCGTGCTGGAGAACCTTCACACGGCCTTCGGCTCCGAGCTGAACGCGGACGAGATCCGGCATCTGGCCAAGGCGTTTTACCGCCACCTGGCGCTCACGCTGTGGGAGAACCTCTTCTTCGGCTGGAAAAGCGTCGAGGCCGCCAAACGCGCGGTGCGAATCGAGGGGCTCGACCGCCTGTTCAAGGCGGCGGAACCCGGACGCGGCGTCCTCGTGATCGGCGGGCATTATGGCAACTGGGAGGCGGCGCCGGTGGGCGGCATGATGCAGTTCGACGACTTCCGCGGGCGCTTCCACATGCTGCGCCGGCAGATCGTGAACAAATGGGTCGAGCGGCAGCTGTTCAAGCGGTATTACGCGGCGGGGCTGGACGTGATTCCGAAGCGCTCGTCGCTCAACCGCGTGATGGACGCGCTCGCGGCGAACCACGCGGTCGGCTTCATCATGGACCAGTACGCCAAGCCCGGCAAAGAGGGGATCGTCGCCGACTTTTTCGGCAAGCCGGCCGGCACCTTCAAGAGTCTTGCCGTCGTCGCGCGCGCGTCCGAAGCGCCGGTGCTGCCGGCCGCCTGCTGGCGGGAGCCGGACGGCACGCATGTGCTCAAATTCTTCGAACCGCTGACCTGGATCTCCAACGACGATCCCGACCAGGAAATCCTCCTCAACACGCTTGCGTACAACCGCCAGATTGAGCGGATCATCCGCGAGCATCCCGACCAGTGGCTCTGGTTCCACAAGCGCTGGAAGAACAAGGGTCTCCACTCCCGCAAGAAGTGATCCAAAAAAAAGACCGCCGCCCCGTAAGCCCCTCGACCCCTCAAGGGACTGGATTTCTGCTTGCGCGGATCTCCGATAAGGAACGGGACGGCGGTTTTTTTTCAAGCGCCTGAACCCAGGCGCTTAGAGCGGACGGTTAGAGGGCCTTTTCTCCTCTTTCTCCGGTGCGGATGCGGACGGCTTCGTCGATCGGCGAGATGAAGATCTTGCCGTCGCCGGGCTGGCCGGTGCTCGCGGCTTTGCAGATCTCGCCGATGAGGCGGTCGACCTGCGAATCCGGAACCACGATCTCGATCTTCAGCTTCGGCAGGAGTTCCATGCGGAACTTCTCTCCGCGCCAGACCTGCACGACACCCTTTTGTTTACCGTGACCTTCAATGTCCGAGACCATGATGCCGGGGTAACCGCAACGCTCGAGCGCCTTGGTGACCGGCTCGTAAGCTTCGACGCGAATGACGGCGGTGATTTTTTTCATGCCTTACTCCTTTCCGCCGGCAGAGGTGTAACCCAGGAAGGTGTAGCTCTGTTTGCGGGTGTTGAATTCGGGGTAGGCCTGGTTGCCGTGTTCGCCAAGGTCCAATCCCTGGATTTCTTCATGCAGAGAGACGCGGATGCCGATCGTGTGCTTCAGGATCATCCAGACGACATAGCTGACGACGAACGTGAAGACGGCAACTGCCGCGATGCCGGTAAGCTGCGCCATCAGGAGCTTGGTTCCGCCGCCGAACAGGAGACCGTCTCCGGTCGTGTTGGGGAGGAATTTGTCCTGGGCGAAGAGTCCGACGCAGATGGTTCCGAAGACACCGTTGACCAAGTGGACCGAGGTGGCGCCCACCGGATCGTCGATCTTGATCCGGTCAAAGAATCCGATCGCAAGCACGACGAGCACGCCGGCGACGGCGCCGATGATGAGCGAGCTTTCGACCGAGACGTAAGCGCAGGGGGCGGTGATCGCGACCAGGCCCGCCAGGCAGCCGTTCAGCGTCATGCCGAGGTCCGGCTTGCCGATCAGGATCCAGGAAGTGATGGTCGAGGTCAGGATGGCCGCAATGGCCGCGCTGTTGGTGGTCACGGCGATGCGGGACATGTCTTCGACCGCGGCGGCCATGGTGCTGCCGGGGTTGAATCCGAACCAGCCGAGCCACAGAATAAAGCAGCCGATGGTTCCAAGCGAAAGGTTGTGACCCGGGATCGGGTTGACCTTGCCGTCTTCGTTGTACTTGCCGAAGCGCGGTCCGAGGACGAGGACGCCTGCGAGGGCCGCCCAGCCGCCGACCGAGTGAACGACGGTCGAACCGGCGAAGTCCCAGAATCCGAGACCCGCCAGCCAGCCGCCACCCCAGATCCAGTGACCCGTGATCGGGTACATGAACGCGACGAGGATGAACGAGAAGATGATGAACGAGTGGTACTTGATCCGTTCCGCCACGGCTCCCGACACGATGGTCGCGGCGGTACCCGCGAACACCAGCTGGAAGAAAAACTTGGCGAAGAAGGGAACCGTAGCCCACGAAATGGCGCTGTACACGCCTTGATACGCGTCACCGGTCGCCGGGCTGTTGTCCGCCCCGTGCAGCATGAAGACTCCCTTCATGCCGAGCCAACCGTTGCCGTCTCCGAACATAAGACCCCAGCCGATGAACCAGAAGGCCAGGGAGCTTACGGCGAAGACGATGAAGTTCTTGGACAGGATGTTGACGCAGTTCTTCTGCCGGGCGAATCCCGCCTCGACGCAGGCGAATCCCGCGTTCATCCAGAACACCAGCATGCCCGCCAGAAGCGTCCACATGGTGTCCAGTGCGACTTTGTAATCCATATCGTCTCCTTGTGTGTGTTTCGAACCCCCGACTGTGGAAGTTCTTGTGTGCAATTCTACGGCCCGGTGTTACGGCCAAATTTCGGGAGCGTGAAGGTTGTATTTTGGCCGGATGCAATTGTTACGGCCCCGTAACATGACTGAAACATCAAAAAGGACAATGGTGCGATGATCGTGACCGAAGCAGTTTTGGCAGCTTTGACCGTTTGACACCGACCGCCACAGCATAAATAAGGAAGAGGAGTTCTCATGACCCCATTTCGCGCCCCTTGGCTGCGGAGCATCGCCGGCATGATCGCGGGACTGGCCCTTTGGGCCGCCCCCGCGTTCGCCGCTGACGCTCCCGCCCCGACCAACGATTCCGGAGATACCGCCTGGATTCTGCTCAGCGCGGCTTTGGTCCTGCTCATGACCCCCGGCCTCGCGTTCTTTTACGGCGGTTTGGTCCGCCGCAAGAACATGCTCTCGATTCTCATGCAGTGCTTCATGGCGATGTGCCTGATCACCGTCCAGTGGGTGCTGATCGGTTACACGCTGTCGTTCGGCCCGGACGTCAAAGGTCTGATCGGCAATCTGTCATGGGTCGGTCTGCAGGGCGTCGGTCTTGAGCCCAACGCGGATTACGCGGCGACGATTCCGCACCAGGCGTTCATGATTTTCCAGATGATGTTCGCCATCATCACGCCGGCGCTCATCCTCGGCGCGTTCGCCGAGCGCATGAAGTTCAGCGCGTACTGCATTTTTATCCTGGTTTGGGCGACGGTCGTCTACAACCCCGTCTGTCATTGGGTGTGGGCGGTCGGCGGTTGGCTGCGGGCCACCGGGGCGCTCGACTTCGCGGGCGGAACGGTCGTTCACATCAACGCCGGTGTCGCGGCGCTGGTTGCGGCGCTTGTATTAGGGAAGCGCGTCGGTTATCCCGACCACATGTCTCCGCCTCATAACCTTCCGCTGGCCGTTTTGGGCGCGAGCCTTCTGTGGTTCGGCTGGTTCGGATTCAACGCCGGCAGCGCGCTGGGCTCCGGAGCGTTGGCCGCCAACGCGTTCGTCGTGACGCACATCGCCGCGGCCATGGCAGGCCTGACCTGGGCCCTGCTCGACTGGAAGATCAACAATCACCCGACCGGGCTCGGCATGATCACCGGCGTCGTGGCCGGACTCGTGGCCATCACTCCGGCCGCCGGCTTCGTGGATCCGTTCGGCGCGCTGGCCATCGGCGTGTCCGTTTCGCTGATTTGCTTCTTCTTCGTGACCTGGGTGAAGGTGAAGTTCGGATACGACGACACGCTGGACGCCTTCGGCGTTCATGGCATCGGCGGTATCTGGGGCTCCATCGCGACCGGTCTTTTTGCGACCAAGGCCGTCAATCCGGCCGGCGCGGACGGTCTGCTGTACGGAAATCCCGCCCAGCTCTGGATCCAGATCAAGGTTACCGCGATCGTCACCGTGTACGCGTTTGTCGCGACGTTCGTGATCCTCAAGGTGATCGACATGCTCATGGGCCTGCGCGTCTCGCAGCAGGAAGAGCGGATCGGTCTGGACCTCACACAACATCGCGAATCCAGCTACACGCTGGTCGACTAAGGCGGAAAGGAAGCTGATATGAAATACATCATTGCCGTAATCCAGCCGGACCGCCTCGACGACGTGCTCCGTAAATTGGAAGAAAAAGAAATCCACCTCCTGACCGTTTCGACGGTCATGGGCCGCGGCCGCCAAAAGGGCGTCGCCGAAGTCTACCGCTCCCACAAGGAAGCGGGAAGCCTTCTGCGCAAGGTGAAGATCGAATGCGCCGTGAACGAAGAGTACGTGAAGTCCGCCATCGAAGCGATCGCCGGCGGCGCTCGTACCGGCCAGGTGGGCGACGGAAAAATCTTCGTGATCGAGCTCAAGGACGTGCTCCGCATCCGCACGGGCGAAACAGGCCCCGTCGCGATCGGATAAGTCCGGTTCTATCGTTCTGTTGATATCAAAAACCCGGTCGGGAGTTGAAAAATTCCCGGCCGGGTTTTTCTTTTTTATTTAAGCGTGACGGGTTAAGATTATTCGATTCCGATGCGCTCAAATAAATCCGATATGCAACCCAGACCCCGCCAGCTTCGAGCCCGGATGCAGTCTTGTGCCGCGTTTGCCGGCATAATTCTCGCTTCGCTGGCTTTTTTTGACCTGTTTGCCTATTACGCCCTGCGCAACGAAGTCCGCTGCCTCAATTCGGGCTACGCCACCGCGCCGGACGATCGGGATCTTTACGAGCGGTATTTGTTCGTGGCACATCCCACGCGCGGCTTCGATTTGGCGCATAACGTGAAAAGCCGCAGTCATAAGCCCAGAGAAACAGAGCCTTTTGATGTCTGGGGCAATAATCTAGGCTGCTTTGACACGGACCTTCTCGATACCGACAGCCCCGAGATCTATCTCGCCGGCGACAGCTTCACATTTGCCTTCGCCCCGTTTGATAAAAAATTCGGCACTCTTCTGGAAGCGTCTTTAGGGGTGCGGGTATTAAAATGCGGCGTGACTCACACGGCCCAGAGGCACCAGTTCCAGAAGTTCAAGGAAATATACGAAGCACTGAACAAGAAACCAAGAATCGTCGTCGTCAATTATGTTGCCAACGATATTCAGGGAGACTATGCGTTTCCGCATAGCACGGTCATTGACGGATATCTGACGGAAGATAGTTACGTCCGCTTCGATCTGAAGACCGGGAAATATGAGCTGGTCCGGCTGACCGAGCATCAGCTTTTGCTTGAGAGAGGGCGGCGGTATCAGCGGTATAGAAACATCCGGGATTTGGTCAAACGATACTCCGCAACGGCGAATATTCTCAGCTATATCAAGAACTGGCCTCGCAATAACCGGCTGCTTGACAGGCTGAAGACGTCGTCCTTCGTGGATCCCGCATACCATCATTTTGCTAGAATTCTCGAACTGAGCGGATACACTGCGTCCTACCCGTTTGATTCCGAACTCGCCGAGGAGAATCGCAAGGCCATTTTGGAATGGGCGGCGCATTCAAAGAAGCACGGCTACACGCTTCTTTTTAGCCTCATTCCGAAGCGGGCCTCGAACGTCAAAGACTATTACGCCGAGCTCAAAGGATTCTTGTCCAAAAATGGGGTTCCGTACTTTGAGTTCAGCAAATATTTGCATGCGAACCGTATAGATCCGGACAGCATCTACTGGAAGTACGACGGCCATTGGAATGTCTTTGGAAACAAGGTGTATGCGGACTATTTAAAAGAAGTTCTTCAGCCTTATCTGCACACCCAGCCATCCGTCGCTTACGGCGAGACCCGGGTCGGAACGTCAGCCCCAAAAAATTGAATAAACGCATCGTCTATCTCGGCAATATTTGGGAATACCCGAAAGCCTTGGCCGGGATCCAGGGGGTGCGGCTGGCCGGCCTTCTATATGAAGGAGAGGGCGAGGCGGAGGCTGAATTTTGGCTCAGGCGGCCGTCGAGGACGGAGATTTACCGTATGGGGGTGAGACCCCCCTCTAAGGTCTAAGTGCACAATTCCCCTTAGGTGATCCTGAGACCAGTTTGAATCAAAGACACCGCGCCCTTGCAATTGCTATACTAACCATCTCATGGAAGTATCACCCGACAAAATCCGCGCCGTTATATCCAAGGCCCTTTCCGTGCCTATGGAAAAAGTAACTCCCGAAGCCTCTATCGTCCAGGATCTGGGGGCCGACTCATTGGACGTGGCGGAGCTTTCCATCTCTTTGCAGGAAGAGCTCGGGATTGATCTGACGGATGAGCAGCTTGCCAGAATCAAAACCGTCCAGGACGTGATCGATGTGGCGGCGACCCCCCCCAGGACCCAAGCCCATCTCGTAACGCGTGACGCCCGCCCCCTTCATCCTCCAGCATCAAGTTTTCTTCAATGAGACGAACGCCGTCGGCGGGGTTGTTTACTTTTCCAATTATGTGAAATGGCAGGGGATAGCTCGGGAAAAGTATTTCCTCCAGACCTGTCCCGATTGGCCCGAGATCATGAAGGCAGTCTACGAAGGCCGGCTCAACATGATCACGGTCGAGGAGCACTCCTACTTTATCCATCACGCGTTTTTTGGTGATGAGCTTCAGATCGAGCTCTCGACAGGGAATATCCGCAAGTTCAGCTTCGAGATGTACTTCGTGGTGAAGAATCAGGAGACCGGCGTCCTCATGTATGAGGGGATGCAGAAGCTGGCTTTTGACGACTTCAAGGGTAAGTATCTTTCCATCCCTGACTCCATGCGCACCTCCGTGCTCAAGCACGCGGCTCCCGCCGATGCCGGTTTTGCCCGGATCCAGCGCACTGCTTCCGAGGGCGTGTCGAAGCCCTGAGGTAGCCCGGCCTTGAATTCGCTCAATAATCATGTATCCTATTTGTGTACATAATAATGTAACTAAATGGAGATAACATGACACTCGCCACTCAGATCCTCAAGGCCCCGCATATCGGTTCCAAGGACTTAAGAGATAACATGGCGCGCAACATCAAGTCCGTTAAGCCGGTCGTGATCACTGAGCATGGCCAGCCTCGGCAGGTGCTGCTACCGTATCAGATGATGCTCGACTTGATCGAAATGGTCGATGACTTGCAGGACAAGGATCTTATGTCTCAAGTATTCGAGGGCAAGCGGGCCATTGGAGCCGGCGCAGAGGGAATTCCAGTGGAAGCCTCCTTTAAGAAGATCCGGGCATCCCGAAAAGCTTGAATTACCGCGTTCTACACCCCTCGCCATCGTCCGAAAAGCGCTTCATCAAGGATCTGTCGGATTATCCCGAGTTCGATCAGGAAGCTATCATAGTAGCTGTGGAAAATTTGGGGCAGGATCCAAGGCCTCATGGCTACACCAAGTTAACCCCGCCTTCCAAAGTCTGCCAAGCGCTTGCCTATTACCGGATCCGGGTAGGACGATACCGTATTTTTTACGATATCGTGGACAGCGAGAAAAAAGTATTTATCCTGGCCGTCAAACGCCGCAATGAACAAACTTACTAGCGTCGTCTATCTCGGCAATATCTGGGAATACCCGAAGGCCTTGGCCGCGTTGCCGGGGGTGCGGCTGGCCGGCCTTCTATATGAAGGAGAGGGCGAGGCGGAGGCGGCGCTGAGGGTTGGGCGGCTGGCGCGGGCTGAGATCTATCGGGTGGCCGGGGATTCGGATGTGGCCGAGGCGCTGTGGCAGATAGCCGAGCAGGGGCCGATCGACCTGGGGATCATTGCAAACTTCGGGGTCATTCTGTCCGGAGCCAGCTTGAAGATGGCCCGGTCGGGGTTTGTGAACTTTCATCCGGGGTTATTGCCGGGTCAGGCGGGGCGGGAGCCGGTGCGGCGGGTCTGGGAACAAGGCGGGGGCGCTTCGGGGCTGACCTTGCACCGGGCGACGGAGCGGGTGGATGACGGGCCGAAGCTTTTTACCGCACCTTATGTGGTTGATTCCGGCATTTCTTTAGACGACAACGTACGTGCGATTTTTAAGCTTGGGCTGCCTTTGCTTGAGCGTGTGATTTTTCCTCAGTAGAACCCTCCAAATAGCATCCAATCTAAATATAGTATCGTTTTACTCCCACAATTAGTGCTTGGGAGAGTGTTGTATCGCAAGATATAGTTTTGCTTAATTCCGCTTAGTATTGACAATGATATATCAGACAAATACACTAAACATACTTTCGCTCATAAAGAAGCGAACCGAATACCGAAAAAGGAGACAGAATGGCCCACGACGAAGACGTTTTTACAGTTCCTGAGTTGGCGAACTACCTCAGGATGAAACCCATCACCATCTACAAGCACGTCGCGGGCGGCAAGCTCCCGGGCTTTAAGGTCGGTTCGCAGTGGCGCTTCAAGAAGAAGACCATCGATTCCTGGATCGAAGAACAAGAGCGGTCCAACTTCAAAGTCCGCTCGGCGAAGAAGAACTAACCCGCCGCCCATGAGCACATTTCATCACCGGAAAGGAAACAGCGTGAAGATAGCATTACGGACCATGCCCAAAGTCGCGGCTCTGCTGGCTGCGGGTATCCTCATGAGCACCTCGGCCCACTCGGCCGGATCTGCCGGTTTTGAAGTCGCACTGGATAACGCGAGCGTTCTGGGTAAGGGAAACGCCGGCGTGGCGGACCCCCGCGATGCCGCGACACAGATCTACAACCCGGCAGGTTTGACCCAGCTCAAAGGCAGCGAGATCATGGCCAGCAACACCATTCTGCTGCCCAACTTCGAGTTCAAGTCCGCATCCGGGACGGCCAGCGATACGGGCCCTGTGACGCCCGTCTATATTCCCGCGTTTGCGATGGGCTTCAAGACGCCCATCGACAAGCTCACGCTCGGCGTGTCCGCCAATTCGCCCTACGGACTGGTGACGCAGTACTCGAGCACCGGCAACTTTAAGTACATCGGCCATTACAACCAAATCCAGCAGATTGCCTATACGGTGAACGCGGCGTACGAGTTGACGCCTTCGCTTTCCGTCTCCGGCGGGTTTTCTTATGCGGACATCGATCTGAAGCAGAATACCAAGTTCAATTCGACCTTTATCAGCAATGCCAACGGCCTCCCCGGAGCATTTGCGGATGCTGAGGGCGAGTGGGATTTGGACGGCCATGGATATGGATGGAACGCGGCTCTTTTTTGGAAGGCCACGGATCGCCTGAGCTTCGGCGCGATGTACCGCAGCCAGATGCGGGCTCAACTGAACGGAGAGCTCAATGTCGACAATATCCAGGGAGTTGTCATGCAGTCGATTTTTGGCGGCAGCAGCTTCCGGACCAGCGCGGATACGGATATCACATTCCCCGATTCGATCGTGGTGGGCGCCGCCTACGATTTAACGGACCAGACGACCGTCGAGCTGGATCTGGGTTGGACCGGGTGGTCGGCTTTTAAGCAATTCAACTTCGCTTACGGGACGAGCAATGCCGTGCTGTCGGGCGGCAATCCCGCGCGCTTCGGCTATGATGACACCTTCTCTCTGAATACCGGTGTGACGCATAAGCTGAACGAAACGTGGACGGTTCTCGGCGGGTACGCCTACTTCACGCAAGCGTCCACCGAAACGTATTACAGCAACGTGATCCCGGACGGTGACCGGCATACGGTTACGACCGGCTTGGAATATATGTGGGGGAAAGCCAAGTTGAGCCTGGCGTACGCCGCTCAGTTTACGGCCGACCAATCCGTCGACAACGCGGTCGGAAACGCGACGGCCAACGTTTCCATCGACGGCGAATACGACAACGTATACCACATCGTCACAACCAGCTTGAGTTACCCGCTCGGCTAATTGAAGAGAGACATGCAGTCAAAACAAGGCAAAAAAATCGCGATCACCGGCATCGGCATTGTGTCGCCGATAGGGATCGGAAAGGACGCCTTCTTTGACGCGTTGGAAAGCGGAACGACGGGATTCAGGCCCGTCTCCCTGTTCCAAAGCGGCCGGCCGCGTTTGGCCGCCGAAGTCCCGGACTTCAACCCCAAGAATTACCTGGGGGATATGTCAGTCCGGAATTTGGACCGGACGACGACCATGCTGCTGGTCGCTTCCAAGCTCGCCATGGATGACGCGGGCGTGGCAGTAACGCCGGAAAACGCGACCGATATCGGCATCGTGATCGGCTCCACGATGGGTAGTATCTCGAGCGTCAGCAAGTTTGACCGCGATGTCTTGAAGAACGGGTACAAGAACGCCAACCCCGGCGTGTTTCCGAGTCTGGTGATGTGCGCGGCGGCGAGTCAGGTTTCTATCAAGTTCGGGATCAAGGGTCTGATCTCTACGATCTCGTCCGGTTATGCCTCCGGCCTGGATGCGATGGGCTATGCGATCTCGGCGATCGAAACGGGCAAGGTCAAACAAGTTCTGGTCGGAGCGGTTGAAGAGTTGTGCGAAGAGATTTACTTGGGGTTTGCCAAGCTCGGACTTTTGGCCGGGACCACGACCAAGCGTGAGGAATTGTGCGCGCCGTTCGACAAACGGCGGAACGGATTCATCATGGGCGAGGGCGCGGCGGTTTTTCAGATGGAACTGCTCGAAGACGCGCGGAAGCGCGGCGCGCATGTGTACGCGGTCGTCAATGAATATGCGTCCCATTTTGTGCAGCTCAATTTTGACCGTCGAAACATCGACCGGGTTGTTACGGAGTCGGCTCGGCTGGTCAGCAGCAGCATCGCAGGGTCGGATATTCTGAAGAACGAGATCGACCTCGTCGTCAGCGGAGCCAATTCAACCCTGCACGGCGACATTTGCGACGCGGAGCTCTACAAGCGGATTTTTTCGGATGTCGAAGACGGGGTGCCGGTCAGCGCCGTCAAGGCCCTCCTCGGCGAAGGGTTCAGCGTCTCGTCATCTTTTCAGATTGCGGCGGCATTGTATGCTCTCGAGCGGCAGCGGCTGTTTCCGACCCCCGGATTCGAAGTCGCGGACGAGAGATGTTCGATGCCGACATTGGTGCGTCAAACGGTGAGCAAAAAGGTGCGGAACTGCCTGGTGTATTCGACCGGGCTGGGCGGATCCATCGCATCGTTGCTTTTGGGCAAGGAAAAGGACCGGTAGGAGGAAGCATGCAGTCAGCGAATCACGCCGATATGGTGCGGCGCATCGCGGGGATCGTGGCCAAGATTTCTGAGAAGGACGAGGCCTTGATCCAGGCGGACACCGACCTGAGGGACCAGCTGGGGATCGATTCCATGATGGGGCTCGAGATCATGTTCGGGGTCGAAAAAGAATTCAAGGTTCATCTCAAGGAAGAAGACCTTCCAAAAATGCGCACGATCACCGGGATCATCGGACTCCTGGAAGGTAAAGTCCAGGGATGACGCTGCCTGCGGCGGTTGATCCGGATATTCTCCAAAGCATTCCGCATCGCCCCCCGTTTCTTTTTTTGCACCGCATCGAATCGTTAAAGCCGGGCGAATCGCTGATTGCCTGGATGAATAACGACCCGAATGCCGCGCACTACCAAGGGCATTATCCTGGTATGCCCATCACTCCCGGCGCTTTGATCATGGAAGCGCTCGCGCAAGCCTCCTGCTATTTATTCGTGAAGACGACACACCCTCCTCAAGGCAGCAAATACTATTTGGGCAATGTGAAGATCAGGTTTTTAAATGCGTCCGGGCCAAATGACTCGATTCGTCTTGAAATCGTGAATAAAAAAATCATCTCGACCGGAGCCATTTTTGACGTGTCCGCTAAATCTGGCGATCTTGAGCTGGCAACAGGCGAGCTCGGATTCATCTGCAAGCCGGCAGGGGTCAAATGACAAAAGATCGGGTGGTCATCACTGGGGTGGGGGTTGTTTCGCCGATCGGCATCGGCAAAGAAATTTTTTGGAAAAACGCCCTTGAGGGCCGCTCCGGCATCAGGCCCATCCGGGCTTTTGATACGAAGGAGTTCGACATCCATCACGGCGGAGAGGTGCTCGATTTTGACGGGAGTCAATACGTGAAGCGTTTTCCGGGTCTGGGCCGCGCTTCCTTGCTCGCGTTGGCTGCGACGGAAGAGGCGGTTGCGGATGCCGGCTGGACCGACGCTGAATTACGCCGCCTCAACCCCGGCGTCGTCATGGGCACTACGATGGGGGAGAGCCAAACCATCGAAGCAATTGACGCTCTTTGGATTCAGGATGAATCGCTCGTTCCCGCCGGTCTGATTCAGAAGTATCCGTGCTATTCGATCGCCCATGCGATATCGGCCAGATACGAAATTTCCAATATCAGCCTGACGATCCCCATGGCATGCGCGGCCGGAAATTATTCCATAGGTTATGCATATGACATGATCCAATCCGGAGATGCCGACGTCATGATTGCCGGAGGCGCGGACGGCCTTTCGAGAATTGCATTCACCGGATTCAACAGGATGTTTGCGGTCGCGCCGGATTGTTGCCGGCCCTTTGACAAGAATCGCAAGGGCATGATCGTCAGCGAGGGGGCTGCGACGCTTATTCTGGAGCGGAGATCCCATGCCATAAAGCGCGGCGCAAAAATTTATGCGGAGATTTTAGGGTATGGAGTGAGCTGCGATGCATTCCATGCGGTTGCGCCCTCCTCCGAAGGAATTTCGCGGGCGATGGCCAAGGCACTGGAGGCTGCCCGCGTGGAGCCGGGGGAAATTGACTATATATCAGCCCACGGAACCGGAACGCCGGCCAATGATAAGGCCGAGGGGCAAGCCATCATCAAGGTGATGGCTGGAAATGACCGCTACTGTGTGAGCTCACTCAAATCGATGTTGGGACATACCATGGGCGCGGCTAGCGCGATTGAGGCGGTGGCGTGCGCTTTGACCCTCGATCGGCAGATGATTCCGCCCACCATCAATTTTGAGACCCCCGATCCCGACATTCAGCTGGACTGTGTGCCGAATAAGGCACGGTCCGCAAAGATTCGAAAAGTTCTGAACAACTCATTCGCGTTCGGGGGCAATAATTCAGTCTTGGTTTTAGCAGCACATGATGAGTGAGAAAGCCATCAAACCCACAACATTTGACTGCATAGTGATCGGCGCGGGAATGGGAGGGCTGACAGCCGCATGCCTGCTTGCCAAGGCAGGTAAAAAAGTTTTGGTTCTCGAAAAAAATGATTACCCAGGAGGTTACTGCTCTAATTTTACTAGAAACGGGCATCGCTTTGAGAGCGCCATTCACGCTGTAAACGGGTGTGATCCCACTGGACGCACTCGCCAAGTTTTAACTCAATGCGGTATCTGGAATAAAATTAATTTTCTCCAACCCCATGAACTTTTTAGATTAATCGCCCCGAGCTTAGATCTCACATTCCCGCAGAGAAGCAGCAATGATTATAAACATATGTTGCAGCAGCGATTTCCAACTGAATCGGAAGGGCTGGATAAGGCATTCCATTTAATGGAAACACTTTTTTCAGAACTCAAAAATGCTGATAATAATCAGAGCGCCATTGCATCCATGTGGAAGTATAAAGATCTTACCCTCAAAGATTTCCTGGACGATTGTTTCAGAGACCGCGTGTTAAAAGCTATTTTTGCCCAATATTGGAGTTATTTGGGAGCGCCACCAAGCCAGCTGTCAGCCCTCCATTATTTTTATACCCTATGGGACTATGCTAGCAATGGCGCATATTATCCTGAAGGCGGATCTGAAGGTATTGCTAAAGAGTTGGTTGGCGAAATCCAGGCACATAATGGGAAGGTGCTATATGGCGCCGAGGTAAGTCGTTTGATTTCTGAGGATAATAAATTGATAAGTAAGGTTCAGCTGAAGTCGGGAGAATTGTATTCAGCGCCAAAATTTATCAGCAATATTTGTGCGCCCAAGATGTTTCTTTCAATGATAGATGGAATTCGAATTTCTGAAAAAGCAACCAACAGAGCGAAGCAAATCGAAGGGTCGGTGTCCGCATTTGTGGTTTATCTAGGACTAAATATTGACATTAAAGATCAGGGGATAGCTGACTACGAAATATTTATGGATCCTGACTACGATTTGGAGAATCAATACTTAGCAGCGATCAACAACGATCTCGCGAATACGCAAATGATTGCCACAATATACTCCAACCTCGATTCCGGGTGTTCCTCTAAAGGCAAGACCACAATGAGCCTTTTTCATCTATCCGGTTACGATTACTGGAAGGGGTTGTCAAAAGATGAGTATAGGATCAAAAAAAACGAATTAGCTGAAATTGCAATTAGTAAATGCGAGAAGTTTTTTCCCAAGATAAAGGAGTATGTAGAAGTAAGGGAGATTGCGACGCCGCTGACTCTTGAAAGTTATTCTGGGAGCTCAAAAGGGGCGCTCTATGGCTGGAGCCAGGATATTTCGCAGTGGGGATTTAAGAGGCAGCAGCCAGAGGCTCTGCCTGGAAATCTGTACTTGGCCGGGGCGTGGACGCGGCCAGGCGGTGGATTATCATCCGTTGTAAATTCGGGAAGTATAGCAGCGCAGCTGGCAAATTCAAAATCACAGGACACATCGTCTCATGACCAATAACCAAAGAATAGTCATCACAGGCATCGGCCCCATTAGTTCGATTGGCATCGGTAAAGATGAATTATGGAAATCTGTCAAAAGCGAAAAAACTAACGTCATCAATCAAAATTTTTACGACGATGGCACTCTTTTGGACACATTCTATTTACATAAGGTTGAAAATTTTGATAGGAAAATGTTTGATTTAGATGAAAAGACACTCGAATGGATAAGGGAGTGGAAGAATGGCAGGGAAGATATGGATCTCATGTATCTTGCTGCGGTTGGCCAACTTGCTTTAAAAGATAGCGGATTAAAGTATGACCCAGAGCATAATGATGTCGGTATTGTTGCGGTCCATGAAAATCCTGGTCTTGAGATTTTATTTAAAGAAATATTTCGGCATTCTTTCAATGTTATGAAAGATAGCAAAGAACTATTAAAGTCAGATGTTATGAGGTCGGTTTTTAATAAATGTGAGCGAACCGGCTATGACACCCAAACATTTATGTACCTATATTTTCTTGGAAAGCTATTCTCTACTCACGGGTATTCCCTATTTATCAATAACGCCTGTGCGTCGGGATTGTTTGCCATAGAATCTGCTAGTCAATTAATAAAAAGCGGTAAATGCTCGGCGGTGGTGATTGTTGGGGCAGATAGGCAGAGTGAGGTTTATAAGCACTGGTGGCTAAATGGCCTCGCTATCTATTCAAAAGATGGTTTGATCAAGCCTTTCTCTTCGAAAAGGAGCGGTTTTGTACTAGGTGAGGGTGGCGCGGGGCTTGTTTTAGAGGATCTAAATAGAGCTGAAAAACGGGGCGCTCACATCTATGCCGAATATTTGGGCGGAGGATTTAACTTGGAAGGCGGTAAGGTGTCGCTGCCGTCGGTAGATAAAAATTACTATTCCGACTGCATGGCCGCCGCGTTGAAAGAATCTAAGACTTCCGCGCAGGATATTGATGTAGTAAATGCCCACGGCGTGGGGACGGGCATTACGGATCTTCATGAAGCAAGATCGATTTCAAGAATCTTTGGAGAAGGTGCTGGGAGTTGTTTGGTAAACGCATTTAAGCCATTTTTTGGACACAACCTAGGAAGCTCGGCGCTTCTTGAAAGCGCACTCCTTCTTTTATCAATGAAAAATAATTATGTGCCCGCCTCATTAAATTGTGAGCCGATTGATCCTCAGGTAAAGATTAATTTATCAGTTAAGTCGGTCGAAAAAGATGTAAAGAAGGTAATGAAATTATCGTGTGGATTTGCTGGGTACAATGGCGCCGTTGTGTTTAAGAAGCATTCGTAACTAACGCAATGAACCCATTCTTATTGTCTGCAATATTTACCGCTGCTAGTACGGTAGTCATTGGTCTTTTTGTGCTTAGCCGCGACCCACAAAGGGAACTTTATCGTTTGTGGTTTCTCTTTGCCCTAGCGTGTGCGTCTTGGGGATTTGGCGGGTGCTTTATCGCTACATCTCAAGACGCCCATCAAGCTTTGCTGGCGTGGAGATTATCTGTAGCTTTTGGCGTACTTTGGATTCCGGTTTTTTTTCTACATTTTGTATATGAATTTTGTGAGCTCAAGACTAAGCGTTTCCTGCCTTATGTCTATTTGATCAATGTTGGCCTTTCCGGGTTGACATTAACAAATAATGTTTTTTCTGACAGTAGATTTGTATTCAATTCTTTCTACTACTGCTCACCCGGTAAATTATTTTTGGTTTATTTCATATGGTGGGCTTTTGTTTTTAGCTTGAGCCTTTTGTTGCTAGTAAAAGCCAGGACAACTTCTAACGTTCATAAAAAAAGCCAAATTAACTACACTTTCGCCGCTATTGGCATTGGCGCAATCGGTGGAACTTTAAATCATTTACCTGTTTTGGGGGTTGATTTATACCCTTGGAGCAATTTTGCGATCCCTCTTTTCCCACTGATCATTGGTTATGCAATTCTTCGCCATCAGCTTATGGACATCGAAGTCATCGTTCGAAGAGCAACTGTTTTTGCAGGGCTATTTGCCTTTGTGTACGGCGTCTTTGCCATCTTTACAGTTATCGGCCAACGCTTTTTTGAAGCTTATCTCGGCTGGCCCACATGGACGGCCATGATCCCTTCTATCCTCATTATTACGCTAACACTGAGACCTCTCGAAAACCTACTGATCAATGTTACTGATAAATACCTGTTTCAGAAGGATTATGACTATCGCGAGTTGATGCGACTTTTTACGGGGGAAATTCTTACGGTGTTCGACTATAACGAGGTGACTCGTAACACAATCGAAGCTTTGAATAACATTATTAAGCTTGAGTCTTGTGCAATGCTTCTTAAGGATGAGGCAACTGGTCAATTTAAGATAGCAGCTAGTATGAACATTAAAGACAAGTCTCTGGAATTCAGTCTCAGCGATCCTGTCGTACATTTTTTAGCCACAACCCATAATTATTTACAGCGCGATGTTGATATAAAGCGTGTTCTTGGATCCAGAGGGCTTGCCGATGACTTTAAAAAATTAAACTCAGAAATATGCTTCCCAATAATCCTTCGCAAGGAACTGATTGGGTTTATGAGCTTGGGTTCCAAAAAATCGGGAGATACTTATAACCAGGATGACATTGATGCCCTGATGTCGCTAGCGCGCACAGAAGCAATTGCCATATCAAACGCCCGCCTATTCACCCAGCTTTCGGCGACCCAGGCCGAAGCCGCCCAAAACGAAAAGATGGCCGTGATCGGCACGCTCGCGGCCGGCATCAACCACGAAATCTGCAACCCGCTCGGCATCGTGCGCGGACAGTGCGAGATGTTCCTCCTGAACTACCGCGACGGGATTTACAACCAGCTCTCCGATAAGGAAGTGCTCGAGCAGGCCGTTACGATCTTCGGCAAAATCATCAAGGAAACGGACCGGGCGACCGGGATCACGAAGCGCCTGTCCACGTTCGCCAAGCCGAATAAGCACTTCCAGATTTCTGAAGTTGACGTGGCCCGGGAGGTCGATGAGGTGCTGGCCATTCTGGGCCACGAGCTCCGGCTCGAGAACGTGTCGATCGACGTCAAGTTGCCCAAGGATTTTCCGAAGATCATGGTCGATCGCAAGGAGCTTCAGGAAGTGCTTTTTAACATCATTCGGAACGCCGCTCAGGCGATCAAGGGCTCCGGGCGCATCGTCGTCGGCGGTCAACGGAACGGAACGCGCGCGGCGGTGACGATTTCCGACAACGGCCACGGCATCCCGGCGGACAAGATGGAAAAGATTTTTCACCCCTTCTTCACGACCAAGGACCCGGGCAAGGGGACGGGGCTCGGGCTTTTCATCGTCAAGCAGATCGTCGAGCGCAACGAAGGGACCATCGCGGTCACCAGCGAGACGGGCAAGGGGACCGAGTTCACCTTGAGCTTCCGTCTGGCCAAGTCCGACGCGGAGGCCGCCGCCAAAGAGAGCGTGCTCCATGCCTAAGCTGCTCACGATCGACGACGAAGTCGAATTTACCGTTTTTATACGCAGCTACTTCCAGCCCCGGGGCTATAATGTGTTCACGGCCAATGAGGGCGAGACCGGGATCCGGATCGCCGGGGAAGAGCAGCCGGACATCGCGCTCATCGACCTCAAGATGCCCGGCAAGCACGGGGACGTCGTGATGGGCGAGATCAACAAAGTCAGCCCCGGGACGCGCATCATCATGATCACGGCGTCGGAAGGATTCGGGAAGACGCGCGAGCGGCTTCTGTCGCTCGGCGCGTTCGCCTGTTTTGACAAGCCGCTCACGTCGCTCAAGGACCTGGAAAACAAAGTCAAGGAGGCCCTGGCTCATGGCCCACGCTGAACCCAAACGCCTGCTCGTCGTCGACGACGAGATAGAAATCTGCAACTTCGTGAAGATGTTCTTCGAGCAGCGCGGGCTCAAGGTTCTGCAGGCGTCCAACGCCGACGAGGCCGTATCCGCGGCGACTTCCTTCCAGCCCCACGTCGTTCTGCTCGACGTCATGATGAAGAACTCCGACGACGGAATCACGACGCTTCCCAAGGTCCGCGAAGCGGCGCCCAAGGCGCGCGTGCTGATGACCACCGGCATCGACGACGAGATTTCCATCGTCCGGGCCAAGTCGCTCGGCGCCGTCGACTACATCACCAAGCCCCTCGTCCTCGAAGACCTCGAAGCCACCGTGTTTCGCCACCTGAAGGAGCTGTAAAATCATGGCAGCCGCATACGGCCGGATGGACCTGCACCAGGCGCTGATCAGCGCGTCCAAGAGCATGATCCGGGTCAAGGACCCGATCCAGCTCCTGCGCCTGATCACGCGCTTCATCGACCGTCAGATCGGCGCGACCCACGTCGCGGTGCTGCTTCAGGACAAGACCAAGGGCTCGTACGTCCTCATCGACTCAAAAGGAGAAGCGGGCCAGCGCATCCCGATCGGCTACATCCGCGTGAAGAACCAGAGCGCGCTCATCAACTATTTCCTCGCCGGCGAAGACGGCTTCCGCAGCCACAAGTTCCACCGCAAGGACGCGCTCGTTTTTTCCGAACTCGAACACATCCGCAACTTCGAAATCCACGTCAACCGCCGCGAAAAGCTCGCCATCACCTTCACCGAGATCAAAAAACAGATGGAAATGCTCCGAGCCGCCATCTGCGTGCCGAGCTACTACAAGAACGAGCTCGTGGCGGTCCTCATCCTCGGCGACAAGCTGAGCGGGGAGAAGTACCTCGAGGACGAGATCAATGTTTTCTCGACGTTGGCCAACGACGTCGCCATGGCCGTCGCCAACGCCGAGCTCATCAAAGACCTCAAGGATTCCTTTGAGCGCGAGCACAACCTTCTGATCGATACCGCCAGCGCACTGGCCTCGGCGATCGACGCGCGCGACCGCTATACCAAGGGCCACTCCGAGCGCGTCTCGCATTACACGCTCGTCGTCGCGACCGAACTCATCGACAAGGGGATCATCCCGTACGACCGCAACTTTCTCGAAGCGGCGCAGCTCACCGGCCTTCTGCACGACATCGGCAAGATCGGCATCAAGGACCACGTCCTCAACAAGCCGTCCGCGCTGGACGACGAAGAGTACGCGATCATGAAGACGCACGTCGAAGTCGGCATCAACATCCTGAAGCCCATCCGCGGCATGAAAGAAATCGCCGACGGCGCCAAATACCACCACGAGCGCTGGGATGGAAAAGGTTATCCGTACGGCCTCAAGGGCGAGGAGATTCCGCTCCTCGGCCGCATTGTCGCGGTCGTCGATGCTTACGACACGATGGTCACGACCCGCCCCTACCAAAAAGGCCGCACGCCCGAAGAAGGCCTCGAAGAATTGCGCCGCTGCTCCAACGCACAATTTGACCCCCAGATCGTCGACATCTTCTGCGAAGCCTGGCAATCCGGCCGGATCAAGCAGCGCAACTACACGAATTACGCGTTTACCCTCCGCAAATAGGGTTCGGGAAAAATCTTATTTCCGAGCTTTTTCATCAAATTCTTTCTCTACTCGCAATTAAAACTATTTAATCAGCGCTTATCAGTTATCTGCATTTAGCTCTGAATAGATAGTTCCTGAAGTATTCCTCACAAAAATAGAATGATTAACAATAATCTTCACAGATCCTTACAGACGTAGGCAAATCCATACTTAATAAAGCTTTTGGAAAAATCCACCCATTGTAATCACGACGAGAGCCATTTACACTTGGGCCAACATGCGTTCTCCAATGGTTCCAAAACGCTCCCTAAATCACACTAAATCGCTTCGGATTATTTCATTCGTGCTCGCGGTTGCGATGCTGCACGCCGACCTTATATGGGCAGCTCCCGATCTATACTCCCCAGACCCTTCATCTCAAGCGCTTCCCGAGTATCAACAGCAAAACGAAGCCGCCGCACAGAGCCTGATTGACAACCAGAATGCCCTGAACGATCTGTTGCAGCTGCAGAGCGCTCAAAGCCTTTCTTCACAGCCCCAAGCTGTTGCCGCTTCACACGAAGCCCAGGACGTTTCGGGCGCGCCGCCCGCTGCGGCCATCTCACAATCCCAGATCGGCACACCTCAAACAGGAAAGACAGCGCTGCCCGTCGACATGCTTCAGCCGCGATCAAGCCTCG
>CAYSFB010000001.1:0-49505 GCA_964430735.1 uncultured Planctomycetia bacterium | reverse complement strand
TCAGGCGGACGATTCCGACCGTCGTGCCGCCGCCCCCTCCGCCTCCGGAGCCTGTAACCCCGCACACAATCCAAGACTCCGCAGCCGCGCCGACCGCAGCTTTGGTCTCACAATCCCAGATCGGAACTCCTCAGATCGGACTTGAGACCTTGCCGGTGGATATCTACAACCCGCAGAAGAATGAGCATTGGAATATGAACGCGTCCGCATCCGCTATAGATATCCATGAAGATTGGAGTCCTCTCGAGTATGACATCAACCTGCCTCAAGCCGGTGAGATGATCATCCAATTCGACATGCGCCACATCGGAATCGAGGAAGTAACCGGAGGCGTTGACGAGTTCTACTTCATGGTAAACGATGGAAATTTATATAAAGGCATGATCACGGTCAAACTTAAGAACGGCGGCCGGGACACCACTTCCGTCGAGTACCGCGTTACCGGCCTTTCAGCCGGTGATCACCGCATCAAACTCACTTGGATCGGTAAGATGTATAAACCGGGTCACTGGGATCTCCATCCCGAGCTCAAGAACTTAAGCTTCAGCCAAGAGGCCTCTCAAACCCAACCCGCTCCCACGGTCCAAATCCCAAGCATTCCATCCATCACCAATCAAAAAGACCTCACCGTCTCCTACACCGTGAACGGTCAGGCTAAATCCAAGGTCTTTACTCTTACGGAAGGCACAAACAACCTCCAGATCGACGAAGTCTACGGAGGCACCGCCGTCTTAAGAAGCTCATTCCAAGTGACACTCGACACCCAGGCGCCTGAGATTACACTCCCGGCACTGCCGGCCACGACCGAATCGACGACCTTGCCGATCACCTGGACCTCCGACGGCAGGGAACGCACCGACTCCTTCACCCTCGCAGAAGGCTTAAACTCCATCACGCTCAAATCCACCGACGCGGCAGGCAACAGCTCCGAGAAGACCATTCAGATCAGGCGGACGATCCCCGCCGGCCCCACGCCCAAGCCCGCTCCGGTGATGATCGTCCAAAACCCGCCCGCAGCGATCACGACACAGGGCTCTTTGACGATCGACTACACGCTTGACGGCGAAGCCCGGCAGAAGACTTACACGCTCAAACCCGGCGAGAATGTGCTGACCCTCTCCGATGCGGATGCCCAGGGGCAGTCGGTGAGTCAGTCGTTCTGGGTGACCCGGATCCAGGAAGCTCCCGCCGGAACCGAGGGCTTTACGTTGAAGACCCAGTCAGATGACCTTCTGCTGTACCAAGCGGGCGCTCTCCAGCAGATTACGACCGCCGACGGACATCTGTTGGAGCATCTGCGGCTTTCGGCAGACGGCCGCATCCTGGACGCGCAGATCCGGTATGCCGATGGAACCATCGAGCTTCTGGAAAATGGCGCATCCGTCGGTATCCGCCGCCCCGACGGCTCCAAATACATCTACCGCACCGGCCTCCTGGAAAAAATCATCGCCCCGGACGGCTCCGAAACGCTGGCGACGCATGCGGCCGGGCAGATCACGCTTGAGTCTGCTTCCATGCGCGCCGTTTACACTGCGGCCGGCGTGATCGTCCGGCTTGAAGACAAGGGGTCCGGCGCCGTCACCGCGTTTGAGAACGGCGTTGTTCGCTCGGTAAAGACCGCGTCCGCCGGCGTTGAGTATGTCTATCAGGTCTCCGAAGGCCCCCAGGCCGGCCAATCCCGCCTGACCGCTCCGGCGTCGGACGCCGCCGCAAAATCCGCTCTTCCGTTCCTCGAAGCGATTTATGGCGCGGACGGGCTTCCGGTGGAGATCACCGGGTTTGACGGTACGATCCTGCGTTTTGATGAGGGCCGTATATCGGAGTCGGTGGATGCGAGCGGTCACCCGGTCCGGTTTGATGTCGATCAGAGCGCGCTCGGTCATCTGGTCGGCGTGAGCTTGGTTCAGGGGAGTTTGCGCAGTTCCTACAGCGCAGACGGAAACCTGCGCTCGGTGGATACCGGGGATCTCACGATCCATTATCGGGGTGACGAGATCGAATTTATCGAAACGGACGACGGATTGCTCATCCAAGATCCCGTTTTTGACGGCGAAGGCGCCTTGCGGTCTGCCAAGATTATAGACGCCGATGGCGGCGTGAAGCTCTATACAGACGGCCGCCTAACGACGTATCTGGCTCCGGATGGGTCGCGGTACCGATTTGACGGAGACGGCCGGCCGGTCGAACTCGAGAACGCGCAAAAGATCCGCTACACGCTCACGTACGATGCGCTTGCGCAATCCTATATCGCCGAAGTCGACGCGTCCTTTATTCCGGATCTGGCTTCGACGGCGACACTGAGGATGGAGTACGACGCCGATCTGAATATGAAAAAGTATGTCCGCAAAAACGGCGAGATTACCCGCCTCTTGAACATCCGCCAGCCCGACGGCGTCGTTGTCCCGCGGATCGATCAAATCGAATTGGACGGCCAAATCCGGCACTTTGTCTACGAGACCGACACGTCGGGCAACAAGCTGACGAAGGTCATCGACGGCGCGACCGTGACGCTGTACGACGAATCCGGAACGCCGCTGGAATCGACCGTGCTCCCGTCCTCAGCCGATGGCGCGACGATCCGGACTGTCTATCGTTACGGCAAAATCCGCGAAGTCTTCAAGAACGGCGTGCAGACGCTCGCATACTCCTACACCTATGGCGCAAACGGCACGGAGACGACCCACATCCGCGATCTCACTTCCGGCACAGTCAAGGATTACCGCAGCGGCCTGCTGCAGACTTCAACCGAGGAGTCCACGAGCGTCGTTTCCACTTACGCGTATCTGGACGAGTCGCGCGTCAAAGAGGTGGTCCTGTCCCGCCTCGGACGCGAGCTTGCCCGTTACACCTATTCGTACGAAGGGGATTCGACCAAAATCACCGACCATCAGGGCGTAACGCGCGTCTTTGACGCCCAGGACCGTCTGGTCGCGATCGAATCCGGAATCGACAGGCGTGAATTTGATTACTTCCAAAGGGCCGACATCGGGCTGCCGGACACGCTCGATCTTTACAGTCAGCTGAACCCATCGGCGGAGTTATTGCGCGATATGGAAAAAGCACGGCTCGGCTGGGTGGTGGTGGGCCGCGACGCGGCCGGTCGTGCGACTGATTTTAGGAGGTCCGATCGGATCCATTCGGTCACATACGATGAACAGGGAAGGTTGAGCGCCGAGACTGTCTGGGGCGTCATGCCTCCGGAGTCGACGGGCACAGAGGAGCGGACGGAGCTCTTAAGCCGCATGATGCATGCGTACGATCCGAGCGGCAGGATCCAATCCACCCGCACCGTCGATTTGCGGGACCGCAATGCCGCTGATGTCCTGGAAGAGCATGAAGGTGAGATGCGGGTATATGACGCCGATGCAAGCGGCCGGCTCATCGGCTATCGAGATATGCCGGCCGATCCTCTGCAGACGCAGACCCCCTCCGCCATTCAACAAACCGCGGTAGTCTACAACAACATCATTCGCGAAAGGCTTGTTCTGCGCCGGCTGGAGGACGGATCGATCGTCTATTTCGAAAATGATCAGCCGGTCCGGATCGAGAATCGACCGGATGGGGTTGTGATCACGGAGATTGCTCTCGATGCGGACCTCGCGGTCAAAAGAGCTGTCATGACGTTTCCGGACGGAATAAAGAGAGTGTTTGAGTACGGCCGGATGATCGATGAGATCCTGGCGGATGGGACGCGGATCCATTATTCGGGAGCTGGGATCGAATATGTGCTGCAAGCAGACGGTGTTCGGATGGATTATGCGTATGTAACGGAAGACGGGATTGTGCAGTCCGTTTGGATACGCTCTACCAAGGGCCGTTACCAATACGATCTGAACGGAGATCTGATCGGCCTGGAGGACGCGGACGGCGCCGTCTATACAATCATTCGGAAAAGCGGCGCCAACGGTGATGTGGAATATTGGGCGCGGCGATTTGGCTTGGAATATAAGCTGGATATGAGCAGCGGACGCTTGACGCACGATACGGAGCAGCTGGTCCAAACGCAGCCGGACGGCTCGGCGATACGTGTTCTCCCGCTCAATTCGAATAATGATTCCCAGTTTTATGGCGATGGCCGGGATGGTCTGGTCCGGCTGACTGCGGATACGGAGATAGACCGGGACATGTTTTATGAGTCGCTGACGATCGATCCGGGCGTTACACTCAAATCCAACGGCCACAAGATTTTTGTTAAAGACCGTCTGATCAACCACGGAACCATCACGGCGGACGGTCTTGGGGCTGCGGGCGGCGCGGGCGGCGGGCCCAGCGGATGGGCGCAGATCAACGGGCGTAGTGGCAGCTCAGTCACCTGGTCTTTGGGCGGCGTTGGAGGCGCCGGAGGCATTGGCGGATATGCCGTACAAACCAGAGTCAGTGGCCGTAACGTCTATCCCGAGTATAGGCCCGGAGGTAATTCAGGAAGCGGCGGTGCTCTTTCCTCAATTGATTCAGTGCCAAGTCCGCTGGATCTTCTTGATACTGGAGTGGTCATCCAAGGAGGTTCCGGAGGCGGCGGGGGAGGGGCTGGCTCTAGTTTTTCAACAACTTATCCCATTGGAGGCACCGGAGGTGTCGGCGGCGGCGTGCTCCATATTTTTGCAAAGATCATCGACAATCAAGGGCTGATTAGCGCCAATGGTACTGATGGTGGCATGGGCGCTACCGGCTCTGCGGGCGCCGGCGGAGGCGGAGGTGGGGGCGGAGGTGTGCTTTACCTCGTTTCTTCCGATGTGGTTGGCGGAAAGAAGTCCGTTCTTGGAGGTCAGGGCGGCTTGAAGGGTGTTAACCCTCAAAATATTCCCAATTATATGCATAGCCAGTCAGGAGCGGCGGGCGCAGCAGGCTCGACTGTGACCTTTCGTTCCGATTCGATTCACCTGAGCTTCGGAGCGTCAGAGTTGGCCATGCCTTTCATCGAGCATGCTCAAAAGGTGGCTTCGACCGCCGGCAAGTCGCTGACGTACATGTTCGGCCGCCTGCTTAAAACCGCTTCCAGTGGTCAGATTTCTGAGTATTCGTATGCCCTGGACGGGTCCGGATCCATTCAGAAGACGATGGTCCATGAACAGAGCTATAAACTGGTTTACGATGAATTCGGAGCGTTGCAAGGGCTTGCGCTGGATGCGATCCCGGAGGCGAAGAACGTGAGCGCCCAAATCAGCTACACCGGAGGAATGACACCCGAATTTAGCACGGATGGCGATCCAAATACGGCGCAGTGGAGCGACGGCCTTGGGGCGATCAGTGCCGCCTATACGTTTGACTCGCCTCAAACCGTGACTCGCCTGTCCTATAAAGTGGATGCATGGGCGGAATCTCAGGGGCATACCAACAACGGAGCCGGAGCGCAGATGTATGTGCAGTATCTGGACGCCGAGAGTGGTGAATGGCGTACGATCGAGGCCACCATTCAGAAACAGGAGCACAATAACGGTGGAGGTGGAGGCGCTACTGCATTCATACCCGTTCGCGAGGCGTCTCTGGACGTCAATCTAACCGGGGTCCTGGGGTTACGCCTCACAGTCAATGCGTCGGCTTACTCCAATGAAGGTGGCGGACCGATCAGGGGCTACACACGCATCTTTGAATTTGATTACCGTTTGGAAGAGCAGAATTACCTTGCTTTGCAGCGCACTGAGTCTGGTTATGCATTTAAAAATGCTGGCGTATCACTGGCATACGATTCGGGCGGCGGTCTGGTATCGGTGCAATCCGCTTTTTCGGATCTCCTCGGAGCTCCGGAGGCGCTTTCGGGGCGGTTGCCCGGCCTTTTGCGGCTTCCGATGGAAAAAGTTTTTCCCGTGCTTCCGGGCTGGGCCGACACGTGGACGGGTGTTTTTGCGGGCGCCGTCGCCGCTGCGGATACGGTGATGTCGCGCGAGTACAGGGCCGACGGCCGGATGGAGACGCAGACAACCGCCAACCTTCAAACGACGATCTATAACGATGACGGCAAGCCGGAGGCGGTGATTAACGCCAGCGGCCAGACCGTGATTTCCTACGCTTATGACGAAGACGGACATTTGGAACAGGTATACCTCAAAGAGGCGCGCTCCCAGCTTCCGGATCAGATCGCTAAGGCCGAGGCCGCCGTTCAGGCCGACCGCGCCGAAGCCCTGCGCCGGCTTGCGGAATCCAAGCAGCTGGCCTTTGAGCAGATTCGGCAGCAGGCGGAGGCCGCTCGCGCTCAGGCCCAGTCGTATCTGACGAACCTGCAGAGCGGAATGAATTCGCTGGCGTCTTCCAAGGCGCAGGGCAAGCAGGGTAAGAAGGCCAAGTCCGCCGCGATGGATCAGTACCGCGACGCCCTCCAGCAAGTCCAGGACCAGATCAATCAAATCAATCGAATGGAAGCGGAAGCGTACGAAGACCTCGACATCGAGGTCCAGACATTCTCGCAAACGATTCTGACCGATGCCGGCGATGCGATCGCCGGACTGCGTGAGCAGGAGGCCGTTCTTAAAAAAGAAATTATCCGGCAAGAAATCACCCCCGTCGCCTTCGACGTCTACCGCCGCACGCTCGGCCGCGACCCATCGACCGAGGAATACAAGCAAATCGTCAGCCGCATCGATTACCAAACCGGACGCGTGATTTTGCAGACGGCGGCGGAGGATGAGGTCGTCGGATTGCCCGCCGTCACGTTTGACGGCGCGCAGGACTATCTGACGGTGGCGGACCCGCTCAACACGCTGTCGGTCAGCCGGCGCGACTTCGAAGTGAGTCTTGAGATCCGCGTGCTCGATCCGGATCGGAACCAGACGATCCTGGACATCGGCGGATGGAGCAATGGCCTTCGCCTCAACTATCAGGGCAGCCAGCAGCGGCTTGAGTGGCATATCCAAGGCACCGAATACGGCATCTGGAACTTCCGGATGGATCCGCAAAAAACATACGCCATCGTTTTGCGCCGCCAGTCGGGCATGCTGCGGATGTACGTCGACGGCGCCCTGGTGCACGAAACCGCCAATAACGGCTCGATCATCGCGACGCAGGGGATCCGGATCGGCCGCGAGCTTAACAACAACGGCGACCTCAGGGGCGTTCTGGGGCGCCTCCGAATCGATGTCGAAGGCACGCGGGTTCTCGAGATCGCTCCGTCACCGGCTGATGAATTCATCAAGGATCAGGCCGGCAACAGCAAGGTCTTCAACCACGGCGATTCGGCGCTGAGTCTGTCCGCCGGATGGCTTAAGCGCACGGATTCCGTGACCCGGGTGACGGCCACGGCCAAGCTGGCTCCCATTCTCGCGCAGGAACTTCTCGCCACGGACGAGCACCGGGACCGGACCGTCTTTGTCGACGAAGTGAAGGCAGGAGTGGTCCGCGACCTGCGGGCGTATCTGGCGATGGATGCCTCCTCCCGCACCGCCTACGCAGCCGCGCTCGGTCTTTCGGCCTCGGATCTGATTCCGCTGCCTGCGGGAGACGCGGAATCCGTCATTGAATGGATCGAAGGGGGGAGTTTGCACTTCGGTCAGTCGGCCTTCAACGCACTCGAACTGCTGCTGGAGCAGGAAGGCAAGGCCGTCGACAAGCTTGCGCTTGCGAAGCAGTCCATTCTGATCGACATCCTGACGGGCGTCATTACGCCGCTCGACGAGGGCGATCTCATTCTGTCGATGTTCGCCCTGAAGAAGGCCCTTGCGCTGGCCGATATGCGCTCGGAGGCGATGAAGATGGGCTGGGAGGATCTCAAACAAGTTTATGACGACTCCGGCGTGATCGTGGAGACGGAGGTTGAGGAAATCCGGACCCCCGGCGTTTCCGTCGACTTTGGCTCCGGCCAAGGGTATCTGACGGTTCCGGACCCGACGGCGGACATGGACTTCGGTGAAGGGGACTTCACGGTCGAGTCCTGGTTCAACTTATCCGCGTCCGGATCCGAACTCAACACCATCGCTTCCAAGAATCATGGGAATGCGTGGAGCTGGATTTTTTACGCCAGAAAGAACGAACTGGGCGTTTATTACCACACGGGATCCGTTCCGCTGACCGGTTATATCGATATCCAGCCCGGCGAGTGGCATCATGCGGCCGTATCGCGAGAAGGCGACACGCTGCGGATCTTCCTGGACGGCAATCTGGTCGCTTCTCACAATGTGCAGGGCAAGCCGTTCGGCGGAGGCACCGACCCGCTTCTGGTCGGAGCGTATAACGGCGGTTCATCCGGCCGTTTCCAGGGCCGCATCGAAGATCTGCGGATCACCCGGCGCGCCGTTTACTCCAAAGGGTTCGTGGCGTCCGACATCCGCTCCGGCGCGGAGGCCGCGACCATGTTCCTTCTGCGCGAGGCCGACGGCCCTTCCGGAAAGGTCCTCAAGGACTTCTCGGCCAAGAGCCGCCCGGTCTCCATCGTCGGCCAGGCGCTTCTCGACACCCAGAACCGCCGCACGTCGACTCTTCAGCGCACGGAAAAGAGCGTCCTGCGCCGCGGTCCTCCCGGCACGGACCTCGCATCCCTGACCGAAGAGCAAAAATCCGCCATCATCCAGAACCCCGACCGCTACAACCCGCGCCTCATCGCCCATATCAACGGCAATCACTACGTCGTCGTCGTCAACGTCACCGACACTTCCGTCACCTACATCGACACATCGATCGGCGAGGACGGGAAGAACGAGGTCGTCACCGTCACCAAGGAAGAGTTCCTCCAGGCCTGGAAGGGCTATGTCTTTTCGAGCGAAGCGATCGCCCTGAAGGCCGCAGGCGATTCGCCCGGGACGGTCCGGATCCTGACCGACCGCGAAGCGCAGGACGTGCGGGGAGCGTTCTTCGGGAATCTTCTGGGCATCCTGGGATCGATCTTCTATTTTCTGCCGGGTACGCAGCCCCTCGGCTTCATCCTGACTGCGATATCGGCGACGATCAGCGCGATCCAGGGGGACTGGCTGTCGGCTATCTCAAGCCTTGTCACGATCGGCCTGGGCGGAACGGGCGGGCTCTTCAAGGGTCTGGACCAGGTGTTCACCGGCATCCAGAACGCCGTCCTTTCGGTCGGAAGCTTCCTTGGCGGTGTCGTCGAAGCGATCGCAGCGCCCGTGTCAGGCTTCTTCAACTCGGTGACCAGCGGTCTTAAGAGCGTGATCGGCGCCGTCCAGGGCATCCAGTCTGAGGCCGTCTCCAAGATCGTCCACAACGCCCTGGCTACCGGCATCTCGTTCGGGGTATCCAAGGGTCTGGATGCCTTAGGGGTCGACCCCGGCGTGAGTTCGCTCATAGGCAGCTTCGCTTCCGGCGCGTTTCTCGGGAGCGTCGCTGACGTGAAGCCCGGCAAGACCCAGCTGGACATGCTCCAGTCCAATGTCTTCCAGATCAACACGATGCACCACGGCTTTAAGCTCGGCACCGAGCTGGGCCTGGCGCCGGACATCGCCCAGGTCCTATCGCTGGGCCTCGGCGCCATCACGGGCGACCTCTCAAATGCCGGCAATGCCACGGGGGATCTGGCAAAGGCGTTTAAGAATGTACTGCCGAATATCTCGGGAGCCTTGACCAACATCGGTATCAGCACGATCGGCGAGAAGATGGGTCTTGCTCCGACTCTAACCAATCTCATCGCAAGTCCCGTCGGAGGGCTGATCGGTGCGGTTGGATCGGGGGCCCAATCTGGCGCTTCAGTCGTCAAGATCGTTCAAGATCAAATTCTACGGAGCGGAACAAGCCTTCTTCTCGACTATGTGGCCGAGAAGAATGACTGGGACCCCTTAGTCACCGGTCTTGTTGCCAACGTCTCAACTGGAGCGCTCCTCGGTATGTTGAACGGTGAGGGTATTTTCAAAGGATCCATCGATTCTTATATCCGTTCGACTGGATCGCTCTTGAGTCTGGATTCATCTTTCATGGATCCCAACTCTCCAAGCTACCAATACGAAAAAGCCCGCTATTTGCTTAGAGTGCAGAACTTTTCAGATTCGATCAAAACCAATGGCTTGGCGCAGACTCTGGAGACCCACGCGGCCCAGATCTTCCAAAGAGACGCAATCGAGAACCTCTTCAGAGACGGTGGCGCCATCGACTTCATCACCAAGCGCGCCGAACCCTTTGTGTTCAACGGTCAGAATTCCATCAAGCTAAACGCCTCGACGACCGAATCCTCCTTCCTGGACCCGGCCACTTATGATCTTTTGGGCCGGGTCTATCAGAACCCCAACGGATCGGTCACGACCGAGCGCGGGTCCTACGCCTTTGACGAATCCGGTCACATGGCCATGAAAGACGGCGTTATCTCAACCACTCTTGCCGGGCACACCCTTTATCTTGAGGTCCAGGGCTTCGAGCTTCAATACGCCTCTTTCGCCCAGGGTACGCGGATTCTCCAGGACGCCAGGCCGACAGACCAGATCCCGCTTATTCTTAAGCCGAACTCCGACGGCAGTTTTGAGATCATCTCCGGCATGATCTACGACCACACCACCCACACGAAGGAGGTCTACTCCTCAGGGAAGCTCATCGGCGTAAGCCATAGCGCCGTTCTCGAATACGAAGCGTTATCCGGAGCGATGCACGGCAGCGTCATAAGCACTACCCGAGAATTCAAAGACGGTGAAGAGTCCGGGATCGAGCTCAACATTTCATCCACCCACGCCCAAGAGATCAAAAACAAGAACGCTAGCGCGGTCAAAGCCCTGGCAGACGAGGTTATCCCACAAGTTTTTGAAGTGAATGAGCCCGAGGCGGTCTCCTGGCTCCAGGAGCTCAACCTAAAGCGCAGCGACTTCGTGGGGAGCCTGGAAGACCAGGCCAACAAGGTCTTTGACGCCTTAAAGTCTGAGCCTATGTTCAACAACTGGCTTCTTGATCTTCCGACCCACTACGGCAACTTAGGCGTTGAGCTCACCCGGATGTTCGTCGTGGGCACGATCGACGCGTTGAACTTTGGCAAGGACCTGCCAGTCATTTGGGATGATGCCCAGCAGGCTTGGAAGAGCGCCCAGGACGGCGACATCCCCGAAGCCTCAAGACGAGTTCTGAACATCGGAAAAAATACGTTTATCGAAGCCATGCGCGGCCTGACGCTCTTGCCTCTGGTCGGAGGCGGCATCAAGCTTGCGGGGAAGGGCACGACTCTATTGGTCGAAGAAGCGCTGACCTACTCAGACGATGTGGCGCGTCTCATGAAGAGCCTACTCGGCAAAACCGACGAAGCATCCGTCGCCAAGCGCAACCTTCTCTTCGCCGACAGCAAGAACACTGCCATCTTCCACTCCTCATTCAAGAACATGGATGAGGCCGTCGATCTCTTGCGGAAAGGTCAGATCACCCCAGAAGACCTCAATGCCATTGCCAACAAACTGGCTCAGAAGGGTGAGGATGTGCTCTCCCAACTGCAAAATCTTCACGCCGAGAAAAAGATCACAGATGCTGAAGTAGGGAGTGTGCGCATCACTCGAGACCCTGCTCAGGTGAACGCCGAGTTTAAAGCCAAAAAATCCGACAACGAGGCGCCATGGGAAGCCAAGGTTACCGTTGAGGAGTTTATCACTTACACAGAAGAGCAGTACATCCGGTTTTTAACACCGGCCAAGGATGCGAACGGTCAAATCATCATCGATCTGATGGATGGTAAGGCCGTTAATATCGGGAGTGATTTTTTGGTTAAGAAGTCCGACCTGCTTGCGCGGACGGGAAAAACTCATCTAACATCTCAAGAAATAAAAGACTTGCTTGCTTTACCCGGCGAAGCTAGGTCTCACTTTACAATAGTAACAGTGCCGAAGGGTGTTAAAATTAGAACTGGTATGACCGGTGCAATTAAAGATTGGGGCAATGGTGGGGTAGAGCAGTACCAGCTAATTGCAGAAAATTATCCACGCGGATGGTTTACGAAAGAAATTAAAATCGGAGAGTATTTTGTTGCAGCCGATTAAGCTAAAAACTGAGGGAAGCAAACTAATATTGGATCGTCAGGGCGCTGAGCATGCCCTTGAATTGAATCACAGAATATATCTTGCATGCTTGTTCAATAATCGTATTTATGTACTGTTTGATCCGTTATTTAATTCTGATATTCCTGAGGGTAGTATCATCTGCTTAGATCCCGACGGCAGTTTCATCTGGGGGGTTTCAAATGCCAATTCGATGGAGCGCATGCCCAACAGTGTTAAGTTCAATTCAATGGGATTTTATGATGATAAGACATTGTATGCTCGAGGCGGATCTACCGATTATTGGATTAGCTTGGATACAGGAAAAATAATCCGTTCCGAATGGACCAAGTGAGTCCAGCGACTGATGAGCGGCTCATAAAGTGCGCCGGCCCGGTGTTTTGGGTAATAACCGGATGACATCTCCTCGCCTCAAGATACCGGACCACGTCCGCCGGGACACCTAAGCCCGCATTTGATCCGCCCTGTGATCCACCCGCCTTGACACCGCTCAATCTCAGCAGTATTTTGTGACAGACCCCCGGCCCCGCAGAAGAAGAGGATGCGCCTCAAATTAAAAAGAGGAGGTATCCCTGAATGCCACGCAAAAGACGCGCCCCAAGTCCCACCGGCATCTATCATTGGATCAATCGAGGCTATCTTAAGAAGAATATCTTCCGATTCAAGGATGACTTCGAAGCCTTTTTATCCCTGGTTCATGAATACAAAGACCTCTACCGCATCAAGATCTACCACTACTGCCTGCTTCACAATCACATGCACTTCCTCCTGCATGCTCCAGCCATCGACAATCTATCGGGGTTCTCCCACTACGTCAAAAGGCGCTACGCATATCACTTCTCAAAGACCCACAAACACGCCGGACCCACCTTCGAAAAGCGCTTCGGAGCATTTCCGATAACCGATGATCGGTACCTTCTCGAGTGTGGCCGCTATATCGAACGCAACCCTTTAAGGGCGGGCTTGGTAAAGAACCCATCCGACTATGAATTCTCGAGTGCTTCTTGGTATATTCGTGGCAGGGCCTCAGGGATTCTAACCGCTTCTCCGGCTTATCTGGCCCTATCCGATAACCTGGACGAGCGCACCCGGATTTTTAATGACTATATTTGCCAGGCACGCCCTGAGGAGGAGTATGCAGGCAAAGCCCTGCTGGCAGTCTAACATGTCCCTCCGGACGTGGTCCGGTATCAAGAACGCGGGTAGCGAGTTTATGAATTGGAACCCCCGCAAGAATTATGTTTGGATCCAGGGAGCGGTTGATCGTAACGCAACTTTCAAAGCCGTAAGTCGTAGAGTGGACGACTATTTATGGGATAAGGATAATCGGAGATTTACAATGTACAAGAATGAGTTGGATCAAATCGAAGGCTCGGGTCTAAGGGTTGTTGAAGATTTCATCAAATTTAATGATTAAATGATCCCAGAAAAAATCCTAAAAATAGGTCAATTTGATTTTGACCAGCCAGGATACGCTGAGTGGCCCATCCCTTCAGATGTTGATCAAGACATTATGACCGTAGTTGATTGGTATCAACAAGCTGATCGAGAGTTACGGTTAGAATTTGAATCAGTTCTATCGCGACGAGCGCGTAAGTTATTTGTCATCTTTTCACAGCGCATGGCTTCTCTCGCGGCGAGAGATAAATCAGATCACTACATTCGATATGGATTTATAGCGCTGATTATAGAAAACGAAAAGTATGACGTGCGTTACTCCTGGCGGGCTTGGCGTCTCTTGCACAACGTGGCATTTCGGATGGGCCTGGACACAGCGCGCATATGCCTGGATTTGAGCGCGATAGCCACAGGCAAGGCCAAAGAGAGTTGTGAGGCGCTGGCAAAGTACAATGAACCAGCCCAAATAATTGGCGACTTCAAAGAAATCCAGCGTCCCGACGGCGTCTTCTACTCAGCAATCTGGTGACCCCATGAAACCAGCCATCCTACTGCTAGTCCTCACAATTTTCATCAACGGCCTCCTCGTCCGTTTCGAAATCACCGGCATCCTCCGCGAGTTGACGCGCCTGTCGGTGCTCCTCAGTCTGGGCTACCTGATCTACATGATCATCAAACGTCCCAGATCCAAGCCTTGATATCCAACCGACGTTCCCGGGTAATAAGAACTTTTCACTAAAACCACTTCCCGCCTTCTAGCTTTTCTCCTCCTATTCCAGCACCTAATCTTCGCTGCCCAAGCTTTTCACTTTTCCCTCAAACACCCCACATTTCAAGCAATCACTACGTCGTCGTCGATACCGGATACCGAACCACGTCCGCCGGGACACCTAAGCCCGCATTTGATCCGCCCTGTGATCCACCCGCCTTGACACCGCTCAATCTCAGCAGTATTTTGTGACAGACCCCCGGCCCCGCAGAAGAAGAGGATGCGCCTCAAATTAAAAAGAGGAGGTATCCCTGAATGCCACGCAAAAGACGCGCCCCAAGTCCCACCGGCATCTATCATTGGATCAATCGAGGCTATCTTAAGAAGAATATCTTCCGATTCAAGGATGACTTCGAAGCCTTTTTATCCCTGGTTCATGAATACAAAGACCTCTACCGCATCAAGATCTACCACTACTGCCTGCTTCACAATCACATGCACTTCCTCCTGCATGCTCCAGCCATCGACAATCTATCGGGGTTCTCCCACTACGTCAAAAGGCGCTACGCATATCACTTCTCAAAGACCCACAAACACGCCGGACCCACCTTCGAAAAGCGCTTCGGAGCATTTCCGATAACCGATGATCGGTACCTTCTCGAGTGTGGCCGCTATATCGAACGCAACCCTTTAAGGGCGGGCTTGGTAAAGAACCCATCCGACTATGAATTCTCGAGTGCTTCTTGGTATATTCGTGGCAGGGCCTCAGGGATTCTAACCGCTTCTCCGGCTTATCTGGCCCTATCCGATAACCTGGACGAGCGCACCCGGATTTTTAATGACTATATTTGCCAGGCACGCCCTGAGGAGGAGTATGCAGACAAAGCCCTGCTGGCAGTCTAACGTGTCCCTCCGGACGTGGTCCGGTATCTAACGGAGCTTCGCGCCTCAAACGGCCTAACCAAGCGGCTACTTCTGGATGAAGAATTCAGCAGCCTTGTTCTGGATGATTCCTTGGGCAATATCAAAGTCGCATTCAGCGGCTTCAAAAAGCCCGAGAACGACAGCTTTTGGAGCAATGCCCAGGAAGAACTTCTTTATCAAATCAAACACAATCTCGTGGAGCGGGGATTCGGCTATTTGACGGACGTTTACTTCAAGGGCTATGATCTCTTAAAGGATGTCTTAAAATTCGCGAAGATTGACGACGCATTCATGGATGAGGTCTTCCCCGACAGAGAGCTCACGCCCTTCAAGAAACAACGGATCTACGAAGCATACAACAAGTTCCAAGAACTTATCGGCGACGGGCACAATGTCGAGTATCTGCACACATCGAAGAAGTACGACCCAAGTCTGACTGAGGACTTGCTGACCAGGGCGCTCCAGATCGGTTGGGACAAAATCCCTGTCCTCGGAGAAATCAGTGTCGACCTTCCTGAGCGGGGTGAAGTAGTGCACATGATCCAATTCCGTAAGATGGATTCGCAGGGCTTCTACCACGCGGGTTATCTTCAGTTCACCTACGGAGGGTATAAACAAGTGGACCTGATCGGCACAGGGGGCGAATTGATACGTACTGCCATGGGGCCGGTGCAGGTGGATTACGTTGAATACAAATCTATTTATCCTGGAAACAGCCGCGAATATGATCGCGTCCCTCTGGAGAGTATTCATGAATAGACCAAGCGCTCTAGCGCTAGCTGCGATACTTATGGCGCTGATGACGGTGTCCTCAGGATGTTCCGTTAACCACAAATCACATCGTGTGACAGTCGACCTTTCTACGCCAGAAAAAGCAATCGCTACAAGCGTAGCGGCCAATATTCATCGCGATGTTGATGCAAAAATTCAAACGATGTCAAAATCGCTTCTAGCTTTGCAAGGCAGAAGCCAGGATGAAATTAAAAGGTTGATAGCTGATCGTTTAAAGAAAGCTGATTGGAATAAAGGAACCGACACTCGAATTGTTTCGGTCAAGTATCTCTCACCAGAATTAGCAGAGCTGACAGTCGAGCAGACGCAGGACGGTAAGGCAATTATTAAAAATATTCACTCGTACATGGTTCGCGAAGATGGTCTTTGGAAGTCGGCCAACGACAGCGAGATTGAGCAAATGCTCAAATCCAAAGTCCAGAGTCAAGTCTCCCAGTCCTAAACCGTAAACCATGTAAGGTCTCATTTTGATAAAAAGTGACAGGTTAAAATCTAATGAATAAGTTATGACGCCTAGCCGCAGCTCCCGGGCGATGAAACTTTTCGCTCAAACAGCTCCTGCCTTCTAGCCTTTCTTTTCACGTTCCAGTCCCTGGTCTTCGCCGCCCCAAGCTTTTCACTTTTCCCTCAAAGACCCCAGATTTCAAGCAATCACTAGGTCGTCGTCAACGTCACCTCCGTCACATACATCGCGACACATCGATCGGCGAGGATGGGAAGAACGAGGCCGTCACTGTTCTATTCCAGGGTTGAGAACGCTTCGATCTGGCGGAGGTTTTCGCGGGTGCCGGGGAAGTCGGGGTTGATGGCGAGGACTTGCAAAAAGTATTTTTTGGCTTCGGCGTAATTGCCGAGGTAGCCGTTCAGGATGCCTGCTCCGTTCAGAGCGGGTGTGTTTCGGGGCTCGATCTTCAGGGCTTTTTGATAGCATTCCATCGCCTCAGCTCTTCGGCCGGATTGGGTGTAAAGCACCCCCAGATTCACCAATGCCCTCGTGTAACCCGGCTCGATCCGGACCGCTTCAAGCAGCATCCGCTCCGCCTCTTGCAGCCGGCCCATTCCCAGCCACAGTCGCCCAAGTCCGTTGTAAGCGTCCACACCGTCCGGCTTGATCCGGATCGCCGCCTGGTAAGCGCTGGCGGCGGCATCCATTTGTCCCGACCTCTCGTGGATCAGAGCCAGATTCATTTGGGATGAATAGCTCTGAGGCTGGATGGCGGAAGCTTTTTCCAAGTAAGACTTACCCAGCGCGAGTTCTCCGGTCTGAGTATAAAGCAGCCCCAGGTTGTGATAAGCCTCGGGGTAATCGGGTCGCAGTTCGAGAGCCTTCTTGAAGGAGAGGGCCGCTTCCTTCGGGCGCCCTTCCTTGGCCAGAATATTCCCGAGGGCGTTGTGGACCGACGGGTTGCCCGGAGCGGCGGCCAGCGCGCGGTCAATCCATTCCCGGGCTTCGGCGAGACGGCCGGCGTCATATGCGTCGTTGGCCAGGCCGATGAGCGGCAGCGCATATTTTGGATTCACCTCGACCGCCTTTGCAAAGAACTCTCGGGCTTTTTCGCGGTCGCCTCTCTCCTTGAAGTAAGTTCCTAGATTATTCAGCGCCAAGTAATTGTCGGGATGCCGCTCCAGCGCGCGCTCAAAAAGCGTCCGAGAATTCTTCCAATGACCGATCTGGCCGAAGGTCACCGCGCCCAGCGCAACGATTGTCAGAGCGGCGACCGCACCCCAAGCCCTCAAAGGTATGGTCCGCAGTCCGGGCAGGCTCGGCAGACCCCACACGAGCATCATCGCGATTCCAATCATGGGAAGGTAGAGGTAGCGGTCGGCGGGGTACGGCAGAACCAGGACAGGCAACAGGAGCGCCATAAACCACAGCCACCCGAGAAGGATCTGCGGAGCCCGATCCCTCCAAGCGAACACCGCTATTGTGATGAGAGCGCAAAGCGCAGCGGAGCATGCGGCCAAAAGGACGGCGGGTCCGCGATCCGGCGTTTCGGCGTAGATCGCCAGATCCATAGGATAAAAAAAGCTGCGCAGGTAGTGGGCAACGGCGGCAGCGGCTCCAAAGATGCGGGATGCGGCCGGCTGATCCGCGCTCACGGCGTAAGACTGAACCTTGATCGTGATCAGCGCAAAGAGCGCGCTCAAGGCAAAAAGCGGGGACAATTTGATCGCGAGATGCGCCCATCCTGGACGCGCAGTTTTTTTATCACCCCCGGTCCCGGAAGATTGAGGCCAGAGGCCCGCCCCGAGAAGCATAAGCAGCGCCGGGAGCAGCAGAGCAGACGTCTTAGAAAGCAGTGAAGCGGTAAAAAGGGCTGCCAGCAAAGCGGTCCGGCCGACCGTGAGCCGCTCACGGCAGCGGACAAAGACGTTCATAGTGAGCAAGGCGAAGCATGCGCTCAGCAAGTCTTTGCGAGCCGTGATCCAGGCGACCGGCTCTGCCTGAACCGGATGCAGCGCGAACAACGCCGCAACCCAAAAGGCGTGCCAACCGGAACCGGCCAGCGCGGCGAGGAGCGCGTAGACCAGGCACACGTTCAGAAGATGGATCGCGCCATTGATGAGGTGGTGGCCGGCAGGATTGTCGCCAAAAAGAGAAAAAGCGGCCGCGTGCGAGATCGCGCTCAAAGGCCACCAATCCGTAGAGTTGACCGACCGTTCAAAAAGCCCCGCCCGGAAGGCCCAGGACGCGCTTTGGGCGCTTAGGCCGCCATTGATGTGCGGATTCTTCTGAACGTAGACGTTATCGTCAAAATTTAAAAATTCATACCCGCCCACACGAGCAAAAATACCTGCGGCGGCCAAGGTCAGGATGAGGATGTGGAGGAAGGCGAGGGAACGCGATTTGAACGGCATGGGGTATTATAACCAAAAAGCCAAGGCGATTTCTCCTTCAGTGATCGCGGTAGGCATTCATCGAATATGAGCAATTATCATCAATTTCAGAATAGTTTACTAAGACATATAATAATCTGTTATAGTTCTACCACGCCTCAACAAGCTCAAAATAAGCGGTTGAATTATCAGAACCCCAAGGTAACCTTGCTATATGTATTTTAGTTACAGGGAAAAAATCCGTCTTGTGGCCGCCCCGCTTTGCGCCGCCTTTCTGTTGGCTGCCGCCGTTCCGCCCGCGCACGCCCTCGATGTTCGCGAAAAACTCAAAGACGACCTCGAATCTTTCGCCACCTTCGGTCAAAACGCCCCCATGTCTCCCGAGCCGCTCAGCGTTCCGAACGAGGAGATGGCGCTGGCCTCCATCGACCAGCAGCAATACCTTCAGGATTTTTCTCAGAGCAACTTTTCTTCCCAGTTGCTGGCCGCGTCGCCGATCGACTTCGTGCGCAGGGACGCGCAGGGGAACGAGATTTTTTCATATTCCGACGATCCGTCGACCGGCAGCAAGGAAGTGCGCGAAGGCGACGGGGTTTGGGTCTACGAAAACGGAATTCTGACCTCCTACGAAAGTCCCGCCGCCGGCCGCGTTACCTACGAATACGATCCTCAAGGGTCTCTAACCGGCATCACGCAGACCAAGGACGGCGTCACGACCGTTTATGACGAATCCGGCCGGCCGCTGCGCTCGCTGTCGACATCGACGCTGGTGGATTACACCGTGTCGGGCGCCTATCAGGGGTATGCGGACCGCGAAACGGACCTCGCGAGCGGGACGGTTTATTTTTATGAATACACGACCGCGCCGGACGGCACGGTGCATGCGGTCCGCCGAGCTTCCCGCGCGCTGGACGTCGCTTCCGATACGCTCAGTGTTTCTTCCAGCAGCTTTGCGGACTACACGCTCAACCCCTTCCTCGACATCCAATTTAACTTCGGCAGCATCGCCGATCGTCCGCAGACGACGGTGTCCGCATCGGCGTACGACCCGGCGGCGGGATGGGCGATTTTTTCCGCGACGGCGGAACTCAACAAGGTCAGGATTTACTGGACGCGCTACGATGCGGCGAGCGGGCAGACGACCTCGGGCGAGCAGTCCGTCGACTACGTCTTCAACCGCACCGATTCCTATCGCTTGAAGTTGAGCTGGCAGTCCGCCCAGGCCCACGTGGACGTGATCGCCCCGTCCGAAACGCGCCGGATTTATACGCTGGCTTCGGCCGCCTGGAACCCGCGCTTCATGGCGACCGGCAGCAACGCCGGCATCGCGATCCATCAATCTCAAGGGATTTCCAATTTGATTTGGCAGCGCGATTACCAGCTGCGCAATCTGGACGTCCAGACGCCGGTCGCGGGACGCTTCACCATCGATCCGACCGCCAAATTTGTCACGCTGGCGCAATCCTGGTCGGACGCCACGGCCCAGACGTCCGTTTGGTACGACGCCCGCGCCAAACGCCTCAACGGATACACGAACCGGCTCAACGCCGGGACCGGAAACTGGGTTTATGAGTACTTTCCGGCAGTCCCGCTCAACCTGACGGCGGGCGTCGACTACCGATTCGAAACGACTTTTGCCGACGGACGCATCCGGCTCTTTATCTGGCAGGACGGCACGGCCAAGCCCGCCCAGCCGGTATGGGATGTCGCCGGGTTTGCTTCGATCGCCGGGTTTACGGGTTCCTTGAGCGCGGACGGCGCAGCGCTCGAAGTGCTGGCGTCAGGCAGCGATCCCGAGCCGGTCGCGGCTGTGCGTCACGCGGACCTGACCGATTACCGCCGCAATTGGGTTTATACCGAACGGGGGCTGGAAGTTTATGAGTCGCCGGAGACGGGTGAGTTGCGGTATCAGTACGGCGCCGACGGCCAAATCTCCGGAATTACGCAGGAACGCGACGGGCTCGTGACCGTTTACGACGCGTACGGCACTGCGCTGTATGCCGATTCGGCGTTTCTTCATGTCGAGTTCATCGCTTCCGGTCCTTATCAGGGCTACCCCGCGACCGAAACGGATCTGCAGACCTCCGAGAGCTTCGTCTACGAATACAGCACCGAGCCCGACGGCACGGTGACGGCGCAGAAGCGTTCGGCCAGCCCGCTGGATATCTCGGGCCTTTCGCTGAGCGCCTCGTCGAGCCGCTACCTCGACCGCGCGCAGTCGCCGCTCCTGGACGTCGAGTTCGGCTTCGGCGATCTTTTGTCGCCGCGCGCCGGCGTGACCCTGTCCGCCTCGGCTTACGACCCGTTGCAGCGCTGGGCCGTCTTCAACGTGACGGCCGAAACGGACCGGATCCGCGTGTACTGGGCCGGTCAGAGCTTCGTCAATCAGCAGAGCTTCAACCAGGAGTGGCAGATCGCCTACGCCTTCGACTCCGCCAAGACGTACCGGATCCGGATGGCCTGGGAAGGCGGCGAGGTCCGCACCGACCTGTATGCGGACGGGGTGTTTGACCGCCGCATCCATACGCTGACAGACGCGGCCTGGGATCCGCGGTTTTTTGTTTCTTCGAGCGACATGGAGTTCCAGATTCGCCAGACCAACGATCCCGCGCTGTTCCGATGGAGCCGTTCGCTCCGTCTCACCGATCTCCGCATTCCGTCCGCGACCGCCGCGCGCGTCCGGATGAATCCGCTCGATCCGTCCGCCGCGTTTGGCCAGACCTGGTCCGACGATCGCTCGCAGATCACCGTGCGTTACGATCTGCGCCGCAAACGCTTTGACCTGTATGTGTACCGCTACGATGCCGCACGCGGCTGGGTGTACGAATCGGCTCCTTCGGTTCCGCTGAACCTCCAGGCGGGTCTGGATTACCGGACCGAAACGCGTCTCGAAAACGGCCGCTGGCTCCTTTATGTGTGGGAAGACGGCGCCGCCCGCCCGGCTCAGGCGACGGTGGATTTGGCCGGGTTCGACGGCACCGGTGGCGTGATCCGGGCTGAGCTGACCGGGGAAGGCGCCGACGTCGAAGTGGCCGGCGGCACGGCGGTTGCGACCGAAGCGGAGCGAAGCGCGCTTCCGGTCGAAGCGGCGCGGTACCGCTTCTACCCGGCGCTGGCTTCGGCCTCCGACGTTTGGAATACGCCCGGAGAGTACCTGACTTATTTTGACCAGTCCGCGAACGCCGTCACCGGATTGCCGCTCAGCCATATCGGCAACGACGAGCCACTCGATATCGCGCACGCGTACGACGTCGCGCTCTATATCCTCGGCGGCGGCGCGGAATCCGAAAAAATCATGCAGCACCTCATCGGTGCATCCGCCTTCGTCGAGAACGCGAATTACGTCCCGGCCGGAGGCATCTACAGCGACCTTTCCCAGACGGGCGAGTGGCAGCCGGGCTTCGACCGCTGGAACGTGCACGCCGGCCCCAACGCCTGGCTGGGCATCGCCGCGATCCAGCTGTATCTCGCCACCGGCAAGCGGGAGTATCTCGACTTCGCGCTCGAACGCGCCGCGTTTCTGAAGGGACTTCAGCAGCCGGACGGGGGCCTCGTGATGGGTCCGCGCGGACAATTCGGAATCTTCCCCGATATCCGTTCGACAGAAAACAACTTTTCGGCCCTGCACTTTTTTGAAAATCTTGCCGCCGTCACGCAGGACCCGCGCCACCAGACCACCGCCGACGGCATCTGGGGCTATGTCAAAACCTTGTACGATCCCGCGAGCCATACGTTTTTGCGCGGGGAGCGGAGGTTCGGAAGCGTGTGGGTCCGCGACGCGGTCGATCTGTTTGCGACGGACACGGTGAGTTGGATGCCCCTGGAGCGCGTGCTGGACGATGCGGCGTTCGGTGTGGACGCGTCGGCCCGGCTGGCGGAAGTCGGACGGATGATCACGGCGGCGGAGTCACGGACCGGCATCTACCGGCCGGACGGACAGTTGGCCGGATTCAGTTTTTCACAATCTTCCAAAGCGCTCGGCGTGATTTCGATCGAGTGGAGTCTGCAATTTGCCAATTTTTATCTCAAGGTCGCGCAGGCGTCCCGGCAGGCGGGCGACACGGCGGCCTTCGACGCCTACGAGGAAAAATACCTTCAGCTGGTCAATCGCGTGAGCAGTTACTTCGTGACGCCGTCCCAGGGCGTCCGGATCGCCCCGTACGCCGTGTACCTGAACGGGGAGGGCGCCTACAACCGGCCGACCGGACACGACTTCAACACGCCGGCCTGCGCCGGCAGCTGCGAAGACGTTTACAGCCTTCCGTCCGCCTACTTCAAGTTCGCTTCCAACGGGGTCGATCCGCTGCGCCCCGCGTTCGCGCCCATCCTCGAGTCCGACTACCTCTAAAAAATCAGGTTTATTGGTTCTGAGCGAGCCAGTCCCGATGGGGCTGGGCCGCTTGGGCGTCGCCGAGCTGCGTGTAAGCGGCGGCGAGCAGGATGTGGGCGGGGCGGGCAGAAGCCGTGTCCGCCGCATGCGGCAGTGCGAGCTGTGCTTCTTGGGCGCAGCCCTCGTAGTCGCCGCGGTCGTACGCCGCGCGGGCATTTTGGAGCCGTTCGATGTAGGCGGCTTGCCGGAGATCGCGTACTTTGGATGCGAGTCCGCGGCTGAAGGCGGCTGCGTCCGGCGGCAGGGCGGCCCCAACACAACCGGCGATGGCGAGCGAGACGAGCAGGGGAAGGAAAGACGGAGCGCGAAGCCGGAGCTTAGCGGATGTCAATCTGCGGATACGTGGTGACGATCAGGCAGACGCTCTCGCGTCCGGCGCGGTTCACGAAGTGGTGAGGCGTCGCCGCGTTGAAGTACAGCGTTTCGCCGTCCTTCAGCGTCCGGGTGGATTCTTTGAAGACGACTTCAATTTTGCCGCGCACGACATAGAGGAAGCGTTCGGCGCCGAGCGGAAACTCTTCGTTGAGCGTGAGCGCTCCCGCCTTGAGGGTCAGGCGGATCGGCGTCATCTTGCGGTCGCCGCCGAGGCCGGCGAGCATTTCGGAGATGACGTTGCCCGATGCGGAGTGGACGGGGTCGGCGTTCTTGGGTTCGGAGTCGTCGACGATGCTCATTTCGAGCACTTTTTCGTAAAGGTCGGGAAGGCGGACGCCCAGGGCTTTGGACAGCGCCAGATGCGACTTAAAGGTGCCGGTCATCTTGCCGTTCTCCATGCGGGAGAGGGAGGCGATGTCGATTCCGGTGGCTTTGGAGACGTCCAGAATGGTCATGTTGCGCGTACGGCGCAATTCACGGAGTTTTTTGCCGAGGGCTTTGATTTCTTTTTCCATAATGTGCGAATTATAACACACGTTGAGGAACAATCAAATTCTTTTTGTAGCCACGATTAAAAGACTTAAATTCCACGGGTCAAAAGACGAGACAGACCAATGGATTTAAGCCCGCGCCATCAAAAATAACTCCGGATGAGCAGAATCGACGCCCGGCTGTTATAATTTTTTCTCATCATCAACCCGCCGGAACCCGGAGTTTTTTAAAAAAAAATGAATAGCGACAGCGCTTCCAAAGGCATCTGGATTCTGATGGGCGTGGCTGCACTTTTTGCGGCGGCTGCCGCGTTCTGGGTCGTCCGGGCTATCGCGTCGGAATCCAAAACCGCCCCGGCCGCGCCGGCTGCCGCAGAGGCCGGGAGCCCCGCCTCGATTTACGGCTTCAAAGTCCGCACCATCGACGGCGCCGAGACCGACCTTTCCGCTTATAAGGGCAAAGCACTGCTCATCGTGAACACCGCCTCGCGCTGCGGGTTTACGCCGCAATACGCCGGTCTCGAGAAGCTCTACGCGACCTACCGCGCCCGCGGTCTGGAGGTGCTCGCGTTTCCGGCGAACAACTTCATGGGCCAGGAGCCCGGAACCGACGCCGAGATCAAGGAATTCTGCACGCTCAAATACAAGACGACGTTCCCGATCTTTTCCAAGATCAGCGTCAAAGGGGACGACATCCATCCGCTCTACCGCTACCTGACGACTCAGGCCGGGCACGACGGCGAGATCGGCTGGAACTTTAATAAATTCCTCGTCGCGCCGGACGGCCGGGTGGTCGCGCGCTACGGCTCGCGTCAGGACCCGATGGGCCCCGAGTTGACCGCCAGGATCGAAGAGCTGATATAATCCCGGCATGTTCGTCTCCATCCGCACCAAGCTCGGCAGCGTCCTTTTCTTGAGCGTCTTCGCGCTCACGCTGCTCATCGTCAGCGCCCAGCAATTCCATTCGTATCTCAACTTCCGGAACTACGTCCGCACGACCTCCGAGTCGGCGGTCAAGCTCGCGATCGACCTTTCCGACAAGTGGATCAACGACCATATCAACCTGGCGCGCGTCGCCGCCTACCGCGTCGAAAAATCTCTCGCCTCCGTCTCCGACCTGCGCGTCGACCTGGCCGAATTCGCTTCTGATCAGAAGCTCGAGACGGTCTATTACGCCGACGACGCGACCGGGGCGCTCACCGACAACAACAACGGGGTTAGCGAAGCGGCGGGCTTCAAGAACCGCCCGTGGTATCAGGTCGCCAAGTCCGGCAAGGAGCCCGTGTTTGTCCCGCCGCAGCCGCGCGGCGCGGACGGCGAGATGACCGTGGCATTCGCCGCACCGGTTTACGACAACAACCGCTGGGGGCTCAAGGGCGTCGTCGGGTTCGACGTGCCGTTCAAGGAGCTCAACGGCGTGGTGGGCAGTATTTTTGTGACGCAGATCGACCGGCTCATGCCGTTCAACCTTCAGGACGGCCGCATGGGCGTGCTCGTCAAAACGGCCGCGATGTCCGACGCCGACGCCGTTGCGATCATCCAAAAATGCACCCCCGGCGATTGCGCCGAGAACAGCAGAACTTTTTCCACCGCCTCCGAGCAGTACATGCTGGTCGGCGGCCCCTTGAGCACCGTGAACGGTCTCATGATTTACCCGATCGCGATGAAGAGTCTCATCCGTCCCTTGCTGCTGCAGGCGGCCTCCTACTTTGCGATCACGGCGGGCTGCCTTTGGCTCATCATCAATGTCGCATGGCTCATCCTCGGCCGTTATATCCGCCGGATCGAGCGTTTGAGCACCGCGGCGCAGGCCGTCGCCGAAGGAAAATTCGAGACCGAAGTGCCGCAGCAGCCGGACGACGAAATCGGCCGTTTGGGCAGCGCGTTCAACCGGATGGTGCAGGACCTTCGGCAGTACATGAAGACGCTCGAGGTCACCGCCCGCGAAAAAGAAGCCATCGCCAAGGAGCTCGACATCGCCGCCCAGCTGCAGGAAAAAGCGCTGCCCCGCCAGATGCCCGAAGTTCCGGGCCTCGAAGTCGCCGCGCGCAGCTTCCCGGCCAAGGCCGTCGGCGGCGATTACTACGACTTCGTGTATCCGAGCGAAGACAAGGTGGGATTCGTGATCGCGGACGCGGCAGGCAAGGGCTTCCCGGGCTCGCTGTACATGTCCAATTCGCGCAGCATTTTTCGCGTCATCTCGTCCAGCGAGACGTCGCCCAGCGTGATGCTGCAAAAAACCAACGATTATATTTCCGGAGACGCGACGCAGGAGGGGATGTTCATCACGTATCTCTTCGGCGTTTATGACACGAAGACCCGGAAGCTCACGTATTCGAACGCGGGACATTTCCCGCCGATGCTGTACAGCAGCCGGAACAAGACCTTCAAGGCGCTCAATGCCGGCGGCATGCCGATCGGCATCATGGCCGGCAACGAATACCCCGAAGAGACGGTGGAGTTCGGCCCCGGCGACATCCTCGTTCTTTATACGGACGGCATCATCGAGGCGATGAACCTCCAGAACGAGATGTTCGGGCCCGAAGAGCTCGAACAGACCATCCGGGACCATGCCTCGGAACCCTCCGCGTCGATCATCGACCATATCGGCGCGCGGATTTCGCGCTTCGTCGGCGAAGCCCCCCAACACGACGACATGACCGTCGTCGTCGTCAAAGCCTCTTAGTTTTTCCTAAAAAATCAGTTCCCGGGTCCGAGGCCGTATTTGCTGCGGTAGGACTTGCTCAAGAAGCGCTCGGACTCCGTCTGCATCAGGCGGACCGAGGCGTCGGTTTCGGCAAGGACTTGAGGGCCGTAGGAGCGGAAGGCGAGGCCGGCAAAATGCCGGATGACGCCGGCCTGGGCCTGCGCGCCGGAGAGCATCCAGGAGGTGAGGAGTGTCGTGTAATCGGACGGCAGCAGGTTGTCGCGGTTGAGGCGCGTGACGCCGTCTCCGCCGGTGACTTGGAAGTAGCCGAACGACGGAAGCGGCCGGACGGCCAACGCCAGAAGAACGACCGCGGCTAGCGCCACCACCACCCGCAACAGCCGTCGGTCGCGGCCGAGATTCATGAACATCCCGCCCAAAGCGCTCACGCCATATCCCGCCAACAACGCCGCAAACGGCGCCGCCGCGAAGCGGTAACGCGATTCGATGTGAATCAGTGCCGCGCCAGCCATGAAGACCAGCGCACCCGCAGCGGCCCATCGCCAGCGGTTCCGCCGCCGGAACGCCAGCCATCCGCCCAAACATGCCGGCGGAAACAGAAGCGCCCAGTCCAACGGAAACCAGCGGACGGGTTTGAGCAGGACGCGCCAGACGTAATAACTGTAATTGCCCCGGACTTCCTGGGCGTTGACGAGCATGCGCAGCTTGCGTTTGTACAGCTCGACCGCCAGGCGCGGCTTGGCGCGGAATTCGTCGGCGATCGTCCGGACCGTCCCGGATAACGTCCCTCCGCTGGCTGCCAGCATCGCCTTGGAATTCGCCGTCGGTACAAAACTCACGCCCGGGCCTTCCGGATCATTGCCCAGGATCAGCGCATCCGGCCCCTGGACCGAAACAGGAACCCATCGGCCGGAGACGAGGAGGTTGCGCGCCGCGATCGGCGCGATGACCGCGCAGGAGGCGATCAGCAGCGCGATGCCTGCGGCCCATTTGCGGCGGTCCGGCTGCCGGAGCGCGGCGATCAGGAAACAGCCGATCACGACGGCGAAGAAAAAGTGCGGCCGCAGCGCCGTGCAAAACCCCAGGAGCGCCCCGGCGAGCGCGCCCGCCGCCAGGGACGGCCGCTGCCACGCGCACAGCGCCGCCCAAAAGACCAGGAAGCCGCTCGATGCCAAAAGCGATTCTCGAATCAGACACCCGTCATAAAAAATCGACGGCGCATACAACAGCCACAGCACTGCGCCCGCGGCTCCGGCCGCTCCCGACCCCAGCCGCCGGCCGACATTCCAAATCGCCAGCCCCGCCAAACACGAAAGCCCCGCTTGCAGCGCGAAGATGAGGAAGAAGGGATTTTTCTCAAATCCGATGGAAAGGGAGAGGAGCCAGGGGTAAACAGGGGAGAACTCGAACGGAGCGTCGGGACTTGCCCCGGGAACGGCCCAGCGGCCGGCGCGGATCCCCTCGGCCCAGAGCAGGAAGCGGTTCTGATCGGGCCCGTTCACGTGCAGCGTGAACTCGTGATAAGGCGTGGCCAGGAATTTTTGCGCCAGCCACAGCCGCAATCCGAAGCTCGCCGCCGCCAGCGCTGCGATCCAGCGCCCGATTGCCGGCCCGTTCAGCCAATAGAGGAGTTTTTCCCGCATGCCGACATTATAACCGCCGGCCGCCTCATTTACGCGGACAACGGGCTGTGTTAACCTATTGCACCATTTTGAGTTATGGCTGAATCTGTCGAACCCCTCGAGTCGTTTGTGGATTGCTGGCGCACGTTCCGCCGTCAGGCGCTGAACCTGTTGGCGAAGCCCTGCACGCCCGAAGAGGCGGCGGAATTGCTCAAATCCCGCGACGCGCTCCTGCTGCGCCTGCGCCGGCTGCGCAAGTCGGACGAGGGGCACACGATGCCCGCCCAGATCGGGATGGTGCTCGAGCAGCTGCAGAGCTACTCCACCTTCGAGACCCTGACCGACGCCAGGACGGCCAAACTCGAAGAGCTGGTCAAGGACGGGGAGCAGCGGATCGCGGCGTGGACCGCCGGGATCGAGCGCAAAACGGTTTATCAGGTCAGCGTGGCGGACAAGGAACGGCGCGAACGAGTCCGGCGGATTGTGACCGCCGCCGCGGCCTTTGCGGTCCTTGTTTTTCTCATGTCCGGGGCGACGATCCAGATTTATTTGAACAGGAGCATCCGATGACGATCACCAAAAAAGACATCATCCTCAAGATCGCCAACGACACCGGCATCAAGCAGATCGACGTGAAGCGCGTGGTCCAGCAGATGCTCGACGACATCACGCTCGCGCTCGCCAAAGGCGAGACAGTCGAGCTGCGCAACTTCGGCATTTTCAAGGTCAAGGCGCGCAAGGCGCGTACCGGCCGCAACCCGCGCACCGGCGAAGAAGTGCCCGTCCCTCCGAAAAAAGTCGCGATCTTCAAGCCCGGCCTCATCATGAAGCGGGACATCAAGTGAGCCAAGCCGTTCAGCGTTTGCGCGGCACGAAGGACCTCTTCGGCGCCGAAGCCCGTCAGTGGGAAAAGCTCGAAGCCGCCTCCGCGGCCGTGTTCACGCGTTTTGGCTACGAGCCGATCCGCACGCCCATTCTGGAGCCGTATGCGCTTTTTTCCCGTTCGGTCGGCGAAGTCACCGACATCGTCCAGAAGGAAATGTACAAGTTCACCGACCGTTCGGGCGACGAAGTCGCGATGCGGCCCGAAGGCACGGCCAGTGTCGTGCGCGCGTATCTGCAGAACAACCTTTCGCAGGAGCGGCCGGTCCGCAAGCTCTACTACGCCGGCCCGATGTTCCGCGCCGAGCGGCCTCAGGCCGGGCGGTTGCGGCAATTCCATCAGATCGGCGCGGAGGCGTTCGGTTCCGCGTCTCCCTATATGGACGCGGAGGCGATGACGGTGCTGGCCGAACTGCTCAAAGCCGCCGGGATCCGCAAGTTCCGCATCGAGATCAACAATCTGGGAAGCTCCGAAGACCGCGCGGCGTTCGGCGCCGTGCTCGGCAAATTTTTTCAAGGCAAGGAAGATCAGCTCTGCAAGGAATGTCAGACGCGCCTCGGCAAGAACGTGTTCCGCCTCCTCGATTGCAAGAACGAAGCCTGCCGCGCTGTTTCGGTCGAAGCGCCGCTCATCAGCGACCACGTTTCGGACGCGAGCAAGGCCAGCTTCATGAAGGTCCAGTCGCTGCTCACGGATCTGGAGCTCAACTGGTCGCACAACCCGCGCATCATCCGCGGCCTCGACTACTACACGCACACCGTTTTTGAAGTGAAGCACGACGGGCTCGGGGCACAGGACGCGCTGGGCGCCGGCGGCCGCTACGACGGCCTCGTCCAATCGCTCGGCGGACCGGCGACGCCCGCGGTCGGGTTCGCGGTCGGCGTCGAACGGCTTTTTTTGGCCGCAGCGGCGGAAGCGGGAACGGCGACTGCCGAAGAGCCCCGTTCCGGCGTCGCCATCGTCGCGCTGGGCGACGAGGCGCTGCGCGGCGCGTTCAAGATCGCCCAGGAATTGCGGCTGGCCGGTGTCATCTGTCAGATGGACCTCGACGGACGCTCGATGAAGGCGCAGATGCGCGCCGCCGACCGTTCCGGATCGCGCTATGCGGTGATCCTGGGTTCGGACGAGCTCGCCAAAGGGTCGGCCGCCGTCAAGGATTTGTCCGTGTCCGACGCGCCGCAGCGCGAAGTGCCGCTCAGCGGACTGGTTCATTTTTTTCAAACTTCCAAATAATCACGCTGTATAGAAGGAAAAGCCAAAGGCCATGCTCAGAACCCACACGAACGGCGAAGTCACCAAGAAAAACCTCGACCAGAAGGTCAAGTTGACCGGCTGGGTCGCGTCCTCGCGCGACCACGGCGGCGTGACGTTCATCGACCTCCGCGACCGTTGGGGGACGACCCAGATCGTCTTCAACCCGGCCGTCTCCGCCCAACTCCACGAAAAGGCCCGCGAGCTCCGCAACGAGTTCTGCATCGGCGTCACCGGCACCGTGAAGGCGCGCCCGGCCGGAACGACCAACTCCAAGATCCCGTCTGGCGAGATCGAAGTCGAAGCGTCCGAGCTCACCGTGTTCAGCAAGTCGCAGACCCCGCCTTTCGAAATCGGAGGTCAGGAAAAACTGTCGGAAGAAGTGCGCCTCAAATACCGCTACCTGGACCTGCGCCGCGCGCCGATGCAGGAAGCGCTCATCTTCCGCAACCAGATCATCTTTGCGATGCGCCGCTACCTCCAGGCGCAGAACTTCGTCGAAGTCGAGACGCCCATCCTCACCAAGTCCACGCCCGAAGGCGCGCGCGATTACCTCGTGCCCAGCCGTGTGAACCAGGGCGAATTCTTCGCGCTGCCGCAGTCGCCGCAGATCTTCAAGCAGATCCTCATGGTCTCGGGCTTCGACCGGTATTTCCAGATGGCCAAATGCTTCCGCGACGAGGACCTGCGCGCCGACCGCCAGCCCGAGTTCTCGCAGCTCGACCTCGAAATGTCCTTCGTCACCGACGAGGACATCTTTGCCGTGTTCGAGGCGCTGCTGAAGGACGTGTTCAAGACCTGCATGAACATCGACCTCGTCACGCCGTTTCCGCGCTTCACGTACAAGGACGTCATGGAAAAGTACGGTTCTGACAAGCCGGACCTCCGTTTCGGCCTGGAGTTGCGCGACATTTCGGCCGTGTTCGCCAAGACCGAGCTCAAGATTTTTAAGGAAACGCTCTCGAACGGCGGCGCCATCGTCGCGCTGCAAGTTCCGCAGCCGTCCGTCCAGTTCAGCCGCAAGGACTTCGACGACCTCGGCCTCTTCGCCAAGGAGCAGGGGCTCGGCGGACTTGCGTACCTCAAGGTGACGGACGCCGGCGTCGATTCGCCGTTGGCCAAATTCCTCACACCTGAAGAGATCGAGGGGATCAAAAAAGCACTGCCCGTCGGATCTAAGGCTGGTGATGTGGTGTTCTTCGCCGCCGATAAGAAGAAAAAGGCCCACGCCGCGCTCGGTCAAGTCCGCCTCAAGCTCGGCGCGCGCCTCGGCCTCATCCCGCAGGGCGTCTATCACTGGTCATGGGTCAAAGACTTCCCGTTGTTTCAGTGGAACGAAGACGCCAAGCGCTGGGATAGCGAACACCATCCGTTCACGAGCGCGCATCCTGAGGACGCGCACAAGCTGGGGAACGACAACGGCAATATCCGCTCGCTCTCGTATGACCTCGTGCTCAACGGAAACGAGCTGGCCTCCGGCTCGATCCGTATTCATGACGCCGAGATGCAGCAGAAGGTGTTCGACATCATTGGTCTCGCGCCCGAAGAATCGAAGCTCCGCTTCGGCTTTATGCTCAAGGCCTTCGAATACGGCCCGCCCCCGCACGGCGGCGCGGCCATCGGTATCGATCGCTTGCTCACGATCCTCTTGGGCCGCGAATCGATCCGCGACGTCATTGCGTTCCCGAAGACCCAGAAGGCCGTCTGCCCCATGACCGACGCGCCCTCGCCGGTCGACCTGAAGCAACTTCGGGACCTGGGGATCCGCCTTGCCTAAAACCAAAACGCATATCGAAGTCACCGACGAGCAGAAGGGCCGCTTTGTCCGCGTCTCAGCGAAGCGCATCGCGGACCTGCTGACCTTCGTACTCAAGCGCGAAGGCGCGGCAGGGAAGGGCGTGTCCGTCCTCATCACGGACGACCGGCGCATCGCCAAGGTTCACAAGGATTACCTCGACGACCCGACTCCGACCGACGTGATCTCCTTCGGCCTGCCCAAAGGCTCGCCGGAAGCGAAGGTCGGTTACTTGGGCGACGTCGTCGCATCCGCGCAGACCGCCAAACGCGTCGCGGCCGGCTACGGCCAGACGCCCGCGGCCGAGCTCGAACGCTACTGCGTCCACGGCACGCTGCACCTGCTCGGCTACGACGACATGAAGCCGGCTGACCGCAAGAAGATGCACGCGGTCCAAGAGAAATATTTGACCGAGTTCAATGGCCGCTGAGACGACGCTGGCCTACGTCTTAAGGACGCAGGACTACCGCGACACGAGTTTACTCGCGACGTTTTATACGCTCGGTCACGGGAAGGTAAAAGCGATCATCAAAGGCGGACGCGACGCCAAGTTCCGAATGGGTTCGACGCTCGAACCCTTCAGTCTGAACGAGATCCTGATCTACAAGCGCCGGCGCGGCGGCGACCTGCACATGGTGACGGGGGCGGACCTGATCGACCGCTTCGAGCCGGTCCGCCGCGACCTTGAAAAGTTGGGCACCGCCAGTTATTTTATGGAGCTTCTCGACCAGATGGCGGAAGCGGAAGCGCACCCGGAAGTGTTTTATCTGATCTCGGACGCGCTCAAGTTCCTGGCCGACGGCCACAGCCCCAAGCGCACGGCGCGGATCTTCGAAGTGAAGCTCCTCAAGGCGCTGGGCTTCATGCCGGAACTGGGCCAATGCGTCCACTGCGGATCGAAGGAATTCGAAGAGATTTATTTCGCCGTCGGATCGGGCGGCATCGTCTGCGGCAAATGCCGCTCGGCGGAAGCGCCGCTGGTGATGATCCCGAAGGGCGTGATCTCGTTCCTGGAGCAGGCGATGAAGCGCACCTTCCAGGAGCTCGGCCCCTTCAAGGTCAACCAGGAAGTCGGCGAAAAGCTCGAGCGCATGATGCGGCAATTTTTAAATCACCATTTGGCGTACGCGCCGAAGTCGTTGTTGTTTTTGGACAAAGTCACCCAAGCGGGAGTGTAACCATGTACTTTCAGGACCTGATCGAAAACCTCAATATTTACTGGAAAAAACAAGGCTGCATCGTCATCCAGCCCTACGACATGGAAGTCGGCGCCGGCACCTTCCATCCGGCGACGTTCTTCGGAGCGCTCGGGCCCCATCCGACCCGCGCCGCCTACGTCCAGCCCTCGCGCCGTCCGACCGACGGCCGCTACGGCGAAAACCCGCTCCGCGCTCAGCACTACTACCAATACCAAGTCATCCTTAAGCCCGCGCCCGAAAACTGCCAGGACCTCTACCTGAACAGCCTGAAGACGCTCGGCATCGACTTCAAGGAGCACGACATCCGCTTCGTCCAGGACGACTGGGAGTCGCCGACGCTCGGCGCGGCCGGCCTCGGCTGGGAAGTTTGGATGGATTCGCTCGAAGTCACGCAGTTCACGTATTTCCAGAAGGTCGGGGGATTTGAACTCAAGCCCATCACGTGCGAATTGACCTACGGCCTCGAGCGCATCTGCATGTTCCTGCAGGGCAAGTACAACCTTTATGATCTCGACTGGGCCAAGGGCGTCAAATACGGCGACCTCCACCTCGCCCGCGAAAAGGAATACTGCAAATACAACTTCGAAAAAAGTGACATGCAGTACCTGCACAGCTGCTTCACCGCGCACGAAAAAGAATCCGAACGGCTTCTGGGCGAAAAGCTCCTCATCCCGGCCTACGAAGCGATGCTCAAGACCTCGCATTACTTCAACATGCTCGACGCCCGCAGCGCGATCAGCGTGACCGAGCGCCCGACGTACATCGCCCGCGTCCGCAAACTCGCGCGCCTCTGCTCGGAGCTCTGCATGGAGCGCCACGCCGAAGCCGCCGTAAACACCGCAACCGCAACGACCGCATCCAAATAACCTTTTATGAAAAAATCATCCCCCTCCAAAAAGTCCAAGTCCGCGGTTTCCAAAAAGCTCGCCGGCCCCTCGAAGCACCGCCTTCTCATCGAGATTGGCGCCGAAGAGCTTCCGGCCAATTACCTCGCATACGGCGACCAGAACAACCAGCACCTGTTTCGTGAGGCGTTTAATGCCGCATTTACTGAATTCAATCCTTCTGGAGCTATGTTTCTAGGTGATGTAAAAATCTTTCTCACGCCGCGTCGGATTACAGTTGACGCTGAGTTCACGTTCGACCCCAAGCCCGTGCGCGAAGAAGTTTATGGTCCGCCCGCGGATCGCGCCTACGCGCCCGACGGCAGACCCACGCCGATGCTCGAAGGGTTTATGAAGTCCAAAGGAGCCGAGCTGAGGGATATCGTAAAACTTGATAACAAGGGCAAGCCGTGTGTTGGCTTTGTCCGACACACGCAGCCGCATGCTCCGGATAAGATTGTTAACTTGTGGGTCATTTTATTTGTGCACAAGCTCTCGTTTCCGAAGCTCATGTGGTGGGACGATTCCGGTTTCAAATTTCCGCGCCCAGTCAGATCGCTTCTGATTCTGTTAGACGACCGGGCTGTTCCTTGCTTACTCGGCGCGGTGAAGAGCGCTCCTAAAACGATGATTTTCCGTAACGGCGAACGCAAGATCTTCCCGATCGCCGGAATCAAGGGTTATTACACGTTGCTTAAAAAACACGGCGTGATCCTCGATCAGCTTGAACGCCGCGAAGAGATAAAAAAGCAGATCACCAAACTAACTAATCAGTTTGGTGGCGTACAATCAGCTCAAAATACTCTGCTCGAAGAAGTGACTTACTTAACCGAGAGTCCATCAGCTCTTTGGAGCGTATTTGATAATAATTTTGCACAGCTTCCCAAGGAAGTTTTGGAATCGGCGCTTTCTAAGAGCCAACGCTTATTTAGCGTCTATGATAAAAACGGGCGCCATATGCCTTATTGCATCGGATTTCTCGACGGAGCGAGTAAGAATCCTAAGGTCGTCGTTCAGACCGTCGGCGCGATTCTGCGCGCGAAGCTCCAGGACGCGCGGTTTTTCTTTGAAGAAGATCTGAAGCTTTTCCTGGCTCCCGGGGATTCAAAAAGAGCCGGTCTCGACAAACTGCTTAATGATCTGAAAAATCTTCAATACCTGAAAGGTGCTGGTTCGATGGCGCAGAAACAGGAACGCCTCGCGTCCGCCGCCGCCTCGCTGCTCGGCGGGTGGGGCCTGAATTCTTCGAATGCGGCCGCCGTTCTTGAGGCAGCTCCTTTGATGAAGGTGGACTTGTTGACCCAGATGGTCGGCGAATTCCCGGAACTGCAGGGGATCGCAGGTGGCTTCTACCTCCAAGGCGCGGGCCAGTCCGCTGCCGTGGCTCAGGCCGTGAGCGAGCATTACCTTCCGACTTCGCCCGACTCGGCGTTACCCTCAACCATTGCGGGCGCAGCCCTCTCTATCCTCGACAAGGCCGATATCATCGCGGTCTGCTTTGCGCTGAACAAGCTGCCGAGCTCGAGCCAGGATCCGTACGCGCTCAAGCGCGCGCTGGCCGGCATTCTCCGCACCGCCACCGCCAAGGGCCTCCGCGTCCAATGGGACGACCTCATGCGCGCGCTGCTCACGGCGCTTAAAGATCAGAAGCTCGCCGAGGACTTCGATGTCGAAGCGACGCTCAAGAAGCTCCGCGGCTTTTACGCCGAGCGCACCCAGTACTTCTACGAAAACCAGGGGACGAGCCGCGAGATCGCGGAGTCCGTGCTCGAAGTCCGCACCGGCGACATCCTCGACGTCGCCCGCCGCATCGAGGCGCTCCGGAAGATGGCCGGAACCTCCGACTTCGCCAAGACGGTCAAAGTCCTCCAGCGCACGACCAATATCGTCAAAGGCGCCAAGGAAAAGATCGCGGGCGACCCCGAAGAACGCCTCCTGACCGAGCCCAGCGAGAAGGAACTTTTTGCCGCGTGGACGGCCAAAAAGTCAGCCGTCGCCGAAGCCGTCGCTTCCGGGGACGCTCAGAAGGCGCTTCGCTTGTACGCCGAGTCCTTTTTTGATATCCTGCACCGATTCTTCGAAGAGGTTTTGGTCAATTCCGAGGATCCGGCCGTCCGGACCAACCGCCTCCGCCTCGTGGCGTCCGTGCGCGGTTTGTTCGCCGACCATTTTGCGGATCTTTCCAAGATCAAGACCCAGGAAGCGTCCTAATTTTTTCAACTTTTCGCCCAAGCCATTAATCAAGGAGACCCTCGTTGAAGTCAGCCACCCTGAAGAAGTCCAAAGCCCGCATCGCTTCCTCCAAGTCCGTCAACGGCAAGTATGTTTACCTTTTCGGCAAGAACAAGACCGACGGCAACGGCACGATGAAGGCTCTCCTCGGCGGCAAGGGCGCCAACCTCGCGGAAATGACGCGCATCGGCCTGCCGGTGCCTCCCGGCTTCACGATCTCGACCGAAGTCTGCACCTACTACTACGACAACAAGCGCACCTATCCGAAGACGCTCCAGGCCCAGATCGAAGAAGGCGTCCGCAGCATGGAAAAGATCATGGGCTACAAGTTCGGTGACGGAAAAGCGTTCCCGCTTCTGGTCGCCGTCCGCTCCGGCGCGCGCGACTCGATGCCCGGCATGATGGACACCATTCTGAACCTCGGCCTGAACGACGAAACCGTTCTCGCGCTCGAGAAGGCGACGAAGAACCCGCGCTTCGCGTGGGATTGCTACCGCCGCTTCGTCCAAATGTATGGCGACGTCGTGCTCGGCGTGCAGAAGCAGGCCAACGAAGACCATGATCCGTTCGAGACCGTCATCCACGGCTTCAAGCACGAGAAATACCATTCCGACGTCGAAGACACCAAGCTCACCGCTGCCGACCTCAAAGAGCTCGTGAACCGCTTCAAGGCGCTCGTCAAAAAGCGCACCGGCAAGGACTTCCCGGCGAATCCCTGGGATCAGCTGAAGGGCGCCGTCGGCGCCGTGTTCGGCTCGTGGATGAACGACCGCGCGATGGTCTACCGCCGCAAGTACGGCATTCCCCATGAGTGGGGCACGGCCGTCAACGTCCAGGCCATGGTGTTCGGCAACACCGGCGAATCGTCCGGTTCCGGCGTCGCGTTCACGCGCAACCCGGCCAACGGCGAAAAAGAATTCTACGGCGAGTTCCTGATGAACGCGCAGGGCGAAGACGTCGTCGCCGGCGTGCGCACCCCGGACCCCGTCTCCGAGCTCAAGAAGCGCAACGCGGCGATCTACGCCGAACTCGACCGCATCCGCTTTACGCTCGAAAAGCACTTCAAGGACGTTCAGGACTTCGAGTTCACGATCCAGGACGGCAAGGTGTTCATGCTCCAGACCCGCAACGGCAAGCGCACCGCCGCCGCCGCGCTCAAGTTCTCCATGGACATGTATAAAGAGAAGCTCATCGACGAAAAAACCGTCGTCATGCGCAACCCGGCCGAACAGCTGGACCAGCTCCTCGCCCCGATCTTCGACCACAACGAAGTGAAGAAGGTGAAGGTGATCGCGACGGGCCTTCCCGCCGGTCCCGGCGCCGCTTCCGGCAAGGTCTACCTCAACGCCGACCGCGCTGTCGCGGCCGCCGAAAAGGGCGAAAAAGTTCTCTTGGTCCGCGTCGAAACTTCCCCCGAAGACTTGCGCGGCATGATCGCGGCCGAAGGCATTCTCACGGCGCGCGGCGGCGTCAGCTCGCACGCGGCCCTCGTCGCCCGCCAGATGGGCAAGGTCTGCGTCTGCGGCGCGGCCGGCGTTGCGGTCGACTATGACAAGAAAACCGTCACCATCGACGGCAAGACGTACCGCGAAGGGGATTACCTCTCAATCGACGGAACCTCGGGCACGGTGTATGCCGGCCAGGTCAAGACCGCTCCCTCCGAGATCGTCGCAGGCCTCCTGAGCGGCGACAAGGAAGCGCAGAAGTCCGAGAAGTTCCGCAACTTCAACCAGCTCATGAAGTGGTGCGAAAAGTTCGCCCGCCTCGAAGTGCGCACCAACGCCGACACCCCCGAGCAGACCAAGAACGCCGTCGCGTTCGGCGCCGTCGGTATCGGCCTTTGCCGCACCGAGCACATGTTCTTCGAAGGTGAACGCATCGACGCGATGCGCGAAATGATTCTCGCCGACACGCTCGAAGCCCGCGAAGCGGCGCTTGCGAAGCTTCTCCCGTACCAGCGCGAGGACTTCCACGGCATCTTCAAGGCGCTTAAAGGGTTCCCGGCGACGATCCGCTTCCTGGATCCGCCCCTGCACGAGTTCCTTCCGCATTCCAAGGAACAGCAGATGGACCTCGCGCGCAAGCTCGGCATTCCGGTCGAAAAGATCATCGCCCGCGTGAGTGAGCTCCACGAGTTCAACCCGATGCTCGGCTTCCGCGGCTGCCGCCTCGGAATCAAGTATCCCGAAATCACCCGCATGCAGACCCGCGCCGTCTTCGAAGCCGCCGCGCTCTGCATCAAGGAAAAAATCGCCTGCAAGCCCGAGATCATGATCCCGCTCGTCGGCTTCAAGAAAGAGTTCGACCTCCAGCTCGCCGTCGTCCACGAGACGGCCAAGCAGGTCGAAGCTGAGAAGAAGGTGAAGCTCACCTACACCGTCGGCACGATGATCGAAGTCCCGCGCGGCGCGCTCACGGCCGACGAGATCGCTCAGTCCGCCGAGTTCTTCAGCTTCGGCACGAATGACCTCACGCAGACGACGCTCGGTATGAGCCGCGACGACTCCGGATCGTTCCTCACGGCCTATCAGGAATCCGAAATCGTAAAGAAGAACCCGTTCGCGACGATCGATCAGACCGGCGTGGGCCAGCTGATGCAGATCGCGATCGAGAAGGGCCGCAAGAGCCGTCCCAACATCAAGCTGGGTATCTGCGGCGAACACGGCGGCGAACCCGATTCCGTGAAGTTCTGCCACAAGATCGGTCTGACGTACGTGAGTTGCTCGCCGTACCGCGTTCCCATTGCACGCCTCGCCGCCGCACAGGCCGCGATCCAGGGCTAAATGGACGCGCTTAAGATCTATCTCAAGGACATCAAGAACATTCCTCTGCTTTCGGCGGAGGAAGAAATAGATCTTTCGCGCAAGGCCCGCAAGGGCGACGCGAAGGCCCGCCGCAAGCTCATCCGCTCGAACCTGCGCCTGGTGATCAACATCGCCAAGCGCTATGCGCGGTTCGGCGTGCCGCTGCTCGACCTCATCGAAGAGGGAAACCTCGGACTCATGAAGGCCGTCAGCAAGTTCGATCCGCGCCGCGGTTACCGGTTCTCGACCTACGGCGCGTGGTGGATCAAGCAGCACGTCACGCGCGCGCTGGCCGATCAGGGCAAGTCCGTCCGCATTCCCGTTTACATGGTCGAGACGCTGTCCCGCTTCCGCAAGACGCAGGACCGCCTGCAGCACCTGATGAAGCGCGCGCCCTCGCCGTCCGAAATCGCCAAAGCCATGAAGATCTCCACCGCCAAGGTGCGCGACCTCATGGAACTGAATCAGGGTGTCACGTCGCTCGACGCGCCGGTGGGCGAAGAGGGCGACGCGACCGTGCTCGACCTCATGGAAGACGAGGCGATGACGCATCTGGGGCAGGCGAAGATCAACGAATTCTTCCATCTGGAAGCGATGCAGAAGCTCATGACCAAGCTCAACGAGCGCGAGCAGGACATCCTCAAGATGCGCTTCGGCATCGGCGACGGCGGCGAGATCAAGACGCTCGACGACGTCGCGCGGAAGTTCAAGATCACCCGCGAGCGCGTCCGGCAGATCGAGGAAGCCTCGCTGCGCAAGCTCCGCAAGTACGCCGACGAGATTCAGTTCAGTCTGTGAAGCCCGCAGCGGAGATCGAGAACGACCTTAAATGCTTCGTTCGCGACATCCCCGACTTTCCGAAGCCCGGCATCCTCTTCAAGGACATCACCCCGCTCATCAAGGACGCCGGCGCGTTCCGCCGCGCCGTGGAAGCGCTCATCGCGCCGTTCAAGGACCGCCGCATCACCCACGTGGTCTGCGTCGAAGCCCGCGGCTTCATCTTCGGCAGCGCCGCGGCCGTCGCGCTCAGCGCCGGCTTCGTCCCGATCCGCAAGCAGGGCAAACTTCCTTACAAGACCTATGACGTCGCCTACGACCTGGAATACGGCACGGGCGTTCTCTCCATGCACCAGGACGCGCTTGGTCCCCAGGACCGCGTGCTCATCGTCGACGATTTGCTTGCGACCGGCGGCACCGTCGGCGCCGTGGCCCGGCTCATCGAACAGTGCGGCGCGAAGATCGAGGGGATCTCATTCCTGGTCGAGCTCGAATTCCTGAGCGGCAGGAAAAAGCTCGGCGCGCACGCCGCCCACTCCGTACTCAAGTATTAAACCCAAAAAAACTTTTTCGAGCCCGTAGCTCAGTTGGATAGAGCGAGAGTTTCCTAAACTCTAGGTCGGTGGTTCGATCCCACTCGGGCTCACTTTTTTCATCAGAGGAATCCATATGAAGCGATCGGGGATATGGGGCGGGTTGCTCGGAGCGGCTGCGGCGGGTGGGGTGGTGCTGGCTTTGGGTGGGAGTGTGTCGGTCGCCGGGACGGTTGGGATGATCGTGCTCATGGCGGTGTGGTGGGTGACGGAAGCCCTGCCGCTGGGCGCGGTGGCGCTCGTGCCGGTGCTGATCGCGCCGCTGTTGGGGATCCTGGATTCCGGTGCGGTGGCCAAGGCGTATGCCGATCCGAACATTTTTCTGTTCCTGGGAGGCTTCTGTCTCGCGCTGGCGCTTGAAAAAAGCGGACTGCACCGGCGTCTCGCGCTCGGCGTCATCCGGGCGGTCGGAGCGGCTCCCGGAGCCCTTCTCGGCGGATTCATGATCGCGACCTTTGTCATCTCGATGTGGGTGTCGAACACGGCAACGGCGCTCATGATGCTTCCTGTTGCCCTCGCGGTGCTCAAGACGGCGGAAGCGGGCGCTCCGCAATCGTCCGGTCCGATCCGCCGCTGGGGCGTCGCGCTGCTGCTCGGCGTCGCGTACGCGGCCAGTATCGGAGGTGCCGCGACGCTGGTGGGGTCTCCGCCGAATCTGATTCTGGCTTCGCAGCTGCGCATCCTTTTTCCTGAACATCCCGAGCTCGATTTCGCCCGGTACTTGTCGATCGCATTCCCGCTGTGTCTGGTCTTTCTGGGGATCGCGTGGGGTTTTTTGATGACCGTGACGGCCGGCCGGGGACTTCCCAAATCCATCGTGAGCCGGGGCTGGTTGGAGCGCGAAGCGCGTTCCACCGGACCCTGGACTCCCGCCGAGCGGAGAGTGCTCACGGTATTTCTTTTGATGGCGGTCGGTTGGATTTTTCGCGCGGATCTGGATTTGGGTTTTGCAACGATCCCGGGATGGGGGAATTGGCACGGGATCGGACGGATTGGGGACGCGGGCGTTGCGATCGCGGGCGCGCTGTTGCTCTTCATCCTTCCGGACGGCGCCGCCAAGCCCGGCGGCCGGCTGATGGATATCGACTGGGTTTCCCGTATCCCGTGGGACGTGCTGTTGCTGTTCGGCGGTGGGTTTGCGATCGCTGAATGCGTTCGTGCGTCCGGCTTCGCCGGACTCGCCGCGGATGCGGCGCTGTCGCTCAAAGGCCTGCCGCTGCCCGCGTTGACGCTTTTTCTGTCCGTCGCCTCGACCTTTTTGTCCGAAGTAATGTCCAACACCGCCCAATGCTCGATTCTGATGCCGATCATCGGCTCGGCCTCCGCTTCGCTGGGACATGAACCGCTCGCGCTCATGCTTCCGGTCGCCTTCGCGTCCTCGCTCGCGTTCATGCTCCCGGCCGGCACGCCGCCCAACGCCGTCGTGTTCGCCAGCGGACGCATCAAAATGCGGGACATGGTCCTGGCGGGGCTGGGGCTTAATCTGATCGGGTCGATCTGGATCACCGCGTACCTGCACTTCCGCATTTCATGATTTTGGCCCCGACGGTGTGCTAAAATACCGCTTCCATGACAGCCGAGAACCCCTCTTCCTTCAAACGTCCGCAAGACTCCAAAAAGCCGGGCACGCCTCCTAAAAAAGAAGGCGGCCTCGGGCCTTTCTTTGTCCTGGTTCTGGTTTTCCTTGCGGTGTTCTACGCCATCCGGCTGGGTTCCGGCGGTTTTTCGGGCGACGTGAAGACTCTGACCTACGGCGAGTTTTTCGCCGCGCTCAACGCGGGCGAGGGGCAGACCAAGATCACCACCGCCATCCGCACCGTGAACCAGATCCGCGGCACCTTTGCCGACGGCACCGCTTATCAGGTCACGGTTCCCGACCAGGATCAGGAACTGGAATACCTGCTCAAGCGCAAGGTCGACAAGTACGAAATCCAGGCCGAACGGACCCTGCTCATCCAATTTTTCTACACCATTCTCGGACCCATCCTGTTCGTCGGCCTTTTCTGGCTCGTCATTTACCGGGGCGGCGGAGGCGGCGGCCGCATCATGTCGTTCGGCAAGAGCCGCGCCAAAAAGAACGTCGACCTGAGCAAGACTTCCTTTAAGGACGTCGCCGGCGTGGACGAGGCCAAGGAAGAGCTCCAGGAAGTCGTCGAATACCTCCGCGATCCCAAGCGTTTCCAGAAGCTCGGAGGCAAGATTCCCAAAGGCGTGCTTCTCATTGGCCCTCCCGGAACCGGCAAGACCCTGCTCGCCAAGGCGATCGCCGGCGAAGCGGGCGTGCCGTTCTTCAGCATTTCGGGCTCGGACTTCGTGGAGATGTTCGTCGGCGTCGGCGCGTCGCGCGTGCGCGACCTCTTTGACCAGGCGTCCAAGGCCTCGAAGGCCGGCGGCAAGGGCGCCATCATTTTCATCGACGAAATCGACGCCGTCGGGCGCCAGCGCTTCGCCGGAGTCGGCGGCGGACACGACGAGCGCGAGCAGACGCTCAACGCCCTCCTTGTCGAGATGGACGGCTTCGGTTCGAGCGAAGCGGTGATTCTGATCGCGGCGACCAACCGTCCTGACGTGCTGGATCCGGCGCTGTTGCGTCCGGGCCGCTTCGACCGCCACATCGTCGTTCCGCGTCCGGACCTCACCGGCCGCGAGGCCATTCTCAAGGTCCATGCCTCGCGCGTGAAGCTCGACCCTGCTGTGAACCTCACTGCCATTGCCAAGCAGACCACCAATTTTTCCGGAGCGGATCTCGCCAACCTCGTCAACGAAGCGGCGCTTCTCGCCGCGCGGTTCAACAAGGAAACGGTCGGGATGATCGAGCTGCAGGAGTCCATTGAGCGCGTGATGGCCGGCCCCCAGCGCAAGAGCAAGAAGATCTCGGACAAAGAGAAGAAGATCGCCGCTTACCACGAGTCCGGCCACACGCTCGTTTCGCTGTACACGCCCGGCTCCGATCCTTTCCACAAGGTGACGATCATCCCGCGCGGCATGGCCGGCGGTTACACGATGTTCCTGCCCGACGAGGACCGCACCAGCTACCGCTTCAAGGCCGACTTCCTGGGCGAACTTCCGATCGCGCTCGGCGGACGCGCCGCCGAAGAAATCATCTTCGGCGACGTGACGACGGGCGCCCAGAACGACCTTCAGCACGTGACGCAGATTGTCCGCAGCATGATCACGCAGTACGGCATGAGCGAAAAGCTCGGCAACGTCGCGTGGGGCAAGGACCAGTCGATGGTTTTCCTCGGCCGCGACTTCGGAGGCGACCGCAACTATTCGGAAGAAACCGCGCGCATCATCGACGACGAAGTCAAAAAGCTCGTCGACACCGCCTACCGCCGCGCCAAAGAAATTCTGACCACGCATCGCGACCAGCTCGAGCTTCTCTCCAAGGAATTGATGGAGAAGGAAACGCTCGACGCGTCCGAAGTCCGTATCCTGCTCAATCTTCCGCTGCCCGAGACGCCCGAAGCGGGCGCCGCGCCTCCGTCCGCCCCGACCACCATCGCCGACTAACCTCAAATGCCGTCTCCGCTGGCTGAACTGGTCCGAAAAGGCCGGCCGCAGGTGATGGGTATTTTGAACGTCACACCTGACTCGTTCAGCGACGGAAATCTGTATCTGAAGCCCGAAGCGGCCCTCGATCGCGCGCTGCAAATGCAGTCCGAAGGCGCGGACTTGATCGACGTCGGCGCCGAATCGACGCGGCCCGGAGCCGCGGCCGTTTCGGAGCAGGAAGAGCTCGCGCGGCTCCTCCCGGTTCTCAAGCAGCTCGTCCCCAAGCTCAAGATTCCCGTTTCCGTCGATACGTCCAAATTCGGCGTCATGCAGGCCGTGCTCGGCGCCGGCGTGCGGATCATCAATGACGTCAAGGCGATGCGGTCCGACGCGCGCATCCCGAAGCTGCTGGCGGATGCGGGATGCGGCGTGATCCTGATGCATTCGCGCGGCGAGCCAGCGGACATGCAGCGCGACACGGCATACGCCGATCTGGGGGCTGAGGTGATCGCTCATCTCAAGGCCGCCCGCGACCTCGCACTCGCGGCCGGGATCGCGCCCGCCGACATTGTGCTGGATCCGGGGATCGGGTTCGGCAAGAGCGTCGAGGGGAATTGGGAGCTCTTGAGGCTCGTGCCGCGCTTCCGGGCCGAGCTGGGACACGAGCTCCTGATCGGGCTCTCGCGCAAATCGTTTTTGACCCGCACGTTCGGCCTGCCGGCCGATCGCCTGGCCGTGCCGATGGCCGCCGCGCACCTGGCGGTGCTGGCCGGAGGGGCGCGCTTCCTGCGGGTGCATGATATTATAGAGACCGTTCAAACGGTCCGTGTCTTCGAGCTTCTTCAAATGCAGGAAACAACGTGAGTCCCGATCTTCTCGCACTCATTCAACAATACTGGAAGCCCTGCGTCGAAACGGCGCTGTTCTGGTTTGCCTATTACCAGCTGCTGATTTTTTTAAAGAGCACCGGCGCGCTGCAGGTGCTCAAGGGCCTGTTCGTGGTCTTTTTGTTCTTCGTCGTGGTCCAGTTGCTGGGCCTGGGAACGATCGCGCGGCTCATGAACCAGATCCTGCCGATCTCGGTCATCGCGTTCCTCGTCGTCTTCCAGAACGAATTGCGCCGCGGCCTCACGCGCATGGGGCAGACGCGGATGTTCAAGATTTTTCTTAAGGAAGAAACGCTGGTCGACGAAATCGTCAAAGCGGCCACCGGCCTTTCCAAGAAGCGCATCGGCGCGCTGATCGCGGTCGAGCGCGAAATGGGCCTCAAGGCTTTCGCCGAGAGCGGCGTCCCGGTCGACGCGGTCGTGAGCTTCGAGCTTCTTTCCACGATTTTTATGCCGCAGACGCCGCTTCATGACGGCGGCGTCATTCTGCGCGGCGGCCGCATCGAATCGGCCGGCTGTCTGTTTCCGCTGAGCCAGACCCAGCAGCTCTCCAAGACATTCGGAACTCGTCACCGGGCCGCGATCGGCCTAACCGAAGAGAGTGACGCCTTCGTCATCGTCGTATCGGAAGAACGCGGCGCCATTTCCATCGCGGAAAAAGGGGAGCTCACCCAGGACGTCACGTCCGAAGACCTGCGTCAGCGGCTCATGCGTCTGTACCGGCCCGAGCGCGCGGCCAAGAAACGCTTCGGACTTTTCAAGCGTCCGTCGCCGTCGGAGAAAAAACATGAAGCAGCCGTCTAGATTCGACTGGGGATACCTGCTGGTGGCGCTGGCCCTCGCGGCGATCACGTACGGCTATCTCAATCAGATGATGCAGAAGAACGCCGAAACGCAGGATGCTTCGTACAAGCTGATTAAACTCACGGCCAAAACGGTCCCGGTCCGCGTCCGCATCGCTTCGGCCCCTCCGGAGGGATACCGCCTGATCCAGGAGCGCATCACCGTCAGCCCGGCGAAGGTGACCGTGATCGGCCCGGAGGCGCTGCTCGATGAAGCTTCGTCCGCCGAAACGGCCATCATCGACATCGGCCAGACCACCCGCAAAATCATCAAGTCCATCCCGCTGGAATCGATCGCCGGAGTCCACCTCGGCGGAGAGCCGCATATCGTCGACGTGACGATCCCGATCGAAAAGCTCGAAGAGGCCCGCTGACCCTCATGCGACTCGGCGTCAACGTCGACCACGTCGCGACCGTCCGTCAGGCCCGCGGCGTTTCTTTTCCGGATCCGGTGCAGGCCGCGCGGGTTTGCCAGGAAGCCGGCGCCGACTCCATTGTCGCGCATCTCCGTGAAGACCGCCGCCACATCCAGGACGCGGACGTGTTCCGTCTCAAAAAAGCGCTCACGATCAAATTCAATCTCGAAATGGCCATCCACCCCAGCGTTCTCGCAACCGCCCTTAAGGCGAGGCCCGACACGGTCACGCTCGTGCCCGAGAAGCGTCTGGAAAAAACCACCGAGTCCGGTCTCGACATGGCGCGGGACGGCAAACGCCTGGCGGATGCGACCCGCAAGCTTCACGCGAAGGGGATCGAAGTCTCGTATTTTGTGGATCCCCGGCCCGAACACATCACCGCCGCGCTCTGCGCCGGAGCCGACGCGGTCGAAATTCACACCGGCACCTACGCTGAAGCCCGGACCGCCGCGGACCGGCGCCGCGAGGCGCTCCGGATTCGCCGCGCCGTGGAACATGCCGGCGGCCTGGGTCTTCCGGCCCACGTTGGTCACGGCCTCGACTACGCGAACACGGCCGCCATCGCCGCGATTCCCGGCATCGACGAATTCAATATCGGTTTTTCGATTGTCGCGGCGTCCGTTTTCGAGGGGCTGCCGCAAGCGGTCCGCCGGATGAGAGCGTTGATCCGGCGTCACGCGCCCCCAACCAGACTCGTCCGCCGATGATTGCGGCGCTCGGGATCCGTCCGCTGGATGCGAAGTCCGGTGTGAAGCGTTCCGGGCGGCCACGCGCGCGTCTGTCCGAAGCCGCCCGCGCGTGCGCGGTCGAAACGGCGGGCCTGCTCGCCGCTTTAAAATCCGCGGAGCCGGCCGACCCGCGCGTGCGGGTCGCCAAACGCCCGAGCGGCCAGCCGTATTTGGCCGCGCCCCGGCGGAAGTCCGCAGCGCTTTTGCCGTCCATCAGTTACTCCCACCTCCGTTCCGCCGTTGCGGGTTTTGCCGCGCACGGTTGATTCATGAAAAAATCGCTTCGCAGGCCCAAGGATTGCCACAAAGGCGATTTTGGCCACGCGTGGATCGTCGCCGGGTCCTCGGGAATGGCCGGAGCTGGTTGTCTCGCGGCGGCCGCCGCGATGCGCAGCGGAGCCGGGCGGACGACCTGGGTCACGACACGGGAAGCCTATCGCGTCATGGGTCGGGCGATCCCCGAAGTCATGTCGCTCACATTCCAATCGGACGCGCGGGGGAGTCTGCCCGCCCGCGCGATCCCGCATATCGTCCGCCGGGCCCTGGCCGCCGCGCAAGCGGTCGGCATCGGCCCGGGTCTCGGCCGGACGCCCGCCGTCCGGCGGCTGGTGCAGGCGTTTCTGGCGCAGTCCCGGGTTCCTTTAATATTAGACGCCGACGCGCTGTGGGCACTGGAAGGGGATTTGGAGTCTCTTAAAAAATCTCGAGCGCCGGTCGTTCTGACTCCGCACGCGGGGGAATTCGCCCGTTTGTTCGGGACACATCCGTCAGCCACAGCATCCGAACGCAGCTCGGTTGCAAAAAGAATCGCAAATCAGTATCATTGTGTCCTCGTTTGCAAAGGACCGGCCTCGCGCGTCGTCCTTCCAGGCGGCAAATCCTTCGTGAACACGACCGGAAACCCGGGAATGGCCAAAGGCGGCAGCGGAGACGTTTTGACCGGCATCATCGCCGGACTCGCCGCTCAAGGGTTCGATGCCGGCTCCGCTGCGCGGATCGGCGTCAGGGCTCACGGCCGCGCAGCTGACCTCGCGGCGAAGAGCGGGTCGCTCACCGCGCTGGCACCGTCCGATCTTCTCAGATTTTTGCCCGTCGTTTGGGCGGAATTGGAAACGAAAAAGGATCTGCTCCGATACGCGCGGCCGCGATCCGGCCGCGGACAATGAGCTCGCTGGAGTAGCTCAGTGGTAGAGCAGCGGTTTTGTAAACCGCCGGCCGTCGGTTCGATCCCGACCTCCAGCTCGTTCTTTGATTTTTTCGGGTAGGTAGTGAAGTGGTCAAACACAACAGACTGTAAATCTGTCGGCTCACGCCTTCGAAGGTTCGAATCCTTCCCTGCCCACATTTCATCCGCGGGAGTAGTTCAATGGTAGAACGGCAGCCTTCCAAGCTGCACACGTGGGTTCGATTCCCATCTCCCGCTCCACTCATCGACAATAATGCCGCATCTGCTTCGTTGCTCGGTTCCTAGCGTAGCTTCCGCTACGCGGCGGAACCTCGCGCCTCGCATCTGCAGCATTCTTGTCGATGAGTGAGTGCGTGGGTGGGTGTTGCCGGCTTTCGGCGCGGACGCGCCTTAGCCGGCGTGCTTGGTGAAAATCACTCAGAGGCTCTTTGATGCTGACAGCGGTTGCAAAAATTTTGGCGGGGTTTGGGGTTAGCGCGAACGCGGTGACTTTTGTTGGATTTTGTGTCAGCGCGGGAGCGGGGGTTTTGGCGGGGAAGGGAATGTGGTGGCCGGCGGCCGCCGCGGCGCTTCTCAGCGGGGCGTGCGATCTGATCGACGGGAAGATCGCGCGGCTCAATCCGTCCCGCTCCAAGTTCGGGGCGCTGCTCGATTCCTCGCTCGACCGTTACAGCGATGCATTTTTGATCGCGGGTGTCGGATTTTACTTTGCAGCTCAGGGGCAGCACGCGGTGCTGATCGCCGCAATGAGCGCGATGGCCGGAGCTTTCGAAATCAGCTACGTCCGCGCCCGCGCCGAAGGGCTTGGGTTCGACTGCCGGGTAGGGTTTTGGGAGCGGGGAGAGCGCTGGGTGCTCCTCGTCCTCGGCCTTGTGTTCCAGAATCCGGCCATGGCCATCCTGCTGCTGGCCGTGCTGACGCATGCGACCGCGGGCCGTCGTATTTTGCACATTTACGCCGCGGCCAGCGGCACACCCGCGCCGGCCCCGACCGCCGGGAAGTGGGCCCGCCCCGCCAACCTCCTCCATGCCGCCGCCGCCATCGCCGTCGTCGCCTCATTCCGCTGGCCCTGGTAGGCCCCAAAAATAACTGACTTTCGTCCTTGACACTATTTTTCCGGACGGTATAATGTCCGCTTACTGTCGCCGGGATACCGGTGTCGTGTGTTTGTTTTATCCTTTTATTAATAACACGATAGAAGCGGCGGTTCCTGCGCTTTCGAGCGCAGCTTCGCGCTGCAGTAGCTCAGTTGGTAGAGCACGTCCTTGGTAAGGACGAGGTCATCGGTTCAATCCCGATCTGCAGCTCCAGAGATTGATGTTTTTAGTTCGTGAATTGATTCGGCGCAACGCTAAGGCAAGGTAACTCTAACGGGGAGACGATCATGTCAAAAGAAAAATTCGAACGCACCAAAACACACGTCAACGTCGGCACG